>NZ_JABEZT010000004.1 GCF_013149805.1 Isoptericola chiayiensis
CCGTCGGTGCAGGCTTCGCGCAGGACGGTGGAGTCCAGGTCGTCGAGCAGGCAGTAGTGCACCGTGGCGCGGTAGTAGCGCACGTCCGACTCGCCACCGTCACTGCCGCCATCGAGCAGATCTTGCTGGTCACTCAAAGAAACGGTGATCGACTGGTCCTCCGCCTTGCTCCCGAATCCCCGGACATCGTCGGTGGCAGCTGCGGATGCGGTGGGGAGCGCGGTAGCGAGCAGTGCCATGGCGGCGATAGCCGTCGTTTGGCTTCTCACTCTGGACGTCCCGCAATCTCAACGACAACCCATTCCCCGTCCCGTAGTCCCATCTCGATACGGGCTTCCGTCGTGGTGCGGTCCTGCTCCCACACGACTTCGCCGTTCTCCTTCTCAATAGAGGCCGCAGCCTGCTCTACGTCAGCGTCCAGTGGGTAGATCCCGGTGACGGCGTCCCTGTCGAACGACTTGATG
The DNA here is from genome assembly GCF_013149805.1 of Isoptericola chiayiensis. Classification (GTDB taxonomy): domain Bacteria; phylum Actinomycetota; class Actinomycetes; order Actinomycetales; family Cellulomonadaceae; genus Isoptericola; species Isoptericola chiayiensis. The sequence goes on from NZ_JABEZT010000004.1 coordinate 465, forward strand.
AGTTCGAACGTGAGCTGGCCGCCCTCATACGTCTCGCCATCGTTCAGGATTGCTTCGGCCTCTTCGATCGTGTCTTCGCAGAATCCGCAAGCACGATGAGACATCTTGCCGAGCGTCCTCGTGTCCCCGGTCTTCAGCGTGTAGTCGTAGAGCGCGAGAAAGTACTCGGCAGCAGCCGCCGCCCCGTCGCCGTCCTTCTTGTCCATGGCGGCGGGCCGTTCGGGCTTCTCCGGTCCGCTCGGTGACGGCGATGGCGTCGGGGACGGCTCGTCGGACGGCGAGGCGGTGACCGAGGCGGGCAACGGTAGCTCGCTCGAGGTGGCTCCCGGTTCGGCGTCGTCGTCGGTGCAGCCAGCGACGAGCAGTACGGAGGTGAGCAGGATCGCGGTCGAGGTCAGGTGGTGCCGGGTCGTGCGCGTCATCGCGTCTCCAGGGCATCAGCGGCCAGATCGAGTCCTGACCCTAGCGACCGGGACACATCCGACGAAACTGCACGTCCCACCCTGTGGACAACGCTGTGCTACCTCGCCGCGAAGTCGCCTACCCCGCGGGAGTGCTGCCTACCTCGCGACGAAGTTGCCTACCTCGTGGGAAGGGTTGCCTACCTCGCGGCGATGGAGGAACGGCGGAGCGCCTCGACGGCGGCGACGGCCTCCGCGACGTGAGCCTGTCCTCGACGCGTGGCAGCCCGCGCGAGCCGGTCGTACGCCGCGCGGTCTCCGCCGTCGGACGCCACCGAGGCACCCACCTCGGCGGCGTACCGCGCCAGCAGGATCGCATCCCGGTGATCCCCCAGGGACGACTGCAACGCCTTGCCGAGGGCTCCGACCTCTCGCCGCGAGCCCCCGAGCACCTTGGCCGGCTTGCGCGTGACCGCACGGGTCGACTGGGAGAGCCTCCGGCCGGCCTTGCGCAGCCGGTGCGCCTCGGGGAGGAGCTCGTCAAGCTCGTCGCCGGTCGATCGAGCCATCTGCTCCAGGTCGACGGCTTCCGCAGACTTGAGGACCTTCCGGGTGGCCTTGTCCAGCCGACGCCTCACCTGCTTGCGTGCGGACTTGTGCGCCTTGGGCCCGGGCGGCGGCGAGCTGACCCAGCGTGTCAGCTCGGCGGTCAGGTCGGCGAACTCCTGCCCGTTGCACCACTCGACCAGGCGTCGGTGTGCCTCGTCGTGCTGGTGGTCCAGCTCGGCCACGAGCCGGTCACGGGCCTCCAGAGGCACGCGTGCTGCACTACCGACCGCCGCGACATCCGCGCGGCGCACCTCGAGGTCGCGGACCTCGCCCAGCACGTCTCCGAACTCGGCGAGCCGGCCTCGCAGTGCCTCGACCTCGTCCCGGTCGAAGACCGGGCGGTACACCGCCAGCACCGTCCGAAGCCGACGCACGGCGGTACGCAGCCGGTGCACCGCGTCGTCCTCGTCGGACAGGGCCGGTGGGACGCGTTGCTCGATACGGCGGACGTGATCGGCCACCACGACGGCGAGGACCTCTCCGGCGGTGGTCTTGCTCGAGGCGGAAGACATGATCCGAGCCACGGTACGCCGCAACGGCGACGGTGCTCATCCGGTGAGCGCGTCGTCCATCGTCAGGGGCCGCACACCGCCACCGGCGGCCACGAAGAGGCCGTGCAGCCGGAAGCCGTGCGTCGCCGACTGCTCGCGCAGCGCAAGATTCCAGGCACGGTCGACGTCGCAGATCGTGGCGTCGCCGGGCCGGCACAGCACCGCGACCACCGATCCGCCCGGGACCGATTCCTGCGTGACCGAGGCGATCACCATGCCGAAGCGTCGGGCGTCGTCGACGTCGGGGTACTCGGGGACCTCGCGGATCGGGACGGCGACGCCGGCGGCGCGGTGGTCGGCGTCGATCCACGACAGGCACAGCGTGCGGCTGCGGGGGAGTGCCGCAGCCGCGAGCGTCGTAGCCAGCGCGAGGCGGTCGGCGTCGTCGTACACGTGGTCACCGGGGCGGACCGGCGTCGGGGTGGTGTCCATGCGGACCACGGTGGCTGACGGCGACGGCCCAGCCCCGGTTGTCCACAGGCAGGAGGTGACTGGCAGGGCCTGGGGGTGACCGGATGCGTATGTTCCCGCTCGGTGTTGCTCGTCAGCGCGGGCTCATGGCCTGGACGCCACATCCGGTAGCCCGGAGGCCCGTGACACGACGGCGGCCCGCCACCGATGGGTGACGGGCCGCCGTCGTGCCCACCCGGCCCCGAGGGGGCGGTCGGGACCGGGTGGAGCGAGCTCAGCCGAAGTACCGGGCGTACGCGCTCGTGGTGAGGAACGGCGGGAACTCGTCGCCGAGCGCCACCTCGCGGAAGATCGCCGCGGCGTCGTCGAGCCGGTCGCCGGCCGCACGCGGCGTCGACCGCAGGAACTCGCGGACCATCGCCTCGCACAGCTCGCGCGTGATGGTGACGCCGTCGTCGGTCACGGTCCCGGCGTGCATCCACTGCCACACCTGGGAGCGGGAGATCTCCGCCGTCGCCGCGTCCTCCATGAGGCTGTCGAGCGCCGCGGCGCCGGTGCCCCGCAGCCAGGAGGCGATGTAGCGGATGCCGACGGAGATGTTGGTCCGCACCCCGGCCTCGGTCACGGTGGCCCCGGCGCGCCGCGCGGAGGCGACGTCGAGCAGCTCGGCCTGGCCCACGGTGACGTCGTCGCGCTGCCGGTCGACCTGGTTCTCCCGTTCGCCCAGCACCTCGTCGAACGCGGCGCGCGCGATCGGGATGAGATCGGGGTGCGCCACCCAGGAGCCGTCGAAGCCGTCCCCGGCCTCGCGGTCCTTGTCGGCGCGGACCTTGGCGAAGGCCTGCTCGGTCACCTCGGGGGAGCGACGGTCGGGGATGAAGGCGCTCATGCCGCCGATGGCGTGCGCCCCGCGCCGGTGGCAGGTGGCCACGAGCAGCTCGGTGTAGGCCCGCATGAACGGCGCCGTCATGGTCACCTGCGCCCGGTCGGGCAGCACGTACGAGTCGCCCCGGCTCCGGAAGCACTTGATGACGCTGAACAGGTAGTCCCAGCGCCCGGCGTTGAGCCCGGCGCAGTGGTCGCGCAGCTCGTAGAGGATCTCCTCCATCTCGAACGCGGCCGGCAGGGTCTCGATGAGCACGGTGGCGCGGATCGTGCCCTGCGGGATGTCGAAGGCGTGCTGGGCGAGCTCGAAGACCTCGTTCCACAGCCGGGCCTCGCGGTGGGACTCCAGCTTCGGCAGGTAGAAGTACGGACCGCGACCGCGGGCGATGAGCTCGCGGGCGTTGTGGAAGAAGTACAGCCCGAAGTCGACCAGCGAGCCGGACGCCGGCTGCGAGGAGCCGTCGGTGCCGGTGTAGGCCAGGTGCTTCTCGAACAGGTGCCAGCCGCGGGGCCGGAACACGATGGTCGGCATCTCGGTGAGCTCGGTCGTGCGCAGCGCGTAGTGCTTGCCCGGGGTGCGGCCGCCGTCGGGGGAGGGGCCGTCGAACGTCAGCTCGCCGCGGATCGCGGAGCGCAGGGCGAGCTGGCCGCCGACGACGTTCGCCCACGTGGGGCTGGAGGCGTCCTCGGCGTCGGCGAGCCACACCTTGGCGCCGGAGTTGAGCGCGTTGACGGTCATCTTGGGGTCGGTCGGCCCGGTGATCTCGACGCGCCGGTCGGACAGGCCCGGTGCGCCGTCGGCACCGGCCACCCGCCAGGACGGGTCGTCGCGGACGGGTCGCGTGGTGGGCAGGAAGTCCGGGTCGGTGCCGCCCGCGATCTCGCGGGTGCGGCGCTGACGCGTCAGCAGCAGCTCGCAGCGGGTGTCGGCGAAGTGGTCGTGCAGCAGGGCGAGGAAGTCGAGCGCCTCGGGGGTGAGGATCTCCTCGAAGCCGGGCTCCATCGGTGCGACGACGTCGATGCTTCCCTCGGCGGCGTTCAGCGAGTCGGACAGCGCGATGCCGCGGGGCGGCGTGGCCGGCGAACCCGCGGAGCGGGTGGAGCGGGGCAGGTCGGTGATGGTCATGGCAGGTCCCTCCTTCGAGGGCCGCCGCGGGGGAGTCCCCCGCGGCGGCGGGTACGGGTGAGTCAGAACTGCGCGGCCTCGGTGGAGCCGGCCAGCGCCAGGGTGGCGGCGTCGGGGTTGAGCGCCGTCGACACGCGGTCGAAGTAGCCGGTGCCCACCTCGCGCTGGTGCTTGGTGGCGGTGTAGCCGCGGGTCTCGGAGGCGAACTCGGCCTCCTGCAGCTGCACGTAGGCCGTCATCTGCTCACGGGCGTAACCGTGGGCCAGATCGAACATGGAGTGGTTGAGGGCGTGGAAGCCCGCCAGGGTGATGAACTGGAAGCTGAAGCCCATGGCGCCGAGCTCGCGCTGGAACTTCGCGATGGTGTCGTCGTCGAGGTGCTTCTTCCAGTTGAACGACGGCGAGCAGTTGTAGGCCAGCATCTGGTCGGGGAACTCGGCCTTGACGGCCTCGGCGAACCGGCGGGCCAGGTCGAGGTCAGGGGTGCCGGTCTCCATCCAGATGAGGTCGGCGTAGGGGGCGTAGGCGTGGGCCCGGGCGATGCAGGGCTCGATGCCGTTGCGGACCTCGTAGAACCCTTCGCCGGTGCGGCCACCGGTGAGGAACGGCCGGTCGCGCTCGTCGACGTCGGAGGTCAGCAGGGTGGCGGCCTCGGCGTCGGTGCGGGCGATGACGACGCTGGGCACGTCGGAGACGTCGGCGGCGAGCCGTGCGGCGTTGAGGGTGCGCACGTGCTGCTTGGTGGGGATGAGCACCTTGCCGCCCAGGTGGCCGCACTTCTTCTCGGAGGCGAGCTGGTCCTCCCAGTGCACGCCGGAGGCGCCGGAGGCGATCATCGACTTCATGAGTTCGTAGGCGTTGAGCGGCCCGCCGAACCCGGCCTCGGCGTCGGCCACGATCGGGGCGAGCCAGTTGCGGGTCGGGGCGCCGTTCTCGGACACGTCGATCTGGTCGGCGCGCAGCAGGGCGTTGTTGATGCGCCGCACGACGGCGGGCACCGAGTTGGCGGGGTAGAGCGACTGGTCGGGGTAGGTCTGGCCCGAGAGGTTGGCGTCGCCGGCCACCTGCCAGCCGGACAGGTAGACGGCCTTGAGGCCGGCCTTGACCTGCTGCACGGCCTGGTTGCCGGTGAGAGCGCCGAGGGCGTTGACGTAGTCCTCGCTGTGCAGCAGCTCCCACAGCAGCTCGGAGCCGCGGCGGGCGAGGGTGTGCTCCTCGGCGACCGACCCGCGCAGCGCGACGACGTCCTCGGCCGAGTAGTCCCGGGTGACGCCGGCCCAGCGCGGGTCGGTGGCCCACTGCTCGGCGAGCGCCGCCGCCGTGGCGACCTGGTCGCCGGGGCGGGTCGTGCCGGTGGGGGTCGCGGTGTCGAGGATCGCGGTCATGGTCTCGCCTTTCGTCGTACGGCCTGCCGGCCTGCCTGGTGAGGGCCGACGGCGGTCCGCCCGGTGGTGTGGCCGGTGGACCGCCGTCGTCGTCCCTCGGAATCGACTCTGCCGGTTCCGCAACCCTCGGGGCGAGGTTCTGGGAGAAGAAGTTTCGCGATTCTTCTCCTTCCCGGAAGGAGTGGTCTGTGTCACGCTGGGGCATGGCCATCACGACGCCGCACCGCACGCCGGTCGCCCCGCCCGCGCCGCCGCAGGTCACCGCCGAGCCCGACGCCCTGACGATCGGGCGACGCATCCGACACCTGCGCACGCAGCGGGGCATGACGCTCGAAGAGCTCGGAGACGCCATCTCACGTGCACCGTCTCAGGTCTCCATGCTCGAGAACGGCAAGCGCGAACCCACGATCGCCCGCCTGCAGGCCGTGGCGCGGGCGCTGGGCACCAGCGTCGACGACCTGCTCTCCCCGGAGGCCCCGTCCCGACGCGACGCCCTGGAGATCGAGCTGGAGCGCGTGCAAAGAGGACCGCTCTTCTCCGCGCTCGGCGTGAAGCCGGTGCGCGTCGGCAAGTCGCTGCCGACCGACGCCCTCGAGGCGATCGTGTCGCTGCAGGCCGAGCTGGAACGGCTCCACTCCGAGCGCGCCCTGACCCCTGAGGAGGCACGGCGGGCCAACACCGAGCTGCGCGCCGACATGCGCGCGCAGGACAATTACTTCCCCGACCTGGAGATCGTGGCCCGCTCCCTGCTCGACGACGTCGGCCACACCCGCGGGCCGGTGCCCCAGCGCGCGGCGGTCGACATCGCGACGCACCTCGGCTTCTCCATCCACTACGAGTCGGACCTGCCGCACTCGACGCGCGCCGTCATCGACCAGCGCCACCACCGCGTCTACCTGCCCAGCAACGGCATCCGCGGCCGCTCCGACGCGCGCTCCGCGCTGCTGCAGGCGCTGGCCTCGCACGTGCTGGAGCACGCCGAGCCCCGCGACTACGGCGAGTTCCTGCGCCAGCGCGTGGAGGCCAACTACCTGTGCGCCGCGCTGCTGCTGCCCGAGCGGGAGGCCGTCAAGCACCTGCGCGAGGCCAAGGACGCCCGGGCCATCTCCATCGAGGACCTGCGCGACGCGTTCGCCGTCTCCTACGAGACGGCCGCGCACCGGTTCACCAACCTGGCCACCCGCCACCTCGGCATCGGCGTGCACTTCATGAAGGTCCACGAGTCGGGGGCGATCCACAAGGCCTACGAGAACGACGGCGTCCGGTTCCCCGCCGACGCCCTCGGCACCGTCGAGGGCCAGCACGTGTGCAAGCAGTGGACGGCCCGCGTCGTGTTCGACGTCCAGGACCGCCTCAGCCCCTACTACCAGTACACCGACACCCCCACCGGGACGTACTGGTGCACCTCGCGGGTCTCCGACACGCCCGACGGGAGGTTCTCCGTCAGCGTCGGCGTGCCGTACGCGCAGGTGAAGTGGTTCCTGGGCCGGCAGACGACGGCGCGGTCCACGTCCCGCTGCCCGGACGAGTCGTGCTGCCGCCAGCCCTCGCGCCCGCTCGCCGACCGCTGGGACGGCCACGCGCTGCCCAGCGCCCGCCCCCACGCCTCCATGCTCGCCGCCATGCCGTCCGGCGCGTTCCCGGGTGTGGACACCACCGCGGTCTACGAGTTCCTGGAGCGGCACGCCCCGGACGCCGGCTGACCCTGCGCGGACGCGTCGCGGCGATAGCATCGAGACGGCCCTACAGGGCCACGACCGCCGACGTAGGACGAAGAGGTTCATGACCGACGACGCCGCCCAGGACCCGCACATCCACGAGGCGCTCTCCGAGCTCCCGACCGAGCTCCGGCGCAGCGCCCGACACCTCCTGACGGCGTGGTCCGCCGAGGACCTCGCGGAGCGCGAGCCCCGCGACGTCGTCGGCGCCGTCGCCTCGACCTGCCGGTTCGCGGCCCGCCGCGAGCGCGGCGAGACCCTGGTGCGCGCCTTCACCCCGACGCTGCGCGAGGACGGCTGGACGTCGCGGCGCACCGTCGTCGACGTCTGCACCGACGACGCGCCGTTCCTCGTCGACTCCGTGGACGCGGCCGTCGCCCGGCACGGTGGGACCGTCCACCTGCTCCAGCACCCCGTCGTGGGCGTGCACCGCGACGCGGACGGCGAGCTCGTCGAGATCGGCGCGCACGGCGGGCGGCCCGAGTCGTGGATGCACCTCGAGACCGACCGGATCGCGGACGAGGCCGAGGTGGACGAGCTGGTCGAGCGGCTGCGCGACGTCGTCGGGGACGTCCACCTCTCGGTCGGCGACTGGGCGCCCATGCGGCGGGCGTGCCTGGACATCTGCACCGACCTGCGGGTCGCGCCGCCGCCCACGGTCGACGCCGACGCGATCAAGCCGGCGGTCGAGTTCCTCACCTGGCTCGCCGAGGACCACTTCACGTTCCTCGGCTACCGCGAGTACACCCTGGAGAACCACGACGGCGAGGACGTGCTGCGCCCCGACCCCGGCACGGGCCTGGGCATCCTGCGCAAGGCGACCTCCGACGTCGTGCACCTGCGCCCCGAGGCGCAGCGCACCGCGCGCGAGCCCCGGCTGCTCACCATCACCAAGGCGAACTCGCGCGCCACCGTGCACCGCGACGTCTACCTGGACTACATCGGCGTGCGGACCTTCGACGACGACGGGAACGTCACCGGTGAGCGCCGCATCCTGGGGATGTTCACGTCGGCGGCGTACGCGTCGTCGGTGCTGACGCTGCCGATCGCCGCCGACAAGGCGCGGGGCGTGCTGCGCGCGTCCGGGTACTCGGCGAGCTCGCACTCCGGCAAGGACCTGCTGCAGGTGCTGGAGCAGTACCCGCGCGACGAGCTCTTCCAGGACTCCCCGGAGCACCTGCTGGAGGTGGCGAGCCAGGTGTCCCGGCTGCGCGAGCGCCGCCGTTCCAAGATCTTCCTGCGTCCCGACGAGTTCGGGCGGTTCGTCTCGGCGCTGGTGTACCTGCCGCGCGACCGCTACAACACGACGGTGCGGCTGCGTATCGAGGCGTTGCTGCGCACGGCGTTCGCCGCCGAGCGCGTCGAGCACACCACCCGGGTCGACGACTCTCCGCTCGCCCAGCTGCACTTCATGGTGCGGGTGCCGCGTGACGCGGGGATCCCGGAGATCGACGAGGCCGACCTGCAGGGGCGTCTCGAGGACGCGGTGCGCACGTGGACGGCGGCGCTGGTCGACGAGCTGCACCACGCCCACGGCGAGGAGGACGCCGCCGACGTGCTGGCCCGGTACGGCTCGGCCTTCCCCGAGGCGTACAAGGAGCAGATCTCCCCGGCCGCCGCGGTGGGCGACATCGCGCGGCTGGACTCGTTGTCCGACGACCACCCGATCGCGGTGCACCTGTACGACCCGGGCGACGAGGACCGCAGCGTGCGCCGGCTCACCTTCGCGTCCCTGCGCGAGCACCGGCTCACGCAGGTGCTGCCGGTGCTGACCGACCTGGGTGTCGACGTCCTCGACGAGCGGCCCTACACGGTCCGCCCCGCGGACGGCAGGCCGCGCTACATCTCGGACTTCGGCCTGACGGCGGCCGACCCGGCGCTGTGGGACGACGACGGCGCCGCGAGCGCGCTGGAGGAGACCTTCCGCGCGGTGTGGGCCGGGGCGGCCGAGAGCGACCTGCTGAACGCGCTGGTGCTGCGTGCCGGGCTGTCGTGGCGGGACGTGGTGGTGCTGCGGGCCGTGGGCCGGTACCTGCGTCAGGCGGGCTCTGCGTTCTCGATGGAGTACATCGACGAGGCGCTGCTCGCGCACCCGGAGCGGGCCGCCGACCTGGTGCGGCTGTTCGAGCTGCGGTTCGACCCGGACCTCGACGTCGACGCCGAGGCGCGGGACCAGGAGGTGCAGGCGGCGACCGACGCCCTGCTGGAGGCGCTCGACGCCGTCGCCAGCCTGGACCACGACCGCATCCTGCGGGCGTTCCTGGGCATCGTCACGGCGACCCTGCGCACCAACTTCTTCCGCCGGGACGCGGCGGGCGAGCCGCCGTCGTGGGTGTCGATGAAGCTCGACTGCGCCCGGGTGCCGGACCTGCCGCTGCCGCACCCGATGGCGGAGATCTGGGTCTACTCCCCGCGGGTCGAGGGCGTGCACCTGCGGTTCGGGAAGGTCGCCCGCGGGGGACTGCGCTGGAGCGACCGCCGCGAGGACTTCCGCACGGAGGTGCTGGGGCTGGTCAAGGCGCAGATGGTCAAGAACGCCGTCATCGTGCCGACCGGGTCCAAGGGTGGTTTCGTGGCGAAGCGTCTGCCGGACCCGTCGGACCGGGCCGCCTGGCTGGCCGAGGGGCAGGAGGCCTACCGCACCTTCATCCGCGGGATGCTCGACATCACGGACAACCGCGAGGGGACCGAGGTGGTGCCGCCGGAGCGGGTGGTGCGCCACGACGGCGACGACCCGTACCTGGTGGTCGCCGCGGACAAGGGCACGGCGTCCTTCTCCGACATCGCCAACGAGATCTCGGCCGAGTACGGCTTCTGGCTGGACGACGCGTTCGCCTCGGGCGGGTCGGACGGCTACGACCACAAGGCCATGGGCATCACGGCCCGCGGTGCGTGGGAGTCGGTGAAGCGGCACTTCCGCGAGCTCGGCCACGACACGCAGACCGAGGACTTCACGGTGGTGGGCATCGGCGACATGTCCGGGGACGTTTTCGGCAACGGGATGCTGCTCTCGGAGCACATCCGGCTCGTGGCCGCGTTCGACCACCGGCACGTGTTCGTCGACCCCGACCCGGACGCCGCGGCGTCGTACGCCGAGCGGCGCCGCCTGTTCGAGCTGGGCCGGTCCACGTGGGACGACTACGACCGCGACCTGATCTCCGCGGGCGGCGGCGTCTTCCCCCTGACGGCCAAGTCGATCCCGGTCAGCGCGGAGATGGCGGCGGCGCTCGGGCTGGACGAGGGCACCTCGCGCCTGACCCCGAACGAGCTCAAGCGCGCCGTCCTGCTGGCCCCGGTCGACCTGCTGTGGAACGGCGGGATCGGCACGTACGTCAAGGCGTCCGCCGAGACGCACGACGAGATCGGCGACCGGGCGAACGACGCGATCCGCGTCGACGGCGCCGCGCTGCGGGCCCAGGTGGTCGGCGAGGGCGGCAACCTGGGGGTCAGCCAGCGGGGCCGCGTCGAGGCCGCGCAGCACGGCGTCCAGATCAACACCGACGCCATCGACAACTCCGCCGGGGTGGGCACCTCGGACCACGAGGTCAACATCAAGATCCTGCTGGGGTCGGTGGTGCGCGACGGCCGCCTCGGCCTCGAGGAGCGCAACGACCTGCTGGAGTCGATGACCGAGGAGGTCGCGGCGCAGGTGCTGCGCGACAACTACGAGCAGAACGTGCTGCTCGGCAACTCGCGGGCCAACGCCGCGGTCATGCTGCCCGTGCACGCGCGGCTCATGGAGTGGCTGGAGGGCCGCGGCGATCTGGACCGCGACCTGGAGGCGCTGCCCGACGGTGCCGAGATCGCCGCGCGCATCGAGCAGCACCAGGGGCTGACCCGCCCGGAGTTCGCCGTGCTGATGGCCCACGCCAAGCTGGCGCTGAAGACGGACCTGACCGACACCGACCTGGCCGACGACCCGTGGTTCGAGCGGACGGTGGACGCCTACTTCCCGGACCAGGTGAGCGAACCGTTCGCCGCGGACATGGCCGACCACCCCCTGCGCCGCGAGATCATCGTCAACGCCGTGGTGAACTCGATGGTCAACCGCGGCGGCATCACGTTCGCCTACCGCGCCGGCGACGAGACGGGGGCCCCGACCGAGCAGATCGCCCGGGCGTTCGTCGCCGCCCGCGAGATCATGGACCTGCGGGGATTCGTCACGGCGGTCGAGGCCACCGACAACGTCGTCGACACCCGGGTGCAGACGGACCTGTACCTCGAGTTCCGGCGGCTGCTGGACCGCACGGCACGCTGGTTCGTGCAGCACCGCTCGGACCGCATCGACGTGGGCGCCGAGATCGAGTCCTTCGCGGAACCGGTGGGTGCGTTCGTGCCGCGTCTCGGCGAGCTGTTCCAGGGCGAGGAGCTGCGGCAGTACACCGCCAGGGTGGCCGAGCTGGAGGAGGCCGGCTGCGGCGCCGAGCTGGCCCGGCGGGGCGCGGGGCTGCTGGGGTCGCTGCCGCTGCTGGACGTCGCGGACCTGGCGGCCGCGCAGGACTGGGATCTCGAGCAGGTCGCGCGGACGTACTTCGCGCTGTCCGCGCGCATCGGCGTCCCGGACCTGCTGACGGGCGTGTCCGGGCTGCCGCAGGACGACCGCTGGGACTCGATGGCACGCGCCGCGCTGCGCGACGACCTCTACGCCGCCACGGTGGCACTGACGGCATCGGTGCTCACCGGGACGGACGCAGGGACGGCCGACGAGCGGATCGCGGCGTGGTTGGACGACGGCGGCGCGGTGGCGCGGCGCGCGATGGACGCGCTGTCCACGGCGCACTCGGTGGACGAGCCCGGGATCGCGACCCTCTCGGTGGCGTTGCGCCAGCTGCGTTCCCTGGCCCGCTGAACCCGCGGCTGTCCTCGCGCGGCGGCCACGGGCCGTGCTCCCGTCCGCCGCGCAGCGCTAGGCGCTAGGCGCTAGGCGCTCGGCGGCGCTGTGGGCGCAGTTCTTGTTGCCGCACACCCTGACAAAAGGGTCTTCTCGGGCCAAGAAGTGCGCCCACAGCGGGGTGGGGGAGCCGCTGAGACGAGCGGGCGGGGCCTGTGGCTCAGGGCGGGTCAGGCCTCCAGGAGGAGCGCCTCGCCCTGCCCGCCGCCCCCGCACAGCGCGACGGCGGCACGCACGCCGGTCTCGCCGTCGGCCCGACGCCGGGCCAGCTCGTGCGCGGCGTGCACCGCGAGCCGCGCGCCGGAGGCCCCGATGGGGTGCCCGAGCGAGATGCCGCCGCCGTGCGGGTTCACGACGTCCGGGGAGAGCCCCAGCACCCGGGTGGACACCGCGGACACGACGGCGAAGGCCTCGTTGATCTCGACGTGGTCGAGGTCCTCGGCCGACCACCCCTCGCGACGCAGCGCCGCGGCGATCGCGTTCGCCGGCTGGGAGTGCAGCGACGTGTCCGGCCCGGCGACCTGACCGGCCGAGCGCACGGTCGCCAGCACCGGCACGCCCGCCGTCTCGGCCCGCGAGCGCGTGGTCAGCACCAGCGCCGCGGCGCCGTCGGAGATCTGCGAGGCGTTGCCCGCCGTGATCGTGCCCTCCCGCGAGAAGGCGGGGCGCAGCCGCGCGAGGCTCTCGGCGGTCGTGTCGGGGCGGACCCCCTCGTCGGAGGAGACGACGACGGGCTCCCCGCGCCGCTGCGGCACCTCCACCGGGGCGAGCTCGGCGGTGAGCACCCCGTCCTTGGCGGCCCGTGCGGCCCGCTGGTGGGACGCCGCGGCCACCTCATCCTGCTCGGTGCGCGTCACGTGCACCGACCCGGTGTTGTGCTCCTCGGTGCTCAGGCCCATCGCCTGGCCGTCGAACGCGTCCGACAGCCCGTCGCGGGAGACGGCATCGAGGAGAGTCGCGTCGCCGTAGCGGAAGCCCGCCCGGGCGCCGGGCAGCAGGTGCGGGGCGTTCGTCATCGACTCCTGGCCGCCGACGAGCACCACGGACGCCTCGCCGGTGCGCAGCAGCCGGGCGCCGTCGACGACGGCGGTGAGCCCGGACAGGCACACCTTGTTGACGGTCACCGCGGGCACGTTCATGCCGACCCCGGCGGCGACTGCGGTCTGCCGTGCGGGGTTCTGCCCGGCGCCGGCCTGGAGCACCTGGCCGAGGACCACCGTGTCGACGTCGGCGGCGAGCGCCCCCGCCTGCTCGAGCGCGGCCCGGGCCGCCACGGCGCCGAGCTCCACCGCCGTCAGCGAGGCGAGGGATCCGCCGAGGCGTCCCTGCGGGGTGCGGGCGGCGGAGACGACGACCACGTCGTCTCCTCGCGGGTCGGTCGTGCTGGTCATGAGGCTCGCTCCTCGTCGTCGAGGGCGGCGCCGGGATCGCCGGCGGCCGCCACGGGCTCGATGGTCCGGACGGGGGCGCGCACGGCGTCCACGACGAGCGCGAGCACCTCGTCCGGGCTCTCCAGGTGCGGCGAGTGGCCGACGCCGGAGAGCACGACCTCACGGTACGCCCCGCCGCGGGCCGCGTAGTCCTCCAGCACGGCCCGGGTCTGGCCGACCATGGGCTGCGGCGGGCACGCCTGGGGGCCGGGCCAGCCCGGCACGGCTCCCAGCGCCTCGAGCTGGGCCAGGTCGAGCGCCGAGGTGTCCGAGACGATCGCGTCGGCTTCGCCGCGCACCCACAGCACCGGGGGCTGCGGGGTGACCGCGGCGAACCCGGACAGGTCGAGGTAGCGCGGGGAGATGGCGTTGTTCATGCCGCGCGTGCCGGGCGCCACGGAAGGCCAGTGGTCCGACGGCGTCAGGTCGCCCGGGTAGTGGTCGGGCCCGGTGCGGGTGCTGAGCACCGATTCCAGCAGCTCCTCCTCCTGGTCGGCGATCGTGGCGGGGTCGGCGACGTAGAAGCCGCGCAGCACGCCGCGGGGGGACCCCGGCTCGTGGGACCGGTCGCCCGCCGCGATCGCGGCCACGAAGTCCGGGTTGGCCGTCCCACCGCCGGACCCGGCATGGTCGGGAGCGGTCGGCGTCCCCGCCAGGTCGCGGGTGCCGCCGAACCCGTACGGGGACATCGGCGCCTCGAGCACCAGCGCGGCGAACCGCGCGGCGTCGTCGATCGCGACCTGCAGCACGACCCCGGCCCCGGCCGAGTGACCGAGTGCCGTCAGCGGGGGAGCACCGGGCGAGTCCAGCCCCAGCGCCGCGAGCACCGCCGCCACGTCGTCGGCGAGGTCGCGCAGCCCGCGGGTGGCGTCGATCGGCAACGGCTCGCTGTCGCCGAAGCCGCGCAGGTCCACGGCCACGCCGCGCACGTCGTCGGGCAGCGTGGTGAGCAGGCGGGCGAAGAACGCCGACGACGAGCAGTTGCCGTGCACGCACAGCAGGGTCGCCGCACCGCCCGGGCCGGTGTCACGGACGTGGAACGTGCCGCGGGCCGTGGCGACGTCGCTGCGACGTACCGGACGCCCGCTCACGCGGTGCCCCCGACCGCGGCCGGCGGGCGCACGGCGTGCGGGGCCGCGGCCAGCGGGGAGTCGTCCAGCTCGACGGTGATCGCCGGCTCGGTGCGCTCGCGGACCTCCTCCTCGGTCACGCCGGGGGCGAGCTCGCGCAGCACGAGGCCGTCGGGGGTGACGTCGAGGACGGCGAGGTCGGTGATGATGCGGTGCACGACCTCCCGGCCCGTCAGCGGCAGCGAGCACTCGTGCACGATCTTCGGCGACCCGTCCCGGGCGGTGTGCTCCATGACGATGATGAGCCGCGCGGCACCGTGGACGAGGTCCATGGCGCCCCCGGGCCCCTTGATCATCTTGCCGGGGATCATCCAGTTCGCGAGATCGCCGGCGGCGGAGACCTGCATCGCCCCGAGGATCGCGGCGTCGATCTTGCCGGCCCGGATCATCGCGAAGCTGGTCGCCGAGTCGAAGATCGCGGCGCCGGGCAGCGTGGTCACCGTCTGCTTGCCGGCGTTGATCAGGTCGGGGTCGACCTCGTCCTCGGTCGGGAACGGGCCGACGCCCAGGATGCCGTTCTCGCTCTGCAGCACCAGGTGCTTGTCCGCCGGCACGTAGTTCGGCACCAGCGTGGGCAGGCCGATGCCGAGGTTCACGTACCAGCCGTCGAGCAGCTCGCGGGCGGCGCGGGCGGCCATCTCGTCGCGGGTGAGCGCCATCGCTCAGCCCTCCTTCCGTGCGGTGGAGCCGTTCGTCGTGCCTGCGGTGCCGGCCGGGGACGCGTCCTCGCGCACCGTGCGGCGCTCGATGCGCTTCTCGACGTCGGGGCCGACGACGACCATGCGGTGCACGAACACGCCGGGCAGGTGGACGTCGTCGGGATCGATCTCGCCGGGTTCGACCAGCTCCTCGACCTGGGCCACGCACACGCGGCCGGCCATCGCCGCCAGCGGGGAGAAGTTGCGTGCCGAGCGGTGGAAGACGAGGTTCCCGAACCGGTCGCCCTTCGCGGCGTGCACCAGGGCGAAGTCCGTGCTGATCGCCTTCTCGAGGACGAACTCCTGGTCGTGGACGCCGTCGGCCGCCGCCACGGGGAAGGAGCGGATCTCCTTGGCGGGGCTGCCGACCGCGATCCCGCCGGAGCCGTCGTACCGGCGTGGCAGACCGCCGTCGGCCACCTGCGTGCCGACGCCGGTGCGCGTGTAGAACGCGGCGATGCCCGCCCCGCCGGCGCGCAGCTTCTCGGCGAGCGTGCCCTGCGGGGTGAGCTCGACCTCGAGCTCGCCGGTGAGGAACTGGCGCTCGAACTCCTTGTTCTCGCCGACGTACGACGACGTCATCTTGCGTAGACGTCCGGCGTTCAGCAGCACGCCGAGACCCCAGTCGTCGACGCCGCAGTTGTTGCTCACGACCGACAGGTCGCTCGTGCCCTGGGCCAGCAGCGCCTCGATCAGGGCGATCGGGTTGCCGCACAGGCCGAAACCGCCGACGGCGAGCGACGCGCCGTCCGGGATGTCGGCGACGGCCTCCGCAGCGCTGCCGACGACCTTGTCGAGGCCGGTCGGCTCCGCGGCCGGGGGAAGGGGTGTGCTCATCGGACCTCCTCGTCCTGGGCGCCCAGCAGGGCGCGTGTCTCCGCCGCGACGGCGGCGCTGCCGTCACGGCCCATGATGATCGTGTAGTGGTTGACGTCCGGCACGTCGCGGGGCCGCAGCACCGGGGTCCGCCGGGTCCAGCGTGCCACGTGCGCGGGGTCGTACAGCGGGCTCGGCTCGTCCAGCAGCCCGCGGGGAGCCCGCAGCAGGGTCGTCGGCCGCTCCAGGCGCGCCAGTGCGCTGCCCACGGGTCCGCCGTCGTGCAGGTCGAGGGAGTCGCTGGCGACCGCGTCCGGGTTCGACGCCGGACGCCACCCGTCCGGCGTGGCCACCAGGTCGTAGTCGACGTAGTCCAGCACGGCCGGTCCCCACACCGCGGTGAACGCCGGGTGCTGCGACCAGAAGGATCGGTAGGCCTCGGCGTCGGGGAACGTGCGCCGCAACCGGTCGGCCGCCGGCCCGAGCACGGCGCGCAGCCGCTCGGCGGACGTGGCGTCCGGGGCGAGCCCGGGCGGCTCGGGCAGGGGCACGCCGCCGTCGACGAGCAGCAGACCCGCGACGACCTCGGGGTGCCGGTCGGCGAGGGCCACGGCGACGAAGGCACCCATGGAGTGCCCGACCACCGGCACCGGGCCGTCGGCCACGGCCAGGGCCACCGCGGCGACGTCGTCGGCGTGCCGGGCCATGCCGAAGGGACCGGGCAGGTCGCGGCTGCGTCCCCGGCCGCGCAGGTCGGGCGCCACCACCCGCACCCCGGGGAGCTTCCCGGCCAGCAGCGGCCAGGCCAGGTGCGAGGCGGTGATGCCGTGGACCGCGAGGACCGTCGGGGCGTCGACGAGCGCGGAGCCGGCGTCGTCGACCGGGTCCCACACGCCCACCCGCAGGGCACCGCCGCCGACCGGGACGTCGAGCGTCCGGTAGTGGTGCCCGGGCACGGCGTGCCGGAGCGTGACGGCGTCCGGTGCGGCGGTCACCTGGCGCTCCAGCCGCCGTCGACGGTCCACGAGGCCCCCGTGACCATCCGGGCGGACGGCCCCGCGAGCCAGGCGACCAGCTCGCCGACCTCCGCCGGCTCGGTGAGCCGCTTGATCGCCGACTCGGTCAGCAGCACCTTCTCCAGCACCTCGGACTCGTCGATGCCGTGCACGCGGGCCTGGTCGGCGATCTGCTTCTCGACCAGCGGCGTGCGCACGTAGCCCGGGTTGACGCAGTTGCTGGTCACCCCGTGCGGGCCGCCCTCCAGCGCGGTGACCTTCGACAGTCCCTCCAGGCCGTGCTTGGCCGCCACGTAGGCGGACTTGAACGGCGAGGCGACCAGCCCGTGCACGGAGGAGAGATTGACGACCCGGCCCCAGCCCCGGGCGTACATCGCCGGCAGAGCCGCCCGGATCAGGAGGAACGGCGCCTCGAGCATGATGCGCTGGATGAGACGGAACGCCTCCGGGTCGAACTCCTCGATCGGGCTCACCCGCTGGATGCCGGCGTTGTTGACCAGCACGTCGGCGTCGAGGGTCAGGTCGTCCAGCGCGGCGGTGTCGGCCAGGTCGACCACCCAGGCCTCCCCGTCGACGTCGGCCGCGACCCGCTTCGCCGCCTCCGCGTCCCGGTCCGCCACGACGACGTGGGCCCCGCGGGCGGCCAGCGCCGCCGCGCAGGCCGCGCCGATCCCGCTGCCGCCGCCGGTGACGACGGCACGGCGGCCGTCCAGGTACGTCTCGGTACTCATGCGGACGGTCCTTCCTGGGGCGCCAGCGCCCGCTCGATGAACTGCATGGTTTGGGCGAACACGTCCTCGGGGATCTCCGGGAGCCGGTCGCCCTGGCCCGGTGCGCTCCCGTCGGCCGGGCCGTCGGCCCCGCCCCACAGCACCCAGCGCATCCCGACGATCTCGCCGATGCCCATCAGCGCCCAGGCGGCCACGGTGGGGTCGACGTCGCCGACCTCGCCGTTCGCCCGCGCCTTGTCCAGGCCGGTGACGTACCCCTCGACGATGTTCTGGTAGTGGCGGCGCAGGGCTTCCGGGGCGACGAACTCCGCCTGCCGGATCACCCGGTACAGCGCCGGGTGCTCGGCGGTGAACCGGAAGAACGCGCGGAACCCGGCTCGCTCGGCCTCCAGCCGGTTCGGCGCCTGCGAGCTCGCCTCGTACATGGCGTGGCGCACCCGCTGGTTCAGGTCGTCCACGAGCTCGACGAAGACGGCGTGCTTGCCCTCGAAGTACAGGTAGAAGGTGCCCATCGCGACGCTGGCGGCCTCGGTGATCTTCACGATCGAGGCGTCGTGGTAGCCCAGGTCGGCGAACACCTGCTCGGCCGCGGCGAGGATCTTCGCGCGGGTCCGGTTCCCGCGGGCGGTGCGCGGCGCGTTGCTCATCGGGCCTCCTCGGTGCGGGCACGCAGGGCGTGCCGGGGGATCTTGTGCAGGGACGTGCGGGGCAGCGCGTCGACGAGCGCGAACCGCTGCGGGACCTTGAAGTGCGCGAGCTCGGAGCGGCAGTACGCCTCCAGCTCCTCGGCGTCCGTGGCGTACCCGGCCCGGGGCACGACGAAGGCGTGCCCGACCTCGCCCCACCGGTCGTCGGGCACGCCGACGACGGCCGCCTCGGCGACCCCGGGGTGCCGGTGCAGCACTGTCTCGACCTCGGCCGGGCTGACGTTCTCCCCGCCGACGATGAAGAGGTCCTTGAGGCGGTCCACGATCCGGTGGTAGCCGTCGGCGTCCCGCTCGACCAGGTCCCCGGTGCGCAGCCAGCCGCCCGCGAACGCCTCCGCCGTGGCCCGCGGGTCGCGGAAGTACCCGGCGAACAAGCCCGGCCCCCGCACCAGCAGCTCGCCGGTGGCGGCGCCGTCCAGGTGCTCGCCGGTGGCCGGGTCGGCGATCGCGACGTCCACGTGCGGGTACGGCTTGCCGGCCGAGCCGGGGCGCTCGCGGGCCTCGTCGTCGGGCAGGCACAGCACGTTCGGCCCGGCCTCGGTGAGGCCGTACCCCTGGGTCAGGGCGACGCCGCGGCGGTGCCACGTGCGCAGCAGCGGCTCCGGCATCGGCGCCCCGCCGACGACGGCGGTGCGCAGCGAGGTCAGGTCGGTGCGGGCGAAGCCGGGGTGCTCGGCCAGGAGCAGGTACTGGGTGGGCACGCCCATCATGGTGGTGACGTGCCGCTCGGCGATCAGCCGGAGCACCCGCTCGGGCTCGAAGGTGCGCTCGAGCACGACAGTGGCGCCGCTCCACCAGGCCAGCAGGGGCTGGATGTTCCACCCGCCCGCGTGGAACTGGGGCAGCACGCTGAGGACGACGTCGTCGTGCGACATCTCCACCGTGCGCGAGAACGCCAGGTTGGTCCAGAAGCAGCTGGCGTGGGTCAGCACCGCGCCCTTGGACCGGCCCGCCGTGCCCGAGGTGAACAGGAGCAGCAAGGGGTCGTCGTCCTGCACGGCGCGCTGCTCGGCGATCCCGTCGTCCCGGCGCCGGGAGGGCGGCGGCACCGCGGCCTCGACGCCGGAGCGGCCCAGCCCGGTGGTGCGCGGGGGCAGGACGAGCCGGTCGAGCGCCGCCGCGGCCAGGGTGGCGAACTCCTGCTCCACGAGCACGAGAGCGGGGTCGGCGCGGTCGATCTGGTCGGCGAGCTCGCGGGGGGAGGAGCGCCACGACAGCGGGGCGAGCACCAGTCCCGCCTGGGCGCAGGCGAAGAACAGCACGACCTGGTCGGCGCTGTTGCCGGTGACGGTGGCGATGCGGTCGCCGATGCCGTAGCCGGCCTCGCGCAGCGCGCCGGCGAGCTGCGTGGCCCGGTCGTCGAGCTCGGCGTAGGTGAGCGTCACACCGCGGTCGTCGACGGCGACGCGGCGCGGCGTCGAGGTCGCCCGGTCGCGCGTCCAGCGCCCCAGCGTGTGCAGCCCCGTCATGCCGACTCCTCGATCGTGTCCCTTGCGACCTCGCGCTGCCGGTCCCGGTTCCGGCCGGACCGGTGGGCCAGCCGCTGCGCCGCGCCGGCGATGCCGCCGGGCAGGAACAGCACCACGAGGACGAACAACGTTCCCAGGATGAACAGCGGTTCGCTCAGGGGCACGCGCAGGACGGACGGCAGCCCGGCGATCGCCTCGGAGGCGGCCAGCGCGCCGAGCCGCTGGTCGAGCAACGTGTACAGCACGCCGCCGACGACGGCGCCCCACCGGGACCCGACCCCGCCGAGGACGACCATGACCAGGAGCGTGAGCGTGAAGTCGGCCGACGTCACCCGCGGGACGGCACCGGACTGCAGCAGCAGGTAGGCCATGCCCACCGCGGTGGCCAGCGTGGCGGCGACGACGAAGACGAGCAGCTTGACCAGGTAGGGACGGCCGCCGACGACGCGCACGCGCATCTCGTTCTCGCGGGTCGCCGCGGCCACGTGGCCGGCTCGGGAGCGCTCGACCCACAGCACGATCGCGTAGACCACGACCAGCACCGCGAGGGCGAGCCAGTAGAGGTTGCGGGTGTTGGCGACGCCCACGAGGACGTCGGGGACGTGCGTGGTGTCCAGGGCGAGCCCTTCCTCGCCGCCGGTGGCACCGGCCGGGTTGCGGCGCACCAGCACGTTGCCCGCCTGGGCGAACGCGAGGGTGACCATCGCGAACGAGATCCCGGTGACCCGCAGCGAGATCGCCCCGACGACGTGCGCGACGGCGATGCCGCCGACGAGCACGACGCAGGCGGCCGGCAGCAGCGGCAGGTCCGTGCGGTCCAGCACGATCGCGAGTCCGTAGACCCCGACGGCGAAGTACAGCGCGTGCCCGAAGCTCAGCAGCCCGGCGACGCCGAACAGCAGGTGGTAGCTCAAGGCCAGGGCCCCGACGAGGAGCGCCAGCGCGAGCACCTGCAGGGTGCCCGGGGTGTAGGTGGGCCCCGGCAGCACGCCGGGCAGGGAGATGGCGAGCAGCGGCAGGCAGGCGAGCAGGACGACGAGCGCGAGCCCGGTCGCGAGCGGGACCCACCGCCGTCGTGCCGCGCCCCGAGCGCCGTCGTCGGCGGGCAGCGGTGCGGTCTCGTCGGACCGGGACGAGGCCTGCTGGGTGGTCGGCGTGGTGGTCATGCTCTCCTCCCGAGGAGGCCGGAGGGACGGACGAGCAGCACGAGCGCCAGGAGCAGGACGACCACGAGGTCGCCGTAGCCCCAGTAGTAGTTGGCGAACTGCTGCAGGACCGCGACGAGGACGGCGGCGACCGCGGCGCCGGTCAGCGACCCGAGCCCGCCGATGACGGTGACGATGAAGGCGAAGATGAGCAGCTGGGCGCCCAGGTGCGGAGACACGTAGCCGAAGTACTGCGAGGCGAGCACCCCGCCGAGGCCCGCGGCCGCGCCGCCGACGGCGAACACCAGCGTGAACGCCTTGCGGACGTCGATGCCCAGCGCCGTGACCATGGCGCGGTTCTCCACGCCGGCCCGGATGATCAGGCCGAAGCGCGTGTAGCGCAGGAACAGCACGATGCCGATGAGGACGAGGACGGCCGCACCGATCGCGAGGAACCTGTCGTTGGGGACGGGGGCGCCGGCGACGTCGGTGGTGCCGCGCAGCCAGGCGGGACCCTCGATGAACTCGGGGTCCGACCCCCAGGTCCCCTCGAACAGCGCCACGGTCGCCAGCGCGAGGCCGACGGTGACCAGGACCTGCTCGATGTGGCGTTCGTAGAGGCGCCGGACCAGCAGCAGCTCGGTCAGGGCGGCGAACGCGGCCCCGACGGCGGCGCCCACGACGAGCGCGAGGCCGAAGACTCCCCAGCTGTCGGCGCCGAGCCGACGGGCCACCTCCC
The DNA here is from genome assembly GCF_013149805.1 of Isoptericola chiayiensis. Classification (GTDB taxonomy): domain Bacteria; phylum Actinomycetota; class Actinomycetes; order Actinomycetales; family Cellulomonadaceae; genus Isoptericola; species Isoptericola chiayiensis. The sequence continues at coordinate 22,323 of NZ_JABEZT010000004.1, forward strand.
ACCCGGCAAAGGCGCCGAGGGTCAGGAACGAGCCGTGGGCGAAGTTCAGCACGCCCATCAGCCCGTAGATGAGCGACAGCCCGGAGGCGACGAGGAAGTACAGCGCACCGAGGCCGAGCCCGGTGATCAGCAGCAGGACGATCGTGCTCATGCGGCGTTCTCCGAGGTGTGCACGCCCAGCAGGCGCTGGATGCGGTCGGGGTCGTCGAGCAGCTCGGCGGCGTCGCCGGTGTGCACCACGCGGCCGGCGTCGATGACGACCACGGTGGTGGCGAGTCGTTCGATGACCTCGAGGTTCTGCTCGACCAGGAGCACCGGAGCGGTCGCGGCCGCCTCGGCCAGCGCTGTGGCGACCTGCCCGACGATCTTGGGCGCGAGGCCCTTGGTCGGCTCGTCGACGAGGAGGAGGCGGTTGTCGTTGAGCAGCGCCCGGGCCAGGGAGACCATCTGCTGCTGCCCGCCGGAGAGCGTGCCCGCGCGCTGCGCGGAACGCCGGACCAGGTCGGGGAACAGGTCGGCGACGAGCTCGCGGCGCGGGGCGGCGTCGCGTTCGGCCAGGCGCAGGTTCTCCGCGACCGTCAGCCCCGCGAAGACCTCGCGGTCCTCGGGGACGTAGCCGACGCCGCGGCGCACGATGCGGTCGGTGCTCAGCCGGTCGATGCGCTCGCCGGCGAGGGTCACCTCGCCGGTGCGGGCGTAGAGACCGAGGAGCGCCTTGAGGGTGGACGTCTTGCCGACGCCGTTCCGGCCGAGGACGGCCGTGACGCCGGTCGCGGGGACGTCGAAGGTGACGTCCTCGACGACCTGCTGGCCGGCGACGGTGGCGCGCAGGTTCGTCACGCGCAGGATCGGCTCGGTCACGCGACGTCTCCCAGGTAGGCGCTCTGGACGGTGGGGTCGGACATCACGGCCTCCGGGGTGTCGTAGGCGAGCAGCTCGCCGTGGTGCATGACGGCGACCCGGTCGACGAGCCCGAGGACGACGTCCATGTGGTGCTCGACCATGAGCACCGTGCGGCCGCTGCGGTGCAGGCGGCGGATGACCTCGCTCAGCCCGGGCACGTCCGAGGAGGACACCCCGGCCATGGGCTCGTCGAGCAGGATGACGCTCGGGTCGGTGGCCAGCAGGACGGCGATCTCGAGCTTGCGCTTGTCCCCGTGGGAGAGGTCGCCGGCCGCGACGCCGAGGCGGTGCTCCAGGCCCACCTCGGCGAGGTGCTCGACGGCACGCCGGGTGGCGGCGTCGCGCCGGTGCGGGAACGCCAGCACCGACAGGCTGCGCCCGAGATGCATCTGGGCGGCGAGCCGGACGTTCTCGAGCACGTCGAGACGGGGGAAGACGCTGGAGGTCTGGAAGGTGCGGCCCAGCCCGGCACGGGCCCGCCGGGCGACCGGGTCGCCGGTGACGTCGCGGCCGTCGATGCGGACCGTGCCCGTCGTGGGGCGCAGGACTCCCGAGACGAGGTTGAACAGCGTCGTCTTGCCGGCACCATTGGGGCCGATGACGCCGATCATCTCGCCCGGCGCGACCTCGAGTGTCACGTCGTGCAGGATCTGCGCGCCACCGATGCGCAGGCCGAGGCCGTGGGTGGCGAGGGCGGGCACGTCCGTGCCGGGCTGGTGGTGCGGCATCGTCAGTCGGCCTCCGGCGGCGCGACCGCGTCGGCGGGCACCTCGTCGACGAGCTCGGGCATCCAGGAGCCGTCGGTCTCGACCAGGCCGACCTGGTACATCGGCTGCAGCACCGCGTGGTCGGACTCGCGGATCGTCGTCGAGCCCTTGGGCCCGTCGAACGTCCAGCCCTCCAGCGCGCCGACCATGGCGTCGACGTCGTCGCCGCCCTCGGCGATCGCGTGCACGATCATCTGCGCCGCGACGAACCCGTCGGGGGTGAACAGGTCGGGCGTCCCGCCGGCCTCCTCGACCGCCGCGACCATGGCGTCGTTGACCTCGTTGTCCGGGGCACCGGGGAAGTAGTGGTTGAGGAAGTCGACCTTGGCCGCGGCGTCGCCGTAGGCGTCGAACGTGGCCGCGTCGCCGAGGCCGGTGACCACGGTGGTGGCGTCCAGGACGCCCTGCTGGTCGAGGCCCTCCCACATCGCGCCCGACGACGCGCCCGCCCAGGCGACGAAGACGAGGTCGGGGTCGGCGTCGATCACCTGGCGGGCGAACGGCGTGAACTCGGTGGCGTCCTCGGGCACGAGGATGCTGTCGACCTTGGCGCCCTGGGCGCCGAGGACGCCGTCGACGGCGGCGAGGTTGCCCTGGCCGAACGCGTTGTCCTGGGCGAAGACGAGCACCTTCGCGCCGTCCGGGTCGACGAACGTGCCGGCCGTGGCGACGTCCTGCAGCGACTGCCGGCCGGAGCGGAACGTGTAGTCGTTGATGCCGGTGATCGCGTCGGCGGCGGCCGGGCCGGAGACGTAGAGCACCTGGTTCTGCTCGGCCTGCTCGGCGAGCTTGAGCGCGATGCCGGAGGAGACCGTGCCACCCATGATCTGCACGCCCTGGCCGATGAGGTCCTTGGCGTGGTTGACGGCCTTGTCCGGGTCACCGGCGTCGTCGAGGTAGGTGACCTCGATCGGCTGCCCGTCGACCTCGCCGGTGCCGTCGGTCGCGTGGTCCAGGCCGGCCTCGAAGCCCTGGTGGTAGGCCTCGCCGTAGGCGGCGAGCGGTCCGGTCTTGGAGTAGATGATGCCGACCTCGACGGGGTCGGCCGCGGCGCTCTCGCCGCCGTCGTCGGTGCCGCCGACCCCGCCGTCCGCCGGTGCGCACGCCGCGAGCGCGAACACCGTGACGGCAGTGGTGGCCAGTGCGAGGGACTTCTTCGTGACCCGCATGACTCTGCCCTTCGTTGGGTTCTCACCCGTCGAACATGACAGGTGATTCAGGTATGAGGATCTTGTCGGGAGAGGCGTCCGGATGTCAAGACGGCCTGGGCCGTGGCAGGGTCACGATCCGATCACGGGCGCGGCTCGCACCTGCGCGGCACAGACAAAGCTGTGGGCGCACTTCTCGGGGTCCGGCACCGGGATGAACCGGGCGGAACGGGCCGAGAAGTGCGCCCACAGCGTGGAGGGGGAGCGTGGCCGAGAACTCAGTGGTCCTTGCGGTCCTCCTCGTCACCGATGAACGTCGTGACCTCGTCGGGCAGGTCGTCGCGGTTCATGTCCGGGCCGCGGTCCTGCTTGGCGTCCCAGCGCAGGGTGAGGGCACCGAGCGTCGCCGCGACGACGGAGCCGATGAGGATGGCGGCCTTGGCGCCGAGCGTGTGCTCGGAGCCCTCGCCGAACGACAGCTCGGCGATCAGCAGCGACACCGTGAACCCGATGCCGGCCAGGAAGGCCACCGGCAGCAGGTCGCGCACGCCGATGCCCGCGGCCAGCCGTAGCGGCGTGACGCGGGTGACGAGCCAGGTGGTGCCCAGGATGCCGAGCAGCTTGCCGAGCACCAGGCCCGCGACGATCGCGAAGACGACCGGCTGGGACAGGATCTCGGCCGGGCCTCCGCCGTCGACCAGGTTCACCCCGGCCGAGAAGAAGGCGAAGATCGGCAGCGCCAGGCCCTGCGACCACGGCTTGACGGCGTGCTCGTAGTGCGTGGTGCGGGCCACGTCCTCGCCGTGCGTGGGCTTCGCGGCGACGGTGAAGCCCATCAGCACGCCGGCCACGGTGGCGTGCACGCCCGAGGCGTGCATGAGCGCCCAGCCGACGAAGAAGATCGGGATGAGCAGCCACCACCGCGGGTTGCGCGTCCGGACGTACCAGCCGAACAGGGCGATGACGGCGAAGGACCCGAGGAGCGGGAGGAACTTGATCTCGTCGGTGTAGAACACGGCGATCACCGTGATGGCCAGCAGGTCGTCGACGACGGCGAGCGTCAGCAGGAACGTGCGGATCGCGACCGGCAGGCCCTTGCCGAAGACGGCGAGGACCGCCACGGCGAAGGCGATGTCGGTGGCCGTCGGGATGGCCCAGCCGTGCAGGGCGCCGGAGTCGCCGAGGGTGATCACCATGACGGCGTAGATGATCGCCGGGACGGCCATGCCGCCCACGGCCGCGAGCATCGGCACGCCGGCCTGCTTGGGGTTGCGCAGCGAACCGGCGACGAACTCCTGCTTGAGCTCGAGGCCGACGACGAAGAAGAAGATCGCCAGCAGGCCGTCGGCCGCCCACTTGGCGAGCGTCAGGTCGAGGTGGACGTAGACCGGACCGATGTACTCGGGGCCGACGTGGGTCTGCGCGAGGGTCTCGTAGGCGTCCCGCCAGGGGGAGTTCGCGAAGACCAGGGCCAGGATGGCGGCCCCGATGAGCAGGGCTCCGCCGGTGGTCTCCTTCGAGACCCAGTGCGCCAGGCGGGCTCCGGGGGACTGTCGGGTGTCGGTGCTCAGGATGGGCTCCAGACGTCTCGTGGCGTGCAACGGTGGCCGGCGTCCCAGCCGGCGCCGCCGACCAGTCTTCCCGGCTCGCCCTGCCGCACAGGATACCGGCCGGGTGCCGGGTCGCCGGACCGGTCAGGGCGTGAGACCGGTCATCTGCTGCAGGCGCAGCACGGTGCGCCAGTTGCGACCGGTGGTCCACGGGCCCGTGGCGCGGTCCAGGCGCGCGCTCGTCAGCCGGCTTCGGCCGATCCCCGCGGTGTAGTGCACGTACAGCGCGCCGTGCGCGGTGGCGAGGTGCTCGGGACCGTCGTGCGCCGCGGCGAGGCGGGCGACGCCGTCGTCGTCCACGGGCTCCGGTCCCAGGTGCAGCTGCAGGTGGCCCGGATCGTCCCGCGCGACGGCGGGGAACGGGTTCGCCGCGACGAGGTCGGCCCAGCGTGCCGCGGGCACGACGGCCAGCGGCACAGCGTCGCCCACGCGGGCGGCCAGCGCCGCGGTCAGTTCGACCTCTAGGCGCGCCACGCCGTCGGCCCCCGTGCTTCCGCCCTCCGACGTCGCCACGAGGTTGCCGCTGGTGGCGTACGTGGCGGCGTCGCGCAGCCCGACGCCGGCCGCCGCGGCACGCAGGTCCGCCGCGGACACCCGCCGGTGCCCGCCGACGTTCACCCCGCGCAGCAGCACCACGTAGACCGTCACGCGACCATCGTGCCCCGACGCGGGCTCGCGTGCCGTCCGGATCACCGCGGTGTGAACTGTTGATGACGAGTTCGCGACGCGCCGCCGTTGTGGCGTCCGTCACCGCTGCGCGGTCGTAACGTGAGCCGCAGGACACCCACCCAGGGCGTCCCCGGGAGGCCAACCGATGGAGTGCTCGCTCCGCGCAGGAGGGCCGGCCCCGGTCCTCGCGCCCGTGGCGGCGCTCCGGACCGGTCGCCCGCCCCGCCCACCATCCCGCTCTGCGCGAGGGAGCACACCGTGGCCCACACCGACATCCCCAGCACCGACCGGCGGACGTTCGTCATCGACACGTCCGTCCTGCTGTCCGACCCGCGGGCGATCCACCGCTTCGCCGAGCACGACGTCGTGCTCCCCGTCGTCGTCGTCACCGAGCTCGAGGCCAAGCGGCACCACGCCGAGCTCGGCTACTTCGCGCGCAGCGCGTTGCGGGCTCTCGACGACCTGCGGATCGAGAACGGCCGGCTGGACGCACCGATCCCCATCGGGTCCGACGGCGGCACCCTGCGCGTCGAGCTGAACCACACCGACCCGCAGGTCCTGCCGGCTGGGTTCCGGCTCGGGGACAACGACACCCGGATCCTGTCGGTGGCCGCCAACCTCGCCGCGGAGGGGCGTGACGTCACCGTCGTGTCCAAGGACCTGCCCATGCGGGTCAAGGCGTCCGCCGTCGGGCTGCGCGCCGAGGAGTACCGCCACGAGCTCGCCGTCGACTCCGGCTGGACGGGCATGCGCGAGCTGGCCGTCACCGACGACCAGATGGCCGCGCTGTACGACGGCACCGAGCTCGAGCTCGCCGCCCTGGACCCGCAGGTCGTGGCCGACGCCTCGCCCCTGCTGTGCCACACCGGCCTGGTGATCCAGGCGGCGGGGGGCTCGGCGCTCGGGCGCGTCACCGCCGACAAGCGCATCCGGCTGGTGCGCGGCGACCAGGACGTGTTCGGCGTGCACGGGCGGTCGGCCGAGCAGCGCGTCGCGATCGACCTGCTGCTCGACCCGGACGTCGGGATCATGTCGATGGGCGGCCGCGCGGGGACGGGTAAGTCTGCGCTCGCCCTGTGCGCCGGGCTGGAGGCCGTGCTCGAGCGGCGCCAGCACCGCAAGATCCTGGTGTTCCGGCCGCTGTACGCCGTCGGCGGGCAGGAGCTCGGCTACCTGCCCGGCACCGAGTCCGAGAAGATGAACCCGTGGGCGCAGGCGGTCTACGACACGCTCGGCGCGCTGGTCTCCCCGTCCGTCGTCGACGAGGTCATCGACCGCGAGATGCTCGAGGTGCTGCCCCTGACCCACATCCGGGGCCGGTCGCTGCACGACGCGTTCGTCATCGTCGACGAGGCCCAGTCCCTGGAGCGCAACGTGCTGCTGACCGTGCTGTCGCGCGTGGGGCAGGGGTCCCGGGTGGTGCTCACCCACGACGTCGCTCAGCGGGACAACTTGCGGGTGGGGCGGCACGACGGCGTCGCGGCGGTGATCGAGGCGATGAAGGGGCACCCGCTGTTCGCGCACGTGACCCTGACCCGCTCCGAGCGCTCTCCGGTGGCGGCGCTGGTCACGGAGATGCTGGAGGGCCTGGAGATCTGACCGGGGGTGGGACGGCGACGAGGCGCGCTGCCGCGTGGAACCCCCCAGCCCCGCGCACCGGCAGCGCGCCTCTCGCCGTACAGGACGACCATATCAGGTGAGGTAAGGCTTACCAAAGCCCCTGTCCGTCTGGCGAGACAGGCGCGCGGCCGGTCGCTCTCGAAGCGCTGTGGGCGCACTTTCTGTGGCTCGATATCATGCCGAAGCGGTTATATCGGGCCAAAAAGTGCGCCCACAGCGGACGAGGATGCGGTCAGGCCTGGGGCGGACGCGTCATCGACAGCACGTCGAGCGCCTCGTCGAGCTGGGCCTCGGTGACCTCGCCGCGCTCGACGAACCCGAGAGCCACCACGGCCTCGCGCACCGTGATGCCCTCGGCGACGGCCTTCTTCGCGACCTTCGCCGCCGCCTCGTAGCCGATGACGCGGTTCAGCGGCGTGACGATCGACGGCGACGACTCGGCGAACGCCCGCGCCCGCTCCTCGTTCGCCGTCAGGCCGTCCACCGTCTTGTCCGCCAGCACGCGCGACGCGTTCGACAGCAGGCGGATCGACTCCAGGACGCCCTGGGCGATCACCGGGATCTGCACGTTCAGCTCGAACGTGCCCGTGGCGCCGGCCCACGCGACCGTCGCGTCGTTGCCGACCACACGCGCGGCGACCATCAGCACCGCCTCCGGGATCACCGGGTTGACCTTGCCCGGCATGATCGAGCTGCCCGGCTGCAGGTCCGGGATCGCGATCTCGCCGAGACCGGTGTTGGGCCCGGAGCCCATCCAGCGCAGGTCGTTGCAGATCTTGGTCACCGACACCGCGATGGTGCGCAGCGCGCCGGACAGCTCGACCAGCCCGTCCCGGGCCGACTGCGCCTCGAAGTGGTCGCGCGCCTCGCTCAGCGGCAGGCCCGTGTCCTCGCGCAGCAGCTCGATCACGCGCTGCGGGAACCCGGCCGGGGTGTTGATGCCGGTCCCGACGGCGGTGCCGCCCAGGGGGACCTCGGCGGCCCGGGGGAGCGCGGCCTCCACGCGCTCGATGCCGTAGCGGATCGCCGCGGCGTACCCGCCGAACTCCTGACCCAGGGTGACGGGCGTCGCGTCCATGAGGTGCGTGCGGCCCGACTTCACCACGCCGGCGAACTCCGCGGCCTTCGCCTCCAGGGCCTCGGCCAGGTGCGCCAGCGCCGGGACCAGGTCCCGCACGACGCCGGCGGTGGCGGCCACGTGCACCGACGTCGGGAACACGTCGTTCGAGGACTGCGAGGCGTTGACGTGGTCGTTCGGGTGAACGTCGCGACCCAGGGTCTGCGTGGCCAGCGTGGCCAGCACCTCGTTGGTGTTCATGTTCGACGACGTCCCCGAACCGGTCTGGAAGACGTCGACCGGGAAGTGCTCGTCCAGCTCGCCCGAGGCGACCCGGTCGGCGGCCGCGGCGATGGCGTCCGCGACGTCGCGGTCGAGCACGCCGAGCTCGGCGTTGGTCAGTGCCGCGGCCTTCTTCACCCGCGCCAGGGCCTCGATGTGCCCCCGCTCCAGGGGGGTGCCCGAGATCGGGAAGTTCTCGACCGCGCGCTGCGTCTGGGCGCGGTACAGGGCGTGGGCGGGGACACGGACCTCGCCCATCGTGTCGTGCTCGATGCGGTACTCGGTCGCGGGCGCGGCGGCGCCACCGGCGGCGGTGTCGGAAGTCATGCGTCTATCGTGCCGCACCCGCGCGGCGGGCAACGTGTGAGAGGGGTCACGCCGTCGGGCCGTGACACGGCGTCGCGTCCCGACGGCGGCCCCGACCGGTCGCTACCGGTCAGCCGAGCGGCTCCTCGCCGACGTCGCCGGCCACCTCGATCAGCCGGGCCGAACCCTCGGCCAGGTCGTACTCCACCCCGACGATCGCCAGCCTGCCCTCGGCCACCGCGGCGTCCAGGGCGCGCGAGTAGCCGCGCAGGGCGCCCACGGTGTGCCGCACGTGCGCGGTGCGCAGCCGGTCCGCGAACGGGGTGCCGTCGTCGCCGTCGGCCGAGGTCACCGCCCCCGACCCGGCGAGCCCGGCGATCGACGGGATCACCTTGTCCACCACGGACCGCACGAACCCGGGCGGCTGCTCGCCGGTCTGCAGGGTCTGCGCCGTCGCCTTGACCGCGCCGCAGGAGTCGTGACCGAGCACCACCACGAGCGGGGTGCCGAGGACGTCGACGCCGAACTCGATCGAGCCCAGGACCGTGGTGTCGACGACGTGCCCCGCGGTGCGGACCACGAACACGTCGCCGAGGCCCTGGTCGAAGATGATCTCGGCCGCCACCCGGGAGTCGGAGCACCCGAAGATCACCGTGTGCGGGTGCTGCGCGGACGCCAGCTCACGACGCCGGGCGGCACCCTGGGAGGGGTGCGCGGGCTCGTCACGGACGAAGCGGTCGTTGCCGGACCGCAGCTCTGCCCAGGCCTCACGGGGTGTCATGCATCCTCCATCGTCGTCGCCGGACTCCCGGCGGGTCGTCAGTCGGTCTCCGCGCCGGAGGTCGACCGGGCCGCCTCCAGCCGCTCGCGAGCGCCGTCGAGCCACTCCTGGCAGCGGGCGGCCAGCGCCTCGCCCCGTTCCCACAGGGCGAGCGACGTCTCCAGGGGCTCGCCGCCGGCCTCGAGCCGGGACACCACCTGGACCAGCTCGTCGCGCGCCTCCTCGTAGGACAGGGTGGCCACGTCACGGGACTCGTTCTGCTCGCTCACGAGGGACAGTCAACCGCACGCCGCCGACATCGTGCCCGCCCGTCTCGGGGACAGGACGCCGCCGTCCGCCGTCGTGGACGGGGGCGACGGGCCGCTCCACGTCGGCGGAACGTCGCCTACCTCGCGGGAGGATTGCCTACCTCGCCGGGACGTTGCCTACCCGGGCGGGCGGTCGCCTACCTCGCGGGAGGGTCGGCGCGGTCGGCGCGGTCGGCGCGGTCGGCGGGGACGGTGCGGGTCACGGTCGCGTCCAGGGCGCCCGACGCGACCCGGACGTGCACGTCCTGCCCGGCGGCGACCTCCGTGGCGGACCGCACCACGGCGCCGTCGGCGCGCTGCACGACGGCGTAGCCCCGGTCGAGCGTCGAGGCGGGCGACAGGGCCCGCACCTGGGCACGCATCCGGTCGACCTCGCCCGCGGCGCGCACCAGCGCGGTGTCGAGGCAGGTGCGCACGTGCCGCAGGTGCTGCGCGACGTGCTGCGCGCGGGCCTCGACCATCGTCTCCGGCCGCGCCAGCACGGGCCGCGACCGCACGGAGTCGAGACCGTGCTGCTCACGCTGCAGCAGCCCCTGCACGGCGCCGCGGATGCGCTGGCGCGCCTGGGAGACGCGCTGGCGCTCCTCGCCGACGTCGGGCACGACGTGCTTCGCGGCGTCCGTCGGGGTCGACGCGCGGTAGTCGGCCACGAGGTCCATCAGCGGCGTGTCGGTCTCGTGCCCGATCGCCGAGACGAGGGGGGTGCGGCAGGCCGCGGCGGCGCGCACCAGGGTCTCGTTGCTGAACGGCAGGAGGTCCTCCACCGACCCGCCGCCGCGGGCCACGATCAGCACGTCGACGTCCTCGCGGGCGTCGAGCTCGGCCACCGCCTCGCTCACCTCACGGACCGCGTTGACGCCCTGGACGGCGACCTCGCGGATCTCGAAGCGCACCTGGGGCCAGCGCGCGCGGGCGTTGACGACGACGTCGTGCTCGGCCTTGGACTCGCGGCCGCACACCAGGCCGATCGTCGACGGCAGGAACGGCAGGGGGCGCTTGCGGTCGGCGTCGAACAGGCCCTCGGCGGCCAGGACCCGGCGCAGCTGCTCGATGCGGGCCAGCAGCTCGCCGACGCCGACCTGGCGGATGTCGGCGGCGCGCATCGACAACCTGCCGGCCTTGACCCAGAACTCGGGGCGGGCGTGCACGACGACGTGGTCGCCCGTCTCCGGACGCGCGGCCAGCCCGTCGAAGGCGCGGGTCAGCATGCTCACCGGGAGCGAGGCCTCGACGTCGGTGTCGCGCAGGGTGAGGAACTGCATCCCGGACCCGCCGCGGTAGGTGTGCTCGACGACCTGGCCCTCGACCCACACGGGGGACATCCGGGCGACGTAGTCGCGGATCTTGGTGGACAGCAGGCGGACCGGCCAGGGGCGCTCGGCGGTGGTCTCGGCGGCGCGCTCGGGCAGGGGCTGCGCGCTGGTGGCCGGGCTGTCGGGTCCGGTGCTGAGGTCGGTCACGCCACCCAGCATGCCGCACGGCGCCGACACGGCACCGACACGGCGCCGAGGGGACGTCACACGGCCTCCACACCCGCCTCCTACACTGGCAGCGTGACTGCGACCGCACCGGCCCCCGTCCGACCGACCTCGACCAAGCGCGTGCTGCTCGCCGCTCCGCGCGGCTACTGCGCCGGCGTCGACCGCGCCGTCGTCGCCGTCGAGAAGGCGCTGGAGAACTACGGTGCCCCCGTCTACGTGCGCAAGGAGATCGTGCACAACAAGCACGTCGTCGAGACGCTGCGCGAGCGGGGGGCGATCTTCGTCGAGGAGGCCGAGGAGGTCCCGCGCGGCGCCAAGCTGGTCTTCTCCGCCCACGGCGTCTCCCCGGCGGTGCGGGAGTCCGCCGCGGCCCGCGACCTGGAGACGATCGACGCCACGTGCCCCCTGGTGACCAAGGTGCACAAGGAGGCCGTGCGGTTCGCGAAGGCCGACCGCACCATCCTGCTCATCGGGCACGACGGCCACGAGGAGGTCGAGGGCACCGCCGGCGAGGCGCCGGAGCACACGATCGTGGTGAACTCGCCCGAGGAGGCGGACCTGGTCGAGGTCCCCGACCCGGACAACGTCGTGTGGCTGTCGCAGACCACCCTGTCGGTGGACGAGACGATGGACACCGTCCGGCGGCTGCGCGAGCGGTTCCCCGCCCTGCAGGACCCGCCGAGCGACGACATCTGCTACGCCACTCAGAACCGCCAGGTGGCCGTGAAGAAGCTGGCCCCGGAGTGCGACCTGGTGATCGTGGTCGGCTCGGCCAACTCCTCGAACTCGGTGCGCCTGGTCGAGGTCGCGCTGCAGGCCGGCGCCCGCACCGCGTACCGGGTGGACCGCGCCGCCGAGATCGACGAGGCCTGGTTCGACGGCGTCGAGACGGTCGGGGTCACGTCCGGGGCCTCCGTGCCCGAGATCCTCGTCGACGACGTCCTGCGTCAGCTCGCCGAGCGGGGCTACGGCGAGGCCGAGGAGGTGCGCACTGCCACCGAGGACCTCGTCTTCTCGCTGCCGCGGGAGCTGCGACCGCCACGCGAGGCGCGTCAGCTGCCGATCCAGCCGGCCTGAGGGCGCACGCCGCGCGACGTCAGCCGGCGGCTGCTGCCGACGAGGCGCTGTCGTCGCGGTCGCGGGCGGCCTCGAGCGCCCGCCGGTCCGACTCGGCGAGGGACTCGACCGAGTCGCGGGTGCCGGGGTCGGTCAGGTCCGCGAGGTCGACGAACGAACCGTCCGTCCCGGCCAGCAGCTCCGGCTTGGTGACCTCCCGGGTGCCGGCCTCGACGGCCTTCAGCTCGTCCATCTCGAGGGTCGCGTCCGCCACCTTCAGCTCGACCATCTTGCGTGCGGAGGGCACGACGCGGGTCTCGAGCGTCGCGACGAACTTGTTGTAGTCGTTGGTCACCGTCGTGATCGACCGGCCCAGCTTCGTGACCTTCTCCGTCATGCCCACGAGCCGCCCGTACAGCTCCTTGCCGGTCCGGAGCACCTTCTGGGCGTCCTCGGCGATGGCCTCCTGCTGCCACGCGTAGGCCACGGTGCGCAGCATCGCCACGAGCGTCATCGGGGTGGCGACGAGCACGCGCTTGCGGATGGCGGCCTCGAGCAGGTCGGGCTGGTGCTCGACGGCGGCCGAGAGGATCGGCTCCGCGGGCACGAACATGACGACGAACTCGGGGGCGGTGTCGAACTGGGCCCAGTAGGCCTTGCCGGCGAGCACGTCGACGTGCTTGGCGAGGTCCTTCGCGTGGGCCGCGAGCTCGGCGTCCGCGTCGCCGGCCTGCTCGGCCTGCTGGGCGCGCAGGTAGGCGCTGAGCGGCACCTTGGAGTCGACGACCACGTTCTTGCCGCCGGACAGGTGCACGACCATGTCGGGGACGAGCACGTCCCCCTCCGCCGTGGTGCGGTGGACCTGCGCGTCGAAGTCGACGTGGTCCATCATCCCCGCGGACTCGACGACCCGCTTGAGCTGCAGCTCGCCCCACACGCCGCGTGTCTGGTTGGAGCGCAGCGCCGAGACGAGGTCGCTGGTCCCCGTGCGCAGCTGGGTGTTGACGGTCTCGAGCTGGCGCAGCTGCTCGGTCAGGGCGGTGTGCCCCTGGAGGCGGGCCTGCTCGGCGGTGTCGACCCGCTCGTTGACCTTGTCGAGGGTCTTCGTCATCGGGTCCAGCAGGGCCCGGATCGCCTGCTCGCGCTGGGCGAGCGTCTCGTCGTTCTTCTGGGTGCTGCGCCGCAGCCGCTCGTTCGCCAGGTCGAGGAACTGGTTCTGGTTGGCGGTCAGCACCTCGTTCGCGAGCGACTTGAAGCGCTGGGCGAGGCGGTCCTGGTCGCCCTTGACCTCGGCGAGCTGCCGGTCTGCCTCCGCGCGCACCTCCGCGAGCCGTCGTTCGGCCTGCTGCTCCGCGGCCGCCAGCCGGCGCTCCGTCTCCTGCGCCGCCTGCCCGAGCCGCCGGTCGCCGTCGGCCCGCTCCTGGGCGACCTGGTCGCGCAGGCCGGCGGCCTCGCGCCGGGCGGTGTCCAGCTCCGCCGCGAGCCGGACGGACTCCATCTCCTGCGAGCGGCCGCGGGCCGAGGTGCGCAGCGCCTGCCACAGCCATCCCAGCAGGATGCCGACGGCGAGGGTCCCGGTGGCCAGCAGCAGAGCGGTCGAGGTGTCCATGGCCGTCAGGCTGTCACGAGACACCGACACGGCCGGTGCGTCGGCCCGGCCGCGTCGGCGACCCGCGGGCAGATACGGTGATCCGCGTGACGCAGCCGACCGCCCCGCCGGATCCCGGTGCCGCCCTGAGCCTGCGTGGGATCTGGAAGCGGTTCGGGGACAGGATCGCCGTGTCCGGCGTCGACCTCGACGTCCCCGCCGGCTCGCTCCTCGGGCTCGTCGGACCCAACGGCGCCGGCAAGACCACCACGCTGTCGATGGCGACGGGTCTGCTGCGGCCCGACGCCGGCACGGTGCACGTGCACGGCACGGACCTGTGGGCGAGCCCCGACGCGGCCAAGCGCCGGCTCGGCGTCCTGCCGGACGGCCTGCGGCTGTTCGACCGGCTCACCGGCGCCCAGCTCCTGACCTACGCCGGGCTGCTGCGCGGCCTGGACCGCCCGACCGTGGCCGCCCGCACCGAGGACCTGCTGGCCGCCATGGACCTGACCGCGGACCGCGACACGCTCGTCGTCGACTACTCGGCGGGCATGACCAAGAAGATCGCGCTGGCGGGTGCCATGATCCACGCGCCGCACGTGCTGGTGCTCGACGAGCCGTTCGAGGCCGTCGACCCGGTCAGCGCCGCGAACATCCGCGACATCCTGCGCCGGTACGTCGACGACGGCGGCACCGTCGTGGTCTCCAGCCACGTGATGGACCTGGTGCAGCGCACGTGCTCGCACGTGGCGGTCATCGCCGGCGGCCACGTCCTCGACGCCGGGACGGTCGAGCAGGTCCGCGCCGGCCAGAGCCTGGAGGACCGGTTCGTGGAGCTCGTCGGCGGCCGGCGCGAGACGGGAGGGCTGGAGTGGTTGCGCACCTCGTCCGACTCCGGCTGACCCTCCTGGCCAACGCGTTGCGCCGCAGCGTCTGGCGCACGATCGGCCTGGTCCTGGCCGCCGCGTACGGCGCCGCGGTGGTGACGTTCTTCGTCGGTGCCGCCGTCGTCGGCGGACGGACCGACCCCGTGCTCACCGGGCAGGTCGTCACCGTCGTCGGTGCCGCCGTCGTGCTGGGCTGGTGGGTGGTGCCGCTGTTCGCGTACGGCCTGGACGCCACCCTCGACCCTCTGCGGTTCGTGCCCTACGGCATCCCGCACCGGACGCTCCTGGCCGGCCTCGCGACAACGGCCCTCGTCTCCGTCCCCGCGATCTTCACGGCCCTGGCCGCGCTGGGCGTGGCCCTGGTCTGGACCACCGACCCGGCGGCCCTGGCGGCGGCGCTGCTCGGCGCTGTCGGGGCGGTCGCGCTGTGCCTGCTGGGCGCCCGGGCCACGACCACGCTGCTCGCCCCGCTGCTCGAGTCCCGCCGCTACCGCGAGGTCCTGATGGTGGTCGCGATCGTGCCGCTGCTCGGCCTCGGGCCGTTCCTCTCCTGGCTCTCGGGCGGTCTGGACAAGAACGGCGGCTCCGTCACGATCACCTCGGGCGACGGCCTGAGCGCTGTCGTGGGCCCCGTCGCGGCCGCCCTGGCCTGGACCCCCTTCGGTGCCCCGTGGGCCCTGCCCGCCGCCGTGCACGACGGCGCGTGGGCGCTCGCGGCGGCCCGCGCCGGCATCGTGGTCGCCACCGTCGCCCTCACGGTGCTCGTGTGGTCCCGAGCCCTGGCGCGCGCCCTGGTCTCGCCGCGCGGCGGGACGACGGCGGGGCGCGCTGCGGGGCTGGGCTGGTTCGGCCGGGTGCGGGCGACACCGACCGGTGCGGTCGTGGCCCGGTGCGCCACCTACTGGCTGCGCGACCCCCGGTACTCGGCCTCCCTGGCGCTCGTGCCCCTGCTGCCGGCGGTGGTGGTGACGCTGCTCGTCTCCAGCGGTGCGGGAACGGGTCTGCTGCTCGCGGTGGCCTCGCTCGCGGCGTACATCCTCGGCTTCGGGCTGTCCAACGACGTCGGCTACGACAGCACGGCCTTCTGGCTGCACGTCGCCTCCGGGACGCCGGGACGGGCCGACCGGTGGGGGCGGGTGGTCCCCGTGCTGGTGGCCGGCGTCCCCCTGGTGGTGGTGCTGGCGGTGGCCGGCGCCGGTGCCGCCGGGCGGTGGGACGCCCTGCCGGCGGTGCTGGGGCTGACCCTGGGGGTGCTGGGTGCGGGCCTCGGCACGTCGAGCGTCGCCTCGGCGCGCCTCGTGTACCCGGTCCCGACGCCGGGGCAGAGCGCGTTCACCACGCCGCACGGGGCGGCGACCGCGACGATCGTCGCCCAGGCGGCGGCGTTCGGCGTGATCCTCGTCCTCATGCTCCCCACCCTCGGGCTCGGGCTGCCCGCCATCCTGCTGCCGTCGGCCGCGCTGGGGTGGGTGGCCTGCGGGGTCGGGCTAGGCACCGGTGCCGTGGCGCTGCTGGTCGGGGTGCGGTGGGGCGCGCGCGTGTACGAACGGCGGCTGCCGGAGCTGTTGTCGCAGGTCAGCGCCTTCGCGTGACGACCACGCGCTCGGGCGTGTCGGGGCGGTTTGAGAGACTGGTCGGCGTGATTCCCCAGAACGACCGACCCTCCCCGACGCTGCCCGACGGATGGACGGTGGTGGTTCCCGACCTTGCGGACGTGCCACGGCTGAGCGAGCTGCGCGCGGCGCAGGCCGCGCCGTTCACCGGGTCGGACGCGCCGCCGACGGCGCAGGTGGAGAACGAGATCGCCGGTGCCGCCTCCTGGACGCGCCGCCATCTCGCCGTCAAGGACGACCAGGACGTCGTGCGGGCCTGGGCCCACGCGCACGACCGCGCCGCCGGACGTGCCGTCCTGGGTATCGAGATCGACCGGGGGCTGCCGGTCGAGGACCAGGACCGGCTCGCGGCCTGGTGCTACGCCCGCCTCGCCGAGATCGGCCGGGAGATGGCCGAGCTGCGCGGGGAGACCACCACCCAGCTGGACGCGGGCGCGTTCGCCGACGACGAGCGCCTGCGGGGGTGGCTGACGGACGCCGGGTTCCGTCGCGCGCGCTCCTGGTGGCAGATGACGCGACCGGTGGCCGCCGAGGAGGCCGCGCCGGGCGTGTTCCCCGCGCCGAAGGACGGGGTCACCGTGCGTCGGGTGGCGCAGCACGACAACGGCATGCCGGTCGCCGAGGATCTCAACGCCGTCCACCAGGTCCTCGAGACGGCGTTCACCGACCACTTCAACTCCTACCAGGAGTACTTCACCGAGTTCGTCCAGCGCCTGCGCGAGGACCCGGGGCACCGGTGGGACCACTGGTGGCTGGCCTGCGTCGAGGACCCGGCGGACCCGACCGGTGACGCGGTGCCCGCCGGGGCGCTCGTCGGGTCGCAGCTCGCAGCGGACGACTCCGGGGTCGAGGGCACCTACATCGACTACATCGGGGCGCTCGCCGAGGCCCGCGGCCGCGGTGTGGCCACGGCGCTGCTGCACGCCGTCGTCGCGGACGCCGCCGCGCGGGGCCGCAACCGGGTCGGTCTTGAGGTCGACGCCGACAGCCCCACGGGGGCCGAGGGGCTGTACCGGAAGCTGGGTTGGCGCACCAAGTACGTCACGGAGTCCTGGCACCGCGACGTCGCGGTCTGACCCGCCGGCACCCGACCGGCGCCCGCTCGGCCTCCGGTCGGCACGTTCCGCCCGACGCGTAGGATGGTCCGACGTGGCACTCACTATCGGCATCGTCGGACTGCCCAACGTCGGCAAGTCCACGCTCTTCAACGCCCTGACCCGCAACAGCGTGCTCGCCGCGAACTACCCGTTCGCGACGATCGAGCCGAACGTCGGGGTGGTGCCGCTGCCCGACCCCCGGCTGGACCGCCTGGCGGAGATCTTCTCCTCGGACCGGGTCCTGCCCGCGACGGTGTCGTTCGTGGACATCGCGGGCATCGTCAAGGGTGCCTCGGAGGGCGAGGGGCTGGGGAACAAGTTCCTGGCGAACATCCGTGAGGCGGACGCGATCTGCCAGGTCACGCGCGCGTTCGACGACGGTGACGTGATGCGCGTGGAGGGCTCCACCGACGCCGCGGGGGACATCGAGACGATCTCGACCGAGCTCGTGCTGGCCGACCTGCAGACGCTGGAGAAGGCGCTGCCGCGGATGGAGAAGGAGGTCAAGATCAAGAAGGGGGACCCGGTCCTGTACGCCGCCGCGAAGCAGGCCCAGGAGATCCTCGAGGAGGGCACCACCCTGTTCCAGGGTGCCGCGGCCGCCGGCCTGGACCTCGCGGAGGTCGCCCCCCTGCAGCTCATGACCGCCAAGCCGTTCATCTACGTGTTCAACACCGACGACGCCGGACTGGCCGACACCGCGATGCAGGAGCGCATGCGCGAGCTGGTCGCCCCGGCGCAGGCCATCTTCCTCGACGCGAAGTTCGAGTCGGAGCTGGTCGAGCTCGAGCCCGACGAGGCGGCGGAGATGCTGGCCGACTCCGGGCAGGACGAGGCCGGTCTGGACCAGCTCGCCCGCGTCGGGTTCGACACGCTGGGCCTGCAGACGTATCTCACCGCAGGGCCGAAGGAGGCCCGTGCGTGGACGATCCGCAAGGGCTGGACCGCTCCGCAGGCGGCCGGCGTCATCCACACCGACTTCGAGCGCGGGTTCATCAAGGCCGAGGTCATCTCCTACGACGACCTGGTCGAGGCCGGGTCGGTCGCCGCGGTGAAGGCCGCGGGCAAGGCGCGGGTCGAGGGCAAGGACTACGTCATGGCCGACGGCGACGTGGTCGAGTTCCGCTTCAACGTGTAGGCGCGCACGGTCCCGACGCCCGAGGGCGCATCTCTCGTCCCCCGCCGCGGGGACCGGGAGGTGCGCCCGTCGTGCGTCGGGGGACCCTCGGCGGCGCCGCCGAGGGTGAAGGTCCGTCCAGGCTGTGGATTCACCCGGCGGGTGGGACGTCGCGCACGTAAAGTGCCGTGAAAGCGCTTCTGCCTCGGCATATCATCGCGATAGGACAATTGTGTGATGGAAATTCACGGTGTTTCTTCCGAGTTTCCGTTCAAGCGGCCCGATCGCTTACTGTGCTTCGCACCAGTCTCAGATCGGTAACAATCAAAGATGAATCCCGAGTAGTGGCAATTCGGCCCGTGCTGGACTGGGTACGGTGTGGCGAACACCACGGACCTCCCGGCGGTCAGACCGGTCACACGCGACCCGCGTGACCGGCCGAGCCTGGCGGGGGGCCCTTCCATGAGGAGGAATCCAGTGAAGATCAGGCGTGCAAGCGCAGCCGTCGCGGCCGTCGCGACCGGCGCCCTGCTGCTCTCGGCGTGCTCCAGCCCTGCCTCGGAGAACGAGCCGGAGTCCGAGGAGACCATGGCGGAGGAGACCGAGGGTTCGGCAGAGCCCACGGACTCCTGCAAGGTCGACACGGGCGTGACCGAGACCGCGGACGGGAACATCTCGTACTCCGCCGGCGAGGTGCAGTGGGCCGGCTACAACGGCAACCTGCCCGACACCTACTCGACGTACAACTCGGTCATCAACGACCGGATGTTCTCGGGCTTCATGTACTTCGGGACTGACGGGACCATCTGCCAGGACGAGGAGTTCGGCTCGTTCGAGGCCGTCTCCGAGGACCCGCTGCAGGTGCAGTACACGATCTCCGACGACGCCGTGTGGTCGGACGGGACCCCCATCACCTACGCCGACTACCTGCTCGACTGGGCCACCCAGGCGGTCACCACGGACGGCACCATCTCCGAGGACGCCTCGGAGACCCCGCTGTTCAACTCGGTCTCCGGCCTGACGCTCGGTGACTACGTGCCCGAGGGCCCGCAGGCTGACTCGGCCGACGCCAAGACGTTCCAGTACGACTACGAGCGCGTCTACGCCGACTGGCAGCTCATGGTCACCTCGGCCTTCCCGGCGCACGTCGTCGCCGACCAGGCCGGTGTCAGCCTCGAGGAGCTCGTCACCGCCATCGAGGAGCTCGACATGTCGGTCCTCGAGCCGGCCGCCGAGTTCTGGAACACCGGCTGGCTGTCCTCGACGCCGGGCGAGCTGCCCGACCCGTCGATCGTGCCGGTCTCCGGTCAGTACACCCTCAAGGAGGACGGCTGGGTCGCCGGGCAGTCGCTGACCCTCACCGCCAACGAGGAGTTCTGGGGCACCCCGCCCGCCACGAAGGAGCTGACCTACCGCTTCGCCGCGGCGGACACCCACGTGCAGGCGCTGCAGAACGGTGACCTCGACGTCATCGAGCCGCAGGCCACGGTCGACACGATCCCGCAGCTCGAGCAGATCGGCTCGTCGGTCACCACGCTGACCGGTCAGACCCTGATCTGGGAGCACCTGGACTACAACTTCGCCAACGGTGTCTTCGCCGACAACCTGGCCGCCCGTGAGGCCTTCGCCTACTGCGTGCCGCGCCAGAAGATCGTCGACGACCTGATCGCGCCGATCGACGAGGGCGCCGTGGTCATGAACGCCCGCGAGGTCTTCCCGTACCAGACCGAGAAGTACGACGAGGTCACCGCCGAGTCCTACGACGGCCGCTACGACGAGGTCGACCTGGAGATGGCTACGGAGAAGTTCGCCGAGGCCGGTCTCGAGGAGGGCACCGAGATCCGCATCGGTTACTCGGCCCCGAACCCGCGCCGTGCGGACGAGGTCGCCGCCATCAAGTCGTCCTGCGACCAGGTGGGCTTCAACATCGTGGACGCCGGCAACGCGGACTTCTTCGCCGCCGGCGGTGCGCTGGAGACCGGTGACTGGGAGATCGCCCTGTTCGCCTGGGCCGGCTCCGGCCAGATCGCCTCCGGCCAGAACATCTACGCCACGGACCGCCCGCAGAACTTCGGCGGCTACTCCAACGAGACGGTCGACGAGGCTTGGAACACCCTGGCCTCCTCGGTCGACGAGTCGGTGCACCTGGAGCAGACGAAGATCATCGAGAAGGAGCTGTGGGACACCCTCTACGGCATCCCGCTCTTCGCCCACCCGGGTGTCGTGGCCCACACCTCCAGCCTGGAGAACGTGCGCTTCACGGCGGCCCAGGACGGGATCGTCTGGAACGCCGAGCAGTGGGCTCGCGCGTCCTGACGTCCTGACCGAATGACAGGTCGAGTGTGGGGGCAGAGGCAACCCCTCTGCCCCCACACTCTGCCTTGACCGCAAAGGGGCACCACGTGCTCAAGTTCATCCTGCGACGCCTGGGGATCTCGTTCCTCGTGCTGTGGGCCGCGTCGCTGCTCATGTACGTCCTCACGATCAACGCGGGTGACCCGCTGGCGGACCTGCGCGAGTCGAACGCGGAGAACCGCGACCAGCTCATGGCGCTGCGCGTCGACCAGATGGGCCTCGACCTGCCCTGGTACGAGCGCTACTGGGACTGGCTGACCGGCGTGGCCGGCTGCTTCACCGGCAGCTGCGACCTCGGCACCACCGTCAACGGCGCCAACGTGCTGGACCTGACCGCCCAGTCCGCGAGCTCGACGCTGCGACTGGTCACGGCGGCGACGCTGCTGGCGATCGTCGTCGGCATCGCCGCGGGCATCATCTCCGCCATCCGGCAGTACTCCGGGTTCGACTACTCGGTGACGTTCCTCGCCTTCCTCTTCTTCTCGCTGCCGGTGTTCTGGGCAGCGGTGCTCCTCAAGGAGTACGGTGCGATCCGCTTCAACGACTGGATCGCCAGCGGCGACATGGAACCACCCATGATCCTGGGCATAGCCCTGGTGGTCGGCGTGGTGATCGCCGCCGTCGTCGGAGGCACGTGGCGCCGCAAGATCTACACCGGGGCCGGCACGTTCGCGTTCGTCGCGGTCGTCCTGTGGGTGCTCAACATCCTGGACTGGTACCGCAACCCGTTCTTCGGCACCGCGATGGTGCTGCTCAGCTCGCTCGGTGCCGCGGTGCTCGTCACCGCCATCATCGCCGGGCTCGGCAACCGCCGGGTGCTCTACGCGGCGCTGACCACCGCCGTCGTCGGGACCATCAGCTACTTCGTGTTCGCCGGCCCGCTCCTCGAACCGTCGTCGTGGTGGGTGCTGATCGGCCTCTTCGTGCTCGCGGTCCTCGTCTCCGTCGGCATCGGCGCGGCCTGGGGCGGCTACGCGCGCAAGCAGGCCATGCTGATCTCCGCGATCACCGGCGTGCTCACCTCGCTGACGATCGTCTTCGACATCCTCGTCGGCCACTGGGCGGGGTTCCTGGAGCTCAAGTCGCGGCCGATCTCCACGATCGGCTCCGAGACGCCGAACTTCACCGGCGACTTCTGGGAGTCCGTGCTGGACTCCGGCATGCAGCTGATCCTGCCGACCATCGTGCTGACGCTGATCTCGGTCGCGTCGTACTCGCGCTACACGCGCTCGTCGATGCTCGAGGTGATGAACCAGGACTACGTGCGCACCGCGCGGTCCAAGGGCCTGTCCGAGCGAGCGGTGATCACCAAGCACGCGTTCCGCAACGCCCTCATCCCGATCACGACGATCGTCGCGTTCGACTTCGCCGGCCTCATCGGCGGCGCGGTCATCACCGAGAGCGTGTTCGGCTGGAAGGGCATGGGCGCCATGTTCCGCGAGGGGCTCGACCGGGTCGACCCGGACCCCGTCATGGCCTTCTTCCTCGTCACCGGCACGGCCGCGATCCTGATGAACATGCTCGCGGACATCGCCTACGCCTACCTCGACCCACGGATCCGGCGGTGAGACCCATGACCGGACCCCGTACGCCTGACACCCGTGGAGCGTGCCATGACTGACCTCCAGACCTCGGCGACCCCGGAGAAGTCCTACAGCCAGAACCAGCTGGTCCGGATGCGCTTCTTCCGGCACCGGGGGGCGATCATCTCGATGATCGTCCTCGGCCTGGTGATCCTGCTCGCCTTCACCTCGATCGGCATCGGACCGCTGCCGGGCTGGTGGGACAAGGTGCCCGAGCTGCAGTACCCGAAGATCGGCGACGGCGCTCCCACCTGGGAGCACCCGTTCGGCCAGGACACCGGCGGCAAGGACTACTTCGCCCTGGTGATGCTCGGCACGCAGAAGTCGCTCATCATCGCGTTCGGCGTCGGGATCATCTCGACCCTGATCGGCACGCTGATCGGCGCGGTCGCGGGCTACTTCCGCGGCTGGCTCGAGTCGCTGCTCATGCGCACCACCGACCTGCTGCTGGTCATCCCGCTGCTGGTCCTCGCCGCCGTGCTCGGCAAGATGGCGAGCGCCTGGGGGATCTGGGGCCTGACGATCATGCTCGGCATCGTGACCTGGACGGGCCTGGCCCGGCTGGTGCGCGGCGAGATGCTCTCCCTGCGCGAGCGTGACTTCGTCGTCGCGGCGACCGCCGTCGGCACCAGCAACGGGCGGATCATCACCAAGCACATCCTGCCCAACGCGATCGGCACGATCATCGTCTCGGCGACGCTGACGATCTCGGCCGCCATCCTGCTCGAGACATCGCTGAGCTACCTCGGCTACGGCGTGCAGGCGCCCGACACCTCGCTCGGCCTGCTGATCTCCACCTACGAGACGGCGTTCACGACGCGCCCGTGGCTCTTCTGGTGGCCGGGGCTGATGATCCTCGCCATCGCGCTGACCGTGAACTTCATCGGTGACGGTCTGCGCGACGCGTTCGACCCCCGCCAGAACAGGACCAAGGACTGATGACCACCCTCGACATCACCGGCACGGACGAGCCCGCCACCCCGGGCGACGCCGTCCTGTCCTTCACCGACCTCGAGGTCACCTTCGGCACCGAGTTCGGCGACGTGCACGCCGTCAAGGGCGTCTCGCTCGAGGTCCACCCCGGCGAGGTCCTCGCCGTCGTGGGCGAGTCGGGCTCCGGCAAGTCGGTCACCTCGACGACGGCGCTCGGCCTGCTGCCGGACAACGCGAGGATCTCGGGCACCGTCCGGGTGGGCGACAAGGTGGTCGGCGAGCTGGACCAGGCGGGGCTGCGCAAGATGCGGGGCAACGACATCGCCATGGTGTTCCAGGAGCCGATGACGGCGCTCAACCCGGTGCTGACCATCGGCGACCAGCTCACCGAGGCCCTGCAGCTGCACGGGATCGCGTACGGCAAGATGGCCATGGCCCGCGCCGCCGAGCTGCTGCGCATGGTCGGCATCCCCGAGCCCGAGCGGCGCCTCAAGCAGTACCCGCACGAGCTCTCCGGCGGTCAGCGCCAGCGCGTGGTGATCGCGATGGCGATCTCCTGCGACCCGAGGGTGATCATCGCCGACGAGCCCACCACGGCGCTCGACGTGACGGTCCAGGCGGAGATCCTGGACCTGCTGCGCTCGCTGAAGGACAAGCTCGACACGGGCATCCTTCTCATCACCCACAACATGGGCGTGGTGGCCGACATGGCCGACCGCGTCGCGGTGATGTTCAAGGGCGACCTGGTCGAGACGGGCACCGCGCAGCAGGTGCTGACCAACCCGCAGCACGAGTACACCAAGCGGCTGCTGGGTGCGGTGCCGCGCCTCGGCGAGGGCGTGGGCCAGGACGACGCGGGCGTGGCGCACTCGGTCGAGGTCGAGCATGCCGACACCTCCCGGCCGGCGCTGCAGCTCGACAACCTCGTCATCGAGTACCACCGGCTGGGCAAGCCGGCCTTCCGTGCCGTGGACGACGTATCGTTCACCGTCGGCCAGGGCGAGATCGTGGGCCTGGTCGGCGAGTCCGGGTCCGGCAAGTCGACCATCGGCAAGTGCGCGCTCGGCCTCATCCCCGCCGTGTCGGGGCACGTGCGGATCCTCGGCGAGGACTTCGGTGCGCTGAAGAAGAAGCAGCTCAAGGACCTGCGGCGGCGGATCGGCGTGGTCTTCCAGGACCCGGCCGCCTCGATCAACCCGCGGTTCCCCGTGGGGGAGGCGATCGGCGAGCCGCTGGTGGTGCACGGGGTGGGTGACCCCGCGTCGCGCGAGAAGCGCGTCATGGAGCTGCTCGACGCGGTCGAGCTGCCGCGGTCGTTCTACAACCGGTTCCCGCACGAGCTGTCGGGCGGTCAGCGCCAGCGCGTGTCCATCGCCCGGGCCCTGACCCTGGAGCCCGAGCTCATGGTGGCGGACGAGCCGACGTCCGCGCTCGACGTGTCGGTGCAGGCGTCCGTGCTGGAGACGTTCCTCTCGCTGCAGCGCGACTTCGGGTTCGCCTGCCTGTTCGTCAGCCACGACCTGGCGGTCATCGACATGCTGGCGCACCGAGTCGTCGTCCTGCAGAACGGCCGGATCGTCGAGCAGGGCACCCGCGACCGGGTGCTGCGCGCGCCGCAGGAGCCGTACACCAAGCGGCTCCTGGCGGCTGCCCCGGTGCCGGACCCGACCACGCAGGCCGAACGCCGCGAGGCCCGGCACCGCCTGCTGGCCGAGCTGGGCGACGAGGTCGTCGAGCTGCACGTCGACGACGACGAGTCGGCGGCGCGCAAGGCGCGCCAGGAGCCGGGAGCGGGCACGTCGGACGTGATGCGCGGCACCGACCCGCACGTCTGAGCCCGATGGGCCACGTGCTGCGGCGCGCCGTCGCGCACCGTGGTCTGCTGGGCCTGGTCGTCCTGCTCGTCGCCGTCGTCGCGGCGGCGGGCGGGACGACGGCCGGTGCGGTCACGGGCACGACGGGCGCGGCGGCGCAGCGCGCCCTGACGGTCCCGGAGACGGCGAGCCTGCAGGTCACCACGCGTCTCGCCGACGACGCCGAGGCCCAGGACGCCCACGTCCGGCAGGCGGTGGCGCGACTCCTCGCGGGTGCGCCCGTGGCGGTGGACCGGGCGCAGCGGCCCGACGGCGCCGACACGCCCTTCGTCGTGTGGACGCTCACGCCGGAGGTCGCCGCCGTGGCGCCGGACGACCTGCCCGTGCTGGCCGAGGGCGGCGCGGCGCTGCACCAGGAGCTGCGCTCCGACGACGCGGTAGCGGTCCGCGGGCTGACGGTCGAGGGTGATCTCGCCGAGCGCGCCGCCCGGCAGGCGACCGCGACGGCCACGGCCGGTGCCGCCGTCGGGGTACCGGTGTCGATCCTGACGCTGGTGGTGCTGGCCGCCCTGGCGCAGGTGGCCCGGCTCCTGTCCGGTGCGCGGCAGCGCGAGCTCGAGATCATGGTGGCCCGGGGGGCCGCGCCGTCCCGGCTGGTCGTCGCGGACGGGGTGGAGGCCGTGGGGGTGGCCCTGTCCGGAGCTCTTCCGGGGACCGCCGCCGCGGCGGTGCTGCTGGAGGCGGGCGACGTGCCCGGCGGCGCGGACCCGGTGGCCCTGGTGGCGACCGGAGCGGTGACGGCGTCGACCGCGGTCGTGGTGCTCGTCGTGACCAGCGCCGTGCGGGCCCGCGACGTCGCCCGGCGGCAGGGCGGGGACCGGGCGGGGCGCCTGCGGCAGGTCGCCGGGGTCGGGGGAGTGCTCGCCGTCGTCGCGCTCGCCGCCCTGGGCGTCCTGCGCTGGCGGAGCCTGGGCTCACCGGTCGTGGTGGACGCCGAGGGCGTGCGTGCGGACCTGCCGGCGGTGCTCGCACCGGCCCTGGTGCTGGCCGCGACCGGCATGGTGGCGCTCGCGGTGCTCGGGCCGGCGACGCGCGTGTGGTCCGCGGCGGCCGCCCGGTCCCGCGGGGCGACGGCGGTGCTGGCCTCGCGCCAGGTCTCGCGCGGGTTGCGGGTGGTGGCCGTGCCGGTCGTGCTGCTGGTCCTGTCCGGCGGGTCGACGGTCCTGGCGGCGGCGTCCGTGGCCACGACGACGCAGGCCCGCGACGCCCTCGCTGCGCAACGCGTGGGGACGGACGTGCGGGTGGCGCTCCCGGGGGACGGACGGCTCGACGACGCCCGGCCGGCGCCGGTGGCGCACTCGTTCGCCCGGCTCGACGGGGCGTCCGGGGCGGCTCCGGTGCTGGTCGAGGACGCCACGGTCGACGGTGACCCGCTCCGGGTGACGGCGCTGCCCGTCGGCCTCGCGGACGGGGTGGTGCGGGCCGACGACGTCGCGGCCCTGACCGGCCCGCTGGGGCCGGGGGAGCGTTTCGACCGGGCGCCCGCGCTCGGGCCCGCCGCGGAGCTCGCGCTCGACCTGACCGGTGCGGCCGTCCCCGCCGCCGGGTCGTCGCCGATGCCGACGCCGCCGGCGACGGCTGGTGCCGGCGACCGGGCCGAGGTGACGGTGGCCGTCTGGCTCGCCGCCGACGACGGCACGCTGACGGTGCTGGAGGCAGGGACCGTGGCCCTGGGCGCGGCGGCGACCGTGGAGCGCGTGACGGTCGACCTGCCCGTCCGGCTGACGACGGCTCCCGGGCTGCGCCTGGTCGCCGTCGACGTGGCTCCCCGGGTCCCGGCGGCCACCGACCTCGAGGTGGGGCTGCGCGACGTCGTGGCGACCGACGGCGCCGGTGGGGCGTCGGCCGCCGACCTCACCGCCGCGGCCTGGACCGCGGTGGCCCCCGCGTCCGGGGAGGTGCTGGCTTCCGAGCGGTCCGGCCCGCCCTCGGTGCGGACGACGGCGGCTCCCGGCGGCGCGGCAGGAGTGCGGTTCGTGGTCGCGCGGGACGTGGCGGGCGACCCCGCGACGACGGCCGCCACGGTGCCGGCGACCCTGACGCGCGCGGCGGCCGAGCGGTGGGACGCGTCCCCCGGCGACGTCCTCGAGGCGACGGTGGCGGGCAGCGGCGTCCGCCTGGAGGTCGCCGGGCTCGTCGACCGCGTCCCGGGCGGCACCGCCGCCGACGCCGCCCTGGTCGACCTCGGCACGCTCGACGCGGTCCTCCTGCGCACCGCGGTGCTGCTGCCGCGCCCGGGGGAGGTCTGGGTCGGAGCCGACCACCCGGACGACGACGAGTCGCTGACCTCTCTCGTGACGCTGGCCACCGCGCAGGCCCGCGTCCAGGCCCCCGACCCTGAGGACTTCGCCGTGACGACGGCCTCCGGTGCGGTCCGCGGGCCCGGCTCGCCGGGCACGGCGCCCGACACCTCGTCCGACGCAGGTGCCCCGGTCCGGCTCGCCGCCGTGACGGTGGCCGCCGGGTCGGGCGTCCTGGCGCTGGTCGGGCTCGCGGTGGCCGCCGCCGTGGGACTGGGCTCGCGCCGGGGAGAGACCGTCGTGCTGCGCGCCGTCGGGCTGGGCCCCCGCGGCCAGGGGGCCGGACGCGCCCTGGAGATCGCGGTCGTGGGAGTGGCCGGCGTCGTCTCGGGTCTGGTCGGCGGCCTCGCCGTCGCGGCCCTCACCGTCCCGGGGCTGGCCCAGGGCGTGGTCGGGTCCGCCGTCGCCCCGGCGTTCGCCGTCGACGTGCCCCTGCTGGCCGTCCTCACCGGTGTCGCGCTGCTGGGCGTCGCCGCCACGGCCGCCGTGGTCGCGGGCCGCGTCGCTGCCCAGGTGCGGGACACCGCGTACCGTCCGGAGGTCCGATGAGCCTCTGGCTGCTCGTGCGCCGCCACCTGCGCACCGCCGTCGGCGCGACGGCCGCGCTCGCCGTCGTCGCGCTCGGGACCGCGGCCCTGGTCTCGGCCGTCCCGCGGGCCACGGCCGCGCTGCACGCCGACGAGCTCGCCCACGCGGTGGCGCAGGCCTCCGCCATCTCCTCCGACGTGGTGGCCACCAGCACCACCTACCCCGGCTACGGCGGCGCCCACCAGGCCTACGGCGGGACCGACCTCGGCGCCGGAGACGCGGACGGCTCCGGTACCGTGACGCCGCCGCAGCCCGACCTGGACGGCTACCTCACCGCGCTCACCGCGCTCGCCGCCGCCCAGCCGTCCCCCCTCGCGGACGTCCTCGGCACGCCCGACCTGGTGGTCTCCTCCGACCGGCTCGAGGTCGAGCGGGTCGAGGGCAACGACGTCGCCTCCCCGGGCGTGGTGCTGCGCGCCGGCCCGCGCCTGCGGGACCAGGTGGACGTCGTGGCCGGGCGCTGGCCGCGACCCACGCCGGTACCGGTGGACCGCACCACGCTGCTGCCGGGGCCGGACGGCGTCGTGGAGGTCGTCCCCGACCCGGTCGAGGTCGCGGCGTCCACCGGAGTGGCGGACGAGCTCGACTGGGAGCTCGGCTCCGTGCACCCCACCGGCGACCCCCTGCAGCCGGCGCTGCGTGTCGTGGCGCTGTGGGAACCGCGGGACGCCCGGGCCGACGTCTGGTCGCACGTGCCGCGCACCACCGGCCCCGAGATCGTCGTCGACCCCAACATCGGCAAGATCGTCACCGCCGGCGTGCTCACCGACCCGGGCGCCCTCGGGGCCTGGACCGACGCGCCCACCGCGCGGATCTGGTACCCCGTGGACGCCTCGGGGCTGACCGCCGCGGACGCCCCGGCGCTGCTCGCCCAGCTGCGCGGCCTGACCGCCACCACCTCCACGGTCGTCGAAGGCGACCCTGCCGTGCTGGAGCCGGCGTCCGGGCTGGTCGACCTGCTCGCCGAGGCGCTCGGTCGCCGGCAGGGCGTGGACGCGATCGTCGCCGTGCTCGCCGTCGGCCCGCTCGGTGCCCTGGCCGCCGTCCTCGTCCTGGCCGCACGGCTGGTGGTCGAGCGACGGCGGGCCACCGTCGTGCTGGTCCGGGCCCGCGGCGCGGGGGACGCGTGGATCCGCACGATGCTCGCGCTCGAGGGCCTCGCCGTCGGGCTGCCCGCGGCCACCGCCGGTCTCCTGCTCGGCCTCGCCGCGGTGCCCGGTCCCGTGACCGCCGGGCAGGTCGGGGCCGCCGCCGCGTGCGGGCTCGCCCCGGCCGCCGGGCTGGCCGCCGTCGTGCCCGCGCGCAGCGCCCGGGGCGAGCGGGCCGACCTCGGCACGACCGTCCCGCGCCGTCGCCGCAGCCGCGCGGCCGTCGAGGCCGGGGTCCTCCTGGCCGCCGCGGCGACCACGTGGCTGGCGATCGACCGTGGCAGGGTGACCGGACCGGACGGCACCGGCGTGGACCCCCTCCTGGTCGCCGCACCCCTCCTGGTGGGGCTGAGCGTCGCCTTCGTGGTGCTGCGGCTGGTCCCCCCGGCGGTGCGCCTCGGCGAACGGGCGCTCGCGCGACGCCGCGACCTGGTGCCCTTCCTCGGCGCGGCGCGTGTGCGCCGCGCCGTCGCCGGCGGGCCCGTGCCCGCCGTCGCCCTGGTGCTCGCCTGCGGCGTCGCCTTCTCCTCGATCACGCTGGCCTCCACCGTCCGTGCCGGCATCGAGCAGCAGGCCTGGACCGCCGTCGGGGCGGACCTGCGCCTGGCCGGCCCGGTCGTCGACGCCGACGTCACCGCGGCGATCGCGGCCGTCGACGGCGTCACCGCCGTCGCGCCGGTGGCCGACGCCGGCCGGTACCCGCTCGGCACCGTCGGCAGCGGCACGCCGGTCACGGCGTACACGACGGACGCGGCGGCGCTCGCGGCCGTGCAGTCCGGGGCACCGGGAGCACCCGACGGCGTGGACCTGCTCACCGAGGTCTCGGACGGCCGCCTGCCCGCGCTGGCCACGGGGGACGTGGCGACGGGTACCCCGGTGCTGACCGGTCCGGGCGGGGCCGCGGTACCGGTGACGGTCGTGGGGCACGTCGACCGGCTGCCGGGTCTGCCGCCGTCGTCGGGTGCCCTGGTGGTCGACGCCGGACTCGCCGCGGAGCTGGCCGGGATCGACGGCGGGGTCCCGCGGCTGGCGCTGATCGGGCTCGCCGACGACCTCGGTCCGGCCGGGCACGCGGACGCCGTGGCGGGCGTCGCGGCCGCGGCACCGACCGGCGTCGTCGACGACCCCCTCGACGGCCGGGCCGCGCTGCTCGCCTCCCCGGCGGCGTCGGGGCTGGCGACGGCGTTCGTGGCCGCCGTCGTGCTGTCGGTGCTGCTGTGCGTCGCCACCGTGGGGCTCATGCTGGTCCTGGCGGCGCCCGCCCGGCGCCGGCTGCTGGCCGTGCTGCGCGCTCTCGGGCTGCCCCGCCGGGCCGAGCGCGGGATCGTGGCGTGGGAGGTCGGGCCGTGGGTGGTCGCCGCGCTGGTCGCGGGAGCGGTGCTCGGCGGAGCGGTGGCGGCCCTGGTGCTGGCCGTCGTGGACCTGACGCCGTTGACGGGCGGGGGCGCCGCCCCCCGGCTGCAGGTCGCCCCCTGGTGGTCCGCGGCGTTCGTGGTCGGCCTGCTGGGTGCGACCGCCGCGGGCGTGGCGGTCGCCGGGCGACGGCGGCGGGGGAGTCCCGCCGTCGACCTGGGGAGCGCGTCGTGACGAGAGGAGCGAGGACCGATGAGTGACATCCTGTGCCGGGGCCTGGTGCGGATCTTCGCGACCGACGGCGTCGAGGTCCAGGCCCTGCAGGGTCTGGACCTGCGCGTCGAGGCCGGTGATCTGGTCGCCGTCGTCGGCGCGTCCGGGTCGGGCAAGTCGACGCTGCTGAACATCCTGTCCGGGCTCGACACGCCGACCGGCGGGTCCGCGACGGTGGCGGGCACGGACCTGGCCACGATGACGGCGCGGCGGCGGGTGCGGTACCAGCGCCGCACGGTGGGGTTCGTGTGGCAGCAGACCTCGCGCAACCTGCTCGGGTACCTGACGGCGGAGGAGAACGTGCGGCTGGTGCTCGACCTGGCCGGGGGACCGCGTCGGGCCCGGGCGGCCCGTGCGCGCGAGGTGCTGGACCTCCTCGGCGTCGCGGATCTCGCCGACCGGCTGCCCGGCCGGCTGTCCGGCGGTCAGCAGCAGCGCGTCGCGATCGCCGTTGCGGTCGCCAACGCGCCGCGCGTCCTGCTGGCGGACGAACCGACGGGCGAGCTCGACGAGGCCACGAGCGTGGAGGTGCTGGAGGCGTTGCGCTCGGTCAACGAGGCGACCGGGACGACGACGCTGATCGTGACCCACGACCCGACGGTCTCGG
The DNA here is from genome assembly GCF_013149805.1 of Isoptericola chiayiensis. Taxonomy (GTDB): domain Bacteria; phylum Actinomycetota; class Actinomycetes; order Actinomycetales; family Cellulomonadaceae; genus Isoptericola; species Isoptericola chiayiensis. The sequence continues at coordinate 53,627 of NZ_JABEZT010000004.1, forward strand.
AGCACGTGGCGCGCACCGTCCAGATCCGTGACGGGCGCACCTCCACCGAGGTGCTGCGGCGCCGGTCCACCGACGCCGACGGCACGGAGCGGCACGTCGCCGAGGAGTTTGCCGTGCTGGACCGGGTGGGCCGCCTGCAGCTGCCGCACGACGTCGTGGAGGCCCTGGACCTGCGTGACCGGGTGCGCCTCACGCTGCAGCCCGATCACGTCCAGGTGCGCCCGGACCGGGACGAGAACCAGGAGGCACGATGACGACGGTGACGACCGGTCCTGCGGCGCACGGCGGCGCGGGCCCGACGACGGTGCTGCGGTGCACCGACGTGACGCGCACGTTCGGGCGCGGGACCGGCGAGGTGCACGCGCTGCGCGGCGTCTCGCTGGCGGTGGCCGCGGGCGAGCTGGTCGTGGTGCGCGGGCCGTCCGGCTCGGGCAAGACCACGTTGCTGAACGTGCTCGGCGGGCTGGACGTGCCGACGTCGGGCCGCGTGCGGCTGGGGGAGCGGGAGCTGACGACGGCGGACCCGGACGAGGTGCTCGCCGCCCGCCGTGACGAGGTCGGGTACGTCTTCCAGTCCTTCGGTCTCGTGCCGGTGCTGTCCGCGGCCGAGAACGTCGAGGTGCCGCTGCGGCTGCGGCGCACGCCGGCGGGAGAGCGGGCCGCACGGGTCGCCGAGGCCCTGGACCGCGTGGGGCTGGCCGGGCACGCGGACCAGCGCCCGGACGAGCTGTCCGGCGGGCAGCAGCAGCGGGTCGGGATCGCCCGGGCGCTCGTGGCCCGGCCTCGCGTGCTGCTCGCCGACGAACCGACCGGTCAGCTCGACTCCGCCACCGGGCGGCGCGTCATGGACCTGCTGCGCGAGCTGGTGCACGACGACGGGGTGGCCGCCGTCGTGACCACCCACGACCCGGAGCTCGTGGCGCGCGCGGACCGGGTGCTCGACCTGCACGACGGGCTCCTGCGGGACGGTGCGACGCCCGCGGCGTGACCGACACCACAGGGTCGGACGCGGAATGCGCTTTCGCTGGTCGAAAGGTTTCGAGGGCGTTCCGATCTGGTCACGATCGGCGCCATGTGTCCGGTTCTGGTGATCCGGGACACCATCGGGGAGGTAGGCTCCTTCGGCACCGTGCAGCGGGGGTTCATCGGCTCCCGTGATCGACGGCCGACCGGGCATCATCCCGGCGGCGCGCACACCTACCCAGGAGGACACGTGACACCTCGTCGACGTCTGGCAGGCATCGGGGCCTTCACCCTCGCCTCGGCCCTGCTGCTCTCTGCGTGCGGAGGCTCCGGCAGCTCCGACGACACCGACTCGACCGCATCGGGTGACGACGCCAGCTCCGGCGTCGTCTCGATCTCCAGCGGTGAGCCGCAGAACCCCCTGACCCCCGGCATGACCAACGAGGTCTACGGCGGTCTCGTGGTCAAGAACATCTACTCCGGCCTCGTCTACTACGACGCCGAGGGCGCCGCCCAGAACGAGATGGCCGAGTCCATCGAGTCCGAGGACAACCAGACCTGGACCATCACCATCCAGGACGGCTGGACCTTCTCCGACGGCACGCCCGTCACCGCCCAGAGCTATGTCGACGCCTGGAACTACGTCGCCGACATCGACAACGCCCAGAACCAGCAGTACTTCTTCAACGGGTTCTCCGGCTACAGCACGGACGAGTCGTCCGAGCTCGCGCTCGAGGTCGTCGACGACCTGACGTTCACCGCCGAGCTCAACGAGCCGTCCGCGGACTTCGAGCTGTGGCTCGGCTACACGGCCTTCTTCCCGATGCCCGAGGCGTTCTTCGAGGACCCGGAGGGCTTCGGCTCGGCCCCGATCGGCGCTGGTCCCTACGAGCTCGAGTCCTGGGAGAACGACAGCCTGATCACGCTGATCCCGCGCGAGGGCTACGAGGGTCCGCGGCAGCCCGCCAACGGCGGCCTCGAGATGGTCGCGTACGTCGAGGAGGACACGGCGTACAACGACATGCTCGACGGCGCCCTGGACATCCTGCCGAACGTGCCGTCGTCGGCCTTCGCCACCTTCGAGTCCGACCTGGGCGAGCGTGCCGTCAACCAGCCGGCCGCCGTCATCCAGGTCGTCAACATCCCCGAGTGGCTGCCCGAGTTCCAGGGCGACGCCGGCGTCATGCGCCGCGAGGCCATCTCCATGGCAATCGACCGCGAGACGATCACCGAGCAGCTCTACAGCGGCTCGCGCACCCCGGCGCACGACTTCACCTCGCCCGTCATCGACGGCTACTCCGAGGACATCCCGGGCTCCGAGATCCTCGAGTACGACCCCGAGGGCGCCAAGGAGCTGTGGGACGAGGCCGAGTCGATGGACCCGATCGGCGACTACACGCTGCAGATCGCCTCGAACGCCGACTCCGACCACCAGGACTGGATCGACGCGGTGTGCAACACCATCCGCACCGACCTGGGCATCGGCTGCGAGTTCGCGCCCTACACCACCTTCGACGAGTTCCTCAACGCGCGTGACGACGAGTCCGTCGAGGGTATCTTCCGCGGTGGCTGGCAGGCCGACTGGCCGTCCATGAGCAACTTCCTGGGCCCGATCTACGGCACCGGGGCCGGCTCGAACGACATGAACTACTCCTCGGAGGAGTTCGACGCCAAGCTGGCCGAGGCCGGCGCCGCCCCGGACACGGAGACGGCGACCGAGCTGTACAAGGAGGCCCAGGAGATCCTGTTCCAGGACGTGCCGGGCATCCCGCTCTGGTACCAGAACGCGACCGGCGGCTACGCCGAGACCGTCGAGAACGTCGAGTTCGGCTGGGACAGCGACCCGATCCTGTACCAGGTCACCAAGGAGTGACGACACCGTGACCCGGCGCGAGGCGGCACCGCACGGTGCCCGCCTCGCGCCGGCCACGACTTTCCGGGTGGCCGGTCCGGTCCGGTACTGTCCGACGTCGACCACCCGTCGCGCGAGGGCGGGGGCGCCCACCACGGCACCCCCGCCCCACCGCTGTCCGCGGCTCTCCCGGGCCGCGGCGGGACGAGACCCGTAGCCTGGGGAGACCCCCCGGGTCCACGAGGAGACGAATCGCATGCTCTGGTATCTCGGACGCAGGCTCCTGCAGGTGATCCCTGTGTTCCTGGGCGCCACCCTCCTGCTCTACGCCATGGTCTTCCTGCGGCCCGGCGACCCGGTGTCCGCCCTCGGCGGCGAGCGGGGTCTGCCCGAGGCCGTCCAGGAGCAGATCCGGGCGGAGTACAACCTGGACCAGCCCTTCATCGTCCAGTACCTGCTCTTCCTGCGCGGCGTGGTCACCCTCGACTTCGGGGTGGACTTCCGCGGCCGCGAGATCACCGAGGTGATCGCCAGCGCCTTCCCCGTCACGATCCAGCTCGCGCTCATGGCGCTGGCCATCGAGGCGATCCTCGGCATCGGCTTCGGCCTGGTCGCCGGGATGCGCAAGGGCGGGATCTTCGACGGCACCGCCCTGGTCGTCAGCCTGTTCTTCATCGCCGTGCCGACGTTCGTCGTCGGTTTCGTCATGCAGATCGTCGTCGGCGTCAAGCTCGGCTGGCTACCCGTCACCGCCGGACGAGATCCCGACTTCGTCAGTCTGCTGATGCCGGCGTTCGTGCTCGCCGCCGTCTCGTTCGCGTACGTCCTGCGCCTGACGCGGACCTCCGTGGCCGAGAACCTGTCGGCGGACTACGTCCGCACCGCGCGGGCCCGCGGCCTGACGCGCACCCAGGTCACCGGACGGCACGTCCTGCGCAACTCCCTCATCCCCGTGGTGACGTTCCTCGGTGCCGACATCGGCGCCCTGATGAGCGGCGCGATCATCACCGAGGGCATCTTCAACATCAACGGTGTGGGCGGCACGCTCTACGACGCGATCATCCGCGGCGAGTCCGTGACCGTCGTGTCCCTGACCACCGTGCTCGTGCTGGTCTACATCGCGGCGAACCTGCTCGTGGACCTGCTCTACGCCGCCCTCGACCCGAGGATCCGCTATGCCTGAGAACCGCTACGAGAACCCGGGGGGACCGGCGAGGCCGACCCCGCGCCCCGGGCAGGAGCACTTCACCGCACCGGTCGACGAGGGCGGCCTCGGCGCCGTCGACGCCGTCCGCGCCGACGACGCCCCCACGAGCCTCTGGGGCGACGCCTGGCACGCGATGCGCCGCCGCTGGCTGTTCTGGGTCTCCGCGGCCGTCATCGTCCTGGTGATCCTGGTCGCGGCCTTCCCCGGGCTGTTCACCTCCATCGACCCCCGGGTCTGCGACCTGAGCAAGGCGCTCCAGGGTCCGCAGGCGGGCCACCCGTTCGGCTTCGACCGGCAGGGATGCGACATCTACTCGCGCACCGTCTACGGCGCCCGGTCCTCCGTCGTCGTCGGGGTCCTCGCCACCGTGATGGTGGTGCTGCTCGGCACCACGATCGGAGCGGTCGCCGGCTACTACGGCAAGTGGTTCGACACGATCCTGAGCCGCATCACCGACATCTTCTTCGCCATCCCGCTGGTGCTCGCCGCGATCGTCATCATGTCCGTGACGGCCGACCGCACGAGCTTCCTCGTGGCGTTCGTGCTCGCGTTGTTCGGCTGGACCCAGATCGCCCGCATCACGCGCGGCACGGTCATGTCGGTGAAGAACAACGAGTTCGTCACCGCGGCGCGGTCCCTCGGCATGAGCCGCGGGCAGATCCTCGTGCAGCACGTGCTGCCGAACTCCTCGGCGCCGATCATCGTCTACGCGACGGTCGCGCTGGGGCAGTTCATCGTCGCCGAGGCGACGCTGAGCTTCCTCGGCATCGGCCTGCCGCCGTCCGTCGTCTCGTGGGGCGGTGACATCTCCGCGGCCCAGGGTGCCATCCGCACCGACCCGGAGATCCTGCTCTACCCGGCCGGCGGCCTGGCACTGACGGTGCTCGGCTTCATGATGATGGGCGACGTCGTGCGCGACGCCCTCGACCCGAAGGCTCGTAAGCGATGACGACCCAGTTCCCCGTGACCGCAGGAGACGACGGGCGCCCCGCCGTCGACCCGAACACCCCGCTGCTCGAGATCCGCGACCTGCAGATCTCGTTCTCCACGGGGGCCGGCGACGTGCACGCCGTGCGCGGAGCCGACCTGACCGTCTACCCGGGCCAGAGCGTCGCGATCGTCGGCGAGTCCGGTTCCGGCAAGTCCACCACCGCCGCCGCGATCATGGACCTGCTGCCCGGCACCGGCCGGGTCACCGGCGGCACGATCACGTTCGGCGGGCGTGAGCTCGTCGGCGCACCGCGCCGGGAGAAGGAGGCGCTGCGCGGCCGCGAGATCGGCCTCGTCCCGCAGGACCCGATGTCGAACCTCAACCCGGTGTGGCGCATCGGCACCCAGGTGACCGAGGCGCTCAAGGCCAACGGGTTCAAGGGATCCAAGGCGGACCTGCGTCAGCGCGTCGCCGACGTGCTGCGCGAGGCGGGCCTGCCCGACGCCGAGCGGCGGGCACGCCAGTACCCGCACGAGTTCTCCGGCGGTATGCGTCAGCGTGCGCTGATCGGCATCGGCCTCGCGTCGCGGCCCCAGCTGCTCATCGCCGACGAGCCGACGTCGGCCCTGGACGTCACCGTCCAGCGCCAGATCCTCGACCACCTGGGCGACATGACCCGGGACCTGGGCACGGCCGTGCTGTTCATCACCCACGACCTGGGCCTGGCCGCCGAGCGTGCCGAGCACCTCGTGGTGATGTTCAAGGGCCAGGTCGTCGAGTCCGGCCCCGCGCAGCAGATCCTCGCCGACCCGCAGCACCCGTACACCCAGCGCCTGGTGTCCTCCGCCCCGTCGCTGGCCTCGCGCCGCATCCAGACGGCGCACGTGTCGGGCCAGGAGTCCGCCGAGCTGCACGCCCACCACGCGGGCGAGCAGCCGCCCGCCTCGAACGAGGCCGTCGCGGTGCGGAACCTCACCAAGGTGTTCCAGATCCGCGGGGCGCGCCCCGGGTCGTCGACCGACTTCAAGGCCGTCGACGACGTCTCGTTCACCCTGGGCCGAGGGCGGACGCTCGCCCTGGTGGGGGAGTCCGGGTCGGGCAAGTCCACGGCCGCGAACATGGTGCTGGGGCTGCTGGAGCCGACGTCGGGCACGGTCGAGTTCGACGGCACCGACGTGGCGACCCTCAACGCCAAGCAGGCGTTCGCGTTCCGACGCCGGATCCAGCCGGTGTTCCAGAACCCGTACGGGTCGCTGGACCCGATGTTCTCGATCTACCGCTCCATCGAGGAACCGCTCAAGCTGCACGGCGTCGGCTCCAAGAAGGACAGGGAGAACCGGGTCCGCGAGCTGCTGGACATGGTCTCCCTGCCCCAGTCGGCCATGCGACGGTTCCCGAACGAGCTGTCCGGCGGGCAGCGCCAGCGCATCGCCATCGCCCGTGCGCTCGCCCTCAAGCCCGAGGTCGTGGTGTTGGACGAGGCGGTGTCGGCGCTCGACGTGCTCGTCCAGGCGCAGATCCTGGACCTGCTGGACACCCTGCAGACGGACCTGGGCCTGAGCTACCTCTTCATCACCCACGACCTGGCCGTGGTGCGCCAGATCGCCGACGACGTCGTGGTGATGCAGAACGGGCGGGTCGTCGAGCAGGCCACCACCGACGAGGTCTTCGACACGCCGCGCGAGCAGTACACGCGCGACCTGCTGGAGGCGATCCCGGGGGCGCACCTGGTGGGCTAGGACTTCCACCGCCGCCGTCGGACCCCCACCGCCGACCGCCGGCACGACACCGCAGGACGCCGATCGGGACCGACCGATCGGCGTCCTGCGTTTGCGCTGGTGACCGAACCACGACACTGTGAAGGGCATGGCACGCCGACGCTCGACCCTCGCGCCCGCTGTCTTCTACCCGGCAGGCGGACTCATCCTGCTCTTCGTCCTCCTGGGGTTCTTCGCCACCGACGCGGTGGCGGAGGTGATGAGCACCCTGCAGGCCAAGACCGTCAACGGCTTCGGCTGGTACTACGTCGTGCTCGTGGCCGCGTTCGTCATCTTCGCGGTCTACCTGGGGGTCAGCCGCTTCGGCGAGATCACCCTGGGACCCGACGACGAGGCGCCCGACTTCAAGCTCCCGGTGTGGTTCGCGATGCTGTTCGCCACCGGCATGGGGATCGGCCTGGTCTACTACGGGGTCGCCGAGCCGCTGTCGCACTTCGAGAACCCCAAGCCCGGCGTCGGCGGTGACGAACCGCAGCTCGCCGAGGCGGCGATGGGGCAGACGTACCTGCACTGGGGGTTCCACCCCTGGGCGATCTACGTGATCATCGGCCTGGCGCTGGCGTACTCGATCCACCGCAAGGGCCGGCCGGCCTCGATCCGGTGGGCGCTCGAACCGCTGCTCGGCGAGCGACGCGTGCGCGGGTGGCTCGGCAACGTCATCGACGTGCTGGCGATCTTCGGCACGGTGTTCGGCGTGGCGACGTCGCTCGGCCTCGGCGTCCAGCAGATCGCGGCCGGGCTGGACTACCTCGACGTGGCCAGCCCCGGTCTCGCGCTGCAGATGGGCCTCATCGCCGGCATCACGGCGGTCGCCGCGCTGTCGGTGGCCTCGGGCCTCGAGAAGGGGATCAAGTGGCTGTCGAACGCCAACATGATGCTCGCCGGCCTCCTGCTCGTCGCGGTCCTCGTCATGGGCTCCTCGCTGTTCCTCATGCGCGAGTGGGTGCAGTCGATCGGCTACTACTTCCAGAACGTCATGATGATGACGTTCGACACGCTGGCGTTCCAGGGTGACGCCGGCCTGGAGTGGGAGTCCGGCTGGACCATCTTCTACTGGGGCTGGTGGATCTCCTGGGCGCCCTTCGTCGGGCTGTTCATCGCCCGCATCTCGCGCGGACGCACCGTGCGCGAGTTCGTCATGGGCACGCTGCTCGTGCCGATGCTCGTGACCACCGTGTGGTTCAGCGTGTTCGGCGGGTCCGCCATCCACCAGGAGCGCAACGAGCCGGGCTCCATGCTCGCCGACGGTGCGGTGAACACCGACACCGCCATGTTCCAGCTCTTCGAGACGCTGCCGGGCGGCGGGGCCTGGATGGCGGTCGCCGCGATCGTGCTCGTCGTCGTGTTCTTCGTCACCTCGTCCGACTCCGGGTCGTTCGTGGTGGACATGCTGGCCAACGGCGGCGAGCAGAACCCGCCGCTGTGGTCCCGGCTGTTCTGGGCGATCCTCGAGGGCGGCGTGGCCGCGGCGCTCCTGTACGCCGGTGGGCTCAGCGCGCTGCAGACCGCGTCGATCCTCACGGCGCTGCCGTTCTCCTTGGTCCTCATCGGTGCCGCGATCTCGATCTGGAAGGCGCTGGACGGCGAGTACAAGGAGATCACGCGGGTCGAGCGCCGCCTGCGGCGTCGTGAGCTGACCGAGGAGGTCACGGAGCACGTCACCGGCCACGTGACCGAGCACTTCGCCGAGCTCACCGGGCAGCTCCCCGCGGTCGACGACTCGAACCGGGACGGGGCGGCCCCGGCGGCCGCCCGGTCCGGCCGTCGCGCCGGGGTCCCGTGGCGGCGTCGGGACGCCGGGAACGGTCGCGGGAGCGGGCAGGACACCAGCGGGTAGGATGGACCGGCCCCGGGTTCCCGGGTGCTCCCCTCCCCGACGGAAAGAGAACTGTCGATGTCTGTGCGCTCCGACCTGCGCAACGTGGCGATCGTCGCCCACGTCGACCACGGCAAGACCACCCTGGTCGACGCCATGCTCCGACAGGCCGGCGCCTTCGCCGCGCACCAGCAGGTGGACGACCGGGTCATGGACTCCGGTGACCTGGAACGCGAGAAGGGCATCACGATCCTCGCCAAGAACACCGCGATCCGGTACGCCGGACCCGCGGCGGCGGACGCCGGCGAGCCCGACGGCGTGACCATCAACGTCATCGACACCCCCGGTCACGCGGACTTCGGTGGCGAGGTGGAGCGCGGGCTGTCCATGGTCGACGGCGTCGTCCTGCTCGTCGACGCCTCCGAGGGGCCGCTGCCGCAGACGCGGTTCGTGCTGCGCAAGGCGCTCGCCGCCAAGCTGCCGGTCATCGTCGTCGTCAACAAGGTCGACCGCCCCGACTCGCGGATCACCGACGTCGTCGCCGAGACCACGGACCTGCTGCTGGGTCTCGCGAGCGACCTGGCCGACGAGGTCCCCGACCTCGACGTCGACGCCGTCCTGGACGTGCCCGTCGTCTACGCATCGGCCAAGGCCGGCCGCGCCTCGACCGAGCAGCCCGCCGACGGCGAGCTGCCGGCCAACGAGGACCTCGAGCCGATGTTCTCCACCATCCTGCGTACCGTCCCGGCGCCGACGTACGACGAGGACATGCCGCTGCAGGCGCACGTCACGAACCTCGACGCCTCGCCGTTCCTGGGCCGCCTCGCCCTGCTGCGGGTCCACAACGGCACCCTGCGCAAGGGGCAGACCGTGGCCTGGGCCCGCCAGGACGGCACCCTGAGCCAGGTGAAGATCACCGAGCTGCTGCGCACCGAGGCGCTCGACCGCGTGCCGGCCGAGTCGGCCGGTCCGGGCGACATCGTGGCCGTGGCCGGTATCGCGGACATCATGATCGGCGAGACCCTCACCGACGCGGACGACCCGCGACCGCTGCCGCGCATCACCGTGGACGACCCCGCCATCTCCATGACGATCGGGATCAACACCTCCCCGCTGGCCGGCAAGGGCGGCAAGGGGCACAAGGTCACCGCCCGGCAGGTCAAGGACCGCCTCGACGCCGAGCTCATCGGCAACGTCTCGCTGCGCGTGCTGCCCACGGACCGCCCCGACGCCTGGGAGGTGCAGGGGCGCGGCGAGCTCGCCCTGGCGATCCTCGTTGAGCAGATGCGTCGCGAGGGCTTCGAGCTGACCGTCGGCAAGCCGCAGGTGGTCACGCGGCAGGTCGACGGCAAGACGTGCGAGCCGATGGAGCACATGACCATCGACGTGCCCGAGGAGTTCCTCGGCGCGGTCACCCAGCTCATGGCGGCGCGCAAGGGCCGCATGGAGACGATGTCCAACCACGGCACCGGCTGGGTCCGCATGGAGTTCGTGGTGCCCGCCCGCGGCCTGATCGGGTTCCGCACCCGGTTCCTCACCGAGACCCGCGGCACCGGCATCGCCTCGTCGTACTCCGAGGGCTACGAGCCGTGGCACGGCACGATCGAGTCGCGCTCGACTGGTTCGCTCGTGGCCGACCGGGCCGGCGTCGTGACCCCGTTCGCCATGATCAACCTGCAGGAGCGCGGGACGTTCTTCGTGGACCCCACCCAGGAGGTCTACGAGGGCATGATCGTCGGCGAGAACTCGCGCAACGAGGACATGGACGTCAACATCACCAAGGAGAAGAAGCTGACGAACATGCGGTCCTCGACCGCGGACAGCTTCGAGAACCTGGTGCCGCCGAAGAAGCTCACCCTCGAGGAGTCCCTCGAGTTCGCCGCCGAGGACGAGTGCGTGGAGATCACGCCCGAGATCGTGCGGATCCGCAAGGTGAACCTCAACGCCGTCGAGCGCGCCCGCGCCGCCGCACGGGCCAAGCGCGCCTGACCCGGTCGGCGTCGTGCCGACGCGCCCCGCACCCTCCGCAGCCGGTCCGACGGCGTCACCCGTGACGCCGTCGGGCCGGCTGCTGGCCGTGCACGCCCACCCGGACGACGAGACCCTCGCCACCGGCGCGCTCCTCGCGGCGTGGGCCGCCGCGGGCGAGCCGGTGACCGTCGTGACCTGCACGCGCGGCGAGCGCGGCGAGGTGATCGACACCGCCTCCCACCGCACGGGCCTCGGCCACCTGGAGGGTGACGGGCCTGCGCTGGCCGCGCACCGGGAGCACGAGGTGGCCGCCGCGCTGGCCGCGCTCGGCGTGCGCGACCACCTGTTCCTGGACGCCGCGGGCCCCGGCCGCCAGGGAGCGCGGTTCGAGGACTCGGGGATGGCGTGGGTCGCACCCGGTATCGCCGGTCCGGCGGCGGACTCCGGGCCGGCGGCGTTCGCGCGCGTCCCGCTCGACGACGCCGCCGGACGCCTGGCCGCCACCGTCCGGGACCGTCGTCCCGAGGTCGTGGTCACCTACGAGGTGGGCGGCGGCTACGGCCATCCCGACCACGTGCGGGCCCACCAGGTCACCGTGCGGGCCCTCGAGCTCGCCGCGGACCCGGGCGCCCCCGTGCCCGGGGCGGCGTGGTCGGTACCGGAACGCTGGGAGGTCGTGGAGCCCGCCGAGGCCCTGCGGGCGGCGCGCCGCACGCTCGTGGCCGCCGGCGCCCCGGAGGGGCTGACGCTGCCCGACCCGGAGGGCGACCTCCCACCCGTCGCCGTCGCCCGCGCCGACCTGGAGCGTGCGACGGTGCGCACCCTCGACGTCCTGCCCGTGCGGGCCCCGGTCCTGGCCGCCCTGGCCGCGCACGCCACGCAGGTCCAGGCCGTCCGTCCGCTCGACGGCGGGGGCCTGGCCGCGCGGTACGCGCTGAGCAACGCGGTCCTCGCGCCGCTGGCCGCCACCGCGCACCTGCGGGTGGTCACGACGTCGGCGCCGGACACACCGGTAGGCTCGGCCCGGTGACCTCCCCGCCCCACCACGCCCACCCCGCCCCGGCCCGCCGCGGCCCGGTCGCGACGGCCGGTCGGATCCTGCTCGCCGTGCTGCTGGGCGGGGCGGTCGGCACCATCGGCACCGTCGCGCACCGCACCTCCTGGGCCGACCTGCCCGCCGGACTGGTCCTGGCGCTCGTGCTGACGACGGGTGCGGCGTTCCTGTGCCGCGCGTGGTCGGGCGTCGGCACCCTGCTGGGGTGCGGGGCCGGCTGGCTCGTCGCGGTGCAGCTGCTGGCCGCGGCCGGACCGGGCGGTGACGTCCTGGTCCCGGCCGACGTCGTCGGTTTCACCTGGACGTACGGGGGCTTGGTGCCGTTCGTCGTCGTGGCGTTCCTGCCCCGGCGCTGGTTCGAGGACACCGGCGACGAGGCCTGGTGACCGTCCCCGCCGAGTAGGATGCCGTCGCGCGCGGTGTACGCCGCGCGCAGACGTCCACGAGGGCTTGCGGGCCCTCTCGAGTGCAGCACGGGAGCGTGTCGATGGGCCAGTCGCCGACCGAGGACGAGTCGGGAGCGCCCGAGCGCCCGGAGGGCCCTGAGGACGCGACGACGTCGGCACCCGGGGAGCAGGGGACCGGAGAGCCTGCTGCGCAGGCGCCCGGCGCCGGAGGGCCGGCCGCCGAGGGGTCGACGACGGAGGCTGGTCCGGGGACGCCCGACGCGGCGCCGGACACGGACGACGAGACCCCGTACGAGCCGCGGGTGCGGGCGTACGAGCAGCGCCGGGTCGTGGGGACGGTGGCCACGCCGCGGACTCCCGACGCGACAGCGGCCCCGACCGAGGCGATCCCTGCGGTGTCGTCGGCCGGCACGGCGGACCCCGCCGGCGCCGCGTCCGGCCCGTCGGGCGATGCCGGGGACCCGCTGGGCGGGCTCTCCGGCGACGGCGCGCCGAGCCGCTGGCCCAAGGTGCTGCTCGGGGTCGGTGTCGGAGCGGTCGTGCTCGCCGGACTCTACGTCGGCGCCCAGTGGTACGTCGCCGACACCGTCCCGCCGGGCACCACCGTCGCCGGGGTCGACATCGGGGACCTGCCGACCGAGGAGGCCACGGCAGCTCTCGACGAGGGTCTGTCGCCGCGCGCCGCCGAACCGATCACCGTGCGGGCGGGCGACGCCACCAGCACGCTCGACCCGACCGAGGCCGGGCTGACGCTGGACGCCGCGGCCACGGTCGACGGGCTGACGGGCTTCTCGCTGTCACCGGCCCGGCTCGTCGAGCACATCGGCGGCGGGGGAGAGGTGGCCCCGGTCGTCGACGTCGACCAGGGGGCCCTGGCGAGCAGCGTCGCCGCCGTCGGGGAGTCGCTCGCGGTCGAACCCGTGGACGGGACGGTCCGGTTCGTCGACGGCGAGCCGGCGGCGACGGAACCGGTCGACGGCACGCAGGTGGTCCCCGACGCCGCCGGCGACGCCGTCGTCGACGCCTGGCTCGTGACCAGCGGCCCGGTCGAGCTGCCCACCGAGGCCGTGCCGCCTGCGATCGACCAGGCCGACACCGACGCGGCGCTGGCCGAGGCCGAGCAGGTGGTCGCCGCCCCCGTGGTCGTCGAGGTCGGCGGGCAGAACCCCGAGCTGCCGCAGCGGGTCCTGGCCCGGTCGACGTCGTTCGCGCCGCAGGACGGCGCGCTCGAGGCGCGGTTCGACGGGGACCGGCTCACCAGCGCGATCGTGGAGCGCACCAACGACCTGCTCCGGGAGCCGGACGACGCCCACTTCGAGTTCTCCGGCGGCGAGCCGGTGATCGTGGGCGGCCAGACGGGGACCACGCTGGACCCCGAGCAGGTGTCCGGCGCCGTCGGTCCCGCCGCGCTGTCCGCGGACCAGCGCACCGCCGAGGTCGAGCTGGTCGAGGAGGACCCCGAGAACTCGCGCGCCTCGCTCGAGGAGCTGGGCGTGCAGGAGGTGATCTCCGAGTTCTCCACCCCGCTGACCAGCGAGCCGATCCGCACCAAGAACCTGATCCGGGGCGCCGAGCTCGTCAACGGGACGCTCGTCAAGCCCGACGAGACCTTCTCCCTGGTGGACACGCTGTCCCCGATCGAGGTGTCCAACGGCTACTTCGCGGCCGGCGTGGTCAACAACGGCATCCACAGCGACGCCATCGGCGGCGGCCTGTCCCAGATGGCCACCACGACGTACAACGCCGGGTTCTTCGCCGGGTTCGACGACGTCGAGCACCGCCAGCACAGCTACTGGTTCAGCCGCTACCCGGCCGGCCGGGAGGCGACGATCTACGTCGGTTCCATCGACATGCGCTTCAAGAACGACACGCCCTACGGCGCGCTCATGCAGAGCTACGTCTCCGGCGGGCGCCTGCACGTGCGGATCTGGTCCACGGAGCACTACGACGTCGAGGCGTCGGACTCCGGCAAGCAGGAGATCGTGCCGACCAAGACCGTCGACCTGTCGAGCAACCCGGACTGCGAGCCCTACTCGGGCGGGCAGGACGGGTTCGCGATCACCGTCTACCGCAAGGTCTACCTGGACGGTGACCTCGTCAAGGACGAGTCGGATTTCTGGCGGTACAAGCCGGACGACGCCGTGACCTGCTCGGGCGGCGGCGAGGAGGAGGACTGATGCTGGGACGCACCTCGCGGGAGTCGCCGGCCCACGCCGCGCGCGCCGCGCACGACGCCGGCTGGTCCGGCGTCGCGCCGGGCTCGCCCGTGGTCTCCGCCGTCGCCGACGAGTCCACCGAGATGCTGGACCTGGGCACGACCCCCCAGGCGCTGGCGACGGTGGCGAGCATCGACGACCTGGCGGCCGTGGTGCACGTCGGCCACCCGGAGCAGCCGTCCCCGACGCTCGAGCAGGCGCTGCTCGCCGGCGACCCCACGCTGCTGCTGACCGCGGCGGTCCCCGTCGAGCCCCGGTGGGTGTGGGTGGCCCCGCAGGGTCGCGGCGGCGGACAGGTCGTGGTCGACGAGGCGGGGGTGCGCGACTGCGCGGACGTGCTGCGCACCATGGGTGTCTCGCCACGCCTGGTGCCGACGGCCACGTCGATCGAGGAGCGGGCCGCGCTCGCCGGCGACCAGGGGTCGCTGGTCGTCGAACGGTCCCGCGTGCCCGCCGGCTGGACCGAGATGGCGGGCAGCGAACGCCTCGCCGACGTCGGACCGGTCTGGTACGGGTTGCTGGAGGCGCGCCGGGCGTGGCCGCGGTTCGAGGCGCCGGCCCAGGTGTGGCTCGCCTTCGGCCCGTCCGACGACCACCGCGGGTCGCTGCGGCACACGCTCGCGCTGCTCGACGAGGCCGGCGTGGACATGCAGCACCTGCGCAGCAACCCCTCGGCGGCCGGACCGCACGTGTTCTTCACGTCGTTCCGCTGCCCGGACGTCGCCGTGCTGGACGCGCTCGTCGACGAGCTCGACGGGCGCTCGGTGGCGCACCGGACGCTGGCGGTGCTGCCGGGCGGCCCCTCCGCCGTCGGGCCGGAAGCCCTCGCGCCCCGCTGGTGGACGGGAGCATGAGACTCGCCTACCTGGGCCCGGAGGGCACGTTCACCCACCAGGCGGCGCGCACCTGGACCGACATGTCGGCCACGGGCGAGCCGGGTGCCGGTACCGCCGAGGTCGTGCCCGTCGCCGACGTGACGACCGTGCACGACGCCGTGGCGGACGGGACGGCCGACCTGGGCGTGGTCGCGATCGAGAGCTCGGTCGAGGGGTACGTCGTGCCCTCCCTGGACGCCCTGCTGGGCAGCGCCGACGTCGTCGCCGTCGACGAGGTCGTCCTCGACGTCTCCTTCGACGCCTTCGTGCGGCCGGGCCACGGGGAGCTCACCGAGGCCACGGCCCACCCGCACGGCCTGGCCCAGTGCCACGGATTCGTCGCCGCGGGCGGGTGGCGGACGGTGCCCGCGGCGTCGAACGCCGCCGCCTGCCGCGACGTCGCCGACCACCAGGTCGCGCTCGGTCCGCGGCTGTGCGGCGAGCTGTACGGCCTCGAGACGTACGCCGAGGCCGTCGAGGACTTCTCCGGGGCGCGCACGCGGTTCCTGGTGCTCGGTCGGCGCGCGGAGGCGCGGGCGCGGCTGCGCGCCCGGGAGTCGGCCGGTGCGGCGTCCTGGCGCACGATGCTCGCGGTCACGCCCGTGGTCACCGGGCCCGGGGTTCTGGCCCGGATCACGCACGCGTTCGGCGGCCGCGGGGTCAACATGTCGAGCCTGGTGACGCGTCCCCTCAAGGCGCGCGAGGGGCAGTACGTGTTCGTGGTGACGCTCGACGCGGCGCCCTGGGAGCCCGCCGTGCGGGAGCTGTTCGGCGACCTCCTCGACGCCGGCGACGCCCTCAAGGTCGTCGGCGTCTACCCGGCAGCACCCGGTGAGGGCGGTCTCGACGGCCCGCTCGCCGACCACGTGCCCACCGGGAGCGTGCGTCGCGGCCACGACGTCGCCGTCGTCGACGCGGGGCTGCTGTGGTGACGCCCGGCGCCGCGGGGCCGGGCCGCACCGCCGTCGTCGGGCTGGGCCTGATCGGCGGGTCGCTGGCGCGCCTGCTGGCCGCCCGCGGGGTCGACGTCGTCGCCACCGACGTCGCCCCGGCGACCCGCGCCGCGGCGCGGCGGGCGGGGCTGGACGTCCACGACGACCTGGCGTCCTGCGTGGCGGGTGCGGGGCTGGTCGTGCTCGCCGTCCCGCTGCGGGCGATGGCGGCGACCGCCCTGGAGGTCGCCCGCCACGCGCCGGAGTCCGCCACGATCACCGACGTCGGCAGCGTCAAGGGCCCCGTGCGCGCGGCCCTGGCGGCGGCCGGCCTCGCCGACCGGTACGTGGGTGCGCACCCCATGTCCGGCACGGAGCACAGCGGGTTCGACGCCTCCGACGCCGGGCTCCTCGACGGCGTGACCTGGGCGGTCGCCCCGGCCGCTGGCCCGGAGGGCAGGACCGCGCCCGCGCAGCGGCTCGCCACCGTGCTGGCGCTGGTCACGGGCCCCTGCGCGGGCCGGGCGGTGGTGCTCACCGACGACGTGCACGACGAGGCCGCCGCCCTCGTGAGCCATGTCCCGCACGTGCTGGCCACCCAGCTGTTCAACGCCGTCGCGGGCGCCCCGGTGCGCGAGGTCGCCCTGCGGCTGGCGGCCGGCAGCTTCCGCGACGGGACCCGGGTGGCGCTGACCGACCCCGCGCGCACCGAGGCGATGGTCACCGAGAACGCCGCCTGGGTCGCCCCCGCGCTGCGCAAGGTGATCCGCGACCTCGAGCTGGTGGTGGGCGCCCTGGAGTCCAACGGGTCCGTGCACGGCTTCTTCCACGACGCCGACGCCCTGCGCGGCGCGGTCCGGTCGGGTCCCGGACGCGCTCCGGACGGGTCGGCGACCGACGTCGAGGAGGTCCCGCTGGGCCCGGACGGCGTGACGACGCTGCTCGAGCACTGCCGGGCGGGCGCCGTCGTCGTCGGCCTGGACACCACCCGCGCGGTAGCGCTCCTCGCCGCGAGGTAGGCAACGTCCCCGCGAGGTAGGCAACTTTCCCGCGAGGTAGGCCTCAGGGCCTCCCGGTGCGTCGTGGCCGCGGCGGCAGCTGCTTGACGGCCTCGATCTCGGCACGCGCGACGCGCACCTCCGTCCCGGCGCCGGGCGCCGACGCGCGCGCCGGGTCACGCCGCAGCACCAGCGCGTCGTCGTCCGCGGCGACGACGACGCCGATCACGTCCGTCCAGCGCTGCCCCGTGGACGTGGCCTCGGCCGCGGAGAGCCGACGGCGCACCACGACGCGCGTCCCGACCGGCCAGTCTCGCCAGGCGGACGGTCCGGGGGGTGAATGTCGGGATCCCACGTGAGCGATACTAGAGTGATCCCCCGAAACACCGGAGCCTCGCTCCACCCCTCCTCCGGAAGGTGACTGCAGTGACCTACGTGATCGCTCAGCCGTGCGTCGACGTCAAGGACAAGGCGTGCATCGAGGAGTGTCCCGTGGACTGCATCTACGAGGGCTCCCGCTCGCTGTACATCCACCCGGACGAGTGCGTGGACTGCGGCGCCTGCGAGCCGGTCTGCCCGGTCGAGGCCATCTACTACGAGGACGACGTCCCCGAGGAGTGGAAGGACTACTACCGGGCCAACGTCGAGTTCTTCGACGACCTGGGGTCGCCGGGCGGCGCCGCCAAGATGGGCGAGATCGACAAGGACGACCCCATGATCGCGGCCCTGCCCCCGCAGGCCTGACGGCCCGGATGGGTTTCACCGACCTGCGGGACGAGCCCTACCCCTGGGACACGCTGGGCGACGTCCGCGCGACGGCGGCCGCCCACCCGGGCGGCATGGTCGACCTGTCGGTCGGCACCCCCGTCGACCCGACGCCGGACGTCGTCCGCGACGCGCTCGCGGCGGCGTCGGACGCGCCGGGGTACCCGGCCACGTTCGGGACCCCGGCGCTGCGGGCGGCCGTCACCGACTGGTTCGTGCGGCGACGCGGCGTCGAGGGGCTCGACCCGGCCGGTGTCATGCCGACGATCGGCTCCAAGGAGCTGGTGGGGCTGCTGCCGTCCCTGCTGCGCCTCGGGCCGGGAGACGTCGTCGTGCACCCGGGGATCGCGTATCCCACCTACGACGTCGGGGCGCGCCTGGCGGGGGCCACGCCGCTGCCCGCCGACGACGTCGGTACCTGGGCCGGGCGCGACGACGTACGCCTCGTCTGGGTCAACTCGCCGTCCAACCCCACCGGCGCGGTCGCCGACGTCGCGCACCTGCGCGCCGTGGTGGAGGCCGCTCGCGCGGTCGGTGCCGTCGTCGTGTCCGACGAGTGCTACGCCGAGCTGGCGTGGTCCGAGCCCTGGACCGCCGAGGGCGGGCGGAGCCGGGTCCCGAGCCTGCTCGACGACCGGGTCACCGGCGGGTCGCCGGACGGCCTGCTCGTCGCCTACTCGCTGTCCAAGCAGTCCAACCTGGCCGGCTACCGGTCCGCCTTCGTGGCGGGGGACCCGGCCCTGGTGGCCGACCTCGTCGCGACGCGCAAGCAGCTCGGCATGATCGTGCCGGCACCGGTCCAGGCCGCCACGATCGCCGCGCTCGGTGACGATGCCCACGTCGTGCAGCAGCGTGAGCGCTACCGCCGACGCCGCGACCTGCTGCTGCCCGCGCTGGAGGCCGCCGGGTACGTCGTCGACCACTCCGAGGCCGGGCTGTACCTGTGGGCCCGGTCCGCGGACGGCGCCGCAGGTGGGACGACGTCGCGGGACCTCGCGCGCGAACTGGCGGGACGGGGCATCCTGGTGGGACCCGGGGAGTTCTACGGCGCCGCGGGGGCCCGCCACGTGCGGGTCGCGCTCACCGCGTCGGACGACGCGGTCGCCGAGGCTGTGGCGCGCCTCACAGTGTCTTGACGCGGGGATTGGAACCGCATGGGATTGAGGGGTAGTTTCATCCGCAGGCCGAGGCTGCCCTGTGATTCCGCCCAGGCGGACCCGTCAGGTAGTCCGTGACATTGCCACGTGTTCACGTGCCCGTCCGCCTCCGACGTCGGAGGGCTCGGGCCCGTCAGGGAAGGAAGACATGACGTCCACCCAGCCGACCGCTTCGGTCCAGCTCAGCGTCGACGGCACGGCGCGCGACCTGCCCGTGGTCCCGGCCACCGAGGGGAACGACGGCATCGTCGTGTCCTCGCTGCTCAAGGACACGGGGATGGTGACCGTCGACCCGGGCTTCACCAACACCGCGTCCTGCGAGTCGACCATCACCTACATCGACGGCGCCCAAAGCATCCTGCGCTACCGCGGCTACCCGATCGAGCAGCTCGCGGACAACTCGTCCTTCCTCGAGGTCGCCTACCTGCTCATCCACGGCGAGCTGCCCACCACGGACGAGCTCGAGGCGTTCACCGACCGCATCAACCGGCACACGCTGGTGCCCGAGGCGTTCCGCACGTTCCTCGGCACCTTCCCGCGCGGCGGTCACCCGATGGCGATCATGGCGTCGGCCGTGAACGCCCTGGCGACCTACTACCCGGAGTCGCTCGACCCGCACGACGACGACGCGGTCGAGCTGGCCACGGTGCTGATCCTCGCCAAGATCCGCACGATCACCTCCTACGTGCACCGGTCGATGCAGGACGAGCCGCTGCTCTACCCGGACGCCGCCCGCGGGTACGTGGACGACTTCCTGCGCATGACGTTCCAGCGCCCCTACGAGGAGTGGCAGGCCAACCCCACGCTGGTCGCGGCGATGGACAAGCTGCTCATCCTGCACGCCGACCACGAGCAGAACTGCTCGACGTCGACCGTGCGCATCGTGGGCTCCTCGAACGCCACCCTCTACGCCTCGGTCGCGGCCGGCATCAACGCGCTGTCGGGCCCGTCGCACGGCGGGGCCAACGAGGCCGTGCTCCTGATGCTCGAGAACATCCGCTCCGGTGACGACTCCGTGGAGACCTTCATGAAGAAGGTCAAGAACAAGGAGGACGGCGTCCGGCTGATGGGCTTCGGGCACCGCGTCTACAAGAGCTACGACCCGCGCGCCGCCATCGTCAAGAAGCACGCCGACGCCGTGCTGGACGAGCTCGGCGCCAAGGACGAGCTGCTCGAGATCGCCCGCGGCCTCGAGGAGATCGCGCTCAACGACGACTACTTCGTCGAGCGCAAGCTCTACCCGAACGTCGACTTCTACACCGGCCTCATCTACAAGGCGATGGGCTTCTCGCCGGCGATGTTCACCCCGCTGTTCGCCCTCGGGCGGATGCCGGGCTGGATCGCGCAGTGGCGCGAGATGTCGAAGGACCCGCAGACCAAGATCGGCCGTCCGCGGCAGATCTACACGGGGCCGACCGAGCGGGACTACGTCGCGCTCGACCAGCGCTGAGCGGACCGCGACCGGCGCGGCGCCGGCGTGTGCCGCCGTCGTCCCGCCAGCGCTCTCGCGGGGTAGGCAACTCTCCCGCGAGGTAGGCAACGTTCTCGCGGGGTAGGCAACTCTCCCGCGAGGTAGGCAACGTTCTCGCGGGGTAGGCAACTCTCCCGCGAGGTAGGCGAGAGCTTCGCGGTCAGCACGAAGGGGCCCCTGGCCGGGGCCCCTTCGTCGTCTTCCGGGCCGGTCGTGTTGCCTACGTCGCGCAAGGATCGCCTACCTGGCCGGGAGGTTGCCTACGTCGCGAGAACGTTGCCTACCCCGCGAGAAGGTTGCCTACCTGGCGGGGACGTTGCCTTCGGTGGGCGGCGGTCTACCCCGCGAGGCGGAGGACGACCTCGCCGCGTCCGGGCGGCTCCGGTGCGCTCCCCGCCTCCCGCCAGTCGACGGCCTCTCGGGTCCAGACCAGCTCGCCGGCGCGCACCTCGACGACGCCGGTCGCGCTGGCCGTGGCCACCGCCCAGTGGGCGACGGCCCAGGTCGACCGGGAGCGGTCGTCGTAGCCCAGCACGGACGCGTCGATCCGCACGGTCGCGCCGTCGGTCGTCACCGCGTCGCCGGGCACGCCGAGGTCGCGGGCGATCCGGTCGGCGACCCCCACGGCGTCCGACCCGGCGTCGACGGGCCGCAGGTCGCACGTCACCGAGCCGGGGGAGTGACCCGTCAGCGACGACGCCCAGGCCCGCGCGAGCTGCTCGTGCTGGGCGTACGCCTCCGGGAAGGCCGACCGCTGCACGGCCTGGGCGGCATCGGTGACCTCCATCGACTCCCAGCCGTCGACCTCGACGAGCCCGTCGTAGAACGCTCCCGTGGAGTACACCGGGTCCATGATCTGCTCGACGGCGCCCCAGCCCTGGGAGGGGCGCTGCTGGAACAGCCCGACCGAGTCGCGGTCGCCGTAGTCGATGTTGACGATCCGTGACTCCTGCATCGCGGTGGCCACCCCGATGGTCGCGGCCCGGGCCGGCAGGCCGCGCTGGATCGTGGTGCCGACGATCAGCGCGGTGTTCTGCGCCTGCACGGTGGTCAGCTCGTGCTCGACGCCGTCGAGCCGCGCGGCGCACGACTCGCGCAGGGGGCCGGCGTCCCGGGCGGACAGCGCCCACACGACGCCGAGGACGGCCGCCGCCCCCACGGTGAGGACCGCGACGACGGCGCCGGCCGTGCGGGCGGCCGGACGCCGTCGCGCCATCAGTTGGCGTGCAGGTCGGCGTTGAGCTCGACGCCGGTGCCCCGGCGGGCGAGCACCTCGACCGTGCCGGTGCGCGAGTTGCGGCGGAACAGCAGCCCGTCGCGGCCGGCCAGGTCGCGGGCCTTGACCACGCGGGGCTCGCCGTCGTCGCCCATCTCGCCCAGCACGACCACCTTGGTGCCGGCGGTGACGTACAAGCCGGCCTCGACGACGCAGTCGTCGCCGAGGGGGATGCCGAGCCCGGCGTTCGCGCCGAGCAGGCACCGCTCGCCGAGGGAGATGACCTCCTTGCCGCCGCCGGACAACGTGCCCATGATCGAGGCGCCGCCGCCGACGTCGGACCCGTCGCCGACCACCACGCCGGCGGAGATGCGACCCTCCACCATCGAGGCGCCGAGCGTGCCGGCGTTGAAGTTGACGAACCCCTCGTGCATGACGGTGGTGCCCTCGGCCAGGTGCGCGCCCAGGCGCACGCGGTCGGCGTCGGCGATCCGCACGCCGGACGGCACCACGTAGTCGACCATCCGTGGGAACTTGTCGATGCCGTACACGGTCACGGGGCCGGCGTTCGCGGCCCGGAGCCGCAGGCGCGTCGTCTCGAAGTCGGCCACGCTGCACGGCCCGTGCGAGGTCCACACCACGTTGGTGAGCTTGCCGAAGAGGCCGTCGAGGTTGAGGCCGTGCGGCTGGACGAGCCGGCTCGAGATCAGGTGCAGGCGCAGGTAGGCGTCGGCGGCGTCGGCCGGCGCGGCGTCCAGGTCGATGGTCGTGTGCACGACGCGCACGTCCACGCGACGGGCGTCGTCGCGCTGGGTGAGCGCGGCCAGGTCGGCGGGGACGTCGACGTCGGCCGGCGCCTCGCCCAGCGTGGGCGTCGGGTACCAGACGTCGAGGGTGGTGCCGTCGTCGGCCACGGTGGCCAGTCCGAGGCCCCAGGCGGTGCGGGGGGAGGTGCTCGTGGTCATGGGCCACAGCCTATCGGCGCGAGGTGGCACGATGAGCGGGTGACCAGTGCGCCCACCCGCCTCGATCCCGCCCTCGTGGACCCCGCGACCGTCCCCGCCTCGGACCTGGCCGGCCTGTGCGCCGCGATCTGCGACGTCGAGTCGGTCTCGGGCGCCGAGACGGACCTCGCCGACGCCGTCGAGGCCGTGCTGCGCGACCAGCCGCACCTGAGCGTGCACCGTGACGGCGACGCCCTCGTGGCCCGCACCGACCTGGGCCGTGACCGCCGCGTCGTGCTCGCCGGGCACCTCGACACCGTGCCCCTGACCGACCCGCCGAACCTGCCCGTCCGGCTCGAGGGCACCGGCGACGACCGCGTGCTGCGGGGCCGCGGCACGGTCGACATGAAGGCGGGGCTGACGGTGATGCTGGCGCTCGCGATCGAGCTCGGCCGCCCCGGCAGCGAGCCGGTCGCGGACCTCACCTACGTCTTCTACGACCACGAGGAGGTCGAGGAGTCCAGGAGCGGCCTGAAGCGCCTGGCGGCGAACAGCCCGGAGCTGCTCGCCGGGGACTTCGCGGTGCTCGGCGAACCGACGTCGGCCAACATCGAGGGCGGCTGCCAGGGCACGATCCGTGTCGACGTGCGCACCCGGGGCGTGGCGGCGCACTCGGCCCGCTCCTGGCGCGGCGAGAACGCGATCCACGCCGCGGCGCCGATCCTCGCGACCCTCGCCGCCTACGAGGCCGCCGAGGTCGAGGTCGACGGGCTCGTCTACCGCGAGGGCCTCAACGCCGTCGGCGTCCGCGGCGGCATCGCCGGCAACGTCGTGCCCGACGCCTGCACCGTCACCGTCAACTACCGGTTCGCGCCGTCACGCACCCTGGCCGAGGCCGAGGCCCACCTGCGCGAGCTGTTCACCGGCTACGACGTCGAGGTCACCGACGCCTCCCCGGCCGCCCGCCCGGGCCTCGACGACCCGCTGGCCGCCGAGTTCGCCGCCGCCGTGCTGGCACGCACCGGCGGGACACCCCGGCCCAAGTTCGGGTGGACCGACGTCGCGCGGTTCGCCGAGCTCGGCGTGCCCGCGGTCAACTTCGCCCCCGGTGACGCCTCGCTGGCCCACGCCGACGACGAACGCGTCCCCGTCGCCGAGCTCGCCGTGTGCCGCGACGCCCTGCGGTCCTGGCTGCGCGGTGCCTAGGCTCGCCCTATGAGCGAACGCACCGACGACGGCGTGCCCCAGTCCGGCCGGGGCTACCGCAAGGGGCCCGTGCTGCTGCGCGGCACCCAGATCCCCGACAGCACCACCGACCAGCGGCTGCTGGCGCCGGGGGAGGGCGCGGAGTGGGTCCACACCGACCCGTGGCGTGTCATGCGCATCCAGGCCGAGTTCGTCGAGGGTTTCGGTGCGCTCGCGGAGGTCGGCCCGGCCGTGTCGGTGTTTGGCTCGGCCCGCACCGCGCCCGACCACCCGGACTACGCCCTCGGCGAGGAGATCGGCCGCCTGCTCGTCGAGTCCGGGTACTCGGTGATCACCGGCGGCGGGCCCGGGATCATGGAGGCGGCCAACAAGGGCGCCGCGGAGGCGGGCGGCACGTCGATCGGCCTGGGTATCGAGCTCCCGTTCGAGCAGGGCATGAACGCCCACGTCAACCGGGGCGTCAGCTTCCGCTACTTCTTCGCGCGCAAGACGATGTTCGTCAAGTACGCCCAGGGCTTCATCGTCCTGCCCGGCGGGTTCGGGACGTTCGACGAGCTCTTCGAGGCGCTCACCCTCGTCCAGACGCACAAGGTCACCGGGTTCCCGCTGGTGCTCGTCGGCAGCGACTACTGGGGCGGCCTGCTGGACTGGATGCGCTCCGCCGTCGTGGACCGCGGCATGATCAGCCCCGGCGACATCGACCTGCTGCACCTGACCGACAGCGCCCCGGACGCCGTCGAGCACGTCCTCGAACGCGGCCGCGCGCTCGCCGCCGAGTTCCGCGAGTGATCCCCCCGGCCGGGGCCCCGCTCGTCCTGCGCGGCCGGGAGGTCGGCCGGGACGACGACGGCGTCGTGCGCCCGGTGGTGATGGCCATCGTGAACCGCACCACCGACTCGTTCTACGCCCCGGCACGGCTCGCGGACGACGGGCCGGCGCTCGCGGCCGCGCACGCCGCCTGGTCCGACGGCGCCGCCATCCTCGACGTCGGTGGCGTGCGGGCCGGGGTCGGCCCGGAGGTCGACGAGGCGGCCGAGATCGACCGCGTGGTGCCGTTCGTCGCCGAGGTGCGCCGCCAGGTCCCCGACCTGCTGCTGAGCGTGGACACCTGGCGTGCCGGCGTCGCGCGGGCGGCGATCGAGGCCGGTGCCGACCTGATCAACGACACGTGGGCCGGTCACGACCCGGAGCTGGTCGAGGTCGCCGGGGCGGCGGGGGTCGGGGTGGTCTGCTCCCACACCGGCGGTGCCCGGCCGCGCACCGACCCGTACCGCGTCACGTACGACGGCGGCCCCCTCGGCCCCGGGGACCCGGGTGACCCGGGTGACCCGGTCGAGCAGGCCCTCGACGACCCGCGCGACGGCGTCACCCGGGACGTGGTGGCCACCCTGCGGCGCGGCGCGGCGCGGGCGGTCGCCGCCGGGGTGCCGCCGTCGTCGGTGCTGGTGGACCCCACGCACGACTTCGGCAAGAACACCTGGCACTCGCTGCACCTGCTGCGGCGCACCGAGGTCCTGGCCGGGCTCGGGCACCCGCTGCTGATGGCGCTGAGCCGCAAGGACTTCGTGGGCGAGACGCTCGACCTGCCGCCGGACGAGCGCCTGCCCGGCACGCTCGCCGCGACCGCGCTGGCCGCCTGGCACGGCGCGCGCGTGTTCCGCGCCCACGACGTCGCCGCGACCCGGCACGTGCTGGAGATGGTCGCCGCGGTCCGGGACGAGGCCCCGCCGCGGGCGGCCCGCAGGGGACTGGCGTGACGGGCCGTTGACCGAGGACGCGCTGGTCCGACGGTAGAATGGTGAGGCAGGCCTCATCCTGCGTGGCCGTGCTGGTGGCGTCGACCCGCTGCCGGGGCGACGGTGCGGGGGCGGGTCGAGGAACCGGACAACGGAAATGGAGAGCCACACATGGCTGCGATGAAGCCGCGCACGGGCGACGGGCCGCTCGAGGTCACCAAGGAGGGACGCGGCATCGTCATGCGTGTCCCGCTGGAGGGCGGCGGTCGCCTGGTGGTCGAGCTGAACGCCACCGAGGCCGGCGAGCTGGGCGAGGCCCTCCAGGCCGTCACCGGCTGACGTCGGACGCCTCCGGCCGACGCGATCCACGGGCGCGGAGCGGGACCCCCCGCTCCGCGCCCGCCGCGCGTCCGGACGGGTCCGCGCCGTGCCCAGCGGGGTGACGGGCCCCGGCTACCGGCGTACCGCCAGCAGCACGCCCTCGCCGACAGGCACGACCGCCGGGGCCAGCCGGTCGTCGTCGCGGAGCGCGCCGGTGACCTCGCGCACGATGGCGGTCTCCTCGTCGCGCAGCGCGGGGTCGGCGACTCGGCCACCGAGCAGGGCGTCGGTGATCACGAGCATCCCGCCGGGACGCAGCAGCCGGACCGCCGCGGTCACCTGGCCGGGCAGCGCGTGCGGCTCGGTCGAGACGACCACGAGGTCGTAGGCGCCGTCGGTGAGACGGGGCAGCACCTCCGCGGCGGAGCGGGCGATCGTGCGGGTGCGGTGCGCCGGGACGCCCTCGTCGGCGAACGCCGCCTTGGCGGCCCGCAGATGCTCGCCGTCGGCGTCGATCGTGGTCAGGACGCCGTCCGGTGCCATGCCGCGCAGCAGCCACAGGGAGGCGACCGCGCTGCCCGTGCCCAGCTCGACGACGGCCCGCGCCTGCAGGGCCGCCGCGAGGGTGCGCAGCAGCGCGCCGGTACCGGTCGAGATCGAGCGGCAGCCCAGCTCCTCGCCCCGCTCGCGGGCGCGCAGCAGCGTCACGTCCTCGGTGAGGTACGTCTCGCTGAAGGCCCAGGCGGCACTCGGACCGTCGTGGGCACCGATCCCGGTGGTGATGTCGGCCCCCCTTGCTCGCTGGGCCGATCGTACGGGGGAACCGTTCAGGGTGCTCACACGTTGGCGTGGGACCATGGCCGTGATGACCGAGACCGTAGCCAGCACCCGACCCAGCGACGGACCGTCCCCCGACGGCACCACGCCGTGGGTCCCCCCGACGTGGGACGAGATCGTCCGCGAGCACTCGGCACGGGTGTTCCGGCTCGCGTACCGGCTGACCGGCGACCGTCAGGACGCCGAGGACCTCACCCAGGAGACGTTCCTGCGGGTGTTCCGGTCCCTGTCCAGCTACACCCCCGGCACGTTCGAGGGCTGGCTGCACCGCATCACGACCAACTTGTTCCTCGACCAGGTCCGCCGCAAGAAGCGCATCCGGTTCGAGGCGATGGGCGAGGACGCGTCCCGGGTGGAGGCCACCGACGACCGCTCGCGTCCCGAGCGCGGGTTCGAGCACGCCCACCTCGACCACGACGTGCAGGCGGCGCTGGACGCGTTGCGGCCGGAGTACCGCGCCGCCGTCGTGCTGTGCGACATCGAGGGGCTCAGCTACGAGGAGATCGCCGTCACCCTCGGCATCAAGATCGGCACCGTCCGCTCGCGGATCCACCGGGCGCGCGCCCAGCTGCGCGACGCCCTGGAGCACCGACGCAGCGAGGTGAGCGGGTGAGCCGGCACCTCGGGGACTGGGTGAGCCCGCTCGCGGACGGACAGCTCGGTGCGGAGGACACCGAGCGCGCCCTCGCGCACGTGGCGGCGTGCCCGACGTGCGCCGCGGAGCTGGAGACGGCCCGCGCGGCGCGTCGGCACCTGGCCGGTGCCGGGGACGTCGTCGCCGACCCGGACCTGACGCGGCGCCTGCTCGCGTTGTCCGCGTCGATCCCGTCCACCGACGGGGATCCGCTGCGGGCCCCCGAGCGGGACACGACGTGGTCGACGCCGGTGGAGTGGCGGACCACGCTGACCGGCGACGTCGCGGTGGAACGCCGCCGTCGCCGCCGTCGGCGGGTCGCGCTCGCCGGCGTGGGCGGGGTCGGCGTGCTCGGGTGCACGCTGTTCGCGCTGGGCCAGGCGCCCGTGGTCGCCCCGGACCCGTCGCGGGCGGCCGCGCTGTCCACGCTGGCGTCGGCGTCGACGACGCCGGGCGGATCGGGGGAGGCGATCGAGTCGGCCGGGTTCGTGGCTCCCGCGGCGTTGCCCGCCGGGTACGAGATCACCGCGGTGCGGGCCGCGGACGACGTCCTGGAGATCGACCTGGACGGGCCGGACGGACCGGTCGTGGTGCGTGAGCAGCGGGGCCGGCTCGCCGACGTCGGCGAGCCCGAGGCGACCGTGTCGTTCGACGACCGGTCCGACGTCGTCGTCCTGACGGGCGACCCGTGGCACGTGGCCTGGCAGTCGGGGGACGTCGTCGTGGAGGTTACGACCGACGCGCCGCACGACGTGGTCCGCGACGTGGTCGCGGCCTTCCCCGGGCGTGCCTACGATGCCGGGGTCGTGCCTCGACTCACCCGGGGCTGGTCGACCGTGACAGGAGCACTCAGCAGCCCATGACGTCCCACGACCCGACGGACCTGTTCGCCACCCCGGAGCCTCCGCCGCGCCGCGAGGCGCCCGCGCCCCGGGCCGAGCCGGGCACGCCGTCGTCCCCGGCGCGGTCCGCCGCGACCCCGCCGTCGTCCCCGGCGGCCTGGACCGCCTCGCCGGCCTCGCCAGCGTCCTGGGCGCCGCGGAACGCGACTGCGCCGACAGGTTCCGCCGCCCCGCCGACCGGACCTGCCACGCCGTCCGGCCCCGCCGCGCCGTCCGGTCCCGCCGCGCCGTCCGGTCCCGCCGCGCCGTCCGGTCCCGCCGCGCCGTCCGGTCCCGCCGCGCCGAGCGGCCCGCACCCCGCTGCGACGCCACCGCCACGTCCCGCCCGCCCCCGGCTGGGCGCCGCGCGGGTCGCGCTGGTGGTCGTCCTGGCGCTCGTGGCCGGGCTGGTGGGCGGGTTCGCCGGCGACCGGCTCTCGGGCACGACGGCGGAGGATGCGCCGGTGGAGGCCGACCTGCCCGCGGCGCCCGACGGCGGTGAGGGCACGGACCTGTCCCGCCCCGCCGGGTCCGTGGCGGCGATCGCCGCGGACGTGCTCCCCTCGGTGGTCTCCCTGGAGGTCTCCGGCGGGGGCGGCGCCGGGTCGACCGGCTCCGGGTTCGTGCTGCGCGAGGACGGCTACGTCCTGACCAACGCCCACGTGGTCTCCGCGGGTGACGACGGCGGCGCGGTGACCGTGGTGCTGTCCGACGGCAGCGAGCACCCCGGCGAGGTCGTGGGGCTCACCACGGACTACGACCTGGCCGTCGTCAAGATCGACGTCGACGGGCTGACGCCGCTCGTGCTCGGCGACTCGGACGACGTCGTCGTCGGCGACCAGGTGCTGGCCGTCGGTGCCCCGCTCGGTCTGGACTCGACCGTGACGACGGGCATCGTCTCGGCCCTGCACCGCCCCGTGCAGGCCGGGGACCAGTCCTCCACGGCGTTCATCGACGCGATCCAGACCGACGCCGCGATCAACCCCGGCAACTCCGGCGGTCCGCTGGTCGACGCGGACGGCGAGGTGGTGGGCATCAACTCCGCCATCGCGCAGGCCCCGGGCGCGCTGCAGGCCACTGGGAGCATCGGTCTGGGGTTCGCCATCCCGGCGAACCAGGCACGCACCACCGCCGAGCAGCTCATCGAGACCGGGCAGGCGACCTACCCGGTAATCGGCGTCCTGCTGGACACGACGTACACCGGCGAGGGGGTCAAGGTCTCCGAGGATCCGCAGCAGGGCAACGCGCCCGTGACGTCCGGCGGGCCCGCCGACCTCGCGGGCGTGCGTGCCGGCGACGTCATCCTCGCGATCGACGGCCGGCCCGTCTCGCGCAGCGACGAGCTGATCGTGGCGATCCGTGCCCGGCAGCCGGGCGACGCCGTGACGTTGCGCGTGCGCAGCGGCGAGGAGGAGCGCGACGTGCGCGTCGTCCTGCAGGAGAGCGACGGCGAGTGACGCGGTACCTGTCCCGCGACGCCGCGGGCTAGGCTGTCGGCCGTGAGCTTCTTCGGAATCAACGGCGGCGAGCTCATCGTCATCGTGGTGCTGGCTCTGGTCCTGATCGGTCCCGAGCGCCTGCCCCGGTACGCCGCCCAGCTCGGGGCGCTCGTGCGCCAGGGCAAGGTGCTCGTCCGGGACGCCAAGGCACGGGTGGACTCCGAGCTCGGCGACGAGTTCCGGGACGTGGACTGGCAGAAGCTCGACCCGCGGCAGTACGACCCGCGCCGCATCGTCAAGGAGGCGCTGCTCGACGACGAGCCGGCGCAACGTCCCGCCCGCACGAGCGGGGGCTCCGGCTCCGGGCCTCGCCCGACGGCCGGCGCCGCCGCGGCGCCGGTGGCCGGAGCACCCGGCACGCCGACCGCCGGTCCCGCACCGGGTGCCGGTCCCGCACCGTTCGACGACGAGGCCACGTGAGCCCGTCCCGACCCGCGCCACGTGTTCCCGGGGAGTTTCCGGCGCACCCCGCCGACCTGTCAGAATGAGTCACATGTCCGACGCCGTCACCGCCGCGGGCACGCCGTCCGCGTCCCGCCCCCGCATCCTCTCGGGGATGCAGCCCACCGACTCCTCGTTGCACCTGGGCAACTATCTCGGGGCGCTGACCCAGTGGGTGGCCCTCCAGGAGGACTACGACGCCCTCTACTGCGTCGTCGACCTGCACGCGCTCACGGTGAACCCGGACCCGGCCGCGCTGCGAGAGCGCACCCGGGCCACGGCGGCGCAATACCTGGCCGGCGGCGTCGACCCCGCCCGTTCAGCGCTCTTCGTCCAGTCGCACGTGCCCGAGCACGCGGAGCTGGCCTGGCTGCTGAGCTGCCAGACCGGGTTCGGCGAGGCGAGCCGCATGACGCAGTTCAAGGACAAGTCCGCCAAGCAGGGCACCGAGGGCACCACGGTCGGGCTGTTCACCTATCCGGTGCTGATGGCGGCGGACATCCTGGCCTACGACGCCAACCTGGTCCCGGTCGGTGAGGACCAGCGTCAGCACCTCGAGCTCACGCGCAACCTGGCCGAGCGCCTCAACGCCCGGTTCGGCGCGGGCACCGCCGTCGTCCCGGACGCGCACATCGTGGGCTCCACCGCCAAGATCCAGGACCTGCAGAACCCCACGGCGAAGATGTCCAAGTCGAACGCGGGCGGCAAGGGCGTCATCTGGCTCCTCGAGGACCCGAAGAAGGCAGCGAAGGCGGTCAGGTCCGCCGTCACGGACGCCGACGACTCCTACGCGGTCTACTTCGACCGCGAGGCCAAGCCGGGCATCTCGAACCTGCTGACCATCTACTCGGCCGTCACCGGCCGCGCGGTCGAGGACATCGCCGCCGAGTACGACGGCCGCGGCTACGGGTACCTCAAGGTCGACCTCGCCGACGCCGTCGTGGCGTTCCTCGAGCCGTTCCAGGAGCGGGCGCAGACCTATCTCGGGGACCCGGCGCAGCTCGACAAGGTGCTCGACGACGGCGCGGAGCGGGCGCGGGAGATCGCGGCCGGCGTGCGGGCGCGCATCTTCGACCGGTTCGGGCTGCTGCCGCGAGGTGCGCGGTGAACATCCCCGCCAGGGGCCCGGACCAGACGCGGATCGGCATCGCGATCGCCGTCCCCGAGCCGCACGCGAGCAGGCTGCAGCAGGCGCGTGCCGACGTGGGGGACCCGCTGGCCGACGTGATCCCGCCGCACATCACCGTCGTCGGCCCCACCGTCGTGGACGACTCGACGCTTGCTGCGGTTGCCGAGCACCTGGAGAAGGTCGCCGCCGAGTCGGCGCCGTTCCGCGTCCACCTGCGGGGCACCGGGACGTTCCGGCCCGTCTCCCCGGTCGTGTTCGTCTCCCTCGTCGAGGGGATCGCGGAGTGCGAGCTGCTCGAGCAGCAGGCGCGGTCCGGCGTGCTCGCCCAGGAGCTGCGGTTCAACTACCACCCGCACGTCACGATCGCCCACGAGATCCCCGACGCCGCGATGGACGAGGCCTTCGAGACGATGGCGGGGTTCGAGGCCGAGTTCGAGGTCGACCGCTTCTGGCAGTACACCCACGGTGACGACGGCGTGTGGCGGCCGCGACGCGCGTTCGTGCTGGGTGGCTCGCCCCCGACGTCCTGACCTCGGCGGCTGCCGCCGTGCCCCCTGCGCTCCGCGCGGCTAGTGTCGTGGCGTGCCTGAACGTGACGACGGAATCAAGGAAGTCCTCACCCGCCTCGTCGGCTGGGTGAAGGACCGCCGTGAGGTCCGCGCCGTCCAGTGGTACACGGCGCGGCGCGGCAACCTGCTCTCGGGCGGGATCGCGTACTCGGCGCTGTTCGCCATCGGCGCGGGGCTGACCATCGGCTTCACGATCTTCTCGGCGACGCTCGGCAACCGCCCCGACCTCATGGCGGCGGTCACCGACCAGATCGAGCTGTGGCTGCCCGGCCTGATCGGCACCGGAGACGGTCAGCTGAACCCGCAGGATCTGGTCGTCGAGAACGTCTGGAACCCGGCGACGCTGATCGCTACCGTGGTGCTGCTCTGGACGGCCATCAGCTTCATGGGTGCCCTGCGGCACTCGATCCGGTCGATGTTCGACGCCCCGGTGGTCGGGGTGAATCCGGTGCTGGCCAAGGTGTGGCAGCTCGCCGGGTTCCTGCTGCTCGGGGTGATGGTCGTGGTGACGGCGGGCGCCAGCATCCTGTCGAGCGCCGTCACGAGCGAGGTCGACTCCTGGTTCGGGGACAACCCCGCCGTCGGGCGCCTGCTGGCCGTCGGGAGCCTCGCCGTCGCCGTGGTGCTCGACGCCGTGGTGGTCTTCCTCGTGGTCCGCGTGGTGGGCCGTGTGCGCCCGCGACGGGGCCGGGACATGGTGATCGGCTGCCTGCTCGCCGGCGTGGTCTCCGGGGCGCTGCGCTACGCGGGGACCTCGTTGGTGACCTCCAGCGTGTCGAACAACATCCTGCTGGGCTCGTTCGTGACGATCGGCACCATCCTGCTGCTCGCCAACTTCCTGTCCCGGATGCTGCTGATCGTCTGCGCCTGGATGTACGACCCGCCGCGGCTGGACGAGATCGCGCGGGCCGACGCCGAGCTCGCCGCCCTCCGGCACGAGGAGGAGGTCGAACGGCTGGTGCGGCAGGGCTCCGGGAGCGGGCGACCCTACAGCCCGGTGGTCCGCGGCGTGCGCCGGGGCCGGTACGCGTTCTGAACGGCCGAAGACCCCGGACCCGAGTTCCGAGAGCCCTGAGCGGCCACGACCGAGAACGGCCGAACTGCCGACGTCGGCAGCTCGTGCCGAGATCGGCAGTCGGAACGACCGATCCCGTCACGAACTGCCGACGTCGGCAATTCGGTCATCGGGCAGCGAGGGGCGACCGCGGGAGTCGGCGCGGCGTGGCGTCGACGGCCCCGTGTCCCCGGCGTCGGGTCCTCAGAAGGCGCGGGTGATCATCGCCCGCTTGACCTCCTGGATCGCCTTGGTGACCTCGATGCCGCGCGGGCACGCCTCGGTGCAGTTGAAGGTGGTGCGGCAGCGCCACACGCCCTCCTTGTCGTTGAGGATCTCGAGGCGCTGCGTGGCGGCCTCGTCGCGCGAGTCGAAGATGAACCGGTGGGCGTTGACGATCGCCGCGGGGCCGAAGTACTGACCGTCGGTCCAGAACACCGGGCAGGACGACGTGCACGCGGCGCACAGGATGCACTTGGTGGTGTCGTCGAACCGGTCGCGGTCGGCCTGGGACTGCAGATGCTCACGGCTGGGCTCGTTGCCGGAGGTGACCAGGAACGGCATGATCTCGCGGTAGGAGGCGAAGAACGGCTCCATGTCGACCACGAGGTCCTTGACCACCGGCAGGCCCTTGATGGGCTCGACGGTGATCGGCTTGTCCGGGTTGATGTCCTTCAGCAGCGTCTTGCAGGCCAGGCGGTTGCGACCGTTGATGCGCATCGCGTCCGACCCGCACACGCCGTGGGCGCACGAGCGCCGGAACGTCAGCGACCCGTCCGTCTCCCACTTGATCTTGTGCAGGGCGTCCAGCACACGGTCGGTGCCGTAGGCCGTGACGGTGTGCTCCTCCCAGGTCGGCTCGGCGGAGACCTCCGGGTTGTACCGGCGGATCCTGAGCGTGACCTCGAAGGAGGCGACGGCACCGGCCTGGGACTCCGGAGCGGAGCTCGCGGTGTTCTCTTCCACAACAGCAGTCATCAGTACTTCCGCTCCATCGGCTCGTAGCGCGTCTGGGTGACGGGCTTGGACCCCAGGACCACCTTGTAGTCCCCGAAGTCCTCGACGTGGTCGAAGTAGCCCTCGACGTGCCCGTCGGCGGCGTCGGGAGCCGACGTCGGACGGCGGTACGCCATCGTGTGCAGCATGTAGTTGGTGTCGTCCCGGTCGGGGAAGTCCTCGCGGTAGTGACCGCCGCGCGACTCGCGCCGGTTGAGCGCCGCGAGCACCGTGACCTCGGCGATGTCCAGCAGGAAGCCGAGCTCGATCGCCTCGAGCAGGTCGGTGTTGAACAGCGTGCCCTTGTCCTGCACGGAGACGTTCCGGTAGCGCTTCTGCAGCTCGCGGATGTCGTCGGCGGCCTGCTGCAGCGACTCGTTGGTGCGGAACACCTGGGCGTTCGCGTCCATCGTCTCCTGCAGGGCCTTGCGCACCTCGGCGACCCGCTCGCCGTCGGGCCGGTCGCGCATCTCGGACAGCTGGGCCTCGACGCGCTCGGTCGGGTTCTCCTGGATCGGCAGGTGCTGCTCGACGGTCTTGGCGTAGGCCGCCGCGGACCGGCCGGAGCGCTTGCCGAACACGTTGATGTCCAGCAGCGAGTTGGTGCCGAGCCGGTTGGAGCCGTGCACGGACACGCACGCCACCTCGCCGGCGGCGTACAGGCCCTTGACCACGTTGTGGCTGTCGCGCAGCACCTCGCCCTTGACGTTCGTGGGCACGCCGCCCATGGCGTAGTGCGCCGTGGGGTAGACGGGCACCGGCTCGGTGTAGGGCTCGATGCCGAGGTAGGTGCGGGCGAACTCGGTGATGTCGGGCAGCTTGGCGTCGATGTGCGCCGGCTCGAGGTGCGTCAGGTCGAGCAGCACGTAGTCCTTGTTCGGACCCGCCCCGCGGCCCTCCCGTACCTCGTTGGCCATCGACCGCGCCACGATGTCGCGGGGGGCGAGGTCCTTGATGGTGGGGGCGTACCGCTCCATGAAGCGCTCGCCGTCCGCGTTGCGCAGGATGCCGCCCTCGCCGCGGGCCGCCTCGGACAGCAGGATGCCGAGGCCCGCCAGGCCGGTGGGGTGGAACTGGAAGAACTCCATGTCCTCCAGCGGCAGCCCGCGGCGGTAGGCGAGGGCCATGCCGTCACCGGTGAGGGTGTGGGCGTTGGACGTGGTCTTGAAGATCTTGCCCGCGCCACCGGTGGCGAAGATGATCGCCTTGGCCTGGAACACGTGGATCTCGCCGCTGGCGAGGTCGTAGGCGACGACGCCGGTCGCGTTGACCTCGGCGTCGTCGTCCAGCTCCTCGGTGGTCAGGTCGTGGTCGGTGAGCAGGTCGAGCACGTAGAACTCGTTGAAGAACTCCACGTCCTGCTTGACGCAGTTCTGGTAGAGCGTCTGCAGGATCATGTGCCCGGTGCGGTCCGCGGCGTAGCAGGCGCGGCGCACGGCGGCCTGTCCGTGCTCACGGGTGTGCCCGCCGAACCGGCGCTGGTCGATCCGGCCCTCGGGGGTGCGGTTGAACGGCAGCCCCATGCGCTCCAGGTCGAGGACGGAGTCGATCGCCTCCTTGGCGAGGATCTCGGCCGCGTCCTGGTCGACGAGGTAGTCGCCTCCCTTGACCGTGTCGAAGGTGTGCCACTCCCAGTTGTCGTCCTCGACGTTCGCCAGCGCGGCGGCCATGCCGCCCTGGGCGGCGCCGGTGTGGGAGCGGGTGGGGTAGAGCTTGGAGATGACGGCGGTGCGCGCGTCCTTGGACGCCTCGAGCGCCGCACGCATGCCGGCGCCGCCTGCGCCGACGATGACGACGTCGTACTGGTGGGTCTGCATCGGTGTCGATGCCTCCTGCGTGGTGGTCAGCGGGCTGGGGGGTGCGGGCGGCTCAGGCCGTGCAGAACGAGGCGAGCAGCTCGGCCGGCGCCTCGGGCGGGCACGGGTCGAACGTGAAGATCACGAGCGTCCCCAGCACCACCGTGAGGGTGAAGGCCAGGTAGAGCAGGCTCTTGAGCACGCCGCGGGTGAGGTCCCGCTGCGCGTAGTCGTTGATGATGGTGCGCACGCCGTTGGTGCCGTGGATCATCGCGAGCCACAGCATGAGCAGGTCCCAGACCTGCCAGAACGGGCTGGCCCACTTGCCGGCCACGAACGCGAAGTCGATCGCGTGCACGCCGTCCCCGACCATGAGGTTGACGAACAGGTGGCCGAAGATCAGGGCGACGAGCACCACGCCGGAGGCGCGCATGAACACCCAGGAGTACAGCTCGAAGTTGCCACGGGTCGTCTTGCGCCGCACGTACGGGGAGCGCGGGCTGGCGACCAGGGGGGTCGCGTCGGTCTGAGCCATCAGTGCCCACCTCCGAAGACGTTCATCAGGTGCCGCGGCAGGAAGCCGGCCATGGTCACGACGAGCAGCCCCAGGACCACCCAGAGCATCACGCGGTGGTACTGCGGTCCCTTGGACCAGAAGTCCACGAGCGCGATGCGCAGGCCGTTGAAGGCGTGGAAGACGATGGCGGCGACCAGGCCCGCCTCGCCGAGCCCCATGATCGGCGTCTGGTACGTGCCGATGACGGCGTTGTACGCCTCGGGGGAGACCCTCACCAGTGCCGTGTCGAGCACGTGCACGAGCAGGAAGAAGAAGATGGACACGCCGGTCACGCGGTGCGCGACCCAGGACCACATGCCTTCACGGCCGCGGTAGAGCGTGCCTGCGGGAGCGTTCGGCACGGGGGGAGCCTCCATTGGCGGAGTGGGTGCGGTTACGTGAAGACACTGTAGTGACACCGGGTCGCGATCGGGTCACGGAGGGTCCGAAAACGGCGTCTCTGCGCAGAATCTGTGACTCATTCCACAGGCGTCACGTCATCGGGGCCCGGCGCGTCACTATGCTGCGCACATGCCCTCTGCTGCTATCCCCGGGTTCCACGCCGTCATCCCTGCCGGAGGGGCGGGTACCCGGCTGTGGCCGGTCTCGCGGGCCGGTTCGCCCAAGTTCCTGCACGACCTGACCGGCTCGGGCCGCACCCTGCTCCAGGGCACCGCCGACCGCTTGGTGCCGCTGGCCGGTGAGTCGGGCGTGCTGGTCGTGACGGGGCGGCAGCACGAGGCTGCCGTGCGCGACCAGCTCCCGTCGCTGGGTGCCGGGCAGGTGCTCGCCGAGCCGTCGCCGCGCGACTCGATGGCGGCGATCGGGCTGGCGGCGGCGGTCCTGGAGCAGCGCCACGGGGAGGTCGTGCTCGGTTCGTTCGCCGCGGACCAGGTGATCTCGGGCCGACCGGAGTTCGAGCGCTCGGTGCGCGAGGCCGTCGCGGCGGCGCGCGAAGGGTACGTGACCACGATCGGCATCGCCGCGTCGCGGCCGTCCACCGCGTTCGGGTACGTGCACGGCGCCGCGCCGCTCGGGGTGGACGGTGCTCCCAGCGCGGTGCACGTGTCGGGGTTCACCGAGAAGCCCGACGCCGCCACCGCCCGGGGCTACCTGGCCTCCGGCGAGTACCGGTGGAACGCGGGCATCTTCGTCGCCAGCACCACGGTGCTGCTCCGTCACCTGGCCGAGCAGCGCCCTGCCCTGCACGACGGTCTGCGCCGTGTCGCGGCCTCGTGGGACACGGCCGAGCGGGACGCCGTGCTGGAGGTCGAGTGGCCGGCGCTCGAGCGGATCGCCATCGACCACGCCGTGGCCGAGCCGGTGGCGGCGGCGGGCGGCGTGGCGATGGTGCCCGGGTCCTTCGGTTGGGACGACGTCGGCGACTTCAACTCGCTGGCGGCGCTCCTGCCGGCCGACGACGACTCGGGGTCGAAGGTGCTCGGTGACAGCGCGGACGTCGTGCGCGTCCAGAGCGCCGGCTCCGTGGTGGTCCCCGCGGGCGGGCGGACGGTCACCCTGCTCGGGATCGACGACGTCGTGGTCGTCGACACCCCGGACGCGCTGCTGGTGACCACGCGCGGGCGGGCGCAGCAGGTGCGCGCCATGGTGGACGCGGTCCGTGCCAGCGGCCGCGAGGACCTGCTGTGAACGGGCCCGGCGCCCGTCTGGACGAGATCGTCGCCGGCCTGGAGCCGGAGCTCGTGGCCGTGCGCCGCGACCTGCACGCCCACCCGGAGACGGCGCGCCAGGAGGTGCGCACGACGGCGGTGCTCGCCGAGCGGCTCCGCGCGGCCGGGCTGGCGCCCCGGCTGCTCGAGCCCACCGGGCTGGTGTGCGACGTCGGCCCCGACGTGCCGGGGCGCGGCCGCGTGGCCCTGCGCGCGGACATCGACGCGCTGCCCCTGGACGACGCCTGCGGCTGCGACTTCGTCTCGACCGTGCCCGGCGTGGCGCACGCGTGCGGCCACGACGTGCACGCCGCCGTCGTGCTGGGCGCCGGGCTGGCGCTGGCGAGGCTGGCCGACGAGGGGATCCTGCGGCACGGCGTCCGGCTGATCTTCCAGCCCGCCGAGGAGACGATGCCGGGCGGGGCCCTGGAGGTCGTCGCCCAGGGTGTGCTGGACGGGGTCGACCGCATCGCGGCGGTGCACACCGAGCCGAAGCTCGACGTCGGTCTCGTGGGGACGCGCATCGGTCCCATCACGTCGGCGTCCGACCTGGTGACCGTGACGCTGTCCTCCGGCGGCGGGCACACCTCGCGTCCGCACCTGACCGGGGACGTCGTGTACGCGCTCGGTCAGGTCGTCACCCAGGTGCCGGCCGTGCTGGGGCGTCGCCTGGACCCGCGCTCGGGGGTGAACCTCACCTGGGGTGCCGTCGAGGCGGGGCATGCCCACAACGCCATCCCGGCGTCGGGCGTCGCCAAGGGCACCCTGCGCTGCCTCGACGTGCGGGCGTGGGAGAAGGCGGGCCAGGTGCTGCACGACGCCGTCGAGCAGGTGGTGGCGCCCTACGACGTGGACGTGTCGGTGCACCACGTCCGCGGCGTGCCCCCGGTGGACAACGACGCCGACGTGACCGCCGCGCTGGAGGCGGCGGGGGCCGCGGTGCTCGGCGAGGACGGCGTGGTCCTGACCGAGCAGTCCCTCGGCGGCGAGGACTTCGCCTGGTACCTGACCAAGGTGCCCGGGGCGATGGCGCGGCTCGGCACGGCGACGCCGGGCGGGCGCCGCTACGACATCCACCGGGGCGACCTCGTGGTGGAGGAGGGCGCCATCGCGATCGGCGCCCGGGTGCTGGCGCGGTTCGCGCTGTCCTGACGGACCGTCGGGCGTACGGTCGGGTGTGACGCACCTCATTCCAGCGGTGTACCCATTCGATAACGACTCGGCCACGACCTGCACTCTGGACTGGAAGCGGCCCCCGGCGTGGCTAGGCTGTGCGTCTCTGATCGTGAGACGGGCGGGTGCCCGTGCTCACCCCCATCATCGACAGGAGCGACAGGTGAAGAGTGCGATCAAGTTCACCGCCCTCGCCGGCGCGGCGGCACTGACCCTCGCGGCGTGCGGAGCGGCCCCGGAGGAGACCCCCGCGGACGAGTCCACCGAGACCGAGATGGCCGAGAGCGAGACCGTCGACTACCAGCCCTGCATCGTCTCCGACCAGGGCGGCTTCGACGACAAGAGCTTCAACCAGCTCAGCTTCGAGGGCACCCAGCAGGCCGCCGAGGAGCTGGGCCAGACCGTCATCGACGTGCAGTCGCAGTCCGAGACCGACTTCCAGCCGAACCTCCAGTCGCTGGTCGACCAGAGCTGCGACGCCATCGTCTCGGTCGGCTTCGCCCTGTCGGCGGACACCATCGAGTCGGCGAACGCGAACCCCGAGACCGACTACTTCCTCGTCGACGACGCCGCGGACGCGGACTTCGACGGCGAGGCGGACGCCGACAACATCAAGCCGCTGCTCTACAACACGGCCGAGGCCGCGTTCCTGGCCGGCTACCTGTCCGCGGGCTACTCCGAGGCCGGAAAGGTCGGGACCTTCGGCGGTCAGCCGTTCCCGACCGTGACCATCTTCATGGACGGCTTCAAGCAGGGCGTCGAGCACTTCAACGAGGTCAACGACGCCGAGGTCGAGGTCATCGGCTACTCCGGCGGCGAGGACGGCTCGTTCACCGGCGGGTTCGAGGCCAACCAGACGGCGAAGACCACCGCGACGAACATCCTGGACCAGGGCGTCGACGTGATCCTGCCCGTCGGCGGCCCCATCTACCAGTCGGCCGTCGCCGCCATCCAGGACTCCGGCCGCGACGTCGCCCTCGTGGGTGTCGACGCGGACTTCTACGAGACCGACCCGAGCACCCAGCCCTACGTGCTGACCTCCATCCTCAAGAAGATGGACGTCTCGGTCCACGACGCGCTCATGACCGCCGCCACCGAGGAGTTCGACCCAGAGCCGTACATCGGCACCCTCGAGAACGAGGGCGTGGGCCTCGCCCCGCTGCACGACTTCGAGGACCAGGTGGACCCCGAGCTGATGACCGAGGTCGAGGACCTGCAGCAGCAGATCATCGACGGCGAGCTCGAGGTCACCTCCTACCTGGATCAGTGATCGGCTGAGCAGTCGTCACCGCGCGGCGGGACACGGTGCGTCCACCGTGTCCCGCCGCGCGGTGCGGCCTAGGCTGACGACCAGAACCGTGACGGAAGGGGCAGGCGGACCGCGATGAGGCTCGAGCTGCGGGGGATCACCAAGCGTTTCGGCGCGCTGGTGGCCAACGACCACATCGACCTGGTGGTCGAACCGGGGGAGATCCACTGCCTCCTGGGGGAGAACGGCGCCGGCAAGTCCACGCTGATGAACGTCCTGTACGGCCTGTACGACGCCGACGAGGGCGAGATCCTCCTCGACGGCGAGGTGCAGGACTTCGAGGGCCCCGGTGACGCGATGAACGCGGGCATCGGCATGGTCCACCAGCACTTCATGCTGGTGCCCGTCTTCTCCGTCGCGGAGAACGTCATGCTCGGCCACGAGACCACTCACGGCCCCGGCATCCTCGACCTGTCGGCCGCGCGCGAGACGGTGCGCAGCACCGCGGACCGCTTCGGCTTCCACGTCGACCCGGACGCCGTCGTCGAGGACCTGCCGGTCGGTGTCCAGCAGCGGGTCGAGATCATCAAGGCTCTCAGCCGGGACGCCCAGGTGCTCGTCTTCGACGAGCCCACGGCGGTGCTCACCCCGCAGGAGACCGACGAGCTGATGGCGATCATGCGTCAGCTCAAGGACGAGGGCAAGGCCATCGTCTTCATCACCCACAAGCTGCGCGAGGTGCGCGAGGTCGCCGACCGGATCACCGTGGTCCGGCACGGCAAGGTGGTCGGCGAGGCCGACCCCACCGCACCGGACAACGAGCTCGCCTCCCTGATGGTGGGCCGCGCCGTGCAGCTCACCGTCGACAAGCAGGCGGCCCGGCACACGGACAACGAGCTGGCCGTCTCCCACCTCCAGGTCGCCACCCCGAACGGGCAGGTCGTCGTCGACGACGTCAGCTTCACCGTGCGCGGCGGCGAGATCCTGGTGATCGCGGGCGTCCAGGGCAACGGGCAGACCGAGCTCACCGAGGCCCTCATCGGCCTGCACCCGGACGCCCGCGGGTCGATCCTGCTGGACGGGTCCGAGCTGCGGGGCCGCAGCGTGCGCAAGGTGCTCGACGCCGGTGTCGGGTTCGTGCCCGAGGACCGCAGCACCGACGGGCTCGTCGGCGAGTTCAGCATCGCCGAGAACCTCATCCTCGACCGCACCGACGGGGCGCCGTTCGTGCGGGCCGGCTCGCTGCAGCTCGGTCTGCGCGACGAGTTCGCCCGCGAGAAGGTCGACGAGTTCGACGTGCGCACCACCGGCATCGACCTGCCCGTGGGCCGGCTGTCCGGCGGCAACCAGCAGAAGGTGGTGCTGGCGCGGGAGATGTCCCGCGAGCTGCGGCTGCTGGTCGCCGCCCAGCCCACCCGCGGCGTCGACGTGGGCTCGATCGAGTTCATCCACCAGCGCATCGTGGAGACGCGCGACGCCGGCATCCCGGTGATCGTGGTCTCGACCGAGCTCGACGAGGCCGTCGCCCTCGCCGACCGGATCATGGTGATGTACCGCGGGCGCGTGGTCGGGATCGTGCCGGCCGACACCCCGCGCGACGTGCTCGGCCTGATGATGGCCGGCGTCGCGCCCGAGACCGAAGGAGACGCCGCGTGACGAGGCAGCGGGCACGGGCACGCAAGGAGGGATCCGCGTGAGCGCGAGGCCGGGACAGGACCCCGCCGACTCCGCCGAGCAGCCGCCCGCGGACGACCGCGAGCCCGTCGGAACGACGGAGCCGGGTCGGGCCGAGGAGATCGAGCAGGAGAAGGCCCGCGAGGGCGCGGCGGACGACGGCGAGACCGACGACCGCTGGCAGGAGGCGTTCCGCCGGATCATCTCGGGCGGCTGGGCCGTGGCGCTGGGCGCCATCCTGCTGGCGGTGATCGCGGGCTCGCTGATGATCATCGTCACCGACGAGGCGGTCCAGGAGGCGGCCGGGTACTTCTTCTCCCGCCCGGGTGACACCTTCGCGGCCGTCGGTGAGGCCGTGGGCGGCGCCTACTCGGCGCTGTTCCAGGGAGCCGTCTACAACTTCCGCGCGGACACGTTCGCCGCCGGGATCCGCCCCCTGACGCAGACGCTCAACAACGCCACGCCGCTCATCGCGGCGGGTCTGGGCGTGGCGATCGCGTTCCGCGCCGGCCTGCTGAACATCGGTGGCCAGGGCCAGATGCTGATGTCCGCCACGGCGGCCGGCTGGGTCGGCTTCGGCGTCACCGGGCTGCCGTTCCCGCTGCACCTGATCCTGGCGCTCGTCGCCGGCATCCTGGCCGGGGCCCTGTGGGCGGGCATCGCCGGCCTGCTGAAGGCGCGCACCGGCGCCCACGAGGTGATCGTGACGATCATGCTCAACTACGTGGCCCTGTACCTGCTGTCCTACTTCCTGGCCACGCCGGGGCTGATGCAGGCTCCCGGGTCGGCGAACCCCAAGACCCCGCCGACGCCGGAGTCGGCGCAGCTGCCGCCGCTGCTCGGTGAGCGCTACACGCTGCACTGGGGCTTCGTCCTGGCGCTCGTGGCCGTCGCGGTGGTGTGGTGGATCCTCAACCGGTCCGCGGTCGGGTTCTCCTACCGCGCGGTCGGGGAGAACCCCCGCGCCGCTCGGGTGGCGGGCATCGACGTGTCCCGCTCGACGGTCTCGGTGATGCTCGTCGCCGGTGCGCTCGTGGGCCTGGCGGGCGTCACCCAGGTCCTGGGCACCGTCACGACCGGCTTCGGGTCGGACATCGACGCGGGGATCGGCTTCGACGCGATCACCGTCGCCCTCCTGGGCAACTCCAACCCGCTCGGCGTCCTCGGGGCGGGCATCCTGTTCGGCGCCTTCAAGGCCGGTGGCTCGGCCATGCAGGCCGCCGAGGGCATCCCCATCGAGATCGTGCTGGTGGTCCAGTCCCTCATCGTGCTGTTCATCGCGGCGCCGCCGCTGGTGCGGGCCATCTTCCGCCTGCCCCAGCCTGGCAGCGCCCCGAAGAAGAAGCGGTCGAAGGCCGCCCGGAAGGAGGTGTCGGCATGACCGCCCCCGCCGTCGACGGCACGCCCGCGGCCACGCCGGACGCGCCGCGCACCGTTAGCACCGTGTCGTGGAAGACGCCGATCGCGCTCGGCGTCGTCCTGGCGCTGTACGCCCTGCTGCTCCTGCTGGCGCCCCGCGAGGGTGACGCCCGCTTCTCGCTGTCCACCCCGACGGACTTCTTCCAGCTGCCGGTGTACGTGATCCCGGGCATGGCCACCGCCTGGCTGTGCGCCGCGATCGGTGCCGTGCTCGTGGTGCCCTCGGTGCTGGCGACCCGGCGTGCGCGCCGTACCCCGCTGTGGGTGACGGGCGTGTTCGCCGCCGTGCTGCTGTTCGGCTTCCTCGCCTGGGCCGCCGCCGGCAGCGCGCGCGACCTGTCCGTCGTCGGGCTGCTCGGCGGGGCGGTCGCGCTGTCCGTGCCGCTCGTCTACGGCTCGCTCAGCGGTGTCATCGGCGAACGCTCCGG
This sequence comes from Isoptericola chiayiensis, assembly GCF_013149805.1. Taxonomy (GTDB): domain Bacteria; phylum Actinomycetota; class Actinomycetes; order Actinomycetales; family Cellulomonadaceae; genus Isoptericola; species Isoptericola chiayiensis. The sequence continues at coordinate 97,448 of NZ_JABEZT010000004.1, forward strand.
CACCATCAACATCGCCATCGAGTCCCAGCTGCTGGCCGGTGCCTTCACCGCCGCCGTCGCGGGGTCGCTGACGAACAGCCCGTGGGTCGGACTGGTCGCCGCGATGCTGGCCTCGGCGCTGGTGTCCCTGGTGCTCGCCGTGTTCACCATCACCTACCGCGTCAACCAGATCATCGTCGGTGTGGTGCTCAACGTGCTGGTCATCGGCCTGACGAGCTTCTTCTACTCCCTGGTGCTGGTGCCCAACACCGAGACGTTGAACTCGACGACGCGGTTCGAGCGCATCCCCATCCCGTTCCTGGAGCGCATCCCCGTCATCGGGCCGGTGCTGTTCGACCAGACGATCGTCGTCTACCTGATGCCGGTGATCGTGTTCGGCGTCTGGTACGGGCTCTTCCGCACCCGCTGGGGGCTGCGGCTGCGGGCCGTCGGCGAGCACCCGCGTGCCGCGGACACCGTGGGCATCGAGGTGCTGCGCACCCGGTACCGCGCCCTGCTGATCGCGGGTCTGGTCGGCGGCATGGGCGGCGCCTTCTACACGGTGGTCTCCATCAACCAGTTCGGCCGCGAGATGACCGCGGGCGCCGGCTTCATCGCCCTGGCGGCGATGATCTTCGGCAAGTGGAACCCGGTGCGCGCCGCGCTGGCGGGGCTGCTGTTCGGGTTCGCGACGAACCTCCAGAACGTGCTGTCCGTCGTCGGCTCCCCGGTGCCGAGCCAGTTCATGCTCATGCTGCCGTACGTCGTGACGCTGTTCGCCGTCGCGGGCCTGGTGGGCCGTTCGCGGCCGCCCGCGGCGCTGGCGACCCCGTACACGAAGGAGTAGGCGACGTGGGACCCGACTGGGACGCCCTGCGGTCGGCCGCCCGCGACGTCTCCCGCCACGCCTACGTGCCCTACTCCCAGTACGCGGTCGGCGCGGCGGCGACGGCGGACGACGGTCGCCTGCTGGTGGGCTGCAACGTGGAGAACGCCGCCTACGGCGTCACGCTGTGCGCCGAGTGCTCGCTGGTCTCGGCGCTGGTCACGGGCGGTGGGGGCCGGCTGACCGCCTTCACGTGCGTCGACGGGCGCGGCCGCGTGATCACGCCGTGCGGACGCTGCCGCCAGCTGCTGTGGGAGCACGGGGGGCCGGAGCTGCTGGTCGAGACCCCCCAGGGCGTGATCACCATGGACCAGCTGCTGCCCCAGGCGTTCGGACCGGAGGACCTGACCCGATGAGCGAACCGTTCGACGTCGTCGACGTCATCCGTACCAAGCGCGACCGCGGCCTGCTGTCGGACGCGCAGATCGACTGGGTCGTGGACGCCTACACCCGCGGCGTCGTCGCCGAGGAGCAGATGGCCGCGCTCGCGATGGCGATCCTGCTCAACGGGATGCAGCGCGACGAGATCGCGCGCTGGACCGGGGCGATGATCGACTCCGGCGAGCGGATGGACTTCACGTCGCTGTCCCGCCCGACGGCGGACAAGCACTCCACGGGGGGAGTGGGGGACAAGATCACCCTGCCCCTGGCTCCGCTGGTCGCGGTGTTCGACGTGGCCGTCCCGCAGCTGTCCGGACGTGGCCTCGGGCACACGGGCGGCACGCTCGACAAGCTGGAGTCGATCCCGGGCTGGCGGGCGTCCCTGAGCAACGCGGAGATGCTCGCGCAGCTCGACGACGTCGGCGCGGTGATCTGCGCGGCGGGCGCGGGTCTCGCCCCGGCGGACAAGAAGCTGTACGCCCTGCGTGACGTGACGGGCACGGTCGAGGCGATCCCTCTCATCGCGAGCTCGATCATGTCCAAGAAGATCGCCGAGGGCACGGGCGCCCTGGTCCTCGACGTCAAGGTCGGCTCGGGCGCGTTCATGAAGGAGCTCGACCAGGCGCGCGAGCTCGCGCGGACGATGGTCGGGCTCGGCACGGATGCCGGGGTGCGTACGGTCGCCCTGCTCACCGACATGTCGGTGCCGCTGGGTCGTACCGCCGGCAACGCGCTGGAGGTCCGCGAGTCCGTCGAGGTGCTCGACGGCGGTGGGCCGCGCGACGTGGTCGACCTCACGGTGGCGCTCGCCGTGGAGATGCTGGCCGCCGCCGGCCGCCCGGTGGGCGAGGACGAGGTGCGCGCGGCGCTGGCCGACGGCCGCGCCATGGACGTCTGGCGGCGCATGATCGCCGCCCAGGGCGGGGACCCGGACGCACCGCTGCCGACGGCGCGGCACACCCGCGACGTCGTGGCCGACCGCGACGGGGTCGTCGACCGCCTCGACGCGTACTCCGTGGGCGTGGCGGCGTGGCGGCTGGGTGCGGGACGGTCCCGCAAGGAGGATCCGGTCCAGGCGGGCGCGGGGATCGAGATCCACGCGCGTCCCGGCGAGACGGTGCGGGCCGGGACCCCGGTGCTCACCCTGCACACGGACACGCCCGAGCGCTTCGACCGCGCCCTCGAGGCGCTCGACGGCGCCTGGACGGTGGCGCAGGACGCCCCGGCGCGCGGCCCGGTCGTGCTGGACCGGATCGACTGACGCCGGTGTGACGTCGTGGGACTGCCGGGGCTGCGCCTGACCGACCTGCTCGGGTCGGTGGGGCTGTTCGCCGGGCAGGTCCCGGCGGCGCCGCCGGTCGGCACGTTCCGGCGGCCGTCCCTGCCGTCGGACGCGGTGCCGGGCGCAGGGGACGAGCAGAGCCTGGGCTGGGTCCGTGATCCGCTCGGTCGCGACGACCCGCCGCCCCTCTGGGCGCCTCGCCGGCTCCTTCTCCCGGGCGGCGCGCCGGCGCGGCAGGTCTCGCCCACCACCTGCGGGGCCGCGGTGCTGGCGATGCTGCGCTACGCGGGCGACCCGGTCGCGGCCCTCGCCGTCGCCGGCGGCGACGGCCGCGACGGCGGCGACGGCGCCGGCCAGGGCGATCCGGCGGGTCGGTTCGCCGCCGACCAGCAGCGTGTCCACCGAGCCTGCACACGGGGTCCGCTGGGGCTGCCGAGCTGGCCGCCCTCGCTGGGCACCCCGCCCTGGGCGGCCGCCGCGCACGCCCGCTACGGCCCGGTCCGGTACACGCACCGGGTGGTCGGCGCACCGGGGTCGGCGGCAGCCCGCCGCGTGCTCGACGCCGCGCTCGACGCCGCCCGCGCCGGGGTCCCGGTGCCGCTGTACAGCGGCGGCGACCTCGCGCGCGGTCCGGCGACGGCGGTGCCCCGGCACGTGGTGCTGCTGACGACGGTCACGGGTGCGGCCCCGGACGCGACCGCGACGCTGTACGAGCCGTCGTCGGGCACCCTGCACTCCCTGCCGGCCGCCGTGCTGCGCGCCGGGACCCGCGCCCGTACCCGGCCGGACCGCCGCGGCGAGGCGGCCAGGACGCGCGCGCTGGGCGGCTGGCCGCACGTCGTCTGGGCGATCCTGCCTCGCGGATCGAGCGACGAGGCGCCACCATGGAGGGCATGAGCACGACACCGTCTGACGCCTGGCGCGACGCCGGCCTGGACGCTCCCGACGACTCGACGAGCCTGGCCGAGGAGCTCTCCGGACCCGCGTCGACGCCCACGCCCGAGCACGACGCCGAGGAGTACCACCCCGGCACGCCCCGTCCCGACCTGGAGGGGTCGGCGGACGAGGCCGACGTCGTCGAGCAGGCCGGCGAGGTCCCTCTCGACGACCCCGACGCCGACCTCGGTGACACCGGTCACGACCCGACCGTCTGACGCCCGCGGGTGCGCCCGGACGTCGGCGCGCCGGTAGGTTGGCCCCATGACGCAAGCGCTGCTCGACGAGATCCCCGACCTGCCCAAGGTGCTCCTGCACGACCATCTCGACGGCGGCCTGCGCCCGCAGACCGTGCTCGAGCTGTGCGACGCCGTCGGGCACGAGCTGCCTGCCACGGACGCCGACACCCTGGCCACCTGGTTCCGGGACGCCGCCGACTCGGGGTCGCTGCCGCGCTACCTGGAGACGTTCGACCACACCATCGCGGCCATGCAGACGCCCGACGCGCTGGCCCGTGTGGCCCGGGAGGCCGTGCTGGACCTCGCCGCGGACGGCGTCGTGTACGCCGAGCAGCGCTGGGCCCCCGAGCAGCACGTGCAGCGGGGCATGTCGCTGCCCGAGACGGTCGAGGCCGTGCAGGCCGGGATCGACGCCGGCATCGCCGAGGCCGCCGCGGCGGGGCGCACCATCCGCGTCGGGCAGCTCGTGACCGCGATGCGGCACACCGACCGGTGGGTCGAGATCGCCGAGCTCGCCGTCGCCTACCGCGACGCCGGGGTGGTCGGGTTCGACATCGCCGGGCCGGAGGACGGGTTCGCGCCGGACCGGCACGCCGAGGTGTGGCGGTTCCTGGCCGAGCAGAACTTCCCGACGACGATCCACGCGGGGGAGGCCGCCGGGCTGGACTCCATCTCCCAGGCGGTGCACCTCGGGCAGGCCGACCGGCTGGGGCACGGCGTGCGGATCATGGAGGACGTCACCCTCTCGGAGCACGACCGGACCGCGACGCTCGGCCGGCTGGCCCACTGGGTCCGCGACCACCAGATCGCCCTGGAGGTCTGCCCGGTCTCGAACCTGCAGACGAACGCCGCCCCGGGCGTGACGTCGGTCGCGGACCACCCGATCACCCGGCTCAAGGAGCTGGACTTCGCGGTCACGCTGAACACCGACAACCGGCTGATGTCGCGCACGTCGATGTCGCACGAGATGCGCCTGCTGGTCTCCGAGGCGGGCTGGACGATCGACGACCTCGCCGACGTGACGCTGACGGCGGCCTGGAGCGCGTTCTGCCACCACGACGAGCGGCGCGAGCTCGTCGACGAGCTGATCCTGCCCGGATACCAGAAGGTCGAGGGGGCCCTGCGATGAGCACGAACGACAGCACCGGGACGCCCGCCGTCCCCGGCACGCCGGCCGAGCTGGCGCGCTACGTCGACCACACGCTGCTCAAGCCGGAGGCGACCGCCGCCGACGTGACCGCGCTGGTCACCGAGGGCGCCGCGCTCGGGGTGTTCTCCGTGTGCGTCTCGCCCACGTTCGTGAGCCACGCCGTGGAGGTGGCCGACGGCCGGCTCGCGGTGGCGACCGTGTGCGGGTTCCCGTCCGGTAAGCACGCGAGCGAGATCAAGGCCGCCGAGGCGGCCCGCTCCGTGCTCGACGGCGCGGACGAGGTCGACATGGTCATCGACGTCGGCGCGGCGAAGGCCGGCGGGTTCGACGTGGTCCAGGCGGACATCGCCGCCGTGCGCGCCGCCGTGCCGTCCGACAAGGTCCTCAAGGTGATCATCGAGTCCGCCGCCCTGGACGACGACGAGATCGTGGCCGTCTGCCGGGCCGCCGACGCTGCGGGAGCAGACTTCGTCAAGACCTCCACGGGCTTCCACCCCAGCGGTGGTGCCTCGGTCCACGCGGTCGAGGTCATGGCGGCCACCGTCGGTGGCCGGCTCGGGATCAAGGCCTCCGGGGGAGTGCGCACCCTCGCCGACGCCCGTGCCGTGATCGCCGCCGGTGCCACCCGCCTCGGGCTGTCCGGGACCGCCGCGGTCCTCGCGGGGTTCGACGACGCGGACCCGGCCGTCGGCACGCCCCCGGACGCCTCCGGGAGCGGCGGCTACTGACCCGTTAGCCTCGGCACCGTGCATGAAGTGCTCGTCGACGTCGAGGCCGTGACCAGGACCTACGGCACCGTCCAGGTGCTCGCCCCCACCTCGCTGCGCCTGCACGCGGGGCAGGGCTCCGCCGTCGTCGGCCCGAACGGGGCCGGCAAGTCCACCCTGCTGCGCCTGGTGGCGGGGACGGAGGAGCCGACGTCGGGCACCGCGACGGTGCTGGGGCTGGACGCCCCCGAGGCACGACGACGGCACCGGGACCGGATCGTGCGCCTGCTGGGCCCGGCGCCGACCTACCCGGACCTGACGGTGGCCGAGCACTTGCAGCTCGTGCAGGTCGCCTGGGCCGGCCGTCACGACGGCCCCGACGTTGACGAGGCGCTCGCCGAGGCCACCCTGGACCGGGTGCGGGACCAGTTCCCGGGCGAGCTGTCGTCCGGCGAGACCCAGATGTTCGCCCTCGTGGCCACGCTGTACCGGCCCGCGGACCTGGTGCTGCTCGACGAGCCGGAGCAGCGTCTCGACACCTGCTGGCGGGAGGTCGCCCGCCGGCTCGTGCTGCGCGCCCTCGACCAGGGCCGGGCCGTGCTCGCCGCGACCCACGACCCCGGGCTGCGCGAGGTCCTCGCCGACCGGGGTCCTGTCGTGGAGCTGGCGGAGCCGACGCGGTGAGCGGCGACGGCGACGCGGCCGACACCGCGGGCCTCGCGATGCCCTACGGCCCCTGGCGGCGCTGGGTCCGCGCCCTGCGGGCGCACCACCGTCGGCGCCGTGCGGACGACGACGGCGACCGTACCTACCTCGCCTACGGGTTCACCCTGCTGGCGCTGATGTACGGGCCGATCCTGTGGACCACGCTCGCCCAGGCAGGGGTCCCGCTGGGCGAGGGCGCGGGGTGGTCGGTCCGCGGCACGCTGGTCGTCGCCGGCACCGTGGTCGTCGCGGCGGCCGGCCTCGGCGGCGTCGTCCTCGCCCGGCTCGGGGCGCCGCTGTGGGTGACACGGACCGACGCCGCCTACGTGCTCTCCGGCGTCTGGGATCCACGAGCCGTGCTGTGGCGGCGGGTCCTGGTGCTCGTGGCGGTGGCGGGCGTGCTCGCGGCGCTCGTCGGTTCGGCCCTGGCCTTCGGGGCGCTGGACGCCGCCGGAACACCCGCCGGTGCCGGGACGCTCACGGCCTGGGGTGCGTGCGCCGCCGGGGTCGCGATGCTGCCGCTGACGCTCGCCGTGGCTGCCCAGTGCCCGCGGTGGCGCACGACGGCCCGGGTCGCGGCAGCTCTGATCGCCGCTGTCGGCGTTCTTGTGGCGGTGCAGGGTGCCGACTTCCCCGTGGGGACAGCGGTGCTCGGCGCTGACGTGCTCTGCGTCGATCCGTCGGGCTGCGCGCCGCTGCCCGTCCGGGACGGCGTCGCACCCGCCGGCCCGCCCGCCGCCGTCGTGGGCTGGGCCGCAGGGCTGGCCGTGGTCTGCGGGTGGCTGCTCCTCGCGGTCCTGCCGCGTGATCTCGACGCGGACGTGACGGCGGAGGCCTGGAGCCGGACGGTGGCGACCGGCGAGGCGCTCGGCGCGGGGGACGCGACCGGGGTGCGCGCGGTGGCCGGGCCCGCCCGGCTGACGGGGCGACGGCGGACCTTCCCGCGGATCCTCCTGCCGTCCGTCCCGCTGGTCGCCCGCGACGTCCTGGCCCTGTCGCGGCGACCGGCGGTGCTGCTCGGCTCCCTGCCGGCGGGCGTGGCCGGCGCGGCCCTCCTGGCGCTCGCGGCCGGCGGCGGACCGGGAGCCGCGCCGGCAGCGGTGGGCGGCGGCGTCGTGCTGTACGCGGCCGCCGCCGCCTGGACGGGTGGTCTGCGGGACCTCGCGGAGCAGGCCGAGCCCGGCGGCCTGCTGCCCGGCGGCCCGTCCCGGGCCGTGCGGGGCCACCTGCCGGTCCCGGTCGCGCTGGGGGCGGTGAGCGGGGCGCTCGGCCTGCTGGTGGCGGCCGTGCTGGCCGGCGTGGACGGGTCCTCGGTCGTCCTGGTCGGCACGGGGCTGGTCGTCGCCCTGGGTGCCCGGGTGTGGGTGGCGGGTGCGACGCAGGCGCCGCCGGAGGTGTTCACCCCGGTGGCCGGCCCGACCGGGGATCTCAGCACGGTCATGGTGATCGCCTGGTTCCTGCGCGCCTGGCTGGTGGTGATCGGCTCGGCCTGGGTCGTCGCCCGCCTGGGCCTCACGTGGGTCCCGCTGGTGGTGGTGGTCGTCGTGGCACTGGCCGCCGCGGGCGCGCGTCGCCTGGACCGGGGGTGACGGCGGGGCTGTCCTCCGATCCAGAAGATAGGTTAGGCTCACCTACGATGATCGAGACGACAGAGCGCCGCGGGGGACCGCCCGCCGGCAAGCGCACCCCGAAGTCCGCGACCGTCAGCGCCACCCGATGGCTGACCCCGCACATGGTGCGGATCACGCTGTCCGGTGGCGACCTGGCCCAGGTCGACCCCACCGAGCACACCGACCGCTACATCAAGCTCGTCGTCGGACCGCCGCCCGTCGAGGGCGCCCGCCCCGTGGTGCGCACGTACACGATCCGTGCGGTGCGCGACGGCGAGTGGGACCTGGACTTCGTGGTGCACGGCGACGAGGGCCTCGGGGGGCCGTGGGCGGCCGGGGCGCAGCCGGGCGAGGAGATCACGTTCCTCGGGCCGGGCGGCGGCTACGCGCCGGACGCCGGGGCCGACTGGCACCTGCTGGTCGGTGACGACTCCGCGCTGCCGGCCGTCGCGGCCGCCCTCGAGGCGCTCCCCGCCGGTGCCCGCGCCCACGTCGTCGTCGAGGTTCCCGGCCCCGACGACGAGCAGCCGGTCGACTCCGCCGCCGACGTCACGATCACCTGGCTCCACCGCGGCGAGGCCACCCTGCTCGAGACGGTGCAGCGCCTCCACGCCGACGGCGTCCTGCCTGCCGGCGTCCCGCACGCGTTCCTGCACGGCGAGGCCGGCGACGTGCGCGACCTGCGCCGCTGGGCCCGCAGCGAGCTCGGCGTCACCCGCGAGCTGCTGTCCGCCTCCGGCTACTGGCGGCGCGGGCACGACGACGAGGCCTGGCGTGCCGCCAAGAAGGACTGGAACGCCGCCGTCGAGCAGGACGACGCCGCCCTGTCCTGACGGCGCCCCCCGACGACGCCCGTCCGGGCCGCGGCCCGGCCCGGACGGTCTCCTCAGAGCCCGAGGTGCCCGGCGAGCTCGCCCTTGAGCGCGACCAGGCGCTCGCGGGCCGCCACCCGGGCGGTGCCGACCTCGAGGGCGGACGCGTCCCGCGCCACGTCGGTCACGGTCTCGAGGTAGCACTTCACCTTCGGCTCGGTGCCGGAGGGTCGCACGATGACGCGCGTGTGGTCCTCGGCGAGCAGTAGCAGCCCGTCGGTGGGCGGCAGGCCGTCGTACCCGTCGGCGAGGTCGACGACCGTCGTCACCGGTGACCCGCCGAGCGTCGACGGCGGGTCGGACCGCAGCCGGGACATCGTCTCGGGGATCTGGCGCAGGTCGTCGAACCGGCCGGCGAGCTGGTCGGTGACGTAGAGGCCGTGGTCGCGGGCGATGTCGTCGAGCGCGTCCACGAGCGTGCGGCCCGATGCCGCGAGGCGCGCGGCCAGGCCCGCCACCAGCACCGCGGCACTGATCCCGTCCTTGTCGCGCACGTGCTCCGGGTCCACGCAGTAGCCGAGCGCCTCCTCGTAGCCGAACACGAGGCCCTCGGTCCGCGAGATCCACTTGAACCCCGTCAGCGTCGTCGCGTGCGCCACGCCGGCGTCGGCGGCGAGCCGCGCCAGGGCGCGCGAGGAGACGACGGAGCTCGCGACCGTCGCGCCGGGCCTCCCGGTGGCCCGGGCCACCGCCTCGGTACCGAGCAGCATCCCGACCTCGTCGCCGTGCAGCATCCGCCAGCCGCTCGAGCGGGCCGTCTCCACACCCTGGTGGGTGCCCTGGGTGGTGTCGAGCACCGCGACGGCGCACCGGTCGGCGTCGGGGTCGTTGGCGATCACCAGGTCCGCCCCCACCTCGATGGCCAGCCCCAGCGCGAGGTCCATCGCACCGGTCTCCTCCGGGTTCGGGAACGACACCGACGGGAAGTCCGGATCCGGGTACGACTGCTCCTCGACCGGCGTCACCCGGGTGAACCCGGCGTCGGCCAGCGCCCGGGCGAGCAACCGGCCGCCCACCCCGTGCAGCGACGTCGTGACGACCTTCAGACGGCTCGCGGCCCCCGGGTCCGCCGGGCGCAGCGGGGCCAGCGTGCGCAGGTACTCCTCGACGACGCCGAGGTCCAGCTCGGCCCAGCCGCCGTCGGCCCGGGGAACCTCGTCCGCGGGGCCGACGTCGGCGATCGCCTCCGCGATCAGCGCGTCGTGCGGCGGCACGATCTGCGCGCCCTGCCCCGGCCCGGTCTCCGCGCGACCGCCGAGGTAGACCTTGTAGCCGTTGTCCGCGGCCGGGTTGTGGCTCGCGGTCACCATCACCCCCGCGTCGGCGTCCAGGTGCCGGACCGCGAACGCCAGGATCGGCGTCGGCAGCGGGCGGGGGAGCATCAGCACCTCGCAGCCCGCGGCGGCCAGCACGGCCGCGGAGTCGCGGGCGAAGTCCGCCGAGCGGTGCCGGGCGTCGTAGCCGACGACGACGCGCGGCCCGGACCCCGGCCCGAGCGTCCGGATCAGATGGGCGCCCAGCCCGGCGGCCGCGCGGATCACGACCGCGCGGTTCATCCGGTTCGGTCCGCCCGCCATCGTGCCGCGCAGCCCGGCCGTGCCGAACTGCAGCGTGCCGGCGAACCGGTCCTGGAGCTCGGCGAGCGCCCGCGGGTGCCGGCGGCCTTCGTCGGCTGTGGCGAAGTCGACCAGTCGCGTGAGCTCGTCGACGTCCCGGTCGTCGACGTCGTGGCGGATCCACCTCTCGACCTGCTCCAGCAGCGTCGGCAGGTCCGTGGTCGGTGTCGGCGGCAGGTCCGCGGCCCGCTCAGGGGCCGTCCCGTCCGCCGTCGGCTCGTCCGTCGTGGCCATCGTGCTCCTCCCTCAGATCGCCCGGACGATCCGGGCCAGGAGGTCGCTGATCCGCGGGGCGGCAGCCGCACCCGCCTCGAGGACCTCCTCGTGGGACAGGGGCTGCGGGCTGATGCCCGCCGCGAGGTTCGTCACCAGCGAGATGCCGAGCACGTCCATGCCGCAGTGCCGGGCGGCGATCGCCTCCAGGGTCGTGGACATGCCGACCAGGTCGGCGCCCATCAGCCCGGCCATGCGCACCTCGGCGGGCGTCTCGTAGTGCGGTCCGGGGAACTGGGCGTAGACGCCCTCGGGCAACTCGGCGTCGATCGTGCGGGCGACCTCGCGCAGGCGTGCCGAGTACACCTCGGTCAGGTCCACGAACGTCGCACCCTCGAGGGGAGAGGTCGCCGTGAGGTTGATGTGGTCCTTGAGCAGCACGGGCTGCCCGGGCCGCCACGCCATGTGCAGGCCGCCGCACCCGTTGGTCAGGACCACGGTGGAGCAGCCGGTGGCCGCCGCCGTGCGCACGCCGTGCGCGACGCGGCGCACCCCGCGCCCCTCGTACAAATGGGTGCGGCCGCCGATCACGAGCACCTGCCGCGTCGAGCCGTCCGCGCGGTCGACGCGGATCGAGCGCGTGGTCGCCGCGTGGCCGACGACCGACGGCCGGGCGAACCCCGGGATCTCGTGCGTCGGGACCTCCGCGACGACCTCCCCGACGAGCTCGGCCGCACCACCCCACCCGGATCCCAGCACGAGCGCGATGTCGTGCCCCGGGACCCCGGTGGTCTCGGCGATGTGGTCGGCGGCGGCCCGCGCGACGTCGAACGGGTCGGTCCCGGGATCGTCCAGGTCCGGTGTCGTGGCTGGTGTGGTGCTCATGCCCCGAGACTAGCCCTGCCCGCAGGACCCCGCCGGGGCTGTCACAATGGCACCCGTGGCTGCCTCGACTTCTGCTCCTGCCGGACCCAACCACTCCGTCGTCGTCGTGGGCGGCGGCCCCGGAGGCTACGAGGCGGCGCTGGTCGCCCGCCGTGCCGGCGCCGACGTGACCGTGGTCGAGCGCCAGGGTCTCGGCGGCGCCGCCGTGCTGACCGACGTCGTCCCCTCCAAGACCCTCATCGCCACCGCCGAGTGGCTCACCATCGCCGAGTCCGCCCCCGAGCTCGGTATCCGCACCGGCGCCGCACCGGTCGGCCCCGACGACGACCAGGGCAGCCGACGCGACCTGGTCGACCTCGAGGCGGTCAACGCCCGCGTGCTCGCGCTGGCCGCGGCGCAGTCCGCCGACATCCGTGGCCGGCTGGAGCGCGAGGGCGTGCGGATCGTCGAGGGCGCCGGGCGGCTCGACGGGCCCAGCCGCGTCGTGGTGACGCCGTCCGACGGCGGTACCACCGAGACGCTCGACGCCGACATCGTGCTCCTCGCCACGGGCGCCACCCCCCGCGAGCTGCCCACCGCGCCGCCCGACGGCGAGCGCATCCTGACGTGGACCCAGCTCTACGGGCTGGACGCGCTGCCCGAGAAGCTGATCGTCGTCGGCTCGGGCGTCACCGGCGCCGAGTTCGCCGGCGCGTACCACGCCCTGGGTTCCGAGGTGGTGCTGGTCTCCTCGCGCGACCGTGTCCTGCCCGGCGAGGACGAGGACGCCGCCGAGCTGCTCGAGGGCGTCTTCCGCTCCCGCGGCATGACCGTCATGTCGCGCTCGCGGGCCGCGTCCGCGGAGCGCACCGCCGACGGCGTGGCCGTCACGCTCACGGACGGGCGGGTCGTCGAGGGCTCCCACGTGCTGGTCGCCGTCGGCGGCGTGCCGAGCACGGCCGACCTCGGTCTGGCCGAGGCGGGTGTCGAGGTCGCCGACTCCGGGCACATCCGCGTCGACAAGGTCTCGCGGACCTCGGTGCGCGGGGTCTACGCCGCCGGGGACTGCACCGGTGTGCTCCCGCTCGCCTCCGTCGCCGCCCAGCAGGGCCGCGTCGCCATGGCGCACGCGCTGGGTGACGCCGTCGTGCCGCTGCGGCTCGGCGCCGTCGCGGCGAACATCTTCACGGCCCCGGAGATCGCGACCGTCGGCTACTCGGAGGAGAAGCTGCGCGAGCAGGGCTCGCGGTACGTCACCACCACGCTGCCCCTGGCCCGCAACCCGCGGGCGAAGATGCACGGCGTGCGCGACGGGTTCGTCAAGCTGTTCGCCCACCCGGAGGCCGGCGTGGTGCTCGGCGGTGTGGTCGTCGGCCCGCGGGCCAGCGAGCTGATCTTCCCCGTGACGCTGGCCGTCACGCACCGCCTGACGGTCGACGACGTCTCGGACTCCTTCACCGTGTACCCGTCGCTGTCCGGCACCATCGCCGAGTCCGCGCGCGTGCTGCACGGGTCGGTGACGCCGACGGCCTGACCGGCCGGTCGCGGCGGCCACGGGTCAGGGGAGCTCCAGCGTCGCCACGACGGGCCGGTGGTCGCTCGGGACAACGTCGAGCACCTCGACCGCGGTGAACGGCAGGTCCGGGGTCGCGAACACCCAGTCGACGCGGTGGCGCGGGACCACGGCCGGCGAGGTGAGGGTGGCCGGGTCCCCGACGGCGTCCTGGCCGCTGACCATCCCGCGGTCGGTGATCGCAGTGATCTCCGGCCACCCGGGCTCGGCGTTGAGGTCACCGAGCAGCACGGTCGGGCCGTCGACCGGTTCGGCCTCGAACAGCGCGTCGAGCTGGTCCAGACGGGTGGCGGTGTTCTCCTCGCGGTGCTGCAGGTGGGTGGTCACGACCCGCACCGGCTCGCCGCCGACCGGCGTGACGGTCGCCGCCAGCGCCGAGCGGTCCTGAGGCCCGTCCCCGAAGAGCAGCTCGACCCGGTCGACGTCGGCCGCCTCGACGCGGTCCGGGTCCCACATCAGCGCGTTGCCGAACCGGCGGTCGGCGGCCGGCACCCACGCGGCCTCCATGCCCGTGGCGTCGGCGAGGTGGGTGAGCATGTCGGCGCCGCCGCCGAGCACCCAGCCGCGGGACACCTCCTGCAGGGCGACGACGTCGGCGTCCACGCCGTGCAGCACCTCGACCATCTCCCCGAGGCGGACCGACGGGTCCGAGCTGACCCCGTAGTGGACGTTCCAGGTCATGACGGTGAGCCGGTCGGCGCCGCCCGCCCAGGACGTCGGTGCAGGACCAGGTGCCTCACCGGACGACGTGCCGGTGACGAGGCCCGGCACGAGCGCGGCGGCGGCCAGCCCGGCGACCGTACCGGTCAGGGCGGCACCGCCCGGCACGCGGCGAGGAGCCAGCCGACGTGCCGCCACCACGCCCGCCAGCACCAGCGCGAACGCCGTCACGACGGGCACCAGCCCCACCGGGAAGGGCAGCGGGACGTCGAAGTCGAGCTGGTAGACCAGCAGCGGCAGGGCGGTCCCGAGCCCGACGGCGGTCCCGGTCACGATCGTGCGCCACCGGACGAACGGCCGCAGCGGCCGCGTGAGCGCCCCGGCCAGGGCGCGTGCGCCGACAGCGGGCAGCAGCGTGGCGACCACGAGGAGCCCCCACGCCCACGGCAGCGGCGGGCCCTCGACGCGCGGCACGGTCAGGAACAGCGCCCACACGCCCACGACGAACACCGCGGCGGCGGTCAGCGGCCGTACGGCCGGCCGGTGCATCGACAACGCCGCGCCGGCGAGCAGCGCGGCCACCGCGACGCCCACGGTCGCCGCGACCGGCGGCAGCCCCGTCGTGGCCGCGACGAAGGCGGGGTTCGCCCACACCTGCACGCCCAGCGCGAGGAACGGCCCCAGCACCCACAGGCCGCGCACCCCCGCCGTGGCGCCGGTACCCCGCACCGCCCAGGCGGCCGCGAGGCTCCCGGCCCCGAGGAGAACGGCGGGAAGCCACCCCGCGAGGCCGTCCCGCCACACCGCGTCCCACGTCCCGAGCAGCAGGGAGACGGCCGCAGCGCCCAGCAGTCCCAGCGTGACCCCCCGGGCGACGAGCAGGCCGCGGGCGCCGCCGTCGTCCGCTCCGTCGTCGGACGTCCCGGGGCTGCGGGCGCCGGCGGCGAGGACTGCGACGAGCACCAGCACCGCGAGGGCGAGGGCCACGGTGCCCAGGCCCACGTAGTAGCGCACCGTGCCCAGCGTGGGTGCGACGGCCCGCTCGGCGACGGGTCCGGCGAGCGCCTGCAGGCCGAGGCGTGCGGTCACGAGCAGCGACACGGCCACCAGGACGGACCGCCCAGTCACGCGGCCGCGGGCGACGAACGCCGCGACGACCGCGCCCGGCAGCGCGTAGGCGACCAGCGCGGTGACGGCCGCCGTCGTGACGCCCGCGGCGAACGCCCGGTCCAGCAGGGGGCCGCTGGCACGCACGAGCTCCGCGGTCAGCGCGGTGACCAGCGCGAGGAGCCACAGCAGCGAGCGGTCGCGGGATGCCGTGGTCACGACGGCGAGGCTATCGCGGTACCGGCGCGCATCCGGGTCAGCGCTCCGAGCCGACGGCGATCTCGAGCAGGGTGTCCACGGCGTCGGCGAACGCCGGGTGCAGCGGCAGGTCGGAGAGGGCCGCCACGGGGGTCCAGCGCACGTCGATGCTCTCGGCGTCGGTGGGGGCCGGCACGACGGCGGACCCTGCGGCGACCTCCGCCACCACCGTCGTGTAGGACCACGCCGGGTGCGCCAGCACGTGCTCGCCGAGCACACGGACGTCGGCCGGGTCCAGCCCGGCCTCCTCGGCGGCCTCGCGCAGCGCCCCGCCCGCCGCGGACTCCCCGGGGGCGAGCGCCCCGCCGGGGATGCCCCACGTGCCGCCCTCGTGCGACCACGCGGCGCGGTGCTGCAGGACGACGTCGTCGACACGCAGCGCGCCGTCCGGTGCGGGCGCGCGCCGGACCAGGAACAGCCCCGCCGCGCCGTGCAGCCCCCAGTGCCGGTGGTCGCCGCAGTTCACCCAGCCGTCACCGGGGTGGCGGTGGTGCGGGGGCGGGGCGGCGGCCACGCGTCAGGCGATCTCGCAGATGGCGGTCCCGGCCGACACGCCGGTCCCGGGCTCGAGGCTGAGCCCCTGGACGGTGCCGGCCCGGTGCGCGGTCAGCGGCTGCTCCATCTTCATCGCCTCCAGGACGACGATCAGGTCACCCTCGGCGACCTCGTCGCCCTCGGACACGGCGACCTTGACGATGGTGCCCTGCATCGGGGAGGCCAGGGTGTTGCCGCCGGCGCCGGACGAGGCGGTGGACCGTGCGCCGCGGCGGGCCGGACGGCGGCCGTTCTTGGCGGCGTCGGCGCGGCGCGCACGGCCGGCGGCCATGCCGAGGCCGGCCGGCAGCACGACCTCGAGGCGGCGTCCGCCGACCTCGACGACGACCCGCTCGGGGGCCTCGTCGGTGTCGTCCTCGGTGTCGTCCGCCGCGGGTGCCGCCGGGGCCAGGGCACGCAGCTCGTCGGTGAACTCGGTCTCGATCCAGCGCGTGTGCACGCCGAAGTCCGCGGCGGTGGCGGCCTCGCCGTCAGCCGGCACGAACGCCTCGGCCTCGAGCACGGCCCGATGGAACGGCACGACGGTGGGGATCCCGGTCACCTCGAGCTCCCGCAGGGCACGGCGGGCCCGCTGGACCGCCTGGGTCCGGGTCGCACCCGTGACGATGAGCTTGGCGATCATCGAGTCGAACAGCCCGGAGATGCTGTCGCCCTCGACCACGCCGGTGTCGACGCGCACGCCGGGGCCCGAGGGCCACCGCAGCGTCGAGACCGTGCCGGGCGCGGGCAGGAACCCGGCGGCCGGGTCCTCGCCGTTGATGCGGAACTCGAGGCTGTGGCCCCGCACGGTCGTGGACTCGTAGCCCAGCTCCTCGCCGGCGGCGATGCGCAGCTGCTCGCGCACCAGGTCGATGCCCGTGACCTCCTCGGTCACGGGGTGCTCCACCTGCAGGCGGGTGTTGACCTCGAGGAAGGACAGCGTGCCGTCGGTGCCCACGAGGAACTCGCAGGTGCCGGCACCGACGTACCCGGCCTCGGCCAGGATCGCCCTCGAGGCGCGGTCCAGCTCCGCCTCCTGCTCGGCGGACAGGAACGGGGCGGGCGCCTCCTCGACCAGCTTCTGGTGGCGGCGCTGCAGGGAGCAGTCGCGGGTGGAGACGACCACGACGTTGCCGTGGGTGTCGGCCAGGCACTGGGTCTCGACGTGCCGGGGCCGGTCCAGGTAGCGCTCCACGAAGCACTCGCCGCGACCGAACGCCGCGACGGCCTCGCGGACCGCCGAGTCGTACAGCTCGTCGATCTCCTCGTGCGTGCGGGCCACCTTCAGGCCGCGTCCCCCGCCGCCGAACGCGGCCTTGATGGCGATGGGCAGCCCGTGCTCCGCGGCGAACGCACGGACCTCTGCGGCGTCGGCCACCGGATCCTTCGTGCCGGGCACCAGCGGCGCACCCGCGCGCTGGGCGATGTGCCGGGCGGAGACCTTGTCGCCGAGCGCCTCGATCGCCGCCGGGGGCGGTCCGATCCACGTCAGGCCGGCGTCGATCACGGCCTGGGCGAACGCGGCGTTCTCCGAGAGGAACCCGTACCCGGGGTGGACGGCGTCGGCACCGGAGCGGCGGGCGACGTCCAGGAGCTTGTCGACGTCGAGGTAGGTGTCGGCCGCGCGGTCGCCGCCCAGCGCGAAGGCCTCGTCGGCGAGGCGCACGTGCAGGGCCTGACGGTCCGGATCGGCGTAGACGGCGACGGAGGTGAGACCGGCGTCGGTGCAGGCGCGGGCGATGCGGACGGCGATCTCACCACGGTTGGCGACGAGGACCTTGCTGATGGAGGGCACGGCTCACGGTAACGCGCCACCGACCCCGTCCCGGTACTTCGCCGGGGCAGCGTGGGGAAGTCTGTGCCGGGTGCCAACGGCGATCCAGGCCGTTTGTGCACATCCCACATGGACGGGGTCCCAGGGCCCCTGGGGACCGGCCTGATCTTGGCGGTTCCCTCAGCCGGCGGGCGTGCTGCGCAGCGCACGCCACGGGACGTCGATCTCGGCGAGCAGCTCGCGCAGGAGCGGGAGCGACACCCCCACGACGCCGTGGTGGTCGCCCTCGAGGCGCTCCACGTACGGCCCGCCCAGGCCGTCGATGGTGAACGCGCCCGCCACGTGCAGCGGCTCGCCCGTGGCGACGTAGGCGTCGATCTCGTCGTCGTCGAGGTCGGCGAAGTGCACGGTGGTGGAGCTCGTGGCACCCAGCGTCGCGCCGGTGCCGCCGTCGTCGGGCTCGCGCACGTCCACGAGCCAGTGCCCGCTGTGCAGCACGCCGCTGCGTCCGCGCATGCGCCGCCAGCGGTCGCGGGCCTCGTCGGCGTGGGCGGGCTTGCCGACCACCTCGCCCTCGATCTCCAGCATCGAGTCGCAGCCCAGCACCAGGGCCGACGACGCCCCGGCCGCCTCCGGCCCGCCGTCCTCGACGCGGCGTGCGACCGCTTCCGCCTTCGCCTGGGCCAGGGTGAGCACGGCGTCCGACGGCGCCAGGTCCGGGAACCGCTCGCGGGCCGCCGCCAGGACGGCGTCCTCGTCGACGGCGCTGACGATCACCGTCGGCTCGACACCCGCCGCGCGCAGCGTCGACAGGCGGGCGGGGGACTGGCTGGCCAGCACGAGTCGCGTCACGTCCGGCACACTACCCGCCCCGCCCCGCCCCGCTGTTGTGGGCATGAGATTTGCAGGTGTGCATCCGCGCAGACCTGCAGATCTCATGCCCACAACCGCGGGGCACCGGGGTCAGGTGAGCAGCGCCGCCGCGACGATCATCACCACGGGCGAGGCCAGCGTGGTCATCAGCACCGTGTCCCGGGCCAGCACCTCGCCCCGGCGGAACCGCGCGGCGTAGTTGTAGATGTTCTGCGCCGTGGGCAGCGCCGCGAGCGTCACCGCGGTGGCGACCGCCGCGTCGTCCAGCCCGAACCCGAACCGAGCGACGACAAGGGCGACCGCCGGCATCACCAGCGCCTTGAGCACGGTGGCCACGACGACGGGAGCCCGGCCCTCCTCACCCCGCAGCGGTCGTGAGCCGTGCAGCGACATGCCGAACGCCAGCAGGATCATCGGCACCGCCGCGCCCCCCAGGATCTCCAACGGGGCCAGCACCACGTCCGGCACCGTGA
Organism: Isoptericola chiayiensis; assembly: GCF_013149805.1. Taxonomy (GTDB): domain Bacteria; phylum Actinomycetota; class Actinomycetes; order Actinomycetales; family Cellulomonadaceae; genus Isoptericola; species Isoptericola chiayiensis. Next base: position 116,140 of record NZ_JABEZT010000004.1, read on the forward strand.
CCCCCGTCAGCGAGACGGCCGCCCCGGCCAGCGCGCCGAGGATGATCGGGTTGCGCACCGGCTGGCTGACCACGAACCCGAACGACACCTTGCGGCTCGTCGCCGAGTCCAGCAGCAGCAGGACCAGCGGCGACACGACCAGCAGCTGCAGACCGATCACCGGCACCACCGCCGTCGCGTCCCCGATGACGTACACCGCCACCGGCAGGCCGATGTTGCCCGCGTTGACGTACCCGGCCCCCAGCGCGCCGATCGTGGCCTCCGGCACCTGCAGACGCCACCACAGCAGGTTCACGACCACGAAGACGGCGGCCGTCGTCACCGCCGCGACGAGCTGCACCAGCAAGGGGGCGCCCAGCAGCCGTCCCAGATCGGCGTCGGCCACCACCGTGAACAGCAGCGCCGGGGACGCCACGAAGAACCCGACCCGGTTCAACGCCTCGCGGGCGTCCGGCCCTCCGATCCGCAGCCGAGCCGCGACGTAACCGGCGACGATGACGACGCCGATGATCGCGAAGCCGGTGACGACACCCTGCACGTCAGGCGAGCGCCGAGCGCAGCACGTCCAGGCCGACCGAACCCAGGGCCAGGGCGCGCGCGTGGAAGCCGCGCAGGTCGAACTCCTCGCCGCGAGCCTCCGCGGCCGCCCGCGCGTCGTCGCGAGCCTGCTCCCACAGCCGCTGGCCCACCTTGTACGACGGCGCCTGGCCCGGCCAGCCGAGGTACCGCTCCAGCTCGAAGCGCAGGAACGACTCGTCCATGTCCGCGTTCGCGCGCAGGAACTCCCACGCCTTGTCGGCGTCCCACGTGCCACCGCCCCACTCGGCGGGGCACGGCTTGCCCAGGTGGACTCCCAGGTCCAGGACGACGCGTGCCGCGCGCAGCCGCTGGGCGTCCAGCATGCCGAACCGGTCGCCCGGGTCGTCGAGGTAGCCCAGGTCGGCCATGAGGCGCTCCGCGTACAGCGCCCACCCCTCGCCGTGCCCGGACACCCAGCACGCCAGCCGGCGCCAGCTGTTCAGCGTGTCCCGCGCTGCGACGGCTGCCGCGCACTGCAGGTGATGGCCCGGGACGCCCTCGTGGTAAACCGTCGTCGTCTCGCGCCACGTCGTGAACTCCGAGACCCCCGCCGGCACCGACCACCACATGCGACCCGGCCGGGAGAAGTCGTCGCTCGGCGGCGTGTAGTAGATGCCGCCCGTCTGCGTGGGCGCGATCCGGCACTCGATGGTGCGCACCGGCCCGGAGATGTCGAAGTGCGTACCGGCCAGGTCCTCGACGGCGCGGTCCGCGGTCGTCTGCATCCACGCGCGCAACGCCTCCGTGCCGTGCAGGCGGCGGGCGTCGTCGGCGTCGAGGGCCGCGGCGGCCTGCCGGACGGTGGAGCCGTCACCCGCGATGGTGCGGGCCACCTCCTCCTGCTCGGCCACGATCCGGGCCAGCTCCGCCAGCCCCCACTCGTAGGTCTCGTCCAGGTCGACCTCCGCGCCGAGGAACTCGCGCGAGAACAGGGCGTAGCGCTCGCGGCCGACCGCGTCGTCCTCGGGGGCCCGCGGGGCGAGCTCCCGCTCCAGGAAGTCCGCCAGCTCGCCGTAGGCCGCCCGGGCCGCCGTCGCGCCCCGCTCCAGCTCGGCGCGCACCAGGCTGCACGCCGCCGAGTCGTCGAGCACGCGGCCGGCCTCCTCGCCGGTCACGAGCGCGGTGAACGTCGACTCCGGGCCGGCGAGGTCCCGGGCCTGGCCCACCGCCGCGCGCACCTGGCGGATCGCGGCGACGCGGCCCCGCTCGGCGCTGAGGGTCAGGGACTCGCGGTACCCGGCCAGGGCGTCAGGGACGGCGTTCAGGCGCGCGGCGACGTTCTCCCACGCCTCCATGGTGCCGGTGGGGACCACGTCGAACAGGTCGCGCAGCTGCTGCACCGGCGACTCGATGTTGTTCAGGCTGGCCTGCGGCTCCCCGGCCTCGTGGAGCTCGAGCGCCAGGCCGACCCGTTCGCGCATCGCCGCCATCGTGACGCGGTCGACGTCGTCGACGGGCGCCCGGCCCGACGCCTCCAGCTCGTCCAGCTCGCGCAGCAGGGCCCGGTCCAGGTCGGCGCGCGCCTCGTGGCCCGCCGGCGACAGGTCCGGCAGCTCGTGATCATGACCGGGCAGACCCATGAAGGTCGCGGCGATCGGGTCGAGCGCGGCGGCACGGACGACGTAGGCGTCGGCGGCGGCGTCCAGGGGAGTGGGGGTGCGGGGGGAGCCGGCGGGGGCGCCCGGGGTGGGGGCGCCGGAGGTGTCGTGGGTCACGGGCCGAGGTTATCCCAGCGGCGGCGGCTGCCCTCGGCTCCGTCGCCGTCGAGCGTCTCTGCCTGCACGCGATCAGCAGCCGATCACGTGCAGGCAGACACGCTCGATCACGCGGTGTCGGCGGTCAGGAGGTCGCGCAGCCGCCGGCGGGAGGCCGTGGAGAGCCCGATCACGTCGAAGCCCTCCTCCGTGCGGGTCGCCGCATCCCGCACCAGGGGTTCGGTGCGCCGCCACCAGGACTCCATCTGATCGACCGACCATTCCTGCTGCCGGTCCACGGTCGGTGCGTGGGACGGTCGGCCGGCCATCGCTCGGACGGATGCCGCGTAGTCGGCGGCGACGTCGTCCGGAGCGACACCCGCGTTGCCCAGGAGCAGCGCACTGATCATTCCGGTGCGGTCGCGGCCCGCGCTGCAGTGGACGAGGACGCCCGGCGCTGCGTCGGCGACCGCCTCGAGAGCGGTGCGCACGAGCCGCGGGAGGATGCGCCAGTTGTGCGGCCAGTATTCCGGGGAGTCGAGGATCGGGAAGCAGACCCGACGGAACTCGGCGTCGTCGTGGTCCTCCGTGGGCGCGTGGACGACGTCGATGCCGTCGGTCGCGGCGGGGTCGACGTCGGGATCACCCGGACGGGGACCGACCTCGGCCGCGCACCGCAGGTCGACGACGGTCGTCAGGCCCCAGGAGCGCGCCGCCGACCAGCCGGGGCCCGTGAGCTGCTCGCGACGCGGTCCCCGGGCCAGGCGCCCCGTCCGGGTGAGCCCCGTCGCGGACAGCGGGGTGGGAAGCCCTCCCAGGTCACGAAGGTTCGGGCAGCCGTCCCAGTCGAGGTCACGCATCGCCACAACCTAGCGACCGATGGGGTACCCGAACGGCGTCGAGCGTCTCTGCCTGCACGCGATCGGTAGCCGATCACATGCAGGCAGAGACGCTCGATCGGTGGGGAGCGGGTGTCAGCCGGTCCGACGGCGCAGCTCGTCCGCCCAGCCGCGGTGGTAGCGCGCCACGACGTCGTCCGACCCGGGGGCCCACCAGACGGCCACAGGGTCGTGGGGCCGCGGACCTGGGTCGGCGCCGTCGGGCACCAGCAGCGACCAGGTGTCCTCGGCGGTCTCGTCCCCGCGCGGGTACGTGAGCAGCCCGCGCAGCATCACGCTGTCGCCCACCGGTCGCTCGGACACCGTCACCGATCCGGTGGTCGCACGCGCGTCCCGACGCAGCGCCTCGACGCTGCGCGACTCGTGGGCGAACCGCTGGTCGTCCCGGTAGCGCACCAGCGCCGCCACGGCCGTCACCATGAGCCCGGCGAGCAGGGCGAGCATCAGCCACATCTCCAGCTCGCCGGAGGGGTCCTCGACCAGCCGCTGCGTCACGTAGATGCCGATCGTCGCGACCACGGCCGGGGCCCACAGCCAGCGGCGCAGCCAGCCGGGCCGGCGTGGCGCGGGCAGCTCGCCCAGGGGGGCCTCGACGTCCGACGCCGTGGGGACCTGCTGCCAGCGCACGCTCACGAGCGCAGGCTCCAGCGCCAGGAGTCGATGTTGTGGCGGCCGGCGCGGCCGCCGAAGCTGCGGGCCGTGGCCGCCCCGTTGCCGCGCAGGTTCCGGGCGCGGTTGGTCCACTCGTCGACCGGTGCGACGTCGTCGGGCAGGTCCTCCCGGGCCGACACGGCCGCCAGCCCCGCCACCAGGGCGGCGACCTCGACGTCGTCCGGTGCTCCGCGCACCACGCGTACCTGCGGGGTCATGGGTGGATCTCCTCGGGTCGGTCGGTCGTGCTCACTCGTCGTCCTCGTCGCTGTCGTCGCCGAACCCCGGCGCCATGCCTCGCGAGGCCGCCCACTCGAGGACCTGGTACCCGCCCTCGGCGAGCCGGGACGCCGCCTGCTCGCCCGCCTCGTCCAGCATCTCGATGACGCCGTCGAGCGTCATCGACGCACCCGCCGGCGGGTCCGCCACGACGAAGCCGAGGTAGAAGGCCTCGGCGCGGATCGTGCCCTCGGGCAGGTCCTGGTGCGCCGCCTCGTCGTGCCCCGCGCCCGGCTCCCAGACCGACGTCGTCAGGTCGGGGTGCATGCCGAGCGCGTCGTGCAGCGCGTCGAAGAGGGTGCCGTTGAGCGTGCCCACCCGGTGCTCGAGCGCGAGGATGCGGGGGTCCTCGTCGGCCTCGGTCGCGCCGAACTCCGCGCGCACCCCGACGGCCGCGTCGACGTACTCGTGCAGCGCGGCGGCCAGGGAGTCGACCGCGCGGTGCATCGGATCGGGGTCGACGTCGCCCAGCGGAGCCGGGCCGTGGGTCGCGTCCTCGTGGCTCATCGGTCGATCTTCTCAGACCTTCGGACGCCGGGGACCGGTCACAGCGGGATGTTCCCGTGCTTCTTCGGCGGCAGGCTCGCCCGCTTGGTCCGCAGCGCCCGCAGTGCGCGGACGATCTCGACGCGGGTCTCCGACGGGCGGATGACGGCGTCGACGTACCCGCGCTCGGCCGCGCCCCACGGGTTCACGATCGCCTCGGTGTACTCGTCGGTGAGGCGGCCGCGCTCGGCCTCGACGTCCTGGCCGTCCTCGCCGGCGGCCTTCAGCGCCCGGCGGTGCAGGATGTTCACGGCGCCGGAGGCACCCATGACCGCGACCTGCGCCGTCGGCCACGCGAGGTTGACGTCCGCGCCGAGCTGCTTGGAGCCCATGACGATGTACGCGCCGCCGTACGCCTTGCGGGTGATGACGGTGACCAGCGGGACGGTGGCCTCGGCGTAGGCGTAGATGAGCTTGGCGCCGCGGCGGATGATGCCGTCGTGCTCCTGCCCGACGCCGGGCAGGAAGCCCGGCACGTCGACGAACGTCAGCACGGGGATGTTGAACGCGTCGCAGGTGCGCACGAACCGGGCCGCCTTCTCCGAGGCGGCGATGTCCAGGGTGCCGGCCATCGACTGCGGCTGGTTCGCGATGACGCCGACGCTCTGGCCCTCGACGTGCCCGAACCCGACCAGCACGTTCTGCGCGTACAACGGCTGCACCTCGAGGAACGAGTCGGGGTCCAGCACCGTCTCGACCACGGCGCGCATGTCGTAGGGCTGGTTGTCGCCGTCGGGCACGATCGTGTCGAGCGTCTCGTCGTCGGGCGTGACCTCCAGCGCACCCTCCTCCTCGGGCGGGTACGTCGGCGCGTCGGACAGGTTGTTCTGCGGCAGGTAGCCGATCAGGTGCCGCACGTAGTCGATGGCGTCGTCCTCGTCCTCGCCGAGGTAGTGCGCGACGCCGGAGGTGGCGTTGTGCGTGTAGCCGCCGCCGAGCGTCTCGAAGTCCACGTCCTCGCCGGTGACGGTCTTGATGACGTCCGGGCCGGTGATGAACATGTTGGACGTCTTGTCCGCCATGACGACGAAGTCCGTCAGGGCGGGGGAGTAGACGGCGCCGCCCGCGCTCGGCCCGAGGATCAGGGAGATCTGCGGGATGACGCCCGAGGCGGCCACGTTGCGCCGGAACATCTCGGCGAACTGCGTCAGCGCGGCCACGCCCTCCTGGATGCGCGCCCCGCCGCCGTCGGAGATACCGACGATCGGCACGCCGGTGCGCAGCGCCAGGTCCTGCACCTTGGCGATCTTCTCGCCGTGCACCTCGCCCAGCGACCCGCCGAACACGGTGAAGTCCTGGGAGAACACGCACACCTGGCGGCCGTCCACGGTGCCGTGGCCGACGACGACGCCGTCGCCCGGCAGCTGCTTGGCGTCCATGCCGAAGTTGCGGCTGCGGTGCGTCGCCAGCGCGTCCAGCTCGACGAACGTGCCCTCGTCCAGCAGGGCCTCGATGCGCTCGCGGGCGGTCTTCTTGCCTCGCGTGTGCTGCTTGGTGCGTGCGGTCTCCTCCGGCGCGGTGATCGCGGCGGCACGGCGGCGGTCGAGCTCGGCGAGCTTCTCGGCGGTGGTCTTCACTCCGCCGACCCTAGATGGTGGGTTGCGACGAATCGATGCGCGACAGGCCCGCTCCACGGCTGTGAACTTGTGGGTTGTGCACAAACCAGGCCGTGTCGTGGCCGGGGCGGCCGGTCGGGGTGAAGGATGGGGGCATGATCCGTCCCGCCCTGGACGCCGCGTCGTTGCGTCCCGTCCTGCTCGCGCCCGCCGGACCGCTCGCCGCGCTCGACGTGGTCGCCGAGACCGCCTCGACGCAGGCCGACCTGGTGGAGCGTGCGCGTTCCGGGCGGGCGGACCCGGCGGTGCTGGTCGCCGAGCGTCAGACGGCCGGCCGGGGTCGCGCCGGGCGGTCGTGGGAGGCGCCGGCGCGGTCGGCGCTGACCGTGTCGTTCCTGCTGCGCCCGCACGTCCCGTCGGCGGCGCTGGGCTGGCTTCCTCTCCTGGCGGGGCTCGCCGTGGTGCGCACGCTCGGCCCGGGCGGCGTCCCGGCGCGGCTGAAGTGGCCGAACGACGTCCTGCTGCCCGGCGGGTCCGACGTCGACGGCTACGGGCGGTACCGGAAGGTCGCCGGCGTGCTCGCCGAGGTGGTGCCCGACGGCGGCGAGGTGCCGGCGGTGGTGCTCGGCGTCGGCCTGAACGTGGACCAGGAGCCCGGTGAGCTGCCGGTGCCGACGGCGACCTCGTTGCGCCTGGTCGGGGGTGCGGGGATGGACCGCAGCGAGCTGCTCGTCGCGCTGACCGGTGAGCTGCTCTCGACGCTCGCGCAGTGGGAGGCGGCCGACGGGGACGCGGTGGAGGCCGGCCTGGCGGGGGAGTACGCCGAGGTCTCGGCGACGCTCGGCTCGACGGTGCGGGTCGAGCTCGCGGGCGGCTCCGGGGTGGTGGTCGGCGAGGCGTTGCGGGTCGCCGACGACGGCGCGCTGGTGGTCGGCACGCCGGACGGGGAGCGGCACGTCTCGGCGGGCGACGTGCACCACGTGCGACGCCGGGACCCCGGCGTTCCCGCCCGATGAGCACTCAGGTCCCGCCCAGGTGACCGCCGTTACAGTGGGGCCGTGACGAGCCCGGAACCCCACGACGCCAGCAGGACCGACCGCGACGGCGCCGCCGTCGAGACGTCGGCCGGTGCCAGTACGGCCGGCCGGATCGACGAGGCGATCCTCGGTGGCCCGCGCACCTACACGTTCGACGACCTCGTCGCCGCGACGGGCCTGTCGGCCGAGTTCGTCGAGAACTACTGGCGCTGGCTGGGGCTGCCCGTCACGCGCACCGCGGAGGCGCGGTTCACCCGCGCCGACATGGAGTCGCTGCGGGAGATCGGCGCGCTGATCGACGACGGCCAGCTCGACGAGCAGGCGCAGATGACGCTGATCCGTTCCTTGGGGCACACCTCGGACCGGCTCGCGCTGTGGCAGGTGGAGGCGTTCGTCGAGCACCTCGGACGCCGCTTCGAGCTCGACGACGTCAGCGCGCGCCTGGCGGCCCTGGACCGCATCCCGGGTTTCGCCGACGTCCTGGCCCGGCAGCTCGAGCACGCGTGGCGCCGCCAGCTCGCGGCGCTGATGGGCCGGTTCGCCACGGAGTTCGCCGGGGCGGACGGTGCGGGCACCTCGGGCGACCAGCTGCCGCTGCGGCGTGCGATCGGGTTCGCCGACATCGTGTCGTTCACCAAGCGCACCGCCGGGCTCGGTTCGCAGGAGCTCGCCGAGTACGTCCAGCTCTTCGAGTCGCGGGCGCGGGACGTCATCACCGAGGCCGGCGGCCGGGTGGTCAAGACCATCGGTGACGCCGTGCTGTTCGTCGCCGACGACGTCGTCACGGGCGCGGAGTGCGCCCTCGGGCTGGCGGCGCCGCACGCGACCGAGGAGGAGATCCCGGTGCGGGTCGGGTTCGTCTGGGGCCGGGTCCTGTCCCGGTTCGGGGACGTGTTCGGCTCCGACGTGAACCTGGCCTCGCGGATCACCGAGCTGGCCGAACCGGCGCAGGTGCTCGTGGACCCGCCGACGGCCGCGCTGCTGAGCTCGTCGAAGCGGTACGCGCTCACGGCGCAGGCGCCGCAGGCGGTGCAGGGGCTGGGGGAGATCACTCCGGTGCGCCTGCAGCGCGCCTACACCGGTTGAGGGTCGCTGCCGGACCTCACAGGAGCACGAGCTCGGGGTCGCGGGGGTCGTCGTCCGGCTCGAGCAGCGCCGGGTCGTCGAACCGGACGTTGCCGACCCGTGGTCCGACGGGCCGGGTGTGCAGGGGTGCGACCGGCGCGTCGAGCAGGGCGTGGGCCTGCTCCGCCCCGACGGCCGGGTCGAGCCAGGCGTCCCAGGACTCGCGCGGCAGGCTGACGGGCATCCGGTCGTGGATCCGTTCCAGGCCGCCGGAGGCCGCCGTGGTGACGATCGTGGTCGAGACGAGCCAGCGGGCCGGGTCGCCGTCCGGCCGGGCCGGGTCGCGCCAGAACTCGTAGAGGCCCGCGAAGGCGGTGACCTGGCCGGGGTCGGGGTGGATCCAGTACGCCTGCTTGGGCACCTTGCGGACTGCGGGAGCCGCCGCGAGCCTGCGCCACTCGTAGTACCCGTCGGCCGGGACGAGGCACCGCCGCACGGCGAGCGGGCGCGCGAACGCCGACTTCTCGAGCAGGGTCTCGCGGCGGGCGTTGATCATCCGCGGACCGATCCCCGGGTCCTTGGCCCACGACGGGACCAGGCCCCACCGGGCCACCTGCATCGAGCGCGTGATCTCGCCCGCGGTGGTGCCGCCGTCGGGCGCGGGTTCCCGGCGCGGACGTTCGACGACGATCCGCACGTCGTCCGTGGGCGCGACGTTCCAGCGGGGTCCGAGCAGCCGGGCGTCCTCGGCGACCTCGGCGAGCGCGAGGTCGTCGGCCAGGGACTGGGCGTCGGTGAAGGAGGCGTACCTGCCGCACATGGGTCCATCCTGCCTCGCGGGTGCGACACCGGGTGCCCGGGCCGGCAACGGGGCCGCGTGAGCCGTCTCACGGCAGGGGCGCAGGAAACCCGTGGCCCGCCTCGTATCGATTCGATACGATGTGGGCCATGCCCGAGAAGACCGCCGCACCCCAGCGCGCCCGCTCGTCGTTCCGCTGGGTCGTCATGCTCGGCGCGCTCGCGGCGATCCCGGCGTTCACCGTCGACATGTACCTGCCGTCGCTGCCCGAGGTGGCGGCCGACCTGGGGTCCACCTCGTCCTTCGCGGCGCTGTCCGTCTCGATCATGCTCGTCGGCGGGGCCGCCGGTCAGCTCGTCATCGGTCCGCTGTCCGACCGCTTCGGGCGCCGCCGGCCGCTGATGATCGGGCTCGGGATGCACGTCGTCATCTCCCTGCTCTGCGCCCTGGCGCCCAACATGACCGTCCTCGTCGGGCTGCGGCTCCTGCAGGGGTTCTTCAACGCGGCGTGCGGCGTCGCGGCCATGGCGATCGTCCGCGACCGGTTCGTCGGGTCCGAGGCCGCGCGCATCCTGTCGCGACTCATGCTCATCATCGGCATCGCCCCGCTGCTCGCCCCGACCTTCGGGTCGGCCGTCGCCGAGGTCGCCTCGTGGCGCTGGGTGTTCGGCTTCCTCGCCCTCATCGGTGTGACCATGGGCGTGATCGTCTGGCGGTTCCTCCCCGAGACCCACCCCGTGCAGCGCCGGGCCACGGGAGGAGCTCGGTCCGTCGCCGGCGGCTACGCGCACCTCCTGCGCGACCGGCACTTCATGGCGCTGGCGCTGCTCCCGGGGCTCGGCATGGCCGTCCTGATGAGCTACGTCGTGACCTCGCCCTTCGTGTTCCAGGAGGTCTACGGGCTCAGCCACGGGCAGTTCTCCCTGCTGTTCGCCCTCAACGGCGTCGGCCTCGTGGCCTCGGCGCAGCTCAACGCCGCGCTGGTGCGCCGCGTGGCGCCGATCCGCATCCTGCGTACCGCGCTCGTGCTGCAGGGGTTCTTCGCCGTCGTCCTGCTCGTCGTCGCCGTCACCGGGGCCGGGGGACTGGTGGGGCTGCTCGTCGCCCTGTGGTGCGTCCTGGCCTTCACCGGGCTCGTCCCGGCGAACGCCTCCGCGATCGCCCTGTCCCGGCACGGGGAGCGCGCCGGAACCGCCGCGGCGGTCATCGGCGCGGTGCAGTCGGGCGTCGCGGGCCTCGTCTCGCCGTTGGCCGGGGCCCTCGGCGGCGGCGCCGTGGCCATGACCGCCGTCATGCTCGCTGCCTGGACCTGCGCGTTCCTGGTCCTGTCGCTGGCCACGCCGGCCTTCCGGCGCGGCGGTTGGGTCCAGCTCGCCTGAGCGCGGTGGTGCGTCTCACCGGTCCAGGACGTCGTGAAGGTGAGGTGAAGAGCGGGATGTCCTGACTCGCCCGATCCGCGCCGCAGTCCTCTCCGTCTTATGGTGGCGGTGTGGAGAACGCCAACCCCCGGCACGCGGGACACCATGCCGGGCACCCTGTCGTGCGATGGGTCGCGCTCGCCCTGACGGGCGTCCTGGCGTTCGTCGGGGTCGGCGCCGTCGGAGCCTACGTGGACCTGCAGTCCCAGATCGAGGTGTCCGACGTCGACGCGCTGCTGGGTCGGACCGATCCGCCCGAGGTGCAGGTCGAGGCGTCCGACGACGAGCCGGAGGACCCCACCGACCCGTTCGCCGGCGAGTCGTTGGACATCCTGGTCATGGGCACGGACTTCCGTGGCGAGGGCAACGCGGGGATCGCCGGCGGTGGCGACGAGTTCCACTCCGACACGACGTTGCTCGTCCACGTCAGCGGTGACCGCACCCGGATCGAGGGGGTCTCGATCCCGCGCGACTCCCTGGTGGACATCCCCTCCTGCCCGCGTCCCGACGGCAGCTCGACGTCCCCGCAGTCCAACGCGATGTTCAACACCGCGTTCGCCCTGGGCGGCGGGCCGGAGCAGGACGTCACGGCCGCGGCCGCGTGCACCATCCTCACCGTCGAGGCGCTGACGGGCGTCACGATCGACGACCACGTCGTGGTCAAGATGAACGGGGTCGTCGACATCGTCGACGCGCTCGGCGGGGTGACGATGTGCCTGCCGGAGCCGGTGGTCGGCGACACCCGCTACAGCGACCTCGACCTCCCGGCCGGCGAGCAGGTGCTCGACGGCGAGACCTCCATCCAGTTCCTGCGGGTGCGCAAGGGCGAGGGGATGGGGCTCGAGTTCGGCAGCGACCTGAAGCGGATCGAGCGTCAGCAGGCGTTCGTCGACTCGATGCTGCGTGAGGTGCTCGCGAAGAACATCGTCACGGACACGCCGAAGCTGTACCGGATGGTCCGCTCCGCGCTCGGCGCCATGTCGACGAGCCCGGAGCTGGCCAGCCCCACGGCGCTCGCGGGTCTGGCCTGGAGCCTGCGCAACGTGGACCCCGCCGACATCGTGTTCGAGTCCGTCCCGGTGGTCGAGGCCCCCTACGACGCCAACCGGGTGGTCTGGACCTCCGCCGCCGACGAGATCTGGGAGAAGCTGGCCGCCGACGAGTCCCTCGTGGACGAGCCCGAGCCCAGCGCGTCGCCCTCGACGGATACCTCCGGTTCCGGCGGGACGTCGGACGACGGCGGCGGTTCCGCGGACGACGGCGGGTCGGGCGGCACGGACGGCGACCCCTCGCCCGAGCCGTCGCCCAGCGCCTCGGTGCTGCCGGGCGTGTGCGCCTGAGCCGGGCCGCCGGTGGTCAGCCGCTCGCGGGTCAGCGCTGCGGCAGCGCCCGCCGCGCCTCGTCCCGCAGGACGTCGGTGACCCGGTCCAGCACCGCGGAGCGCAGGCGCCACTGCTGCAGGTGGAGCGGGACGTCCACGGTCTGCTCGGACAGCGCCTCGACCTGACCGGCCCGTTCCAGCACCTCGAACCGGGTGCCGGGGGCGGGCAGCGGCCCCCACATGCCCCAGCCGAGACCGGCGCTCACGGCGGCCAGGAACTCCGCCGTGGACGGCACGTGGTGGCGCGGCGGGTCGGGCACGGCGCACCCGGCGGCGGCCGCGACGTCGCGCAACCAGGCGTCCTGCAGGTCGTCCGTCCGGGCGAACACCACCATCGGGGCGCGGGCGAGCGCAGCCGGGGTGACGCCGTCGGCGAACCAGCGCTCGACGAAGGCGGGGGAGGCCGCCGGTCGGTACCGGGTGATGCCGAGCGGCGTCGAGGTGCAGCCGTGCACGGGGCTGCGGCGTGAGGTCACCGCGGCCATGACGGTCCCGGCCGGCAGGAGGTCGACCGTGCGGTCCTGGTCGGCCAGGTGCAGGTCGAAGGTGACGCCCTCGACCGCGGACAGCGCCGGCAGCAACCAGGTCGCCAACGAGTCGGCGTTGACCCCCAGCGGGACCGTGACCGGCCGGTCGCCGGCGTCACGCGGGCCGATCTCCGCCGCGGCCTCCGCCCCGAGCAGGTCCACCTGGCGGGCCAGCCGCAGCAGCGTGCGTCCCGGACCGGTCGGCTCGACCGGACGGGTGCGCCGCACCAACACCGCGCCGGCAGCGTTCTCCAGGGCGCGGACCCGCTGGCTGACGGCCGACGGCGTGACGTGCAGCGCACGCGCCGCGGCGTCGAACGACCCCTCGGCGACCACGGCCGCCAGGGCCTCGAGCTGTCCGGACTCCCACCGCAATGCAGTTCTCCTTCATCAGATGAAGAAACAGTAGATGGACTTCATGACTGGGCCAGCCTAGCGTCGGGGCGTGCTCACCTTCCTCGCCGGCCTCGGGCTCGGACTGTCCCTCATCGTCGCCATCGGGGCCCAGAACGCGTTCGTGCTGCGCCAGGGCGTGCGCCGCGAGCACGTCGGGCTCGTCGTCGTCGTGTGCGCCACCTCCGACGCCCTGCTCTACACCGCCGGCGGCGCCGGGCTCGGCGCCCTCGTCGAACGGCACCCCCTCGTCGTCGACGTCGCGCGCTGGGCGGGTGCCGCCGTCGTCCTCGGCTACGGGGCGCTCGCCGCACGCCGCGCCTGGCGCGGGGGAGAGGAGCTGGAGGCCGCCGGCGCCGCCGAGCTGCCCGACGCCGGCCGGCGCGTGCGCCCCGTGCTGCTCACCGCGCTCGCGCTCACCTGGCTCAACCCGCACGTCTACCTCGACACCGTCGTGCTGCAGGGCACGATCGCCGCGTCCTACGGGGCCGACCGGTGGCTCTTCACCGCCGGGGCGATCGTCTCGAGCGTGCTCTGGTTCGTCGGGCTCGGCTTCGGCGCCCGCCTCCTCGCCCCCGTCCTGCGGAAGCCCGGAGCCTGGCGCGTGGTCGACGGCGTCATCGCGCTGATCATGCTCGCCGTGGCGGTCTCGCTCGTCGCCGGCGGCTGAGTCAGGCCGGGCGCAGGCGGGCGAGCCGCTCCACGCCGTCGCGCAGCACCTCCGGGCGCTTGACGAACGTGAACCGGACCCGCGAGCGCAACGCATCGGCCGCCGTCGACCCGGCACGGCAGAACGCCGAGATCGGCACGCCGACCACCCCGACCTGTTCCGGCAGGCGCAGGCACAGCCTGTGCCCGTCGTCGAACCCCAGCGGCGCGCCGTCGGCCACCACGAAGTACGTGCCCTGCGGCACCGTCACGTCGAACCCGGCCCGCTCCAACCCCTCGCACAGCAGGTCCCGCCGCTGCGCCAACGACGCCGCCAGCGCCCGCGGCGCCTCGTCGTCGCCGAGCGCCCGCGCGATCGCCGGCTGGAACGGCGCGCCCGACGTGTACGTCATGAACTGCTTGACCGTGCGCACCGCCGTCACCAGCTCGGCCGGGCCGTGCAGCCAGCCCACCTTCCACCCCGTCAGGCTGAACGTCTTGCCCGAGCTCGACACCGTCACCGTCCGCTCGGCCATGCCCGGCAGCGTCGCCACCGGGACGTGCACCGCGTCGTCGTACACCAGGTGCTCGTACACCTCGTCGGTGAGCACGACGGCGTCGCGCTCGCGGGCGACGGCGGCGACCTGCTCCAGCTCGGCCCGCGTCAGCACGGTGCCGGTCGGGTTGTGCGGGGTGTTGACCAGGATCATCGCGGTGCGCTCGGTGGCGGCGGCGCGCAGTGCGCCGGCGTCGAGGCGCAGGTGGGGGGTGAGCGGCACGGGGACGTGGGTGGCGCCGGCCATGGCGATCGCGGCGGCGTGGGAGTCGTAGAACGGCTCGAGCGTGACGACCTCGTCGCCGGGGCCGGTCAGCGCGAGGATCGCCGCCGTCAGGGCCTCGGTGGCGCCGGTGGTGGCCAGCACCTCGGTGTCCGGATCGACGTCGAGGCCGTAGCGGCGTCGCTGGTGGTCGGCGACGGCGTGGCGCAGCTCCGGCACGCCGTCGCCGGGTGCGTACTGGTTGCGGCCGGCGTCGATCGCCTCCTTGGCGGCCTCCTTGATCCAGGCCGGCCCGTCCACGTCCGGGAAGCCCTGACCCAGGTTGACCGCCCCCGTGCGGTTCGCGAGCACCGTCATCTCGGCGAAGATCGTCTGCGCGATCGCTCCGTCGTCGGACAGCAGGCCGGTGGCGGCGGCGACCTGGCGCCACCGGGGTGCGGACGTCATGGGGCGACCCTACCGAGGCCGGGCCATGCTGGACCCGTGACCGCCGTCGATCTCAAGAAGACCTACCGTGCGCTGTACTCCGCGCCGCGCGAGCCGGCACTCGTCACCGTGCCACCCCGTCCACACCTGATGGTCGACGGCGCCGGTGACCCGAACGCGGCGCCCGCCTACCGCGACGCGATCGCGTCGCTGTACCCGCTGGCCTACGCGTTGCGGGCCGCGATCCGCGACGCCACCGGCACGGCCTACACCGTCATGCCGCTCGAGGGGCTGTGGTGGGCGGACGACATCGAGCGGTTCCGCGAGCTGCCGCGCTCGGCCTGGCGCTGGACGATGATGATCAGCCTGCCCGACGACGTCGGCCAGGTCGACGCGGCGGCTGTCGTCGAGCGCACGACGGCGGCCCGCGACCTGCCGGCAGCGGTGCGGCTGGAGTCGTTCGGTGACGGGGAGGCTGCCCAGGTGCTGCACGTCGGACCGTACTCCGCCGAGGCTCCGACGGTGGACGCGCTGCACGCGTTCGTGGCGGCGTCCGGGCTGGAGCTGACAGGCCGGCACCACGAGATCTACCTGTCCGACCCGCGGCGGGTTGCGCCGGAACGGCTGCGGACGATCATCCGGCAGCCGGTGGCGGGCGGCCGCGAGCGCTGAGACGGGTGGTGCGTCCCGGTCGGGTCCAGCATGTGGGACATGTCCGGATCTTCCGAGACGGGTGTCGCACCGGGGCCGTGTGAGCGCTCACCACGACGCTGACGTGCGAGGACGTCGCCGGCCCGACGGCGCACAGGTCGGCGGTTCCGGGAGCCGGCCGCCGGTTTTCCACAGGCGCCCAACCCCGTGACCTGGATCTTCGCTACTGTCTGCGGCGCGTGATGGAAGGTCCGGTACCGCGACGGAGAGGCAGACCCGGTGGCCATCGAAGTACTCGCGCGCAGCGATGCCGCGAGCCTTCTCGCCCAGGAGGTGCGCGAGCTCGTCCGGCGTCGCGGCCTCGACCCCGTGACCGACCGTCGCGGACTCGAACGGCTCGTCGCCGAGGCCGCAAGCGACTGACCAAGACGGCGAGCGCCTGATGGCGAACCGACGATCAACCAAGTGCTCCGACTGCGGCACCAAGTGGAGCCAGCACATCCCGTTCAACCGCGAGCCCTCCACCTGGACCGCCCTGGACGTCCTGGCCCTCGTCGAGAACGAGTGGGAGAACAACCCGAGCGTCCCGTCACGAGAGTTCGCCTACTCCACCGTGGCACGACAACTGCTATGGGAGCTCGCAGCCCACGGTTTGCACGACGCCGTCGTGCGAGAGCTGACGCTGGCGGTGTGGCGCTGGGGCGAGACGCCCGGACGGGCGCTCACGCCGAAACGGTGGCTCAAGCTGTTCCGGCAGGGCGGTCACGCCGAGGTCGACAACGCCAGCGTCGACGAAGGTCGGTTCGCTCACGCAGCACCAAGGCCCGAGGCGCCCGTAAGCCTGCGCCGGGGAGCGCCGATGCTGTGGCGCAACGGCCTCGCCTGGACCACCTCACGCCAGGTCGCCGACTTCTACGCCT
Source organism: Isoptericola chiayiensis (assembly GCF_013149805.1). Taxonomy (GTDB): domain Bacteria; phylum Actinomycetota; class Actinomycetes; order Actinomycetales; family Cellulomonadaceae; genus Isoptericola; species Isoptericola chiayiensis. The sequence goes on from NZ_JABEZT010000004.1 coordinate 132,388, forward strand.
ACGGACGTATCCAGCGTGACGGCATGGCCACGAGCGTGTGGGAGATCCGCGACGTGCCTTCTGAGCGCATCCTGGGACGCGTCATCGGATCCGAGGACGGCGACGGGGAGCTGATCATCGACCCCACGGCCTCAACCTCATTCGCCACACGCCCACCGACCCGACCGTCAACCAGTAGCATTCGAACATGAGTTCGAACAAGCGTTCGGTCGGCGACCGCGGGATCGAGCGAGTCCCTATGCGGGACTTCGCTACCGACGTCCCACCCGAGGCGCGGCGCGAGACGCCGACTCGCCCGTCCGAGCCTGTCCCCGTGACCGCATGGGTCACAGACGGGCGAGGGCGGGCGTTCGAGGCCAAGGGCGAAGCCCTCGCCTGGACCTCTCGAGCCGTCTATGTTCGCTACATCGACCCTGCAGGCCGTGAGGGGTTCGCCTGGGTGTGGGCGTCGGCCGTGACGCGGCAGTAAGGGGCAGGGCTGGTGTGCTAGCGGTACTATGCGGCGCATGAGCGCGTCGCTGGCCCGATCCTTGGCCGCCGTGTGGCACTCTCGACACTAGGAGGCTCCACAACAATGAGGATCAAAGGTACTTCCGACTTCGCCGTCAAGAGCCCTCTTGGCCTAGACGCAGCCGTCGAGGCGGTAAAGCGCGTTCTCGAGGACTTCGCGGATCGAAATCCGAGCGTATCAGCAGTGCAAGTCGAGGTGGTGCACTCGGATGAAATTCGAATTGAGATCGTGGCGAGCGGGACATACGCACGCCTTGACGACGAGCTCGATGAGTTGGCTGACCGAGTGTCTTCGGCTTTGCAGGCTGGAGAAGCAACCGTGAGTCGAGGGCTCACTTCCCTGGTCCCGAGTTGATCGCTGTAGTGCCGCGCAGGGGGGGTAGTCTGGGTAGTGTGGCTGGCGACGGTCAGAGTTTCGCTGAGCGTCTAGTCGGCGCGCTCCAGACGCTGTGGGCGAACTTTCCTACCTTCCTCCTGGCCATTGGTGCAGTGCTGCTCGCTTTCGGTGTCGAGGATTATCCTGAGGTCTTCTTCGTCGGTGCCATTGTCTCCGTGATTGCAGCAGTTTGGGCGCTGTTGGCCGCGCCGCGAATTGGCAAGATTCTCCGCCAGGAAGAAGAATCTAGGCAGCGGGCTCAGCAGCGATCGAAGTCGATGGTCGGAATAATGGACTACATGCTGCACGAGCTGCTAGCGGGCCTCAACATCAAGACCTTCGATTCTCGCGCTTCGGTATACATCTATTCTGACGAGTACTTCAACCTTGTAGCTCGGGCCTCGGATTCGCCCGGTCTGCGCGAAAAGGGTAGGAAGCGATATCCAAAGGACCAAGGCGTCATCGGTGAAGTTTGGAACAAGGGGTCGGCATGTTATACCCGTATGAGTGCCGACCGTGACCGCTGGAACAGGCAGTGCGTTGACGAATTCGGCATGGACCCGAAGGAGACGCGCTCGATCAAGATGCACTCACTTAGCATGATAGGCTATCGCATAGAAGCGCCGGGCGCCCATCCCGAGCCCGTCGGGATCGTTATGATTGAGAGTCTCTCAAGGCAGGGCGTTAACGGAACGCATGTAGATACCATCGCCACGCTCGACTCGTGGCCGATTATCAGAACAGTACTGCAGCAGATCATTCAGTCACTGGATGAGGACGACGCCTTTCCCCTGGACTGACAGTACGGTTCTCTCATCGGGCTAAAACTTCAAGCCCGGAAGCGCCCCACCCTCAGTTATTGGGGCAGGGCAGCACGCTTTCGGGCTCACGGTTCCTGGGCCTGTCGGAGGCCGTCGCTAGTCTGTCCACATGGCATATACGAGCATCCGCAAGGCCGCGGAAGGCGCAAAGATTGAGATCATCCTCAGTCCGTCAGAGGTCGATTCGCTGTTCAGCGAGGGGGCCGTTCAGGTGGACGGCGAACGGTTGACGACGGGCCACGGTCCGGCTGATCTGATATCGCTGAAGCTTGAGGTCGGGAACCAGACCGCTTAAGGGGCGGCCCGGAGACCTCCTGGACCCGTCCCGCCGCCCAAGCCGAGTGTTCGCCCAGCCGCTCAGCCCTCCGGGCGGGCCGGGACGCACCCGAACCGCCCGGGAGGCTCCGTCCGTCGGAGTCCGCGCTGCATCTGCTCCAGGGCGTTGGCTGCTTCTCGATGAAGAGCGACCAGATGCTCGCCACGGCACCCGCGCTAAGACGCGCGTTTCGTCGATGCGGGCCGCGAACTCGTCCGCTTCCATCAGGTCGCTCATTTCTGCGGCCGCTCAGTCGGCAGCGCGGCGACGTAGGCTGCGAGCTCGTCCCGCTCAACCACGGGCTTCGTGTTCTTTGGCGCCGGCGTATCGGACTGCGATGTCGCCGTTGCGGATGTGGTGGCGGATCAGCGACTCGGACAGGCCGGTTGCTGCTGCCGCTCCGGGGATGTCGTAGGACACGGGCTGGATCTGATACTGAGGCACTCGCCAGAGGGTGCCTCAGTCCGCACAAGTCCGCAACAGACCGGATCTCGCCAGCATCGACCAACGCCAGAATCGCTAGATTCCAACGGTTCTGGCGTTCGTCGTGTCTGGCCGTCCCTCGGGGGACAGGTATGGATCAACACCCCTTGTTAGGTTGGCAAGGGTTAGCGTCGTTGGTTTTTCCGAGAACGCTAGCCCCCTGGTGCGGTCGCAGGGCTAGAGTAGTTTCATGGCGATGAAGTACCGGGTGGCCGAGCGCGGCGAGCGGACGATCTACGTGGATCACGGCGTCTGGTACGACGCCAACACGAAGCACATCCACGTCACGGTGCCTGGTCACGAGGGCGCTCACTGGTCGTACGGGAAGTCGGACGAGAAGTACGCGATGTACCGCGCCATGGTCGAAGAGACGGGTCGCTGGCCGGAGAACGCGGACTAGATCAAGGACGGTACTCGTCGAGTGACTTCAAGATCGCATCCGCGTCGAACTCCGGCAGGCCTGATAGATCCACTTCAGGGATCTCGGCCAGGAGCCGCTGCAACTCGGTGTCGGCCGGCAGGACGTCATCGCTAGAGGCGAGGAGTTCCGTCAGCGCGTCCGCAGAGGTCCCGAGTAGGTCGTCCTCCTCGTCGTCAACTGCTTCGTCATCCGCCATCCTGCGGACTTGGACCACGACGCTCTCCCTGAGGGAACGGACGACCTCCTTGTCTTTGAGGAACGTGAAGAACTTCGCATCCACCTTGTAGGTGTCGGCCTCGATCACCTTGTCGAGGCCGCTCCTGCCGGTGTTGTAGAGGACTTCGAAGCGCGCCATGTCGGTCTCCTAGATCTTGGAAGCGGACGGCTTGTTGTCGTTGCGGGCGTCAACGAAGATCGGCTCCATCTTCACGCCCTTCTGATCGCTGAGGGCTTTGCAGGTGTCACGCACTCGGTCGAGCCGCAATTTCGAAAAGTCGTTGTCGGTGAACCCTACGCAGAGGTAGTAGCCGCCGGTGATTTTCTCGGTCTTGAGGTACTGCGGAAGTTGTTTCTCCGCACCCTGGAAGAATTTCGTGCTTCCGATGAACTTGACCTCGACCAGGGCGCGCTTGGTCCAGCCCGCCGAGAACTTGAAGTCCACCGGCCCGCGTCCCATGTTGGGCTCCTTGCTGATGTCCACATTTGCGGCCTTGCACTGCTGGACCCACATCGAGCCGGCGATCGCTTGGACGATCTTCTCGTCGCGGTGTTTCGTCAGGTTCTCGTTCCAGAGCGCCTTCCATAGGTCGGTGTCCTCGACAGCCGCCTTGAACTCGTTCGCGAGGCCCTTAACCCACTCCATGAACTCGTCCGCGGTCTTCGGCTGCGCCAGGTCTGCGGCGGCTGCGGCGGCGGCCTCTCGTCCGGCCTCGGCCCAGCCCACCAGCAGTTTGGGGTCGGTCTCGACGTCGTAGGGGAGGAGGGCTCCGCTCTCGATGACCTCGATGTAGCGCATCGCGATCTCCGGACGGGCGCGAGCGACGGCACGCCCTCGCTCAGCTTTCTTCCGCTTGGTGAGGGACTCTTCGAGGTCGTAGTTGAGGTCGTCTCGGAGCACGGAGGACTCGTTCGTCTCGGCCCAGCCCCAGAAGCCGTCCGCCGTGACCCGCGGAATGTCCTTCAGGAACCGCTCCGGGACGAGCAACACTCCACCCTTGGTCGCGGGGCTCTTGGGCAGCGGGAGCCGGCGGTCGTTCCAGCGGCCCTGCTTGGTCCAGGAGGCGTGCTTGACCATCACGTCCGCGGTCGTGATCCCGTGACGCTGGACCACCTGGCCGGTGTAGTCGATGAACAGGCCCTTGACGATGTTGCAGAACGCGTCGCTGATCCTGTCGACACCCATGCCGTCACAGAACAGGGCGAACGCCTCGACGTACTTCACGGTGTCGATCGAGTGGGTGTTCAGGATGTTGAGCGCTTCGGCCATGCGCCGCGCGAAGTCCTTGCCGGTGCCGGAGCCCTCCGGATGACCCATCGACAGCCCGAGGGCGAACTCCTTGGGCTCGGGGAAGGTGAGCATCCGCTCGGCCTTCTTCCAAGCAGGCGACTTGTTGTCCCCGCCGGAGTTGGCCACTAGGTCGAGCGCGAGCCCGAAGAACTGGGTCAGCTGAAAGCGTGTGTCCGACCAGTAGGGGTCCGAGTCGTCGAAGACGAGGAACGGGTCGACGTACAACGGCGTGTCTTCCGTACACTCAAGATCAAACCAGTCATCGTCATCTGTTGGAGTAATCCCAAACTCGTCGGTGAACCGCACCGTTGCCCCCGTGGGTCATGGGTGCGAGCGCGTCTCGCATCCGAGTTCCAGAGCACCACGACGGACCCCTGATTCTTGGGTGACACGCCGGTGTGAATCCGGCATCGCCGTACTCCGATGCGCTAGTGCGTCACTGTGCCTCACAGGCACCAGGCGTCACAGCAAGGTCTTCGTGCGCTGGGTGCCCGGAGTTGCGGAGGTGGCTAACTCTGCCAGGTCGGATCCTTGGAGTGTGTTGATGTTGGGTGCAATAGCCTCGGACGGCGAGGCGTGAGAGATCGGATGAAGGACATGAGCGATCGAGAAGTGATGGAGACCGGCCCGGCGTGCCCCGAGTACGGACGCCCGCTGCGTTGGGGGGACCTGCTGCAGCTTGGCGAACAGGTCGGACAGGTCGCGTCCGTCGGCGGTCGTGCTCATGACGTCCGTGTGGGCGTTGTAGCCGCGTGGCATGTGCGTCTCCTTGTGAGTCGGGAAGTCGCGGACGTCTGCCCGCCCCGTTGCCTCACAAGGGCTCGCTGCAGCCAACTGGTTGACAAGCGCAACGATGCCCTCATCCACAGGGCGAAGGCTAGCGACTGGGGCATTCGGGGTGGCGTCGCCTTACGGTGCGAGTCGGACTCGGCCGCATAGGGTTCCGTTCGTGAGTAATCAGGACGACAATCAGCCAAAGGCACGTTGGGGCCTCGTCGCACTTGTGACCGCCCTGGGGGCTCTGGTGATCGGCGTCCCCTTCGCCCTGACCAAGTGGGTCAATCCGGAATTCGGCACCCCGCAGTCGCTTGGCTCGACGGCTCTCATCAACGTCGGGACGACGCTGCTTCTCGCAGCACTCCTGGTCTGGCTCGGCCGGAGTTTCGTGAGCCACGCGGAGGGAGCGGCCCGGCGGGTAGTCGAGGAGAGGACGGAAGAGTTCCGCCAAGAGACGGAGGACATTCGTCAGAGACTTGAGGCGTTGCAGGGCCGGGTCGATGAGCGCACGGCCTCGGCAGAGGCAGCCGGAGCCGCCGTTGCGGATGACATCGTCACGGACGTTTCGTACGAGACGGTGACTAGGGCTCTGGAGCTCGCCAACGACGTCGAGGCGCTATGGCACTCCGCGATCACTGTCCCCACGAATGATTCCATCGACGCTCCGGCCGTCAGGCTGAGTTGGACCGCTGCGCATCACGGCGGACGGTTCGACGATCTCGACAACCTCATCGCGACCCTGGAAGTGGACTACGAGCACCACCCCGAGTCGTCCACCCGTCGCTTCGATCAGGAGTGGCTACCCGGCGTTCCTGCGGACGAGATGCTCCACGAGCTGAAGGAGTCGATGATCAGGGCGGACTACGGAGAGGCCGCACAAGCGCTGGACGCTCGGTACATGTTCGAGCGCTTCGGCCATGGGATCAGCGACGCCATCGCGGGCAAGCGTGCGCAGGCCGACGCGTGGCTGAAAGGCTGCGGCGCGCTGCACGAACTTGTTGGGGCGGACCTTGCGGTTACGAGTCTGGGGGTGGCTGCTCGCGGACACGGCCTCGCTTTTAAGTCAAGCGAGTTTCCCCAGCGTCCGCCGCCCGTCGTGTCCGCCGAACAGCTTACCAATCGGAAGCTCTACCGGCTGCCGACGCCGCCCGTGCCGGACGGGATCGACCCGGAGCACTGGACCGTGGCAATCGCCCGTGCAGCGGAGCATCATCCGCCGGTGAGACGGCCGGGTATCCCCGACTTCGGTGGCTATGGCATCCCGGTCACGTCGGCCAACTCTCCGGTGCCTCGGGACTAGGGCGCGGAGATCAGCAGCGCGGGATCACCAATCGGGTGCGTCGTCGAGTCGAAGAACCTGACCGTGTGGCTCGGCAGTTGGCGGCGAATGCGAGCCTTCTCGGCGATGATCGCGTGGTCGTCTCCGCTGGGGTACATGGAGACAGCGATCCGCCGGCTCCTTCCTTCATTCAGAGCCGCAGCAATGTGTGCGTCTTGCCCGGCGAGCGAGTGACCGAACAGTACCGTGGGCGACTCGTCCTCGCGCAGACCCTCTAAGCAGAACGAGAGGTAGGGCGACTGCCGGATAGTGCGCAGCTTCGCGGCCGAGGTGCCTTCGCTGACGAAGAGCGGACGACGGGTGCCCATAGGGCCGTAGTTCGACTTGAGGACGTCCAAGAGTCGACCATCGGCGGAGGTCCACTTGCCGTCCTCGCCAGTGGAGTCGTCTGTCCACAGATGCAGGCCTCCGTGGAGGTAGTAGACGCAAGTCGCGCCAGACCGATGGACCTCGACGTCGAGGGGGTCGAAGCGACGCCCGGCAGCCCAGAAGAAGTCGATGATGTTCACCTGCTCGCTCGATTGCAGATGGCTCCAGTAGAGCGACAGGTCGTAACTGGTCGTGTACACGTACCGGTGGGCGTTCATGGTCTTCGCCAGCAGGTCGTGTGTCGCCTGCGGAAAGACTCCCCACGGCACGTGGACGTCGTTCACGGTCTCGAACAGCGCGTCTCGGACTTCCGCGTAGGTCTGCTCGACCTTGCTCGTGGACTCGTGGAGGGCTCGCAGCGAAATGTTCGCGTGGTGCAGGCATTCCAAGCACTGCTCAAAGTTCGTCGTCCCGAGTTCCGCGAAGATCGCTTCCGCCTCCGGCGTCAGGGTCGCGCTCGTGAAGAGGCTGTCGTAGCGGAACCCCGCCCACAGGTTGATGCTGAGGCCGTTGCCGATGAGGAGTGAGGGCCACTCGCGGGACTCGAGGTCGGCCCAGTCTTCGAGATCGGAGTCGAGGGGATCTGCCACCCACCGAAGCCTACTCAGGCCGAGGCGAGGCGGCGGACCTCTGCGCGCTGGGCAGCGGCGAGTACGTGGCTGTGGTGCCAGGACTTGGACTGCTTGGTGGGATGGGGTACGCCCTCGTCGTCCAGCAGCCGGGCGATAGCCGAGGCGGAGAGGCCGGCGCGGCGCAGGTCGTAGATGCGCTCAACTGTTCGGACCCTCCGGCACCATGACGGTGACCGGTCACGCCCTGGACGAGTCGGCATGACCCGCGCGCCATCCCGAACGCGGGTCTGCCGCCGTCGAGTTCCTCGGTGCGAGCGTGCTGCTCATGGTGCCGCTCGTCTACCTCGTGGTCGCCCTGGCCCAGGTGTCCGCCGCGGCGTTCGCCGTCGAGGGTGCGGCACGGGAGGCGGCCCGGGCGATCGTGAACGCGGACTCGTCCGGCGAGGGGGTCGAACGTGCCCGGGCCGCGACACGACTGGCGCTCGCGGACCAGGGGTTCGACGTCGACGCGGCGAGCGTGCTGGACGTGGAGTGCTCCCACGAGCCGTGCCTCACCCCCGGCGCGACCGTCGGTGTGCGCGTCTCCTACGAGGTTCCGCTGCCGCTGGCGCCGCCCGCGCTGCAGGGCTGGGTACCGCTGGCGATCCCGCTGGAGGCGGCGCACGTGGCCCCCGTCGAGGAGCACGTGGCGGTGCGGCCGTGAGCGGAGCACGGGAGGACGGCCGCATCATGCTCCTGACGGCAGGGTTCCTGGCCATCGGCCTCATGCTGGTCGGCGTGGTCGCCTCGGCGGCCGCGGTGCACCTCGATCGCAAGCACCTGTTCGACCTGGCCGATTCGCTGGCGGTGGCGGGCGCCGACTCGATGTCGCACGCTTCCTACTACGACGACCCCGGGGCTCCGGACTCCTCCGGGGTGCTGACCCTGACCGACGCGGGGGTGCGCGACGCGGTCGCCGAGCACCTGGCGGTCCAACCGGCGTCGTCGGCGCCCGGACTGCGCGACGTCCGGGTGACCGAGGCCGTCACACCGGACGGTCGCAGCGCCCGGGTCAGCCTGGTCGGGACCTCCCACCCGGCGCTGGTGCGGTGGTTCACCGACTCCTTCGGCGCGGGCATCACCGTCACGGCTAGCGCGACCGCCCGCGCGGGGTGAGCGCAGGGCCGCGCCACCAGTGGTCAGCACCCGTCGAGCACGCGGATCATGGCGTCCTTCTCGGGCTGGGTCACGGCGAGGTCATAGGCGGCCTTGATGTGGATCTGTGTCGCGACGTACCGGCAGCGGAACGCGTTGTTCGGCGGCAGCCACTCGGCGGCGTTCGCCGCACCCTTGGCACGGTTCTCGCTCGGGTCGACCATGAGCAGGTTCGCGGGGTCGTTCGCGAACTCCTCGCGACGATCCTCGTCCCAGGCGTGCGCGCCGGAGATCCAGGCGTTCTGCAGGGCGACGAGGTGCTCGGCGTCCAGGGACACCGCCAGGTCGTCGCTGCCGCGCTCGAACGCCCGGTCGGTCTCGCCGGTGTACGGCTCGGTCGCGAGCGTCCCGGTCAGCACGGTGCAGCCGTTCTCGTCCACCGTCTCGTCGACGAGGTCGCGGGCCAGCGCGTCGTTGCGGGCGTCGCAGCCGTTGCCGTCCGGGTCGGTCCAGTGGTCGAACTCGTCGCGGTCGTAGCCGGTCTGCGGTGCCTTGCCCTTGACGGTCAGCCCGTCGAGCTGTGTCGTGACGCGGGCGACGTCGACGGACCCGTCCGGGGTGACGCCGTCGTCGGCGGTCACCTCGCCCTCCCCGAGCACGGCGCCGGCCGCCTCGGAGACGACGGCCCCCAGGTCGAGGTTCAGCTTCTCGTCCAGGTCGGTCGCCACGACGGCGACGACGGCGGCGATGAGGACGGCGATCAGGCCGGTGAGGGTGCGACGCATCCGCGCATCTCACCAGGTCGGAGCCGGTGCGCGAGGTTCCCACGCCGGTGTCGGCGCTGCTGGGTGCGGCTCGGCTGCGTAGGCTGCCCGCGAGGAAAGGGGGCCGCATGGCTCAACGGGACAGGGACACGCCGTCGTCGCGCCGCCGGGACCTGCTGCGGCGTCGCGCCGTCGTGCACGAGGCCGCGCCGGCCGGGGTCCCGCACCTGACCCGCTACGTCGAGGACGGCCGTCCGACGCCGGCGCCCGCCGGAGCCAGCGTGGCGGACGGCCTGCGCTTCGCGGACGCCGCCGACGGGCGCATGACGATGTCCCTCTACCCGCGGCCCACCGAACCGGACGTCCGCGAGCTCGCCGAGGCATGGGACCTGCACCCCCTGGTCGTCGAGGACCTGCACCACGCCCACCAGCGGCCCAAGCTCGAACGGTACGGGGACGTGCTGTTCCTGGTGGTGCGGTCCGCCTGGTACGTCGACGCCGAGGAGGACGTCGTCCTCGCCGAGTTCCACGTGCTTGTGCGTCCGGGCGCCGTCGCGGTGCTCTGCCAGGACGGGCGCTGGATCGACGGCACGCCGGCCGACCGGCTCGACGAGGAAGGGGCGGGCTCGGACGCGACCGTGCGCACTCTCCTCGCGGACGAGGACCTGCTGCGGCTCGGCCCCCAGGCCGTGGCCTACCGGCTGCTGGACGCCATCGTCGACGGCTACGCGCCCGTGCTGCAGGGAGTGGGCGTCGACAAGGAGCAGATCGAACGCCAGGTGTTCAGCGGCGACGCCGCCGTGGCCGAGCGGATCTATCGGCTCAGCCAGGAGGTCATCGATATGCAGCACGCGACGGCGTCGCTGACCGAGGTGCTCGACGCGCTGCGCGCCGGGTCCGCCAAGCACGACATCGCCCCGGAGCTGCAGGCCTACCTGCAGGACGTCTCGGACCACCTCACCCGGGCGGACGCCCGGGTGCGCGAGTACCGCGAGGCGCTCGGGCAGATCCTCGACGTCAACGCGACGCTGGTGGCGCAGCGCCAGAACGAGGACATGAAGAAGATCTCCGGCTGGGCGGCCATCCTCTTCGCGCCCACGCTGGTGGCCGCCGTCTACGGCATGAACTTCGAGGTCATGCCGGAACTGCACTGGGCGTTCGGCTACCCCCTGGCGGTCGGGCTGATGCTGACCTTCTCCGTCGTGCTCTACGTCGTGTTCAAGCGCGGCCGGTGGATGTGACGGCGCGGTCCGCTACGGTCGAGTCATGAGCGACGACCAGCTTCCCGTCCACCTGGACCAGATGTTCGACCTCGCCCGGGCGGGGGAGGGGCTGCTGCTGGAGTTCGTCGACGCCGGGGTCCCCGTGGAGCACGCCGACGCCCAGGGCAACACGCTGCTGATGCTGGCCGCGTACCACGGGCACGCGGAGCTGGTGCAGGGTCTGGCCGAGCGGGGCGCCGACGTCAACCGGCTCAACGCTCGCGGTCAGTCCCCGCTGGCCGGCGCGGTCTTCAAGAACGAGCCCGCAGTGATCGGCGCGCTGCTCGCGGCCGGGGCGGACGTCGACGCCGGGAGCCCGAGCGCCCGCGCGACGGCGCAGATGTTCGGCCGCACGTTGCCCGGGGCGTTCTGATCGACCGGTAGGCTGGATCCTCGTGGCCACCATCGACTTCCCCGCCGAGATCAAGGGGCTCCGCTCCACCCTCGAGTCCATCGAGGCGGTGAGCGACCCCACCGTCCTCGAGGCCAAGATCGCCGACCTGTCCCAGCAGGCGACGGCGCCGGACCTGTGGGACGACCAGGAGAACGCGCAGCGGGTCACCTCGGCGCTGTCCAACGCGCAGAACGAGCTGGAGCGCGTCAAGCGGCTCGGCCAGCGCATCGACGACGTCGAGACCCTCGTGGAGCTCGGCAACGAGATGGACGACCCGGACTCGCTGGCCGAGGCCGAGACGGAGGTCGCGGCACTGCGCAAGGAGCTCGACTCCCTCGAGGTGCGTACGCTGCTCAGCGGCGAGTACGACGCCCGCGAGGCCGTCGTCACCATCCGTGCCGGGGCCGGCGGCGTCGACGCCGCGGACTTCGCCGAGATGCTCATGCGCATGTACCTGCGCTGGGCCGAGCGCCACGGCTACCCGGCCAAGGTGATGGACACCTCCTACGCCGAGGAGGCGGGGCTGAAGTCGGCCACCTTCGAGGTCAACACGCCGTACGCCTTCGGGCACCTGTCCGTGGAGGCTGGCACCCACCGCCTCGTGCGCATCTCGCCGTTCGACAACCAGGGTCGGCGTCAGACGTCGTTCGCAGCCGTCGAGGTGATCCCGCTCATCGAGCAGACGGACTCCATCGAGATCCCGGAGAACGAGCTGAAGATCGACGTCTTCCGCTCCTCGGGCCCGGGCGGTCAGTCGGTCAACACCACGGACTCCGCGGTGCGCATGACGCACATCCCGACCGGCACCGTCGTCTCGATGCAGAACGAGAAGTCGCAGATCCAGAACCGCGCCGCCGCCCTGCGCGTCATGCAGTCGCGCCTGCTGCTGATCCGTCAGCAGGAGGAGGCCGCCAAGAAGAAGGAGCTTGCCGGCGACATCAAGGCGAGCTGGGGCGACCAGATGCGCTCCTACGTGCTGCACCCGTACCAGATGGTCAAGGACCTGCGGACCGAGCACGAGTCCGGCAACACCCAGAACGTGTTCGACGGCGCGATCGACGACTTCATCGAGGCGGGCATCCGCTGGCGCCGCGGCCAGATGGACGACTGAGCGGCCCCTGCGAGGTAGGCAACTACTCCGCGAGATAGTCCAGGTCCCGCTGAGGTAGGCAACTTCTCCGCGAGGTAGGCCACGGTTTCGTGGCCTACCTCGCGCCGACGTTGCCTACGTGGGCGAAAGATCGCCTACCTCGGCGGGAGGATGCCTACCTCGGCGGGAGGATACCTACCTCGCCGGGACGTCGCCTACGTCGCGGGGGAGTTGCCTACCTCGGCGGGACGCGCCTCTCGGCACGATTGCGGCGGGCAATGGACTGGGGGGTCTACCCGCGACACACCGGCGTGTCCTGCCCGGGCGCGCCGAGCGCGCCGTGCGACTCTCGAACCGGGCCGTCGCCCACCTCACAGGGTGACAGCCGGGGGGAGGTACGCCGTGATCCGATTCGAGAACGTCTCGAAGGTGTACGCGCGAGGAGCGCGTCCTGCGCTGGACGACGTCTCGGTGGACGTCGAGCGCGGCGAGTTCGTGTTCCTGGTGGGGGCCTCCGGCTCCGGCAAGTCGACGTTCCTGCGGCTCGTGCTGCGCGAGGAGCGCCCGACCGGCGGCCGCGTCTACGTGGCCGGGCGGGACCTGACCCGGTTGTCCTCGTGGCGGGTGCCGGCGCTGCGCCGCGGCATCGGCATGGTGTTCCAGGACTTCCGGCTGCTGCCCAACAAGAGCGTCTACGAGAACGTCGCCTTCGCCCTGCAGGTCATCGGCCGCCCGCGTCACGTCATCCGCACCACCGTGCCCGAGGTGCTCGAGTGGGTCGGGCTCGACGGCAAGGAGAAGCGCCGCCCGCACGAGCTCTCCGGCGGCGAGCAGCAGCGGGTCGCCATCGCCCGCGCGTTCGTCAACCGGCCCCAGATCCTGCTGGCCGACGAGCCGACCGGCAACCTCGACCCCACCACCTCCCTGGGGATCATGCGTCTGCTGGACCGCATCAACCGCACCGGCACCACCGTGGTCATGGCGACGCACGACGACGAGATCGTCAACGAGATGCGCCGCCGCGTCGTCGAGCTGTCCACCGGGCACGTCGTGCGCGACGAGGCCGACGCCGTCTACGGCCGCCGCGAGGAGATCCTGCCCGCCGTCGGCCCGGTCGCCGTGCTCGACGCTCCCGGACGGGACGTGCCGGTCCGCCGCATCACCGTTCGCCCCGAACCGGGCGACGTCGCCGCCGAGCGCGCGTCGGAGGAGGCGGCCGAGCACCTCACCGAGGACATCGAGCGCGAACCCGTCTCCGAGCCGCTGGAGGAGCGCTCGAGCGCGATGTCCGGTGCGGCGCGAGCCACCGAGGAGGCCTGAGCCGTGCGGTTGCAGTTCGTCCTCGCCGAGGTCCTCCAGGGGCTGCGGCGCAACGCCACCATGGTCGTCTCGGTGATCCTGGTGACCTTCGTGTCCCTGACCTTCGTGGGCGCCGCGGCCCTGCTGCAGATGCAGGTCACCAAGCTCAAGGGCGACTGGTACGACCTGGTCGAGGTCTCCGTCTTCCTCTGCCCCGAGGGATCCGCGGTCCCCACGTGCGCCGACGGGGAAGCCGGCGACGAGCAGGTCGCCGCGATCGAGGACGTCATCGACACCGAGCTCGGCGACATCGTGGCCACCACGTACTTCGAGACCAAGGAGGAGGCCTTCGAGGCCTTCGAGGCGCGCTATCCCGACGGCTACCAGGGCACCCAGCTCACCGTGGACGACATGCAGGCCTCGTTCCGGCTCCAGCTCGCCGACCCCGAGCAGTACCAGGTGGTCGACGACGTGCTCACCGGGCGGGACGGCATCGAGGTGGTCGAGGACCAGCGTGCGGCGTTCGAGCCCCTGTTCGTGGCGCTGAACAGGGCTTCCATCGTCGCCGTGGGCCTGGCCGGCGTCATGCTGCTGGCCGCGGCGTTGCTGATCACCACCACCATCCGGCTCTCCGCCGTGTCGAGACGCCGGGAGACGGGCATCATGCGACTCGTGGGTGCCTCGTCGCTGTTCGTCCAGCTCCCCTTCATGCTCGAGGGGGCGATCGCCGCGCTGGTCGGCGCCGTGCTCGCCGTCGTCGGGCTGTGGCTCGCGGTGCAGTACCTCGTGGCCGACTGGCTCGCCCGCTCGGTCGACTGGGTCGACTACGTCAGCACCACGGACGTGCTGACGATCGCGCCGCTGCTGCTCGCTGTCGCCGTGGCGCTCGCCGGGGTCTCGTCCGCCGTCACGCTCTACCGTTCCTCGAGGGTGTGATCGATCGTGTCCCGCCGTACCTCTCCCGTGCCCGCCCGCGGCCGCCTGCGTCGCTGGGTCGGCCTCCTGCTGGTCGGGCTCCTGGTGGTGGGCGCCCCGGCGCCGACGGTCCAGGCCGACGACCTGGACGACCAGCGTGCCGCCGCCGAGGAGAAGCAGCGCCAGAAGCAGGCCGAGCGGGACAACCTGCAGGAGGAACTGGAGGACACGACCCAGAAGTTCCGGCAGGCGGTCCTCGACCTGAACGAGGTCGAGGGACGCCTCCCGGTGGCGCAGGCCGAGCTGGCCGAGGCGCAGGCCGAGCTGGCCGAGGCGCGCCGCAAGGCCGAGATCCTGGCGCAGCGACTGGCCGACGCCGAGGACGAGGAGGAGCAGGTCTCCTCCGAGATCGCGGCCGGGGCCGGCAAGGCGGACGAGGCCCGGTCCGACGTCGTCTCGATGGCGCGCGAGGCCTACCGGCGCGGCGAGGGGGTCAGCACGCTCGGGCTCGTCACGGGTGCGGAGTCGACCCGAGAGTTCCTCGAGGACCTCACGGTGACATCCTCCGCGGCGCGCAGCCGGTCGCGGGCGGTGGCCGAGCTCCAGGAGGCCGAGACGGTCGCCCGCAACCAGGAAGCCCGGCTCGTCGCGATCCGCGAGACGATCGCCGACCTCAAGGCCGAGGCGGACGCGAACGTCGTCGCGGCGGAGCGCGCCGAGCAGGAGGCCGCCGACCGCAAGGCCGAGGTGGAACGCCTCATCGCCGAGCAGGAACGGCTCAAGGCCGCGATCGCCGAGCAGCGTGACGACACGATCGCCGAGCTCGAGGAGAACGAGGCCGAGCGCAGCACCCTGGAGTCCCAGATCCAGGACATCATCGTCAAGCAGAAGGAGCGGGACCGCCGCCTCGAGGAGGAGCGCAAGCGGCGCGAGGAGGCCGAGCGCAAGCGGCGCGAGGCCGAGGCCGCGGCGCAGCGCCAGGCCGAGAAGGAAGCCGCCGAGCGTCGGGCAGAGCAGGACTCCGGCTCCTCGAACGGCGGCGGATCCGGTGGCGGTGGCGGAGGGTCGGGCTCGGGTGGCAGCTCGGGCGGCGGCTCCAGCTCCGGCGGAGGTTCCGGCGGAAGCGGAGGCGAATCGTCGTCGTCCGGCCCGTTCCTGGGCTGGCCCACCAACTACCGGGTCGTGACCTCCAGCTACGGCATGCGCTACCTGGAGATGTACGGCTACTCGCGGCTGCACGCCGGCACGGACATCCGTTCCTACTGCGGCACGCCGATCTACGCGGCGCAGAGCGGCTACGTGGAGCAGGCGTACTACGGGTCCAACCCGGGCAACAACGTGCTCATCAACCACGGTCGCCATCAGGGTGACAGCGTGATGTCGCGGTACCTGCACCTGTCGCGCGACATCGTCTACGTGGGCCAGAAGGTGTCCAAGGGCCAGGTCATCGGCTACTCGGGCAGCACGGGCTCCTCGGGGGCGTGCCACCTGCACTTCGAGGTGTACGTCAACGGCAGCACCACCGACCCGATGGGCGGCTGGCTCAACTGACGCCACGCGCGGCACGCACGCCGACGGCGAAAACCGGTGGACCGCCGTCGTCGGCCGCGTATCCTGGGACGTCGCGATCCTGCGAACCCGGGAGGAGGGGACGTGTCCAACAAGGCCAAGGGCGCCAAGAAGAACCAGAAGTCGGCCGACCCGCGTCAGGTCGTGGCGAACAACAAGAAGGCCCGTCACGACTACGTGATCGAGGACGTCCTCGAGGCGGGCATCGTCCTGTCGGGGACGGAGGTCAAGGCGTTGCGCATGGGTCGCGCGTCGCTGCTGGACGGTTACGTGGCGGTCGACCACGACGAGGCCTGGCTGGAGAACGTCCACATCCCCGAGTACTTCCAGGGGACCTGGAACAACCACGCGCCCCGACGTCGGCGCAAGCTGCTGCTGCACCGGGACGAGATCGACCGGCTCGGCGTGAAGTCCCGGGAGAAGGGGCACACGATCGTCCCGCTGCGGCTGTACTTCCTGGACGGGCGGGCCAAGGTGGAGATCGCGCTGGCCCGCGGCAAGAAGGAGCACGACAAGCGCCAGGCCCTGCGGGAGAAGCAGGACATGCGCGAGGCGCAGCGTGCGATGCGTCGCCACGAGCTGCTGACGTAGGCGGACACCGGGGCACGACGACGGCGGGCCGGCGGGAATGTCCGTGCG
The DNA here is from genome assembly GCF_013149805.1 of Isoptericola chiayiensis. Lineage (GTDB taxonomy): Bacteria > Actinomycetota > Actinomycetes > Actinomycetales > Cellulomonadaceae > Isoptericola > Isoptericola chiayiensis. The sequence goes on from NZ_JABEZT010000004.1 coordinate 148,945, forward strand.
GGCCGCGCCGTTGATCCACTACGATGGTCGGACCGGTCGGGCAGTCCCGGCCGGTGCGGATCTTGACAAATCCATAGGGGCTGATCGGTTTCGACGGTGGTCGTGCTTCCAGGAGAAGCGGGCCGAGGATGCAGGCTCATCTCGTCAACGCTGCCTGCGAACTCATAGGTGCCGATAACAAGCGCACCGACTTCGCCCTCGCCGCCTGAGCGAGTCCCGAAGTCCGTGAGCCCGGGTTCGCTCTCGACCCGGTAGCTCACGTCATCTAGAGAGCCACTGCTCGTCGCCCTCGTCACCGGGGCGGCGGGGACTTTCAGGTGACTGGGCCCGTCCGCACCTTGTCTGCGTGAGTGCGGGGGCCGAGAAAATCGCAGCAGACTGCGCCCGGAGAAGTCCTGGAAAAGCGCTACCGGACCGGGGTTCGATTCCCCGCAGCTCCACCCCACACGAGGGCCCGCACGGCGACAGCCGTGCGGGCCCTCGTCGTGCCCGGACCCTCGGGCGAGGCCTTCGCCCCCGGGCGTCCGGATCCACACGACCTGCGACGACGTGCCCCGCCGATGCGCCGCGCGGAGGAATGGTGAATGCTGGACATCCGGCCGGTGTCCCGCGAGTGTGGACCCCTGGCCGCGAGGCAGATCACGAACGGCACGATCCGGGAGATGAGGGGTTCACCGATGGCCGATCGAGGACTGGATGCTCTGGCGAAACGCCTCGGGCTGAGGACGGACCCGACGATCTTCTTCGTCTCGGCGGGTCTGATGATCCTCTTCCTGATCGTGCTGCTGGTCTTCCCGGCGCCGATCGGTTCCGCCTTCGGGTCGGCGCGCGAGTGGATCGTGACCAACCTGGGCTGGTTCTTCATCCTCGGGGTGACGGTCTGGCTCGTGTTCCTCGCCTACGTGGCGCTGAGCCGGTACGGCCACCTGCGCCTGGGCGACGACGACGACCGGCCGGCGTACGGCAACCTGTCCTGGTTCGCGATGCTGTTCGCCGGTGGCATCGGCACGGTGCTGATGTTCTGGGGCGTCGCCGAGCCGATCTCCCACTTCGGCAACCCGCCCTTCGCCGACGTCGAGCCGTACTCGACCGAGGCCGCCGAGGACGCGATGTCGATCTCGTTGTACGACCTGGGCCTGCACACCTGGACGATCTTCACCCTGCCGGGGCTGGCGTTCGGCTACTTCGTGTACCGGCACAAGCTGCCCCTGCGGGTCAGCTCGGTGTTCTACCCGTTCCTCAAGGACCGCATCTATGGCCCGATCGGCAAGACCATCGACATCTTCGCCGTCCTGGGCACCCTGTTCGGCCTGGCGGTCTCGCTGGGTCTGGGCACCTCGCAGATCGGCGCCGGGATCAACCACCTGCTGCCGGACGTCGAGAACGACACCTGGCTGCAGGTCGGCATCATCACGGTGCTCACGGCTGTGGCCGTCGGGTCGATCGTCGCGGGCCTCGACAAGGGCGTCCGGCGGCTGTCGAACATCAACATCCTCATGGCCGTGGGGATCATGGTCTTCATCCTCCTGGCGGGGGACACCGTGTTCCTGCTGCGGCAGATCCCGCAGTCGATCGGGGTCTACCTGCAGGACCTGACCGGTCTGGCGTTCTGGAACGACGCGATGTCGCCCTTCACGAAGGAAGGCGGCTGGGGCTGGCAGGGTGACTGGACCGTCTTCTACTGGGCGTGGACGGTGACCTGGGCGCCGTTCATGGGCGTGTTCCTGGCCCGCATCTCGCGGGGCCGCACGATCCGCCAGTTCATCGCCGGGGTGCTGCTCGCCCCGACGCTGTTCACGATCGTGTGGTTCGTGGTCTTCGGCTGGTCGGCGATGGAGCTGGACGGCATCGGCGGTTCGGGCGGTGAGATCTCCGCGGCGGTCGCGGACGACGTCGCCCTGGCGATGTTCACCTTCTTCGAACAGTTCCCCGCGGCGACGCTGGTGTCCGGCATCGCCGTGGTGGTGGTGGCGCTGTTCTTCGCGACGTCGTCGGACTCCGCGTCCCTCGTGGTGGACATGCTCTGCGTCGGGACGCCGGACGCCGGGCCGACGCGCCAGCGCGTCTTCTGGGGCGTCAGCGAGGGCGGGCTCGCCGCGTCGCTGATCATCCTCGGCGGGGTGACCGACGCCGACGGGCTGGCGGCGCTCCAACAGGTGATCACCGTGATCGGCCTGCCGATCTTCATCCTCGTGTTCGTGATGGTCTTCAGTCTGCTCAAGGGGTTGCACTCGGAGAAGCGGGCGGCCGTGGAGGCCCAGTTCGCCGGCGTGCTCGAGAAGGCCGGTCAGGGACGCGGGCGGCCCAAGGTCGCCGGGATGAAGCGGACCCGGACACGGTCGTCGGAGTCGACGATGACCGCGCCGACCCCGGCGGTGCCGGAGGAGGAGCAGAGCTCCGACCAGTCCTGAGCCGAGCGGGCCGGGAGCGCCGCGGCCGGCGTGTGGCGTCGAAAACGTAGGAAAGGTTCCTAATTCGGCTAGGGTGTGGTCCGTGTCTCACACACCGCCGACGACGACGGTCCCCACCGTTCCTGCCCCGGCCGAGGGCGCGCTGCACCCGGGAGAGCTCGTGCTCGGGGACGGCACCCGCGTCCGGGCCCATCCGACGCTGCGACCCGCCGCGGACCGGTGGCGCCGCGCCACCGAAGAGGCTTTCGACGTCGCCCTGGTCCCGGCCGACCCCGCCGCCCCGGACGACGGCGCGCCGGAGACCCCGGACAGCAGCCCGCGGGCCGAGGTCCGGTTCGACCTGGACCCCGGCCTCGACCCGGGCGGCTACACCGTGGAGATCGGCGACGGCGGAGCGGTGGTCGCCGCGAGTGACCTGGCGGGTGCGCACGCAGCGGGTCAGACGCTGCGCCAGCTCGCCGGGGCGCCGGCGTTCCGGCGCGCCCCGGCCCACGGGGGCGGCCCCGTGCTCCCGCACCTCGCGCTGCGGGACGCCCCGGCCCACGCCTGGCGCGGCGTCCTCCTCGACGTCGCGCGGCACTTCCTGCCCAAGGCGGACGTGCTGCGGTTCGTCGACCTGGCCGCGGCCCACCACCTCAACGTGCTGCAGCTCCACCTCACCGACGACCAGGGCTGGCGGGTCGAGTCCCGCCGCCACCCGCGCCTGCACGAGGTCGGCTCCTGGCGACGCGAGTCCACCGTCGGCACGTGGCGCACCGGACGGCGGGACGGTCGTCCGCACGGCGGCTACTACACGCAGGACGACCTGCGCGAGATCGACGCCTATGCCCGGGCCCGAGGGGTGCTGGTGATCCCCGAGATCGACCTGCCCGGGCACGTGCAGGCCGTCCTGGCCGCCTACCCGCACCTGGCGGCCCGGCGCGGCGAGCACGAGGTCTCCACGACGTGGGGGATCAGCGACGACGTGCTGGACCCGTCGGACGAGGCGCTGGCGTTCTGCACCGACGTGCTCGACGAGGTCTGCGCGGTGTTCGCGGGGCCCTTCGTCGCGCTCGGTGGCGACGAGGTGCCGACCACGGCCTGGCGGGAGCGGCCCGACATCGTCGAGCGGGCCGCGGCCCTGGGGCTGGCGCGCTCCGGCGTGGACGGCACCGACGGCGTGGCGCGCCTCGCCGGGTGGTTCCTCGCGCGGCTCGCCGACCATCTGCGCACGCGCGGTCGCCGCGCCGTGGTCTGGGACGAGGCGTTCGGCCCCGACCTGCCGACGGACGCCGTCGTCGTGTGCTGGCGGGGCCACGCCGTCGCGCTGGACGCGATGGCCGCGGGCCACGACGTCGTCCTCGCGCCGGAGCAGGAGGTCTACCTGGACCACCGCGCCGGCGACGGCGACTCCGAGCCGGTGCCGGTCGGGTTCGTGCGCACCACCCGGGACGTCTACGCGTTCGACCCGCTGCCGTCCGCGCTGCTCGAGGACCGCGGCGTCACGCCGGGCGCGCTGCCCGGTCGGCTCCTCGGGGCGCAGGCGCAGGTGTGGAGCGAGCACCTCGACAGCGCGCGACGGGTCGACTACGCCGCGTTCCCGCGGCTGGCAGCCTTCGCCGAGGCCGTGTGGACCACCGACCCCGCGTCCCGCGCACCGGGGTCGGCGGCGTCGGCGGAGTTCCTCGCCCGTCTCGAGGACGCCCACCTTCCCCGGCTGGCGGCGGCGGGCGTCGAGTACCGGCCGCCGGCAGGTCCGCACCCGTGGCAGCAGCGCCCCGGGGTGGCCGGCCACCCGCGCGACCTCGCCGCCGAGCGGGCGGCCGCCGGCTGGACCGGGATGGGCGGCTGGGTGCCGGGCCGCGACGGCGCCGAGCCGGAGACGGCCTCGTGAGCAGGGGAGCCGTGGACGTGGTCCGGGGCGTCGTGCTGCCGCGGCCCGACGGCGGAACGACCGCCCCGATGGACCTGCACCTGGCCGGTGGCCGGGTCGGGACGGTGGTGCCGTCGTCGGGCACCCGGGGGAACAGCACCTCCGGGCGCGTCCTGGACGCCGGGGGACGGCTCGCCCTGCCCGGCCTCGTCGACGCGCACGTCCACGCCGGCGGGGCCGTGCTCGACGCCGGCGTGCAGCACGCCCTGCTGCGCCAGGGCGTGACCGCCGTCGTCACCGGGGCCGACGGCGTGGGGTTCGCGCCGTCCGACCGCACGGCCTACGAGTGGGCCTGCGGGTACTTCGCCGGGATCGACGGGGAGCACCCGCGCTTCTCGGGCGGCACGCTGGCCCAGCTCCTGGCCACGTACGACGGCGCGACGGCGGTGAACGTGGCGGCGCTCGTGCCGCACGGGACCGTGCGGCGGCTGGTCGTGGGCACCGAGCAGCGCCCGGCCCGGCCCGCCGAGGTCGACCGCATGGTGCGGGTGGCGCGGCAGGCGTTCGCCGAGGGTGCGGTCGGCCTGTCCACCGGCCTGGAGTACGTGCCGGCGGCCTGGGCCGACGAGGCCGAGCTGGTCGCGCTCGCCAGGGTCGCCGCCGAGCACGGGCTGCCGCACGTCTCGCACATGCGCGGCTACGAGGCCGCTGCCGTCCCGGCGCTGGCCGAGCTGTTCCGCCTCGCCGCGGCCTCCGGCGTCGCGACCCACGTGTCCCACCTGCACGGGCCCGCCGCGGCGATCACGGGCGTGCTCGACGACGCCCGCGCCGGAGGGCTCGACGTCACCTTCGACTCCTACCCCTACCTGCAGGGCAGCTCGATCCTCGCGATGGTCGCCCTGCCGACCTGGCTCCCGCTGGCCGACCCGGACGCCACGATCGCGGCGCTCGACGCCCCCGCCCTGGCCCGCCGCCTGCGCGACCACCTGGCCGGCCTCGACGACCTGTGGCACCGCGTCACCCTCGCCTGGGTGCCGGGCCTCGACCCGGACGAGGGCGACGTCGCCGGTCGGCGCCTCGTGGACGTCGCCGCCCGCTGGGGCGTCGCCCCCGCGGACGCCGCGCTGCGCGTCCTGCGCGCGTCACGCCTGCGCGCCGCCTGCGTGTTCGCCCAGCCCGACACCAACGACGCCGACGCCGTGCGCACCCTGGCCAACCACCCCGCGCACCTGGGCGGCTCGGACGCCATCTACCAGCCCGTCGGCGCCGGGGCCTGCGCCGGCCGCCCGCACCCGCGCGGGTGGGGCGCCTTCGCGCGCTTCCTCGCCGAGCACGTGCGGACCGGCGGCGACTGGACGTGGCACGACGCCGTGGAGCACCTGTCCGCCCGCGCCGCCCGCCGCTTCGGGCTGGCAGATCGGGGCAGCCTCGAGGCCGGGTCCGTCGCCGACGTCGTGCTCGTCGACCCCCTCGCGGTCGCCGACCGGGCCACCTACGACCGGCCCCGCACACCCGCCGTCGGCATCGACGACGTCCTCGTCGCCGGCGTCCCGGTGCTGACCCACGGCGAGCTCACCGGGCGACGGCCCGGCCGCGGGCTGCGACCGTCCGTCCGCGCCGGCCACCCCACGCCCCCGGCCGTGCCGGCCGGGACGGAAGGAGCACCATGAGGATCGACGACCCCGGCCGGTCCTGGCCGCTGCTCACCCTGGACGACGCCGCCGTGACGCACAACGTCGCCACGGTGGCCGACGTCGTCGCCCGCCACGGCGCCGAGCACGCACCGCACGTCAAGACCCACCTGTCCCGCGAGCTGTGGCAGCGTCAGCGCGACGCCGGTGCCTGGGGCGCGACCGTCGCGACGCCCGCCCAGCTGCGCACCGTCGTCGGCTGGGGGAGCGCGCCACGGATCCTGCTGGCCAACGAGCTCGTCGACCCGCGCGACGCCGCCTGGCTGCGCACCATCCTCGACGCGGCCCGCGCCGAGGAGGTGTGGGTCTACGTCGACTCGCCGACCGGAGTCGACGTGCTGCGCCGGGCCTTCGACGGCGCCGACCACCGGCGCCTCGGCGTGCTGGTCGAGCTCGGCGTGCCCGGCGGCCGCACCGGGGTGCGCGGCGTCGCCGAGGCGGCGGCGCTCGCGGGCGCGGTGGCGGAGGCCGGGCTGCGGCTCGTGGGCGTGGCCGGCTACGAGGGCCCCGTGGCCGGCAGCACCGACGGCGCCGGCCTGCAGGCCGTGGGCGCCTGGTGCCGCCGGCTGCGCGAGGCGGGCGCCGCCGTCGCCGGCCTGGTGGACGACGAGGTGGTGCTCTCGGCCGGGGGCAGCGCCTTCGCCGACGTGGTGCTGGCCGAGCTGACCGCGGCGTCGGGCGCGCGCGTCGTGCTGCGGTCCGGGGCGTACCTGACGCACGACCACGGGCACTACCGCCGCACCGACCCGTGGACCCGGCTCGGCACCGCGCCGCTGCGCCCGGCGATCACCGTGCACGCCGCGGTGCTCTCCACGCCCGAGGCGGGCCTGGCGGTCTGCGGGATGGGCCGCCGGGACGTGTCCTTCGACCTTGACCTGCCGGTGCCGCTGCACGTGCGCACGACGGACGACGCCGGCCGGCTGGGTGCCGTGCGGCCCCTCGACGCGCACGTGACCGCCCTCGACGACCAGCACGCCTACCTGCGCACCGACGACGCGCTCACGCCGGGTGACGTCGTCGCCTTCGGGATCTCCCACCCGTGCACCACGTTCGACAAGTACCGCACCGGGTTGCTCACCGACGGCGACGTCGTCGTGGGCACCCTGACCTTCGACCTGCAGGAGAAGTGAATGCGCAAGAGCCCGATCCGTACCGAGTCCGCCCCGGCCCCGGCCCACACCTTCCACCAGGGGGTGCGCAGCGGCCCCTTCGTGCAGGTCTCGGGCCAGGGGCCGGTCGACCCGGGCACGGGGGAGTACCTGCACCCGGGCGACGTGGCGGCGCAGACGACGCGCACGCTGGAGAACGTGCGCGCGATCGTCGAGGCGTCGGGCGCGACGTTCGACGACGTCGTGATGCTGCGCGTCTACCTGACCTCGCGCGACGACTTCGCGGCCATGAACGAGGCCTACGGCGCGTTCGTCACCCGGCACTGCCCGTCCGGCGTGCTGCCGAGCCGGACCACCGTGATGGTGGGGCTGCCGCGCGAGGAGATGCTGGTGGAGATCGACGCCTTCGCGATCACGGGCTGAGGCCGCCGGGGCGCGGCTCAGCGCACGAGCTGCGGCTCGCGCTCGGGGTCGTGCGGTGCCGGGTCGGGCGAGGAGTCCGGGGTGCCGTCGTCGTCCGTGCCGCCGCCCTCGCCCGGGCCGCCCGCCGGCGGGGCCTGCTCGGTGCGGCGACGGCGGACCAGGCGGTAGGCGACGTAGCCGGCGGCGGCGATCGCGAGCCAGGGCAGCAGCACGCCGAGCGCCAGCACCACCGTCCCCACGGTCGCGGTCAGGGCGCTCCAGCCGGTGGCCAGCCCGTCGACGAACCCGGACGACGGAGCGGTCACGGGGGCCGTCCGTGCGGTGATGGACACGTGGATCGTGGACATGGCGACCTGGTCGCTGAGGGCCTCGCGCTGCGCGGTGAGGGAGTCGAGCTCGGCCTGGCGCTGCGCCAGCTCGCGCTCGACCTCCAGCAGGTCCTCGGTGGAGCCCGCCGAGCCCATCAGCTCGGTGAGCCGGTCGGTGGAGGTGGTCAGGGCGGAGATCCGGGCGTCCAGGTTCTGGCCCCGGCTGGTGACGTCGTCCTCCGAGAGCTCGACGCGCTCGACGGCGGCGACGTCGCCGAAGGCCTCCACGGCGCTGGTGGTCCGCTCGGCGGGCAGACGGAAGATCGCGCTGGCCGACCCGGGCCGGTCCGGCGTGGTGGGTTCCTCGGTGAGCTGCTCCACGCGCCCGCCCGCCTGCTCCACCATGCGCACCAGCTCGTCGGCCGAGGCCGCCGGGTCGGGCGAGGTCAGCTCGACGAACCCGGTGACGACGATCTCGCGGTCGACGACGGTCTCGTCGCCGGCGGCACCGTCCGCACCGGCCTCCTCGGCGATCGCGGACGCGGCACCGCCGGCCTCGTCGGAGACGGCGGTGTCGGCGGTCCCGACGTCCGCGGCGTCGCCCGCACCACTGCCGGTGCAGGCGGCGAGGCCCAGGGCGAGCGTCAGCGCGGTCACGGCCGCCGCGGCGCGGCGAGGCAGGGATCGGTGCGGCATGGCACCGACTGTAGGCGGCTGACCTGCCACGACAGGGGTCCTGGTCGGGATCGTGATCCGACCGTGCCGAGACCGTGACCTGCCGTCCGCAGGTCGGGACGAACGGTGTGGTAACGATCAGATAACGAAGGGTTGCGGACGATAGACACCGGGTCTGTAAGGACGCTGTACTAACAAACATGACCACGACGACGCGTACCAGCCGACGGGGCCTGGACGGCGGTCTGCGAGCGACCACCAAGGTGCTGCCCGAGCATGCCCGGGCGCACAACCGGTCGCTCGTCCTGCAGCACCTCTTCCACGAGGGCCCCACCTCCCGAGCCGGACTCGCCCGCGCGACCGGCCTGACCCGAGTGACCATCTCCGACCTCGTGAGCGTCCTGCTGGCCGAAGGGCTCGTCGAAGAGCTCGGCACCCAGCCCGGACGCCGGGTCGGCAAGCCCGCGATCCTCGTCGGCATGCGCACCGACGCCTACCAGATCGTCGCCATCGACCTCTCCGACGACGCCGTGCTGCGCGGCGCCGTGCTGACGCTGACCGGCGAGGCCGTCGAGCGTCAGTCCCTCGGCGCCGACGACTACCGCGGCGACGACCTCGTCGAGCTCATCGCCCGCTTCGCCCGCAAGCTCGTCGCGGCCGCCACCCGGCCCGTCATCGGGATCGGCGTCGGCTCGCCCGGCGTCGTCGACCCGTCCGGGCGCGTCGTCGAGGCGCCCAACGTCGAGTGGGTCGACGTCCCGCTGGCGGCGACGCTGTCCGACAGGATCGGGTTGCCCGTCCACGTGGCCAACGACGCCAACTCCGCCGCGCTGGCCGAGTACACCTACGGCGGTGCCACCGGCTCCACCCTGGTGCTCACCATCGGCAAGGGCGTCGGTGCCGGGATCATGGTCGACGGCGCCCGCGTGCACGGCGCCGGATACTCCGCCGGCGAGCTCGGCCACGTCACCGCCGTCGACGACCACGGTGAGCCGTGCGCCTGCGGCCGCCGCGGCTGCCTCGAGACCGTCCTGTCCGCCCCCGCCCTGCGGCGGGCCCTCGACGGGCTCGAGGGCCCCGAGGCCGACGCGGCGCTCACCGGCGTCGGCGTCACCCTCGGCAAGGCGCTGGCCCCCGTGGTCGGTGCCCTCAACCTCGGCGAGATCGTCCTCGCCGGCCCCCCCGAGCTGCTCGGGGAGCCGCTGCGTCGAGCGGCCCTCGAGACCATCACGGACCGCACCATGCCGGCCTCTGCGGCCGGGCTGGGACTGCGGATGTCCACCCTCGACGACGACGTCGTGCTGGCCGGGGCCGCAGTGCTCGTCCTCGGCGCCCAGCTCGGCGTCTCCTGACCACCCGAAGTCCCCACCCCCGGGCGGTCCTGGAACCGCCGCCCGGAAAACCATCGGAAGGAAGTACCCCAGTGAAGAGGACACGACTCGTCGCCGCCACCGCGGCGTCGACGATCACCCTGGCGATGGCGCTCACCGCGTGCGCGTCCGACGACACCGAGGCCCCCGCGGACTCGGAGGAGACCACGTCGGAGTCCGGCGAGGTCGAGCCCGGCGACCTGACGCTGTGGGTCGCCGGCGGTGACACGCCGGACGAGCTGCGCGAGTACCTCGTCGACACGTTCGAGGCCGAGAACGAGGGCTCGACGCTGACGATCGAGGAGCAGGACTGGGGCGACCTGGTCACCAAGCTGACCACCTCGCTCCCGGACGCCGAGAACACCCCCGACGTCGTCGAGCTCGGCAACACCCAGGCCCCGACGTTCACCAACGCCGGCGCCTTCCGCGAGATCTCCCCGGAGCTGTACGAGGAGCTGGGCGGGGACAACCTGCTGCAGTCCTTCGTCGAGGCCGGTTCGGTCGACGGCACCGTGTACGCCCTGCCGTACTACTTCGGCTCGCGCTACATGTTCTACCGCGCCGACATCTGGTCGGACGCCGGCATCGAGGTCCCGACGACGCTCGCCGAGTTCGGCGACGCCGTCACCGAGCTGCGCACCGACGACATGTCCGGGTTCGCCCTCGGCGGCCAGGACTGGCGCAACGGCATCTCCTGGGTGTTCGCCAACGGCGGCGAGCTCGCCGTCAAGGAGGGCGAGGAGTGGGTCTCCACGCTGTCCGACGAGAACACGATCGCCGGCCTCGAGCAGTGGCAGGACGTCTACGAGGGCGCCTCGAACGTCCCCGCCACCGAGCGTGACGTGGCCTACTGGGACTTCCTGAACGACAAGGCCGAGGGCGGCGCCCCGGACGCGGCGACCATCATGGCGCCGGGCTGGGCCCGCTGGTCGATCGGCGACCTCACCGAGAACGACGAGGGCGAGGAGGTCCGCGACGGCATGGCGGACGACTCCAAGTTCGACATCTTCGCCCTGCCGGGCGTCGACGGCGGCGTCGCCCCGGTGTTCGCCGGTGGTTCGAACATGGCGGTCTCGGCCCAGTCGCAGCACCCGGAGCTCTCCGAGAACCTGCTGCGCATCATCTACTCGGACGAGTACCAGACGATGCTCGCCGAGAACGGTCTCGGGCCGGCCAACACCGAGTTCAACTCGATCATGGAGACCGACAAGTTCGGTGAGATCACCGTCGAGACCGCCGAGAACTCCAAGCTGACCCCGGCAGCGCCGGGCTGGGCCGCCGTCGAGGGTGCGTCCGTCTACGAGGAGCTCTTCCAGAAGATCGCCGAGGGCGGTGACGTGACCGAGCTCGCCGCCGAGTACGACGAGACCATCACGCCGATGCTCAACGGCCAGGCCGGCTGACGACACCGCTCGTCGACCGACCGTAGGAACTGACGGGCGGGGTGGCACCGGACCCCACGGCTGCCGCCCCGCCCGTCCCATGACCGGGAAGGAGGACCGCATGACCCAGGCCATCGGCACGACCGCAGGCTCGGACGGCATCGCGATCCGCCGTCGGCGCAGGCCGGCCACCCCCTATGTTCTGCTGATCCCCGCCGTCGCGGCCCTCCTGATCGGCCTCGGATACCCCGTATACTGGCAGATCGTCACCTCGCTGCAGGAGTTCGGGCTCATGCAGCAGTTCGGCGCCCCGCCGACGTTCGTGGGCCTCGACAACTACGCCCGCATCTTCACCGACGCCGAGGTGTGGTCGGTCGTCGCGAAGTCGATCGCCTTCTGCCTCGTCAACGCCCTGCTGACCGTCGGGATCGGCCTCGGCCTCGCCGTGCTCATGCGTGCGGTCAGCGGCTGGGTCCGCATCACGATGCAGATCACGCTGCTGCTGGCCTGGGCGACGCCGCTCGTGGCCGCCGTCACCGTCTTCCGGTGGCTGTTCGACTACCGCACCGGCGTCGTCAACTGGATCTTCGTCCAGTCCGGCTTCGAGAGCTTCGACGGCTACAACTGGCTGGGCAACGTCTGGACGTTCTTCATGGTGGCGTCGTTCATCGTCATCTGGATGTCCGTGCCGTTCGTGGCGCTGTCCATCTACGCGGGCCTGACGCAGGTCTCCGAGGAGGTCCTCGAGGCCGCCCGGATCGACGGCGCCGGCTCCCGCCAGATCCTGTGGCGCATCATCATGCCCCTGGTGCGCCCGGTCATCGCGATCGTGCTGCTGCTCCAGATCATCTGGGACCTGCGCGTGTTCGCCCAGATCCGCCTGCTGCAGGACGCCGGCGCCCCCATCGCCGAGACGAACCTGCTCGGCAACTACATCTACGAGCTCGGTGTCGGCAGCCAGGACTTCGCCGGTGCCGCCGCCGTCTCGCTGTTCGTCCTGGTGCTCACGATGGTGCTCTCGGGACCGTACGTGCGCTATCTCATGAAGGAGGACGCCGCATGAGTGCCGTCGCCGCCGACACCGTCGCGCCGACCGCGACGACGCCCCAGCGGACGCCGCTGCGCCGTCGTCGGGTCAGGCCGGGCAAGGTCCTGCTGAGCGTGCTGGGCCTCGCGCTCGCCGCGGTCTGGGTCTTCCCCGTCTACTGGATGATGAACTCCGCCGTCACCCCGGACGCCATCCTGGGCGGCGACACCCCGCAGTTCCTCCCGCTCAGCTTCACGCTGACGAACCTCCAGTCCGTGCTGACCGACTCCGGGTTCCTCAATGCCCTCGGCATGAGCCTCATGGTCACGGGCCTGACCATCACCCTGGTGCTGGCCTTCGCGTTCCTCGCGGCGCTGGCGATCAGCCGGTGGCGGTTCCGCGGCCGGACCAGCTTCATCCTCGCCGTGCTGTTCATCCAGATGCTGCCGGCCGAGGGCCTGTTCATCGCCCAGTACCAGATGATGTCCAGCCTCGGCCTGCTCAACCAGGTCATCGGCATCTCCGCGCTGTACGTGGCCATGCTCGTGCCGTTCACGGTCTGGATGCTGCGCGGCTTCGTCGCCGGCGTCCCGATCGAGCTCGAGGAGGCCGCGATGGTCGACGGGCTGTCCCGCCCGCGGGCCTTCCTGCGGATCACCTTCCCGCTGCTCGCCCCGGGCCTCATCGCCTCCGGCGTGTACGCGTTCCTGCAGGCCTGGAACGAGTTCACCACCGCGCTGGTCATCCTGCCGGCGGAGTCCGCCCAGACGCTGCCGATCTGGCTGCGCAGCTTCCTGTCGGCGTCGGCCAACCGCGGCATCAACTGGGCCGAGGTCATGGCCGCGTCCACGCTCATCGCGGTCCCCGTGATCATCTTCTTCCTGTTCGTGCAGGGCCGGATGACCTCGGGACTCGTCTCGGGTGCGGTGAAGGGCTGACGTGGACGACGTGCGAACGACGGCGCCCCCGGTGCCGTCAGGGTTCAGCGTGGGCCTGGACATCGGCGGCACCAAGACGCTCGCCGTCCTGCTCGGCCACGAGGGCCAGGTGCTGGCGCAGAGCCGCCTGGCCACCGAGACCGGTCCCGTCGGCGTGGTGGACGGCGCCGTGCGGGCCGTCGAGAGCGTGGCGCGGCAGGCGGGCGTCCTGCTGGCCGACGTCACCGGCGTCGGCGTCGGGGTGCCGGGGCTCGTGGAGTCCGACGACGGCACGGTGCGCCACGCCGTCAACCTCGGGCTCGACGGCGACCCCCTCGACCTCGCGCACCTGCTCTCCGAGCGGCTCGGTGGCGTCGGCGTCGGGGTGGAGAACGACCTCAACGTGGCTGCCGTCGGCGCCGCCCACCTCGTCGAGGCCGAGGAGCCGGACGACCGGCCCACCGACCTGGCGTTCCTGGCGCTGGGCACCGGCCTGGCCGCCGGGATCGTCCTCGACGGCAGCCTGCGCCGGGGTCGCACCGGCGCGGCGGGCGAGATCGGGCACGTCCCGGTCGACCCGCTCGGCCCGCCGTGCGGCTGCGGCCAGCGCGGCTGCCTCGAGCTGTACGCCTCCGGGTCGGCGGTCACCGCGCTGTGGCCCAGCATCACCGGGCGGCCCGCGCCCGTCGAGCTGTTCGAGGCCGCCGACGCCGGCGACCCGGAGGCGGTCGCCGCCCGGGACACCTACGCGCGGGCGGTCGCGGCCGCGGTGCGGATGCTGGTGCTCACCGTCGACGTGCGCCACGTCGTGCTCGGCGGCGGTGTGTCCCAGCTCGGCGAGCCGCTGCTCGACGTCGTGCGCTCCGCGCTGACCGACGAGTCCGCGGCGTCGGGTTTCCTGCGCTCCCTCGACCTGCCGGGCCGGGTCCGGCTCGCACCGGGACGCGTCCCGGTCGGCGCGATCGGTGCCGCCGTCATCGGGCGCGGGCACGCCGCCCGAGTCCGTGACCTGGCCCGATAGCCTCCCCCCGATAGCGTTGCCCCGACAAACGACCCGTGGGTGACGGCACCATCCCGCGCCGCCGCCCGCGCCGACCGAGAGGAACCCACTCCGTGAATCTCCGACGGATCGCCGCACCGCTCGCCGCGACCCTCGCCGTCGTCCCCGTGCTGGCCGCCTGCGGCTCCGGCGAGGTGGAGCCGGAGAGCTCCGACGACATCGTGCTCTGGCTCGTGGGCACCGACACCGGCGAGGACCTGCGCGAGCACCTCGTGACGACCTTCGAGGAGCGCAACCCGGGGGCGACGCTCACCATCGAGGAGAAGGAGTGGGGGACGCTCGTCGACGAGCTCGACGCGTCGCTGGGCGATCCCGCAGCGACGCCCGACGTCGTCGAGCTGGGCAACACCCAGGCCCCGACGTTCACCTACGCCGGCGACTTCCGGCAGATCTCGCCGGAGCTGTACACCGAGCTGGGCGGGGAGGACCTGCTGCAGTCGTTCGTGGAGGCCGGGTCGGTCGACGACACGGTCTACGCGCTGCCGTACTACTTCGGATCGCGCTACGTCTTCTACCGCAAGGACGTGTGGCGAGAGGCCGGCGTCGACGTCCCCGACACGCTGGACGAGTTCGGCGAGGCCGTGAAGACCCTGCACACGGACAACATGGCCGGCTTCGCGATGGGCGGCCAGGACTGGCGCAACGGCATCTCGTGGGTGTTCGCCCACGGCGGCGAGCTCGCCGTCAAGCAGGGTGGCGGGTGGACCTCGACGCTGTCCGACCCGAACACCATCGCCGGTCTCGAGGCCTGGCAGGACGTCTACCAGAACGCGTCGTACCTGCCGGCCACCGAGGTCGACGTCGCCTACTGGGACTTCATCAACGACGGCGTGGACTCCGACCAGCCGGCCGCCGCCACCATGATGGCGCCCTCCTGGGCTCGCTGGTCGATCGGCGACCTCGTCCAGGGTGAGGACGGCATCGAGGTGCGCGACGGGATGGCGGACACGTCCACCTACGACATCTTCGCCCTGCCCGGCGTCGACGGCGGGGTCGCCCCCGTGTTCGCCGGCGGGTCGAACCTGGCGATCTCGGCGCTGACGCGCAACGCGGAGCTCTCCGAGGACCTGCTGCGCGTCGTCTACTCGGACGAGTACCAGACGATGCTCGCCGAGGCCGGTCTCGGACCCGCCAACACGACCTTCACCGACCTGATGACGGGTGACAAGTTCGGTCGCACGCTCGTCGCCACGGCCGAGGCGTCCCAGCTGACCCCGCCCGCGCCGGGCTGGGCGGAGATCGAGTCGCGCGGCATCTACGAGGACCTGTTCAAGGAGATCGCACGCGGCGGAAACGTCCCCGCGCTCGCCCAGGAGTTCGACGCGAGGATCACCCCGCTGCTCGACGGCGGCGACGTCGCCGCCGAGGAGTGACCGCGCCGTCGGCGCACCACACAGAAGGGAGACCTCGATGGAGGTCGTCATCGCTCCCGCGGAGGAGCTGGCGGTGCTGGCCGCCGATGCCGTCGAGGCGCTGCTGCGCCGTCGTCCGCAGGCCGTGCTGGGCCTGGCCACCGGGTCCAGCCCGCTGAAGGTGTACGACGAGCTGGCTCGCCGCCACGAGCAGGACGGGCTGTCGTTCGCCGACGCGCGCGGGTTCATGCTCGACGAGTACGTCGGCCTGGCCGCCGACCACCCCGAGCGGTACCGCAACGTCATCGCCACCGAGATCGCCGAGCGGGTGGACTGGCCGGCCGAGCAGGTCGCCGGACCCGACGGCCTGGCCGCCGACCTGCCGGCCGCGTGCGCCGCCTACGAGACGGCGATCGCCGACGCCGGCGGCGTGGACCTGCAGATCCTGGGGATCGGCACCGACGGGCACATCGCGTTCAACGAGCCCGGCTCGTCGCTGGCCTCGCGCACGCGCATCAAGACCCTGACCCGCCAGACCCGGGTGGACAACGCCCGGTTCTTCGACGGCGACGTCGACAAGGTGCCCACGCACTGCCTGACCCAGGGCCTGGGCACCATCATGGCGGCACGCCACCTGGTGCTGCTGGCCACCGGCCGGCACAAGGCCGAGGCCGTGCACCAGCTCGTCGAGGGGCCGATCTCCGCGCTGTGGCCCGCCACCGTGATGCAGATGCACCCGCACGCCACCGTGCTGGTCGACGAGGCCGCCGCGTCCCGGCTGCAGCTCGCCGACTACTACCGCCAGACCTACGCCTCCAAGCCGGACTGGCAAGGCCTCTGACACCCCTCGCGAGGTAGGCAACCTCCCGCCGAGGTAGGCGAACGGACCACGCGTTCGTCGCCTACCTCGCGAGGCGCTGGTCTACGTCGGCGGGAGGTTGCCTACCCCGCGGTGGTGTCGGTGGCCGGCACGTAGGATGGAGCCCATGAGCGAGCCCCTCTCCACCCCGCCCGCGGACCCTGCGCAGGACACCGGATCGGGGACGAGCGTCCTCGAGCGTCCCGACACCCGCGAGCAGGCGGCGGAGCCGGGCGACCACGAGCGCTTCGCGCACTACGTGCGCAAGGAGAAGATCATGGAGTCGGCGATGTCCGGCAAGCCCGTGATCGCGCTCTGCGGCAAGGTCTGGGTGCCGGGTCGCGACCCGGCGAAGTTCCCGGTCTGCCCGATCTGCAAGGAGGTCTACGACGGGCTCCGTGACCCGCAGGACGGCGACGGCGACTCCGGCTCAGACTCCGAGCAGTGAGCGCCCCGCTCCCCGAGCCCGAGTCCGTCGACCTCTTCGAAGCCGCCAGCGAGCTGGCCAAGCCGCTCCCGCAGTCGCCGTCCGTCGCGGCGGCGTCCCACCTCAGCCCGGCCTACCCGCGCCGTGCCCCGTGGGGGACGGCGTCGAACCTGCGTGCCTGGCAGGCCGAGGCCCTCGAGCTGTACCACCAGCGGTCCGCGCGGGACTTCCTGGCGGTCGCCACCCCCGGGGCCGGCAAGACGACGTTCGCGCTGCGCGTGGCCACCGAGCTGCTCGACGCCGGCGTGGTCCGGCGGGTGACGGTGGTCGCGCCGACCGAGCACCTCAAGCACCAGTGGGCCGATGCCGCGGCGCGCGTCGGTATCCGCATCGACCCGTCCTTCAAGAACGCCCAGGGCAAGCACGGTGCCCACTACGACGGGGTGGCGCTCACCTACGCCCAGGTCGCCTCCAAGCCCGCGCTGCACCGCGCGCGGACCGAGGCGGCGCGCACGCTGGTCATCCTCGACGAGGTGCACCACGGCGGTGACGCGCTGAGCTGGGGCGACGCCATCCGGGACGCCTTCGAGGACGCGACGCGACGGCTCGCGCTGACCGGCACGCCGTTCCGCTCGGACACCGCCACGATCCCGTTCGTGACCTACGAGGCCGACGCCGACGGGATCCGCCGATCGAAGGCGGACTACGTGTACGGCTACGGCGACGCGCTGCGCGACCACGTGGTGCGGCCCGTGCTGTTCATGACGTACTCCGGTGAGATGCGGTGGCGCACCCGTGCCGGGGACGAGGTCAGCGCCCGGCTCGGCGAGGACATGACCAAGGACATGCACGCCCAGGCCTGGCGTACCGCCCTGGACCCGCGGGGTGAGTGGATCCCGTCGGTGCTCGCGGCCGCCGACCGCCGCCTGACGGAGATGCGGCGCGCGGTGCCCGACGCCGGCGGGCTGGTCATCGCCTCCGACCAGACGGACGCGCGGGCCTACGCCGGGCACCTGGCACGGATCACGGGCACGTCGCCCACGGTCGTGCTCAGCGACGACGACGGCGCCAGCGCCCGCATCGACGAGTTCGCGGCCGGCAACCAGCGCTGGATGGTCGCGGTGCGCATGGTGTCCGAGGGAGTCGACGTCCCTCGGCTCGCCGTCGGCGTCTACGCCACCAGCACGTCGACGCCGCTGTTCTTCGCCCAGGCCGTGGGGCGGTTCGTCCGCGCGCGCAAGCGTGGCGAGACGGCGTCGGTGTTCCTGCCGAGCGTGCCGCTGCTGCTGGGGCTCGCGAACGAGCTGGAGGCCGAGCGCGACCACGCGCTGGACCGGCCCCAGACCGCCGAGGAGCAGGGCATCGAGTACGACCCGGAGGCAGCGCTGCTCGCGGCCGCCAACAAGGAGGAGAAGGCGTCCGGCGAGCTGACCGGGTCCTTCGAGGCGCTCGACGCCCAGGCCTCGTTCGACCGCGTGCTGTTCGACGGCGGCGAGTTCGGCACCGGGGGAGACGTCGGGTCCGACGCCGAGCAGGACTTCCTGGGTATCCCCGGCCTCCTGGACGCCGACCAGGTCTCCACGCTGCTGCGTCAGCGCCAGGCCGCCCAGACGCGCGGGCGCAGCGGCGGCGGGGCCACGGCCGGCGAGGCCGCTCTCGAGCAGTCCGAGCAGGAGCACCGGCGCGCGGCCGCGCTGCGCAAGGAGCTGTCCAAGCTGGTGTCGGCGTGGGCCCGCAAGTCCGGCACGCCGCACGGCAAGGTGCACACCGAGCTGCGCCGCCGGTGCGGCGGTCCGGAGGTGCCCCTGGCCACCGCGGACCAGCTCGACGCCCGGGTGGCGATGGTGCGCGGCTGGTTCGTCGGCAAGCGCTGAGCAGGGTTACGCCAGGCGTTCCTCCACGGTCGGGATGGCCGGGTCGCCGGCCGAGAGCCGGCGTGCCCCGCGCGGGAGCTCGGCCCGTGAGGCCCGATGACGTTCGGCGGCGCTCTGCACGCCGTAGGCTCCGACCCACCGCGAGTCGACCGCGCCGTCGGTGACCAGCGGCACGTGCAGCGGCCGCATCCGCCCCGTGTCGGCCTCCTCGCCGGGCTCCCAGGTGACGACGGCCTCGTCCGGGCCCGTGAGGACGACCTCCTCGAGCGCCCGGCCCTCGTCGTCGAGACGTCGTGCCGCCGTCTTGCGGCCGCCCTGGCTCTGCTTGCGCGTCGACGTCTTGGCCACGGGCTGCATCCGACCGGTGGAGTCCGCACGCGCCACGAGCTTGTAGACCATCCCGCAGGTCGGCGCGCCGGACCCCGTCACCAGCGACGTGCCCACGCCGTAGGAGTCCACCGGGGCCGCGGCGAGCCCGGCGATGGCGTGCTCGTCCAGGTCCGAGGTGACCACGATCTTGGTGCCGGTGGCGCCGAGCTCGTCGAGCTGGGCCCGCACCTCGACGGCGAGCGCCCCCAGGTCGCCGGAGTCGAGGCGGACGGCCCCGAGGTCGGTGCCGGCGGCGGCGACGGCGTGCTCGACGCCGCGGCGGACGTCGTAGGTGTCGACGAGCAGGGTGGTGCCGACGCCGTGCCAGGCGACCTGGGAGGCGAAGGCGGAGGTCTCGTCGTCGTGCAGGAGCGTGAAGGAGTGCGCTGCGGTGCCGATGGTCTCCAGGCCGTACCGGTAGCCGGCCTCGAGGTTGGAGGTGCCGACGAATCCGCCGACGACGGCGGCGCGGGCGGCGGCGACGGCGGACTGCTCGTGGGTGCGGCGCGAGCCCATCTCCATGACGGGGCGGTCGACGGCGGCGCTGGTCATGCGCGAGGCGGCGGACGCGACGGCGGAGTCGTGGTTGAGGATGGACAGCACGAGCGTCTCGAGCAGGACGGCCTCGGCGAAGGTGCCCTCGACCTGCAGGACGGGGGAGCCGGGGAAGAACGTCTCGCCCTCGGCGTACCCGGAGATCCGCCCGCCGAAGCGGAATCCGCGCAGGAAGTCCAGCGTGCGGTCGTCGACGACGCCCTGGCGTTCCAGGAACCCGAGCTCGGCGTCGCCGAACCGGAACGCGGCGAGCGCCTCGAGGACACGTCCGGTGCCGGCGAGGACGCCGTAGCGCCGACCGGGCGGGAGGCGCCGGGTGAACACCTCGAAGACGCAGTGACGGTGCGCGGTGCCGTCGGCGAGGGCGGCGGCGAGCATCGTGAGCTCGTAGCGGTCGGTGAGCAGGGCGAGGGAGGGCCGCAGTGTGGGCAAGGGGGCCGCCGGGAGGGATCGGGGTGCGGTCAGGGTGTCGGGCGGAGCGCCGTTGCCCCGTCTCTCGTCGGTCATGTCCCTACCGTACGGGCGTGTCCGTGCTGCGGCCGGGCGAACCGCCCGGCGGGTGCGCGGGTCGGTGCGCGGCCTCTGCGTAGGGTGGAGCCATGACGAGCGGCGCGACGCAGGAGGACACCCGGACCGAGGCGGTGTCCCGGCTCGCCGACCCGTGGGTGACGATCGTGTGGAACGACCCGGTCAACCTGATGAGCTACGTGTCCTACGTGTTCGAGAGCTACTTCGGATATCCGGAGGCGAAGGCGCGCCGGCTGATGCTGCAGGTCCACCACGAGGGGCGCGCGGTCGTCTCGACGGGGCCCAAGGAGCGCATGGAGGTCGACGTGCAGGCCATGCACGGGTTCGGGTTGTGGGCCACGATGCAGCAGTCGGACGCGCCGGCCGCGGCGGGGGAGGGCGCATGAGTCCGTTCCGTGCCACCCCGGCGGGGTACGTGGCGACGTGGGAGCCGGTCGAGCGGGAGGTCCTGGCGCGGGTGGCCCGGGACGTGGCGGGGCTGCTGAGCGCGGACTCCGGGCTGCCCGACGACGCCACGGAGGCGGAGGTGGCGTTCACGGGGGTGGCGCGGGTCCCGCGGGATCCCGCGGTGCAACGGCTGCTCCCGGACGCGCACCGGGAGGACGCCGACGTGGCGGCGGAGTTCCGCCACCTGACCCAGACGGACCTGGCCGCCGGCAAGGTCGCCCGGCTGCACCGGTTCGCCGAGACGGTCGACCCGGTCGAGGAGCCCGTGACCGACGCGGGTGACGGCGACCAGGTGCTCGTCGGGCGGGACGCGGCCCAGGACTTCGCGGCGGCGCTGACGGACGTCCGGCTCGTGCTGGGCGAACGGCTCGGTCTGGACGACGACGCCGACGTCGAGCGTCTGCACCACGAGGTGCTGTCCGGGTTCGGTCCGGACGACGCCGACACCGACGCCGACACAGACGCCGACGCCGCGGACGGAGACACGGGCAGCGACGAGCTGGACCCGGAGCAGCGCGTCTACTGGGGCGGGGTGTTCGTCGCGGCGGGCTTCGCCCAGGAGTCCTTGATGGACGAGCTGCTGGCCGAGCTGCGGGCACGCCGCGCCGGGCAGTGACGTCCTGGGCCGGCCGCGGCCGGGCGGCGTCGGTCGCGCGTTGTGGTGGGCGCCACGCGTGAAGCGAGTCACCGAAACCGGTGCTCAGCGCGCTGCGCCGATAGGCTGCCAGCCGTGAACGACGCTCCGATCGGGATCTTCGACAGCGGGGTGGGTGGTCTCACGGTCGCCCGCTCGATCCTCGACCAGCTCCCGCACGAACAGCTGCACTACATCGGCGACACGGCGAACGGCCCCTACGGGCCCAAGCCGCTGGCCGCCGTGCGCGCGATGGCGCTCGCGGTGATGGACCGGCTGGTCGACGACGGCGTGAAGATGCTCGTCATCGCCTGCAACTCCGCGTCGGCCGTCGCGCTGCGGGACGCGCGGGAACGCTACACCGTGCGCCGCGGCATCCCGGTGGTGGAGGTGATCCTGCCGGCCGCGCGTCGCGCCGTCGTCGCCTCGCGGTCGGGACGCATCGGCGTGATCGGGACCAAGGCGACCGTGGAGTCGCTGGCCTACGACGACGCGTTCGCCGTCACGCCGGGGCTGGAGATCACGAGCCAGGCCTGCCCCGAGTTCGTGCGCCTGGTGGAGGAGGGCACGACGTCGGGTCCCGAGGCGCTGGACATCGCCAACCAGTACCTGTCCCCGGTGAGGGCCGCCGGCGTGGACACCCTCGTCCTCGGGTGCACCCACTACCCGCTGCTGGCCGGGCCCATCTCGTACGTGATGGGTCAGGACGTCACGCTCGTGTCCTCGGCCGAGGAGACGGCGCAGGACGTGTACCGCAAGCTCGTCGCCCACGACCTCGAGCGCCCGGCCGAGGCGCCCGCCCCGGTCCACCGGTTCGCGGCCACGGGCAGCCCCGCACCGTTCGAGGAGCTGGCGCGGCGGTTCCTCGGCCCGGAGGTCGACCTGGTGGAGGCGGCATGAACGCGACGAGGGAGGCCGCATGAGACTCGTGACCGTGGGAGTGGCCGGTTCGCTGCCGGGACCGTCGTCGCCGGCGTCGTGCTATCTGGTCCAGGCCTCCGACGGCGAGCGCGACTGGAGCGTGGTGCTCGACCTGGGTTCGGGCTCGCTCGGGCCGCTGCAGCGGCACGTGGACCCGCTGGACCTGGACGCGCTGGCGCTGTCCCACCTGCACCCGGACCACTGCTCGGACCTGAGCGGGCTGTACGTGTACCTGCGCTACCACCCCGAGCGGGGGGTGCACCGCACGGGTGCCGCGCGGGAGCTGCCGGTGCACGGGCCCTCGACCACGCGTGAGCGCGCCGCGGCCATGTACGGGCTGGACCCGGGCGAGACCATGGACGCCGAGTACGCGTTCCGCACCTGGGACCCGGCCGCTCCGGTGCAGGTCGGGCCGCTGCGGCTGGAGCCGTTCGCGGTGAACCACCCGGTGGAGGCGTACGGCATCCGCGTGACGGGGCCGTCATCGCAGCGTCCGGGCGAGACGGTCACGCTCGTGTTCTCCGGAGACACGGACGCGTGCGCGAACCTCGTCGAGGCGGCGCGCGGCGCCGACCTGCTGCTGTGCGAGGCGGCGTTCGTCGAGGGACGTGACGACGGCGTCCGCGACATCCACCTGACCGGGCGGCGGGCCGGCCGGGTCGCGGCGGAGGCGGGTGCGGGCCGGTTGCTGCTGACGCACCTGACCGCGTGGACAGACCCGCAGGTCCCGCTGGCCGAGGCGCGCGGCGAGTTCGACGGTCCGGTCGAGCTGGCCGTGGCGGACGGCGTCCACCTGCTCTGAAGGTAGCCTCGAGGGCGTGCAGAAGCTCCCCGCCTGGCCGGCCGCCGTGTGCGACCTGGTCTGCGTCCTGGTGTTCACGCTCGTCGGCACCGCCAGCCACGCCTCGGCCGGGTCGCCCGGCCACGTGCTGGCCGTCGCCGCGCCGTTCCTCGTCGGGCTGGCCGTCGGCTGGCTGGCGGCCCGGGCCTGGCGGGCGCCGGCGCAGCCGTGGCCGACCGGGGTGGCGGTCTGGTTCGCGACCGTCGTGCTCGGGGTGATGCTGCGGCCGCTGTTCACCGGCGGTTTCGCGTGGACGTTCACGCTGGTGACCGCCGGCTTCCTCGCGGTGACGATGATCGGCTGGCGGATGCTGGCGACGGTCGCGCGCCGCCGCGCCGCCTCCTGACGCGTCCGCGCCGCCGGGTTCAGAGCGCGGCGGCGACCGCCGGGGCGAGCGTGCGCAGCGCCTTGCCGCGGTGGCTGATCGCGTTCTTCTCGTCCGCCGAGAGCTCGGCCGACGTGCGCGTCCCCGGCGAGCCGTCCGGACCGGGCGGCTGCTCGGCCGGCACCAGGATCGGGTCGTAGCCGAACCCGCCGTCCCCGCGCGGGGAACGGACCAGCACGCCCGGCATCTCGCCGAGCGCGACCTCCTCGTGGCCGTCCGGGGTCACGAGGGCCGCCGCGCACACGAACGCGGCACCCCGGTGCTCGTCGCGCACGTCGCCGAGCTGGGCGAGCAGCAGCCCCAGGTTCGCGGTGTCGTCGCCGTGGCGCCCCGCCCAGCGGGCCGAGAAGATCCCCGGCGCCCCGCCGAGCACGTCGACGCTCAGGCCCGAGTCGTCCGCCACGGCGGGCAGCCCGGACGTCGCCGCGAGGGCGCGCGCCTTGATCAGCGCGTTCTCGGCGAACGTCACGCCGTCCTCGACGGGCTCGGGTGCGCCGAGGTCGCCGGCGGTGACGACGGCCTCGTCCGGCAGCGTGTCCAGACCGGGCCGGGTGCGCAGGATCGCCAGCAGCTCGACGAGCTTCTTGCGGTTGTGCGTGGCCAGCACCAGGCGGGCGCCGGCCGGGGCCGACGCCGTGGCCGGCACCTCAGGCCTCCTCGGCCAGCGCGGCCCGCTGGATCGCCGTGAGCTCGGTGGTGCCGACCACCGCGAGGTCCAGGAGCGCGTCGAGCTCGTCGCGCCGGAACGGCACGCCCTCCGCGGTGCCCTGCACCTCGACGAACTGCCCGCCACCGGTCGTGACGACGTTCATGTCGGTCTCGGCGCGCACGTCCTCGACGTAGGGCAGGTCCAGCATGGGGGTGCCGTCGATGATGCCGACGCTGATCGCGGCCACCGAGTCCGTGAGCACCTGCTTGCCGCCCTTGATCGCCCCGTGCCGCTCACCCCACGCGACGGCGTCGGCGAGGGCCACGTAGGCGCCCGTGATCGCGGCGGTGCGGGTGCCGCCGTCGGCCTGCAGCACGTCGCAGTCCAGCACGACCGTGTTCTCCCCGAGGGCCGTGACGTCGACGACGGCGCGCAGCGCCCGGCCGATGAGCCGCGAGATCTCGTGGGTGCGGCCGCCGATCTTGCCCTTGACGGACTCGCGCGGGCTGCGCTCGTTGGTGGCGCGGGGCAGCATCGCGTACTCGGCGGTGACCCAGCCCTCGCCGGAGCCCTTCTTCCAGCGCGGCACGCCCTCGGTCAGCGAGGCGGTGCACAGCACCCGGGTCTTGCCGAACTCGACGAGCACCGAGCCCTCGGCGTTCTCGCTCCAGTGGCGGGTGATGGTCACGGGGCGGAGCTGGTCAGGGGTACGGCCGTCAGCGCGAGTGGTCATGGGGCTCACCCTAACGGGGCGGGCCGGGCCCCCACCTGGCTGGCCTCACATGCCGAACCGTCGCCGCAGCTCGCGGGCGTGGCGCCGGGAGACCTCCACGCGGGATCGTTGCCGGTCGTCCATCACGACCACGAGCGAGCCCTGGAAGTCCGGCACGAGCTCGCGCACGTGGTCGAGGTTGACGAGGTAGGAGCGGTGGGCGCGGAAGAAGTGCCCGTGCAGGCGCCGCTCGAGCTCGTTGAGCGACATGGTCACCAGCAGCCGTTCGTCGGCCAGCTTGAGGTAGGAGTACCCGCGGGCTGCGCTGGCGTACACGATCGAGGCGCCGTCGACCAGCACCGTGCGTCCGTCCCGCTGCACGGGGATGCGCACCAGCGGCTCGACGTCGGGCGGCGAGGTGGACGACCGGGCGCCCGACGGCGTTCCCCGGTCGGCGCCGTCCGCCGAGGCGCTGCTGCCCGCCGCGTGCTCCGCCGTCGTGCCCGGCTGCTCCCCGGCGCCGCGCAGCGCCCGGTCCAGCGCGCGCCGCAGCCGCTCGGCGTCGAACGGCTTGAGCAGGTAGTCGACCGCCGCCAGGTCGAAGGCGTCCACGGCGTGGTCGGGGTAGGCGGTGGTGAAGATGACCTTCGGGGGCCGCGACCGCTCGCGCAGCGCCGCGGCGACCTCCAGGCCGGAACCGCCCGGCATGCGCACGTCGAGCAGCACCAGGTCGTAGTCGAGCGACCCGAGCAGCAGCAGGGCCTCCTCGCCGTTCGTGGCCTCGCCGACCACCTGCACCTGACCGTCCGCCTCCAGCAGGAAGCGCAGCTCGGCCCGGGCGGGGGCCTCGTCGTCCACGATCAGTGCCTTTGGTCGCACAGCGGTCACCTTAGCGGGATCCGCAGGTCGACCGTCGTGCCCCGGCCGGGCGTGGAGGCCACGTCGAACGTGTACCGGTCGCCGAACAGGGCGTCCAGGCGCTGGGAGATGTTCCACAGCCCCACGCCCGAGTGCTTCGAGGACTCCGGCAGCCCGGGACGCCCGCCGGCCAGCAGCCGGTCCAGCACCTCGGGCGTCATGCCCACGCCGTCGTCGGACACCCGGATCGACGTGGTGCGCGCCAACGGGTCCACCCGGGCGCGCAGGTGGATCGTCCCGCCCGCCACGGCGTCCGCGATCCCGTGCTTGACGGCGTTCTCCACCAGCGGCTGGATCACCAGCACCGGTACCCGCGTGGTCAGCACCTGCGGGTCGATGTCGTAGCGCACGCGCAGGCGGTCGCCGAACCGGGCCTGCTCCAGCGACAGGTAGGTCCGCACGAAGAAGTACTCCTGGCTGAACTCCGCGAAGTGCCCGTCCTGGCGCACCGCGTAGCGGAAGAAGTCGCTCAGGCGCAGCAGGAGCTGACGGGACTCCTCCGGGTCCGTGCGGGACTTGGACGCGATGGTGTTGAGGATGTTGAACAGGAAGTGCGGGTTGATCTGCGCGCGCAGGGCGTCGAGGCGGGCGTCGGCGGCGAGGTGGCGCTCGCGGTCCATCTCCGCCAGCTCCAGGTGCAGGGACAGCATGGAGGCCATGTCGTCGACCAGCACGCGGGGCGCGGGCTCGTCCTGGGTGCGGTAGACCTTCAGCGTGCCGACCACGCGGTCGCCGATCGCCAGCGGTGCGACGACGGCGGTGCGCAGCGGGCAGTCCGGCTCGGGGCAGCCGATGCCGTCGCGGGCGTGCACGACGACGGTGCGTCCCTTGCCGAGCGCGACGCGCGCGATGCGGGTCTGCAGCCCGCCGCCGACGCGGTGGTGGTCGGCGCCCGGGCCGACGAACGCGAGCACCTGCTCGGTGTCGGTGATCGCGACGGCGTCCCCGCCGAGCAGAGGCTTGATGAGCTGGGCGGTGCGGCGGGCGGCGTCGCGGGTCAGGCCGTTGCGCAGCGGCATCGACTGGCCGGCGGCGGCGATGGTGAGCCCGTCGCGCACCCCGCGGGGGTCCCGGGGGCGGCGGGCGGGACGCCAGCGCGTCCCGCCGCGGGTGGTGGGTGCGGCGCGCGGGCCGCGCAGCGCGGAGGGGTAGCCCAGCACGACGACGGTGCTCACGACGACGCCGGCGAGCACGGTGGCGGCGGCGTCGAGCGCCGGGTCGACGAGCACCTGGGTGACCAGGAAGACCAGTGCCCAGGCCGCGGCCAGCACGCCGGCCAGGAGTCCGCTACCGCCGCGCACGTCGCCACCTCCGGGCGGCCCGCCGTTCGGCGAGCATCAGCCGGGCGATCCGTTCGGCGCGCCGGTCCGCGGCGGTGCCGTGCATGGTCTGCCAGGAGCGTTCCACGTCCGCCGGCGGTGTGGTCCGCCGGGAGACGACGACGGCGGTCACCACGGCGACGGGTGCGGCCAGCAGCGTGGGGGTCACCAGGACCTCGCGCAGCAGCCCGCCGGAGGTGAGCGCCCCGGCGGTGAACATGCCGACCGCGACGACCAGGCCCGCGACCATGCCGGCCACGGCACCGGCCGCCGTCGTGCGCCGCCACCAGATGGCCAGGACGAACACCGGGGTCAGCGCCGACCCGGCCACCGCGAACGCCCACGTGACCATCGTGGCCACGATGGACGGCGTGGCGGCCGCGAACGACTCGGGTCGCATCGCCAGCCCGAGGCCCGCCGCGGCGCACGCCGTGACCAGCGTGGTGACGCGTCCGGCGAGCACCGCCTGGCGCTGGGTCGCGCGCGGGTTGATGTGGCGCTCGTAGACGTCGTGACCCCACGACGCCGCGGCGGCGAGCAGCAGGCCCGCGATCGTGGACAGCACGGCCACGAGCGCGCCGGCGGCGACGACGCCGAGGCCCGCGTCCTCGCCGAAGATGCGACCCAGCACGGGCAGGGCGTGCTCGGGGACCCGCAGGACGCCGTCGACGGTCAGCTCGGCGAGCCACGGCCGGTCCGCGACGGCGGCGGGGATCAGGTCGCGCGCCGCGGTGCCGAGCATGACCGCCAGGGAGTAGAAGATCCCCGCCAGGCACAGCACCCACACCGTGGTGGTGCGGGCGGCCGTGCCCGTGGGGGAGGTGAAGTAGCGGTTCATGACGTGCGGCAGTCCCGCGGTGCCCATGGCGAGGGTGACGATGAGGGCGAACTGGCCCAGGCCGCCGTACCGGGCGCCCGGCTCGCCGAACACCGCGGGCTCGCCGGGGTGCAGGGCGCTCTGCTCGGGCGTGAGTCCGTCGGTCGACCCGGCGGGGTTGTCCAGGGGGACGCTGGAGATGCTCTCGACCGCCTCGCCGTAGTGGAAGCCCTCGGCGACGACGGTCGCGGCCAGCCACACCAGGGCGCCGAGCAGCAGGAGGAACTGCACCGCCTGGGTCCAGGTGGTCCCGCGCATCCCGCCGAACGCGACCAGCACGGTGACGACGGCCGTGGAGGCCAGGATGCCGGTGGCGTACGGGTCCAGGCCCAGCACGCCCTCGCCGACCAGCAGCTCCCACGTGATGCCCGAGCCGACGGTCTGCGGGACCAGGTAGGACAGGATGACCAGCTGCACCACGCCGACGGCGACGAGCCGCACCGTCTCCGAGCCGAGCCGACGGCCCAGGAAGTCGGGGATGGAGAACTCCCCGAAGCGCCGCAGCGGAGCGGCGACGAACAGCAGCACCGGCACGAACCCGGCGGCGAAACCGACCGCGTACCAGGCGCCGTCGAGCCCTGTGGCGTACACGGCGGCGGCGACCCCGAGGAACGACGCCGCCGAGAAGTAGTCCCCGCAGATCGCGAACGCGTTGGTCGCGACCCCGACGCGCTGCCCGGCCAGGTAGAAGTCGACGGTGGAGGCGCCCCGCGGGCGCATCACCACGGCCACGGTCGCCACCAGCGCGAGCGCCGCGGCCAGGGCGAGGGCCGCCGACCCGGTCACGGGAGGTCCTCGCCCGAGCCCGGGGCGTCGTCGTCCACCGGCTCGCGGCTGGTGCCCAGCATCCGGTGCTCGACGGCGGAGGACAGGCTGGCCGCGGCGACGCCGAGCACCGCGAAGAAGACGTAGAGCCCGAACCCGGCCACGAGGAACCCGGGGGACATGCCCCCCACGAGCCGCGAGCTCGACCACCAGTCCAGGGTGAGCGACAGGACCGGGAAGGCGGCCACGGCGAGCAGGAACACGACGAAGTAGCCCACCGCGACCCGTCGCAGGGTGCGGAAGGTCGCGTCCACCTCCGCAGGGGTGTCGCTGGTGTCGACGCCGTCGTCCATGACGTCGCAGACTACGGAGCGACGGCGCCCGGGGGAAGTCCCGGACGCCGGCGCGGTCATCTCGCCTCAGGCGGGCACGGCGGGCGTGCGCAGCAGGCGGACCCCCGTGGCGAGCAGGACGACGGCGCCCCCGGCGGCCATGACCAGCCCGATGCCCGGCATCGCCTGCCCCCACGCGTCGGTGGCGCTGGAGACCTGGACCAGGCGCACGAGCTGCCAGCCGGCCACGAACGCCGTTCCCGTGCCGGCGACGAGGCTGTGGGAGACCGCGACCCAGCGGCGCGGGATCACCGCGCCGGCCACCCCGACGAACCCGGCGCACAGCGTCCACAGTCCGGGACCTCCGGTGCCCGACAGGGTGCCGACCGGCGTGACGACCCAGGGCAGCAGGCTGCCGACGATCACCAGCAGCGCACCCACCAGCATGCCGACGCTGCCCGGGTGCAGCACGCGCTTGCGCGGGGTGGCGGTGCGGCCCCCTGCACGCAGCAGGTTGCCGAGGGCGGAGCTCGTCGTCGAGGCCATGGACCGACTGTAGGCGTCGCGGTCGTCCCGGGGGACCCGCCGGGAGCCGCCGGCTGGACGAGCGGCGCGAACGGTCCCGCGAGCGGTCGGTGCGGGCGCGTGGACGGTCACCGCTGGTGCCCGGACCTCTCGAGGCGGCAGGGCGACCGTTCGCGAGACGGTCCGTACCGCCGGGCCGGTGGGGCCTTGTGACCAGCGACGACGGCGCGGTTCGCTCGGCACGTACGGGTTCCGTACGGCTGTGCCGGACGTGCCCCGGGCGACGGTGCTCGGGGTCCACGCGACGAAGGGAGCGTCCGATGACCGATGCGCGAGGGAGCGCACCCGATCCCGGGCCACCGCCCGGGGCCAACGGGTGGCGCCAGGAGTACTGGAAGAAGAACCTGCGGCTGATGGTCGTGCTGCTGTCGATCTGGTTCCTGGTCTCGTTCGTGTGCGGGATCCTGCTGATCGAACAGCTCAACACCATCGTGATCGCCGGGTTCCCGCTGGGTCTGTGGTTCGCCCAGCAGGGGTCGATCTACACGTTCATCATCCTGATCCTGGTCTACACGCTGCGCATGGACCGGCTCGACGACGAGTACGGGGTGGCCGAGCGCGACGAGGAGGGGAACCGGCTGTGAGCGAGATCCAGATCTGGACCCTCGTCTTCGTGGGTCTGTCCTTCGCCACCTACCTGACCATCGCCTGGCGCAGCCGCGTCAAGGAGACCAAGGGGTTCTACGTCGCCGGCCAGGGCATCCCTGCCGTGGCCAACGGCGCCGCCGTCGCGGCCGACTGGATGTCGGCGGCCTCGTTCATCTCCATGGCGGGCCTCATCGCGTTCCTCGGCTCGGACGGCTCCGTCTACCTCATGGGCTGGACGGGCGGCTACGTGCTGCTCGCCCTGCTGCTGGCGCCGTACCTGCGCAAGTGGGGCAAGTTCACCGTGCCCGAGTTCGTGGGCGACCGGTACTCGGAGTACGTGCGGCTCATCGCCGCGATCGCCGCGATCATCGTGTCCTTCACCTACGTGGTGGGCCAGATGCGCGGCGGCGGCATCGTCTTCAGCCGGTTCCTCAACCTGTCCATCGAGGGCGGCGTGGCCGTGGCGGCCGGGATCATCTTCCTGTACGCCGTGCTCGGCGGGATGAAGGGCATCACCTGGACCCAGGTGGCCCAGTACACCGTGATGATCGTCGCCTACCTCATCCCGGCGTGGACCATCGCCCAGAAGATGACGGGCTTCCCGGTCCCGCAGGTCACGTTCGGCCAGATCCTGGGCGAGCTGGACGCGCTGAGCCAGCAGTTCGGCCTGGAGCAGTACACCGAGGCGTTCGCGGCCCGTCCGCAGCTCGACGTGTTCCTGGTGACGATGTCGCTGATGATCGGTACCGCGGGCCTGCCGCACGTGATCATCCGCTTCTACACCACCAAGTCGGTCCGCGGTGCGCGGTTCTCCGCGTTCTGGGCGCTCGTGTTCATCGGCCTGCTCTACACGACGGCACCCGCCGTGGGGGCGTTTACCAAGCTCAACCTCATGCAGTCGGTCGACGGCGTGGCCGTCGCCTCGCTGCCCGCGTGGGTGAACAACTGGGCCGCGACCGGGCTGGTGTCGGTCTCCGACACCGCCGAGACGATCACGACGCTGAGCAACGACCCGGCCTCGGGTGCCGACCTCATCGTCAACAACGACATCCTGGTGCTGGCCACCCCGGAGATCGCGGGTCTGCCCGCACCGATCGTCGGGCTCGTGGCCGCTGGTGGTCTGGCGGCCGCGATGTCGACGGCGGCCGGCCTGCTGCTGGTCATCTCCTCGTCGGTGTCGCACGACCTGTACTTCCGGGTCGTCAAGCGGGAGGCCTCGGAGTCGCAGCGGCTCCTCGTCGGTCGTATCGCGATGGGCGCCGCGGTGCTGGTGGCCATCTACGGCGGCATCAACCCGCCCGCGTACGTGGCCCAGGTGGTCGCCTTCGCCTTCGGGCTGGCGGCGTCGACCTTCTTCCCGATCCTCGTCATGGGGATCTTCTGGAAGCGGGCCAACGCCGTCGGTGCGGCCTCGGGCATGATCGCCGGTCTGGCGTTCACCGCGACGTACATGATCTACACCCTCGAGGTGTTCGGGACGTCGGCGCACGACCACATCCTGGGGATCTCGCCGGAGGGCATCGGCGCCGTCGGCGCGGTCGTCAACGCGATCGTGACGATCGTCGTCTCGAAGCTGACGTCGCCACCGACGGAGCACGTCCAGGAGATGGTCGAGGGGCTGCGCTACCCCGCGGCGAAGCGGAAGGAGACCTCGGCCACCGAGTAGTCCTGCTCGGGTCGTCCTGCTCGAGCCGTCCTGCTCGCGTCGTCCTGTTCGCGCGTGGGAGGAAGATGTGTCGCGCGGTCGCGCTCACGGGCCCTGGGGGCCCTCCGCTTCCGGTCTGACGACCGCGCGACACATCTTCCTCCCACGCGCTCGTGCGTTCCTGTGCGTCTCGGTGCGGCGACGGTTCTCGCCGGCTCGGAAGTCGGCCGCAGGACCGCAGGGGGTGCTGGGGTGCTGGGATGCGATCAGAGGGTGCCGACGCCGAGGTTGACCGGGCTGCCGGTGATGTTGCCGACGATGCCGCGGATGATGCCGCTGCCGTCGGTGCCGCGCAGCGACTCGTACCAGGCGGCGGTCCGTGCGGGGTCGTACCCGTGGGTCTCCTCGCCGCGGTCGCGGGCCCGCTGGACCAGGTCGGCGGCGCGCTCGGTGCGGCTGCGCTCGTACCGGCGCAGGGAGTCCTCGACGCTCACGGTGTTCGTGGCCAGGCTGATGGCGAGCGCGAAGGAGTCCTCCAGGGCGAGGCAGGCGCCCTGGCCGATGTCCGGGGCCGTGTTGTGGGCGGCGTCGCCGAGGAGGGCGACGCGGCCGCGCACCCAGGTGTGGAACGGGTCGATGTCCCAGATCTCGACGCGGTTGAGCGACCGGGCGGGGTCGATCGCCGCCAGGAGCGCCTGCACGCCCGGCGCCCAGTGGCCGAACGCCTCGTGCAGCGGTGCCGTGCCGTCCGTGGCGGCGTCGTACGGCAGGCCCGAGGGCTGCGGCACGTCGAACCAGAAGTAGGAGCGGCCGTCGGCCACGGGCATGACGGCGGCGCGCTTGCCCTCGGCGACGTACGTGGTCCACTGGTTCTTCGGTCCGACGGCGGTGTCCGCGGCGACCAGGCCGTTGAAGTTCGTGTAGCCCGAGTAGGTGCGCTCGATGCGCTCACCGCCCTCGTCGGCAGCGGTGACGTGGTCGCGCACCACGGAGCGGGCGCCGTCGGCCCCCAGCAGCAGGTCGGCGGTGTCGGTGGAGCCGTCGGCGAACGTGGCCGTGACCTGCTGGCCGTCGTCGGCCACCGACACCAGCCGCATGCCCAGGTGGATGTGCTCGGCGCCCACGGTGTCCATGAGCAGGCGCTGCAGGTCCGCCCTGGCCACGGGGTAGGGGCGCTGGCCGGTGGCCTCAGTCACGGGGGCCAGGCTGAACCGGCACAGCGTCTCGCCGGAGTGCCCGTCGAGGTAGGCCATGTCGTCCATGGCGCCGCCGAGCGCGGCGACCTGCTCGCCCACGCCCAGCCAGTTGAGCACCTTGACGCCGTTGGACCACAGCGACAGCGCGGCCCCGACGGGCTTGTTCTCGCGCATGCGGTCGTAGACGACGACGTCGTGGCCGAGCCGCTGCAGGGCGATCGCGGCGCTCGTGCCGCCGACGCCGGCGCCGATGACGATGATCTTCACGCCGCTCAGCTCCCGCGGTAGGTCGAGTAGGCGAACGGGCTCAGCAGCAGCGGTACGTGGTAGTGGCGGCTGCTCGTGCCGTCGGCGTCGTCCGTGACGACGAACGCGACGGTGACCTGCGGGTAGAAGGTCTCGACGGCGCGGGCCGCGAAGTAGGAGCCCGTGGCGAACGTCAGCGTGTAGGTGCCCGCCGGCAGCCGGTCGGGCCCGACGGCGGCGCGGCCGTCGGCGTCGGTGGCGGCCGTCGCGAGGTCCTGGCCGTGGGCGTCGGTCAGCGTCACCTCGACGCCCGCGGCGGGGGTCCCGGCGGTGGTGTCCAGCACGTGGGTGGTCAGGTGGCTGCTCATGGGGCGGGCTCCCGGGTGTCGGCGCCGTCGGTGACCGCGCCGTGCAGGCGCAGCAGGGCGATCTGGGCGAGCTGGTCGCACGCCTCGGCCACCTCGGTGGCCTCGTCGTTGTCGAGCCGGCGGGCGAGCTCACCGAGCATCTGGTCGGGGGAGCGGCCCGCGGCCCGGATGAGGAACACCCGGCCGAACCGCTCCTCGTACGCCCGGTTGCCGGCGGTCATGAGCGCGGCGACGTCGTCGCCCGCGTCCGCCATGCTCGCCTGCTCCCGGCGGGACGCGGCCGCGTCGGCGCCGGTGCCGGACGGCTTCTCGCCGATCCGCGGGTGGTGGGCCAGCGCCGCGTCCAGCTCGGCCCGGCCCCACCCGGTCGCGAGCTCCTGCGCGCGGGCGGCCAGGGCGTCGGTGGACCCGTACGGTCGTCCGGAGACGACGGCGTCGACCCAGGTCGGCACCGCCGCCCAGACCGCGACCTGGGCCCGTGCGTCCTGAGGTGCCAGGGTGTCGAACTCGTCGATGTGCAACAGAGGCTCCTTCCGTGCGGCGACGGTACGACCGTGCCGGGGCGGCGGTGTTTCACCCGTGTGACGACCGTGTGACCGGGTGCGGGGCCCGGTCGGAGGGGTCCGGTCCGGCGTGCGGCTCGCATACGATGCGGGCAGCCCCCGCCTGACAGGAGACACCGTGGACGAGACCCTGCTGCCCGCGCAGATCGGCACCCGGCTGCGCCGGCTGCGCACCTCCCGGGGTCGGTCGCTGGCGTCGGTGGCGCGCGAGCTCGGGATCTCCTCGAGCGCGCTGTCGCAGCTCGAGAACGGGGTGATGAAGCCGTCGGTGCAGCGGCTGGTCGAGCTGGTGGGGATCCTGGGCGTGCCGGTCTCGGCGATCTTCGACGACGTCGGCGTCTCGGCACCGCGGGTGGACGAGGCCGACGGGGACGTGTCGGAGCCGTTGCCGGGCGTCCTCGTGGCGAGCCGGGCGCAGGACGTGTCGGCGCAGCTGGGGCAGGGGGTCACCTACCGGCGGCTCTCCCCGGCTCCGTTGCCGGGCGTCACCTGGTTCGAGTCGACCTACCCGCCGGGGGCGTCCTCCAGCGAGGACGGCGCGATGCTGGTCCACACCGGCTACGAGAGCGGGCACGTGGTCTCCGGCGAGCTGGTCTTCGAGTTCGCCGAGGGGTCGGTCCGCCTGGGTGCGGGGGACGCGCTGTCGTTCTCGGCAGCCCGGCCGCACCGGGTCGTCAACGACTCCGCGGGCGTCGCGGTGGCGCTGTGGCTCACGGTCGACCCGGCGGCCGTGGACGAGGGCCACGGGGCCTGAGGGCCGCAGCAGGTCCCGAGGTGTAACCGCCACGAAACCCCCGGGATGGCGTTAAGCAATAACTTCACGGCAGGATGGCGCACGACGCCGGACGGCACTCGTCCGGAGCCGTGACCGCCTGGAGGACGCATGCCCGTGAACCCGCACCGCAGCAGCAGCGCCCCGGCGGTGCGCTGATGGCCGCGCGCCAGGTCTTCCGGGCCGAGCGGGCCTACGTCGACGGAGCCTTCCGGCCGGCCGCCGTCGTGGTCGAGGCCGGACGCGTCGCGGACGTGCTGGCCGCAGGTGCGATCGTCGCCGGGTCGCGGGACGTCCCGGTGCCCGACGGCGCCGTCCTGCTGCCCGGCCTCGTCGACTCCCACGTGCACGTCAACGACCCCGGCCGCAGCGACTGGGAGGGTTTCGGCTCGGCGACCGCCGCGGCGGCCGCCGGCGGCGTCACCACCCTGGTCGACATGCCGCTGAACTCCCTGCCGCCGACCACCACCGTCGAGGCCCTGCGGACCAAGCAGACGGTCGCGGCACCCGCCGCGCACGTCGACGTCGGTTTCTGGGGCGGCGCGGTCCCCGAGAACCTCGGCACCCTCGGCGGCCTGCACGACGCCGGTGTCTACGGGTTCAAGTGCTTCCTCGCCCCCTCCGGCGTCGACGAGTTCGGGCACCTCGACGCCGCCGGACTCGACGCGGCCACGGCCGAGGTCGCCCGCCTCGGGTCGCGGCTCATCGTGCACGCCGAGGACCCGGACCTGCTCCACGCCGGCGGTGCGCTCGGCCGCGGCTACGACGCGTTCCTGCGCTCGCGGCCGCCGGCGAGCGAGGCCGCCGCGATCCAGGCCGTCGTGGACGCCGCCCGTCGCCACGGCGCCCGCGTCCACGTCCTGCACCTCAGCGACGCCGGCTCCCTGCCGGTGATCCGCGCGGCCCGCGCCGACGGCGTCGACCTGACCGTGGAGACCTGCCCGCACTACCTGACGATCACCGCCGAGGAGATCCCCGACGGCGCCTCGGAGTTCAAGTGCTGCCCCCCGATCCGCGAGGCCGCGAACCGCGACCTGCTGTGGGAGGGGCTGCTCGACGGGACGATCGACGCCGTCGTGTCCGACCACTCGCCCTCGACGGTCGAGCGCAAACGGGCCGGCGACGGTGACTTCGGGCTGGCCTGGGGCGGCATCTCCGGGCTGCAGGTCGGGCTGTCGGCGGTGTGGACCGAGGCGTCCGCCCGCGGCGTCGACCTGGCCGCCGTCCTTCCGTGGTTCACCACCGGGCCCGCCGCCGTCGCGGGCCTCGACGGCCTCGGCCGGATCGAGCCCGGCGCGCCCGCGCACCTGGCGGTCTTCGGGCCCGACGACCCGTTCCTCGTCGACGCCGGCGCGCTGCTGCACCGCAACCCCGTCTCCGCCTACGACGGCCGTGCCCTGCGCGGCCGGGTCCGCGGCACGTGGCTGCGCGGGGACCAGGTGTACGGCGCGGACGACGGCGGCACCGGCGTCGTCCGCGGCGCCCCGGCCGGACGGCTGCTGACCGCCCGGACGGAGGTGGCGGCATGACCCCGATCCTGCAGCCGGGCGTGGGCGACCTGCCCGGTGACCACTACCTCGCCGCCACGCCCGCCACGGTCACCTGGGGCCGCCTGCCCTGCGCCGCCGACACCCCGGTACTGACGGTCGCCCCCGGCGAGTCCGTCACCGTCGACACCGTCAGCCACGAGGGACTGCTGGAGGACCAGGGCTCCGACCCGCGGGCCTACTTCGGCCGGCACGGCGTCCCGCCCGCCCACGTCCTGGACGACGCCGTCACCATCGCCGCGGAGCTCGCCCGCGACCCGGACCGCGACGGCCCGCACGTGGTCACCGGGCCCGTCCGCGTCGAGGGCGCCGCACCCGGCGACCTGCTGCGGATCACCGTCGAACGGCTCGAGCCCCGCGTGCCCTACGGCGTCGTGTCCAACCGGCACGGCAAGGGGGCGCTCGCCGGCGAGCTGCCCCGCGGGGAGAGCAATGTCTCGGTCTTCTGCGCCGTCGAGGAGCGCGGCTCCGGGCTCGTCGGCACGATGCCCGTCACCGAGGGCGGCCCGCCGGTCGTCGAGTTCCCGCTCGCGCCCTTCCTGGGGATCCTGGGCGTCGCCGTGCCGGGCGACGACCGCCCCCACTCCGTGCCGCCCGGCCCGCACGGCGGCAACATCGACATCAACCTGCTCGTCGAGGGCACCGAGCTCTACCTGCCCGTCCAGGTCGACGGCGCGCTCGTCTACGCCGGCGACCCGCACTTCGCCCAGGGGGACGGCGAGGTCGCCCTCACCGCGCTCGAGGCGTCCCTGCGGGCCACGCTGCGCTTCGACGTCGTCCCGCGGGCCGAGGCGCTCGCCGCGTTCGGCGAGGTGACCGGTCCGCTGGCCCGCGCCGGCGGGTACCTCGTGCCCACGGGGATGCACGAGGACCTCGACGAGGCGATGCGCCGGGCCGTACGCGCCGCCATCGCGCTGCTGCGGGCGCGCTGGGGGATGGACGAGCACCTGGCCTACGCCTACCTCAGTGCCGCGACCGACTTCGACATCTCCCAGGTGGTCGACGTCGTGACCGGCGTGCACGCCCGCATCCGCGAGGCCGACCTGGCCCGGGTGCCCATCGGAGGTGACGCATGACCGAGATCCCCGGCGCCGACTCGGTGCCCGCCGAGCTGTACCAGGCGTTCACGCGCTACGAGGCCGCCGTCGTCGCGAACGACCTCGACCACCTCGACGCCGCGTTCGCGCCCGGCGAGGCCACGATGCGTGGGGACGCCGCCGGGCTGCTCGTCGGGCACGAGGCGATCTCGGCGTTCCGCGGGACACGGGGCGGCGTGGCGCCACGCGTCATCGAACGCGTCGAGCACCGTGCGCTGGGACCGGACGTGGCGCTGCTGGTCTCGGTCTCCCGGTACGACGCCGGCGGGACGGGCCTGCAGACCCAGGTGTGGCAGCGCGTCGAGGGGACGTGGCTGATCACGGCCGCGCACGTCACCCCACGCGCCGCGGCCCTCGACCGGCGGATCTGGCGCACGGTCGGCGACCCGCTGTACCAGGGTGCGTGGGAAGGGCCGCTGGCCGGCCTGACGGTGGCCGTCAAGGACCTCTTCGCGATCAAGGGCTACCGCATCGGGGCGGGCAACCCCACCTACCTGGACGGCGCCAGGCCCGAGCCCTCCACCGCGCCCGCCGTGTCCGACCTGCTCCGCGGCGGCGCGTCGCTGCGCGGCATCGCCCGCACCGACGAGTTCGCCTACTCGGTGGCGGGTGACAACCCCCACTACGGCACCCCGCCCAACGAGGCGCTCCCCGGGGCGCTGCCCGGCGGCTCGTCCAGCGGACCCGCCTCCGCGGTGGCCACCGGCCAGGCCGAGATCGGGCTGGCCACCGACACCGCCGGATCGGTCCGGGTGCCCGCGTCCTACCAGGGGCTGTGGGGCCTGCGCACCACGCACGGGCTCGTCCCGCGGCAGGGGATGCTGCCGCTCGCGCAGTCCTTCGACACCGTCGGCTGGCTCACCCGCGACGGGGGCACGCTGCAGCGGGTCGCCGACTGGTGCCTGAGCTACGACGGCTCGGAGTCCACCGAGTCCGTCTACGGCGCGTCGGACCAGGACCTGCCCTGGCGGTTCGCGGTGCCCACCGAGCTGCTGGCCGTGGTCGAGGCGGACACCCGGGCCGCGT
The DNA here is from genome assembly GCF_013149805.1 of Isoptericola chiayiensis. Lineage (GTDB taxonomy): Bacteria > Actinomycetota > Actinomycetes > Actinomycetales > Cellulomonadaceae > Isoptericola > Isoptericola chiayiensis. Next base: position 187,567 of record NZ_JABEZT010000004.1, read on the forward strand.
TCGACCGGTTCCTGGCCGCGCTGGCCGGGCGTCCCGACGCGCCGAGGGTCGACCAGGTCTCGATCGGCGACCCCGAGGAGTTCCTGGCGGCCTTCCGCACCGTCCAGGCCGCCGAGGCGTGGCGCAACGACGGGCCCTGGGTCCGCGAGCACCCGGGCGCCCTGGGGCCCGCCGTCGCCGAGCGCTTCCGGTCTGCCGCCCGTATGACGGACGAGGACGAGGCCGCCGCCCGGGCCGCCCTGGCCCCGCTGGGCGACCGCGTGCGCCGCCTCGTGGGCGACGCCGTGCTGCTCCTGCCGACCGCACCCGGCCCGGCACCGCTGCGCACCAGCGGCGGCGAACGGGTCGACGCCGTGCGCACCGCGACGCTGCAGCTCACCACGCCGGCCGCCGTCGCCGGGCTGCCGGCCCTGTCGGCCCCCCTGCTCACCGTCGGCTCGCTGCTCGGCCCCGCGCCCGTCGGCGTGTGCCTCGTCTCGAGCGCCGACACCGACATCGCCCTCGTCCGCCTGGCGCGCCGGCTCGCGCGCGCCGTCGCGCCGGACCACGCCACCGCCCCGACCGGAGGAACGACCTGATGACCGCCGCCCAGCCCGGATCGAGCCTGCCCGGATCGAGCCTGCCCGGTCCCGAACTGCCCGGACCGATCGACCCGCCTACCCGTCTGCTCATGGGCCCCGGTCCCGTGTCGGCGTACCCGAGCGTGCTGCGCGCGATGTCGGCCCCCCTGGTGGGCCAGTACGACCCGTTCATGACGGCCTCCATGACCGAGACCCAGGAGCTCTACCGGCAGGTGTGGGGCACGGCCAACGAGGCGACGATGCTCGTGGACGGCACGTCCCGCGCGGGGATCGAGGCGGCGATCGTGTCGCTGGTGCGCCCCGGGGAGCGGGTGCTCGTGCCGGTCTTCGGCCGGTTCGGGCTGCTGCTCGCCGAGATCGCCGAACGGGCCATGGCCGAGGTGCACACCATCGAGGTGCCGTGGGGGCAGGTGGTGCCGGTCTCGACGATCGACGAGGCGATCCGGCGGGTGCGCCCCACGCTGCTCGCGCTGGTCCAGGGCGACACGTCGACCACGATGAACCAGCCGCTCGACGAGGTCGGGGCGCTCTGCGCCCAGCACGGCGTGCTTTTCTACTCCGACGCCACCGCCTCGCTCGGCGGCAACCCCTTCGAGGCCGACGCGTGGGGGCTGGACGCCGCCACCGCGGGTCTGCAGAAGTGCCTCGGCGGGCCGTCGGGCTCGGCGCCGATCACGCTCTCGGAACGCGCTGTGGAGGTCGTGCGCTCCCGGAAGCGTGTCGAGGCCGGCATCCGCGAGCCGGACGACCCCGAGGCGAGCGACTACGTGCGCTCCAACTACTTCGACCTCGGCATGATCCTCGACTACTGGGGGCCGCGCCGTCTCAACCACCACACCGAGGCCACGTCGATGCTGTACGCGGCGCGCGAGTGCGCGCGGGTGATCCTGGCCGAGGGACGTGACGCCGTCGTCGAGCGGCACCGCCTGGCCGGCGACGCCATGCTCGCCGGCGTGCGGGGGCTGGGCCTGGAGGTGTTCGGCGACGTCGCCCACAAGATGCACAACGTCGTCGCCGTCGAGATCCCCGAGGGCGTGCCCGGCGACGCCGCGCGCGCCGCGATGCTGACCGACTTCGGCATCGAGATCGGTACCTCGTTCGGCCCGCTGCACGGACGGGTCTGGCGCATCGGCACCATGGGCTACAACGCCCGCGAGGACGCCGTGCTCACCACGCTCGCCGCCCTCGAGGCGGTGCTGCGCCGCTTCGGCCGCGCCGTCCCGCCCGGGGGTGGGACCGAGGCCGCCGCCGACGTCTTCCGGGGCGCCTGATGGCGCTGCTGCAGACCGACCCCGGGACGGTGGCCGCGGCAGCACGGCGCGTCATGGCGCGCTGCGACGAGCTCGCCCGGGTCACCGCCGCCGACGACGGCATCGAACGGGTCTACCTCTCCCCGGAGCACGCACGCGTCAACCGCCTCGCGGCGCAGTGGATGCGCGAGATCGGCATGACCACCCGCACGGACGCCGCCGGGAACCAGGTCGGCCGGCTCGAGCGGTCCACGGCGTCCGGCACGCCCGACCCCGACGCACCCGCGCTGGTCATCGGCTCCCACCTGGACACCGTGCCCGACGCCGGACGCTACGACGGGATCGTCGGCGTCCTCATGGGGCTCGAGGTGGTGCGGATGCTGCGCGAACCGGCACCCGACCAGGCCGGCTGGCGCTCCCCGCTGCCCTTCGCGCTCGAGGTCGTCGCGTTCTCCGACGAGGAGGGCACACGGTTCGGCAAGGCGCTGCTGGGCTCCTCCGCCGTCGCCGGGACCTGGGACCCGCAGTGGTGGTCCCTGACCGATGCCGACGGCGTCTCCCTGCGGGAGGCCTTCGTCGAGTTCGGGCTCGACCCCGGCCGCGTGGCCGAGGCGGCCCGCCGGCCCGAGGAGCTGGTCGGCTACCTCGAGGCGCACATCGAGCAGGGTCCCGAGCTCGACGAACGCGGCGAGTCCCTGGCCGTGGTGTCCTCCATCGCCTCCGCGCGGCGGTTCCAGCTCGTCGTCGAGGGGGAGGCCCGGCACGCCGGCGGCACCCCCTACGACCGCCGTCGGGACGCGCTGCTCGGTGCCAGCGAGGCGGCGCTCGCGGTCGAACGCCTCTGCCGGGCCGAGCACCACATGATCGGCACGGTCGGCCGGCTCGAGACCTATCCCGGCGCCGTGAACGTGGTCCCCGGCGAGGCGCACCTCAGCCTGGACCTGCGCGGCGAGCTCGACGGCGAGCGGGACCGCGTGTGGGGTGCCATCGAGCGCGAGCTCGACGCCATCATGGGCCGTCGCGGGCTGCGCTGGCACGCGCGCGAGGTGCACAGCGCACCGGCCGTGTTCTGCGCCCCGCTGCTGCAGGACGTCGTGCGCGAGGGCATCGTCTCGACGCTCGACCGCGGCGTCGACGACCCGGCGACGATCTTCAGCAGGGCGGGCCACGACGCGATGGCGATCGGCTCCGTGACCGACGTCGGCATGCTGTTCCTGCGCAACCCCGACGGCATCAGCCACCATCCTGACGAGGCGGTCTCCGCCGGCGACGTGGCCTACGGCACGCGGGCGCTGGCGGAGTCGGTGCTCCAGCTGGCGGCCGACCGGGCCTGATCCACGGGGAGCGTCCGGGCCGCGTGCTCGGGGCTCCACCAGGTGGGGCCGGCCGCGAGGATCGTCCGGGCGAGCGCCGCGACGTCGGTCTGTGCGCCGTCGCCCACCCAGACGGTGATCGCGGCGACCGTCCCTGCGGCGCAGTGCGCGACGAGCACCCGGCGCGTCACCTCGGGGGGCGCCCCGCCGGGGATGCGCGGCACGGCGGCGGGCGCGGCCGCCAGGTAGGCGTCGAGGCGTGCCGCGACGACGTCGTGCAGGATCTCGCGGATGCGTCCCTCGGTGCTGTCGACGAGTGCCGCACGGTAGACGGGGGCGTGGCCGGCCACGTGCTCGAGCAGCAGGTGGAGCGCGGCGAGGAAGTCCTCGGCGTCGCCGTGCGCGGGCAGGTCGATCTGCTCGAGCTCGTCGGTGAGGACGTCGGCCAGCAGCTCGACCGGACCCGCCGCGTGCCGGTAGAAGGTGTCGCGGGTGACACCAGCGGCCCGGGCGACCTCGGCGACCGTCAGCGACCCGACGGGCTGCCGGGCCGCGAGATCGAGGATCGCCGAGCGGAGCTGCGTCCGGGTGCGCCGCTGTCGAGGGTCCATGGCGACATCGTGCCACGGGGAGTATCCAACACCTGTCAGATTGCGATACTCTCGTCGCGGCCTCCTGGAGGCCGGCGGCCGGCCGGGACCCCCGAGTCCGGCCGGCCGTCCCCTCAGCGCTGCGCGGACGTCATGGCCATGCGGGTCAGCACCACGTTCTCGACCACCTGGACCACGTTGTAGAGCAGCAGCGTGACGATCGTGATGAGCGCGACCGACGCCCACAGGTCGTCGAACCGGGCCGACGCCGTGAACTTCACGATGGACCCGCCGATGCCGGTACCGGTGGACAGCCACTCGGCGAGCAGCGCACCCGTGACCGCCCCCGGGACCGACACGCGTGCCGCGGCGAACAACGACGGCAGGGCGCCGGGGATGTTCACCTTGCGCATCGCCGTCAGGCGGGTGCCGCCGTAGACGTGCACGAGATCGAGGCTCTGCACGCTCGCGCGGTTCAGCCCGAACAGGATCGACGCCAGCGCCGGGAACAGCACCACGATCGAGCCGATGACGGCCACCGACGCCTGGGTGCCGCGGCCGGTGATGAGGATGATCACCGGCGCGATGGACACCAACGGGATGGCGCGCAGCAGCAGGGCCAGCGGCATGACGCCGGCCTCGACCGTCCGCGACAGGGAGAACAGGACGGCCAGCAGCCCGGCGACGGCCATGCCGACCACGAACCCGAGGGCGGCGTCCTGCAGGGTCTGCGCCAGCAGCGGGGTGAGCTCCGTCCGGTTCGCCGCCGCCTCCTGCCCGGAGACGAGGAACTCCCACACGTCGGCGGGGCCCTTGGCGACGTACGGAGACATGCCGGTGAGGTTGACCACGGCCCACCACAGGGCGAGCACGATCACCAGCGTCAGCAGGGCGTTGAGAGCGGCCCGGCCCACCGGGCGCCAGGAGACGGCGTTCATGACGCGCTCCGTCCTGCCACCCACGGCGTGGCCAGTCGCGAGAGGAGGCCGACGACGCCGTAGCCGATGAGGGCGACGGCGGCGGTCAGCAGGAACACGGCCCACACGCGGGCCGAGTCGAGCTCGCCCTGCAGGCGGATCAGGGTGATCCCGACGCCCTGGTCGATCCCGCCCATGTACTCGCCGAGGACCGCACCGAGGAACGCCGACGGCACGGCGATCTGCAGGGCGTTGAGGATCGCGGGCGTCGCGGCGATGAGCCGCACCTTGCGCAGCTGGGTGAACCGGGTGCCCCCGTAGACGCGCACGACGTCGAGGCTGGCGGCGTCCGCCGACTTGAAGCCGAGCAGTGCACCGACCACGGTCGTGAAGAACACGGCCAGCGCCGCCAGGAAGATCGCCGTCGCGCTCGGTTCCCCGGGGCGCGGAGCACCGCCGAGGACGACGATCGCGATGCCGCCGACCGCCACCACCGGCAGGCAGTAGCTCACCACGGCGATCTGCGTGACGACCGTCTCGATGCGCGGAGCCAGGAGCACGGTCGCGGCGAGCAGCAGGGCGATGCCGTTGCCCCAGGCGAACCCGATGAGCGCCTCGGTGATGGTCACGGAGAACACGGGCTGGTACGCCGCCAGGCCGTCCGAGGCGATCGTGGCGAACACGACCCACGGTGAGGGCACCGGCGTGAACGTGGTCCCCGGCGGCGGCTGGAAGATCGTGGCGGAGAAGACCCACCACGCGCCGACCAGCGCGACCGCACCGATCACCCCGGCGAGCCAGGTGGGGATGCGGGAGCGGCGGGACATCAGGCCTCCGCCGCGGCGCCGTGCGACCCGAACAGGATCTCGGAGGCTCGGTCGACGAGCGCGTGGAACTCCGGGGTCCGCATCATCTCGGGCGTGCGCGGCCGGGGGAGGTCGACCTCGATGATCTCCTTGATGCGTCCCGGCCGGGCAGACATCACCGCGACCCGGTCGGACAGGAAGATCGCCTCCGAGATGCCGTGCGTCACCAGCAGCGTGGTGGCCGGCTTCTCGGTCCAGATGCGCAGCAGCTCCAGGTTGAGGCTCTGGCGCGTCATGTCGTCCAGCGCGCCGAACGGCTCGTCGAGGAGCAGCACGGACGGCTTGAGGGCCAGGGCGCGGGCGATGGAGACCCGTTGGCGCATGCCGCCCGAGAGCTGGGCGGGCTTCGCCTTCTCGAACCCGGTCAGCCCGACGAGCTCGATGAGCTCGTCCACGTAGGCCTTGTCGACCTTGCGGCCGGCGACCTCGAAGACGAGGCGGATGTTGGTCAGCACGCTGCGCCACGGCAGCAGCGCGTGGTCCTGGAACGCGATGCCGAGCTCGCTGTCGCGACGCAGCTGCGCGGGCGTCTTGCCGTCGACGAAGACCTCGCCGGCGGTGGGGTGCTCGAGGTCCGCCAGCACGCGCAGGATCGTCGACTTGCCGCACCCCGAGGGGCCGAGGAGGGCCAGGAAGGAGCCCTTGTCGGTGTGCAGGTGGGCGTCCTGCAGCGCGGTGACGGTCTTGCGCCGCCCCGTCTGGAACGTCTTGGTCAGTCCGTCGATGTGGATGCCGGTGCCCCCCGGGGCTGCCGCAGCATCCTGCGGCAGCCCCGAGGGGCGGGCACCCGACGTGGTGTCGTGGCTCATGGGTCCCTACGGCAGGTAGTCGACGAGCTCGGGCTGCTCGGCGTAGATCTCGTCGATGATCGTGGTGTCGAAGAGGTCGTCGACGCTCACGTCCCAGCCGGCGGCGGCGAGGGAGTCGACGGTCTCCTGCTTGAGCTCGTCCGAGATGGTGAACAGGCCGTTCTCCTCGGTCTCCTCGGTGGAGATGAGCTCCTTCTCGGCCTCGAGACCCATCTGCGTCTTCTCGGGGTCCAGCGAGCCGAACGCGGCCTCCAGGCCGTCCTCCGACGACGCGGCGGCCTCGTTGTAGTACTGCTCGACCAGCGCGACCGTGTCCTCGGAGGACTCGGTGAAGACGTCCGTCCACCCCTTGATCTCGGCGGTGAGGAACGCCTTGAGCAGGTCGGGGTTCTCCTCGAGGTACTGGTCGGTGACGCTGAACGTCTCGGCCACGTACGGCACGCCGTTCTCGGCGTAGGCGAGGTTGGTGACGTCGTAGCCGGCGAGCTCGACGGTCAGGGCCTCGTTGGTGAGGTAGGCCATGAACCCGTCGACCTCCTCGTTCATCAGCGGCGTCGGGTCGAAGTCGACGGGCACGACGGTGACGTCGCTCTCGTCGATCCCGTTGGCCTGCAGCAGTGCCGCGAACACGGACGCGTTGGAGTCCTGCACGCCGATCGTCTTGCCGACCAGGTCCTCCGGCGAGGAGATGTCGGCGCCGTCGGCGAGCGACAGGATCGTGAACGGGTTCTTCTGGAACGTCGCGCCGATGATCTTCAGGGGGGCGTCCTGCTCCGCGATCGCCGCGCCGATCGAGGCGGCGTCGCTCAGGGCGACCTCGACCGTGCCGGACAGCAGCTTGGCGACGCCGGTGTCCGGGCCGGAGATGCCGATGACGTCGTCGAAACCGGCCTCGTCGTAGTAGCCGTTCTCGTAGGCGTAGAACTCGCCGGCGAACTCCTCGTTCTTGATCCAGGAGTACTGGACGCTGATCTCGCCGTACGAGGCGTCCTCGGACTCGCCGGAGGTGGTGGCCGGCTCCTCGCCGGCGCAGGCGCCGAGCGCGAGGGCGCCGGCGGCGATCGCGGCGACGGCGCCGACGCGGGCGCGGCGCGGGTGTGTGCTGTGGACTGCCATGGGGTGGGTCTCCGCTCGACCTGGTGCGATGGGAACGAACGGCAACGTAGCCATCGGAGGTTTCGGCGGGACGGTCGCGGCGTTTCAGGAGTGTGAAGCCATCACTTCACCCATGCTCAGGAGCGTTCTGTGACAGCCGCCACACGCGCTCGCGGGTGAAGGGCTGGCGGAACGGCCGCCGGCCGAGTGCGCGGGCGATCGCGTTGCCGACCGCGGGCGCCACCGGGTTGTACGGCGACTCGCTCATCGACTTCGCGCCGAACGGCCCGATCGTGTCGAAGGTGTCGGCGAAGTACACCTCGGTGTCGGGGACGTCGGCCGACTGCGGGACGCGGTAGGTGCGGAACACCGGGTTCGTCACGGCCCCGCGGTCGTCGACCAGCACCTCCTCGTACAGCGCGCTGCCCAGGCCCTGGGCCGCGCCGCCCTCGACCTGACCGCGGCACTGCGCCGGGTTCATGACGAACCCGGCGTCCGCGGCCTGCACCGACTGCAGCACGCGCACCGACCCGGTCTCCTCCTCGACGGTGACCCGCACCGCGTGCACGTTGAACGCCAGGCTGCGCTCCTTGCCGTCGTCGCTGCCGTGGGTCGTCAGCTCGCGGCTCTCCGGGTCCCCGGCGGCGGCGACGATCTCGTCGAAGCCGACGAGCCGGTCGCCGACGCGCACGCCGTCCGCGACGAGCTCTGCCTGCGGAACCGCACCTCCCGCCGGGGTTCCGCCGTCGGACACCTGCCGCGCGACGTCGATCATCAGGCCGCGCAGCGCCGTGCAGGCGCGCGCCAGCGCCTTGCCGGCCACCACCGTGCCCGCCGACGCGAACGCGCCCGTGTCGTGGTCCACCAGGTCCGTGTCCGAGGCCCGCAGCACGATCCGGTCCGGCGTCGCCGCCAGGGTCGAGGCGGCGATCTGCCGGTGCACCGTGCTGGTGCCGTTGCCGAACTCGGCCGTCCCGACCGACAGCGCGAACGTGCCGTCCCGGCGCAGCGAGGCGGCGGCGTGCGCGTGGTGGCCGCCCGGGGCCGCCCCCGCGATGAACGCGATCGCCATGCCCTCGCCGACCCGCCACCCGGACGGTGCCTCGACGCCGTTGCCGCGCCGCAGCGCGTCCTGGGCGAGGTCGAGGCACTGGTCAAGCCCGTAGCTGCCCCACCGCAGGTCCGGCTCGGGCTCGTCGTCGACCGTGAGCAGTGGGTCCCCGTCGCGCACCGCGTTGCGGCGGCGCAGCTCGAACGGGTCGATCCCGAGCCGCTGCGCCAGCATGTCCATCGCCGACTCCACCCCGAGGATCACCTGCCCCAGCCCGTACCCGCGGAACGCCCCCGACGGCACCGCGTTCGTGTACACCGACTCGGCGTCCACGCGCTTGACCGGGCAGCGGTAGACGTTGATCGACTCCGCCACCGAGTGGAACAGCACCCCGATGCCGTGGTTGCCGTACGCGCCGGTGTTGCTCAGCACGTCGACCTTCAGCGCCGTCAACGTCCCGTCCGCTGTCGCGCCGAGCGAGACCTCCACGCGGAACGGATGGCGCAGCGCCGCGCGGCGGAACTCGTCGGTACGGGAGAACTCGTAGGACACCGGGCGGCCGGTGCGCAGCACCGCGAGCGCCACCAGGTCCTCGACGAACATCTCTTGCTTGCCGCCGAACCCGCCGCCCACCCGGGCGGCGTGCACCCGCACGCGGTCCCGGGGCAGGTCGAAGACGTGCGCGAGCTCGTTGCGGGTGAGGAACGGCACCTGGGTGCTGGAGCGGATGACGAGCCGGCCGTCGTCGTCGAGCCGGCCGAGCGCGCCGTGCGTCTCGAGCTGGGCGTGCGCCACCCGCCCGGTCTGCCAGGTCCCGCCGACGGTGACGGCGCTCGCGGCGAGTGCCGCGTCGACGTCGCCTCCGATGCCGGCGTGCAGGCTGCCAAGCACGTTCGGGCGGTCCGGGTCGGCCTGGACGGCGACCGGCCGGTCCGGGTGGACGGCCGGGGCGTCCGGCTGCCGTGCCTCCTCGGCGTCGAGCACGAACGGCAGGGGTTCGTAGGTCACGTCGATCAGCCCGAGCGCGGCGTCGGCGATCTCGGCGGTCTCGGCGACGACGGCGGCGACGCGCTGGCCGACGAACCGGACCGTGTCGTCGAGCACGCGGGTGTCGTCCGGGTCGTCGGTGCGGTGCTCGTGGCGTGCGGTGGAGAACCGCTTCGTGGGGGCGTCGGCGTGGGTGAGGACGGTGACGACGCCGGGCAGCGCGCGGGCGGCGGCGGTGTCGATGGCGGTGATCCGGGCGTGCGCGTGCTTCGAGCCCAGGACGCGCAGCACGAGCGTGCCGGTGGCCTCCGGGGTGTCGAAGGTGTACGGCTCCAGGCCCTGGACCACGCGTCGGGCGGGTTCGGGGGAGACCGAGCGTCCGACGCCGGCCGGTGTGTCGCCGTCGTCCGTCCCGGCCCCCGGGGTCGAGCCCGCCGAGCCCGCCGCGGTCGGTGCGCCGTCGTCGAGGACCTTGCGGATCGCCGCGCGGATCGGACGGTAGCCGGTGCAGCGGCACAGCGAGCCCTTGAGCCGCCGGTCGAGGTCGGGCAGGTCGTCGGCGGTCAGGCAGGACGCGGTGACGCTCATCCCGGGGGTGCAGAACCCGCACTGGAAGCCGAACTCCTCGATGAGCGCCTCCTGCACCGGGTGCAGGTCGTCGCCGGGGGCGAGGCCCGCTGCCGTGGTGACCTGTGCGCCCTCGGCGCGCGGGGCGGGCACGATGCACGAGTGCACGGGCTTGCCGTCCAGCAGCACCGCGCAGGCCCCGCAGTCGCCCGCGTCGCACCCCTTCTTGACCTCGGTGTGCCCGTGCTCGCGCAGCAGGGTGCGCAGGCACTGCCCGGGGCGCGGGTCGGTGTCGTGGCCTGTGCCGTTGACGTGGATCTTCATGCGGGGTCCTCAGGGTCCTTCTCCGGGTCGCCGGCGAGATCCCGGCGCAGCCGTTCGGCGAGGACGACGCTCACGCCGCGCCGCCAGTCGGCCGCGCCGAGGGAGTCGGTGTACCAGCCGTCGAGGTCGCCGACGGCGGCCGCGAGCGTGGCGGCGTCGGGCAGCGCGGCGAACCGCAGCACGGCGGGGCGCTCGACGGCGGCCGTCACCGCGACGACGCACGTGCCGTCGGCGTCGCGGCGGCCCGAGACGACGGCGCCGGAGCGGCCGAGCTCGGCCAGGGCGATCTTGTGCAGCCCGGCGCGCGAGCGCAGGGCGCTCGCGGGCAGCTGGATCGCGCGCAGCACCTCGCCGTGGCGCAGGGCGGTCTCGCCGGGCCCGGTGACCAGGTCCGCGACGAGCGGTCGGCGCGTGCCGCCGTCGGGCGTCCACACCTCGGCGACGCCGTCGAGCGCGACGGCCAGGGAGACCATCGCGGCGGCGGGGAAGGCTCGGCAGACGTTGCCGCCGACGGTGGCGGTGTTCCAGATCTTGAAGGAGGCCAGCAGCGCGTCGGCGGCGTCGGGGATCATCGCGACCGCGGACCAGTCCGCCGGGACGGGGTCGGCGCCGCGGCCCTCGGCCCAGCCGCGCAGGGTCGCGATGGTGCAGGTCGCGGCGATGCGCAGGCCGTCGGCGCTCACCTCCAGGTCGGGCCAGCCGAGCGTGGTCAGGTCGACGAACCCGGTGGTGCCCGGCTGGGGTTCGCTCATCAGCCAGGTGCCCCCGCCCAGGAAGACCTCGCCGGGTTCCAGCGCGAGGTCGGCGCGCGTGCGGGCGGTGCGGAAGCCGGTGACGGACGTGACGTCCATCAGAGCCGCTCGGCGAGCTCGCGCGAGGCCAGGGTCACCTCGTGGGCGAGCTTGCGCTCGTCGGTGGTGGTCAGCGTCGCGTCCTCGACGACGGCGCGCCCGGCGACGTACAGCCGCTTCAGGGGCGGCAGCGCGCCGAGCCCGAGCGCGGCGACGGGGTCGAGGATGCCGGCGTGCTCGACGCCGTCGACCTGCCAGACGGCGACGTCGGCGAGCTTGCCGACCTCGAGGGAGCCGATCTCGTCGCCCCGCCCCAGGACCCGCGCGCCACCCATCGTGGCGGCCCGCAGCCCGTCGCGGACGCTCATCGAGTCCGCGCCGGTGCGCAGCCGGTTCATGAGCACGGACTCGCGGATCTCGACGCCGAGCTGACCGGACTCGTTGGAGGCGGCGCCGTCGACGCCGAGCCCCACCGCCACCCCGGCGTCCAGCAGGGCGCGCACGGGTGCGATCCCCGCGGCCAGCCGCCCGTTCGACGACGGGCAGTGCGCGACGCCGGTGCCGGTGGCGGCGTACCGCGCGATGGCCGGGTCGTCGAGGTGCACGCAGTGCGCCATCCAGACGTCGGGTCCGAGCCAGCCCTGGTCCTCCAGGTACTGCGTCGGGCTGGTGCCGAAGTGCTCGAGGCAGTAGGCGTCCTCCTCGGCGGTCTCCGAGGCGTGGGTGTGCAGGCGCACGTCGAGCGAGCGGGCCAGCGTGGCGGCCTCGCGCAGCAGGTCGGCGGTCACCGAGAACGGCGAGCACGGGGCGATCGCGACGCGCACCATCGCCTCGCGGGAGGCGTCGTGGTACTTCTCGACGGCCTCGGCCGACGCCGCGAGGGCCGCGTCCGTGGTCTCGACGGCGAAGTCCGGCGGCAGCCCGCCCGCCGAGGCGCCGAGGTCCATGGACCCGCGGGTGGCGTGCAGGCGGACGCCGACGCGGGACGCCGCCTCGACGATCCCGCCGACGATGTCGCCCGAACCCTGTGGGAACACGTAGTGGTGGTCGCCCACCGTGGTGCAGCCCGACCGCGCGAGGACCGCCATCGCGCCGGCCGACCCGGTGCTGGTCAGGCCGGCGTCGATCCGGGACCACAGCGGGTACAGCGCGGTCAGCCAGTCGAAGAGGATCGAGTCCTGGGCGTACCCGCGGGTGAGCCACTGGTACAGGTGGTGGTGGGTGTTGACCAGGCCGGGCGTGACCAGGCAGCCGGTCGCGTCGACGACGTCGGCCCCGGCACGCAGTTGCTCCGGCGCGCGGCCCGCTCCCACGGCCACGATGTCGCCGCCGTCGAGGACGACGTGCCCGGCCGTGTGCTCGGTGCCGGTGGCGTCGACGGTGGCGACGTGGCCGTTCTCGATGAGGGTGCGGGTCATGGTCGGGTGCCTCCGGGTCGGGCGAGGGACTGCGCGGGCGGTGCCGGGCACGTGGCGGCCCGGGGGTGGGGCACGACGGCGGAGCCCCGGTGGATCGGACCGCTCGCCTCGCGCAGGGGGCGGCCGGAGCCGCCGTGCCGTGAGGCGACGATCTCGGCCAGGACCGACAGCGCCGTCTCCTCGGGGGTCGAGCCCGCCAGGTCGAGCCCGAGGGGGGAGTGCAGCCGGGCGAGGTCGACGTCGTCCACGCCGGCGTCGCGCAACCGCTCGGCGCGGCGGGCGACGGTGGCCCGGGCGCCCATCGCTCCGACGAAGCCCACCGGCATCGACAGGGCCTGGCCGATCGCGGGCACGTCGAGCCGCTCGTCGTGCGTGAGCACGCACACGGCCGTCCGGGCGTCGGTCTCGTGGGCGGCCAGCCCGGCGAGGTACTCGTGGGGGAGCGCGACGACGAGCTCGTCGGCCGCCGGGAACCGCTCGCGGGTGACGAGCGTGGCCCACGGGTCGCACACGGTCACCGCGAAGCCCGCCGCGGCACCCACGTGGCACAGCGCGGCGGCGTGCTCACCGGCGCCGAGGACGATCAGGCGTGCGCGCGGTGCGCGCTGCAGGACCAGCAGGTCCGCGCCGTCGAGCGCACCGGGCAGGAGCCGGGTCTCGCGGTCGGCCAGGGAGGCCGTGGTCGCGGCGTCCAGCGTGGTCGCGTCCACGGTCAGGCCGGTGTGCGGGCCGGTCGTGACGACCGCGAGGACGGCTGGCCTGTCGGCAGCCGCGCCCTCCAGCGCCCGCATCGTGATCGTGTCCGCCGGGTCGAGGCGTTTCGCGAGGACGTCGACCTGCCCGCCGCAGGCCAGACCGGCGGCGTGGGCGGCGGCGTCGTCGAACCCGAACCGGGCCGACTGCGGACGCCCGGTGGCGAGCGCCGCGTGGGCGAGCACCACGGCATCGGCCTCGACGCAGCCGCCCGAGATCGAGCCGAGCACCGCGCCGTCGCCGGTGACCGCCATCGCGGCGCCGACACCCCGCGGCGCGCTGCTGGCGACGCGGGTCACGGTCACCACGGCGACCGGTGAACCCGACCGGGCCAGGGGCAGCAGGTCGCGGGCGATCTCAAGCATGGGCTTAAGTGTGCCGGGGGGATGTTTCGCGCGGGCTACGCTGCGATGACGCCGCAGCGAAGGGAGTGGCCGTGCGCACGACAGGGCTGGTCCTGGCCGCGGGAGCAGGTTCGCGGTTCGGCGGGCCCAAGGGACTCGCACGCACGACGGCGGGCGAACCGTGGGTGCAGCGGGCCGTGCAGATGCTGGTCGCGGCCGGGTGCGACGAGGTGCTGGTCGCCGTCGGCGCGCGGGGAGCCGAGGTCGCCGCGCTGGTCCCGCCGTCGGGCCGCGTGGTGGTGGTCGACGACTGGGCCGACGGGCTCGCGGCGACGCTGCGGGCCGGGCTCGACGCCGCTGCGCGTCGTAGGGCTGAGGTCTTGGTCGTGACGCCCGTCGACACCCCCGATGCGCCGGCGGAGGCTGTGCGGCGTGTGCTCCGGCGAGCCGGTGGCGAGCGTGCGGCGTCGGCCGGCCTCGCGCGCGCCGTCTACGCCGGACGGCCCGGGCACCCCGTGGTGCTGGGCCGTGCCCACTGGGCCGGGGTCCGGGAGACCCTGGCCGGCGATGCCGGTGCCGGGCGCTATCTCGCCGCCCACGGGGCGGTCGAGGTCGAGTGCGGCGACCTGTGGTCCGGTGCCGACGTGGACCACGGCCCGCGGTGACGGCCCCAGACCTGCGCGACCGTGCTCGGCGAGCCGACTACGGCGTCGTGTCGACGGCGCTCTCGCGGTGCAGCGACCGCGATCTGCGCGAGCTCGTGGAGGCCTCCCTTCCGGTCGGGTCCGGGATCGGCGGGCAGACGCTGCGAACAGAGATCGGCGGCGTACCCGTCTTCGTCAAGCAGGTGCGACTGACCGACCTGGAACGGCAGCCGGAGAACGTCGGTTCGACCGCGAACCTCTTCGGCCTGCCGATGTTCTGCCACGTCGGGGTCGGCAGCATCGGCGGCCCCGGCTTCGGTGCGTGGCGCGAGCTGGCCGTGCATGACCTGACCACCGACTGGGTGCTCGCGGGTGACCACGACGCGTTCCCCCTGACGTACCACTGGCGGGTGCTGGCGGACTCCGGGCGACCGCTGCCCGACGAGCTGGCCGACATCGACCGTGCCGTCGACTGCTGGGACGGAAGCGCCGCCGTCCGCCGTCGGATCGAGGCGCTGCGCGAGTCGACGGCGAGCCTGACGTTGTTCCTGGAGTTCATCCCGCAGACCCTGCACGACTGGTTCGGGCAGCAGGTCGCGGCGGGCGGCGCGGACGCCGAACGGGCCTGCGCGATGGTCGAACGCGAGCTGGAGGCCGGCGTCGCGTTCATGGGCTCTCGCGGTCTGCTGCACCTCGACGCCCACTTCGAGAACATCCTCACCGACGGTGAGCGGCTGTACTTCGCCGACTACGGCCCGGCGGTCTCGTCCGGGTTCGACCTCACCCCGGACGAGGTGGGTTTCGTCGATCGGTTCCGCGGCTACGACCGGGCTTACGCCGCAACGTGCCTCGTGAACTGGTTGGTCGTCGAGCTGTTCGGTCTCGGCCCGGACCGGCGCCCCGCGTTCGTGCGCGACTGCGCGACTGCGCGGCCGGAGAGGTGCCGGCCGGCGTCCCCCCCGGGTGTCGCGGCGGTCCTGCGTCGCCATGCAGCGGTCGCGGCCGAGACGGGGGAGTTCCTCCGTCGCTTCCGGCACGAGAGCCGGGCGACGCCGTACCCCGCCGGGGCGATGTGCGATTCCTTCGACGATGACCCGTCGTCGGGCGCTGACGCGGACCGGCCCGGCGCAGTCGCCGAGCGGCATACTGAGGTATGGCGATGACCACGATCAAGGTGCCGGCCGAGGTGCGTGACCGGCTTCGCGAGCGTGCCGAGGCGCAGGGGATCACTCAGGGCGAGGCTCTGGCCCGCCTGCTCGACGCCACGCCCGCCCCGGATATCGAGTCGTTCCTCGACGACGTCACCGAGCGGTGGGGACCGCTCCTGGACCGCCTCGCGTGACGGGGCTGCCCACGCAGGCCGACACCTTGGCGATCTGTCGGCGGTTCGGATGGCAGGAGCGCGAGCCAGGCGCCCTGGTCCACGCGTTGTCCCGGCCCGCCGGCGTCCGTTTCGGCGTCGAGCTGTACCCGGGAGTGCACGCCAAGGCCGCCGCCCTGATGGACACCGTCAACCGTCTTGATCCCTTGGTCGACGGCAACGAGCGCCTGTCCTGGATCCTCGTCCTGCGGACGTATCGACTGGCGGGTCTTCACGTGGAGGCCGGTGACGACGAGGCGGAGTCGTTCGTCCTGACCGTCGCGGGTCCGCACCTGCCGGTGGAGCAGATCGCGGAGTGGCTCGCGAGCCGCTCCCGTCCCGGTGCATCGATCCGGGGCTGAGGCACCAGGGAATCCACCTAGGCTGTTCCGGTGCATCTCGTTGCCACCGACCTCGCCTTCGCCTACCCGGGCCGGCACGTCCTGCAGGACGTGCAGGTCCGGGTGTCCGAGGGCGTCCGGCTCGGTGTGGTGGGGGAGAACGGGTCCGGCAAGTCGACGCTGCTGCACCTGCTCGCCGGCGACCTGACGCCCTCGGCCGGCGAGATCCGTCGCGCGGGGAGCGTCGCGCTCGTCACGCAGGAGCTCCACGTGACCCCCGGGCGGACCGTCGGCGACCTCGTCGAGGACACGCTCGCCCACCTGCGCGCACTGGTCACCGAGCTGGAGGCCGTGGCCGCCGGGTTCGACCACGACGGCGGGGACCTGGCCGAGCTGTCCGACGTGCTGGCGCGCGTCGAGCACCTGGCCGCCTGGGACGCGGACCGGCGCGTCGACGAGGCGCTGAGCCGGCTCGGTGCGGTGCGCGACCTGACCCGGCCGCTGGAGTCCCTCTCGGTCGGGCAGCGCTACCGGGTCCGGCTGGCCTGCCACCTGGCCGAGCGGGCCGACCTGTTGCTCCTGGACGAGCCGACGAACCACCTCGACGACTCCGGCGTCGCCTACCTGACCGAGACGCTGCAGTCGTGGCGCGGCGGCGTCGTGCTCGTCAGCCACGACCGCGAGCTGCTCGACGACGTCGCCACCGCGGTCTACGACCTCGACCCCTCGATGGACGGGCCACCGGTGCTCTACGGGCAGCCGGGCTACCACTCTTACCGGTTGAACAAGGCGCAGATGCTGGCGCGCTGGCGTCAGCGCTACCGCACCGAGCAGGAGCGCCGGGCGACGCTCGAGTTCCGGCTGGACCGCTCCTACGAAGGGCTGTCCGACGAGTGGCGCCCGCCCAAGGGCTCGCAGAAGCACCGCCGCGGCACCCGTGCGCGCATCCACGTCAAGGCCGCCGACCGGCTCGTGGAGCAGCTCAAGGCCGAGGCGGTGGACGTGCCGCCGCCCCCGCAGGAGCTCGCGTTCCCCGACCTGCCGTCGATGTCGCCGGGGTGGGACGCCGCCGAGGCCCTGGTGGAGCTGCGTTCGCCCCGGGTCGAGGCTCCGGACGGTGCCGTGCGGGTCGACCTGCCCGGCACCCGGCTGGCCGTGCCGCCGTCGGGCCGGCTGCTCGTGACCGGCGCCAACGGCACCGGCAAGTCGACGCTGCTCGGGGCACTGTGCGGCATCCTGCCCCTGGCGCGCGGGAGCCGCACGCTGCGCGAGGGCGTGCGCATCGGCGTCGTCGGGCAGGAGGGGCGGGTGCCCGACGACGGCTCCGACGCGGCGCGGTCCGGTTTCGACGCGTACGCGGCCGAGGCGCTCGAGCTGCTGTCGCGCGGCGAGCTGGACCCCGACCACCTCGTGCCCGTGGCCGCCCTGGGCCTGCTGAGCGAGGCCGAGCTGGAGCGGCCGCTGCGGGAGCTGAGCGTGGGGCAGCGGCGCCGGTTCGACGTCGCGCTCGCCCTGCTGCACGCGCCGCACCTGCTGGTGCTCGACGAACCGACGAACCACCTGTCCGTCGACCTGGTGGACGCCCTCACGCTCGCGCTGCAGCGCACGTCCGCGGCCGTCGTCGTCGCCACCCACGACCGCCGGATGCGGGCCGACCTGGCCGACTGGCACCACCTCGACCTCCACCACCCGAGGTAGGCGAACCCGCCCCGAGGTAGGCAACTTTTCCGCGAGGTAGGCCAACTCCTCGGCCAGGTAGGCAACGTTCTTGTGAGGTCGGCAACTCGGCTGTGCCGTCCGGTGCGTGGCGGTGCTATCTCGGGCCGATGTTGCCTACCTCGCCGAGGAGTTGCCTACGTCGCGGGACCCCGGCCTACCCCGCGGAGAAGTTGCCTACCTCGCGGGGCCGGGCCGGTGCCGCGGTCAGTCGAGCCGGCCCACGTGCGCCATCGCCTGGCGCACCAGGGTGCCCTGACCGTTGACCATCTCGGCCTGCACCGTGTCGCTGCAGGCCTCCTCGGGCGTCAGCCACGCGAGGTCGAGGGCGTTCTGCTGCGGGCGGCAGTCGCCGTTGACGGGCACCACGTAGGCCAGGGAGATCGCGTGCTGGCGCGGGTCGTGGAACGGGGTGATGCCCGGCGTCGGGAAGTACTCGGCGACCGTGAAGGGCTGCGGCGAGGCCGGGACCTGCGGCAGCGCCACCGGCCCCAGGTCCTTCTCGATGTGGCGCAGCAGCGCGTCGCGCACCCGCTCGTGGTACAGCACGCGGCCGGTGACCAGCGCACGGGTCATGGTGCCGAGCGGGGTGGCGCGCAGCAGCAGGCCGACCTCGACGACGTCGCCCGACTCGTCCACGCGCACCGGCACGGCGTCGACGTAGACGAGCGGGAGCTGGGCGCGGACGGAGGCGAGCTCCTCGGGCGTCAGCCAGCCGTTGGCCCCGGACTCGGGGCCCGGCTCGTCGTCAGGGGGGAACTCGGCGGTGTCGGTCACCCCTCGTTTCTACCAGCCGCGTCCCGTGCCGGCCGAGCCGACGCCGCCGATGGAATACCCGGCGGCCCGTCGACGCTGTGCCTGACAGCAACCCACGGAAGGACATCGCATGGCTACCGTCGAGCTCACCGACGACACCTTCGAGCAGACCATCAAGGACAACGACATCGTGCTGGTCGACTTCTGGGCGTCCTGGTGCGGCCCCTGCCGCCAGTTCGCGCCGGTCTTCGAGGCGTCCAGCGAGGACAACCCCGAGGTCGTCCACGGCAAGATCGACACCGAGGCCCAGCAGCGGATCGCGGGCGCGGCGGGCGTGACCGCCATCCCGACGCTGATGGCGTTCCGCGAGGGCGTGCTGGTGTTCAACCAGGCCGGCGCTCTGCCGGGCCCGCAGCTCAAGCAGGTCGTCGACGCCGTCAAGGACCTGGACATGGACGAGGTGCGCGCCCAGATCGCCGCGCAGCAGGACGGCCAGCCGCAGAGCTGACCTCCGCGCACGCACCACGCCACGGACGGCCGCCCGGCACCTCGCCGGGCGGCCGTCCGTCTGTCGTCACTCGAACGGCAGGGTGACCGACGACGCGGACCCGGTCGCGACGGTCGGGGTGCCGTCGCCGAGCACGGACCACAGCTCGACGCGCACCGTGCCGCCGTCGAGGTCACCGAGCTCTCCGTCGGCCGTGGCGAGGCGGCCCTGCGAGCGGTATGTCTCGTCGCCCGGCACGGGGTCGGTGGCGAAGTAGGCGTACGTCTCGACCCGGTCGACGGTGCCGTCCCCGGTCAGGTCGTAGGACACGCGCGCCTGCACGGCCTGCCCGACGGCGTCCCCGGCGTCGACGGCCAGTGTGAACGCGGTGTCGGCTCCGGTGTACGACGCCGTCAGCCCGGTCGCGGTGAGGACGGCCGGCAGGTGCGGGGTGCCGTCCCGGTTGACGCCGTCGGCCGAGGCGAGCTCGATGCGGCCGTCGTCGCCGGGCTCGGGTACGAGCGTGCCGTCCGGGCCCAGGAACACCTCGGCGGCGAAGTCCGGCGGGACCGTCGGGTCGGGCGACGGCGTCGGGCAGGTCGGCGGGTCGGTGGGCTCCGGCGTCGGCTCAGGAGTCGGCGTCGGGTCCGGGGTGGGTTCGCTGGGCTCGGGCGACGGTGACGGCGACGCGGTGGGCCCGCCGTCGCCGGAGCCGCCGGACCACTCGTGCGCCCCGGTCGCCACCGTGCGACCCGGTGGGACCTCGACGGTCCGGCCGTCGGAGAACTCCACCGTCAGGTCCGTGGCCGTGACGTTGGCGGCGACGTAGGTGCGCCCGTCCTCGCCGTCGAACGCCGCGGCCAGGGGGTGGTCGGCGCCGACGTCGGTCGCGAGGGTGCCCAGCGCCCCGAGGTTCGCGACCCAGTGGAAGGTGTGGGCGCGCGTCTCGCCCTCCTCGGGGGTGTACGACGCGCCGTCGAGCAGACCGAGCGCGCGGTCGGCGTCGCCGAGCGCGAGGTGCTGCCACAGGATGTCCTGCCACACGGTGGGCGGTCCGCCGTTGACCTCCTCGAGGTGGTCGTAGGCGGCGCGCACGGTCGCGGGGTCCGAACCCAGGTACAGGTGCGACCCGGTGACGGGCAGGGTGTTGATGCCCTGGATCATCTCGGCCTCGGCGCTGAACCAGGTGGCGTACGAGCCGCCGTCGCCCCAGACCATCCCGACCACGGGGTGCCCGAACTCGTCGGGGTAGACCTCGCCGTCGACGTCGAACCAGTACCGTTCGATCGCCGCGGCCTGCGTGGCGTACAGGTAGACGCCGGCGTCGCGGACGGCGGTGTCGCCGGTGGCTTCTCCCCATTGGATCAGCGCTCCGGCGAAGTTCATGCCCTCCGAGCTGGACTCCTGGTTGTTCCCGGCGGCGAACGCGCCGTGCCCGGAGGCCCAGTCGTGGCCGGCGTAGACGTCGAAGTCGCGCAGGTAGGGGAACCGTTCCTCGCCGCGGTCGTAGCCGTTGGCGTCGCGGATCAGCAGGTCGACCATGCCGCCGTAGTCGGCGGCCCACTGCGGGTCGAAGCGGGCGAGCGTCGCGGCCGCGGCCACGAAGTAGCCGTAGTGGAAGTGGTGGTCGTTGAGCTCGGTGTCCGAGCCGTAGGACCCCGGGTGCCCGACGAGCGTGCCCCAGTCGGCGTCGTAGGCGAACACCTGCTCGGTCTTGCCCGCGGACGCGGTGAACCAGTCCGTGAGCACGGCGCGCACGTCGGCCAGGGCGGCGTCGCGTTGCTGGTCCCGGCCGAGCTGGTCGGCGATCTCGACCACGCGAGTCGCCCGGCCGAGGGCCTTGCCGGTCCAGTAGGTGTCGGCCTCGCGCTGGTCGAGCGGGTCGTCGATCTCGTCGAGCAGCGTCTCGAGCCGCTCCCGGTCGGCGCCCGACGACGTCGCCACCGCCGGGATCTCGGGCAGCACGCCGGTGTACGGGGTCGCGGTGGTGAACTCGGTGGTGCCGGTGAGCACGGCCATGTCGCCGCGCGGGGAGGTGTAGGTGGGTCCGGCCGGCTCGGTGCCGGCGAGGTACGCGCTCTGGTGCGGGTACAGCGCGGCGACCGTGCCGCCGTCGTCGGCGCCGGGCCACGGCGTGGTCTCGATCGCGTAGGTGGTGCGCACGACGGCGTCGTCGGAGTCGTAGGTGTAGTCGGCGCGGGTGCCGGTCACGGGGGAGCGGGCGGCGCCGGTGTAGGCGTCAACGAGCTCGTCGCGGGCATCGGCGTCGACGTCGGGAAGCAGCGCGACCGCGAACCGTGCGGCCGGGGCGCGCAGCGCGTCGCCGTCCCGCGACCAGGAGACGCCCTCGGGGGCCACCGCGAGGTAGTCGGCCCCGCCGACGCTGAGCCCGACGCGTCCGGGCTCGTCGAGCCACAGGTCCGCCGCGCCGTTCAGGGTGAGCAGGGCGTCACCGCCGTCGGCCTCGAACCAGGAGATCGGCAGGCCGTGCCCGATGGTCGCCCGCAGGGTCTGCTCGCCGTCGTCCCAGACGGGGTCGACGGTCCAGTCGGTCCAGCCCCCGACCGCCACGTGCGGCGCGTCGAGGCCGACGACCCCGGCGCGCAGGTCCTCGGCGTACGGGTAGTGGTACTCGGCGACGCCGGTGCCGTCGCCCGTGACGGCGGCCGTCGTGGTGTAGGAGATGCCGAGCCCGCCGGCCGACGGCCGGTACGACGCCGGGTGGGCGTGCAGCGGCTCGCTGAACGCGCAGTCCAGCTTCTTGTACGCCAGCGAGGTCCACCAGTCGTTGGTGGGCAGCGGGGTCGCGGGGGCGTCGTCGGTGACGTAGGCGCGGGGGTCGGCCTCGACGGCGGGACAGGCGTCCGGCGTCGGGCCGACGGTGTCGGTGGTGTAGCTGCCCGACCCCACCTCGACGACGTCGGCGCTGGCGGGAGCGGCGGTCGCCACGAACGTGGCGGTGAGCAGCGTCAGGGCTGCGAGCCCGGCGGTGCGGCGGGCGTGGGCGGGGTCCTTCCAGGACAGGGACATGTGTCACCTCGCGGATCGGTCGCTCCGTCACGACTGCCGTCCGGAAGGCCTCGTCGGCTCCTTTGCCGACTCCGGGTGCGGGCTCGCGGGAGCGGGTGAAATCACGATACGACGATCAGTGACACGTGCAACTGGTAGCGGGGGCAAGCATCTGGCAGGAGCTGAGCGGTCCTTCGGCTACGTGGTCCGGCGCGAGTCGTGCTGCCACTCGTCGCGGTAGTCGGGGTGGTCGGCGAAGTCGGCGGCGCGCTCGCGCATCAGGCCCTCCGCGAGCGCCTCCTCGGCCGGCCCGAACAGCCCCCGCTCGTACCGGTCGGCCGTGTCGTGCAGCTCGCGCAGCCGGGTGACCTCGTCGGTGTCGAGCCCGTGCCGACGTCGGCCGGCGCGGTGGCGTCCGTCGTGGGCCAGCAGCTCTCTGACGCGCGCCTTGACGAAGGCTGCCAACGAAGTCATGAGGCCCGTCCTCTCGCACCCCACGGCGGCCCGCGACGCACGCGAGCCGTCCAGTATCGACGATACGCCTCGCGGTGCCCGCCGTCACGGGTGGTCGCGGGGGACGGGAGACGGGCCCGGCTCCCGCCGGGACGCCGCCCGCGGGTCGGGGCGTCGCCGCATGGTGCGCGAGGTGGGACTCGAACCCACACGTCCGAAGACACCAGGACCTAAACCTGGCGCGTCTGCCAGTTCCGCCACTCGCGCGTGGCCACCCGCATCCTACGGTGCGCCGCTCAGGCGTCGAGCCCGAGCTTCGTGCGCAGCCGCGCCACGTGACCGGTCGCCTTGACGTTGTACTGGGCGAGCTCGACGGTGCCGTCGGCGCCGACCACGACGGTGGAGCGGATCACGCCGACGTAGGTGCGCCCGTAGTTCTTCTTCTCGCCCCAGGCCCCGTAGGCCTCGAGGACCTCGTGCTCCGGGTCGGAGGCGAGCGGGAACGTCAGGCCGTCCCGCTCGACGAACGAGGCGAGCTTGGCGGGCTCGTCCGGCGAGACGCCGACGACGGCGTACCCGGCGCCCTGCAGCGCGTCCAGCGAGTCGCGGAAGTCGCAGGCCTCCTTGGTGCACCCCGGGGTCATCGCGGCGGGGTAGAAGTACACGACCACGCCGCGCTCCGCCTGCCCGCGCAGCGTCGCCAGGGAGACGGTGCCGCCGTCGGCGGTCGGCAGGGTGAAGTCGGGGGCGGTGTCGCCGGCGGTCAGACGCGTCACTGGGGTGCTCCTCGGCAGGGGTCGGTGCGGGCCGGGCCCGAGCCTATCCGGCGGCCGGGCGGACGGGACGACGCCGGTTCTCGCGTAGCGTGGGCCCCGTGAGTCCCGCCGCACCCAGCTCCTCGTCGACGGACGGCACGGCCGAGCCGCTGCCGATCCGCATGCTCCACGACCGTGTCCTCGTGGACCCGGAGATCGACCGCGCGGAGCGGCAGTCGTCTGCCGGTCTGGTCATCCCCGCCACGGCCTCGGGGCCGAAGCGGCTGACCTGGGCCCGGGTGGTAGCCCAGGGTGAGCACGTGCGGCAGGTCGCCGTCGGCGACCGGGTGCTGTACGACCCGGAGGACCGGGCGGAGGTCGACCTGGGCGGCACCGACTACGTGCTGCTGCGCGAGCGCGACGTGCACGCGGTGGCCGAGGTCTCCGGCGAGGCCGGCACCACCGGCCTCTACCTGTGACGTGCCCCGCTCCGGGCCGGTGACCTGCATCCCTGTCGCCGAGGTCACACCCCGCGGCGGTCGATCCGGCTACCGCGCCGGGGTGCGGCCCTGGTAGAGTTTCACACCGCTACGCGCCATTAGCTCAATTGGCAGAGCAGCTGACTCTTAATCAGCGGGTTTGGGGTTCGAGTCCCTGATGGCGCACCAGCACGGCACGGTCACACGCGTGGCCCGCCGTCGCCCGTGGTCGGTCTCGAGCCTCTCGAGGCCGCCGCACCGGCGCCATTAGCTCAATTGGCAGAGCAGCTGACTCTTAATCAGCGGGTTTGGGGTTCGAGTCCCTGATGGCGCACCACCGAGGCCCCCGTCGCACCGCGACGGGGGCCTTCGTCGTCCCCTGCCCGGGCGGTCGTGCCGACGGGCCGTGGAGCGATCTCTCGGGGAGCATCGACGTGATCCGGCACGACGGGACGGTGCGTCCCGCCGTCGCCGGCCGACCGACACGAAGGAGCACCCGATGCAGGACGACGTCCGCGCCGCACTCGACATCCACCCCGCCGCCCCGCCCCGCGACCGGACGATCGACATCACGACCTACGGTGCCTCCAGCAAGCAGCCCCGGCGGATCGAGACCTGGTTCCACCACGTCGACGGTCGGTGGTTCCTCAGCGGCAGCCCCGGCCGGCGTGACTGGTACGCGAACCTGCGGGCCGACCCGCGCCTCGTCGTCCACCTGAAGCACGGGGTGCGGGCCGACCTCGAGGCACGCGCCGTCCCGGTCGTCGACGCCGAGGAGAAGCGCCGGGTGATCACGCTGATCCTCGAGGCGCTGGAGGAGATGGGCGGGTGGACGACCGCCGCTCCGGAGAACGTCGACGCGTGGACGGCAGGGAGCCCCCTGGTCGAGCTCGAGTTCGGCGAGGACCCGGAGGTCGCCGGGTAGGGCGGGTGTGGTGCGGTCGTCCACGGAGGGGCACGATGGAGGGATGATCTCCACCGAGCTCGCCGCCCGCCTGCGCGACGCGGGGCTGGTCTGGAAGCCCGTCGACGGCGACCGCTTCCAGATCGACTCCCCGCAGCTCACCGACCAGGTGTTCACGGTCTCCGCCCTCGTGGTCGAGACCCACCACTACGACACCGGCACGGTCCTGGGCTTCAACGGCACCACCGAGTGGGCGCTGGACTCGGTGGACATCGACGACACGCTCTGGCTGCCGCGCGAGGACCAGCTGCGCGAGCTGCTCGGGGGCACGTTCCGGTCGCTGCGGGACGACGGCGGCACGTTCGTCGTGGAGGTCGAGCTGCTCGGTCGGCCGCGCACCTTCACCGACCCCGACCCGTCGCAGGCCTACGGCGAGGCGCTGCTCGCCCTCGTGGAGCTGTCCGCCGACTGACCGTGCGACGACCCGGCCCCGACTACCCTGGTCCGGTGCCGAACTCAGAGCAGAACCCCGGGGCGACGCCCGCCCCGGGCGACGACACCGTCGACCCGCGCCACCACCGCCGCCCGCTCAGCTACGTGCGCCGGACCGCGCGGCTGACCGCCGGGCAGCAGAAGGCGTGGGACACGCGGCGGCAGCGCTACCTGGTCGACGTCCCCCACGAGCACCGCGAGCTCTCCGTCCACCCGGACTGGCGGTTCGACGCCGCCGCGGAGTTCGGGCGGTCCGCGCCGCTCGTGCTGGAGATCGGCACGGGCCAGGGCGAGTGCATCGTGCACGCCGCGGCGACCCACCCCGAGCGGGACCACCTCGCCGTCGAGGTCTACCGCCCCGGCGTGGCCCAGACGATCGTGCGCGCCGGGCACGCCGGCGCCGAACCCTCGGTGGCGGGCGGCAACCCGGGCCACGAGCTCGACAACCTGCGCATCATGCAGGTGGACGCCGCCGAGCTGCTCGGCCACGGCCTGCCCGAGGCGAGCCTGGACGAGCTGTGGGTGTTCTTCCCGGACCCGTGGCCCAAGACGCGCCACCACAAGCGCCGTCTGGTCACGCCCGCGTTCGCCGAGCTCGCGGCCCGGGCGATCCGGCCGGGCGGTCGCTGGCGCCTGGCCACCGACTGGGCCGAGTACGGCGAGGTCATGCTGGCGGTCGCAGACGCGGCGGAAGGATTCCGCAACGCCCACGGCCCGGGAGGCCGGGCGCCCCGCTTCGAGGGGCGGGTCATGACGAGCTTCGAGCGCAAGGGGCTGGACGCCGGCCGCAGCGTCACGGATCTGGAGTACGTGCGCCTCTGACCGGGGTCCCGGGCCAGGGCCCGGGCCCGGGACCGTCCGGCAACTGCGCGAGCAGCTCAGTCGTCCGCGCCCCGGGCCCGCAGCGCCTCGCCGAGGGCGTCGGCGCGACGGAGGGTTCCGACCACGAGCGGGACGGCCGCGGCGCGCAGGTCCCGTTCCCGGCCGCGTGCCCGCTGGGCGTTCCGCACGCGCTCGACGAGGTCGCCGAGGACCGGCAACGAGCGCAGCGCGAGCGTGAGCACGAGCGCCGCCCGCTCCGCGTCCACCCACCGGTCCAGCGGCCGCAGCCCCCGGCGGAGCGCGTCGAGGATCGCGGTGGTGGACGTCGTGGCGGTCACCAGCCCCGCCAGCGCCACGAGCGCCGCCAGGCGTGCGCAGAGCACGACGGCGTCCGACGGGCCGACGAGCCACCACTGCACCGCCAGCAGGCACGGCAGGAACCAGCGCAGGGGGCGCACGTGCGACCACACCGCCCGCGGGCCGAGCCGCGCTGCACCGTGCAGCGCGAGCACGACGGCGACGGCGACCGCCACGCCCTGGGGCGAGTCGACGGCCAGCAGGGCCACCGAGGCCACGGCGAGCCCCGCGAGCTTCGGGCCCGCGCCGAGCCGGTGCCGCGCCGTCACGCCATCAGCTCGCGGTAGGCGGCCACGGCAGGCTCAGGTCCGTCGTCGACCACCACCCGGCCCTCGTCGACCACGAGCACCCGGTCGTAGTCCGCGACGAGGTCCAGGTCGTGGGTCACCAGCACCACCTGCTGGTCCAGCGTGGCCAGCCGGCGGGCCACCGTCCGGGTATGGCGCAGGTCCAGCAGCGTGGTCGGCTCGTCGGCCACGACCAGCGCCGGCTCGGTCACCAGCACGCTGGACAGCGCCAGGAGCTGCTTCTGCCCCCCGGAGAGCAGGTGCGCCGGGTGGTCGGCGTGCCCGGCCAGGCCGTGACGCTCCAGCTCGTGGGCCACCCGCGCGTCGACCTCGTCCCGGGACAGCCCGCGCCGCCGCAGGGAGTAGGCGACGTCCTCGGCGACGGTGGGCATGACGATCTGGGCGTCGGGGTCGGTGAACACGAACCCGACCCGGCGGCGCACCCGCGCACCGTGGCGCCGGGTGTCCAGGCCGTCCACGTGCACGCGGCCCGACGTCGGCAGCACCAGCCCGTTCAGCAGCCGCGCGAGCGTGGACTTGCCGGACCCGTTGGCGCCGACGACGGCCACCCGCCGCTCGGTCAGCCGCAACGAGACGCCGCGCAGCACGTGCCGGCCCTCGCGGCGCACGTGGACGTCGTCGAGCACGATCGGCGCCGGCCCGGGGCTCATCGCACGACCTCGGCGAGCAGCGCCACCCCGAGGCCCCCCGTCCCGGCGACGGCGGCCACCCCGAGGCTGCCGGCCGGCGCCCCGCCGTCCATCAGCCGGGCGAACAGCCGCACGACGGCGACCGCGCCGCTCGCGCCGAACGGATGGCCGTACCCCAGGGCGCCGCCGTCCGGGTTCCACCGGGGGTCGGCGGGATCGATGCCCAGGTCGTCGGCCACGCACAGCGCCTGCACCGCGAAGGCCTCCACCAGTTCGACCGCCGCCAGGTCGTCGACGGTCACCCCGCCGCGACGGCAGGCGGCACGCACGGCCTCGACCGGTGCCAGCAGCGGCATCGCCGGGTCCCCGGCCGTGGTGACGACGGCCCGCAGCCGCAGCCCGGGCACGCCGTCGGGCACCAGCACGACGGCGGCGGCGCCGTCCGCCGCCGGTGCCGCCGACGCCGCGGTGACGCTCCCGTCGGTGGCGAACGCGCCGGGCAGCCGGTCCAGGACCGCCGCGGCGAGGTCCCGCGCGTGCTCGTCACGCGTCGGACCGCCCGCGACGACCTCGCCGGAGAACCGGCCCGCCGTACGTGCGGCGCGCACGCGCCGGTGCGACGCCGTCGCGTACCGGTGCTGGCGCTCGCGCGGGACGTCGCGCTCGCGGGCCAGGCGGTCCGCGGCCTCGCCCGCCTCCGGGTCGGCCCAGGGCGGCGGCGCGAACGAGGAGCGGACGTAGGCACAGCCGTCGTGGGAGCGTGCCGGTGCGCGGGAGGCCGACTCCACGCCCCCCGCGAGCACCGCGCCGGCCTGGCCGGCGTCGACCAGCGCCGCACCGACGGCCACGGCGGCCAGCCCCGAGGCGCACTGGCGGTCCACGGTGAGACCGGGCACCCGGGCGCCCAGGCCCGCGAGGGCGGCCCGCCGGGCGACGTTGCCGCCGTGCCCCGCCGCGTTGCCGAGGACGACCTCGAGGCCGTCGGGTCCGGCAACGCCGTGGGTTCCGGAGGTGCCGACGGGTCCGGCCGCACCGGCGTCCCGGGCGACGGCGGCCAGGACGCCGGCGGCGAGGACGGTCTCGTCGCGCCGGCCGTGCCCCCGGCCGGGCAGCCCGATCCAGGTGCGCCGCGCGGCCGCGATCGTGCTCACCGCAGCACCTCCAGCCCCAGGTGGACCTCCGGGTCGGTGCCGGCCACGGCGGCGCCGAGCGCGGCGCGGGCGGCCTTGCCGCTGGAGGTCCGGGGCAGGGCGTCCAGGCGGTACCAGCGGCGGGGCCGCTGGGCGGGTGCGAGGCTCGCGCGGGCCACCCGGTCCAGGTGGGCGCGCAGGCCCGGGCGGTCGTCGGCCTCCACGATCCCCACGACGACGGCCCCGAGCCGGCGGTGCGGGGCCCCGGTGACCACGACGTCGCGGACCCCGGGGACGGGGCGCAGCGCGGACTCGACGTCCTCGGGCACCACCGTGGCACCGGCGGTCAGGACCGCGCCGTCGCCCCGGCCCCGCAGCACCAGCGCGGCGTCGTCGCCGGGTGCCGGGGGGTCGGCGAGGTCGCCGACGGTGGCCCAGCCGGCCTCGGTGCGCAGCGGGCCGCGAGCGCCGGCGAGGTACCCGGTGCACGTCCACGGCGAGCGCACCCAGACCTCGCCGAGCCGGGTGCCGTGCTGCGGACGGACCTCGACGTCGACCTCCGGGAAGGGGCGCAGCCCGCGGCCGGTGTCCACGGCGACGAAGCTGAGCTCGACGGCCCCGTAATAGGCGATCACGTGCAGGCGGTGGGCGGCCGCGCGGACCCGCTGGGCGCGGTCGGTGCCGGCGCCCCCGACGACGACGGTGCGCAGCCGGCTCGGCACGCCGGCGTCCAGGGCGTCGAGCAGGTCGTCGAGCCGCGAGGGCACCACGTGGGCGACGTCCGCGTCGGCGAGCGCCGCCGTCGTGCCGGCTCGGCCGTCGACGAGGTGGACGCGGGCGCCGCGGGCCAGGGCGTGCACGGCGGCGAAGCAGTGCAGGGAGGAGGCCAGCGGCCCCGTGACGAGCACGGTGTCGTCGGGGCGGATGCCGGTGAGGCGGTCGACGTGCCCGAAGGAGCCGGTCCACGAGCGGCGGCTGCGCACGACGGCCCGGGGTCGTCCGGTGCTGCCGGAGGAGAATCCGGCCCAGGCGGGGGCGTCGCCGTCGGGCGGGGGGCCGGGGTCCGGGGGAGAGCCGAGCCCGCGGGGCAGGGGGAGGGGCACGACGACGTCGGGCGAGAGCGTGCGCAGGACCTCGGCGCGCTGGTGGTGCCCCCAGGCGGGGTCGCCGACGAGGCCGACGGCGCCGGCACGGTCGGCGGCGAGCAGGGCGACGAGCGTGTCGACGGGGTCGTTGAGCGTCAGGGCGACGAGCTGGCCGGGCCGGGTGCCGGTGGCGCGCAGGTGGTCGGCCCCGGCGGCGACGTCGGCGGCGAGCTCGGCGTAGGTGCGCGACCGGTCGCCGTGGCGCAGGGCCTCGTGACGCGCGGCCGGGCCGGCGCCGTGGGTCAGGACGTGGTGCGCGACCGGCACCCTCAGTCCTCCCGGTGCCGCAGGGCCGCAGGGTAGGCGCGGGCGACGCCGACGGTGACGGCGGCGCAGGCGACGGCCTTGAGCAGGTCGCCGGGCAGGAACACCGCCGACAGCAGCGCCGTCTCGGGCACCGGGACGCCGGTGACGGCGGCCTGGACGGGGATGCCGCAGGCGTACACGACGCCGACACCGCCGACGACGGCGGCCCCGAGCACCCCGAGGAACGTCACGCGGCGCAGCCGGTGCACGAGCAGGCCGACCACCCACGCACCGACGACGAACCCGACCAGGTAGCCCGCCGAGGGGCCGACGAACGCCCCGAGACCGCCCCGGCCGCCCGCCAGGACGGGCAGCCCGGCGGCGGCGAGCGCCAGGAACGTCAGGACCGCGAGCGCGCCGCGGCGCGCGCCGAGGATCGCTCCGGCCAGCATCACGCCGAGGGTCTGCAGGGTCACGGGGACGGCGTTGCCGAGCAGCGGCAGGGCGCCGGGCAGGCCGAGGACGGCGATCAGGGCGGCGAACGTCGCCACGCGCGCGGCGTCGGCGGCGTGCAGGCCGGCGCGCGTGGTGGGGACGGTGGCGGTGGGGTCGGTCACGGTGCTCCTCGGTGGGCGTCGAGCGGGCGGTGCTGCCGGTCCCACTCTGGCGCCCCGGGCCCGGCACCTGCGCCGGGCCGTGGCGCCACCGGGCGGCCGCCGTCGTGCACGGATCCCACAACGCGTTGCCGGATCCACCAACGCCGAGCGGTCGCAGGGGAGGGAACTCTCCAACGTCTCGACCTGCGGGACGCGGCGCGGCGCGACACGATGCCCCCATGGAGCAGACGTTCGACGTGATCGTGCTCGGTGCCGGCCCGGTGGGGGAGAACGCCGCCGACCGTGCGTCGCGCACCGGCCTGTCCGTGGCCGTGGTGGAGGCCGAGCTGGTGGGTGGGGAGTGCTCGTACTGGGCGTGCATCCCGTCCAAGACGCTGCTGCGACCGGGCGCCGCCCGGGACGCGGCGGCGCAGGTGCCCGGGGTCGCCGACCCCGGTGCCCTCGACGCGGGCGCGGTGCTGGCCTGGCGCGACGAGATGACCGGCGAGGGCGACGACTCGGGTCAGGTGTCCTGGCTCGAGTCGATCGGCGTGACGGTCGTGCGCGGGCACGGACGGCTCGTCGCCGAGCGCGTCGTGGAGGTCACGCCCGCCCGGACGGTGGACGACGACGGGCCGGGCGAGGTGCACCGGCTCGCGGCGCGCTGCGCCGTGGTGGTGGCCACCGGCAGCGAGGTCACCCTGCCGCCCGTGCCCGGCCTGGCCGCGGCCAACCCGTGGACGTCGCGCGAGGCGACCTCCGCCGAGACAGTGCCCGAGTCCCTCGTGATCGTCGGTGGCGGGGTGGTCGGCTGCGAGATGGCGACCGCGTACGCCGACCTCGGCGCCCACGTGACGCTTCTGGCGCGCTCGGGGCTGCTCGGCGGGGCGGAGGAGTTCGCGGGCGAGGCCGTCGCCGCCGCGCTGCGTGACGCCGGGGTGGACGTCCGCCTCGGCGCCGACGTGCGGGCCGTCTCCCGGCCCGAGGTCGGCGGGCGCGTCAGCGTCGAGGTGGACCACGACGGCAGCACCGAGCAGGTCGAGGCCGCCGAGCTCCTCGTCGCCACCGGACGCCGGCCACGCACCGGGGACGTCGGCCTGGACACCGTCGGACTCACCCCCGGAGACCCGCTGACCATCGACGACAGCACCGCCGTCACCGGCGCGGGCGAGGACCCCCAGGGACGGCCCTGGCTGTACGCGTGCGGCGACGTGACCGGCCGCGTGGCGACCACCCACCAGGGCAAGTACCAGGCGCGGGTGGCCGGCGACGTGGTCGCGGCCCGCTTCGGTCCCGGGGACGATCCCACCGCGCAGGTACCGCCGTCGGGCACCTGGAGCCCCTACGCCGCGCGCGCCGACCACGGCGCGCAGACCCAGGCGGTCTTCACCCGCCCGCAGGTGGCGTGGGTCGGGCCCACCGAGCGCGAGGCCCGCGAGGCCGGACTCGCGGTGCAGGCCGTCGACTACGACCTCTCCGGCGTGGCCGGGGCGAGCGTGACCTCCCCGCACTACGCCGGCCGGGCGCGCATCCTCGTCGACACCGGGCGCCGCGTCCTGGTCGGGGCGACGTTCGTGGGACCCGACGCCGGCGAGATGCTGCACGCCGCCACCATCGCCGTCGTCGGCGAGGTGCCCCTGGACCGGCTGTGGCACGCCGTGCCCGCCTTCCCCACGGTCAGCGAGGTGTGGCTGCGGTTCTGCGAGGAGTACGGGATGTGAGCGGACCGGGCACGAAGCGCCGCCGAAACCTGCGCCCGCTAGGCTTCGGGCCGTGACCTCCTCGACGAAGCGAGTCGGACTCGCCACCTGCTCCGTCCTGCCCGACCTCGACGCCGACGACCGTCCGATCGTCCCCGCCCTGGCCGCCCGCGGCGTGACCGCCGAGCCCGTCGTCTGGGACGACCCCGACGTGGACTGGTCCGCCTACGACCTCGTCGTCGTGCGGTCCACCTACGACTACTCGCCGCGCCGCGACGAGTTCATCGCCTGGGCGCGCTCGGTGCCGAACCTGGCCAACAGCGCCGACGTCATCGCGTGGAACACCGACAAGACGTACCTGCAGGCCATGGACGACGCGGGCGTGCCCGTCATCCCGACGATCTGGCTCGACCCGGAGCGGCACCTGTCCAAGCGGGCCATCCACACGCGCATGCCCGCCTTCGGCGACTTCGTGGTCAAGCCCGTCGTCTCCGCCGGCGCCCAGGACACCGGCCGCTACCAGCCCGTCAGCTCCGAGTCGCGGGCGCTCGCGATCCAGCACGCCAAGGACCTGCTCGACGGCGGCCGCGCCATCATGATCCAGCCGTACGTGACCAGCGTGGACACCGCGGGCGAGACCTGCCTGATCTTCGTCGAGGGGGAGGTGCAGCACGCGGTGCGCAAGAACGCGCTGCTCACCGGGCCGAGCCGACCCACCCAGGGGCTGTACCGCAAGGAGACGATGCGCGCGGTGGAGGCGACCGACGTGCAGGTGGACGTCGCCCGCCGGGCCCTCGCCGTCGCGCACGAGCAGCTCGGCGTCACCGAGCCGTTCCTGTACGCCCGGGTGGACCTCGTCGGCGGGACCGAGGACGAGGCGCCCATGGTGATCGAGCTGGAGCTGACCGAGCCGTCGCTGTGGCTCAAGCACGCCGGGGACGCCGGCACGGCCGAGAAGTTCGCCGACGCGATCGTCGCCCGCCTGGGCTGACGCGCCCGATCCCGATCGCGACCCGACCCCGGGGCCGACCCTGGGCCGGACCCGCGAGGTAGGCAACAAACTTGCGAGGTAGGCAACAAACGTGCGAGGTAGGCAAGAAACTCACGAGGTAGGCGACGTTCTCGCGAGAACGTCGCCTACCTCGTGAGTTTCTTGCCTACCTCGCGGGTCTCTTGCCTACCTCGCGGGTCTCTTGCCTACCTCGCGGGTCTCTTGCCTACCTCGCGGAGAGGTTGCCTACCTCGCGAGGGGTCACGCCAGGCCGTTCTCGGCGAGCCAGTCGGCCGCGATGTCCTCGCTGGAACGCTGCTCCTCGGTGGACTGCACGTTGAGGTCCACCAGGCCCTCGGGGGTGAGCGCCGCGCTGACCGGGTCGATCACGGCGGCGACGTCCTCGACCACGTCCGCGCCGACCAGCGGCACCACGTTGGAGGCGAGGAACAGGCCCTCGGGGTCCTCCAGGGTGACCAGGTCCTCGGTCTGGATGCGGGGGTCGGCGCTGAAGACGTTCGCGACGTCGACGGTGCCGGCCACGAGGTCCTGGACCGTGGTGTCGCCCGTCGCCTCGAAGGCCACGTCCACGCCGTAGACGTCGGCCAGGCCCTGCGGTCCGTAGGGTCGTTCCTCGAGCTCGGCCGGGCCGCCCACGGTCAGGCCGTCGATGCCCGCCAGGTCGCCGATCGAGGTCAGCCCCTCCGACTCGGCGAAGTCGGCCGTGACGTTGTAGGAGTCCTGGTCGGTGGCGGGGGACTGCTCGAGCACGGCCAGCGACTCGGGCACGGCGTTCGCCAGCTCCGCGTAGACGTCCTCGGCCGAGGTCGCGGTGGTCTCCGGGTCGAAGTACTGCAGCAGGTTGCCGGTGTACTCGGGAATCACCTGCACCTCGCCGTTCTCGAGGGCGGGCATGTAGGCGTCGCGCTGCCCGATCGAGAAGTTGCGCTCGACCGTGAAGCCGTCGGCCTCGAGTGCCTGGGCGTAGATCTCGGCGATGATCTCGTTCGAGTAGTACGCCTGGGAGCCGACGACGATCGTGTCGGAGGCCGTGTCCTCACCGCTGTCGCCGGTGTCCTGCTCCAGCGGGTCGGAGTCACCGCCGCAGGCGCTCAGGGTGAGCAGCGCGGCCGCCGCCCCGGCGACGAGGGTGGTGGTGCGTCGGATGGTGCGCATCAGTTCTGCCTCTCGGAAGTCGTTGCTGCCCGCGGCAGCGGTGTGCGTGCGGGCTGGTCCAGTCAAGCACCCGGTGCCCGGTTCGTCCTGTTGTCTGCGGGGCGTGCCCGGTCAGCGGCCGTCGCGCCCGGCGCGGACGCCCCGCGGGACGACGGCGCGCTCGGCCAGCGCGAACAGCAGGTCCAGGAGCACCGCCAGCACCACGATCACCAGGGCCGCCCCGAGGATCTGCGCGAAGTCGCGGATCTGGATGCCCTGCACGATGTAGAAGCCCAGGCCCCAGCTGCCGACGTAGCCGGCCAGCGTCACCGTGGCGACCACCTGGAGCGTGGCGGACCGCAGCCCGCCGATCAGCAGCGGCAGGCCGAGCGGGATCTCGACCTTGCCCAGCACCTGGGACGAGGTCATGCCCACCGCACGGGCCCCGTCGACGATGCGCCGCTCCACGGCCTCCACGCCCGAGTAGGCCCCGGCGAGGATCGGCGGGATCGCCAGCAGCACGAACGCCGTCGTCGACGCCCCGACCTTGTGCGTCACGCCGAACACCAGCACGAGCAGCAGCACCAGCCCGAACGAGGGCACGGCCCGGGCGGCACCCGACAGCCCGACGGCGATCTCCCGTCCACGGCCGGTGTGGCCCACCAGCCAGCCGGCCGGCACGGCGATCACGGCTGCGATGAGCACCGAGACCACGGTGAAGGCCAGGTGGGTGGCGATCGCCTCGGACAGCGGCAGGGAACCCGACTGCGTGTCGGTGGAGAAGATCCACGCGATCGCCTCGGCGAACAGGTCCATCACGCCCCCTTCCCGGCCCACGGCATCAGGGCCCGCCCCAGCACCACCAGCAACCGGTCGATCACCAGCGCGATCACGACGACGGCCACCACGCCGGCGAGGATCTCGGCGACGATCTGGCGCTGGTAGCCGTTGGTGAACAGGTAGCCGAGGTTGTCGATGCCGATGAGGATGCCCACCGTGCACAGCGAGATGGTCGAGACCGCGGTGACCCGCAGCCCGGCCAGCACGACGGGCCCGGCCAGCGGCAGGTCGACCTGCCAGAAACGACGCCACGCGCCGTACCCCACGGCGTCTGCCGCCTGGCGCACGTGCGGTTCGACGGAGGCCAGGGCGTCGGCCACGAACCGGGTCATGATCGCCACGGCGTAGATGGTCAGGGCGATGACGAGGTTGATCTCCGACAGGAAGCTGATGCCCAATAGCGGCGGCAGCAGGGCGAACAGCGCCAGCGACGGGATGGTGTACAGCAGCCCGACGACGGTGAGCATCAGACCGCGTGTGAGGCGGAACCGGAACGCCAGCCAGCCCAGCGGGATGGAGAGCAGCAGCCCCAGCAGGATGGGCAGGGCGCTCTGTCGCAGGTGCTCCACGGTGAGACGGCCGATGAGGTCGAGGTTGTCGACGACCCAGGTCATGAGCTGCTCTCGACGAGACGCCCCTGGGTGCGGCCGGCGCCGTCCACGAGCACGGTGCCGTGGTCGGTGTGCTTGGTCCGCAGGGCGCGGGCCCCGCGCTCGGTACCGATGAACGAGGCCACGAAGTCGTCGGCGGGGTTCTCGATGATCTCGCTCGGCGAGCCGACCTGGGCGACCTGGGCGCCGGTCGACAGGATCACGACCTGGTCGCCGAGCAGGAACGCCTCGTCGATGTCGTGGGTGACGAACACGACGGTCTTGTGCAGCTCCTGCTGCAGGCGCAGCGTCTCGGCCTGCAGCTCGGCCCGCACGATCGGGTCGACGGCGCCGAACGGCTCGTCCATCAGCAGGATGTTCGGGTCGGCGGCCAGCGCCCGGGCGACGCCGACGCGCTGCTGCTGCCCGCCGGACAGCTGGCTCGGGTACCGCTGCGCCAGCGACCGGTCGAGCCCGACGACGTCGAGCACCTCCGCCGCCTTCTCGCGGGCCTCCTGCTTCGGCGTGCCCTCCAGCCGCAGCACGGTGGCGACGTTGTCGATCACGCGGTGGTGGGGGAGCAGGCCGCCGTTCTGCAGCACGTACCCGATGCTGCGCCGCAGCCGGACCGGGTCGCGCTGCGCGATGGGTTCGCCGTCGATCTCGATGCTGCCGGACGTCGGCTCCACCATCCGGTTGATCATGCGCAGCAGGGTGGTCTTGCCGCTGCCGGACGACCCGACGAGCACGGTGGTGGTGTGCGCGGGGACGACCAGCGAGAAGTCCGCCACGGCGTCCGTGCCGTCGGGGTAGGTCTTGGTGACCGACCGGAACTCGATCATGGGTGTGCTCGCCTCCGGGGCGCTGGGTGGGGGTCCGACGCCCCAGCCGATCACACCTGGCCGCGGTGTGCGAGCGCGACCAGCGGCGGGGCTGCGGAGCGGTCGACCGTCAGTCCAGGAGCTGTACCCCGACGAGCGTCTCGGTGCGTGCGACGTCGCCGCCCGGTGCCGGCTCGGTCAGGTACTGCTCCCAGGCGACCCCGGTCGGCACCAGGCCCTGCGTCGCGACCCAGCCGAAGACGTGCTCGTAGGCGGCGGCCAGCTGGTCGTAGGAGCCGCGCACCAGCACGGTGGCCGCCCGCCCGCCGGGCAGCGTCTCGCCGGTGACCTCGCCGTCGTCGGCGAACGGTGCGGCGACCGGGACCGCGACGGACAGGTCGAGCGTGTCGGCGGGCATGCCGTGGCTGACGCCCAGCGGTGGGGCGACGGGTTCGAGGCCGGCCCGGCCGAGCGCGGCGAAGATCAGGGGGAACGCGCGGTCGAACAGTGCCGGGATGTCGGGCAGGGCGACCTGCTCGCGCACGACCGCCAGATGCAGCTCCGGCCGGGTCTCGACCGTCGGGTCGGCGAACGGCTGCTCGGACATGGTCGGGCTCCCTCGCGTCGGTGCGGTGTTCCGATCGTAGCGAGGACGCCGGGGCTCCGCCCGGCCGTGCGGGAACGACGACGGCCCCGACGTGAACGTCGGGGCCGTCTCGGTGGGGTGGCTAACCGGGCTTGAACCGGCGACCTCCTGGACCACAACCAGGCGCTCTACCGACTGAGCTATAGCCACCATGGCCGCTGCGCGCGGGGCGTTTGCGGCCGTCGAAAAGTGTACATGCTCCGCGCCGCGATCAGGACACCGTCGCGTCCCGGGTGACGGACGTCTCCTTGATCCGGGCCGAGACGGCGCGGGCGGTCTTGGTGTCGGGTCCGGGCTGGGGCACGAACAGCGCCTCGCGGTAGTACCGCAGCTCGTCGATGGACTCGAGGATGTCCGCCAGGGCGCGGTGGCCGCCGTCCTTGGGCGGGGAGGCGAAGTAGACGCGCGGGTACCAGCGGCGCGCCAGCTCCTTGATCGAGGACACGTCCACGATCCGGTAGTGCAGGTGCCCCATGAGCTCGGGCATGTCGCGGTCGAGGAACATCTTGTCCGTGCCCACGGAGTTGCCGGCCAGCGGTGCCTTGCGGACCTCGGGCACGTGCTCCCGCACGTAGGCGAGCACCTGGGCCTCGGCGTCCGCCAACGTGGTGCCGCCGTCGAGCTCCTCGAGCAGCCCGGACGTGGTGTGCATCTCGCGCACGAAGTCGCCCATCTGCTCGAGGGCCTCGGCGGGCGGGCGCACGACGACGTCGACGCCGTCGCCGAGCACGTTCAGCTCGGAGTCGGTGACCACGGCGGCCACCTCGACGAGGGCGTCGGCCTTCGTGTCGAGGCCGGTCATCTCGCAGTCGATCCACACGATGCGGTCGTTCGGGTTGCTCGGGCTCACGGGATCCACCCTACGGTCAGGCGCCGACGTCGGGGGCGCCGGTGCGTGACGGACGAAGGCCCCGGGGTCCGACGGCGGTCGGTCTCCGGGGCCTTCGCGGGTGCGGTGCGCGGACGGTCGTGATGCCGGGCGTCATGCCGGTCGCCCGACGAGCGGACCGTCGGCGAACATCCGGCGCAGGGTGCGACGGACGCGCCGGCGGGACCGGCTCACGGACGGCACGGCCGCCGCGGACTCGCGCTGGCGACGTGCCCGGCGGGCGGACTCGGCGTCCGCCAGGCGTTCTTGATGGACGGCACGCGCGACGGCGTGCGCCTCGAGGGGGTGCATGGTCGTGTCCTTCGTGACGTGGGTCGTTCGGCCCGGGCCAGTGGGCCACCCGTGCGTCCGGCGGGTGCCGGACGACGTCACCGCGGTGTGGTTCGAGCATGACGCGCCGAGGGGTCGGCGCGCACGTTCTTTTCCTGGTCGGAGGGAGATCCGGCGTCGTCGCGTACGACGTGGCCACGACTTCACCCGTGTGTCGGTGCTCCTCCAGGTGACCGGCGACGGCCCGTGCCGTGCAGCGGTGGCTACGATGTCGGAGCGCCTCCATAGCTCAATGGATAGAGCAACGGCCTTCTAATCCGTAGGTTGCAGGTTCGAGTCCTGCTGGGGGCACCGGATCCCCTCGCCGCGCTGCGGGTACCGTCGAACCATCAGCACCCGGTCGAGAGGATCCCCATGGCCAGCTCCGAGCTCAAGCTGCAGGTCGACCTGCCCACGGAGCACGAGACGGGGGTGCCGGCGGACTTCGCCTCGGTCTGGCACACCTCCACGTCGTTCGTGCTCGACTTCGTGGCGGCCAAGTCGCCGGCCAAGCCCGCCGTCGACCAGGCGACCGGCGCCCAGACCGGGGGGCGGGTCATGCCGGCCCGGGTGGTCTCCCGGGTGCGGATCCCCCCGCAGCAGGTGTTCGAGCTCGCCCGCGCCCTGACGCAGCAGCTGGACGCCTGGGAGCGGGAGACCGGGCACAAGGCCGACGGGTCGGGGCCGAAGGACTGACCTGGCGCGTCGTCGCGGGGCCACGAGGTGCGAGGTCGCCCGGCGCGCGCGTTTGGCACCGACCGCCGGGCACGCCAGGATGAGCCCGTGACTTCTCCCACGCGCGCCAACCGCTTCCTGAGCGGGCGGCCGGACGCCGAGGCGGCCGAGGAGCTCGGCCTGACCGTGCACGACGTCGCCCGGGACCTGCGCCGGGACGTCGCCGCGGTCGAGCTGCCGCTGCCCGTCGACGGCGCCGAGGAGGCCCGCGGGTCGCGCGACCGGCTCGTCGCCCAGCTCGACGAGCACCTGCTGCCGCGGCTCGCCGAGCTCAGCTCGCCCGCCGTCGTCGTCGTCGCCGGGTCCACCGGGGCCGGGAAGTCCACCCTGTACAACTCGCTGCTCGGCGAGGAGGTCTCCCTGGCCGGGGTGCTGCGCCCCACGACCCGGGAGCCCGTGCTCGCCTTCAACCCCGCGGACGCCGACGTCATCGCCGACGGACCCGCGACCGAGCTCTCCCGCGTCATCCACCATCCCGGCGTGCCGCGCGGCACGGCGCTCCTCGACGCCCCGGACCTCGACTCGTTCGTCCAGGAGAACCGCACCACCGCCCAGCAGCTCCTCGAGGGCGCCGACCTGTGGCTGTTCGTCACCACCGCGTCGCGGTACGGCGACGCGCTGCCCTGGCAGGCGCTGGCCCGCGCCACCGAGCGGGGGGCGTCGGTGGCGATGGTGCTCAACCGGGTCCCGCAGGAGGACCTGGCCACCATCCGCGGCGACCTCATGGCCCGCCTGCGCGCCCACGGCATGACCGACACGCCCCTGTTCGTGGTACCCGACGTCGGCCCGCACGAGGGCCTGCTCGCCGAGAAGGTGGTCCAGCCGGTCAAGCGGTGGCTGCACCTGCTGGCCGGGCCGGAACGCTCGCGCGCCGTCGTCGTGCGGACCCTCAAGGGTTCCCTCGGCGCGCTGCCCGGCTGGGTCACCTCCCTGGCCGACGCTGTCGAGAACCAGGCCGCCGCGGCCACCACGCTGCGCCGCGCCGTCGAGGCCGAGGTCCCGGCGGCGCGGCAGCTCGCCCGCGAGGCCGTCGCCGCGGGCGTCGTGGCCGGGGCGTCCGTCGACGCCCGCTGGCGCGAGCTGTCCGGCACCGCCGGCATCGACCGCGTCAAGGTCAAGGACGGCCGGGCCCGCAGCACCCGGCGGTCCGGGCGGGCCCGCTCCCGGGCGCTCGAGAGCCTGCGCGACGACGTCGACGGCGCCGCCGTGCGCACCCTCACCGCCGCCGGCGCCCGGGTCGCCGACCGGCTGCAGGCCGTGCTCGCCGGCCCGGCCGCACCGCCGGGCGGCGCCCACGTCGCGCCCGACCCGGACGAGCGGGTCGCCGCCCGGGAGGCGGCCGTGCCCGGGACGGTGGCCGAGTGGGCCGAGACGGCCGATCGTCGCGTCGCCGAGCTGCTCGCCGGCGGCGACGACCGGGCGACGGCGGCGGGCAAGGCGTTCGGCGACCGCGGCGTCGCCACGCTCCTCCTCGCCGGCGCGGCCGGCAGCGGCGACGCGAACCGGCTGCTCGACCGCGTGCTCGGCGCGAGCGCCGCCGAGGAGGTCGACGCGCTGCGCACCGACCTCGCCGACCGGGCCGCCGCCGTCGTCGACGCCGAGGTCGACGCGGTCCTCGCCCGGCTGGACTCACCCGACCTGGCGGACGACGCGGCCACCGCCCTGCGCCTGCGTCTCGCCGAGCTCAGGAGGCTCACGTGACCACCTCGCACGACGCGACCGTCCGGTCCCGCACCGACGACCTCGCCGAGGCGCTGAGCCTCGCCGGCACCCGCCTCGACGGCGCCACCGCGCAGCGGGTCGGCACCGCCGTCGAGGGCGTCCGGCAGCGCATCGCGCTGGGCGTGGACCACACCGTCGTGGCGCTCGCGGGCGGCACGGGGTCCGGCAAGTCCAGCCTGTTCAACAAGATCTCCCGTCTCACTTTCGCGGACGTGGGCGTCAAGCGTCCGACGACGGCCCGCGTCACGGCGTGCTCGTGGTCCGACGTCGCGGACCCGCTGCTGGACTGGATCGGCGTCGACCGCGAGCGCAGGATCGCCCACAGCGAGGACCTGGAGGGCGACGGCGCGGGGGCGCTGCAGGGACTGGTGCTCCTGGACCTGCCGGACCACGACTCGGTGGAGCCGGCGCACCGTGAGGTCGTGGACCGGGTGCTGCCGCTGGTGGACCTGCTGGTGTGGGTCGTGGACCCGCAGAAGTACGCCGACGACGCGCTGCACTCGGGCTACCTGCGCGAGCAGGTGGGGTCGGAGTCGTCGATGGTGGTGCTGCTCAACCAGGTCGACGCGGTGCCGGACTCGCAGCGGGACAACCTCATCGAGGACCTGGGTCGACTGCTGGCCGACGACGGCCTGACGGGCGTGCACGTGCAGCCGGTCTCGGCGCGGACGGGCGAGGGCGTCGCGGCGGTGCGCGAGATCCTCGAGGAGGCCTGCGGTCGCCGGTCGGTGGCGGCGGGCCGCGCGGCCGCCGAGCTGGACTCGGCGGCGCGGGCCCTGCTGGCGCAGACGCCGGGTGACGTGCCGTGGCAGATGGACGCGGCGGTGGACCGCGAGCTGGAGCCGATGGTGCAGGCCACCGGCCTGGACGCGGTGGCCAGCCAGGTGGGTGCGGCGGTGCGCAACGGTTACGGCATGCCGGAGGTGCCGGCCCCGGACCGGGACGCGATCGCGTTGTCCCGGGCGCGCTGGCTCACGCGGGCGGGTGCGGTGCTGCGTCCGGGCTGGCAGCGGTCGTTGGCGGAGTCGGCGGCCGGGGCAGACCAGCTGCGGGCGGCGGTGACGGCGGCGTTGCGGGACCTGGACCTGGACGTGCGGGGGCCGCGGTCCTCACGGGCGCTGTGGCGCGCGGCGTGGGGGTGCCTGGGTCTGGGCGTGGTCCTGGTCGTCCTGGGGGTGCTGGCGCTGACGGGCGTGCTGCCGGTCGCGGCGCCGTGGGACGTGACGCTGGCGGCGGGCGGTGGCGTGCTGCTGGTGGTCGCCGCGGTGCTCGCGGTCGTGCGGTCCGTGGCGCGGCGGCGCCAGGCGGCGAGGCGGCGGGCGGAGGTCGCCTCGCAGGGGCGTGCCGCGGTGCGCGGGGTGCTCGTCGAGCTGCTGGGCGAGCCGACCGGAAAGGTGCTGGGGGAGCACCGACGGGTGCGCGAGCTGGCGACGGGGGCGCGGGACCTGCCGTCGTCGGCACCGGTGACGGGGGCCGTCCGGCTACCCACCGACGGTGATCTGGAGGCGGCGTCCACAGGCTCGGCGGGCGGGGCGGACAGGGCCACGGCCGGCGCGTGAACCTGGGTCCGAGCGGCCGGCACGGTGCCGGCCACCGGACCTCAGGAGGACGCATGAGCCAGGCCACCGTGACCTTGACGGGATACGTGGGGACCATGCCGCCGCTGCACCTGTCGGCGAACCAGGTGCCGTGGACCAGCTTCCGGGTGGCGAGCACCCGGCGGGTGCGGGACGGCGTCACCGGCGAGTGGCAGGACGGGCGGACCACCTGGTTCACCGTCAAGGCGTTCGGGCGGGCGGCCCGCACCGTGACGGCGTCGCTGGTGCAGGGCCAGCCGGTGGTGGTCACCGGGCGGCTGTCGAGCGAGGAGTGGGTCGACAAGGAGGGCAGGGAGCGGTACGCGCTGATCGTCGAGGCGGACGCCGTCGGCCCGGACGCGACCCGCGGCCTGACGAGCTACACGAAGGTGGTGCTCGACGAGCTGCCCGGGCAGCCCGGTCCGGGTGGCGGCCAGGGGCAGCGTCCGGACCCGTGGCAGACGGGTCTGGCCACGCAGTCGTCCGGCGGGGCGGGCGAGGTGCCCCCGGGCGCGGTGCCCTCGGCGTCGGACGACGGCTCGGCGGACGAGGACGACGTCGAGGAGTCCCTGACGGGCGCGGCGCGGCCGGCGGACGTCGAGCCCGTCGGCGCCTGACCGGACGGCGTCGCGTAGGCTGGGGGACCGGTCGCACGCCGGTCCGCCGGCCTGCCTGCCGCAATCCCTGACGAAGCGCGATCGAACGGTGGAAACGAGCCCGTGGCTGAGTTCATCTACTCCATGTACAAGGCGCGCAAGGCGCACGGCGACAAGGTCATCCTCGACGACGTGTCGCTGAACTTCCTTCCCGGCGCGAAGATCGGCGTCGTCGGTCCGAACGGGGCCGGGAAGTCGACGAT
Organism: Isoptericola chiayiensis; assembly: GCF_013149805.1. Lineage (GTDB taxonomy): Bacteria > Actinomycetota > Actinomycetes > Actinomycetales > Cellulomonadaceae > Isoptericola > Isoptericola chiayiensis. Next base: position 230,686 of record NZ_JABEZT010000004.1, read on the forward strand.
CCTGAAGATCATGGCCGGTCTGGACGAGCCGTCCAACGGCGAGGCCCGCCTGTCGCCGGGCTACACGGTGGGCATCCTGCAGCAGGAGCCTCCGCTGAACGACGAGAAGACGGTCCTCGGCAACGTCGAGGAGGCGGTGGGCCCGATCAAGGCGAAGGTCGACCGGTTCAACGAGATCTCGGCGCTGATGGCCGAGCCCGACGCCGACTTCGACGCGCTGATGGCCGAGATGGGCGAGCTGCAGGAGGCCATCGACGCCGCCGACGCCTGGGACCTCGACAACCAGCTCGAGCAGGCGATGGACGCCCTGCGGTGCCCGCCGCCGGACGCCGACGTCAACGTGCTCTCCGGTGGTGAGCGCCGCCGCGTGGCGCTGTGCAAGCTGCTGCTGGAGAAGCCGGACCTGCTGCTGCTCGACGAGCCCACCAACCACCTGGACGCCGAGTCGGTGCTGTGGCTCGAGCAGCACCTGGCGACCTACCCGGGCGCCGTCCTGGCCGTGACCCACGACCGGTACTTCCTCGACCACGTCGCCGAGTGGATCTGCGAGGTGGACCGCGGTCGCCTCTACCCCTACGAGGGCAACTATTCGACGTACCTGGAGAAGAAGCAGGCCCGCCTCGAGGTGCAGGGCAAGAAGGACGCCAAGCTGTCCAAGCGCCTCAAGGACGAGCTCGAGTGGGTGCGCCAGAACGCCAAGGGACGCCAGACCAAGTCCAAGGCGCGTCTGGCCCGCTACGAGGAGATGGCGGCCGAGGCCGAGCGCACCAAGAAGCTCGACTTCGAGGAGATCCAGATCCCGGCTGGCCCCCGTCTGGGCAGCCTGGTGCTGGAGGCCGACAAGCTGCAGAAGGGCTTCGGCGACCGCCAGCTCATCGACGGGCTCAGCTTCACGCTGCCGCGCAACGGCATCGTGGGCGTCATCGGCCCGAACGGCGTCGGCAAGACCACGCTGTTCAAGACGATCGTCGGCATGGAGCCGCTCGACGGCGGTGACCTCAAGGTCGGCGACTCGGTGAAGATCTCCTACGTGGACCAGTCCCGTGGGGGGATCGACCCGGACAAGTCGCTGTGGGAGGTCGTCTCGGACGGTCTGGACTTCATTCAGGTCGGCAACGTCGAGATCCCCTCGCGCGCCTACGTCGCCTCGTTCGGCTTCAAGGGTGCCGACCAGCAGAAGAAGGCCGGTGTGCTCTCCGGTGGTGAGCGCAACCGCCTCAACCTGGCGCTGACGCTTAAGCAGGGCGGCAACCTGCTCCTGCTCGACGAGCCCACCAACGACCTCGACGTCGAGACCCTGGGCTCGCTGGAGAACGCGCTGCTGGAGTTCCCGGGCTGTGCCGTCGTGGTCTCCCACGACCGCTGGTTCCTCGACCGCGTGGCCACGCACATCCTGGCCTACGAGGGCACCGAGGAGGACCCGGCGAACTGGTACTGGTTCGAGGGCAACTTCGCCTCGTACGAGGAGAACAAGGTCGAGCGCCTCGGCGCCGAGGCCGCGCGCCCGCACCGCGTGACCTACCGCCGCCTGACCCGCGGCTGACCCCGCGCACCCTGCGCACCCTGCGCACCCCGCGCTGTGGGCGTGATTTCTGGCCCGACATGTCCGGATTGCCGGTCTCTCGTCTGCAGGAATCACGCCCACAGCACGTCCCGGTGAAAACGAGTTGAGTCGCCGAGCGTCGCGCGACAGGGTCGGCGCATGGCATCGGTGACCACGCGACGTCGTCCCACCTGGGACCAGATCCCCCCGGAGGTGCGCGCCGCCGTCGAGCAGCGACTCGGTGCGCGCGTGACCGGATGGACCAGCCACGACGGCGGACACTCGCCCGGCCTGGCGTCCACGCTGCGCACGGACGACGGCACCGTGTTCGTCAAGGCCGTGCCGGTGTCCCACGGGTACTCGGCGCGAGCGAACCGGCAGGAGGCGGCGCGGATGAGCGCGCTGCCGACGGGGGTGCCCGCGCCGCGTGCCCACTGGCTCCAGGAGATCGACGCCGACGGCGGCTGGGTCGCGGTCGCCTTCGAGGCGATCGACGGCCGTGCGCCGACGACGCCCCTGGCCGGGGACGACCTCGACGCGCTGGCCCGGCTGGCTCGCGAGATCGGGTCGTACCAGATCGCCTCCGGAGAGCTGCCGGAGCTCGCCGACCAGCTGCCCTTCACCGAGACCTCCGGCCTCGCCGCAGACCGACCTGCCGGCCTCGCGACCTACGACCCGTGGTTCGTGCAGAACGTGGAGCGGGTGGCCGACCTCGAGGAGCAGGCTCCCGAAGCCGTCCGCGGGAACGCCGTGGTGCACGGCGACCTGCGCGGCGACAACGCCGTGCTCGTCGGCGACGGGGGCAGCGTGCGGGCCCTGGCAGTCGACTGGGCGCAGGCCGGCCGCGGCTGCGCGTTCCACGACCTGTGCGGGCTGCTCCCCTCCGTCCACGCTGGGGGAGGCCCGCCGCCCGAGGACGTCCTGGCCCGCCACCCGCTGCCGCCCGGCACCGACGACGACGCCGTCGACGCGTGGCTGGCCGCGCTCACCGGCTACTTCGTCTCCCAGTCCCTGGAACCGGCGCCGCCCGGGGTACCGCACCTGCGCGGCAACCAGCGCGCGAACGCCGAGGTCTGCATCGCCTGGCTGCGCCGCCGCCTGCGCTCCTGACCCCGACCCCCTCCCGGCGCCCGCTGTGGGCATGAAACCTGCAGGTCGCGAGCGATGATCGCCGGCAGATCTCATGCCCACAGCGGTGACCGGGCGACACGACGACGGCCGAGGTGACCGGACCCGACGTCCGATGTGTGCAGACTGGGCACATGACCGAGACCGGCGCTCCCGAGGACCCGCCCGCGTCGTCGAGCGACCACGCGGGTGGCCCTGCCGACGACCGCGACGGCGCCGCCCCCGCCGAGGCGGTCACGGCCAGCTCCGCCCTGACCCCGGACTCCGGCACGGCGGCGCTGCTCGACGCCCTCGACACGCTGCGCGCCCGGCTGGGTGCCCTGCGGCTCCCGCTCGAGGCGCCCGGGGTCCACCACGCCCGCACCGACCTGGCGCGTGCGACCGACCAGCTCGACGACTACCTGCTGCCCCGGCTGCGCGCCGAGCGGGCGCCGCTGCTCGTCGTCGTCGGCGGGTCCACGGGGGCCGGCAAGTCCACGCTGGTCAACTCGCTGCTCGGCGAGCAGGCCACCACCCCAGGGGTGCTGCGGCCGACCACCCGGTCACCCGTGCTGATCCACCACCCGATGGACGGGCGCTGGTTCTCCTCCGACCGTGTGCTGCCCGGGCTCGCGCGCACCACCGAGCACGGGTCGGCGGGCACACCCGCGTCCGCGGAGTCGGGTGCCGCCGCAGGGGCCCGTGTCCTGCGGCTGGTGGCCTCCAGCAGCCTGCCCCAGGGGCTCGCGCTGCTGGACGCCCCGGACGTCGACTCCGTGGAGGAGGCGAACCGCGAGCTCGCCACCCAGCTCCTGGGTGCCGCCGACCTGTGGCTGTTCGTCACGACGGCGGCCCGCTACGCGGACGCGGTGCCGTGGGAGCTGCTCGCCACGGCGGCCGGCCGGCGGGCGCAGGTGGCGCTGGTGCTGGACCGCGTCGACCCGGGGACCGAGGAGGTCGCGACCGACCTGCGCAGGCTCATGCGCGAGCACGGCCTGGCGGACGCGGCGCTGTTCGTCGTGCCCGAGGCCACGGGTGCGGACACGATGGTCGACGGGCTGCTGCCGGAGTCGGCCGTCGGCGAGCTCGCCACGTGGCTGTCCGGGCTCGGCGGCGACCCGGACTCGCGCGCGCGCGTCATCGCGGCCACCCGCGACGGCGTCGTCGAGGACCTGGTGCGGCGCAGCAACGACCTCGCTGCGGCCGCAGACGACCAGCACGCCGCCGACGCCCGTCTGCGGGAGGCCGTCGAGCGTCATCACGCCGAGGCGCTGCGCCAGGTGGAGGTGGCCACGTCCGACGGCGCGCTGCTGCGCGGCGAGGTGCTGGCCCGCTGGCAGGACTTCGTCGGCACGGGGGAGTTCTTCCGGGCGGTCGAGGCCGGTGTCGGCAAGGTCCGGGACGCCGTCGGCCGGTTCTTCCGCGGGCGTCCCAAGGAGGCGCCGCAGGTGGAGCAGGCGATCGCGCACGGCCTGGAGTCGGTGGTGCTCGACGCCGCCGAGCAGGCGGCCGAGCAGACCTACGCGGACTGGCGGGGCGACGCCGCCGGTGCGGGGCTGCTCGACGGGCTGGAGCTGTCCCGCACGGCCTCGGGCCTGCGCCCGGAGGTCGCCGAGTCCATCCGCGCGTGGCAGGGCGACGTGCTCGCCCTCGTGCGCGAGCAGGGCGAGTCGCGTCGCGGGACCGCCCGCGCCCTGTCCTTCGGCGTCAACGCGCTCGGCGTCAGCCTGATGGTCGTCGTGTTCGCCTCGACGGCGGGTCTGTCGGGCCTCGAGGTCGGGATCGCGGGCGGTACCGCGGTCGCCGCGCAGAAGCTCCTGGAGGCCGTGTTCGGGGACGACGCCGTGCGCCGGCTGGCCGCGCAGGCCAAGGACCGGCTGAGCGCCCGCGTCGACGCGGTGCTGCGCGGCCAGGCCGCCCGGTACACCTCCCAGCTCGACGCGCTCGGCACCGACGACGTGCGTGGCGACCGGCTGCGCGAGGCGGCCCGCGCCGTCTCGGACGCGGCGCGCGCCGAGCATGCCGCTCGTCCGCAGCCCGCGGACGGGCTCACGCGGCCGTGGAGCGGCGGGCTGCTGCGTGGTGCCGGCACGTTCCGCCCTCCGACGAGCCCCGACGGCGTGCCCGTCGCACCGGGTACGACGGCGGGCACCGGCACCGGCGCCGCGTCGCCGGGGGACGACGGCGAGCCCGCACCGGTGCACCGGCCGTTCTGGCGCCGTTGGCGACGCAAGGAGCAGGGATGAAGCCGGATCTGGCCACGCGGACCGACGCGTTGGAGCGCGCCGCGGCGGCGGGGCGGGGTCGGCTCGACCGCGAGCTCGCGGACGCGGCGCGCGGCGTCGTCGACCGTGCCCGCGAGCGCGGGGGCCTCGGCCCGGAGCACACCGTGGCCGCCCTGGCCGGGGCGACCGGGTCGGGCAAGTCGAGCGTGCTCAACGCCGTCGCGGACGCCGAGCTGGCGGCACCCGGCATCCACCGGCCGACGACGTCGCACGCCCTGGCCGCGGTGTGGGGCGAGGGTGCGGACGACCTGCTCGACTGGCTGGACGTGCCCCGGCGGCACGCGATGGACCCGGCCCCGGAACCTGCCGCGGGGACCGGTGGCGGGCTGCTGCGGCGTGTGCGCCCGCCGGCGGGGATCAGCTCCGGTCTGGTGCTGCTAGACCTGCCGGACCACGACTCGGTCGTCGTGGAGCACCGGGTGCGCGCCGAGCGACTGGTCGAGCGCGCCGACCTGCTGGTGTGGGTCGTGGACCCGCAGAAGTATGCGGACGCGGCGCTGCACGAACGCTACCTGCGGCCGCTGGCCGGCCGTTCCGACGTCGTCGTGGTGGCGCTGAACCAGGTGGACCGGCTCGGCAGGGACGAGCGGGAGGCCGTCCTGGCCGACCTGCGGCGCCTGGTCGCCGCCGACGGGCTGTCCGGCGCCCGCGTGCTGCCCGTCTCGGCGCGGACCGGAGAGGGTGTCGACGCGCTGCGGAGCCTGCTGGCCGAGGCGGCCCGACGTCGTGAGGCGGCGACCGCGCGCCTGACCGCCGACACCCGTGCGGTGGCCGCCCGCGTCGTGGACGCCTGCGGACAGGCGCCCCCGGCGAAGGCGGCCGACCGTGCGGAGGGCCCGCTGGTCGACGCGCTCGAGGAGGCCGCGGGGGTCACCACCGTGGTGGAAGCGGTCCGCACGTCGGTGCGCCGCGACGCCCGGCTGGCTACCGGCTGGCCGGTGACGCGCTGGCTGTCGCGCCTGCGCAAGGACCCGCTGCAGCGCCTGGGGCTGCGCAGCGACCAGCTGCGCGTCCCGGCCGACCGTCCGGACCTGGCGCGCACCTCCCTGCCGCAGACGCGTCCGGGCGTGCAGGCGGCGACGGGCACGGCCGTGCGCTCGTACGTGGACCGGGTGACCGCCGGGGCACCGGACGCCTGGGTCCTGGCCGCGCGGGAGCGGGCGAGCGGCGCCGTGGACCGGCTCCCCGACGCCCTCGACCAGGCGGTGGTGTCGACCGGACTGGAGGCCGAGCGTCGGCCGCGGTGGTGGCGCCTGGTCGGCGTGCTGCAGTGGCTGCTGCTGGCCGCGGCCGTGGTGGGGCTCGCCTGGCTGGGCGCCTCGGCCCTGCTGTCGTACTTCCAGCTGCCGCCGCTGCTGATGCCGGTGCTCACGCTGGACCTCACCGGCTGGGGCGGTGGCACGTTCGACGTGCCCTGGCCGACGCTCCTGGCGCTCGGCGGCGTCGCGGCCGGGCTGCTGCTGGCGCTGCTCGCCCGGTGGTGGGGTGCCTGGGGTGCCCGACGCCGGTCCCGGCGGGTGCGCCGTCGGTTGCGCGAGTCGGTGCTCGCCGTGGCCCGCACGGAGCTGCGCGAACCGGTCGCCGAGGAGCTCGCCGCCCTGGAGACGTGCCGGCAGGCGGCCCGCACGGCCGCGGCCTGACGCCGTCGTCGGCGTCGTGGCGCCGTCGTGCGACGATGCGGGCATGACTCGTCTGCACGTGCCCGTCTCGCTGCGCTGGTCGGATCTCGACGCCTATCAGCACGTCAACAACGTCGCGATGTTCCGGCTCCTGGAGGACGCCCGCATCACCGCGTTCTGGCGGCACCCCGAGGCCGAGGACCCGTGGCCGACCGCCATCCTGGACACCGGTCCGCACGCGACGTCGCACACGCTGGTCGCGGGCCAGCAGATCGAGTACCTGCGTCCCCTGGAGTTCACGCGCGACCCCGTGCGGGTGGAGATGTGGATCGGGTCGATCGGCGGCGCCTCCCTGGAGGTGTGCTACGAGGTGCACGACGGCGGACCGGGCGGGTTCGCGCGCACGGGTCCGGCGTCCGGCACCTCGCCCTACACCCGCGCGGTCACGACGATCGTGGTGATCGACGCCGCCACCGGTAGCCCGCGGCGGATCAGCCCCGAGGAGCGGGCCGTGTTCGCGGAGTTCGCCGGCGACCCGATCGAGTTCCGCCGCCGTCGCTGACGCCGCTCAGGCGCCGCCGTCGTGCGCGCGGCGCTGCGCCTCCTGGGCGACGTTGCGCTGCATCCCGCCGAACACCACCCCGTGGAACGGGGCCACGGACCACCAGTAGAGCTGACCGAGCAGCCCGTGCGGCGCGAACAGGGCCCGCTGGGCGAAGTAGGTGCGGCCCGGGCCCGCCGCGTCCTGCGGCTCGGGGGCGTCGTCGTCGGCGTCGGACAGCTCCTCGGCGGACTCGTCGACGCGCAGCTCCAGCCAGGCCAGGCCCGGCAGCCGCATCTCGGCACGCAGCAGCAGCCGCTTGCCCGGCTCGAGCGCCTCCACCCGCCAGAAGTCCAGGGCGTCGTCGACGCGCAGACTGTGCTCGTCGCGCCGGCCCCGGCGCAGTCCTGGTCCGCCCACGAGCCGGTCCAGCAGGCCGCGCGCGTGCCACGCCAGCGACCACGAGTACCAGCCGCCCTGCCCGCCGATCTCCTCGATCACCTGCCACAGCACGTCGCGCGGCGCCTCCACCACGGTGCGGCGCTCGTCGACGTAGAGCGAGCCGCCCGCCCAGTCCGGGTCCGTCGGCAGGGGGTCCGACGGCGCACCGGGCACCGAGGACGCCGACGTCCAGCGGGTCGTGACCTCGCCGTCGTGGATGCGCGTCAGGGCCAGCTCGATCGCGCCCCCGACGCCCGTGAGGCCCTCCTCGGGGTCCGGGACCAGATCCTTGACGTCCTCGTCCTTGCAGACCACCTCGTGCACCAGCGACTCCACCAGCGGCCGGGCGATCCCGGAGGGCACCGGCGTGACCAGACCGACCCAGTGGCTCGACAGCCGCGGCGTCAGCACGGGCACGGAGACCACGACGCGCCGCGGCAGACCCGCCACCCGGGCGTACGTCTGCATCATCTGCCGGTACGTGACCACGTCCGGCCCGCCGATGTCGAAACCCCGCGAGACGTCGGCCGGCATCGTCGCCGAGCCGACCAGGTAGTGCAGCACGTCCCGGATCGCGATCGGCTGGATCCGGTTGTCCACCCACCGCGGCGTCGTCATCGCCGGCAGCCGCTCGGTCAGGTAGCGCATCATCTCGAACGACGCCGAACCCGAACCCAGGATCACCGCGGCGCGCAGCACCGTCGTCGGCACCCCCGACGCCAGCAGCACCTCCTCGACCTCCTTGCGGGAGGCCAGGTGGGGCGACAGGTCGCCCTCGGCCACGTCCGGGTACAGGCCGCCCAGGTAGACGATGCGCCCGACGCCCGCCTCCCGGGCGGCGCGCGCGAACGTCAGGGCGTTGCGGCGGTCACGGGCCTCGAAGGTGCGCCCCGTGCCCAGCGAGTGCACGAGGTAGTAGGCGACGTCCGCGCCGGTCAGGGCCTCGCGGACGGCGTCCAGGTCGCCGACGTCCGCCGCCACCGACTCGACGTCGTCCACCCACGGCCGCCCCGCCAGCCGCGCCGGGTCGCGCGACAGCGCCCGCACCTCGTGACCCGCCGCCAGCAGCTCGGGCACCAAACGCCCGCCGACATATCCCGTGACTCCCGTGACCGCAGCTTTCACCCGGCCAGTCTGCGATCCGTCGCCCCCGAGCGCCTCCCGAGACCCGGATCAGGCGGGCAGCCGCACCATGCCCTCCTGGGCGATCGTCGCGACCAGCGCGCCGGCGCGGTCGTACACGCGCGCCAGGCCCAGACCGCGACCGCCCTGCGCCCCCGGCGACTCCTGCACGTACAGCAGCCACTCGTCCGCCCGGGCGTCCCGGTGGAACCACATCGCGTGGTCCAGCGACGCCATCGGCACCGAGCTGCCGACGTCGAGCCACGACCTGCCCGCGCCGCGCAGCACCGGCTCCAGCATCACCTGGTCGCAGCCGAACGCCAGCAGCGCCCGGTGCAGCAGCCGGTCGTCCGAGTCGACCCCGTGCCGGGTGCGCATCCACACCATCTGCTCCGGGCGTGGGTCGTCACCCGCCCCCAGGTACACCGACCCGCCGACGTGCGCCAGCTCGAACGCCGACCCGTCCGTCCAGTACCGCGCCGCCGGATGATCCACGCCCGCGAGCGACTCGAACACCGACGTCACGTCCTCCGGGGCCGGCACGCCGTCGGGCATCGGCACGTGCGCCTCGTACCCCGGCTGGTCGACCTGGAACGACGCCGTCAACGACAGGATCGGCCGCCCCGCCTGGATCGCGTGCGTACGACGGGCGCTGAAGGACCGACCGTCGCGCAGCCGCTCGACGGCGAAGTCGATCGGGGAGTCCAGCGCCCCCTCCCGCAGGAAGTACGCGTGCAACGAGTGCGGCAACCGGTCGTCCTCCACCGTGCGCCCGCACGCCAGCAGCGCCTGGGCCAGCACCTGACCCCCGTACACGCGCCGCGCCGGCCCCGGGACCGAGTCCCCGCGCCAGACGTCGTCCTCGCCGCGCGGACCCCACCCCTCGATCTCGTGCAGGTCCAGTGCAGCCAGCAGTCGTTCCAGAGGGCCGTCGGGAAGGTCGGTCACGCGGGATACTCGCTTCCTGGGAGAGAGGCAGGGTGCTCGTCGGTCGGAATGCTGCTGCGCCCGGTTCGGGACGGGTCCTCGTTCCTCGGCCCCACCCTCGCCGTGCTCCGCATCATTCCTCGTGCTCAACGCTCGGAATGCTGCTGCGGTGTGCTGCGGCGAGTGCCTCGTTCCTCGGCCCTCACCTGCGCACACCTCCGCATCATTCCTCGAAAGTATTGATCATGCTGAAGGCCGCCCGCTCCAGGTAGTCCCACAGCTGGGACTCGTGGGCCGGTGCCAGGTCCAGGGAGTCCACGGCGGTGCGCATGTGCGCCAGCCAGCGGTCCCGGGCGTCGGGGTTGACCTTGAACGGCGCGTGCCGCATCCGCAGCCGGGGATGCCCGCGCTGCTGGCTGTACGTCGTGGGACCACCCCAGTACTGCTCCAGGAACAGCGTGAGGCGCTCCTTCGCCGGCCCGAGATCCTCCTCGGGATACATGGGACGCAGGACCTCGTCGGTGGCCACGCCCTCGTAGAACACGTCCACGAGGCGCACGAACGTCGCATGGCCACCGGCGTCGTCGTAGAAGCTGGGGGTCGTCACCGGCACATCCTCCCAGACGCCCTGGCCAGGCGTCCGTGGCGCCCGTCACGCCCCCGCTCCCGCACCACTTCCGCCTCCCGGCCCGGCCGGGGACGGGTTAGGGTGGTCACGGAACTGCAACGACGCACTCCGACACACTCACCCTGGGGAGACAGCGAATGAGCAAGGCGGAAGACATCCTCGCGGCCCTCGGCGGCACCACCAACGTCCTCGAGCTCGAGCCGTGCATCACCCGGCTGCGCGTCCAGGTCACCGACCCGCAGCTCGTCGACGAGCCGGCGCTGAAGCACTCCGGTGCGTTCGGCGTCGTGCGCTCCGGCCGCATCATCCAGGTCATCGTCGGCCCCGAGGCGGACAACCTCGCCGCCGAGCTCGACGGGCGGCTCGCCTCGGCCTGACCCGTCCCCGACACGAGAACGCCCGCCGGACCCGTAGGTCCGGCGGGCGTCGACGTCCGCTGCGGGGTCAGCCCTCGTCCGACGGCGCGGCCACCGGCACGGCCCGCCGGACCCCCACCGAGCGCAGCTCCGACTGGGCGGCGCGCAGCAGCGCACGCGAGACGTCCCACTGGATGCCCGGCTTGACCTGGGCCATCATCGAGAACGTCATCGAGAAGTCGTCCACGGCGTCCACACCGGAGCGCACGGCCGGCGGCTCGAGGAACTCGCCGCCGAGCTCGGCGTCCGCCGCCACCGTCTCGCAGGCCCGGTCGAGCGCCGCCCGCACCACCTCGACGTCGGCGTCCACCGGCACCCGCACCTGGGCCATCGCCCGCGACCAGCGCTGCGTGCGGTTGCCGGCCCGCAGGATCTCGCCGTTGCGCACCCACCACAGGGTGCCGTCCAGGGCGCGCACCTGCGTGGTGCGCAGCTGGACCTGCTCGATGACGCCCTCCGCGCCGCCGCCGAGGTCGACCACGTCGCCCACGCCGTACTGGTCCTCGATGAGGATGAAGATGCCGGAGATGAAGTCGGTGACCAGCGACTGCGCACCGAAACCGATGGCGACACCTACGAGACCGGCGGAGGCCAGCAGCGGGCCGACGTCGAGGCCGACCTGGGCCAGGATGCTCAGCAGGATCATCACGCCGATGACGATGTTGGCGGTCGAGTTCAGCACCGAGCCGACCGTGCGGGCGCGCTGGGCGCGGCGTTCGGAGGTCAGCGGGTTCGCCACCGCGATCGCGTCCTCCATGAGGGGCGCCCGGCGGAACCAGTCCTTCCACGACTTCTCGGCAGACGCCTGACCGCCCACGGCGATCCGCTCGGTCACGTGGGAGATGACCCGGCGCAGCAGCACCAGCAGGACGATGCCCACCACGAGGATGACGATGACGTGCAGGGGCCACCCGAGGAACCAGTCCCAGAAGGACTGCCCGGCCTCGGAGACGCCTTCCACGGTGTTCTCGAGGACACCCTCGGAGGGACTGGGGCTCGGGTCGGTGTCGAACGGCAGGAGATAGGTCACGTTTGCATCACGCACGCCGTCCACCGTAACGGGCGTCGCCGACGGCCGAAACCGGCCGACCTGGACCGTCGGTGCGTGGGGATACTGCCTGCCTGCGGCGAAGATGGCAGGATCGTGCCTGTGAGCGAGACGGAGAACACCCAGGCCGTGCCCGACGGCGATGCGCGTTCCGAGCTGCAACAGCTCGCCGCCGCGCACGGCGTGCTCACCGAGTACCAGCGGTTCGGAGGGGACACCGTGGCGGTGTCCGACGCGACGCTGCGCGCGGTGCTGTCCGCGCTCGGCGTCGACGTCGGCGGGCCCCAGCAGGTCTCCCACGCGCTGCGTCGTGCACGGGACGCCGCCTGGCGCGACGTGCTGCCGCCCACGGTCGTGACCCGTCACGGCCACGAGCACCGGATCGGCGTGCACGTCACCGACGGCGCCTCGGTGCATGTCTGGCTGGAGCTCGACGGCGCCGAGCCCGCCTCGCGCGCGCACGCCGTGCGGCCGCGACGCGACCTGCAGCAGGTCGACGAGTACGTCGAGCCCCGCGACGTCGACGGGCGCCGCGTGGGGCGGGCCACGTTCGCGGTCCCCGCCGACGTCCCGCTGGGGTGGCACACCCTGCACGCGCTGTCCGAGGGGCACGAGTCCACCTCCACCCTCGTGGTCACCCCGGCGCGCCTCGATCTCGGGGACGACCTGGAACGTCACCAGGCCTGGGGCGTGCTGGTCCAGCTGTACTCGGTGCGGTCGCACACCTCGTGGGGGCTCGGCGACCTCGCCGACCTGGCCGACCTCGCGTGGCTGACGTCGCACCGGGCCGGCGCGGACTTCGTCGCGGTCAACCCGTTGGCCGCCGCCGAACCGATCACCCCGATGACGCCGTCGCCCTACCTGCCGACCTCGCGCCGGTTCGGCAACCCCCTGTACGTCCGCGTCGAGGACATCCTCGAGACCGCCTACCTCTCGGCCGCCGACCGGTCTCTCGTCGAGTGGGCGGCCGACCCCGTCCGCGACCTGGACGCCTCCGACGGCCCGATCGACCGCGACGCCGTCTGGTCGGCCAAGAAGGCCGCGCTCGAGGTGGTGCACACCGCTCCGCGACGCGCCGCCCGGCAGGCCGCCTACGAGGAGTTCCTGGCGGTCCAGGGGGGCGGGCTGCAGGACTTCGCCACCTGGTGCGCCGTCACCGAGGAGCTCGCCGGACGCCCGTGGCCGGCTGAGCTCGCCGACCCCGCCGGACCCGGCGTCACGGCAGCACGCGAGCGGCTCGCCGACCGCGTCGACTTCTACTGCTGGCTGCAGTGGGTGTTCGACGAGCAGAAGCGCTCCGCGCAACGCACCGCCGTCGAGTCCGGGATGCGCGTCGGCATCATGCACGACCTCGCCGTCGGGGTGCACCCCGAGGGTGCGGACGCGTGGGCGCACGCCGACGTCCTCGCCACCGGCGTCGGCGTCGGCGCACCGCCGGACATGTACAACCAGCAGGGTCAGAACTGGTCCCAGCCGCCGTGGAACCCCGAGGCGCTCGCCCGCGCCGGCTACGTCCCGTACCGGGACATGCTGCGCACCGCGCTGCGTCACGCCGGGGCGTTGCGCGTCGACCACATCCTCGGTCTGTTCCGGCTCTGGTGGGTGCCGGACGGCATGGCCCCGACCGACGGCGCGTACGTCCGCTACGACCACGACGCGTTGATCGGCATCCTGTGCCTCGAGGCGCAGCGGGCCGGGGCGCACGTCATCGGCGAGGACCTCGGCGTCTTCGAACCCTGGGTGCGCGACTACCTCGCCGACCGCGGCGTGCTCGGCACCTCCGTGCTCTGGTTCGAGAAGACCGACGGCCGCCTCACCGCGCCGCAGGAGTACCGCCACCTGACGCTCGCCACCGTCGGCACCCACGACATGCCGCCGACGGCGGGGTACCTGGCGGGCGAGCACGTCGACCTGCGCGACCGGCTCGGGCTGCTCACCGAGGACGCGCAGGTGCTGCGCTCGCAGGCGCGCGCCGAGCGTGACGTCGCCGTGCGGGCGCTCGCCGAGCAGGGTCTCCTCGCCGACAACCCCTCCGAGCGGGAGGTCGTCGAGGCCCTGCACCGGTACCTGCGTCGCTCGCGGGCGGCCCTGGTCGGGGTACAGCTCGTCGACGCGGTGGGGGAGCGGCGGTCGCAGAACCAGCCCGGTACCGACACCGAGTACCCGAACTGGAAGGTGCCGCTGGGCGACTCGGCGGGCAACGTGGTGCTGGTGGAGGACCTGTTCGACAACGCCCGCCTGCGCTCGCTGTTCGCCGCCGTCGCCTCCGGCCGCTGAGCGCAACCGTCGAGGTAGGCAACCTTCCCGCGAGGTAGGCAACTCTTCGCTGAGGTAGGCGACCTCCCGCCGAGGTAGGCGACCCCCCGCCGAGGTAGGCAACGATCCGCGAGGTAGCACACATTCGGTGTGCTACCTCGCGGAGTTCTTGCCTACGTCGCGGGTCCCTTGCCTACGTCGGCGGGAGTTGGCCTACCTCGCGGGGAGGTTGCCTGCCTCGCGAGGAGGGGGAGCGGGAGGCAGATCAGGCGTCGACGGCCTGCGCCGCCAGCGCCCGCTCCGTGCCGGCCAGCCCCTCGACCACCATCCGGCGCAGCGCCGGGGCGACGTCGGGGTGCGCCTCGAGCCAGCCGCGCACGGTGTCCCGCAGCTCGACGGAGGCCAGCGGCGCCGGGTAGAGCCCTTCGACGAGCTCCTCGGCGATGTGGTAGCTGCGCGACTCCCAGATCGGCAGCAGCGCGTCGACGTACCGCTGGGCGAACGGCGCCAGCACGGCTGGGTCGGTCACCTGGACGAACCCTGCCGCGGTGGCGCGGATGATGGCGTTCGGGGCGTCCGCGTCGTCGACGACGGAGGCGAAGGCCCGCTCCTTGCCCTCGCGGGTCGGGATCGCGGCCCGGGCCTTGGCGGCCGCCTGGCGGCCGGTGGCGGTGTCGTCGGCGGCCAGCGCGGCGTCGATCTCGGCCTCGTCGGCGGCACCGAGCAGTACCAGACCCTGAAGCAGCTCCCAGCGCAGGTCCGTGTCCACCGACAGGCCGTCGAGCACCACGGAGCCGTCGAGCAGCCCGCGCAACGGCGCGGCGTGGGACGACGTCGAGGCGAGCGTCGCGAAGTACTTGACGAGCTGCAGCTGCAGGTCGGAGCCGGCCTGGGCCTGCTGGGCCAGCGACCACAGCGCGTCACCGACCCGCTCCAGCGTCTCGGCCCGGCGCGACGGCGCCACATAGGTTCGCGTGGCCAGCCCGAGCTGGGCGAGCGTGGTGCGGACCGTGGTGGACTCGGTCTCGGCGGCGATGTTGCCGAGCACGAGGTCGACGTACGACGACGCCGGGGTCTCGCCGTCGCGCACCGCGTCCCACACCGAACCCCACACGAGGGAGCGCGCCAGCGGGTCGGAGATCCGCGACAGGTTCTCGACCGCGAAGGCCAGCGAGTCCTCGTCGAGACGCACCTTGGCGTAGGCGAGGTCGTCGTCGTTGACCAGCACGAGCGCGGGCTTGTCGAGCTCGATGAGCTCGGGGACCTCGGTCCGCTCGCCGTCGACGTCCACGTGCACCGACCGCGTGCGCACGACGTCACCGGCGGAGTCGAAGTCGTAGAAGCCGATGCCCAGACGGTGCGGTCGGATCGTCGGGTAGTCGGCCACCGCCGTCTGCTCGACGACGAACGAGGTGATCCGGCCGTGCGAGTCCAGCTCGATCGTCGGGCGGAGGGTGTTGACGCCGGCGGTCTCGAGCCAGAGCTTCGACCATGCGGACAGGTCGCGGCCGCTGGTGGCCTCGAGCTCGACGAGCAGGTCGGACAGCTCGGTGTTGCCCCAGGCGTGCTTGCGGAAGTACGCCGAGACGCCGGCGACGAACTCGTCGCGCCCCACCCAGGCGACGAGCTGCTTGAGCACCGACGCGCCCTTGGCGTACGTGATGCCGTCGAAGTTGACCTGCACGTCCTCCAGGTCGTTGATGGCCGCGACGATCGGGTGGGTCGAGGGCAGCTGGTCCTGGCGGTAGGCCCAGGTCTTCTCCATCGCGTTGAACGTGGTCCACGCCGCGTCCCACTCGGTCGCCTCGGCGGTGGCGAGCGTGGAGACGTACTCGGCGAACGACTCGTTGAGCCACAGGTCGTTCCACCACTTCATGGTCACCAGGTCGCCGAACCACATGTGCGCCAGCTCGTGCAGCACCGTGACCACCCGGCGCTCGCGGATGGCGTCGGTGACCTGGGAGCGGAAGACGTAGGCCTCCGTGAACGTCACGCAGCCCGGGTTCTCCATCGCGCCCATGTTGTACTCGGGCACGAACAGCTGGTCGTACTTGTCGAACGGGTACGGGACGTCGAACGTCTTCTCGTAGAAGTCGAACCCCTGGCGGGTGGTCTCCATGATCGCCTCGGCGTCCAGGTGCTCCGACAGCGAGGCGCGGCAGTACACGCCCAGCGGGATCACGCGCCCGTCCGACGACGTCACCTCACCGCGCTCGACGGCGTACGGCCCGGCGACCAGGGCCACCAGGTAGGTGGAGATGCGCGGCGTCGCACCGAACTCCCAGCGCGCGGCCTCGACGTCGCCGTCGGTCGCGTGTGTCGCGGCGACCGGCTCCGGCGTCGGCTGGTTGGCGACGACCTGCCAGCGCGCGGGGGCCGTCACGGACAGCTGGAAGGGCGCCTTGAGGTCGGGCTGCTCGAACGTGGCGAACACGCGGCGGGCGTCCGGCACCTCGAACTGGGTGTAGAGGTACACCTCGCCGTCGACCGGGTCGACGAAGCGGTGCAGGCCCTCGCCGGTGTTCATGTAGGCGCAGTCGGCGACGACGCGCACCTCGTTGTCGGCGGCGAGGTCCGACAGCGCGATGCGGGAGTCCGCGAAGACCTCGGCGACGTCGAGGGTGCGGCCGTTCAGCACGATCTCGTGCACGGTGGGCGCCACGAGGTCGAGGAAGGTGCTGGCGCCCGCGGTCGCGGAGAACCGGATGGTCGTGGTCGAGGAGAACACCTCGGGGCCGGTGGTCAGGTCGAGGTCGATCGTGTAGCCCTCGACGGCGGTGACGACGTCGGCGCGCTCGATCGCTTCGACGCGGGTCAGGTTCTCTCCGGGCACGGGTGCTCCCTCGGACGGTGGCAGTCGGCAGTCGCGAGGTTGTCGCGACACGCCGCCGATCATGCCATTCTTCGGCGCGCGGACCGAACCGTCCGACGTCGGCGCCGCGGGCCGGCGGCGCGGGCCGGCGTCGGGCGCGCGGTTCGACCGTCGCCGCGGATCGTGACATCCTGCGCTGTGCGTGTTTGACGCGGCGGCGTGCGGAACGCCGGCCGCGGGAGGGAGCGCAGATGTCCGGCACCGTGCCGCCACCACCGCCGCCGCCGGGTGGGCCGCAGGGCCCCGGTGGGGAGTCCGCACGCCCCGCAGCAGCCCGGAACGTGCACGCCCCGATCCCGCCGGCACCGACCGAGCGCAGCGCGCCGGTGCAGTCGCCCGCCCCGGCGCCCGCCCCGGTGCGGGCGCCGTCGTACCCGGCCGGGACGCAGCAGTGGGCCCCGCAGGCGCCACCGCCCGCTCCGGCGCCCCACGGCCACCAGCAGCCGAGCGCGCCGCCGCAGTCCCCGCAGCAGTACGGCTACACCCCGCAGCAGTACGCCTACCAGCAGGCGGGCGGGCCGCCGCCCACGACGCAGAGCCCTGCCGTGGGCGACGACGACCGGCGCCGCCGGCTGACGCCCGGTTGGATCGCGTTCATCCTGCTGGACGTGGTCCTCGTCGTGGTGATGGTGGTGCTCGCCTTCGACCTGCTGGGCGGCCCGGACGACTCCGGCGAGCAGGACCCGGTCGCGGGCGCCTCGCAGGACGCCGGCACCGACACCTCGGGCGAGGACGGCACCGGCGACGAGGCCGCCCAGGACGCGGCCGGGGAGCAGGTGGCGGAGTTCGCCTCGCCGTCGCGCAACATCACCTGCCAGGTGTACGAGAACGAGGTCTCCTGCGGGCTCGCGGAGCTGGACCAGCAGCCGGCGCCGGTCGAGGGCTGCGACGGCACGACCGGCTACGTGGTGACGCTGGACTCCGAGGGCAAGGTCGCGCTGCCGTGCGTGGCCAAGGGTGACAAGCCGAAGACCGCGCCGAAGAAGACCAGTCAGCTGGCCTACGGCGACTCGCGCACCGACGGCGACTTCACGTGCACGAGCGAGCAGGACGGCATGTACTGCGAGCACGACCCGACCGGGAACGGCTTCTCCCTGGCCCGCGCGGGCGTCGGGACGTACTGAGCAGGTCGCGCTCGCCGGTCCCGCCCGGCCTGCCACGGACGGCGGGCCGGGCGGGATCCGGTCACCAGATGCTGACCCGCTCGTCGGGTGCCAGGTAGAGCGCGTCGTCCGCGCCGACGTCGAACGCCGCGTAGAACTCGTCGACGTTACGCACCACGCCGTTGCAGCGGAACTCGTTGGGCGAGTGCGGGTCGGTGGCCAGGCGGCGCAGCACCTCCTCGTCGCGGCCCTTGGCCTGCCACACCTGGGCCCAGGAGAGGAACACGCGCTGCAGCCCGGTCAGGCCGTCGATGACGGGGGCGTCGTCGAGGTCTCCGCCCAGCGCCAGGCGGTAGGCCTTGATCGCGATGGACAGTCCGCCGAGGTCGCCGATGTTCTCGCCGATGGTGAGCGACCCGTTGACGGTGGGGGCGTCGTCGGGCAGCTGTTCGGGCCGGAACGCGTCGTACTGGGCGATCAGCGCCGAGGTGCGGCGCTCGAACTCGGTGCGGTCGGTCTCGGTCCACCAGTCCTCGAGCCGGCCGTCGCCGTCGTACTTGGATCCCTGGTCGTCGAACCCGTGGCCGATCTCGTGTCCGATGACCGCGCCGATGCCGCCGTAGTTGACGGCGTCGTCGGCGTCCGGGTCGAAGAACGGCGGGTGCAGGATCGCCGCCGGGAACACGATCTCGTTCATCCCGGGGTTGAAGTAGGCGTTGACGGTCTGCGGGGTCATGAACCACTCGTCGCGGTCGAGCGGCTTGCCGATCTTGGCGAGCTCGTGGTCCTGCTCGAACGCGTGGGCGCGCCGGACGTCGCCGACCAGGTCCTCGGCGGACAGCTCGAGCCCGGAGTAGTCGCGCCACTTCGCCGGGTAGCCCACCTTCGGGGTGAACTTCGACAGCTTGGTCAGGGCCCGCTGCTTCGTCTCGGGGGTCATCCAGTCGAGCTGCTCGATGGACTCGCGGTAGGCGGCGATGAGGTTCGCCACGAGCGTGTCCATGCGGTCCTTGTGCGACGGCGGGAAGTGGCGGGACACGTACTCACGGCCGACGGCCTCCCCGAGCGCACCCTGGACCACGGTGACGCCGCGCTTCCACCGGTCGCGCAGCTCCTGGGCGCCGGACAGGGTTCGCCCGTAGAAGTCGAAGTTGGCCTGCACGACGTCGTCGCTCAGGTAGGGGGCGCGTGCGGTGACCAGGTGGAACGCGGCCCAGAGCTTCCAGTCGAGCAGGTCGGCGCTCGACCACAGCTCGGCGAAGCCCGTGAGGAACGACGGCTCGTGCACGACGAGCGCGTCGAGCGACCCGCTCGGTGCCTCGAGCGCCTCGGCCCACGCCTCCCAGTCGAACCCGGGCGCGGAGCCGGTCAGCTCGGCGAACGTCATCGGGTTGTACGTCAGCGTCGCGTCACGGTCCTTGACGACGTCCCAGTGGTGTGCGGCCAGACGCGTCTCGAGCGCCACGACGCGCTCGGCCGCCACCTCGGGCGTGACGCCCCAGGCCTCGGTGCCGACGCCGGCGATCGAGAGCATGCGGGCGACGTGCGGCGTGTACGCGGCGCGGACCGGGGCGTACTGGTCCTCGCGGTAGTAGGCCTCGTCGGGCAGGCCGAGGCCCCCCTGGACGACGACCGTGACGTATCGCTCGGGGTCCTTGGCGTCGTTGTCGACGCCGAACGCGACGGCACCGCCGGCGCCGGTGCGCTGCAGGCGGCCCAGCACGCGGGTGAGCTCGGCGCGGTCGGCGACGTCGCGGACCGCGGTGAGCTCCGGGGCGATGGGTGTGGTGCCGAGCTCCTCGATGCGCGCGGTGTCCATGAACGCGGCGTACAGGGCGCCGATCTGCGCCTGGGACCCGGTGGCGGTGCCCGCCTCGACGGCGGCGCCGGCGTCGGTGATGATCTCGCGGACCTGCTCCTCGGCGGTGTCGTGCAGGTCGCGGAACGCGCCGTCCATGGCGCGGTCGGCGGGGATCTCGTGCGAGGCGAGCCAGCGGCCGTTGACGTGGCGGAACAGGTCGTCCTGCGGGCGCACGGACTCGTCGAGTGCTTCGGTGTCGATACCGGATCGCAGCCCGGTCGCGTCGGTCGTCATGGCGCCACCCTACGCGCGCGTGCCGGTCTCCGAGACGGCGCGCCGGTCCCGCCGCCGGTGGGTGACAATGGGTCCCATGCGTCTGCACATCGCCGCCGATCACGCCGGATACGAGCTCAAGTCCCACCTCGTCGAGCACCTGCGCGCCGCCGGGCACGACGTCGTCGACCACGGCGCCCACACCTACGACGCCCTCGACGACTACCCGGCGTTCTGCTTCGCCGCGGGCGAGGCGGTCGTGGCCGAGCCCGGTTCGCTGGGGATCGTCATCGGAGGGTCGGGCAACGGCGAGCAGATCGCCGCGAACAAGGTTCCCGGCGTGCGCGCCGTCCTGGCGTGGTCGACCGAGACCGCGCAGCTGGGCCGCCAGCACAACGACGCCAACGTGATCGCCGTGGGCGGGCGGATGCACTCGGTGCAGGAGGCCACGGCCCTGGTCGAGACGTTCGTGGCCGAGCCCTTCTCCGGCGACGCCCGCCACCAGCGCCGCATCGACCAGCTCGCCGCCTACGAGGCGGCCCGGCCGACCGCCTCCTGAGGTGCCGGAGGGTCACACCGTCCACCGGCTGGCCCGGACCCTGACGGGACTGTTCGCCGGTGAGCCGCTCGCCGTGCGCAGCCCGCAGGGACGGTTCGACGCCGGTGCCGCGCTGCTCGACGGCGCCACGTTGGTCGGTGCCGAGGCGTGGGGCAAGCAGCTCTTCTGCCGGTTCGACGCCCGCGGCGCCGAGGAGCGGTGGCTGCGGGTGCACCTGGGCCTCTACGGCGCCTGGACGTTCGCCGGTGACGGCAGTGCCGACGTCGTGCACGCCATCGGTGCGCCGCGTCGGCGGATCGGGGAGCGCGAGACCGCCGCCCCTCCCAGGCCACCGGTGTCGGGAGCGGCCGTTCCCGGCCCGGGCACCGGCTCGGGGGAGTGGGAGGTGCCGGAGCCGCGCGGCGCGGTGCGGGTGCGGCTGCTGGGCGAGCACGCCGTCGCCGACCTGACCGGCCCGACCGCCTGCGAGGTGCTCACGCCCGCCGAGAAGGCCGCCGTCGAGGACCGCCTGGGACCGGACCCGATCCGGCCCGACGGCGGTCGCGGCTCGCTGCAGGCGGCCCGCGCCGCGTTCGTCGCCCGGGTGGGCCGCTCCCGCGTCACCGTCGGCCAGCAGCTCATGGACCAGGCCGTGGTGGCCGGGGTCGGCAACATCTACCGCGCCGAGGTGCTGTTCCGCGCCGGCGTCGACCCGCTGCTCCCCGGCCGCGACGTGCCCGCCGAGGACCTCGAGCGGATCTGGGACGACCTCGTCGTGCTGATGCGCGACGGCGCCGCCACCGGTCGCATCGTCACCACCCGTCCGGAGCACCGGGACGACGGCGGCGCACCGGACGCGCGGGACGGCACCGCGTCGCTCGGCCCGGACCGCCGTCGGACCCGCCAGAACACCGACGACGACCCGGACGCCGTGCCCGCGCACGAGGCGTTCTACGTCTACCACCGCGACGGGCTGCCCTGCCGCGTGTGCGGCACCCCGGTGCTGCTCAAGGAGCTGGCGGGACGCAACCTGTTCTGGTGCGGCGCCTGCCAGAGCTGACCGGGCTCAGAACACCCAGCCGCACACCGGGGCGACGGGCCAGCCGAACGCCGTCGACGCCCGGGCGAGAGCGCCCGGCGAACGCTGCTCGACCAGACCCGCGGCGGCGAGCTCGGCCAGCGACGTCCCACCGAGGTAGGCGGCACCGAGCTCGCGCACGTCGAGGGCCAGGTCCGCGTCGGCGGCCGCCAGGTCCGAGGGTTCGCAGGTCGCCGCACCGAACGCGGTCGCGCTCAGCCGCCACACGCCGTCGTTCGCGGGTAGGCGGGCGTCCGTCACCGCGAGCGTGACGTCGACGTCGGCGGCGTACCGCCGGCCCGCCAGCGCCGTGGGCAGGTCGACCAGCCGGACCCAGACGTTGTCGGCGACCCGCAGGTCGGCGCCCCGCCGGTCCACGAGCAGGCCGAGCAGCGGGTCGTCCGGAGCGAGGATGAACGGCGTCGTCTCGCTCATCAGGTCCAGGTCCACCAGCACGCCCCACAGGGCGCGGGCCGCGGGGGCGTCGAGCGCCACCGCCTCGCCGACGTTGACCGTGCCGCGCGGTCCCGTGGTCTCCCAGTCCAGCTTGCGGCGCAGCAGCGCGTAGCCGCGGGGCTCGCCGTCTCGCTCGACGACGACGATCCGTCGCGACTCGAACCCCCGCCGGAACGGGGCCGCGTCGTGCCAGCGATGGGCCTGCAGCTCGGGGGTCTGCGGGCTCGCCCAGCCCGGACGGTTCACCCCGAGCCCGCCCGCGTCCTGCCCGGCCGCGCGGTGCACGGCGGTCACGAGGTCGCCGTGACGCTCCCGCGCGGCGTGCTCGATCCGGACGGTGTGCTCCGCCGCACCCGGCACGTCGCGCAGCGCAGCACCGCGGGCGAGCGTGACACGGACGTCGTCGGCAGCACGGCCGTACCCGAATCGCCCGTAGATCGGGTACTCGGCGGCGAACAGCGCCGACAGCGGCTCGCCGCGCTCGCGGCACCGGACCAGGTGCAGGTCGATCATCGCCGACGCGACACCGCGCCGCCGGTGCTGCGGGTGGACGCCTACCCAGGTCAGCCCGGCGGTCGGCAGCGTGCCGCCCGGCACCGGGAACTCCGTGAACGGGTACGAGGCGTGCATGGCCGCCAGGGGCGACCCCGCTGGCGCGTCGTCGACCTCGACGCCGACCGCGCGGTCCCAGGTGAGGGGGGAGGGGATCTTGACCATCTCGTCCGGGTCGACCGGGATCGGGAAGGCCCACGAGTCGACGTCGATCACGGCGCGGGCGTCGTCGGCGGTCAGCTGGCGGAACCGGTAGCCGGCGGGCGCGGGGGAGTCGAGGGTCATGACTCGATCCTGCAGTCCGGGGCGACCGCACGCCAGGAGATATCCGCGACCCGGTCGGTGATGCCACGATGACCTCATGACGACGACCCGGTCCGCGGACCCCGAGGGATTCCGGCACCGTCCGCTGCACGGGGTGGACGGGTGAGCGCCGACACGACCGTCCCGCCCGCCGAGGAGTACCTCGCCGAGGTGCTCGCCGTCGTCGAACGCGTGCCGGCCGGGCGCGCCACCACCTACGGGCTGGTCGCCGAGGCGGTCGCCGAGGTGCTCGGACGCGGCGGACCGCGCCAGGTCGGCCAGGTGATGGCGCGGGCCGGCGCGGGAGTCGCCTGGTGGCGGGTCGTCAACGCGGCCGGGTCCCTGCCGGCCCATCACCTCGACGAGGCGCTCGCCGAGCTGCGGGCCGAGGGCTGCCCGCTGACGCGCGACGGACGCCGCGTCGACCTGCGGCGGGCGGTCTGGCTGCCCTGAGCTCCGGCTGGCCTGAGCTCAGGCTGGCCTGAGACCTGGTAGTCCTGGGCGCGCGGCCCCGTCCCGCCCGCCTGCCTCAGCCGAGCAGAGCCGCGACCGACGCCGGGTCGCCCTGGGCGAGCAGCGTGGTCAGCGCCGTGCCCTCCCAGCGGGCCAGGTCCGTGCGGACCTTCTGCGCCGGGCCGACCAGGGCGATCTCCTCGACGAGCTCGGTGGGGATCGCCCGTGCGGCATCCTCCTTGCGCCCGTCCAGGTAGAGCCGCTGGACCTCGTCGGTGACCTCGGCGTACCCCAGCCGGTCCAACGAGTCCTTGTGGAAGTTCGCGCCCTTGGCGCCCATGCCACCCACGTACAGCGCGACGTGCGGGCGGACCAGGTCGGCGGCGGACTCGACGTCGTCGCGCACCACCACCGGCACCATCGCCGCGACCTCGAAGCCGTCCGTGGCCGAGCGCTCGTCGGCGCGGCGCGCGAACCCGGCAGCGAGCTGCTCGCGGTGCTCGGCGTCGGCGGTGGGTGCGTAGAAACCGGCGAGCCATCCGTCGGCGATCTCGGCGGCCAGCGCCACGTTCTTCGGCCCTTGCGCGGCCAGCACGATGGGGATCTCGGGCCGCAGAGGATGCACCGTCGGCTTCAGGGCCTTGCCCAGGCCGGTCGCCCCGGGGGCGTCGGCGCCGACCGGGAGGCTGAAGAACTCGCCGTCGTACGCCACGGGTCGTTCGCGGGCGATCACCTCACGCACGATGTCGACGTACTCGCGGGTGCGGGCCAGCGGGCGGCGGTAGGGCTGGCCGTACCAGCCCTCGACGACCTGGGGGCCCGAGGCCCCGAGCCCGAGCACGAAACGTCCGCCCGAGAGGTGGTCCAGGGTGAGGGCCTGCATGGCGGTCGCGGTGGGGGTGCGGGCGGCCATCTGTGCGATGCCGGTGCCGAGCCGCAGGCGAGAGGTGTGCGAGCCCCACCAGGCCAGCGGGGTGAAGGCGTCGGAACCGTACGCCTCGGCGGTCCAGACCGAGTCGAGCCCTGCGGCCTCGCCCTGCTGCAACGCCTCGACGATGCCGGTCGGTGGCTTGCGGGACCAGTAGCCGGTCTGGATGCCGATGCGCAGCGCGGTCATGGGGCTCCTCGTCGAGTCAGTGTCTAGGACGTGCGGTCGCAGGTAGTCACTGTAGTCGACGTCTGTCCTGGGACGGTGTCTCCGGCGCCCTACGACGCTGCGTCGGAGCGGGCCCGGTCGGCCATCGTGTTGAGCAGGGCAGCGGCCTCGGCGGCACCGTCGACGGTGACGACGAACCCGCGTCCCCCGGAGCGCTCGACGAGCAACGCCTCGCCGGAGCGCAGCACGATGCCGACGCGGCCGCCCTGGAAGCCCACGCGCCATCCCCAACCACCGAAGTCGCCGAGCGGGTTGACCTGGATCACCGAGGCGGACAGCACCTCGTCGGCGGGGATGCGTGCGCGTGGCCAGCCGAGCGCCGACCGTGCCACGAGGCCCGCGGAGTCGACCTGCACGACGAAGGCGAACATCGCCGCGAACAGCGCCGCCATCGCCGCTGCCAGGACCAGCATCACCCACAGCTGGGTGAGGAGGGACATCAGGACGATGCCGGCGACCGCGACCACGCCGATCCACACTCCCGGGCCGCCGGTGACGCGACGGATCCAGACGGCGCGCTCGCTGTCGGACAGGGTGGCGCGCGGCGCCGCGGGGTCCACGGGCTCCTCGGCGGGTTGGTGCGGATCCCCGGGGACGAGGAACGCGGCCACCCCGGCCGGGACCAACGGGGCCAGCAGCACCACGGCCAGCGCCCAGCCGGGCAGGGTGGCCGTGTCGGGTGTGTCGCTGCCGCGCTGGAACCCCGCGGTGACCAGCAGGAGGGAGGCGCCCAGGGCCCCCGACCAGACGGCGGCGGCCGCGGTGGTACGGCGGGTCGAGGCGCTGGAGCCCCAGGCCAGGCCGATCGCCGCGAACAGGATCAGCAGGCCGACCGTCGTCGCCGTCGCCACGACGATCATGCCCGTGACCGACATCGTGTCGTCCGGGACGCCGCCGGCTCCCCAGTGGGTGGCGACCTGGTCGGGCAGCTGGTCGCGCCAGCTCCACACCACCGCGGCGGCGGCGCCCGTCAGGCCGAGCCCGACGAGGGTGGACCAGAGCGTGGACCGGCGGGCTCGCCGTCGCCAGGTGGGGGCGGGGGAGTCGTGGTGAGCGTTCATCGCTTGAGCTCCTCCTGGAGCAGGGTGGTCGTGGCTTCGGGGGAGAGTCGTGCCTGGCGGGCGGCAGCGACGAAGCGGGCGAGGGCTTCCTCGACCGCGGTGAGGTCGGCCGGGGTGCCGGTGACGACGGCGCCGCGGGAACGTCGAAGATCGACGAGTCCCTCGTCCCGGAGCTGTTGGTAGGCGCGCAGGACCGTGTGCACGTTGAGGTCCAGGGACGTGGCGAGCTCTCGGGCTGCGGGCAGCCGCTCGCCGGGGGTCAGGTCGCCGCGCGTGACGGCGAGGCGGGCCTGGGTGACGAGCTGTGCATACAGCGGCTCGTCGCTCGCAGGGTCGACGGTCCAGAGCATGGCGCTAATCTACTAGTTCTATCTCATGTAGAACAAGTAGCCCACGGGTCTCCCGAGGAGCTGAGCTCTCAGCGGGCTGCCCAGGGAAGTGGTGCGGCGCGCCGTTGCGCCGCACCGCCATCCTGTCTAGTGCCCCGGGTCACACCCGACAAGGGGTGTTGCCGAATCGCAATCAGATGACGTACTCGATGAGCTGGGAGGGGTCCTCGAAGCTCCGGCCCCCGGTGCGTGCCGGCGCCGGGTGGCGCAGTCGTGCCGGCACGCCGACGGCGACGGCACCGGCGGGGACGTCCTTGGTGACCACGGCGTTCGCCCCGATCTTGGCGTCGTGGCCGATCCAGAGCGGTCCCAGCACCTTGGCCCCGGAACCGACCATCACGCGGTCGCCCAGGGTGGGGTGCCGCTTGCCGGGGTTCATGGTGCGACCGCCGAGGGTGACGCCGTGGAACAGCAGGCAGTCGTCGCCGACCTCGGCGGTGGCCCCGATGACGACGCCCATCCCGTGGTCGATGAACAGCCGACGACCGATCTTGGCGCCCGGATGGATCTCGACGCCGGTGAAGAGGCGCGAGACCAGGGAGATGACGCGTGCCGGCAGTCTCAGCCCGGGGGCCTGCCACAGTGCGTGCGCGACGCGGTAGTGCCAGACGGCGTGCACGCCGGGGTAGGTCAGGGCGACGGCGACGAGAGAGTCGGCCGCCGGGTCCTGGGCGCGCGCGACCTCCGCGTCCTCGCGCAGGAGGCGGAGGAACGCGCGCGCCGAGGAGTCAGCCATCAGTCCAGCAGGTCCGAGAAGAGCACGGTGGACAGGTAGCGCTCGCCGAAGCTCGGGATGATGACGACGATCGTCTTGCCGGCGTTCTCCGGGCGGGCGGCCACGTCGGCGGCGGCCTTGAGCGCGGCACCCGAGGAGATGCCCACGAGCAGGCCCTCCTCGCGGGCGGCGCGCTTGGCCCACTCGACAGCGGTCTCGGCGTTGACGTCGATGACCTCGTCGTAGATCTCGGTGTCGAGGATCTCCGGGACGAAGTTCGCGCCGATGCCCTGGATCTTGTGGGGGCCGGGCTGGCCGCCGTTGAGGATCGGGGACTCCTCCGGCTCGACGGCGATGATCTGGACCTCGGGCTTGCGCTCCTTGAGGACCTGCCCGACGCCGGTGATGGTCCCGCCGGTGCCGATGCCCGCCACGACGATGTCGACACCGCCGTCGGTGTCGGCCCAGATCTCCTCCGCGGTGGTCTCGCGGTGGATCTTCGGGTTGGCCTCGTTGGCGAACTGGCGGGCGAGGACGGCGCCGGGCCGCTCGGCCGCGATCTTCTCCGCGGCGGCGACGGCGCCCTTCATGCCCTCCGAGCCGGGCGTGAGGACGAGCTCGGCCCCGTAGGCCCGCAGCAGCGCGCGGCGCTCCTTGGACATGGTCTCCGGCATGGCGAGAACCACGTTGTAGCCACGTGCGGCGCCGACGAACGCGAGCGCGATGCCGGTGTTGCCGGAGGTGCCCTCGACGATCGTGCCGCCGGGCTGGAGCTCGCCGGAGGCCTCGGCCGCGTCGATGATGGAGACGCCGATGCGGTCCTTGACGGAGCTCGCGGGGTTGTAGAACTCGAGCTTGGCGGCGACGGTCGCGTCCGAGCCCTCCGTGAGGCGGTTGATGCGGACCAGCGGGGTGCGGCCGATGAGCTTCGTCGCGTCGTCGTAGATGGTGACCATGGGTGATCGATCCTTCGGTGGTGTGGGTTCGGGCTGGGCTGGAGCGCCGGGGACGGTGTCCGACGGCGGCACGTGGCAGTGTCGGACGCCGGCGTGGCGTGTCGGTGGGTGGGCGTCGGGGGGAGCGTCGCGCGGTCGCCACGACCCGAGGAGGGTCAGGCGTGACGCGGACGCTCTAGCGACAGCAGCAGGCGCGCGCCGGGGCGGTGCACATCGAGGGGTGCACGCCGACAGGGAGCGAGGCCGCGGCGCGGGGGAGCGTCGTGGTGCTCAACTGTCCTCCCGGGTCGTGGCGGGCGTGCCGGGTGGCACGCGGCGTTCGTCGGGCGCGCGCAGCGTCCGCGAGCCCGAGCCTAGCCAGTGGGCGAACGATCGACAAGATGTCGCTGACTCATCGATGAAGTCTATGAGTTGTCGAGCGGTGGGGAGACGCCGAGGGCCCCGGCGGCTGAGGCAGCTGCCGGGGCCCTCGGCCCGCGGGAGCGGGCGACGGGAATCGAACCCGCGTAATCAGTTTGGAAGACTGAGGCTCTACCATTGAGCTACGCCCGCACGTGCCGGATCCTCGGACCCGAACGCGGGCGTCAGCCTAGCAAAGCCCGGTGCCCGTCTGCGACGCGGCCCGGGGCACGCCCGGGCGCGCACTAGACTTGCGCCGGACCTGCCGTCCCCGGGGCGGACAGGGACCACGGGGTGTGGCGCAGCTTGGTAGCGCATCTGCTTTGGGAGCAGAGGGTCGCAGGTTCAAATCCTGTCACCCCGACCGCCGCCCACCTGCGCCGATACGTCTCGGGGCAGGTGGGTGAGCCTCGGCGAGGGGCCGATGTGGTTCGCCGTTCAGCCACCCGCCGTGAGCATGCGAGACCTGGCCCGGTGCCGCAGAACGCCGCGCTACGGGATCCGGGCGTCCTGGAGCCGATCAGCCACGGCCGGTGTGCAGCTCGGCCCGCCCCTCGGCATGACGGCGTTCGCCCCGGGGTAGGTCGCGCGGTAGGTCAGCGGGCCGATCCTGTACTCCACGAGGCTGTACGGATACGAGCCGCCAGCGGTGTCGGCTTCGACGATGTACGCGAGTCGGCTCACGACGTCGGGTGCGATCGTGATTCCCTCAGGGCCCACTCTCTCGGTACCGGCCCAGCCAGGGTCCGCCGGGTCGTACGCGGCACCGAAGACCACGTCCGAAGACGTCGAGACGGTCCGGATCTCGTGGAGACGGATCCCCTCCGCGTCCGGGACGTCGACGTCGGAGACGTGAACGGTGTGCCCGGTCCGATTCGAGAGCACGGGTCCGTCGATCACCATCAGCGGGCCCTTCCACGTCACGCAGCCCACTCCTGCAGGGTGCGGGTCGCCGTCGCCCGGGACCAGGGATGCGCCGACCGCTCGGTACCCGATCCAGCACACGGCGGCGAGCACCAACACGCCGACGATGCTCGGCGACGGAACCACCTTGCACGACCGGCGTCCTCGGCACTGCCCGGAGTCACGGGCGCAATGTACATCGCGGCCCCTGCACCGGCCGCCGACATCCGGTCGGCACCGCCCACGTCGAGGGTCCCCGTGACGTCGACAGCGCGGTGGTCAGGCGGCCCGCCGCGCCGGTCCGAGCGCGGCCCGGACCAGGTCCGCCTTGGCGGCCACCGGCATCGACGCGAACATCCCCCACATGGCGAGCGCCAGGCCTCTCGCGTCGGAGTCGCGGGACAGGAGGTCGTGCCGACGGGCGGCGGGCAGCCGGCCGAACCCCTCGAACAGCTCCAGGGTGCCATGCGTGCCGAGCCGCAGCAGCGCGCGCAGGCCCACCTCCCGGAGCCGTTCGGCGGCGTCCCGCGGATCGGCCTGATCCGGGACGTCACCCTCCGCGAGGGAGCGTGCGAGCGCGTCGGCGCGGCGCAACGCGTGCGCGACGGAGTACCCGGTGATCAGGTGGCCGCCGCGCCCCGCGGTGCCGACGGCGAGCACGCCCGGGGGCGGGGGAGCGTCCCGGCCGCGCATGGGGATCCGCACGACCTCGCGATCGACGGGACGGTCCACCACGTCCGGGTCGACCCCGCGCGCCAGCAGTCGCCGGCGTAGCCGCGCCCGCAGCTCCGCCACGGGCAGTCCCGGTGCCGCGGCCAGGCAGGTCTCCTCGAGCAGCATCCGGTCGTCACCCACGGGGATCGCGTACAGGAACGTCGGGGTCGACGTCGGCCGGTCCTGGTCCGACCAGTCCGTGCGCCAGTCCATCAGCAGCGACTCGGCACCCTGGAGGGCGGGCGGGGCCGCCGCGGCCGGCACGACGACGCCGTAGGCCGTCTGCAGCGGCGACGGGTCGTCGGGGCGCAGGCCCTCGGGTCGTGCGCCGCGGGCGTCGACGACCACCGCGGCCTCGCGGCGCAGGGCCGCGACCTGGGCGTCGTCGAGCCGTCCGGTGCGGACCTCGACGCCGTCCAGCGGCAGGGCCTGCTGCAGCGCCGCGTTGTCGAGGACGAGGTAGGCGCGCTCGAGCGGGTGCTCGCCGACGGCGCGCAGCTCGGGGGCCGTCGCCCGCGCTCGGACGACGGAGACGGGCAGGTCACCGAGCTCGTCGGCCCACAGGCCGTAGGTCGGGGTCCACGTCGCGGTGGGCCGCGGGTCGACCGCGATCACCGACAGGCCGTGGGCCGCGCACCGCGAGGCCAGCGCACGCCCGGCAGGGCCGAGCCCGACCACCGCCACGTCAGCCATCGCCACCTCCAGGACATACCCTAGGTGCACGGAGGAACCCATGAGCCCAGGTCGACGGCCACGCCCGTCCGCGATGCCCCACCCGCACCTGATCTGGCTGCGCAGCGCCGCGACGGTGCTGCTGAGCTGCGTCGTCGGGCAGGCAGGCTGGGCGGCGGCCGTCCTCGGCGGCGACCCGCGCTACGTCGTCTACCACCAGGTCGGTGCCTGGGTGACGCTGGTGGTCGCCGTCGCCACGGCCGTCGTCTATCTCGTCCTGCGGCGTTCCGCAGGTCCGGTCAACGTGACCCTCGCCGTCGCGGCGGCGGTCGTGGTGACCGTGCAGTTCTCTCTCGGCGAGCTCGGTGTCGAATTCCGGGCGGTGCACATCTTCACCGGCGTGCTCCTGGCGATGCTCGTGACCGCCCTGACGTCGTGGACGTACCGCCATCGGATGCCTCAGGACGCGGCTGACAGCTCCAGCTCGAGCCCCCGCAGCGTGTAGCCCTCGATGAGGTCGTCCCAGCCGATCTCGGGCTCGGACACCAGCCGCGGTGAGCGCGCCAGGAGCCGGGTGAGCAGCACGTCGGACTCCAGGATCGCCAGGGGCTTGCCGGGGCACCTGTGGGCGCCGTCGCCGAAGGTGAGGCCGGCGGCGTTGACGCCCCGCGGCAGGGTGCGGCCGGGGCACAGGTCCAGGCCGTCCTCGTCGAGCGCCCGCGGGTCGGCGTTGGCGGACCGGACGCTGACGTCCACCAGGTCGCCGGCCTCGATCGTCCACGACTCGTCGCCGTCCGTGACGTCGATCGACTCCTGCGCGCGCCGGTACAGGTGCCCGACGACGGGCTCCAGCCGGATGATCTCGTGCAGGATCGCGAAGCGCTCCTCCTGGCCGGCGACGGCGTACCGCTCGCGCAGGGCGTCGTCGCGCAGCAGGTGCCAGGCAGCCATCGTCACGAACTCGCGCGTGGTCACCATGCCGGCCGTGCCGTAGGTGACGCACTCGACGAGGATGTCGACGTCGGTGTACCCCTCGTCGACCAGGTGGCTGATGATGTCCTCGCGGCGTTGCCTGCGGCGCTCGCGGACGGCCGGGCGCACGTCCGCCAGGTAGAACCGCGCGACCGGCAGGAGCCCGTTGAAGGCCGCCCGCATCCACTGGCTTCGGGTGCGTCCCAGGTCGCGCCGGGTGATGTCGAAGGGCGGCTGGCGGAAGAAGCTCACGAGCCGGCGTGACATGCGCGGCACGGACGACGCGGTCAGCCCGACCGCTTCGGCGGTGACCTCGACGGTGTAGTGCAGCGCGAGCTCGTCGAGCACCAGCCGGCCACCCGGCGGCGTCCCGCCGAGCAGGCGGTCGGCGCACTCCTCCATCGGCGCCGTGTAGCGCTCGGCCACGACCACGGGGGCGAAGAAGCGGGCCACCTTGCGACGCTGCTCGTCGTGCTGCGGTCCGTCGGAGATGAGGATCGGGTGGTGCTTGAGCCGCTGGGGGATCGCCTCGGCGGTGAAGCCGGCCTGCGTCGTGGCGTGCCGCGCGCGCAGCACCTGTCGTGCGGCCTCCAGCGACCGGATGCGCCACACGGTGCTGACCCCGCGGCGCCCGTCGGCGCCCTGCCGCTCGACGCGAGGCGTGCTCGGCTCGCCCGGGCGCACCGCCCGTCGTCGCCCCGTCATCGCCGTCCGACGGGAAGGCGGTCCCGCACGGACCGTGCGGTCCGGGCCACGGCGTCTCCCGCCGCCGACAGGTCGGGACGGCGCCGGAGCACACCCTGCAGCGGCACGGTCCAGACGTCCTCGCCCCGCACGCCCCAGCCCTGCAGCAGGTGGTTGGCGGCGAGCACGCCGGTGACGGCGGCGCGCTCCATGAGCGCGATCGGCCAGTCGACCCGGAGCCCGTCGCCCGCCAGGGCGAGGCCCGGGTACGGGGTGTCGACGGTGAGACGGTCGCGCCACGGGCCGGTGCCGACGAGCCCGCAGTCGTCCTCGACGAGCAGCTCGGAGTGGACCGCCCGCAGCCCGCGGGTCTCGGGGTAGACCTCGTGCAGGGCGTCGAGGAGCCGCGCGCGCAGACGTGCCGTGTCGAGCCCGCGCGGCCCGTCGCCGGCCAGGTCGGCGTCCCGCTCGGGGTCGACGGCGTAGCCGTGCAGCTCCACGACCGAGCCGCCGTGCTCGGCGGTCCAGTCGCCCGCTCCCTGCTCGAACCGCTCCAGGACCGTGACGTTGTCGAGCAGGTCGTAGCCGGACGTGCCCAGGAAGGCCTCCCGCTCCGGCGCGACCGTGCCGTCGAGCCAGAGCCGCAGCACGGCGAAGGGCGGGGCGTTGCGGCCGGCGGCGACGCGGCGGTGCCACTGCTGCCGCTCCGCGGGGTCGAGGCCGTGGTCCGGCTCGTCGGCGAGCGGTGCGAGCAGGCTGCGAGCCGCCCGGGGGTCGGTGGCGACCACGACGGCGTCCGCGACGAGCTCCTCGGACGAGGTGCCCACGTGCCAGGTCCCGTCCTCCTCCCGCGTGAGCGAACCGGCCCGCGTGCCGGTCCGCACGTCGACGCCCAGCCCGGCGAGGTAGCGGCCCAGCGGTGCCCACAGCGCGGTGTCGTAGTCGTCGTCGGGCACGTCGAAGAGCAGACCCTCCGACGATCCGGCGAAGTAGGTGTGGAACATGCCCACCAGCTCGCCGGCGCCGAACTCGGTGGGGTGGGCGAAGAAGGACCGGGCGAAGACCTCGAGCGCCAGGTGCCGGGCGCCCTCGGGGAAGCGCAGCCGGTCCAGGAAGTCCTGGGCGGACTCGCCGTCGTAGCGTTCGTGGCTCGCGGGGTAGGAGACCGAGACGAGCTCGATCGCGCTGGGCAGGTGCACCTGGGGCAGCGCGGTGATCGGGAAGGTGGGGCTGCGCACGACGAACGCCGCGAGGTTGACCGGCGGCGTCAGCGGCAGCGCCGCGAAGCTGTCGGTGAGGCCGTCGCCGCGGCGCAGCGGGTAGTCCGGCACGGGGACGAGGCGGTCGAGCCCCGGGTCGGCGCGGCGCAGCAGCGCGCGCAGCGTGTAGTACTGACGGAAGAAGGCGTGGAAGCCGCGGCTCATCGTGCGGCCCTCGGCCGCGTTCGTCCCGGAGTCCTCGACCGGCTCCTCGACGGGCCACGCGCGGACCCGGCCGCCGAGCTGGTCGCAGGCCTCGAGCACCGTCACCCGCACGCCTCGTTCGGCGAGGATCGTCGCCGCGGCCAGGCCGGCGATGCCGCCGCCGACGACGACCACGTGCTGGTCCTGCGCGGCCCGTCCGGTGCCCGGGGCCGCGCGGTGGAGCACGGCCGCCCGGTCACGCCCGGGCGGCACGGTGCGGGTCATGCCTCGTCGTCCGCAGGACGGCGGGCCAGCACCGTGTGCAGGACGCCGCGCTGCCAGCCGGTACCGGTGCGCCAGCTGACGTCCGTGAGACCCGCGCGCTCCAGGCGCGCCTGGAGCTGGGTGGTGCTGTCGTTGTCGAGGACGCTGCGCCACAGGTAGCGGTAGATCGCCGGGTTGCCGCGCACGAGGACGGACAGGGGCATCACGATGCCCCAGCAGACGACGGTCCACACGGCGGTGGCCGCGCGACGGCCCTTGACGTGGTAGTCCTGCAACGTGATCCATCCGCCCGGGCGGACCTGGTCGCGGATCGCCGTCACGACCTCGTCGCGCTGCTCCGCGGGGACGTTGCGCAGCAGGTAGGCGGCGAACGCGCCGTCGGCCTCGGTCTTCCCGTGCTCGTGCGCCACGGCGGGCAGGTCCTGGGCGTAGGCCTGCACGAACCGGACCCCGGACGGCCAGTCCTTGGCCCGGGCCTGGTCCAGCATGCCCGGCGAGGCGTCCAGCCCGACGATGCGGGCGTCGTCGCCCGCGGCGTCGACGAGCGCCCGCGTGGACAGGCCGGATCCGCACCCCAGGTCCCACAGGACGAGCGGCTCGCCTCCGACGCGCCCGCGCAGCCGCGAGACCAGCGCGCGGGCCGCGGCGCTCAGGGCGTCGTGGTAGCCGGGGTTGAGCCGGGTCAGCAGGTCGTAGCGGCCCGCGGCACGGTCGAACTCGTCGGAGAGCACCTCTCCCCGCGACTCGTCGGGACGCGCGGCGGCGGAGCGTTTCCTGAGCACGGGCCCACCCTACGGTCTCGGGACGTCGGACCCGCGGCTCGGCGCGTCGTCCGGGCCGGTGGGCGTGGCTGCCCGTCCGGGCGCCGGTCAGGGGACGAGGACGAGCGTCAGCCCGCCGACCCCCAGCGCGCTCGTCGCACCGCAGATGATCGCGATGCGTCGTCCGTGCCGGAGCCGGGGGACCGGTGTCCGCAGGTGCCGTTCGGTGTGCCGGGCGTGGCTGCGGGCGAACCACCAGCCGGGGGGCGTCAGGACCAGCGCCACCGCCGCGGCCAGCGCCAGCGTGCGGAAGCCGTCCGCCCCGGGGAGCGTCTGTCCCGCCACGAGGCAGGCGGCCGTGAACGACAGCAGGGTGCGGCGCCAGGCGAGGGCCGTGCGTTCGGCGGCCAGGCCCGGGACCTCGGGCGGGGTGGCGGGCGCGCGGGACGCGGCGGACGGCTCCGTCATCGCAGCAGCAGCGCGAGCAGCAGGAGGACGCCCACGGTCGTCACGGTGCACACGAGCAGCAGCCCGGTCAGTGCCCCCGGCAGCGGCCTGCTCTCGCGCATCGCCCGCTCGGTGCGCGCCCACTCCAGGGCGGCCAGGACCGGGACGGCGGCACCGGCCAGGAGCAGCAGCACCGCCGAGGCCAGCCGCAGGTGCGGCTCCATCGGCAGGTCGAGGGTCTCGAGCGCCGTCCCGCCGGCGATGAGCCCGAGCGAGGTGCGGACCCACGCCAGGATCGTGCGCTCGTTGGCGAGCGAGAACCGGGCGTCCGGTTCGGTCCCGTGACCGTACACCCACCGGGGGAACCGGTCCGCGCGGACCGCGGTGCGTGCGCTGTCGGCTGGTGGCATCGTCGAGCTCCTTCGCAGGAGGTGGCGGCTGCGCCCATCGTGGCACCTGTTCTTCCGGGCCGCGCGCCACCGGCCGTGCGCCAGCGGCCGTGCGCTCCGGACCGAGCGCCCCTACGTTGGTGCCGGGCAGGGCCGGTGCGGACGAGGAGCGGCGATGGCGGGAACGGACGACGGGCCACGGGTGGTGCGGGAGCCGGACGGCGGCGAGAGCACGGGCACCGTCGTCGTGGCCTTCGTGGCGAACGCCGTCGTGGCTCTCGCCAAGACCGGCGCGGCGATGATCACGGGGTCGGCCTCCATGCTGGCCGAGGCGGTGCACTCCTGGGCGGACACCGGCAACGAGGTGTTCCTGCTGGTCGCGGACCGCCGCTCGCGCCGCCCCGCGGACCGGGACCACCCCGTCGGGTTCGGTCGCGAGGCCTACGTCTGGGCCATGTTCGCGGCGATCGGGCTGTTCGCCGTCGGAGCCGGGGTGTCGGTGGCGCACGGGATCCAGGAGCTCGTCCACCCCGAGCCGGCGGAGAACCTGGGCATCGCCTACGCGGTGCTGGCGGTGGCGTTCGTGCTCGAGGGCGTCTCGTTCGTCAAGGCGGTGCGCCAGGCACGCGGCGAGGCGCGGCTCGCGCGGCAGGACGTCGTCGCGCACGTCGCGGAGACCTCGGACCCGACGCTGCGCGCGGTGGTGGCGGAGGACGCCGCCGCGCTGGTCGGGATCGTCATCGCCTTCCTCGGCGTGCTGCTGCACCAGCTCACCGGTTCGGCGGTGCCCGACGCCGTCGGCTCCATCGTCATCGGTCTGCTGCTGGCGGTGGTGTCGATCCTGCTCGTGGACCGCAACCGCCGGTTCCTCGTGGGTGAGGTGGCCCGGCCCGAGGTGCGCGACGCGATCCTGGACCGGCTGCTGGCCATGCCGCAGGTCGACCGTGTGACGTACCTGCGGCTCGAGTTCGTCGGACCGCGTGCGCTCTACCTGGTCGCGAGCGTCGACCTCGTGGGCGACGCGCGGGAGGCCGCCGTCGGGCGCCGCCTGGACGAGATCGAGCGGGCCGTGGTCGCCCACCCGCGCATCGCCGGGGCGGTGCTCACCGTCTCGGCGCCCGAGGACGTCTCGTTGCGGCCGTCCCCGCGCAGGTAGGCTCGCCGAGCACACGCCCTGCCCACCGCCGGAGACCGCCGTGACCGACCCCCACGACCCGTACGCCGCGCCGCGCGGCGAGCACCCGCAGCAGGAGCCGACGCAGCCCTTCGCGGTGCCGCCCCCGGCGTCGTCGGCCAGCACCCCGTTCGACGCGCCGCGCCCGCCGGACGGCTACGCGGCGCCGGGCGCCGGGCAGCCGACGACGCACCCGTACGCGGCCCCCGCGCCGCCGAGGATGCCGCAGCCCTACGAGGTGCCGGGCGCGTACCGGGGCGCTCCGGCGTACCAGGCCGGCGGGTACCCGCCGGGCCCGTACCAGGGCGGCGGACCGCAGGGCGGCGGGTATCCCGGGGCCCCGGCGCCGTACCCGTACGCCCCGCGGCGCACGAACGGGCTCGCGGTCGCGTCCCTGGTGGTCGGCATCCTGTGGCTGTACTGGGTGGGCAGCGTCCTGGCCCTGATCTTCGGGTACGTCGCGCTCGCCCAGATCCG
This sequence comes from Isoptericola chiayiensis, assembly GCF_013149805.1. Lineage (GTDB taxonomy): Bacteria > Actinomycetota > Actinomycetes > Actinomycetales > Cellulomonadaceae > Isoptericola > Isoptericola chiayiensis. The sequence goes on from NZ_JABEZT010000004.1 coordinate 267,605, forward strand.
CAAGGCGCCGGCGACCGCCCCGCAGGACGGGCGTGCGCTGGCGATCGCCGGCGTCGTGCTCGGCTGGGTCGGGGTGTCGACGCTGCTGCTGGTCGTCGCGCTGGGCGCCTTCCTCTTCTCCGCCCCGGGTCCGCAGTACTACTGAGGCCCGCCGCTACGGTGCCGGCACGGATTCCGCCACGGCCGCGGCGGTGTCCTCCTCGACCAGGTCGGCCGTGATCTGGGCGGCGGCCCAGGTGCCCTCGGAGGCGGCAGTGGTCACCTGGGCGTGCAGCGACGTGGCGTTGCCCGCCACCCACACACCCGGCACGGCGGTCCGGCCTGCCTCGGCGACCACGTGCTCGCCGAGGCCGCCGGGCAGCGTCGCGGTCTCGAGCCCGAGGTGCGTCAGGGCGTCGGTGCGGGCGCGCATGGTGGTCGCCACGACGAGGGCGTCGAGGGCGACGACGGTGCCGTCCGTCAGCACGACGCCGGTCAACCGGTCGTGGTGGACGTCCAGCGCGCGCACGACGCCGGTGACGACGTCGACCCCGCGGGCCGCGAGCCGCACCGCGTCCTCTCCCGTCGGCTCGCCGCCGGTGTGAGCGAGCAGCGTCACGTGCGGGCTCCACTGGCGGAACAGCAGGGCCTGACGGACGGCGTGCGGCCCGGTGGCCAGGACGCCGAGGCGGCGGTCGCGGACCTCGTGGCCGTGGCAGAAGGGGCAGTGCAGCACGTCGCGACCGAACCGTGCCGCGAGGCCGGGGAGGTCGGGGAGGTCGTCGCGCAGCCCGGTCGCCACCAGCAGGCGGCGCGACCGGGCCACCCGACCGTCCTCGAGCGTGATCGTGAAGGGGTGGGTGCCGCCGTCGTCCCGGGTGACCTGGCGGACCAGGCCCTGGACGACCCGCCCGCCGACGGCGCGCACCTCGCGCCGCCCGGTCGCGAGGAGGGCAGCGGGGGAGACGCCCTCGCGGCCGAGCAGGCCGTGCACGGCACCGGCCGGGGCGTTGCGGGGCGAGCCGGCGTCGACGACGGCGACGCGCCATCGGGCGCGCGCCAGGGTGAGGGCTCCGCTGAGGCCGGCGGCACCGCCGCCGATCACCAGCACGTCGTAGGTCGTGTCCAGGGGATCGCTCATGGGTCCAGAGTGGGAGCCGTCCGCTCGGGTTGCAACGAGCGTTGCCGGATCGGCAACATGGGGGGCATGGCCCACCGGCACGACGACGGACCGTCCGCCCGCACGACGCTCGACGCCGCGCTCGGCACGGTCGGGCCGCGGCTGCGCAGTCTGCGGCAGGCCCGCGGGGCGACGCTCGCCGAGCTCTCCGCCACCACCGGGATCTCCACCAGCACCCTGTCGCGGCTCGAGTCCGGTGCGCGGCGCCCGACCCTCGAGCTGCTGCTCCCGCTCGCCCGGGCGCACGGCGTGACGCTCGACGAGCTCGTGGACGCCCCGACCACCGGCGACCCGCGCGTGCACCTCAAGCCCGTGACCACCGACGGCGCCACGACGATCCCGCTCACCCCGGGCGCCCCCGACGTCGGCGCCTACAAGATGATCCTGGAGGCGGGGTCGCGACCGACCGTCGACCCGCGCACGCACGAGGGGTACGAGTGGCTCTACGTGCTCGCCGGGCGGCTGCGGCTCGTCCTCGGCCACCACGACGTCGTCATGGGGCCGGGGGAGGCCGCCGAGTTCGACACCCGCGTGCCGCACTGGTTCGGTCCCGCCGACGACGAGGCGGTCGAGCTGCTCAGCCTGTTCGGCAAGCAGGGGCAGCGGATGCACACCCGGGTGCGGCCCAAGCGGCAGGAGTAGCGCACCGCCGCGCCGATCCGTGGCATATCCCACCACGGGAGCATGGCCGTGGGGAGTGGCGCGTGGCGTATGATCGACGGGTTGCCCGTACGCCTGCCGTCCGGGCGGTTCACACCCTGCAAGCATCCAGCGCCGCAGCTACGAAGGCCGGCACCGCTCCGGCACGACGCGCGCGCACGCACCCGACACCGTTGGAGACCATCGAAGTGAAGAGCGCCGTCGAGACCCTGGAGCCCACCAAGGTCAAGCTGACCGTCGAGGTGGAGTACGACGAGCTCAAGCCGAGCATCGACCACGCCTACAAGCACATCGCGGAGCAGGTGAACATCCCCGGCTTCCGCAAGGGCAAGGTCCCCCCGCGCATCGTCGACCAGCGCATCGGCTGGGGTGCCGTCGTCGAGCACGCCGTCAACGAGGGCCTGTCCGGCTTCTACCGCGACGCCATCGGTGCCGAGGAGCTGCGCCCGCTGGGCCAGCCCGAGGTCGAGGTCACCCAGATCCCCGAGAAGGCCGGCGAGGGCCAGCTCTCGTTCGTCGCCGAGGTCGAGGTCCGCCCCGAGCTCGAGCTGCCGGAGCTGTCCGGCATCGACCTGACCGTCGAGACCACCGAGGTCTCGGACGAGGACGTGGCCGAGCGCCTCGAGTCCCTGCGCGAGCGCTTCGGCACGCTGGTCGGCATCGACCGCCCGGCCGCCGAGGGCGACTACGTGGTCATCGACCTCAAGGCCGTCATCGGCGACGAGGAGATCGACTCGGTCTCCGGCGTCTCCTACCAGATCGGGTCGGGCAACATGCTCGACGGTCTGGACGAGGCCCTTACCGGTCTGTCCGCCGAGGAGACCACCACCTTCACCACGAAGCTGGCCGGCGGCGAGCACGAGGGCGAGGAGGCGACCGTCACCGTCACCGCCACCTCCGTCAAGGAGCGCGAGCTGCCCGAGGCGGACGACGACTTCGCCCAGATGGCCTCCGAGTTCGACACGATCGACGAGCTCAAGGCCGACCTGCGCGAGCAGGCCGCCTCCACCAAGACCAACGACCAGGCCGTCGCCGCCCGCGACGCCCTGCTCGAGAAGCTGCTCGAGGCCGTCGACGTCCCGGTGCCGTCCGGCGTCGTCGAGGCCGAGGTGCACCGTCACCTCGAGCAGGAGGGACGCCTCGAGGACGACGAGCACCGCGCCGAGGTGACGGTCGACGCCACCAAGGCGATCACGAACCAGATCCTGCTCGACACCCTCGCCGAGAAGCTCGAGGTCCAGGTCGGCCAGGGTGAGCTCATCGAGTACCTGGTGCAGGCCTCCCAGCAGTACGGCATGGAGCCGCAGCAGTTCATCCAGACCCTCGACCAGTCCGGCCAGATCCCGGCCATGGTCGGCGAGGTCGCCCGGTCCAAGGCCCTGGCCGTCGCCCTGCGCGACATCGAGGTCAAGGACTCCGAGGGCAACGTGGTGGACCTGACCGAGTTCATCGGGTCGGCCGAGGACGACGAGGCCGCCGCGGCCGCCACCGAGGCGGCGCAGTCCGCCATCGCCGACTCGGACGAGTCCGCGGACTCCTCGCCCGAGTCCGCCGAGTCGGCCGACTCCTCGCCGGAGTCGGCGGACTCCGCCGACGAGGCCACCAAGGCCTGACGGCCTCCCGCCGCACGACGACGGCCCGCACCTTCCGCGTGAAGGTGCGGGCCGTCGTCGTGCAGCGTCCCGGGGGAACGGGACCCGACCTGCTGTGCGCCAGCAGCGAAACCGCGCCGATCCGGGACTCTTCGGCACGCTCGTGCACGTTAGGGTCGATCGACGGCGAAACCGAAGGAGACGGACGTGACTGACCTGCTGCAGATGGACGACGCCGGGCCGCAGGCCCGTGGCGAGGGACAGGGCTTCGGCCTCAACGACTCCATCTACAACCGACTCCTCAGGGAGCGCATCATCTGGCTCGGCTCGGAGGTGCGCGACGAGAACGCGAACGCCATCTGCGCCCAGATGATGCTGCTCGCGGCGGAGGACCCCGACAAGGACATCTACCTCTACATCAACTCCCCGGGCGGCTCGATCACCGCCGGCATGGCGATCTACGACACCATGCAATTCATCCAGCCCGACGTCGCCACGGTCGCGATGGGCATGGCGGCCTCGATGGGGCAGTTCCTGCTCTCCTCGGGCGCCAAGGGCAAGCGCTACATCACGCCGCACGCGCGCGTGCTCATGCACCAGCCCTCCGGCGGTGTCGGGGGCACGGCCACCGACGTGCGCATCGGCGCCCAGCTGATCATGCACATGAAGAAGGTGCTCGCGGAGCTGACCGCGGAGCAGACCGGCCAGCCACTCGAGAAGATCCTCAAGGACAACGACCGTGACAGCTGGTTCACGGCGGACGAGGCCCTCGAGTACGGCTTCGTCGACCGCGTCGTCGCCAGCGCCTCCTCGGTGTCCGGGGGCGGCGGGACGACCGCCGACTGACCCGACCCGGTCGACACACCCCCGACGACTTCCCACCGAGGAGAACCATGAGCCACTCCGCCGAGTACCAGTTCGCGATGACCGCCGAGCGCCTCGCCGGCGGCGCCGCCCGCCCGGGTGGCGTCGCGCTGCCCCACGGTGCGCCGACCTCTCGGTACGTCCTGCCGCAGTTCGAGGAGCGCACCCCCTACGGGTTCAAGCGCCAGGACCCGTACACCAAGCTGTTCGAGGACCGCATCATCTTCATGGGCGTGCAGGTCGACGACGCGTCGGCCGACGACATCATGGCCCAGCTGCTGGTCCTGGAGTCCCAGGACCCCGACCGCGACGTGATGATCTACATCAACTCGCCCGGCGGCTCCTTCACCGCGATGACGGCGCTGTACGACACGATGCAGTTCATCAAGCCGCAGATCCAGACCGTCTGCCTCGGGCAGGCGGCGTCGGCGGCGTCGGTGCTGCTCGCGGCCGGCCAGCCCGGCAAGCGCCTCGCGCTGCCGAACGCCCGCGTGCTGATCCACCAGCCGGCGATGGAGGGCGGCGGCTACGCCCAGGCGTCCGACATCGAGATCCACGCCAACGAGCTCATCCGCATGCGCGAGTGGCTCGAGGAGACGCTGGCCCGGCACACCGGCAAGCCGGTCGAGGAGATCCGCGACGACATCGAGCGCGACAAGATCCTCACGGCCGCCGACGCCAAGGACTACGGCCTGGTCGACCAGGTGCTCGAGTCCCGCAAGCCCGCCGCGCTGCCGCGCTGACGGACGCCGCCGGCCGGTCGCGACCCGGGTCCCTCGCACCTCGCGAAGGGCCCGGGTCGCGCCACACCGGGGGAACTCTGCTGACAGAACGGCCCGCGTGGTGTGGAATGGGTCGAGGACCTGCACGAGACAAGGAGGCCCGCGGTGGCTCGAATCGGTGACGGCGCAGACCTGTTGAAGTGTTCCTTCTGCGGGAAGTCCCAGAAGCAGGTCAAGAAGCTCATCGCCGGGCCCGGCGTGTACATCTGCGACGAGTGCATCGACCTGTGCAACGAGATCATCGAGGAGGAGCTCGGCGAGGCCACCGAGCTCGGCATGACGGAGCTGCCCAAGCCCCGCGAGATCTTCGACTTCCTCGAGCAGTACGTGATCGGGCAGGAACCCGCCAAGCGGGCGCTCGCCGTCGCGGTGTACAACCACTACAAGCGGGTGCAGGCGCCGCCGGTCGTCAAGGACGACGACGACGCGGTCGAGATCGCCAAGTCCAACATCCTGCTGATCGGCCCGACCGGCACGGGCAAGACGTACCTGGCCCAGACGCTGGCCAAGATGCTCAACGTGCCGTTCGCCATCGCGGACGCCACCGCGCTGACCGAGGCGGGCTACGTCGGCGAGGACGTCGAGAACATCCTGCTCAAGCTCATCCAGGCCGCCGACTACGACGTCAAGAAGGCCGAGACCGGCATCATCTACATCGACGAGGTCGATAAGGTGGCCCGCAAGGCCGAGAACCCGTCGATCACGCGCGACGTCTCCGGCGAGGGCGTGCAGCAGGCGCTGCTGAAGATCATCGAGGGCACCAGCGCCTCGGTGCCGCCTCAGGGCGGGCGCAAGCACCCGCACCAGGAGTTCATCCAGATCGACACCTCGAACGTGCTGTTCATCGTCGCCGGCGCGTTCGCCGGGCTGGACGACATCATCGCCGCCCGCGCGCGCAAGCGCGGCATCGGGTTCTCCGCGCCGATGGAGTCCGCGGCCGACGAGGACCTCTTCTCCGAGGTGCGTCCGGAGGACCTGCACAAGTACGGGCTCATCCCCGAGTTCATCGGGCGGCTGCCCGTCATCGCCTCGGTCTCGCCGCTGGACCGCGACGCGCTCGTGCGCATCCTCACCGAGCCGCGCAACGCGCTCGTCAAGCAGTACCAGCGCATGTTCGAGATCGACGGCGTGCGCCTCGAGTTCGCCGACGACGCCGTGGACGCCATCGCCGAGCAGGCGCTGCTGCGGGGGACCGGCGCACGCGGGCTGCGCGCCATCATGGAGGAGGTCCTCCAGCAGGTGATGTTCGACGTCCCGAGCCGCGACGACGTCGAGGGCGTCGTGGTCACGCGCGAGGTCGTCGAGGAGAACGTCAACCCGACCATCGTGCCGCGCAGCTCCGGGCCCGTGCGCAACCGCAAGTCCGCCTGAGCCCGGGGCGTACCGCCGTCGGACACCACCGTGACGATCCGCATGGCGGTCGGTCGCCCCGCGACGATGCGGCGACCGTAGGATCGAGTCATGGCTGAGCCCTTCGACGAAGCACCCGTGCCCGAGACCGGGCGTGCGCTGCCGGCAGAGATCCTGGCCCTGCGGGGAACGATCGACAACATCGACGCCGCGCTGGTGCACCTGCTCGCCGAACGGTTCCGGGCCACCCACCGCGTGGGCGAGCTCAAGGCGACCCACGGGATGCCGCCCGCGGACCCGCAGCGCGACCGCCAGCAGATCGAGCGGCTCAAGACCATCGCCTCCGGCGCCGGGCTGGACCCGCAGTTCGCCGAGGAGTTCCGCCACTTCATCGTCTCCGAGGTGATCCGCCACCACGAGCGCATCGCCGCCGAGCACGCCGCCGGCCGGCGCGCCGGCGAGGCGCCGCCCCTGGACACCTACAGTTGAAGAGCGCCGAACGCTCCCTCGACGTAGGCAACTCCTCCGCGAGGTAGGCAGCTCTCCCGCCAGGTAGGCAACATCTCCGCGAGAGGCTTCTATGGGTTGTCAAGGGGTCTGTGAGAGGTCGGCTCGTTTGAGGGCTCGGTAGAGGTTGCGGGCGATGTAGTTCTTCAGGCA
>NZ_JABEZT010000005.1:0-24321 GCF_013149805.1 Isoptericola chiayiensis
CCAAACCCTCGGCTGGGCCACCCCCGCCGAGAAACTCGACCAACTACTCTCGACCACCTGACAACCCGGTGTTGCAACGACCGGTTGAAACCGCCACCAGGTTCTCGCGAGGTAGGCAACTTCTCGCCCAGGTAGGCGACATCCGGTGCCCCTACTGCGCCATCGAGATCTACGTGGCGCGCCGGTCGCCTATCTCGCGGCAGAAGCGCCTACTTCGCGGAGGGTTTGCCTACCTCGCGGCAACGTTGCCTACCTCGCGGGGCGGGGCGTCACGCCAGGTCGACGCCCAGGGCCGACGTCGGCACCACCTGACCGGTCGCGAGCGACCGGTTGCCCGCGACCCCGACGGCGACCGCACGCAGCCCGTCGACCAGCCCGGCCCGTCGGCCCAGGGGGTCGTCACCCGCTCCGCCCCGGTCTGCGGGGAGATGTCCACGCAGGACGTCGCGCAGCATCGCGGCATCCCCCTCGACGTGCCCGGCCTCGGCGTCGAGGGGCACCTCCTCGGCGACACCCCACTGCTCCTGGACCACCAGCCGCCCCCCGCGCCGCCGCACCTCGCAGCACGCAGGAGCTCCGCCGTCGGGCACCACGAGCCCCTCCAGACCGGGACGCGCGTGGCACCGCTCGACGACGTCGAGCTCGAGCCGCCCGCGCGTGCCGTTGATCGCGACGCGATGCCCCTCCCACGGGCTGTGCGCGGTCAGCGCGTAGGTCATCGCGGCGCCCGACCGGTACCCGACCAGCATGCTGAGGGTGTCCTCGATGGTCGCCCCGGGGCTGAACGGGTCGCGGTCGCGCCTGTACCCGTCGAGCGCGGCAGGGCCCGCGTACAGGGCGGAGAGGTCGGCGTCGGCGGTCAGGTCGATCGCGAACTCCGGGCCGCCGACGCCGTCCGGGTGCTGGTAGACGTGGCGCCCGCCGCGGGCGTAGACCGACTCCGGCACGTCGCCGGTCCACCAGTTCACGAGGTCGACGTGGTGGCTCGCCTTGTGCACGAGGAGGCCGCCGGACGCCGCCTTGTCCCGGTGCCAGCGGCGGAAGTAGTCCGCGCCGTGCGCCGTGTCCAGCAGCCACTCGAAGTGCACGGAGACCACGTCGCCGATGCGCCCCTCGGCGAGGATCCGACGGACCGCGGCGTTGCGTGCGGCGTAGCGGTAGTTGTGGGTGACGGTGAGCCGGCCGCTCGAGCGGCGCACGGCGTCGGCGATGGAGTACATGCCGGCGGCGTCGATGGTGAGCGGCTTCTCGACGACGACGTCGGCCCCCGCGTCGAGCGCCGCGGTCACGTGGTGGGCGTGGTGGCGGTCCGGGGAGGTGACGACGACGACGTCGGGCGCGACGTCGGACAGCATCCGCCCCAGGTCGGGCGCCCCGAAGCGGCGCGGTGGCACGCCGGTGCGCCCGCGGACCTGTTCCGCCCGCACGTCCAGCCGGTCGGCGTTGGTGTCGCAGAGCGCGGCGACCTCGGCGACGTCGGCGTGCTCTGCCGTCATCGCGTCGAGGTAGGCGCCGGCGCGTTGCCCCGTCCCGACGACGGCGGAGCGGCGCCGGGCGACGGAGGCCGGCCGCGCGGTGCCGGAGGCGGCCGCGGCGGGGACGCGACCGGCGTCGACGGCCGGACCGGCGTCGGACCCGGAGGGGCGGGGCGTGCCGGCCGCGAGGGTTGTGGAGGCTGCGAGGGTGGACGTCATCGTCGGGCTCCTAGAGGCGGGTCAGCTCCCCGTCGGGAAGCGCTTTCCACCACCTAGCCTACCTCGCCCGGACGACGACGCCCCACCTCGCCACATGCCGAGACCCGATGCCCCCGAGCGCTCAGCCCAGGTCGACGCCGAGGCCCAGGTCCGCCAGCCGCACCGGCTCGCCGGTCTCGAGCGACCGGTTCCCGGCGTACCCGACGCCCGAGGCCCGGAGCCCGTCGAGGAACCCGGCAGCCCGACCGAGCGGGTCGGTCTCGTCGGCCCCGCGGAAGACGTCCGACAGCAGCAGGTCGTCGCCTCCGCCGTGCCCGCCGGTGCCGATCGCGACGATCTCGCGCTCCTCCGCGCGCTCCCAGTGCTTCTGCACGACGAGGCGCTCCGCGACCGGCCGCACCGCGTCCTCGGCGTACGCGTCGGTGAAGCTCGGGTCCAGGATCGCCTTGCCGTCACCGAAGATCACCGAGCCCCGCTCGACGACCTCCAGCTCCGCCCGGCCCCGCGTCCCGTTGACCACGACGCGGTATCCCTCCCAGGGCGAGTGCGCGGTCAGCGAGTAGGTGAGCATCGCGCCGCCCGCGTACTCCACGACCAGGCCGAGCGTGTCCTCCGTGGTGATCCCGGCGTCGAACACCGACTTGTTGCGCACGTACCCGTCATGAGCCTGGGCCTCCGGGCCGTAGAGCGCGGACAGGTACTCGTCGCCGTCGACGTCGAGCGCCCACGGGTCGATCCCCTGCTCGCGCAGCTCGCGCTCGCCGTCGGTGGGCTCGTAGTCGGTCTCGTGCGCGCCGTCGTCGCCGTAGAAGCGCCGCCCGCCACTGGCGAACACGCGGGTGGGCACGTCGTCGATCCACCAGTTCACCAGGTCGAAGTGGTGGCTCGACTTGTGGACCAGCAGCCCGCCGTTGTTCACCTTCTCGCGGTGCCAACGGCGGAAGTAGTCGGCGCCGTGGACGGTGTCGAGGGCCCAGTCGAAGTGCACCGAGAGCACCTGGCCGATCTCGCCGGAGGCGATGACCTGGCGCAGGGACGAGTTCCGCGGCGAGTAGCGGTAGTTGAACGTCATGGTCACGTCGCGGCCGGTCTCGGCGACGGCGTCGGCGATCACCCGGGCCTCGGCGGCGGTCGCGGCGATGGGCTTCTCGACGACGACGTCGACCCCTGCGCGCAGCGCCCGCGCGACCATCTCGGCGTGCGTGTTGTCGACGCTCGTGACGACGACGCGGTCGACCCGCTGCTCGGCGATCGCCTTCTCCAGGTCGGCGGGTCCGTACACCGGCCGGGTCCCGCCGACCTTGTCGGCGACGCGGGCCTCGTGGACGGCCGCGCGGACCGGGTTGGGCTCGACCCACGCGACGATCTCACCGACGTCGGCGTGCTGGTCGAGGAGTCCGCCGACGAACATGCCGGCGCGGTGGCCGGTGCCGACGACGGCGTATCGGAGGGGGGTGGTGGAGGGCATCGTCGATCTCCCAGCATGCTTCGAGGCGTGAAAGCGGTTTCCGGCTCAGCCTACCCGAGGTGTTGAATCGATCCAAGGTGACGAGAGGCGGCCAGGTCGGCTCTCTGACCCCGCACCGGCAGGCTGACCTGCCGATGCGGGTCCGGAGTGCCGCACCGGCGACCGGACCGTCAGCGCTGCGGGGTCATGACCACCTGGCCGGCCCAGGTGAACCCTCCCCCGAACCCGAACAGCAGCGCCGGCACGCCCGCCGGGATCCGGCCCGCGTGCCACCACTTGGACAGGCCCAGCGGGATCGAGGCGGCGGACGTGTTGCCCGACTCGGTGATGTCGCTGACCACCACACGGTCCTCGAGCCCCAGCGACTTGGCGAGCGGCTCGATGATGCGCAGGTTGGCCTGGTGCGCCACCAGCACCTCGACGTCGTCCAGCGTCAGCCCCGACGCCGCCACCACGCGGCGCGCCCGCTCGGCGGCCCGCGTGATCGCCCACTTGAACACCGCCCGCCCGTCCTGGGCGAACTTCTCCCCGGGAGCCTCGATGCGCACCGCCGGGGTGATCTCCGGCTCGGAGCCCCATACGACCTGCCCGACGGCGGGCTCGTCCGCCGCCTGCAGCACCGCGGCACCCGCCCCGTCCGCGGTGAGGATGCAGGTGGACCGGTCCGTCCAGTCGGTGACGGCCGTGAGCTTCTCCGACCCGATGACGACGGCGGTGCGCGCGCTACCGGCGCGGATCGCCTGGTCGGCCAGCCCGACCGCGTAGGCGAACCCCGAGCACGCCGTGTTGACGTCGATCACACCCGGCCCGACGACGTCGCGCAGGTCCGGCTCCTCCTCGCCCTCGGGAGTGCTCGCCCCGGGCTGGACCCCGGTGCGCAGGGCGTAGGCGACGCGGCCGGCCGTGTTCGGGGAACGGTCCACCGCCGTCGTCGTCGCGACCACGACCAGGTCCACGTCCTCGCTCGGAACCCCGGCGTCCGCCAGCGCGTGCTCCGCCGCAGCGGTCGCCATGTCCGCGACCGTCACGTCGTCGGCCGCCACGTGCCGGGTGACGATGCCGGTCCGCGACCGGATCCACTCGTCGTTCGTCTCGACGAACCGGGCGACGTCATCGTTGGTGAGGGCCTTGGCGGGCTGATGGTGACCGAGACCGACGATCCGGGAGCCGGCGGCACCGGCGGGCAGCGTGAGCATGGCATCGATCATGGCACGACCGGGTCTCGGTGCCGGCACGCTCCCGGAACCCGAGACGCGGCGTCGTACGGGCACGGGTCGCCTACCTCGCGGGGATCTTGCCTACGTCGGGGGAACGATGCCTACCTCGCGGGGAGGACGCGGCCGGGGGCCGCCGTCGCGCGGTGCGCGACGACGGCCCCCGGCCGTTCCCTCGGTTCAGGGCATGCTCAGCACTCCCCGGTCTGCTCCCACGGGCCCCACGGCGACGCGCCGGGCTCCTGGTTGCGGGTCCACCACAGCGCCGTCCAGACCGCGCCGTCGTGCACCACCGTGTCGCCGGCGGTGAAGATCCGGCTGTCGGTCCACACCGCGCCGCACTCCGGGGCCGGCTCGCCGAGCGGGCCGATCTCCGCCCAGGCGCCGTACGGCGACGAGCCAGGGGTCTCCCCCTTGGTCCACCACAGCGCCTCGAACACGGCACCGTCGTGCTGCACCAGGTCGCCCTCGGTGTAGACGGTCCCGGCGTCCCAGACGTCCGGGGCGTTGACGAGCTCACCCTCGGACCCCGCCGTGGTGTACGCCAGGCGCGGTGCGTCCGGCGTCTCCATGCCCTCGCCGACGAAGTACGAGGTGTGCGGCGGCTGGTTGTAGCCCGTGTTCTGCCAGGCCACGGCCGTGCGGTACTGGGAGTCCGACATGAGCGTCCGCAGGCGGTGCTCGGTCGGGATCACCGTCGTCGCGATCCGCAGCGCGGTCGAGTCGTCGGTGCGGGTGACGATCTCCTCGCGCCAGTCGCCGAACAGGTCGGCCTGCACCGCGGGCGTGCCCTTGGTGCCGTTGTTGGACTGGGTGCCCTCGGCGCGGTAGACCTCCACCTCCTCGGCGTTCTCGTAGTCCCACTTCGAGATGGTCGGCACGCCCTGGTAGGCGTCGTCGTCGAAGTCGTGGTCACCGATCTCCGACAGCAGGTCGCCGTCCCAGAACGTGGTGAAGTTGGCCGCCGGGATCGAGTCGGCGATCACCTCACCCGTGGTGGACGACACGAGCTGGCCGACCTCCGAGTCCCAGGCGGCGTCGCCGCCCACGGCCCAGCCCTCGGCGCCCTCGTAGCGCGGGTCGATGTCCGCCATCGCGGCACGGCCCGTGTCCCGCTCGGCCGGGATCGACCAGAGGATCTCGCCGGTGGCGGCGTCACGGAAGGTGGCGCCACGGTTCTCGGCACGCCCCATGTCCTCGTGGGCCGCGAACTGCTCCAGCCCCGGACGCGTCGGGTCGAAGTCCGAGACGTGCATGGCGTCGCCGTGCCCGAGCCCGGTGTTGACCCAGATGCTGCCGTCGTCGTCGATGGTCATCGACCCGAAGACGATCTCGTCCTTCTGGTCGCCGTCGACGTCGGCGGTCTGCATATCGTGGTTGCCCTGACCGCGGTACTGGTCGCCCTGCTCGTCGGAGTCGAACACCCACCGCTGGGTCAGCTCGGAGCCGTCCCAGTCGAAGGCCGCGATGACGGCCCGGGTGTAGTAGCCGCGGGAGAACACCATCGACGGGGTCTCGCCGTCCAGGTAGGCCGTGGTGGCCAGGAACCGGTCGACGCGGTTGCCGTAGCCGTCGCCCCACGAGCCGACGTCGCCGCGCGGCGGCACGTAGTCGATCGTGTCGAGCGCGACGCCGGACTCTCCGTCGAACACCGACAGGTACTCCGGCCCCGACAGCACGTAGCCGCCCGAGGTGCGGAAGTCGGCCCGCGCGTCCCCGATGACCGTCCCGGCGGCGTCGGTGGTGCCGTCGGCGGTCTTCATCGCCACCTCGGCCTTCCCGTCGCCGTCGTAGTCGAACACCTGGAACTGCGTGTAGTGGGCGCCCGAGCGGATGTTGATCCCGAGGTCGATGCGCCACAGCTGGGTGCCGTCGAGCTCATAGGCGTCCAGGTAGGTGTTGCCGGTGTAGCCGCCCTGCGAGTTGTCCTTCGCGTTGGACGGGTACCACTTGACGACGTACTCGTACTCGCCGTCCCCGTCGAGGTCCGCCACGGAGGCGTCGTTCGCGGAGTAGGTGTACGGCTGGCCGTCCTTGGTGTAGGCGTCCTCGGGCTTGTTCAGCGGGATGTCCAGGGTCTGGCCGTCCCACACGGCGAACTCGTCCGTGGCCCACCGCTCGATGCCGTCGACGACGGCGGAGACGCGGTAGGTGGAGTCGGCGCCGCCGTCGGCGTCCACGTAGTTCGTGGACCCGGCGACCGGCTCGTCGGTGAGCTGCTCCCCGTCACGGTAGACGTGGAAGCCGATCGACTCCGGGTCCTCGCCCAGCATGCGCCAGCCGACGTAGATCCCGTCCTCGGACTGCGCGGCCACCGGCTGGCGGCCGATGCGCTCGGCCTGCCGCGACAGGTTCGTCACGGCCTCCGAGGTCACCGTCTCCGAGAGCTCGGAGACGCCGCCGGCGTTCACCGCGGCCACCGCGTAGGTGTACCCGACGGTGGTGAGCACGTCGGTGTCGGTGTACTCGGCGTCGGAGGCACGGTCGACCAGCACGAGCTCGCCGCCCTTGTCCTCGCGGTAGACGTGGTAGAACAGCGCGTCCTCGACCGGCTCCCAGGCGAGGGCGACCTCGTTCTTGGCCACGTCGGTCACGGCCAGGCCCGACGGCGTCGCCGCGGTCGGGACGTCCGGGTCCACCGTGGTCAGCTCGAGCGCGTTGGAGGCCACCGACTCGGTGCCGGCGTCGTCCAGGGCCACGACCGTGTACGTGTACTGCAGACCCACGTCCGCCGTCGTGTCGACGAACTCGGTGGTGCCCGCCTCGACGTCACCGAGCGCCGTCGGCTCGGCGGCGCCCTCGGCCTGGCGGTACACGCGGTAGCCGGCCGCGTCCTGCGCGGGCTCCCAGCTCAGCGGCACCTCGACGGCGGACCCGTCGATGGACACGTCGCCGGCGGTCAGCGCGGTGGGCGCGTACAGCAGCGGCGTGATCTCCAGACCGTTGAACCAGCCCTCGGCCACGATGTCGAGCTTCCCGTCGGTGACGACCACCGGCTGGACGATCTTGCTCGACGTGCCGCCGCGGCCGGCGTTGGAGGACCCGTAGTCGGTGCCCTCGACCGTCACGCCCAGGCGGGCGGTGCCGATGAGGTCGCCCCAGATGACCTCGACGGCGTAGGTGCCGTTCGGGACGTCCACGCGGATCGGAGTGCTCGCGCTCGGCAGCAGGAAGTCGCGCTGCAGGTCGTCGAGCTGGCCGTCACCGGTGCCGCGGTCACGACCGCCGGGACCGGAGTCCGAGGTGAAGCCGTAGCCGAGCTCCTCGGTGTACAGCGTGGTCTCGTCGAAGGGCAGGTAGCCGTCCTTCGTCGGGTTGCCCGCGAGCTGCAGGTCGAACGAGTACAGCGGAGCCTTCGTCTCGATCGTCACGGTGTCCGACGGCGCGGAGTCGCCCGCACCGTTGACCGCCACGACCTGCAGGTCGTACGAGGTGCCGGCCTCCAGGCCGGTCACGTTCGCGACACCGATCGTCGACGTCGTGACGAGCTCGTAGGCGTCGTCACCGGCGTCGGAGGCCTTGGCGAACACCTTGTAGATGTCCGCGCCCTCCACCTCGGTCCAGGTGAGCGTGGCGCTGGAGGCGGAGATGCTCCCGGCGACGACACCGGCCGGCGCGGCGGGCACGTCGGCCGGAGGTTCGGCGTCGGTGACCTCGTCCGCGAGCGGCACGTCGAGCTCGGCGGTGTCGAGCGCGACCAGGCGGGCCATCTGGATAGCGCCGTACTCCTGGAAGTGCGTGTCGTCCGTCGTGCCGTTCGGCCGGTTCGGGTAGACGCCCGCCGGGACGTGCAGGAACACGCTCTTGGCGGCCTCCGGCCCGATCTCGTTCAGGTACTCCCGCGACGAGGCGGACAGGTCCACCAGGGGGGTGCCCGTGTCGGCCGCGACGTCGGTGGCAGCCTGCACGTAGTCCGGGAAGGACACGTTGAACTGGCCCGTCTCCTCGTCGAACGACCGGCGCGAGACCGGCGTGACGAGGATCGGCTGCGCACCGCGCTGGACGGCGCCCTCGACGAACGTGCGCAGGTACCAGGCGTAGTCGCCCGGGGCGGCCCAGCGGTCGTCGACGCCGTAGCTGTTGTCGTTGTGCCCGAACTGGACGTACAGGTAGTCGCCCGGACGGATCTGCTTGAGCACGGTGTCGAGGCGGCCCTGGCTGATGAAGTTCTTCGAGGACCGGCCGCCGATCGCGTGGTTGTCGACCACGACGTCGTCGGACAGGTAGCGCTCGATCATCTGGCCCCAGCCTGCCTGCGGTGCCCAGTACGGGTCGTAGGTCTGGACCGTCGAGTCACCCGTGACAAACACGGTGGGCTGGTCGCCCGCCTCGCGGTCGTCCGCGCGGGTGATGGTCAGGGCGTTGAGGTTCGCGGCGTCGCCGGCGAGCTCGAGGTTGAGCTGACCGTCCACGAGCGCGATGTCGAACTGCATCTCGAGGTACTCGCCGGCGGCGCGCTCGGTCTGCTGGACCTTGGCCATCTGCTCGGCGGTGATCGCGACGTCCGTCGCGGCGTCGGCCGCCCCGGCGATCAGGTCGACCGTGTAGTCACCGTTCGGCAGGTCGACGACGAGCTGTCCGCCGTCGGACGTGACGTAGTCGCCCTTGAGTGCGTTGTCCCCGCCGTCGTCGGTCGCGGACACCACGGAGGTGTCGACGAACCCGAGGCGGTTCTCGGCCGTGTACGCCGTGCCGGCGTCGACGCCGACGGCCCCGTCGGCCACGGCACCGGAGCCGAGGTCGATCTGCAGGGTGCCGTCCTCGGGGAACGTCGGCTCCTCGGCCAGGGTGCTGACCACCGGCGCGGACGGGTCGGTGGTGCCCTCGTCGGTCACGGCGAGCGCTCGGTAGTAGTGGACCGCGGAGGTGTCCACGTCGGTGTCGGCGTAGAAGACCTCGCGCGAGCCGGTGCGGGCGATCTCCGTGTACTCGCCGTCGACGGCGTCGCTGCGGGTCAGCACGTACTCGGTGGCACCGGCGACCTCGTTCCAACGCACCACGACCTGGTCGGCGTCGGCGTGCGCGATGCGGATGTTCCCCGGTCCGGCGATGCCGGTGGTGCCGTCCTCGCCCCCGTCGCCGGAGCCGTCGTCACCGCCGTCGTCGCCGCCGTCGCCCGAACCGTCGTCGGGGACCTCGGTGATCTGCATGCCGTTGACGTAGCCGTAGCCCTTGCCGGTGAGGTCGGCGGTGAGCTGGCCGTCGGCGACCTCGACGCGGATGGTCTCCGAGGCGACGGTCTCGGCGTCGGCGCGGATGTGGGTCTCGGTGCCGCCCTCGAGGGAGACGGTGGTGCGGACGCTGGAGGTCCCGGCCAGGGTGTCCCCGGCCCAGATCTCGACGTCGTAGGTGCCGTTCGGCACGTCGACGGCGAACTGCCACTGCGGGGCGAGCACGAAGTCGCCGGTCAGCGCGTCGACGTCGGTGGAGCGGTCGCGGGAGCCGACGTCACCGGAGACGACGCCGAACCCGGCCTCCTCGGAGTACGCCGACGCCTCGCTGACGCGCTGGAAGCCGTCGGCGACCGGGCTGTCGGCGGTACCGAAGTCGAAGGACCACTGGGCCGGGTCGTTCGCGGCGTGCGCGACGGCCGGCATCAGCGGCAGGACCAGGGCGGCCGCGGCGGCCCCGGCGACCAGCGGGCGCGTGGCGCGGCCTCTGGTGGGTGGAGTGTCCGATCGATGGAAAGCGCTTACTCGCGGATCCCGCGAGTGCCTGTTCGCAGAATGCACAGGTCACCTCGTCGTCTCGTCGTTGAGTCCGGCCTCCCTCGGCCGGAGTTGACGCGCCCCTCGTCGATGAGAGTTTGTTGTATGGATTTATTGAATGGATTCAAGCACGCGTCGTCGCCATCATGCCTGCTCGGTGCCTCGCTGTCCAGGCCTCGACGCCCTCTGTCCACGGGACGGACGCCGCCCAGCGCTCCTCGCCGCGGCCCGAACTGCCGACGTCGGCAGTTCGGGCACTGGTCGGCAGTGCGGACTGCCGACCTGACGACGAGTTGCCGACGTCGGCAGTTCGGACCTCGATCGGCAGTTCGGACTGCCGTCGGGCCCCGGCGGTCAGCCCCCGGCGGTCAGCTCGACATCGGGTGCGAGCCCGGTCTCCCGGTAGAAGCCCCAGATGTGCGCCTGCGTGGCCCGCTCGGCCCGGTCCGGGTCCCCGGAGGCGACCGCGTCGAGGATCTCGTCGTGCTCGGAGCACAGGCGCCGCGCGGTCCCGGGCCAGTCCGGCAGCCCGCCGACCCCGCGGACCACGTACGAGGACACGGCGCTGCGCAGCCCGGTGAGGATCGCCTCGACGAGCTGGTTGCCGGCCTGACGCACGATCTCCAGGTGGAAGTCCTGGTCGAGCCGCACGAACTCCTCGGTGCCGAGCCCCGGGTCCGCCATGGCGCGCACCAGCCGCTGGGCCTCCGCGAGCGCCCCCGGCACGGAAGCCTCCCCCGCCGTCGGAGGACCGCCGTCGGGCACCCCTTGCGCGGCACGCCCGGCGGCCTCCCGCACGGCCCAGGTCTCGAGCGCGGCGCGGGTGGCCACGACGTCGTGCACGGGCAGCGTCCCGGAGGCGACGTGCAGGCGTACGGCGGCCCCGAGCCCGGCGGCGGGGCGGTCGACGACGACGGCTCCGGCGTCGGGTCCGGAGCCGACGGCGGTGCGGATGATGCCCATCGCCTCGAGGATGCGGATGGCCTCGCGCACCGACGGCCGCGAGACGCCGAGCTCCTCGGCGAGCGCCCGTTCGGCGGGCAGTCGTTCGCCGAGCGTCCAGCGGCCGGCGGCCAGGTCGGACTCGATCCGGGCGAGGACCTTCTCGTGGGTGCGCACCGCTCGATCCTACCGACTGGTCTGACCACACCGTCCCCGTGGGCTACAGTGGTCGGACCACACTGCTGCACGTGCTACCCCCAGCCGCCGAAGGAGCCGGACGTTGCGCATCGCCCTGGCCGCGACCTGTATCGCGGACACCATGTTCCCCGGCGCCCCGAGCGCCACCGTGCGCCTCCTCGAACGACTCGGCCACGAGGTCGTCTTCCCCCGCAGCCAGGCGTGCTGCGGCCAGATGCACGTCAACACCGGCTACTACGACGAGGCCGTGCCGGTGATCCGCAACCACGTGACCACGTTCGCGCCGGTGGCCGACGGCGAGTGGGACGCCGTCGTCGTGCCCTCCGGATCCTGCACCGGGTCGATCCGCCACCAGCAGGCCATGGTGTGCCGACGCGCCGGGCTCGACGACCTGGCCGCCACCGCCGAGGCCGTCAGCGCCAAGACCTACGAGCTGTCCGAGCTGCTCGTCGACGTACTCGGCCTGACCGACGTGGGCGCCCACTTCGGCCACCGCGTCACCTACCACCCCACGTGCCACTCGCTGCGCATGCTGCACGTCGGCGACCGGCCGCTGCAGCTCCTGCGGGCCGTGGACGGCATCGACCTCGTCGAGCTGCCGGAGGCCGAGTCGTGCTGCGGGTTCGGCGGGACCTTCGCGCTGAAGAACGCCGACACCTCGGCCGCCATGCTCGCCGACAAGACCGCCAACATCCGCTCCACCGACGCCGTGGTCGTGACGGCCGGCGACTACTCCTGCCTCATGCACATCGGCGGCGGGCTGTCCCGGCAGCGTTCCGGCGTCGGCACGCTGCACCTGGCGGAGATCCTGGCCTCCACCCGCGAGGACCCGACCCCCCTGCCCACCACGCGCACCACGGAGGTGGCCCGATGAGCACGTTCCTCGGCATCCCCGGCATCCGGCGGCGGTCCGGCGCGTCCGACGGCGGCACACCGGCCGACGGCGGATCCACCGCGGGCGAGGGCCCCTTCGGTCCGGTGCCCCACCCGGACGAGCCGCTGCGCTGGGGCGACGCCTTCCCCGCCGCCGCGAAGCAGACCCTGGCGAACGACCAGCTCCGCGCGAACCTGGGCCACGCCACCCGCACGATCCGCGCCAAGCGGGCGTCCGTCGTCGGCGAGGTGCCCGACTGGGAGGCCCTGCGGGACACCGGGTCGGCGGTCAAGGAGCAGGTCATGGCGGACCTGCCGGACCTGCTGGCGCAGCTCGAGGAGAACGTCACCGCCCGCGGCGGCGTCGTGCACTGGGCCCGCGACGCCGCCGAGGCGAACCGCATCGTCGCCGACATCGCGCGGGCCAAGGAGGCCGACGAGGTCGTCAAGGTCAAGTCGATGGCCACCCAGGAGATCGGGCTCAACGAGTACCTCGCCGACGAGGGCATCGCCGCCATCGAGACGGACCTGGCCGAGCTGATCGTCCAGCTCGCCGACGACATGCCGTCCCACATCCTCGTGCCGGCGATCCATCGCAACCGGGCCGAGATCCGCGAGATCTTCCTGCAGCGGATGGGCGACGCCCCCGAGGACCTGTCCGACGTGCCCCGCGAGCTCGCGATGGCTGCCCGCGCACACCTGCGCCGCAAGTTCCTCTCGGCGAAGGTCGCGGTCAGCGGCGCCAACTTCGGCGTCGCGGACACCGGCACGCTCGCCGTCGTCGAGTCCGAGGGCAACGGGCGCATGTGCCTCACGCTGCCCGAGACGCTCGTGACGGTCATGGGCATCGAGAAGCTGATCCCCACCTACACCGACCTCGAGGTCTTCCTGCAGCTGCTCCCCCGGTCCTCCACCGGGGAGCGCATGAACCCGTACACGTCCCTGTGGACGGGCGTGACGCCGGGCGACGGCCCGCAGGAGTTCCACCTGGTGCTTCTCGACAACGGCCGCACCGACGTGCTGGCCGACGAGGTGGGGCGCTCCGCGCTGCACTGCATCCGTTGCTCGGCGTGCCTCAACGTGTGCCCGGTGTACGAGCGGGTCGGCGGGCACGCCTACGGCTCGGTCTACCCCGGACCGATCGGCGCGATCCTCACCCCGCAGCTCACGGCGTCGTCCGGCGGCGTCTCGGGGGCCGATGACGTCAACGCCTCCCTGCCGTACGCCTCCACGCTGTGCGGCGCCTGCTACGACGTGTGCCCCGTCAAGATCGACATCCCCTCGATCCTGGTGGACCTGCGGGCGCGCGAGGTCGACGCCGACCGCGGCCGGTCCGGCGTCGACCCGTGGAAGGCGGCCATGAAGGCGGCGTCCTGGGTGATGTCCGACGGCGGCCGGTTCGGTCTCGCCGGACGTGCGGCCACGCTGGGCCACGGTCTGGGCGGGTCCGACGGCGTGATCTCGAAGGCCCCGCCACCGGCGTCGGCGTGGACCCGGTCCCGCGACCTGCCGGCGCCGCCGAAGCAGACGTTCCGGCAGTGGATGGCCGCCCACGAGCGCGACGCCGACCACCCTGACGCCAACTACCGGGAGGCCGACGGCTACGATTCGTCGCACTCCCGAGCTGAAACTGCAACGAATCGTAGCCGTCGGCCAGGCGGGGACGAGGGCGAGACGACGGAGGGCCGGCGATGAGCGCCCGCGATGACGTGCTGAACCGGGTCCGGGCCGCGCTCGGGCAGCCTGGCGTGGGGACGACGGCGGCCGGTGCCGTGGGCGCGACGCCCGCTGACGTGCAGGTGCCCCGGGAGTACCGGTCGGCCGGCGAGCACTCCCCCGGGTCCGCGGCCGTCGTGGAGCAGCTCGTCGACCGGCTGGTCGACTACAAGGCGCACGTCCACGAGGTCACGGCCGCCGAGCTGCCGGACCGGGTGGCCGAGCTCCTGGTCGCGCCGGAGCAGGCCGTGCCGGAGTCGGAAGCGGCAGGCGGTTCCGTCGTCGTGCCGTCGGGGCTGGACGAGGCGTGGCTCGGTGCGCTGCCGAGCGACGTCGTCGTGCACCGGGACGTCCCGGACTCCCCCTTGTCCGCGCTCGCCCTGGACGAGGTCGACGCCGTGCTGACCGCGGCCCGGGTCGCGTGCTCCGAGACGGGCACGATCGTGCTCGACGGCGAACGCGACCAGGGCCGCAGGGCGATCTCGCTGGTGCCCGACGTCCATCTGTGCGTGGTCCGCACCGACCAGGTGGTCCAGACGTTGCCCGAGGCGGTGCGGATCCTGGCCGACCACCCGGGCCGGCCGCAGACGTGGATCTCCGGGCCGAGCGCGACCAGCGACATCGAGCTCGACCGGGTCGAGGGGGTGCACGGGCCGCGCACGCTGCACGTGCTCCTCCTCGCGACGTAGGCAACCTCCCCGCGAGGTAGGCGACGACCTCGCGACGTAGGCAACTTCTCCGCGAGGTAGGCGACGTGCTCGCGCGGTGCGACCTCCCCACGAGGCCGCACCGCGCAGCTCCTACGTGTTCAGACCCGGCGGGGTCCGGGGCGACTTTCCGGGTGTGGCGTCGGTGAGGCCCTCGAGCAGCACGTCGTACGCGGGCTTCTTCTCGTAGTCCTCGGTCATGATCGTGGCGTAGCCCTCGGGGAAGACGTCCGGGACCCACGACCGGCCGTCGTCGAAGCCCCACACCGTGAAGCTCGTGCAGGAGGCCACGTTCAGGCAGGCCTGCAGCATCTTGTCGTAGCGCTCGGCCTGCAGGGCGATCTGCTCGGGGGTGGGCTCGCCGTCCTCGCCGAGCGGCATGCGGACGTCGGCCTCGGTGACGGCCACCTTCAGCCCGAGGTCGGCGAACCGCTCGAAGTTCGCCTGCATCGACTCGTCGAACCCGTACTGCAGGCTCAGGTGCCCTTGCGCGCCGAACCCGTGCAGGGGCACGCCGTCGGCGAGCAGCTCCTGGGCCAGCGCGTAGTAGGCGTCGGTCTTGGCGTTGATGCCCTCGGCGTTGTAGTCGTTGAGGAAGAGCACCGAGTCGGGGTCTTCCTCGTGCGTCCACCGGAAGACGTCGCCGATGAGGCCGACCGGGTCCTCGGAGCAGGACTTCAGGAACGGGTTGGCCTCGGTGCGCAGCTGCACACCGCCCGCATCCCACTCGTCCTGGATGAGCTCGTTGGCCACGTCCCACTCGTAGATGTCGCCGGCGTAGCGGCCGACGACGGTACGGACGTGGTCCTCGAGGACGTCGCGCGCCTCGTCGCACGTCCAGGTCTCCGCCGCCTCGGTCACCCAGTCCGGGTTCTGGCTGTGCCACAGCAGCGTGTGGCCCCGGACCTCCTGGCCGTTGGCCTGCGCGAACTCCATGAGGGCGTCCGCGCCGGAGAAGTCGTAGACGTCCGGCTCGGGGTGGATCTCGGCCCACTTCATGTCGTTCTCGGGGGTGAGGGAGTCGAACTCCGCGGCGAGGATCTGCTGGAACTCGGTCGGGTTCTTGCGGTCGTGGTCGAGGAGGTCGCGCTGCCCCCACACGGCGCTGCCGATCTTCAGGTCACGGGGCGCCTCGGAGCGCAGGGTCGGGTCCGGCGCAGCGGCCTGGACGGCGGTTCCGGACAGTGCGAGAGCGGTGAGCGACGCCGCCGCGACGGCGACCGCTCGCTTCGTGCTCGGGGAATGGGACATCGTTGTTCCTTCCTGTGCGAAGCCCGGCGGCAGCGCCACCGGGCACGGCGAAGATATCGATATCGATAACGGTTTCGCAAGACCGTCCGCACACCCGCGCCGGTCGGCGCCCTCGCTGCGGACACCGCAGAATGGTCTC
The DNA here is from genome assembly GCF_013149805.1 of Isoptericola chiayiensis. Classification (GTDB taxonomy): domain Bacteria; phylum Actinomycetota; class Actinomycetes; order Actinomycetales; family Cellulomonadaceae; genus Isoptericola; species Isoptericola chiayiensis. The sequence goes on from NZ_JABEZT010000005.1 coordinate 15,911, forward strand.
CCGTGACCGACAGCGAACCGACCGCGCCCGACGCGGCCTCCGACGCGCTCTTCGACGTCCCCGCCGGCGCACGCCGTCCGCCGTCGCGCATCGTGCTGCTCACCGGGCCGTCCGGTTGCGGCAAGTCGGCGCTCACCCGTCGGCTCGGCCTGCCGACCGTGGCGCTGGACGACTTCTACCGCGACCACGACCATCCGGGCATGCCGCACCGGTACGGCATCGTGGACTGGGACGACCCCGCCAGCTGGGACGCGGACGCCGCCCTGGCGGCGCTGCGCACGCTGGTCACGACGGGGCGCGCCGAGGTGCCCGTGTACGACATCCCGACATCACGCCGCACCGGCAGCACCGTCGTCGAGACCGGCGGCGCACCGCTCGTGCTCGCCGAGGGCGTGTTCGCCGCCGAGCTGGTCGACCGCTGCGGCACCGAGGGGATCCTCGCCGACGCGATCGTGCTGGTCCGCCCGCGGATCGTCACCTTCTGGTTCCGGCTGCTGCGCGACGTCGCCGAGGCGCGCAAGCCGCTGCCGACGTTGGTCCGCCGCGGTGTCGGGCTCATGCGGGACGAGCCGCGCCTGATCCGGCGGTGGACGGGCCTCGGCTGCCGACCCGTCGCACCGGCGCGGGCCGAGCGGGAGATCCGCGAGCTGCCCTGACCCGACCCGACCCGCGAGCGTCTCTGTTCGCCCCGGATCGACGCCTGATGAGGGACGAACAGAGACGCTCGATCGACACAGCTCCCCCTCCGGACACAGAACTCCACGTCATCGGCCGGGAAAGTGTCATGAAGACGTAACACCCCGGTCATCCCGTCCACATCACGGGACCGCACCCTGGAGGCCAGGAGGTGGTCCGCATGTTCGAGCACAGCTCTCTTCGTGTCCTGTCCCTCTACGAGGGCTTCTTCTCCGGCGGCGCCCGCGTGCTGCACTCCACCGTGGTGGCCGGCCTGCACACGCACGGCCGCCAGGTGCACTCGGCGCTCAGCCTCCACAGCGAGGTCCGGCGCGAGTCGCTGCTGCAACGCATGGAGGACGATCCGCGGTTCCTCTCCCTGCGCGCCGCGGGTGTGCGCATCGCCTCGCTGGGCCGCTCCACCGACGGCGACCACGACCCGCGCACCTTCACCGACGCCGAGATGGACGTCGCCGCCCGGGAGGCCACCGGCGTCGACGTCGTCATGTCGCTCAAGGAGCAGCCGCTGCGACTCGCGAACCACCCCGGGTTCCCCGACCGTCCGGTCGTGGCGTGCCTGCACCGCAGCGACCCCGAACACTCCGGCGAGGCGCTGGACGACCTGCGGGCCGCGGCCGACAGCGGACGGCTGGTCGCCGCCGTCTGCTGCGCGGAGTCCACCAAGCAGGCCTACTCCGCGGCCGGCATCCCTGAGCACCTGCTGCGCGTGGTGCCCAACGGCATCGACCTCACGCGGTTCCACCCGCTGCGGCGGGTGCGGCGCATGTCGTTGCGCGGTGCGGCCGGGATCCCCGCCGACGCCACCCTGGTCACCTACGCGGCCCGGTACGACGCGATGAAGAACCCCCGTCTGTTCCTCGCGGCGGCCCGCGCGTTCGTCGAGCGCGACCCGTCCGGCCACGTGGTGATGTGCGGCGCCGGCATGACCATCGACAACCCCGGGCTGACGGCCGACCTCGACGAGGCCTTCGCCGACCGTCCCGACCTGCGCGAGCGCGTCCACCCGCTCGGCGTGCGCCGCGACATGGAGACGGTGCTGGCGATGTCCGACGTCGTCGCCCTCACCTCGGCGTTCGGGGAGGCTGCCCCGCTGTGCCTCATCGAGGGCGCCATGTGCGGGGCGATCCCCGTGACCACACCCGTCGGGGACAGCGCGCGGCTCGTCGACGGCATCGGGTTCGTCACGAGCTTCGAGGCCGAGGAGATCGCCGAGACGTGGATCGAGGCGGCCGCCCGGCGTGGCGAGCTGCGGGGGGCCCTGACCGCCGCCCGGCAGCGGTTCAGCCACGTGCGCATGCTGTCCGGCTACGCCCAGGTGCTCGAGCAGGCGATGCGCGGCACGGGCCTGCGGGTCGCCGCCTAGGCAGCTCCCCGATCGCATCGCCGCTGCACCGACAGGGGCACGGCGGAGGGGGCCACCCCGAGAGCCACGGTCGTCGGGAGGCGCGGGACGCGCAGTCCGTCAGTGCGACCGTGGAGCTCGTGATGGCCCCCTCGCCGTCGTGAGCCGGGTCAGCCGGCGTTCGGCGGCAGCGGCACCTGGGTGTAGTCGGTGTCCGAGGCCAGGTAGAACCCCGGGTAGGACGGCTGGTTGTACGCCGTCTGCTGGCGGGCGACCTCGGCGCGGTACTGCGGGTCGTGCAGCAGGGTGTACATCTTGATGTCGGTCACCTCGGTCGAGGTGTACAGCCGCACCTCGGAGGAGTCGACGGAGCGCACGAGGATCTCCTCGCGCCAGTCACCGAGGACGTCGGCGATCAGGCCGGCGTTGCCCTTGGTGTCGTTGTTGGTCAGCGTGCCCTCGAGCACCCGCTCCGTCCCGGAGGCCCAGTCGACGATCTTCGGCGTCCACTCGCGCACGTCGTTCGAGACGCGGTCGTAGTCGAAGATCTGCGTGGTGCCGTCGGCGGCCCAGCGCACCGACTGGTTGTTGCCTGGCGCGGCAGCCGAGACGGTGTTCCAGTCGGAGTCGAGCAGCCCCGAGGCGTCGGTACCGCCCGGCATGGACGACCACATCTCGATGCCCGGCACGTCGGGCCGGACGTCGCCGATCATGCCGCGGCCGGTGTCGCGACCGGAGTACACGCCCTCGAGGACCTCGCCGGTGGCGGCGTCGAGCAGCGACGTGCCGAACGGCGCCCAGGCGCCGCCCTCGTGCACCATGAACGCCTCGAGGCCCGGCCGCTCGGGCAGGATGTCGGTCACGTGCATGGCGTCACCGTGCCCGAGCCCGGCGATCGCGCCGGGGTCCGCGGACTGCGGCGGCATCTCGGCGGTGGCGTTCCACAGCAGCGAGCCGTCGTGGTCGATGGCGGCGGCGCCGTAGAGGATCTCCTGCTTGCCGTCGCCGTCGAGGTCGGCCGAGGACATCGAGTGCTGCCCCTGCGTGGTGATCTGCCCGAACTCGGGGTCGGTGCCGGGCGTGCCGTGCGGGCCGTCGTTGAACGGGTTGTCCATCGGCGTCCAGCCGGAGTCGACGTCCCAGCGCTGGGTCAGCTCGCGGCCGTCCCAGTCGTAGGCCACCAGCGTGGTCCGCGTGTAGTAACCGCGGGCGAACACGGCCGAGGGGTGCTCCCCGTCGAGGTAGGACACCCCGGCGAGGAAACGGTCGACGCGGTTGCCCGGCTCGATGCGGGACATGGCGTAGTCGCCCCACCGCAGCCCGTCGTCGTACCGGGCGGGCGTGTAGTCGACGGTCTCGAGCGGCTTGCCGCTCTTGCCGTCGAACACCGACAGGTACTCGGGTCCGGAGATGATGAAGCCCTCGAAGGTGCGCAGGTCGTTGCGTCCGCTGCGCGCGGGGGCGTAGACGTCGACGAAGTACTCGGCGGTGGCCCGGGCGTCGGCCTCGGACAGCGGGTACTCGAAGTCCTCGAGGTAGTTCTCCGAGTCCGGGTCGTCGATGCCGGGCATCGCGTCGGCGAAGGCGTCCTTGAGCGTGGCGGGCCACTGGCCGGAGGCGACCTCGGGGTTCTCGGTCCAGCCCTCGAACATGTCGACGACGTGCTCGAAGTAGTCGTCGGCGCTCATGCGGTAGTCGTCGTCGTGCGTGACGCCGGCGGCACGGTCATCCCGCGGGATCGACACGTACTTCGTGGCGGCCTCGCGGCCGCTGGGCGTGTACCGCGTGGACTTGGTGCCCGGCGCGGTCTTGACCATGACCTCGGCACGCCCGTCGCCGTCGAAGTCGTAGACCGGGAACTGCGTGTAGTGGGCCCCGGAGCGGATGTTCACGCCGAGGTCGATGCGCCAGAGCTGGGTGCCGTCCATCTCGTAGGCGTCCAGGTAGGTGTTGCCGGTGTAGCCCTTCTGGGACACGTCCTTGGAGTTGGAGGGGTCCCACTGCACGACGAGCTCGAGCTCGTCGTCGCCGTCGAGGTCGGCCACGGACAGGTCGTTGGCGGAGTAGGTGTACTCCTCGCCCACGGGGGTGACGCCGTCGGCGGGCTTGTTCATGGCGATCGCCCGGTGGTCCTGGCCCCACGGGGTGACGACGGCGGAGCGGTCGCGGCGCTGCTCCTTGCCGTCGACGACGGGCACGACCCGGTAGCGCGAGCCGGCGTCGCCGTCGGCGTCCAGGTAGTTGGTGGAGTCGGTGACCGTGGCGATCCTGTCGCCGTCGCGGTAGACGGCGAAGTCGGCCCCGGTCATGCCGTCCGACGTGGCGCCGGTGACCTCGGTGCCGAGCAGCCGCCAGCCCAGGTAGTTGCCCTCGTCGGTGGCGACGGCGACGAGTCCGCGGTCGAGGTCCTCGAGCTGGACGGCGTCGTCCGACCCGGAGTGCGAGGGGTGCGCCGCGACGGCGGCTCCCGTCGGGACGATCAGCGTGCAGGCCGCGGCGGTGGCCGCGAGCCAGGTGGTCCTGCGACGTGGCATCAGGATCCTTCCCATGCGTCGTTGCATCGATGAACACGCTGGGCGCAGTGCGCCGCGGCGGCCTGCGGGCCGGCGTCGTCGCCGTGCGTCCCAGCGGTGAACCGATCTCTTGTATCGATTCATCGACGACCATAGAGCAAAGTGTCGACAAGTGCCAGAGGCACGTTCCTTCACCCGCTCCCGGCCGGGGACGACGCCCGGCACGGCCTCAGCGAGCCGTCGACTCCCGCAGCACGACCTCGTGCCCGACGGCGGCACTCACGTCGGTGCCGTCCTCGGCCACCGCGGCGGCGACGGCGAGCCGTCCCATCTCCGCGAGCGGGATCGACACGGTGGTCACCGAGGGGACGTGGTCGCGCAGGGTGGGGATGTCGTCGAACCCGGCCACGCGCACCTGGCCCGGCACGTCCACGCCTAGCTCGCGCAACCGCGCGATGAGTCCGATCGCCATCACGTCGGTGACGGCGAAGACACACGGCGGGTCCTCGCCCGCCTCGGCGGCGGCACGGGCCAGCTCGGCGACGCGGTCGCCGGCGGCGTACCCGCCGTCGCGGGAGAACTGCTGCTCGATGGTCTCGACGATCTCGCCGCTGCCGGCCGCGACCGCCGCCGTGAACGCCCCGGCGCGCTCCTGGGCGGTGACGACCCTCGCCGGCGCGCTGAGCAGGACGAACCGGCGGTGCCCCTGCCCGGCCAGCGCCTCGGCGAGGGCGGTGGCTCCGGCGGCGTTGGGCGGGCGGATCACGGTGGCGGTGCCGAGGGGCTGTCCGACGACGATCGCCCGGCCGCCGGAGGCCTGGAACGTGGCGAGCTCCTCGGCCACGGGCGCGTCCTCGGCGGCCGACCAGCGCGTCCCGGCGACCACGACGGCGTCGACGCGATGGGCGGCGAACGCGGCGACGGCGTCACGCTCGGCGGCGGGGTCACGTTCGGTGGAGGCGAGCAGCACCATGCGGCCGTGCTCGCGGGCGGCGGACTGGGCTCCCCCGGCGATCGTGGAGAAGTACGGGTCGGAGATGTCCTGGACCACCAGCCCGAGGAGGCCGGTGCGGGACCGGGCGAGCGCCTGCGCCTGCGCGTTGACCACGTAGCCGAGGTCGGCGGCGGCGGCACGCACCCGTTCGACGAGCGCCGCACCGGGTTGGCGCGCCGAGCCGTTGAGCACCCGCGACGCCGTGGCCAGCGACACCTCGGCGCGATCCGCCACGTCCTGCAGCCGTGCTCTGGCCACCTTCTCCTCCTGGTCGGTCGGGCTCCGGCGCCGATCGTAGGCCCGGCCGGTCGGGGTTGCTTGACGCACCGCCGCGGACACCTTAACGTAGTCGGTGGAAAGCGCATTCCCATGCGACCTGCCGGCCCGCGGCGCCGAGCGCCCGAGCCGACACCGAGCACCCCGCGTGCCCCCGACGAAGGAGTCCCGAGTGACCACCACCCGCACCCTGCGCATCGCCATGAACGGCGTGACCGGCCGCATGGGCTACCGCCAGCACCTGCTGCGCTCGATCCTGCCGATCCGCGAGCAGGGCGGCGTCACGCTCCCCGACGGCAGCCGCGTCCAGGTCGAGCCGATCCTCGTGGGCCGCAACGAGGCCAAGCTCGCCGACCTCGCCGCCCAGCACGGCATCAGCGAGTACACCACCGACCTCGACGGCATCGTCCACGCCGAGGACACCGACATCGTGTTCGACGCCGCGATGACCAACCTGCGCCCCCAGACGCTGTCGAAGGCCATGAAGGCCGGCAAGCACGTCTACACCGAGAAGCCCACGGCCGAGACCCTCGCCGAGGCGATCGACCTCGCGAAGCTGCGCGACGAGACCGGCGTGACCGCCGGCGTCGTGCACGACAAGCTCTACCTGCCCGGACTGGTCAAGCTGCGCCGCCTCGTGGACGAGGGCTTCTTCGGCCGCATCCTGTCGCTGCGCGGCGAGTTCGGCTACTGGGTGTTCGAGGGCGAGCACCAGCCGGCCCAGCGACCCTCCTGGAACTACCGCAAGGAGGACGGCGGTGGCATGACCACCGACATGTTCTGCCACTGGAACTACGTGCTCGAAGGCATCCTGGGCACCGTCAAGACCGTCAACGCCCAGACGGTCACGCACATCCCCACCCGCTGGGACGAGCAGGGCAAGCCCTACGACGCTACCGCCGACGACGCCGCCTACGGCATCTTCGAGATGGCGACGCCCGACGGCGACCCCGTCGTCGCGCAGATCAACTCCTCCTGGGCCGTGCGGGTGTACCGCGACGAGCTCGTCGAGTTCCAGATCGACGGCACGCACGGCTCCGCCGTCGCCGGCCTCTTCAAGTGCGTCTCCCAGCAGCGCGGCAACACCCCCAAGCCGGTGTGGAACCCCGACCTGCCCACCACCGAGACGTTCCGCGACCAGTGGGCCGAGGTCCCCGCCAACGCCGAGCTCGAGAACGGCTTCAAGGCGCAGTGGGAGGAGTTCCTGCGCGACGTCGTCGCCGGGCGCGAGCACCGCTTCGACCTGCTGTCCGCCGCGCGCGGCGTCCAGCTCGCCGAGCTGGGCCTGCAGTCCTCGGCCGAGGGCCGCCGCCTCGACGTCCCGGAGATCGCGCTGTGAGCGCCGCGGTCGTCGGGCACTCCGGAGCCCCCGAGCTGAACGCCAGCGGCGTCTCGCTGAAGCTGCCGCGGTTCGACGACGGCGGTCGCGTCGTCGGCACCGAGGTCCGCGAGCTCAACGCCCCCGGCCCCTGGCTGGCGCCGTCCGAGCCGATCCGTTCGCGCGTCGCGTTCGCCGCCGCCCACGTGGTCCCGCACGTCGGCGCCGAGAACGTCCCCGGTGCCCCCGCGGTCGTCGACTGGGACGCCACGCTCGCCTACCGGCACCAGATCTGGCGCTACGGTCTCGGCGTCGCCGACGCGATGGACACCGCCCAGCGCGGCATGGGCCTCGACTGGGCCGCCACGCAGGAGCTGGTCCGCCGCTCGGCCACGGAGGCACGGTCCGTCGGCGGAGCGATCGCCTGCGGCGCCGGCACCGACCAGCTCGACCCGGCCGCCGTCGAGCCCGGTCAGGCCGGGCTCGACGCCGTGATCGACGCCTACCGCGAGCAGGTGCGCGTCGTCCAGGAGGCCGGCGCCCAGGTCATCGTCATGGCCTCGCGCGCCCTGGCGAAGGTCGCCCGGTCGGCCGACGACTACGCCCGCGTCTACGACGCCGTGCTCGCCGAGGCCGACCAGCCCGTCATCCTGCACTGGCTGGGCACCATGTTCGACCCGGCGCTGGCCGGCTACTGGGGCTCGGACGACGTCGACACCGCCACCGCCACGTTCGTGGACCTCATCAAGGCCCACCAGGACAAGGTCGACGGCGTGAAGGTCTCGCTGCTGGACGCCCAGCACGAGATCGGGCTGCGCCGCACGCTCGCCGCGCTCGACGGCTCCCCCGTGCGCCTGTACACCGGGGACGACTTCAACTACCCCGAGCTCATCGCCGGCGACGACCAGGGCTACTCCGACGCGCTGCTCGGCATCTTCGCCGCGATCTACCCGGCGGCGTCCACGGCGCTGCAGGCCTTCGACGCGGACGACGCCGGTCGCGCCCACGCGATCCTCGCCTCCACGGAGAAGCTGGGCCGGCACATCTTCGCCGCGCCCACCTACTTCTACAAGACCGGGGTGGCGTACCTGAGCTGGCTCAACGGCTTCCAGACGGGCTTCCAGCTCGTCGGCGGGCTGCACTCGGGGCGCTCGCTCGCCCACCTGGTCGAGCTGACCCGGCTGGCCGACGACTGCGGCATGCTGCTCGACCCGGACCTGGCCGCCAAGCGGCTGGGCGCGCTGCTCATGACGAACGGGGTGGACGCGTGAG
>NZ_JABEZT010000005.1:24419-227583 GCF_013149805.1 Isoptericola chiayiensis
AGCGCGAGGAGCCCCCGCGGAGGGACGCCGAGGAACGAGGTGTACCGCAGCGAGGCACCGCAGCGGTCACGCAAGGAGGCAATCGCATGAGCGCGAGGAGCCCCCGCGGAGGGACGCCGAGGAACGAGGTGTACCGCAGCGAGGCACCGCAGCGGTCACGCAAGGAGGCAATCGCATGAGCGCGCCGAGCGCGGACCTGTCGCGCTGCTCGCTGAACACCGCCACGGTCAAGCACGCCTCGTTGACCGAGGCCGTCGAGGCGGCCGCGGCCGCCGGGATGGGCGGCGTCGGGCTGTGGCGCCACCAGGTCCAGGAGCACGGTGCCGAGACGGCCCGCAAGATCGTCGAGGACGCCGGGCTGCACGTGACCTCCCTGTGCCGCGGCGGGTTCCTCACGGCGTCGACCGACGAGGGCGTCCGGGACGCGATCGCGGAGAACACCCGCGCGTTCGAGGAGGCCGCCGGCGTCGGGACGCGCGAGGTGGTGTTCGTCGTCGGCGGGCTGCCCGGCTCGTCGCCGGAGGCACCGCCGTCGCCCGGTACGGACCGCGACGTCGTCGCCACCCGTGCGCGGGTGGCGGACCGCCTGGCCGACCTCGCACCGATCGCCGCGCAGCACGACGTGCGCATCGTGCTCGAGCCCCTGCACCCGATGTTCGCCGCGGACCGCGCGGTGGTCTCCACGCTGGGGCAGGCGCTCGACCTGGCCGCGCCGTTCGACCCGAGCACGGTCGGCGTCGTCGTGGACACCTACCACGTGTGGTGGGACCCGGCGCTGCAGGACTCGATCGCTCGGGCCGGCCGGGAGGGCCGGATCGCCGGGTACCAGGTGTGCGACTGGAACCTGCCGTTCGCGACGACGGCGCTGAACTCGCGCGGGCACGTCGGTGACGGGTACATCGACTTCGCGACGGTCTCGTCCTGGGTGCGCGACGCCGGGTACACCGGCGACGTCGAGACCGAGATCTTCAACGAGGGGATCTGGGCGGCACCGCCGGTCGAGACCGCCCGGACCGTCGCGGAGCGGTACGCGGAGCACGTGGCGCCGCACCTCTGATCCCGCTCCCCACCCACCGTCAGGGCCCGCGACGCACCGCGTCGCGGGCCCTGCGCGGCACGGGCGGTCCCGTCCGACCGGTCGTGGTGATGCGTCTGACATCGACTTCGGCGCACCGGTTGTGTACCGTTTTCATCGGAACCCGACAGTGGGTTCGCGGACGAGGGAGCAGTACCCGCCACACGACAAGACTGCCGCGAAAGAGGTACGTCTCGTCATGGCCTGGATCGTTCTCGTCGTCTCGGGTGTGCTGGAGGCCGTATGGGCCACCGCGCTCTCCGCCTCCGACGGCTTCCGCAAGCCGAAACCCACCTTCCTGTTCGTCGTCGCGCTCGCCGCCAGCATGGCCGGCCTCGCATGGGCGATGACCGACCTCCCCACCGGCACCGCCTACGCCGTCTGGGTGGGGATCGGCGCCACCCTGACCGTCGTGTGGGGTTTCGTCACCGGACAGGACCGCGTCAACGTCGCGCGCATCCTCCTGCTGGTCCTTCTCGTCGGCTCCGTCGTGGGCCTCAAGGCGGTGAGCTGACCATGGCTTGGCTGATCCTGCTGCTCAGTGCCGTCGCCGAGGCTGTGTGGGCCACCGCGCTCGGCGCGTCCGAGGGCTTCTCCGTCCTCGGCCCCACGGTCGTGTTCTTCGTGTTCCTCGCCCTCTCCATGGCCGGCCTCGGCTGGGCCGTGCGCCGCATCCCGCTGGGCACCGCCTACGCGGTGTGGGTTGGCCTCGGCGCCGCCCTGACCGTGTCCTACGCGATGGCCACCGGAGAGGAGACCCTCTCCACCCTCAAGGTGGTGTTCCTCCTCGGGATCGTCGGAGCCGTCGTCGGCCTGAAGCTGGTCCCGCACGACGCACCCGCCACCGAGTCCGCCGGCACCGACGCCCCCCGCACGGAGCGCGAGGCCGACGTCCGCGACTGACCGGCGCGCCCCGCGCGGGTGGGGTCGCTCGCAGCCACCGGCGAGCGACCCCACCCACGGCGCCGTCCTGAATCCTGGCCAGCGGCAGCGCGCCGCCACGGCTAGGCTCCAGGACCACCGGAGTCCGCCCGGGGCGACATGCCGACCCAGTCAGCGAGGACCGTCGTGGAACACGCGTCGAACATCGCACTGCTGCTGATCCTGGTGCTGCTCGTCCGCGAGCTGCGGATCGCGCGACAGGTGGTGCGGTCCGACCCGAGCCTCGATCTACGCTCCAACGAACGCTTCCGGACCCTGCGGATGCAGCTGCTCGAGCCGCTGGTGGCTCTCGTCGTCGTCGGTGCCCTGTTGGCGGCCGATCTGCAGCACCACCCCGTGCACCTCGTCCTGGTGGTCGTCGGCGGCGCACTGGGCTACGCGTTCGGCGTCTACCGGGCGCGCACGACGTACGTGTCCTCGGTACCGCAGCACCGCGGGCTGGTGCTGCGGTACAACGTCGAGTCGTTCGTGGCGCTCGGGCTCCTCGTCGTGATCAAGGTCGTCGCCGAGCAGGACCTCCTGCCCGACGGCGGCGTCTTCCGCGCCGTCATCGCCGCCATGCTGGGCTTCCTCGTCGTCGAGTCGTTCGCCCGCGTGCTGCGGCTGGTCCGCTACTACCAGCGTGAGCGGGCCGAGGAGTGAGGAGCAGAGGGGCGGCAGCCCCGGACGCACGAGTGCCGTCCGGTAGGGAAGGTCGGGAACCGCACGGGGCGCCCGTTCGTCGTACCGTGTGGCCCGCCGGAACCCCTTTCCTCCGGCGGGCCACCACTCCCCCGCACCGAAGGTCACGATGAGCACAACCGCCCCCGCCCCGATCCTGCGCGCCGACGGCATGGCGGCCGGCTACGGCGGCGCCGACGTCGTCCGCGGCATCGACCTCGAGCTCTCGCCCGGCGCCGCGCCCGTCGGGATCGTCGGCCCCTCCGGAGCGGGCAAGTCCACCATCGTGCGGGCGCTGGTCGGTCAGGTGAAGCCCACGCAGGGGCGGGTGACCTGGCACGGCCGCACCGTCAGCCGCATCGGCCTGCGGGACAAGAAGGCGTTCCGCACCCAGGTGCGACGCGTCGCGCAGGAGGGCATCGCCGACGTCGACCCGCGCTGGACCGTCGACCGCGTGCTCGGCAAGGCCCTGAGCGATGCCCGCAAGGCCGGCAACGCCTCCGGGAGCACCGTGGCCGAGCTGCTCGACGACGTCGCGCTGGAGGCCCGCTTCGCGGCCCGGCAGGTCGGCACGCTGGCCGGCGGGGAGAAGCAGCGTGTCGCCCTGGCGGTCGCGCTGGCGACCCGCCCGGGCGCCCTGCTGCTGGACGAGCCGCTCACCGCCGTCGACCCGGCCATGCGCGGCGAGGTCGTGCGGCGACTCGGCGAGTCCACGGCCGCGCAGGGCACCGCCGTGCTGCTCGTCACCCACGACCTGGAGCTCGTGGAGCGCCTCTGCCCCACCGTGCACGTCCTGGCCGACGGCACGTTCGTGGACTCCGGAGAGCTGTCCGCCGTGCTGGGCCGCGCCGAGCACCCGGCCGTCCGTGACCTGGCCGAGGCCGCTCCCCTGGCGGTCCAACGATTCCGGTGAGTGCCTGGGGCGCCCAACGAGCGCGCCACCGCTCCCCCGGGTAGCGTCGATCCGGACCTCGAGCCCCCAGCGGAGGAGTGACGATGCTCGTCGTGCAGCGCGCAACACCTGCGGTGACGCGGTGAACGCTGCCCGCCTGCTCGGCACCTGGCGCGTGGACGACGCCGAGTCCCTCGGTCACGTCCGCGACCAGGTGAACACCGCCCTGGACGGGATGCCCGCCGAGGGGTGCTGCCGCATGGCGGCCGAGCAGCTGCCCGACATCGTGCTCATCGCCAGCGAGCTCGCGACCAACGCCCTGCGGCACGCCGGCTCGTCGGCACTCGTGGAGCTGTGGTGCGACGAGCGCGGCCTGGTGGTCTCCGTCATGGACCACCGCCCCGACGCCCCGCCCGTGCTCTCCGTGGACCGTGACCTCGGGAAGGGCGGGTTCGGGCTCCAGCTCGCGCTGCGCATCGCGGACGACGTCGGCTGGTACCGCACCGCGGGCGACGCGAAGCACGTCTGGGCCCGCTTCAAGCCGGCCGGGGCGGACCGGCCCGTCCGGCACGTCGCGACGGCCCGGCACCACCGCCGTGCCGAGCCGCCCGCGATCGCCTGACTCAGCCCGCCGGCGCGGTCTGCGGCTCGTACCGCACGGGTCGCGCCGAGCGGCGCACGACGCCGCGCAGCGCCGGCAGGTCTCCGGCCAGCACGCCCACGGCACGGGCCTGCACGACGACGTTGCCGAGCGCCGCACCCTCCACCGGCCCGGCGACCACCGGCAGACCGGTCACGTCGGCGGTGAGGCGGCACAGCAGCTCGTTCTGCGAGCCGCCGCCCACCACGTGCAGCACGTCCACCTCGCGGCCGGACAGGTGCGTCACCTCGGCGAGCACCCGCCGGTAGGCGTCGGCGAGGGAGTCGAGGATGCACCGCACCACCGGCCCCACGCCGTCGGGCACAGGCTGGCCGCTCGCCCGCGCGGCGTCGGCGAGGCGGGCCGGCATGTCGCCGGGCTGCAGGAACTCGGGGGCGTCCACGTCGACGACGGTCCGCCCCGGTTCGGCCTCCGCGGCCGCCGCGAGGGCGTCCGCGAGCGCCACCTCGGTCCCGGCCTCGCGCCAGGTGCGCAGGGTCTCGGACAGCACCCAAAGCCCCATGACGTTCTTGAGGTAGCGGACGGTGCCGTCGACGCCGAGCTCGTTGGTGACGTTCGCGAGCCGGCTCTCCTCGGTGAGCACGGGGGCGTCGAGCTCGACGCCCACGAGGGACCAGGTGCCGGACGAGACGTAGGCGAACCGTTCGTCCTCGGCGGGCACGCCGACGACGGCGGAGGCGGTGTCGTGCGAGCCGACGGCGACGACGGGGACGGCGCCGAGGCCGGTGGCGGCCTGCACGGTGCCGGTCAGGTGTCCGACGACGGTCCCCGGCTCGACGGGGTCGGCCAGCCGGGCGCGCAGGTCGCCCAGCTCGGGGTACTCGGCCTGCAGCGCCTCGATCACCGGGTCGGACCACCGGCGGGTGGTGGCGTCGAGCAGCCCGGTGGTGGAGGCGTTCGTGACCTCGGCGACCGTCACGCCGGTGAGCCAGGACCCGAGGAGGTCCGGGATGAGTCGGATCGAGTCCACCAGGGGCCAGGTGGCGTCGTGCCGGCCTGCGACGAGCTGGAACTCGGTGTTGAACGGCAGGGTCTGCAGCCCGTTGACGCCGTAGTGCTCGCTGTGACCGAGCCGGTCCAGGACGTCGTCCGCGACGCCGGTCAGCCGCGGGTCGCGGTGGTGGCGGGGGTTGCCGAGCAGCGACCCGTCGGCGGCGACGGACGCGTAGTCCACCGCCCAGGAGTCGATGCCGATCGCCGCGACGGGCACGCCGCGCTGCCGGGCGAGGTCCCCGGCGGCCCGCAGGCCGTCGAGGGCGCCTCGCCACAGGTGCAGCAGGTCCCAGTGCAGCGCGGTGCCGTGCGCCTCGGGCACCTCGACGGGACCGTTGGTGAACCGGCCCACCTCGGTGAGCTCGACGCGCTCGTCCCCGGCGCCCCCGGTGACGACGCCGAGCATGACGCGGCCGCTGGTGGCCCCGAGGTCGACGGCGACGAACCCGCTCATCGCAGGAACGCCTGCGCCACACCCGCGTCGACGGGAACGTGCAGGCCGGTGGTGTGCGAGAAGTCCGCGGTGCACAGCGAGAACGCGACGTTGGCGATGTTCTCCGGCAGCACCTCACGCTTGAGCAAGGTGCGCTGGGCGTAGAACTTGCCCAGGTCCTGCTCCTCGATGCCGTAGGTCTTGGCGCGGTTCGCGCCCCACCCGGAGGCGAAGATGCCCGAGCCGCGCACCACGCCGTCGGGGTTGATGCCGTTGACCTTGATGCCGTGCTCGCCGAGCTCGGCGGCCAGCAGGCGCACCTGGTGGGCCTGGTCGGCCTTGGTGGCCGAGTAGGCGATGTTGTTCGGGCCGGCGAACACCGAGTTCTTCGAGGAGATGTAGATGACGTCGCCGCCGAGCTTCTGGTCGACGAGGATCCGCGCGGCGTTCTTGGACACGAGGAACGAGCCCTTGGCCATGACGTCGTGCTGCAGGTCCCAGTCGGCCTCGGTGGTCTCGAACAGCGTTTTGGACAGCGACAGACCCGCATTGTTCACGACGATGTCGACGCCGCCGAATGCGAGCACGGCCTCGTTCAGCGCGGCCTGCACCGCGGCCTCGTCGGCGACGTTCGCGGCGAGCCCGACGGCGACGTCGGTCGAGCCGATCTCGCTCGCCACGGCCTGCGCCTTCTCGGCGTCGAGGTCCGCGACGACGACGCAGGCACCCTCGGCGGCCAGACGCTCGGCGATGGCCTTGCCGATGCCGGAGGCCGCGCCGGTGACGAAGGCGATGCGGGTGGCGAGGGGCTTCGGCTTCGGCTTGCGCTGCAGCTTGGCCTCCTCCAGCGCCCAGTACTCGATGCGGAACTTCTCCGACTCGTCGATCGGGGCGTAGGTGGACAAGGCCTCGGCGCCGCGCATCACGTTGATGGCGTTGACGTAGAACTCGCCGGCCACGCGGGCGGTCTGCTTGTCGCCGCCGTAGGAGAACATGCCGACGCCCGGCACGAGGACGATCAGCGGGTCGGCGCCGCGGATCGCGGGCGGCTCCTCGCCACGCTCGCGCGCCTCGGCGGCGCCGCGCTCGTAGTAGGCGGTGTAGTCGGCGCGGTAGGCCTCGTGGAGGGTGTCGAGCCGCTCGGCGATCTGCTCGACGCTCGCGGTGGCCGGCAGGTCGATCACGAGCGGCTTGACCTTGGTGCGCAGGAAGTGGTCGGGGCACGAGGTGCCCAGGGCGGCGAGCTCCGGGTGCTTCTCTGAGGCAAGGAACTCGAGGACGACCTCGGAGTCGGTGAAGTGGCCGACCTGCGGCTTGTCGTGGGAGGCGATCGCGCGCAGGTGCGGGGCCAGGGCGGCGGCCTTGGCGCGGCGCTCGGCCTCGGGCAGGGCTCCGTAGCCGTCGAGGGCCGGGCCGAAGGGCTCGGCCTTGCCGTTGGCGGCGATGTACTCGGCGGCGGTGTCGATGATCCACAGCGAGTTGGCCTCGGCCTCCTCGGCGGTGTCGCCCCAGGCGGTGATGCCGTGGCCGCCCAGGACCGTGCCGATGGCGTCCGGGTTGGCCTTCTTGATCTCGGCGATGTCGAGCCCGAGCTGGAAGCCGGGACGGCGCCACGGCACCCAGACGACCTTGCCGCCGAAGATCTTCGCGGTCAGGTCCGGACCGTCGACGGCGGTCGCGATCGCGATGCCGGAGTCGGGGTGCAGGTGGTCGACGTGCTTGGCATCGACGAGCCCGTGCATGGCGGTATCGATGCTGGGGGCGGCGCCGCCCTTGCCGTGCAGGCAGTAGTCGAACGCGGCGACCATCTCGTCCTCGCGCTCGACGCCCGGGTAGACGTCGACCAGCGCGCGCATGCGGTCGAGCCGCAGGGTGGCCAGGCCCTTCTCGGTCAGGGTGCCCAGGTCGCCGCCGGAGCCCTTGACCCACAGCAGCTCGACGTCCTGGCCGGTGACCGGGTCGGTCTCGACGCCCTTGGCCGAGGTGTTGCCACCGGCGTAGTTGGTGTTCTTCGGGTCGGCGCCCAGGCGGTTGGACCGCTCGACCAGAGCGGCAACGGTCTCGTTCGTCATCGGTTGCTCCACAAGGTGGTGTGTCGGTGGATCAGGCAGGTAGTTCGTGGGTGGTGCCGACCAGCGCGTCGGACGTGAGCCAGGCGGCGACGCGCGCGAGGCTGCGCGCGCACCCGGGGTCGTCCGGCTGGTTGAGGTGACCGTGGGTGGTGCCGTCCTCGCGCACGACCATGACGTCGGTGCCGGCCGCGGCCAGCTCGGCGGCGTACGTCTCCCCGGAGGACCGCAGCGCGTCGTGGTCGGAGTTGACCACCAGGTGCGGGGGCAGCCCGCGCAGGTCCTGCCCGCCGGGGAACGCGTACGGCACCTCCGGTCCGCCGTCGTGCCCCAGGTAGTTGTCGTTCATGGCCCGCACTGCCGCCGGAGGAAAGTTCCGGTCCGGCGGCAGCGCGGAGATCTTGGCGGCCAGCTCCGGCCACGGCGTGGGCAGCTCGTAGTGCGCCACGGGGTAGGCGAGCACCACGCTGCGCGGGGTCGGGCGCACGGTGCACGACGGCGGGACAGGCGCCGCGTCGTCCTGCCCGCCCGCCGCGTCGCGCAGCCGCAGCGCCGCACCGGCGGCGAGGTTGCCCCCGGCGCTGGCACCGCCGAGCGACCAGCGCCGTGCCGGGACGCCGAGGTCGGCGCCGGTCGCCCAGGCGAAGGCGAAGGCGACCTCGCGGGAGGCGACCGGGAAGCGGGTGCCGTCGGCGGCCAGGACGGCGGAGAGCCCGCCGGTCAGGTCGCCGGCGGCGAGCGCCTCGCGGTAGTCGACGGCGGGCACCAACGTGTAGTCGACGCTGACGACCACGACGCGGCGGCCGGCCAGCGTGCGGGCCACGTGGTCCGCCTCGGGCATGTCGAGGTCGCCGTGCATGAAGGCCCCGCCGTGCGCCCACACGAGCCCGGCGACCGGCGTCGTGCCGGCCGGGACGTCGTAGACGCGGACCCGCAGGTCCCCGTGCGGACCGTCGAGCACGTGCTCGACGGTCCGCACGGCGTCGGAGGTGACGGTCATGGGCTCAGGCTCCCCAGCCGGCCTGCTGGCCGCCGACGCGCTCGGCGGCGATCTTCGGCAGGTAGCCGGACTCGGCGAACGCGGCCATCGGGTCGGCGGGCAGCCCGCGCTGCTCGCGGTAGGCGGCGAGCATCGGGCGCACGTCGGTGTAGAAGGCGTCCATGTAGATCGCGTTGGCCTCGAGCACGTCGCCGTTCTCCTGGGCCTTCGTCAGGGCGTCACGGTCGAGCAGCAGCGCGCGGGCCGTCATCTCCTGGACGTTGAGCACCGAGCGGATCTGGCCGGGCACCTTGTCCTCGATGTTGTGGCACTGGTCGAGCATCAGCGCGACCTCGGAGCCCTCGTCGAGACCGCCACCGCGGATCACCTCGGCCATGATGCGGAAGAGCTGGAACGGGTCGGCGGCGCCGACGATGAGGTCGTCGTCGGCGTAGAAGCGCGAGTTGAAGTCGAACGAGCCGAGCTTCCCCAGGCGCAGCAGCTGGGCGACGATGAACTCGATGTTCGTGCCCGGCGCGTGGTGGCCGGTGTCCAGGCAGACGAAGGCCTTCTCGCCGAGGGCGGCGACCTGGGCGTAGGAGGTGCCCCAGTCCGGGACGTCCGTGTGGTAGAACGCCGGCTCGAAGAACTTGTACTCCAGCACCATCCGCTGCTCGTCGCCGAGCCGGGCGTAGATCTCGGCGAGGGACTCGTGCAGCAGGTCCTGGCGGGTGCGGAGGTCGGCCTGGCCCGGGTAGTTGGACCCGTCGGCGAGCCAGATCTTGAGGTCCTTGGACCCGGTGGCGTCCATGATCTCGAGGCACTCGAGGTGGTGGTCGATCGCCTGGCGGCGCACGGCGGGGTCGGTGTGCGTCAGGGAGCCGAACTTGTAGGCGTCGTCCTGGAACGTGTTGGAGTTGATGGTGCCGAGGTCGACGCCCTGGTCGTTGGCGTAGCGGCGCAGCGCGGCGTAGTCGTCGACCTTGTCCCACGGGATGTGCAGCGCGACGGTGGGCGCCAGGCCGGTCAGGCGGTGCACCTGGGCGGCGTCGGCGATCTTCTCCTCGGGGTCGCGGGGCGTGCCCGGCGTGGAGAACACCTTGAAGCGGGTGCCGGAGTTGCCGTAGGCCCAGGACGGCACCTCGATGGCGAGGCGGTCCAGGACTCCGGTGATGTCGTCGAAGCTGGGCATGGTTCCTTCTCTCAGTCCTGGTTCTCCGCGGCGTCGGCCGCGGCGAGCTGCGACTCCAGGTGGAAGACCTGGGTGAGCTCGGTCATGGTCTCGTCGGGGCCGTCGCCGTCGAAGAACTCGGCCATCTCCGCCTGCCAGCGGGCGTTGACCTCGGTCAGGCCCATCCGGGCGCGGGCGGCGTCGGGGTCGTCGCTCTCGAAGTAGCCGACGACCTGCCCGTCGGGGGAGGTGAAGATCGAGTAGTTCTCCCACCCTGCGTCACGCAGGGCGCGCAGCATCTCGGGCCACACCTCGCCGTGGCGGCGGCCGTACTCCTCCAGCCGGTCGGGGTGGACCCGGAACTGGAACATGACCCGACGCTTGCCGTCGTCGTGCACTCGTCCTCCTCGCATCGTCATCGACGCGCGCGATGAATCGTTTCAACGTTACCAAGGTACCCGGGAGGCGCCGTGGTGCGCAAGGTCCATCCTGCCCGACGGCGGGAAGCGGTTTCCACCCGGGCGGCGCGGCAGCCCGCACCCCGGCCGACGAACCGATACGATCCCTGCACCGCCGCGCGTCCCGCGGCCACCCCGCCCCGGGCCTGTCGACGAGGAGAGGAACCATGCCGCCGCGCACCAAGCGCAGGACGTCGATCGCCGACGTCGCGAAGCTCGCCGAGGTCTCGGTCGGCACGGTCTCCAACGTCCTGAACCGCCCCGACCGGGTCTCCCCCGCCACTCGCGAGCGCGTCGAGTCCGCCATCGCGGAGCTGTCGTTCGTGCGCAACGGCTCCGCCCGCCAGCTCCGTGCCGGCACCATCACCACCGCCGGCGCCATCGTCCTCGACATCGCCAACCCGTTCTTCACCGACGTGGCCCGCGGCATCGAGGACCGCCTCGACGAGGCCGGGTACACGCTCATGCTCGCCAGCTCCGACGAGGACCCGGAGCGTGAGGCCCGCTACCTACGCCTCTTCGAGGAGCACGGCGTCCAGGGCGTCATGGTGGTGCCGTCCGGCCCGGAGATCGAGCACCTGCTGACCCTGCGCGAGCGCGGGCTGCGGATCGTCCTGCTGGACCGCCCCTCCCCCGACCCGAGCGTCTCCTCGGTCGCCGTCGACGACCGCGCGGGCGCCGCCGCTGCGGCCCGCCACCTGCTGGACCTCGGCCACGAGCACCTCGCGTTCCTCAATGGCCCGCACACCATCCGCCAGTGCGCCGACCGCTCCGCGGGGCTCCGGGACGCCCTGTCCGAGGCCGGGCTCGACGTCGACGAGGCGCTCGAGGAGATCACGATCACCGCGCTCAACGCCGACGGCGGCCAGGCCGGCACCGAGCAGATCCTCGCCATGGACGCCCGCCCCACGGCCACGATGTGCGTCAACGACCTCACCGCCCTCGGGGCGCTGCGCACCCTGCGCGCCGCCGAGGTCCCCGTCCCGTCGGGGATGGCCGTGGTGGGGTACGACGACGTCACCTTCGCGGGCGAGCTCGCCACGCCGCTGACGTCGGTGCGCCAGCCCATGCACCGACTCGGCCACCGCGCCGCCGACCTGCTCCTGGCCGAGTCCGAGGCACCCGAGCAGGTCGTCTTCCAGCCCGAGCTCGTGGTGCGCGAGTCCACCACCGGGACGGGCTGAAGTGATGCCGACGCGCCCCACGGACCCCGCGACCCCCGCCACGGCGCACGTTCCGCTGCCGACACCGCTGTGGCGCGACCCCGTGCACGACGGCGCCACCGACCCGATCGTCGTCCGCCACCCGAGCGGCACCTGGCGCATGCTGTGGACGCAGCGCCGGCCGTCCGCCGTCGGACCGGGCGTGACCTGGGTGCACGGCACCGACCTGGGCGTGGCCGAGTCCGACGACGGCGGAGCCACGTGGCGCTACCTCGGCACCCTGGGCGCCGAGGACGGCCTGCCCGTGACCGGGACCGCGCCGCGGGACACCTACTGGGCGCCGGAGATCATCGAGGTCGACGGCACGTTCCACATGTTCCTGACCGTGGTGCCCGGCGTGCCGGACGGGTGGCCCGGGCATCCCCGGTGGATCCACCACCTGACCAGCACCGACCTGGACCGCTGGACCGACCACGGCCCCCTGCCCCTGAGCTCCGGGCGCGCCATCGACGCGTGCGTGCACGCGCTGCCCGACGGCGGATGGCGGCTCTGGTACAAGGACGAGGCCGACGGGTCCACCACGTGGGCGGCCGACTCCGCCGACCTGTGGACCTGGATCGTCCGCGGGCAGGTGATCGGCGGGCGACCGCACGAGGGCGCGAAGGTCTTCCGGCTGTCCGGCTGGTACTGGATGGTGGTCGACGAGTGGCGCGGCCAGATGGTGTACCGGTCGAGCGACCTGGACACCTGGGACCCGCAGGGCCTGGTACTCGACTCCTCCGCGGACCGTCCCGACGACGTCGCACCCGGTCACCACGCGCACGTCGAGGTGCTGTCACCCGACCCGGACGCCGGCGACGCCGTCGCGTGGATCGTCTACTTCACGCACCCCGAGCGGGACACCGCGCCCGCCGAGTCCGCCGCGGCCCGCAGGTCCAGCGTGCTCGTCGCCGAGCTGCGGGTACGGGACGGTCTGCTCGAGTGCCACCGCGGGGAGATCCGCACGCGGCTGCCGCACTGAGGCAGCCCCCCCCCCCCACCGGCACCACGGCCCGCCGACGACGAAGGAGCCCGCCCGGATCTCTCCGGGCGGGCCCCTTCTCGTTCGTCAGCCGGTCAGGCCCGACGACGCAGCCAGAGGAACGCTCCACCGGCACCGATGAGCAGCAGCGCACCGATCGCGAACAGCGCGACGTCCGAACCCGTCTGCGGCAGCGCCGGCGAGGTCGGCTGGGCCGCGGGCGTCGGCTCGTCGTCGACGATCGGGTCCACGCCGCCCTGGCCGGGCTCCGGCTCGGCCGGCGGGTTCGCGCACTCCGGCGTCGCGTCCGGGTAGTCGAGGGCGACCGCGATGTCCGGGTTGACCACGAGCGTCGCGTCGACGTCGCCGCGCGTCCAGGCGTAGTTCTCGTCGGTCTCGACCCAGCGCCCCTCGGCGTCCTGGGTCCAGCCCGGCCACCCCGTCGCCGTCACACCGTCGTCGGCCACCGAGGCACCCGGCCAGAGCGCCCGGCCGGACAACGTGCCGTCCTCGCCGAGCACACCGAGGGAGATCGTCGCCTCGTTCGTCCCGTCGGTCAGCACCAGGTAGGCCGGGTACTGGCCGTTCTCGTCGGGGACGGCCTGGCCGTCCGGGTCCTCGAGCTCGATCTCGTAGGCGATCCACGGGGCGTCGGCCACGCACTCGCCCACCGCGACGGAGCCGTCGAGGGAGGCCTTCGTCGGCTCGGGGGTCTCGGTCGGCGTCGGGGTCGGGTCCTCCGAGGGCTCCGGCGACGGCTCCTCCGTGGGCTCGTCGGACGGGGACGGGCTGGGCCCCGGCGTCGGGTCCTCCGACGGAGACGGAGACGGGCTCGGCTCCAGCGAGGGCTCGTCGGACGGGGACGGCGTCGGGGTCGGGGTCGGGTCCTCCGAGGGCTCCGGCGACGGCTCCTCCGTGGGCTCGTCGGACGGGGACGGGCTGGGCTCCGGCGTCGGGTCCTCCGACGGAGACGGAGACGGGCTCGGCTCCACCGACGGCGACGGACTCGGTTCCGGGCACTGCTGGTCCTCGAACGTGCCGGTGAAGGTCCGGGTGGTCTTCTCGTCATCGAAGACGTAACCCTCGACCGCGGTCGCGACGATGGTCCACGTCTCAGGAGTCTCGAGCTCCGGCACGGAGTAGCTCACACCGACCGTGGGCACGCCCGTGACGGTGTCGTCGGTCAGGCCACACACGTCGGTCACCGAGACGGCCGGCTCGACCACCACGAGTTCCCAGCAGTCCTCGAGCTCGTCGATCACGGCGGTGAACGTCGCGACGCCCCCTTCCGCGGTCCAGCCGTCGCCCAGCTCGCCGAACTCCTGGTCCGCACCGAGAGTCACGGTCACGGTGTAGGCACCGG
The DNA here is from genome assembly GCF_013149805.1 of Isoptericola chiayiensis. Lineage (GTDB taxonomy): Bacteria > Actinomycetota > Actinomycetes > Actinomycetales > Cellulomonadaceae > Isoptericola > Isoptericola chiayiensis. Next base: position 38,300 of record NZ_JABEZT010000005.1, read on the forward strand.
CGTCCAGATCGAGCAGGTCATCGCCGACGACCACCTCGCCCGCGGCGTCCTTCACCACGACCTCGGCGCCGACCGCCCCGTGGACCGCGATGCCCGCGGTGCTCACGATCGTCTGCCCGAGGACGACGCCGGGCTGCGCCTCGCACTGCGCCTGGGTCACCTCGACCACCGGCGAGACCTCTGCCGGGAGCTCGCCGCACTCGACGAAGCCCTTCCAGTGATAGTTCAGCGCGTTGACCTGGATCCAGACGATCGCGTAGTCCGTCCAACCCGGCCAGTCCGGGTGATCGGTCGGATCGAAGTGCGTGACTCCGGCGTACTCCTCGTCGGAGTCCGCGTGGAAGTTGAACTTTTGCGTCGTGCCGTCGAGAAGGTTCTGGACCTCGATGTTCACGTGCTCCCCGGCGGACAGACCGCCGTCCGGGTGCTCCAGCCCTTCGCACGTCGGGGCGAGGTAGGGAACCTCGCGGACCGAGACGTGGCTGATCGCGTGGACCTTGCCCGACTCGTCGTCCGGGGCGTCGATGCTCAGGGTCGTCACGCCCGGGTCGACGTCCACGATCTCGACCGTCTGGCCGGCCTTGACGCAGAACTGCACGATGTACTGCCCGGCCAAGGCGTCGACCTCGACCTGGAGGGCCTCGCCGTCGCCGTCGGTCGACGTCGCGTGGTCGCCGATCTCGTCGCTGTCGATCTTGCGCCACACGCCGCCGGAGTCGTTGTCGTTGCCTTCCGGGCAGACCTGTTGGCCGTTGCCGGTAGGGACCGCCATCGCGCCGGGCTGCGCGACGGCTCCGGGCACGCCGACGACGGCACCGAGCATCAGGAGCGCGAGCGCGGCGAGCATCGCCAGCGGGGCTCGGAGGCGGGTGAGGGTCATGGGTGCGGACTCGCTCTCACACGGAAGGATTCGGGTGGCCGCGGGAAGCCTAGAGGAGTCGTCGGTCCAGGTGGCGACCAGATTTCACCCTCAGGATGCGAGCCACGGGCAACCGTGCTAGCGAGAACGGCATCAGGTCAACGATCGTGCACGCAGGTCGATCAGAGACATCACGGACACCGTGATGCAAACGTGATCGAATTTCACCCGTCGCAACAACCACGTTTCCGGTTTTGAATCGGTTCATGCGACACTGTTCCGCATGCGACGACGCACCACCCCGCCCCTCTTCGACCCGACCGCCGTCCGCCCCTGGAACGCGCAGATCGACGGTCTCGGCTACGGCGGGGACTACAACCCCGAGCAGTGGCCCGACGAGGTCCGTGTCGAGGACCTGCGCCTCCTGCGCGAGGCCGGGGTCAACGTGCTGTCGGTCGCGATCTTCGCCTGGGCCACGATCGAGCCCCGTGAGGGCGAGCTGGACTGGACCTGGCTCGACGAGACCATGGACCGCCTCCACGCCGCCGGCATCCAGGTCGCCCTGGCCACCGCGACCGCGTCGCCGCCGCCGTGGCTGACCCGCAAGCACCCGGAGATCCTGCCCCGTCTGGCGGACGGCACGGTGCTGCATCAGGGCGCCCGCCAGTCGTACTCGGTCACGCACCCGCTGCACCGCGAGTACGCGCTGCGCATGACCGCCCGCATGGCCGAGCGCTACGGCGACCACCCGGCGCTGGCGCTGTGGCACGTGGACAACGAGATCGGCTGCCACGTCCCGCGCGACTACTCCGACGCCGCGGCGGCCGCGTTCCGCGTCTGGCTCGCCGAGCGCTACGGCACGATCGAGCGGCTCAACGAGGCCTGGGGCACCGCCTTCTGGTCCCAGCGGTACGCCACGTTCGAGGACGTGCTGCCACCGCTGGTCGCCCCCATGTTCTCCAACCCCACCCAGCAGCTCGACTTCGACCGGTTCAGCTCGGACGCGCTCCTCGACTACTACCGGGACCTGCGCGACACCCTGCGCGAGCTCACGCCGCACGTGCCCACGACGACGAACCTCATGACCACGTCGACCACCAAGGGCATGGACTACTTCTCGTGGGCGGACGACCTCGACGTCGTCGCCAACGACCACTACACGATTGCCGCCGACCCCGACCGGCACGTCGAGCTCGCCCTGTCGGCAGACCTGTCGCGCGGTGTCGCAGGCGGCGAGCCGTGGATGCTCATGGAGCACTCGACGTCGGCCGTGAACTGGCAGCCCCGCAACCGCGCCAAGCTCCCCGGCGAGATGCTGCGCAACTCGCTCCAGCACGTCGCCCGCGGGGCCGACGCCGTCATGTACTTCCAGTGGCGCCAGTCGAAGGCGGGCGCCGAGAAGTACCACTCGGCGATGCTGCCGCACGCCGGCACCGACACCGACGTCTGGCGGAACACGGTCGAGCTCGGCGACGCGCTGCGCCGGCTCGGCGAGGTCCGCGGCTCCCGCGTCACCTCCCGCGCCGCGCTCCTGGTGGACTACCCGGCGTGGTGGGCGGCCGAGCTGGACTCCCACCCCACGCAGGACCTGCGCTACATGGACGAGGTCCGGGCCTGGTACGCCGCGCTGTGGAGCCGCGGCGTCACGGTCGACACGGTCACCCCGCGCGCCGACCTCGACGGCTACGACCTGATCGTCGTGCCCACCCTGTACCTGGTCGACGACGAGGGTGCGGAGAACGTCGCGGCCGCGGCCGAGCGCGGGGCCACGGTCGTGGTGACGTTCTTCTCCGGCATCGTCGACGAGAACGACCAGGTACGCCTCGGCGGCTACCCCGGCGCTTTCCGCGACCTGCTGGGCGTGCGGACCGAGGAGTTCACCCCGCTGCAGGAGGGCGAGTCCGTGCGCGTGGTCGGCAAGGCCGTCGACGGCGAGGCGAGCGCCGACCTGTGGGGCGAGAAGACGCACGTCGCCGACGGCACCGAGGTCACCGCCACGTACGACGACGGTCCGCTGGCCGGGCGTCCGGCGGTCACCCGCCGCTACGTCGGCTCGGGCGCCGCCTGGTACGTGGGCACCCGGTTGCGACGCGACGGGCTGGACGCGCTCGTGGGTCGTCTGGTCGAGGAGTCCGGCGTGGTGCCCGAGGTCGTGGCCCCGGCAGGCGTCGAGGTCGTCCGGCGCCACGCCGACGACGGCGCGACGAGCTGGCTGTTCGCGATCAACCACACCGACGAGGCTGCCGCTCTGGACACGCCGCCGGGCACCGAGCTGCTCACGGGGAGCGCCGTCGACGGGTGGCTCGACGTCCCCGCCGGAGCCGTCCGGGTGCTGCGCACCACCGCCTGATCCCGGAGGATCCCGTGCATGCTCACGACGTCGTGAGCGGCCCGGTCGGGCCGTACGCCTTCGTCTTCTGGAACGACGACCTTGACGACGCGGCGGTGGTGGACCGGCTCCGCGAGCTGGCGGGCGCCGGGTTCGTCGGGGTGACGCTCAGCGCCCGCGTCGGCCTGAGCCGCCGGGTCGGCTACCTCACGGACGAGTACCTGCGGCTGGTGCGCGTCGCCGTGGACGAGTGCGCGCGCCTCGGCCTGGCGGTGATGCTCTACGACGAGGCGTCCTACCCGTCCGGCTCGGCGAACGGCGCCGTCGTCGCCCGCGACCCGGGCCACGCGGCCCGGTGCCTCGTGCCCGTGGTGCGTGACGTCGTCGTACCCGGGAACGACGACGGCGCCGCGGCCGTGCCCGGGTACTGGCGCCCCGCACTGGGCCGGGACCTGGACGCCCGGCTGCTGGCGGTCGTCGCCCGCCGTGTGCACGACGGCGTCCCGGCCGACGACGGCGCCCGCCTGCTGCCGGTGCGCGCCCCCGGCGTCGTGCTCCTCGACCTGGCACCCGGCACCTGGCAGGTGACCGCGGTGTACGACGCGGCCAGCGGCGGCACGATCCGCGGCGCGCACGCCGAGGAGGACGACGGTTCGGCCCTCGCCCCGCCCGCCGCGGACCTGCTGGACCCGGCCGCGGTGGCGGCGTTCGTCGAGCTCACCCACGACGCCTACGCCGCGGCGCTCGACGACCACCTCGGCTCCACCGTCGTGGCGATGTTCACCGACGAGCCGTTCCTGCTCGGCCGCGGGCACCGCCCGCACGCCCGCCCGTACACGCGAGGGCTGGAGGACGAGGCCGCGAGCGCCCTGGGCACCGACCGCGACGACGTGCTGCGCCGTCTGCCGACCCTGTGGGACGACGACGGCACGCGCCCGGGCGGCACCGACCCGGCCGCCAGCGGGTTCGCGCGGACGTGGGCCGACGTGGTCCGCGACCGGCTCGCCCGCGTCTACTACGGTGCGCTCGCCGCCTGGTGCGCACGCCACGGCATCGCGCTGACCGGGCACCCGGCCGAACCGGACGACCTCGCCACGACCGGTCTGCTGGACTGGCCGGGCCAGGACACGGTCTGGCGGTGGGTGCTGCCCGGTCCGACGGCCCTGGAGGGCCCCGAGTCCACGGCCGCGAAGGTGGCGGCGAGCGCGGCACGGCGGCGCGGCGCACCCGCGCTGACGGAGGTGCTGGGGGCGTACGGGTGGCGGCTGGACCTGGACGAGGCACGCTGGCTGCTGGACTGGTACCTGTCGCGCGGGGTGACGGTGCCGGTGTTCCACGCGTTCTTCGCCTCGGTGCGCGGCGGCCGGGCGTTCGAGAGCGAGCCGGACCTGGGCGTGCACAACTCGTGGTGGCCGCACCTGCCGCCGCTGGTGGCGTACGTGCGCCGGGTGGCCGAGCTGATGGCGGCGCACCCGCCGGTCTGGTCGGTGGGGGTGCTGTGCCCGCCGGACGCGGCGCCGTCGGGCGGTGTGGTGCGGGCGTTGCTCCAGGGCCAGGTGGACTTCGGGTACACGGTCGACGGCGCGGGGTACGACGTGGTGGTGGATCCGGCCGACGGCGTGCCGGACGCCGCGGCGGTCCGGCATCGTCTGGAGGAGCTGGGTCGGCCGGCGGTAAACTGCGTCCCGGCGGCGCCTGACCTCCGCGCCGTGGTGCTGGGGGACGACCGGGGCACGGTGTTCTTCCACGAGGGCGAGGAGCCGGTGGCCACGAGGGTCCGGGTCCCGCACGTCCCGGCCGAACCGTGCTGGTGGGACCCGTTCACGGACCGGCGGCACCCGGTGTCGGTCGCGAGCGACGGCCGGGTCGACCTGCGTCTGCGGCCCCGGCAGACCCTGGCGCTGGTGACACGCAGCGGCCCCGTCGAGGACGGGCACCCGCCGGACGGTCCGCGCGCCGGGGGCGATCCCGTCGAGCTGTCGGGCTGGACCGGGGTCCTGGAGCGAGCGATCTGCGACCTGGACGAGATCCAGGACGCACCCGGCGACGCTGCCGCGGAGGCACCCGTGCTGGGGCTCGGCGACTGGACGCAGCATCCGGTGCTGCGCCGGTTCGCGGGCACCTACCGCTACGCGACGACGTTCACGCCGACCGCTGCCGCACGCACGATCGACCTGGGGGACGTCGGCGGGGCCGCGACGGTGCTGGTCGACGGCGTCGTCGTGGGCCACGCGCTCTCGGCACCGTACGAGGTCGACCTGCCGGTGCTCGACGCCGGCGAGCACCGGCTCGAGGTGCTGGTCAGCAACAGCGCGGCGAACTACTACGAGGGTGCCGGCAGCCCGTCGGGGCTGATCGGGCCGGTCACCCTGCGGCCCCGGCACCACCGATGAGGGAGCACCGATGACACCGTACGAGTCGTTCCGCGAGCGCCTGCCGCACCTGGTGTTCGGCGGGGACTACAACCCGGAGCAGTGGCCGCGTCAGGTGTGGCGCGAGGACGTCGCGCTGATGCGCGAGGCGGGGGTGAACCTCGTCAGCGTCGGGGTGTTCTCGTGGTCCTCGCTGGAGCCCGCGGACGGCGACTTCCGGTTCGGCTGGCTGGACGAGGTCATGGACCTGCTCGCCGAGGCGGGGATCGCCGTCGACCTGGCCACGCCCAACGCCTCGCCCCCGCCGTGGCTCGCCGAGGACCACCCCGCCACGCTCATGACGCACCGGGACGGGATGCGCGCGGGAGTCGGCCTGCGCGGCCACTTCTGCCCGACGGCGCCCGCGTACGTCGACCGCAGCCGGCGCCTCGCGCAGCGCCTCGCGGAGCGGTACGGCGGCCACCCGGCGCTGGCGATGTGGCACGTCGGCAACGAGTACCACGCCCAGTGCTTCTGCGACGGCTGCGACGCCGCGTTCGTGACGTGGCTGCGGACCCGGTACGGGAGCCTGGACGCGTTGAACGAGGCGTGGCAGACGGCGGTGTGGAGCCAGGGGTACTCCGCTTGGTCGCAGGTGCACCTCCCGCGGCCGACCCGCTTGGGCACGAACCCGGTGAACCCGGCGCGCGAGCTCGACTTCGCGCGGTTCACCTCCGACACCCAGCTGGACCTGTTCACCGCCGAGCGCGACCTGCTGCGGGCCGTGACGCCGCAGGTCCCGGTCACGACGAACTTCTTCGGGCTGGTCCCGCTGCACGACTACCGCCGCTGGGCCCGCGAGGTCGACGTCGTCGCCTTCGACTCCTACCCGGACCCGGCCCGCGACGGCTCGCACGTGACCGCCGCGTTCCACGGCGACCTGATGCGTTCCCTCGGCGACGGCGCCCCGTGGCTGCTGCTGGAGCAGGCCGCCGGTGCGGTGAGCCAGTGGGAGGTCAACGTGACCAAGCCGCCGGGGCGGATGCGTCTCGACTCGTGGCAGGCGGTGGGTCACGGCGCGGACGCGGTCATGTTCTTCCAGTGGCGCGCGGCCCGGGCCGGCCACGAGCGCTTCCACTCGGCGATGCTCCCGCACGGCGGGACCGCGACGCGCGGCTGGCGCGAGGTGCGGGAGCTGGGGCAGGAGCTCGGCCGTGCCCGGCCGGTCGTCGGCGGGCGGACCGACGCCGAGGTGGCGATCGCCTTCGACTGGGAGAGCTGGTGGGCGTTGCGCGGTCCCGCGCTGCCCGTGAACCGGGACGAGTACCAGGCCACGGTCCTGGAGCACTACACGGCGCTGTGGCGCCGGAACGTCGCGGTGGACGTCGTCTCCCTCGACGACGACCTGACCGGCTACCGCGCCGTCGCCGTCCCGCACCAGTACGTGCTGTCCGACGCGCAGGCCGCCGCCCTCGCGGCGTTCGTGGACGGCGGCGGGCACCTGCTGGTGGGGTGCTTCTCCGGGATCGTCGACGCCCACGACCGCGTCCATCTGCCGGGGTACGCACCCGGCCTGCGACCGGTCGTCGGCGCGCACGTGCGCGACCTGTCCGCGCTGCCCGACGGCGTCACGCTCGGCCTGGACGTCGCGCCCGGCGGTCTGCTCGACGGCGCCCCAGGCGGGGCGTCGGCCGCGCGGTGGCAGGACGACCTCGTGCTCGAGGGCGGCACCGCCGAGGCGACCTACGCCGACGGCGACCTGGCCGGGAGTCCTGCCGTCGTCTCCCACGTGCGGGGCGCCGGCCGGGCCGTCTACCTGGGCACCCGGCTCGACGAGGCCGCCTTGGACCACCTGGTCGGGCGGTTCGTGGACGACGCCGGTGTCCGGCCCGTGGCGGACGCGCCGAACGGGGTCGAGGTGACCGAGAGGGTGGTGTCCGGGCTGCGGTACCGGTTCCTGCTCAACCATGCGGCGGCGGCACGGTCGGTCACGCTCGACGCCGACGGGACCGACCTGCTGACCGGTCGCGGGTTCGGTGCCGGGGACGTGCTGGAGCTGGCTCCTCGCGGGGTCGCCGTGCTGACCCGGCCGCACCCCCACCCCTGACCGCTGTGGGCATGATCGGAGCGCTCAGTGAAGGCCTAGAGCGGCCAGGTCTGCAGCCGCCCGCACATCCCGTAGCGGCGCGGTCCGACGTGGGCGTCCGCCGTCGCGACCGCGCCGTCGCCGAGCGTCACCGCGGACGCGTCCGCCAGCGCCTCCAGCGCCGCGTCCGTCTGACCTGCGGCCTGCACCACCGACGACTCCCAGGTCTCCCGCCAGCCCGCGGTCCGGGGCGCGACCAGCCGGGCCGCGGCGTCGTGCAGCCCGTCCAGGGCGTCCGGACCGTGCTGCTCGACGGCGGTCCGCAGCGCGGCGTAACCCTCCAGCGCCAGGTCCCGGCGATCTCTCGCGGCCGCGGCGACCTCGGCGTCGGTGGCACCGTCGTCGAGCCGCGGCAGCGTGGTCGCGGCCGCGTAGCGCTCGACGTCGGCGAGCACGTCGGGTGGGTAGGTCAGCACGGCGTCCCCGGCCTCCGGCAGCCCCGCGTTGGACATGACGACCAGCACCTCGAGGCCGCCGAGGTTCACCGCGCGGTGGACGACGCCGGGAGTGAACCAGACGATCCGGCCGGGCTCGAGCTCGTGCACCGCAAACCCGTCCGGTCCCACCGTCTCGACGCGACCGCGCCCGCCGAGCGTCACGTACGCCTCGGTGGACGTGGTGTGCAGGTGCGGCGAGCCGCTGCCATGGGGCGCGTCGTCGGCCGGCCAGTCGTAGACCCGCAGGTGGCTGACGGAGGTCCCGCCCGGGAACAGCGGACCCGTCATCGACCGGCGACCGGTTCCACGTGCCCCGCCTCGACCACGCTCTCGCCGGCCAGCACCCGGCGACCCGTCGCCGCCAGCCGCGCCGCGCGGTCGCCGTCCGAGGCGCCGTCCGCCACCACCACGCCGTACTCGAAGGTCAGGGTCTGCCCCGGGGCGAACCCGACCTCCTCGCTGAAGAACGGTGCCGGGCACAGGCACGCGAACGGCACCGACCGCACGAACCACTGCGGGACGCCCCCGGGGTTGGTGCCCGGGTCGACCATGAGGACCGTCGACTCGCGCGAGCCGCCCTCCGGCCCGGGCGCGGCGCCGTCGTGCCGCCCGACGAACCCGAGCCACGGCGCGCGCACCCCGCGGACGTCCTCGGCATCGGCGGGCGCGGCGGACCCGTCGTCGCCCGCCACCAGCACCTGGCCGCCGGTGAACGAGCGCGGACCGCGCCAGAACAGACCCCCGTAGCCGGCGTTCTCCCGGCCGTTCGTGGTCGGGCTGCCCAGGTCGAGCGGGCGGTCCGACACGTTGGTCATGACCGACCGGAACGTCAGCACCCAGGACGTCGCGTCGTCGTCGGGCACCACGACCTGCACCGTGCGCTCCTCGCGCACGACGACGTCACCCGGCGTGCCGTCGTCGGCCGGAGGCGTCCGCCAGGCCAGGTCCTCCACGAAGCCGCACGGCCCCAGCGCCGTGAACTGCTCGTGCTCCATCGATCCGTCGTTGTGCAGGTCGACATACCCGCCCTCGGCGTGCACGTAGTTGGGCCCGCCCCAGAAGTTCCACGGACCCACGTGCGGCAGGGACCAGGCGATGCCCTTGTGCCACACGTGGTCCCACGGCCGGTACTCGCTGACGACCGCACCGCTGCGGGTCCGCAGCGGGTGCAGGTACGGGCGCGGGCTCTCGTAGGGGACATCGGCGGGACGGTAGACATAGGTGAACAGGTCGACCCCGTCGCGCTGCCCTGTCATCGCCGCGCCGTCGGAGTTCAACGTGACCGCCATGTTCATAACCCTTCGCCGGTGTCCTTGACCGGGGGCCACGGTGCCCCCGTACCGCCCATACTGGCGTAGAACGGGTCTCCGGGACAGATCTCCCCGCGGGACACCGGAGATCCCGTGAACGCCGAGCGGTAGATCGCGGCCGCCAGCTCGAGAGATCCGCGGACGTCGGCGATCGCCGCGGGCGGGGCCTCCCCGGCCACCAGCGCCCGGTAGGTGGGCACGAGCTGGCCCAGGTGACCCGACCGGCCCTCATCGACGGCGGTGCCGCGGGTGGCGACGACGTCGTCGGCCCAGAGCCGGGTGACGTCCTCGTGCCCGGGGGCCGGTGTCACCGTCCAGTGCTCGTCGTCGTAGCCGTACAGGTGGTGCAGCTCGACGGTGGCGCGCTCGGTGTCGAACCGTAGCGACGAGGTCTGGCGCGGGGACAGCAGCGAGTTCGTGATGCTGGCCATCGCCCCGGACTGGAGGCGCACCATCGCCATCGAGACGTCCTCGGTGTCGACGTGGCGGGCCAGCCGGCCCGCCATCGCCCGCACCTCGGACCAGTCGCCCAGGATCGACAGCATCAGGTCGAACTGGTGGATGCCGTGCCCCATCGTGGGCCCGCCGCCCTCGGTGTCGAACCGGCCGCGCCACGGCACCTCGAAGTACTCCGGGGGCCGGAACCACATCGTGTCGCAGGTCGCCACGAGCGGACGTCCCAGCGTGCCGTCGGCAAGCATCCGGCGCAGGCGCAGCGCCCCGGGGCCGAACCGGTGCTGCACGATCTGGGTGACCGTCGCGGTCGAGGCGCGCTCGGCCTCGGCCAGGGCGTCGATCTGCTCCAGCGACAGCACGGCCGGCTTCTCGACGACGACGTGCACCCCGGCGGCCAGCGCGGCGCGGGCCTGCTCCAGGTGCAGCGACGGCGGGGTGCAGATGTGCAGGACGTCGACGTCGCCGTCGTCCAGCAGTGCCTGCAGGTCGGTGCCGTGGCGGGGCGCGGAGTGCCGGGTGGCGAACTCCTCCGCGCGCGCGGCGTCGATGTCGACGGCGGCGACGAGCTCGACCTGCTCGAGGCCCGGCTGCTGCGCCAGGGCGTGCACGGCGTCGGCGTGATGGTGGGCGATCGCCCCGGTGCCCAGGATGGCGACCTTCATGGAACTCGCTTTCGTGTGTCAGACGGTGCGGCGGCGGATCTCGACGCCCACCACGGCCAGGACGAGCAGCCCGCCGACGACGATGACCAGCGGAACCAGCATCCACACCAGGACGGCCGTCATCAGGACGGCACCCAGAAGAAGGCCGGACCCGTACAGGTCCTCGGCCGCGAGGTCGCTGCCGCGCGACAGCGCCGACCGTGTGGTGACGGCCCGGACGGGCTCGCCGTCGTCGTCGGACCAGGCGCCGGCGGCCCGCAGCACGACGACGATCGCCACGGCGGCGAAGAGCGCCACGACGATCGCGACGATCTCGCCGCCGGGCAGCACACCCGACGTGGCGAGCTGCCAGTCACCGAGCAGGAGCAGCGCGAGGGCGACGACCGCCAGCCCGAGCGGCCACAGCGACCGGGTCGCGGCGACCCACTCGCGCCAGAAGCGCGAGGACCGGGTGTCACCCCCGACGACGTCACGGCGCAGTGCGGCGACGCCCGCGGCGAGCGACGGCACGAGAGTGACCAGCAGCAGGCTGCCCACCGCGACGTAGACGCCGATCAGCGCCACCTCGCCGAAGAGCTGGACGGTGCGGTAGAAGGAGCTCGGGCCCCCACGGCCGGATGACCGGGGGGCCCGAGCGTCGCGGCGTGCCATGTCAGCCCTTGATGCCCTGCGTGGCGACGCCGTTGATGAGGAAGCGCTGGAACACGACGAAGAAGATCATCACGGGCAGCAGCGCGAGGACGGCCATGGCCATCTGTGCACCGTAGTCCGAGACGGACGTCTGGTCGACGTACTGGCGCAGCGCGATCGGCATCGTGTACAGGGCCGGGTCCTTCAGGTAGAGCAGCGGGCCGAGGAAGTCGTTCCACGACCAGATGAACGTGAAGATCGAGCTGGTCACGATCGCCGGACGCATCAGCGGCAGGATGATACGGAAGAAGATGCGTCCGTGACCGCACCCGTCGATGCGGGCGGCCTCGTCCAGCGACCGCGGGATACCACGGATGAACTGGATCATGAGGAACACGAAGAACGCCTCGGCCGCCAGGAACTTCGGCAGCAGCAGCGGGTAGTACGTGTTCACCATGCCGAGATTGTTGAACAAGATGTACTGCGGGATGATCGTGACGTGGAACGGCAGCAGCAGCGTGCCGATCATGACCGCGAAGAGCGGCCCACGTCCGGGGAAGTCGATCCGGGCGAACGCGTACGCCGCGACCGTCGAGGACAGCACCGTGCCGACGACGGACAGAACCGCCAGCAGCAGCGAGTTGTTGAAGAACGTCCAGAAGGACACTCCGCCGATGCCGCTCAGGGCGGTGGTGTAGTGCTCGGCGGTCCACACGTCGGGGATGAGCTGCGTGTTGCCGATGATGTCGGAGTTCGGCTTCATCGAGGCGAACAGCATCCACGCGGCCGGGTAGAGCACCACGATCGTCGCGCCCACGGCCACCGCATGGAAGATCACCGACTTGACGCGGCGCTTGTTGCGGGCCGCGGCGCGGCGGGCCAGGGCCTCGTGATCGACGGGAGGCGTCTGGGGGGCCGGAGATTCGGTGAGAGTCGTCATCGTTCGTCTCCCGTGTAGTGGACCCATCCCTTGGACGAGCGGAACAGGATCACGGTGATCACCGCGATGACGGAGACCAGGACCCAGGCCATCGCCGAGGCGTAACCCATCTGGAAGTCCTGGAATCCGCGCAGGTACAGGTACAGCGTGTAGAACATGGTCGAGCCCGCCGGACCACCGGTCCCGCCGGAGATGATGTAGGCGGAGCTGAAGACCTGGAAGGCGGCGATCGTCTCGAGGAGCAGGTTGAAGAACAGCACCGGGCTCAGCATCGGGAGCGTGATGTTCCAGAACTTGCGCACCGGGCCGGCGCCGTCGCACTCGGCGGCCTCGTACAGCTCGGCCGGGATCTGCTTCAGGCCGGCCAGGAAGATCACCATCGGGGCACCGAAGCCCCACACCCCGAGCAGGATCAGCATCGGCAGCGAGAACGCCGGGTTACCCACCCAGCCGCCGATGTCGATGCCGACCGACTGCTGGACGCGGTCGACGATGCCGTCGTCGATGAACATCGCCTTCCACACGATGGCGATGGACACCGAGGCGCCGATCAGCGACGGCGCGTAGAAGATCGACCGGTAGGCACCCTGCCCACGGTGCTTCATGTTCAGCAGCATCGCCACGGCGAGCGCCGCACCGAGCTTGATCGGCGTACCGAGCAGGACGTAGCCGGCCGTGACCTGGGCCGACTGGATGAACCGCGGGTCGTTGAACAGGTCGACGAAGTTGTCGAACCCCACCCACTGCGGCGAGGTGAACAGGTCGTAGTCCGTGAACGCCAGGTAGAGCGAGGCGATCATCGGGAAGGCCGTTAGGCCGACGAACCCGATGATCCACGGGGACAGGAACAGGTAGCCCGAGCGGATGTCCTCGCGCTTGTACTTCCTCTTCGCCGGCCGCGGCGAGGGGAGCGGAGTCTCGGCGTCGGTCCGCTGCAGGTGCTGCGCGGGTGCCGGCTGCCCGGGTACGGCGACTGGTGCGCCGGGATCGATTGAAGCCATGGGGGGAACCTCCGGTGCGTGCGGCCCCGCGATGCCTCACGGGGCCGCACGCTACGTGGGGAGCGTCAGGACTGGCCGACGGCGTCGTTGGCGAAGGCGAACCACTGCTCGACGAACTCGTCGACCGTGATGTTGCCGTAGCCGAGCTCCTCGGCCAGGCGCATCCACTCGGCCTCGATGGAACCGAAGCCCTCGACCGGCAGCGGTGCCGACTCGGTGACGTCCGCGGCGACGGACTCCTCGTACTCGAGCACGGTGGCGTCGACCGATCCCTCCTCGACGTTCATGGCGTCACGCTGGGCGGCCACGGCGGGCACGCCCTTCGAGGTACCGAAGATCTCGCCGACCTGCGGGTCGTTGACCAGGAAGCTGATCAGCTCGGCAGCCTCCTCCGGGTGCTCGGAGTTGGCGCTCGACGAGAGCAGCATCGACGGCTTCCAGAACTGCTGCGGGCCGTTGTCGCCCGACGGCATCGGCAGCATGTGGATGTTCTCGGTGCCGGAGTCGGAGATGTAGCCGGCCAGGAAGTTGTCCCAGCTCGCCTCCGCCGCGGCCTCGTTCGAGGTGAACCCGCCCAGCGGAGCGAGTTGCACGGCGCGCTCGGTCGGGTAGAGCTGACCGGCCTCGCGCAGCTCGGAGGCCAGGTTGAGGAACTCGGTGACGGCGGCCTCGTCGAAGTTGAGCTGGCCGTCCTCGGTGAAGGGCTGCTCACCCTGCTGCAGGTACCACTGCAGGAAGAACCAGAAGGTGCCGGTGTAGTCACCCGAGCCGTAGATGGCCGGGTCCTCGCCGGCGCCGGCCTCGGAGGCCTCGGCGATGAAGGCGTTGAAGTCGTCCCAGGTGTACCCCGGCTCGAGCGGGTCGACGCCGATCGTGTCGAGCACGTCCTGGTTGTAGAACAGCGCGAGCGTGTTCTGCGAGGTCGGGATGCCGTACTGCGCGCCCTCGATGGTGCCGGAGGACAGCAGCGCCTCCTCGAACCCGGAGGTGTCGATCTGGCTGCCGGTGTACTCGGACAGGTCGGCGAGCTGGCCGGTCCCGCCGTACTGGCGCAGGTAGGACAGGTCCATCTGGAACACGTCGGGCAGCGACTGGCCGGCCGCCTCCGTGTTGCGGGCCGTCCAGTAGTTCTCCCAGTCCTGGAACTGGGTCTGGACGGTGATGCCGGGGTTCGCCTCCTCGAAGAGGTCGATCGACTCCTCGTACCGGGCGGCACGGTCGTCGTTGCCCCACCAGGCGACGGTCAGGGTGACGTCGCCACCCTCCTCGCCACCCTCGGCGGAGTCGTCGCCGCCGCCGCTGCACGCGGTCAGCACGAGAGCGACAGCAGCGGTCGCGGCAGCCGCACCTGCGGCCTTGCGCGTGATCCTCATCGGAGCCTCCTTGCTCGGTCTGTCGACGGAGGTGCCCCCTGTGGCAGCCTCAGGTGTCGTCGACTTGAAACGATACAATACAGGTCTCCGGTGAGCGGTCAAGCCCCCTTGGAAAGCGCTTCATCACGATCCGGCAACATCGCTGCTCACGGCACCCTCGGACCCGGGTGGCGGCTGTGAGCGTTCACAACGGTCAGAGACTACGTGAGCCGCGTCATACCCGGGCGCCGTCGAGGTCGCCACCGCCCACCGCATCGATACCGGTTCGTGACCTCCCGGGCGCATTCACAGTCGCCGGGGCACCCCGGGTATCCCCCGAGTGCCCCGCCACGCTGCCCCGCTGCCGCACCCGGACCGGCACCAAGACATCGCGAGGTCGTACCTCCCGTCGCGCGGTCGTACTCCCCGGGTACGACCGCGCGACGGGAGGTACGACCTCGCGGCGGGGGGTGTCGGCGGCGGGGGGTGTCGGCGGCGGGCGGGTCGGCGGAGGTCAGCGGGGGTATCGGCCGGGGTGTCGGCGGGCGGGTCGGCGGGGGTGTCGGCGGCAGGCACCGCCGGCTGACCAGAAGTCATCCGGCGACGGCCCACACCGGGGAGCGTCAGCCGGCGGCCGGCACCCCCGCCAGCTCAGCGACCTCCGCAGCGACGGCGTCGAGCAGGGCCGGATCCATCCCGACGCCCTTCGGCAGCAGTCCCGGCAGGGCGGTCAGGGCACGAGCGACGTCGGCCGGCGCCGCGGCCTCCGCCGACCCGCCGCCCACCGTGGCCACGACCCGCTGCAGCTCGTCCCCGCGCGGGTCGTCGACGGCGCGCCCGGCCACCGCCTCCCGGCGCACGACCTCGGACCAGCATGCCAGGGCGTACGCGGCACCATGCGGCACCGATCCCGCCGCCAGCCGCTCGGCGATCGTGTCACCCCAGCGGTACGGGATCTTCTGGGTGCCGTCCATCGACACCTGCAGCGTGGTGTGTCCCGTCGCCGGGTTGGCGAACCTCTCGAGCAGCGACTCCCCGTACGCGTCGAGGTCGGCGCCGTCGGGCGGCGTGAGCGTCGGCAGCGCGTCGTCGAACAGCAGCCGGCGGGCGCGCGCGCGGATCGCCGGGTCCTCGACGGCCTCGGCCATCGTCACGTGACCGGCCAACCGGCCCGCATAGGCCAGCAGCGAGTGGGTGCCGTTGAGCAGCCGGAGCTTGGCACGCTCCCACACGGACACGTCGTCGGTGAGCGTCGCACCCGCCTGCTCCCAGGCCGGTCGGGGTCCGGCGAACCGGTCCTCGATCACCCACTGGGAGAACGGCTCTCCGACGACGAGCCCTTCGTCCCGCACGCCCAGCTCGCCTTCGACGGCGTCGCGCTGCTCCGGTGTCGTGGCCGGGACGATGCGGTCCACCATCGAACAGGGGAACGTGACGTGCGCGTCGAGCCAGGCCCGCAGCGCGGTGTCCTGCGGCAGCGCCGCGTCCAGCGCGGACCGCACCAGACCCTCCAGGACGTGGCCGTTGTCGACCATGTTGTCGCAGGTCAGAACCGTCAACGGCAACGCTTCACCCGCCTCGCAGGCGGCCCGGTACCGGGCCGCGAGCCCGCGCACGAGGACCCCGATCGCACTGCCTGCGGCGACCGTCTCGCCGGGAGCCCCGGTCCCCTGCTCGGCCGCGAGCGCGTCGAGGTCCGGGCGCACCCGGTCGAGGTCGAGCTCGCCGGAGCCGGTACGGCAGTAGCCCTTCTCCGTGACGGTGAGGGTGACCAGGTGCGTGGTCGGCGCCGCGATCGTCGCGAGGACGCGCTCCGTCTCCTCGGCCGGCCAGGCGACGTCGAGCACGGCTCCGACCAGGTCCACCGAGCTGTCCCGGGCCCCGGCGGTGAGCACCGAGTAGACGCCGCCCTGCGGCCGGAGCTGGTCCCGGACCGACGCCGAGCGCTGGGTCACCCCGAGGATCCCCCACCGGCGGTCTCCCGTGGCCCGTGCGGCCTGCTCGGTGTAGACGGCCTGGTGCGCCCGGTGGAACGCACCGATGCCGAGATGGACGATCCCGACGGACTCCGGGGTGACGGGCGCGTCGACGCTCGTGGGCAGATGGTCGCGGTGCAGGCGGTCGGTCACGGGGTTCCTCCAGGGACGAGCGTCTCGGTCGGGGCGGCGGTCGCGGCCGCCGCGGGAGCAGGGGTGGGCGGCGCGGTGGACGAGCGCACGACCAGGTCGACGTCCAGCGGCGCCGCGGTGACGCCGTCGTCGGCCACGAGCAGGTCGACGGCGGCACGACCCATGGCGCGCAGGTCGACCCGCAGCGTGGTGAGCGCGGGAGTGACGAGCGAGGCGACGTAGGAGTCGTCGCAGCCGACGACGGACAGGTCGCCGGGCACGTCGAGCCCGCGGGCGCGCAACCGCCCGACGAGACCGACGGCGACGAGGTCGTTGAAGGTGATGACGGCGGTCGCACCGCTGGCGACGACGAGGTCCGCGGCGGCCTGCCCGCCCTCGACCTGCGGGCGGAAGGCACCCAGCGCGACCACGTCGACGTCGTCGTACGCGGCGGCGGCGAGGCCGGCACGACGACGGCGGTCGCTCCACGAGCTCTCCGGCCCGCCGACGTAGGCGATCCGGCGGTGACCGAGGGCACGCAGGTGCTCCAGCGCGCGTCGCATGCCCGCCGCGTGGTCGGTCTCGACGGCGGGGACGCCGTCGGCCTCGTGATTGACCAGCACGACGGGCCGCTCGCCCAGCACGGCGAGCGCCCGGTCGACGGCGCGCGGCGAGCAGAGCACGACCCCGTCGGTCTGCGGGGCGAGCGAGGTCAGGACCTCGGCCTCGAGGTCGGGGTTCTCCTCGGTGTCCACGACGAACAACCCGGCGCCGCGCTCGCGGGCGCGCGCCTGGGCTCCCTTGGCGACCGCCGCGAAGTAGGGGTTGGCGAGGTCCGGGACGACGAGCCCGTAGGCGCCGGTCCGGCCGGCCCGCAGCACCGACGCGGCGCGGTTGGGACGGTAGCCGAGCTCGTCGGCGGCGGCACGCACCCGTTCTCGCGTGTGCGGGGCGACACGGTCGGGCGCAGCCAGGGCGCGCGAGACCGTCGAGATGGAGACGCCGGCCGCGCGGGCGACGTCGTGCACCGTGACCATTGCACTCCACCTTTGGGAACGTTTGCAGGATGACGCAAGCCAAGCCTAACGCCTCGATCGGGTGGCGCTCTCTCACCGCGTGACACTATGCTGCAAACGTTGTCATCCACACCACGACGAGGAGGCCGCGGTGAGCGAGCCCTGGACCCTGCACCCCGACCGGGCACTGCCGGCCGACCCGACCACCCGGGAGATCGCCCGCGAGATCTACGGCGCCACCCGGAGCCTGCCGATCGTCTCCATGCACGGGCACGTCCCCGTCGAGTGGTTCGCTCAGGACTCCTCGTTCGGGGACCCCGCACAGCTCTTCGTGGTCCCCGACCACTACCTGACCCGCATGCTCGTCTCCCAGGGCGAGACCCTGCCGCGGCTCGGCGTCGGGTCCACGCCCGACGAGGCGGTGGAGACCGACCCGCGCGAGATCTGGCGCCGGTTCTGCGCCGGATGGAAGCACTTCCGAGGGACCCCGACCCGCTACTGGCTCGAGCACGCGTTCGTCGAGATCTTCGGCGTCACCGCCAAGCCGTCCGCCGAGACCGCCGACGCGATCTACGACCAGGTCGCCGCACGGATCGCCGACCCGGCCTTCCGGCCGCGCGCGCTGCTCGACACGTTCGACATCGAGGTCATCGCCACCACCGACCCCGCCTGGGCGTCGCTGGAGGACCACACCCGCCTCGCCAAGGACGGCTTCGGCGAACGCGTCCTGCCGACCTTCCGTCCCGACCCGCTGCTGCACGTCGACCGCGACACCTGGCGGGACGAGATCGCCCTGCTCGCCCGCGCCGCGGACGTCGACGTCGACTCCTACGCGAGCTACCTCGAGGCGCTGCGCGTCCAGCGACGGCGCTTCGTCGAAGCGGGTGCCCGCGCCACCGACCACGGACACCTGTGGGCGGACACCACACCCCTGGACGACGGCGAGGCCCGGCGGATCTTCGACGCCGCGCTGGCGGGCACGGTCACCGCGGCCGAGGCCCAGGCGTTCAGCGGCCACATGCTGTTCGAGATGGCGCGCATGTCGACCGAGGACGGGCTCGTCATGCAGCTGCACCCGGGCGTGCTGCGCAACCACGCGTCGGCGCCGTTCGCCGCGTTCGGGCCCGACAAGGGGTACGACATCCCCGCGGTCACCGAGTTCACGCGGTCGCTGCAGCCCGTGCTCGACGCGTTCGGCCACGACCCGGACTTCCGGTTCATCGTGTTCACCGTCGACGAGGACGTCTACTCCCGCGAGCTCGCCCCGCTGGCCGGCGTGTACCCGGCGATGAAGCTCGGTGCGCCGTGGTGGTTCCTCGACGCTCCCGACGCGATGCGCCGGTTCCGCGAGGCGGCCACGGAGACGGCCGGGTTCTCCAACATGAGCGGGTTCGTGGACGACACCCGGGCGTTCTGCTCCATCCCGGCCCGGCACGACCTCGCGCGCCGCATCGACGCGGGCTACCTGGCCCGCCTGGTGGCCGAGCACCGCCTGGAGCTCGACGAGGCCGTCGAGGTCGCCGGCGACCTCGCCTACCGGTCGGCGCTGGAGTCCTACCCGAAGCCGTAGCACCGCCATCGTTCTGCCGACGTCGGTAGTTCGTCGTGGGATCGGCAGTTCGGACTGCCGACCTCGGGGCGAACTACCGACGTCGGCAGAACGGGCGGAGGGCTCAGTCCGACTCGACGAAGCGCTGGCGCACCTCGGCCAGCACGGGACGGTCCGCCCGCAGCACCACGGCGACCCACAGCACGCCGAGCAGGGCGAGCAGCGCCGGCGACATCAGCCACCCCACGGCTGCCGCCACGATGATCGCGACCAGCACCACCAGCGTCGACCGCGGCAGCCTCCCGAGGAAGTACAGGCCGAGCTTGGCCGTGTCCCGACCGCGGAACGTGAAGAACGACGCGATCACCGTGGCCTGGACCAGCCAGAGCAGCACGAGCACGGCAGCGCCGATCGCGAAGCCGACCACCCACGCCGGCGCCCGGCCCGCGGCGTCGACGATCGTGAAGGTCAGCACCGCGAGCAGGAGCAGCCCGGGGACCCAGAGCTTCAGGACGTCGGCGACGTTCAGCCGGTATCCCCGACCGAACGCCGCGACCGGGCCGAGACCGTCGTCGCGGGCCTTGTCGCCCAGCGCCCACGACGCCGCGGCGAACGCCGGGCCGACGAAGACCAGCCCCAGCACGGACAGCGCCGCCGCGGCCGCACCGGTCCCGAGGAACCCGGCCAGGAGCACGCTGGGCGACACGGTGAGCGCGAGGAGCACCCCGACGACGAGCAGCCGTACGGCGGGCGCGGTGTCGTCGGGATGCGCGGCGGGACGGTCTGGTGTGGTCACGGGGCCCACCGTACCGACGTCGCGGCCCCACCTACCGCGAGGGAAGGCGACGTCCCCGCGAGGTGGGCCAACCCAACGCGAGGTAGGCGAACGGCCGACGACGTCGCGCGGCCGGGTCGCCTACCTCGCGGGAAGGTTGCCTACCTCAGCGCTGGACGCGGGCGCTGCCGCCCGAGGCGAGCTTGGCGACCTCGGCCAGCGAGGCGGTCGTCGTGTCGCCGGGCGTCGTCATGGCCAGGGCGCCGTGCGCGGCACCGTACTCCACGGCCTCCTGCAGCGAGCCGAGCTCCATGAGCCCGTAGGCCAGCCCCGAGGCGAACGAGTCGCCGCCGCCGACGCGGTCGTAGATCTCGAGGTCGGCACGGTGGGTGGCCTCGACGAAGCCCTCCTCGCGCGACCACGCGATGGCGCCCCAGTCGTTCACCGACGCGGACTTCACGCCGCGCAGGGTGGTGGCGATGACCTGGAAGTTGGGGTACTCGGCCGCGGCGGTCTTGATCATGGTCCGGAAGGCGGCGGTGTCCAGGTCGGTGAGGTCCTCGTCGACGCCCTCGACCTCGAACCCGAGGGAGGCGGTGAAGTCCTCCTCGTTGCCGATCATGACGTCGACGTGCTGGGCGAGGCGGCGGTTGACCTCTCGGGCGCGCTCGACGCCGCCGATGCCCTTCCACAGGGAGGGCCGGTAGTTGAGGTCGTAGGAGACGACGACGCCGTGGCGACGGGCGGCGGACATCGCGGCCTCGGCGACCTCGGCGGCGGACTCGGACAGCGCGGCGAAGATGCCGCCGGTGTGCAGCCACCGCACGCCGGAGGAGAACAACGCGTCCCAGTCGACGTCGTCGGGCCGCATCTGGGAGATGGCGGTGTGCCCGCGGTCGCTGGTGCCGATCGCGCCGCGGACGCCGAAGCCACGCTCGGTGAAGTTCAGACCGTTGCGCACCTCGCGGCCGATGCCGTCGTAGTCGCGCCACTGCACCCACGAGGTGTCGAGGCCGCCGGTGAGCATGCAGTCCTCGACGAGCCGGCCGACCTCGTTGTCCGCGAGCGCGGTGACGATGGCGCCGCGGAGACCGAAGCAGCGGCGCAGCCCGCGGGCGACGTTGTACTCGCCGCCGCCCTCCCAGACGTCGAAGGTGCGGGTGGTGCGCACGCGGCGGTCGCGCGGGTCGAACCGCAGCATGACCTCGCCGAGGGCGACGACGTCGTAGCGGGACTCGGCGGCGGGGCGGGTGGTCAGGGAGGCGTTGGCCATGTCAGCTCTCCTTGGTGAGGTCGACGGCTTCGGTGGTGCGGCGGGTGATCTCGGCCCAGTCGCCGGCGTCGACGAGGCCCTTGGCGACCATCCAGGAGCCGCCGACGGCGAGCACAGGCTTGAGGGCGAGGTAGTCGGGCAGGTTGTCGGCGCTGACGCCGCCGGTGGGCACGAACCGCACGCCGGGGAACGGCGCGGCGAGGGCCTTGAGGGCGGCGGGTCCGCCGACGACGGAGGCGGGGAAGAGCTTGACGGTCTCGACGCCGAGGTCGAGCGCGGTCATGACGTCGGTGGCGGTGGCGACGCCGGGCAGCACGGGCACGCCGTGCTCCTGGGCGCGTTCGACGACGGCGCGGGAGAGGCCGGGCGAGACGATGTAGCGGGCTCCGGCGCCGACGACGTCGTCGACCTGCGCGGCGGTGGTGACGGTGCCGGCGCCGACGACGACGTCGGGCCGTTCGGCGGCGACGGCGCGGATGGCGTCGAGGCCGCCGGCGGTGCGCAGGGTGATCTCGGCGACGGGCAGGCCGCCGGCGATCAGGGCGTCGGCGAGCCCGAGGCCCTGATCGGCGCCGTCGACGACGACGACGGGTACGAGCCGGTGCTGCGCCAGGGTGTCCAGGACGGTGGGGGATGACACGCTCACTCCGTTTCGCTATGGTGAACGCCTGTTGTTCACCGCGAAACGCACTCTACAGGACGGACCCCGTGGATCCCAGCCCCCTCGGCAGCGTCGACAAGGCCCTGCTCACGCTCGACGCCCTCGGGCACGCCGGTGCCACCGGCGCCTCGCTCGCCGAGCTCGCCGCCGAGGTCGGCGCCAACAAGTCGACCCTGCACCGCACCCTCGCGGCCCTGCGCCACCGCGGGTACGCCGAGCAGACCGACGACGGCGTCTACCGGCTCGGCCCCGCGATCCTCGCCCTGGGCAGCAGCTACCTCGCCGAGGAGAACCTGCCCGCCCTGCTGCGCCCCGCCCTCGAGGCGCTGCGCTCCGAGGTCGACGAGCTCGTCCACCTCGGCGTGCTCGCCGGCCGCGAGGTCGTCTACCTCGACAAGATCGAACCGCAGCGCCCCGTGCGCGTGTGGTCCGCCGTCGGACGGCGACGCCCCGCCTCCACCACCGCGCTCGGCCGGGCCCTGCTGGCCGCCGGGCCGCTCCGGTCCGACGACGGCACGGACGTACCGCACGAGGCGTTCGCCGCGTACCTGGTCGAGACCACCACCGCCGACCGGCTCCGCGAGGCGCTCGCCGCGGCGCACCGCACCGGGATCGCCACCGAGACCGAGGAGAACGAGCCGGGCATCGCGTGCGCCGCCGTCGCTGTGCTGCGTGCCGGACGCCCCGTCGCCGCCGTGTCCATCACGGCACCCGTCGAACGGATGACCGGCCCCGCCCACGACGCCCGGACCACGGCCCTGACCGAGGTGCTCCCCCGGCACCTGCCGCCGGGCCTCACGGTCGCCCGACCCACGGCCCGCTGAAGCGCCCCACCCGGCGCGACCCACCGCCGTCGGGCAGCATGACGGGTATGCCACGCACCCCGCTCGACATCCTGTTCCTCGGCGGCTCCGGCGTCATCAGCTCCGCCTCCGTGCGGCGCGCCGTCGCCCAGGGCCACCGCGTCACCGTGCTCAACCGCGGGCACTCCACCCACCGCGAGCTGCCCGACGACGTCGAACGGCTCACCGCCGACGTCACCGACGACGCCGCCGTGGACGCCGTGCTCGCCGGACGCGACTTCGACGTCGTCGCCCAGTTCCGCGCCTTCTCCCCCGACCACGTCGCCCGCGACGTCGCCCGCTTCACCGGCCGCACGGGCCAGTACGTGTTCATCTCCTCGGCGTCGGCCTACCAGACGCCGCCCGCACGCGTGCCCGTCACCGAGGCCACGCCGCTGCGCAACCCCTACTGGCAGTACTCCCGCGACAAGATCGCCGGCGAGGACCTGCTGGTGCGCGCCCACCGCGAGAACGCCTTCCCCGCCACGATCGTGCGACCCAGCCACACCTACGACCACACCCTGATCCCCACCATCGGGCAGTGGACCGACGTCGCGCGGATGCGCGCCGGCCAGCCCGTCGTCGTGCACGGTGACGGCACCACGCAGTGGACCCTGACCCACACCGACGACTTCGCCGTCGGGTTCGTCGGCCTCCTCGGCCACCCGCTCGCCATCGGCGACGCGTTCCAGATCATGGGCACCCACGCGCCCACCTGGGACCAGATCTACACCTGGCTCGGAGCCGCGGCCGGCGTGCCCGACCCCGAGATCGTGCACGTCGCCTCCGACACCGTCGCCCGGGTCCTGCCCGCCGTCGGCGACGGCCTGCTCGGCGACAAGGCGCACTCCATGGTGTTCGACTGCGCACGCCTGCAGGCGCTCGTGCCCGAGTTCGCCACCACCGTCACCTACGACGACGCCGCCCACGCGCAGATCGCCTGGTACGACGCGCACCCCGACCAGCAGTCCCGCGACGTCGCGTGGGACGAGGCGTCCGACCGGCTCGTCGAGCACGCGCGGTCGGTGTGACGCGCGGGGCGGACAGCCCGACGGTCACCGCAGGTCCGCGGTCACCTCACCGCCGCACAGGGTGAGCAGCACCGGCGTCGAGCGCAACGCCGCGCCGGCCCGCCGGGTCGGGTCGTGCGGCACCACCACCAGGTCGGCCGCGTCCCCGACCGCCACCACCCCGCCGGTGGACGTCGAGGCGGCCAGCGCCGCCTCGACCGAGATCGCCTCCTGGGCCTGCCACGCCTCGCGCCCGTCACGGTGACGGTCGACGGCGGCCGCCATCGACACCCACGGGTCGAGCGGCGCCACCGGGGCGTCCGACCCGAGCGCGAGCCGCACCCCCGCGCGGGCCAGCGACCCGACGACGAAGGCCCGGTGCTCACGTCCCGCCCAGTGCCGTTCGGCGACGTCGCGGTCGTCCATCGCGTGCTCGGGCTGGATGCTCGCGACCATCCCCAGCCGGGCCATCCGCGTCACGTCGGCCGCGGTGACGAGCTGGGCGTGCTCGATCGAGCCGCGGCAGCCGACGGCCTCGACGGCGTCGAGCGCCACCGTCAGGGCACGGTCGCCGATGGCGTGGATCGCCGGGACGAACCCCGCCTCGCTGCCCCGCACCAGCAGCTTCTCGAGCTCCTCCGGGGCCAGCGAGGGCCGGCCGAAACCGTCGGTGCCCGGGTAGGGGTCGTGGCACCAGGCCGTGCGCGTGTTCAACGACCCGTCGGCCACGATCTTCAGCGGCCCGACCTCGACGCGGCCGGCCGCGTCGAGCGGGAGGCCCGTCCGCAGCCCGCGCGCCGTCTCGACGTCGAGCCGGTCCGGGTAGACGCCCGCGCGGACCCGCACCGGCGGGCTCCCAGCCGTCGACCGACGTTCCCAGGCGGGCACGGCACCGTCCATCTCGAGGTCGACGACCCCGACCACGCCGCGCGCGGCGGCCGCCCGCGCCGCGTCGAGGACCCAGCGGTCCATGGTCGCGGTGTCCACCCGCGACACGACCCGGTTGACGGCGAACGCCTCGTCCTCGCGCAGCACCCCCGTGGGGCACCCCTCGACCCCCAGGACCGACATCGCGACGCGGTTCATCCACGCGCAGTGCAGGTCACCGCTGATCAGCACCACCGGCCGGGCGGCGTCGATCAGCGCGGCCCGCGGGACGTCCGGCCAGAGCCCGTCCCGGAACCCGTAGCCCACCAGCAGCTCCCCGGCGCCCAGCCCGGCGGGCGGGTCGGCCAGCGCGGCACGCACGACGGCGGCAGCCTCGGCGGCGCTGCCCGTCCCGGACAGGTCGAGCCTGCGCCGTGCCAGGGCCCACTGCTCCATGTGGACGTGGTGGTCCCACAGCCCGGGCAGCAGGGTGGCGCCGTCGCAGTCGACCCGCTCGGCGTCGCGCACCCGACCCGGAGCGGTGAACCGCTCGATCCGGCCGTCGGCGAGGACGACGTCGCGCACCGCGTCGCCGCGCCCGTGCACCCGGACCCCGGCCAGGACGAGCCGCTCGGCGGCCGGCCGCCCCGCGAGGCTCACTCGGCCCCCTCGGCGTCGCGCGGCAGGGCCGGCACCCGCGCCATCTCCGCCGCGAGCGCCGGGTTCGCGTAGGGGCCGTCGTCGTGCAGGGCGTCCTGGATGCGTCCGCGGACCTCGGGGGCCTTGTTCTGGCTGAGCTTGAGCCGGGCGTCGAACCGGGTCACCCGCATCCGCAGCCCGACGGTGCCGCGGGCCGCCCCGCGGGCGAAGGCGGGGTCGGTCGAGAGGCTGCGCGGGTGGGCCACGTGCTGCTCGAACGTGTCGACCAGCCGCGACAGCGTGGCGTAGTTCTCCTCGGCGTCGAGGATCTCCGGCACGCCGTACAGGTGGGCGGTGACGTGGTTCCACGTCGGGATCAGCGACGCGTCGCCGTACCAGCTCGGCGAGACGTATCCGTGGGGCCCCTGGACGACGATCAGCATCTCGTGCGAGCCGAGCTCGAGCAGCTCGTCGTCGGGCCGGCCCACGTGGCTGAGGACGGTGAGCTCGTCGGCCTGCTCGTCCAGCAGGATCGGGTAGTGCGAGGCCACCAGGCCCTGCGAGGTCGCCGACACGAAGGTCGCCCACGGGTTGTCGCGGACCAGGCGGCGGACCTCCTCGACGTCGTCCAGGACGTAGTGCGGGGTGTGTCGCATGCTCTTCCTTCGCGGTCAGCCCGCCAGCCGCGCGGCGGCGCGGCGGGAGCGGGCGGGGTCGGGCACCGGGGCGGCCTCCAGCAGACGCCGCGTGTAGTCCTCGGCCGGTCGGGTCAGCACGTCGACCCGGGGTCCGGTCTCGACCAGTCGCCCCCGGTGCAGGACGGCGACCCGGTCGGCGAGCTCGTCGACCACGGCGAGGTCGTGGCTGATGAACAGGCAGGCGAAGCGCAGCTCGCGCTGGATGTGGCGGAACAGGTCGAGCACGGTCGCCTGGACCGACACGTCGAGCGCGCTGGTGGGTTCGTCGGCGACGAGCAGCACGGGGTCCAGGGCGATGGCCCGGGCGATCGCGACGCGCTGGCGCTGACCTCCCGAGAGCTCGTGCGGGAACCGTCCCGCCCAGGGGCCCGGCAGCTCGACGGCATCGAGCAGCTCGCCGACCCGACGGTCCAGCGCCGTGCCGCGCATCCGTCGGTGCACGCGCAGCGGCTCGCCGACGGCCTCGCCGATCGTGTGCCGGGGGTCGAGCGCGCCGAGCGGGTTCTGGAACACCACGCCGATGCGCCGGCGCAACGCACGCAGCGTCCGGCGGGGCGAGTCGACCGCGTCCACGCCGTCGACGACGACGGACCCGGAGTGCACCGGGGCCAGTCCTGTGACGGCCTTGCCGATCGTCGACTTGCCGGACCCCGACTCCCCGACCAGCGCGAGCACGCTGCCGGAGGCGATGTGCAGGTCGACCCCGTCCACGGCGCGGGTGGTCCGCCGTCGGCGCTGGTACTCCACGACCAGCCCCTCCACGGTCAGCACGGCCTCCGCGGCCTCCGGGTCGGGGCGGTGGGCGGCCTCCAGCCGCGGGACCGCGGCGAGGAGCTCACGCGTGTAGGTGGCTCGCGGCGTGGCGAACAGGGGGCCGACGTCCTGGGTCTCGACGACGGCACCGTGCCGCATGACCACGACGCGGTCGGCGACGTCGGCGACGACGCCCATGTCGTGCGTGATGAGCAGGACCGCGACGCCGGCCGTGTCGCGCAGGCGCAGCAGCACGTCGAGGATCTCGCGCTGCACGGTGACGTCGAGCGCGGTGGTGGGCTCGTCGGCGATGAGGACCTCGGGGTCGCAGGCCAGCGCCATGGCGATCACCACCCGCTGGGCCTGGCCGCCGGACAGCTGGTGCGGGTAGGCACGCACGCGGGACTCCGGTTCGGGGACGTCGACCAGGCGCAGCAGGTCCACGGCCCGGGACCGCCGCTGCGCGGCCGACATCTCGGGCCGGTGCCGGCGCAGCACCTCGCGGATCTGGAAACCGACCGTGAAGACGGGGTCCAGCGACCCGAAGGGGTCCTGGAAGACCATGGCCACCCGGCGTCCCCGCACCGAGGCCAGCCGCGCCGCGTCGGCGCCGACCAGCTCGGTGCCCGCGAGCCGGATGCTGCCCGCCGTGCGGGCGTTCGGCGGCAGCAGACCGAGCACGCTCATCGCGGTCACGGACTTGCCGGACCCGGACTCGCCGACGACGGCGACGATCTCCCCTGCACCCACGTCCAGCGAGACGTCGCGCACCGCAGGCACCACGGTGCCGTCGGACGTGCGGAAGTCGACGGTCAGCCCGTCGATCGAGAGCACGGGCGGGGTCATGGCAGCTCCTCGGTGTCGGTCCCCGCCTCGACCTGGTCGCGGTAGGCGTACCAGTCCTCCAGCATCTTGCGGTGGTACCCCTCCAGCCAGGTCATGTAGCGGTTCGCGTTGGTCAGTCGGGTGTGCGGCCCCTCGCGGCGGCCCACCTCCATCTGCAGCCCCGAGCGGATCACGGCCGCCATGCGGCGCAGGTACTCGCGCTCGCCGGCCAGGAACGCACCCCAGACGTCGTCCTCCACCCGGAAGTAGTGGCGCCGCTCCCCCGGCACGGTGTGACGGACGATGAAGCCGACCGTCACCAGGGCGCGCGTCGACATCGAGATGGCGCCCGCGCTGGCGTGCAGCAGCCGGGCGATCCGGGTCGACGACATGAACGGCTCGTCGGAGATCAGCAGCAGGCCCAGGACCCGCCCGTCCATCCGGGCGCCGTTCTGCGCCTCCCAGGCGGAGGCGAAGTTCTCGATGAACTCGAGCCGCTCGGCGTCGAGGGCCTCCGGCGCAGGCGGCACCGCGCCGTCGTCGGGCTGGTCGGGGGAACGCACGTCGTCGGTCGTCATAGCGACATTCTCCCGAGCCGCGCGCCGGGATCCTCGGAAGCCATCGCCGCACGGTAGGTCTCCACGGGCCACGCCGTCATGGCGCCGAGCCGCACGGCCGTGACCGCGCCGTCGTCGTCCCGCTCGACGGACACGGCCTCGCCGGTGGCGCCGAACCCGGGCACCGGCTCGAGCCGGAGCCCGTCCTGCCCGGCCACCAGGCGCTGGTGGGCCGTGGCCGGCTCGGGCAGGCGCGGTTCGATCACGTGCAGGATCCCGCCGAGGTCGACGACGTCGTTCACCCCCCACAGGTTGGCGTACCGGCCGACCGGTGCGTCCGGCGGCACCGGGTCCGCGTCCTCGGCCATGGCCCGCAGCGCCAGGTCGACGATCTGGACGACGCCGGTGGCGATCGGGTCGGCGGGCCCGTCGATGGCGTTGGTCAGGGCGCTGACCACCAGCCCGTCGACGGGGTCGATCCAAGTCCGCGTGATGTGGCCCGGGTAGCCGCCGGAGTGCCCGACCAGCTCACGCTCGCCGATCCGACGGCGGTCCAGCCCGAGCCCGTAGCGGCCGATCTCCCGGCCCCGCACCTCGACGACGGACTCCGCGCGCTGCATCAGCCGCTTGCTGGAGTCGGCCAGCAGGGTCTCGTCGCCGAGCACGTGCGCCGAGCCGAAGACCACCATCTCCCGCGCCGTGGAGTACCAGCCGGTGGCCGCCGCGAGCGCCCGGGTGTCGACGTGCGGGACGACCCGCCGTCCGTCGTCGTGCGCCGTACGTCCGGTGTGCCCGGCGGCGTACTCGGCGGCGCGGTCGGCGGCGTACTCGGGGCCGCTGCGGCGCAGGCCGAGCGGGCCGACGATCATCTCGTCCGCGACCTTGGCGTACGACAGGCCGGTCACGCGCTCGACGACGAGTCCGAGGAGCCCGTAGGCCACGTTCGAGTATTTGAACGTGTGGTTCGGCGCGTAGACGATCCCCTCGCGGCCCACCACCTCGATCAGCTCGTCACGGTCGAGGAACGGCCGGTGCCGCTGCCAGAAGTCGCCGTCGGACGAGTCGCGGATCACGCCACCCTGGTGGCCGAGCAGCTCGCGGACGGTGAGCTCGGCGGTCTCCGTGCCGGCGAGGTCGGCGACGAGCTCGCCGAGCCGGTCGTCGAGGCGCAGCAGGTCCGCCTCCACGAGCCGCATGACCATCACCGCGGTGAACGTCTTGGAGTGCGAGGCGACGCGGAACAGGTGCTCGGTGGTCAGCGGTTCGTCGGTCTCCGTGCTCGCCCGCCCCCACGCGACGTCGAGCAGGACCTCGCCGCGGTACGCCACCGCGAGCTGGAGGCCCGGCGCTCCGCGGTAGTCGGCGTGGAAGGTCGCCCACTCGGCGAGGTAGGGCGCGATGCTGCGCAGGACGGCGTCGGGTGCGGCACTCATGAACGTCCCTTCGGGTCGAGGGCGTCACGCAGGATGTCGCCGAGCATGATGAGGCTGACGACCGTGACGGTGAGGAACAGGCTGGGGAAGATCAGCGTGTGGGGGGCGGTCTGGAAGTACGTCTGCGCCGTGGACAGCTGCAGACCCCAGGAGATGGTCGGCTGGACCAGCCCGACCCCCAGGAAGGTCAGGGTCGACTCGGCGACGATCACGCCGCCGACCATGGTGGTGGCGATCGCCAGGACCGGGCCGAGCGAGTTCGGCAGCACGTGCCCCAGCACGATGCGGCCGTGGGAGAAGCCCAGCGCGTGCGCGGCCTGGACGAACTCCGCCTCCCGCACCGACCGGACGGACCCGCGCACGAGCCGTGCGAGCGTGGGCCAGGAGAAGAAGGCGAGGACGACGGCGACCAGCAGCGGGGTGCGCTCGGGGGCGCTGTTCAGCACCACGATGGCGCCGAGCAGGAACGGGAAGCCGAGGAACACGTCGGTCAGGCGGGCGATCACCCGGTCCGCCGGGCCGCCGAAGTAGCCGGCCACGGTGCCGAGCACCAGGGCGACGAGGAGGCAGAGCGCCGTCGTCGTCAGCCCGATGAACAGGGACGTCCGTGTGCCGAAGAGCACGTTGGCCAGGACGTCGCAGCCCTGGATGTCGGTGCCGAACGGGTGGCCGTCCCCGGGTGGCTGCCCGGACAGGGACAGGTCGCAGGCCCGGGGGTCCGGCTGGCCGAGCAACGCGGCGATCGGGCCGGGGAACGCGGCGACGACGAGCAGCACCCCGAGCGCGGCCAGCGAGGTCCAGAACAGCGGACGACGGCGGACGGTCGCCCAGACGCCTCGGGCGGCGACGGCGGGGGCTTCGGTGGCGACGATGTGCTCACTCATGACGGATCCTCGGGTCGATCAGGGAGGACAGCACGTCGACCAGCACGCTGGTGACGAGGAAGACGACGATCAGCGCGGTGGTGACGCCGACGACGGTGGGGCCCTCGTGGGTACGGATGGACTCGAAGAGCAGCTGGCCGATCCCGGGCAGGTTGAAGATGCCCTCGATCACCACGGTGCCGCCGAGGAGGTAGCCGAGCTCGATCGCGAGGAACGTCAGCACGGGCGCGGCCGAGTTGCGCATGACGTGCACGCCGACGATGTCGTGCCGGGGCATGCCCTTGGCGACGAGCGTCCGCACGAAGTCGCTGCGCATCGTGTCGGCGACGCTGCCCCGCATGAGCCGCGACACGCTCGACAGCCCGTACAGGGCGACGATCGCCGCGGGCAGCACGTAGGAGGCCGGCCATCCCTCGGAGGTACCCGCGATCGGGAACCACCCGAGCTCGAGGCCGAACACGAGCTGGGCGGAGACCCCGAGCACGAACACCGGGATCGAGGTCGCCAGCACCGTGCCCAGGAGGACGCCGCGGTCGAGGATGCTCCCGCGCCGCAGGCCCGCGGCCAGCCCGAGCAGGACGCCGACGATCATCTCGAGCGCCCACGCGCTGAGCGCCAGGGTGATCGTCACCGGCCAGCGGGACGCCATCGCCTCGGACACGGGCCGGCCGGTGAACGTGGTGCCGAGGTCGCCGGTGAGCACGCCGCCGAGGTAGTGCAGGTACTGCTGCCACAGCGGCAGGTCCAGGTGGTACTCGGCCCGCAGCTGCGCCACGACGTTCTCGGGCAGCGGCCGGTCGCCGCCGAGCGCGGCGATCGGGTCGCCGGGCAGGGTGAACACCATCGCGTACACGATGAAGGTGACGCCCAGGAAGACGACGACCAGCTCGACGAGCCGTCGCGACAGGAACCGGGTCATGCCCGGCCCCGCTCGCGCACGGTGGCCGCGGCCACGAGAACCGTGCTCGCGTACTGCACGGCCACCAGCCGCTCGACGGGCCAGGTCGTCAGGCCCGTGACCGAGCGCGCCTCGGCGTACCAGGCCTCGAGGTGGCGGCCGAGCTCGTCGCGCGCGGCGCGCACCTGCGGGGCCGCGATCCCCGCCACGACCTCCGCGGTGAGCGCCCGGTGGAGCATCGACCCGTAGCGGAGCCGGAAGCAGCGCACGAGGTCGCCGTTGGAGAACACCTCCGCGACGGTGGCGGAGCGCCCCGGCCCGACCGTGGCGGCGCGTTCCCGCTCCGCCCGCCCGGCGAGGGCCATGTGAGGCACGAAGACCTCGCTGGCCCTCCGCAGCGGTGAGTCGATCCGCAGGTGCGGGCGGGCCCGGTCCAGCGCCTCGGTCAGCACGGCGCCGAGCTCGGTGAGGCCGTCGGCCTTGCGTCGCAGGACGTCGGCGTACGGCACGCCGGCGTCGCTGACGTCGTCGGAGTCGGCGTGCGACCAGTACGGCAGCTCGGCGACGAAGGTCACGCTGCCGTACGGGGCCACGTAGTCGGCGAGCCCTCCACCGCTGACGTGGCCGGACGGGTCGATCCCCTGCTCGACGAGCCAGTCGTGGGTGCCGGCGCTGCTCAGCGTCCGGAACACCCCGGGTGCGTGCGGGACGGACTCGGGGGTCTCGGGCTCACCGCGGTCCAGGGGGAGGCCGAGCCGCGCGGGCAGCTCCTGCAACGCGGGCACGACACCGTCGACGTCGCGGTCCAGGTAGTAGTAGACGCCGCCGAGCTCGCCGTTGTGCAGCCCGACGACCATGGCCGGTCGCAGCCGGTCCACCAGCCGGGCCACGGCGACGGCCTCGGGGATCGACCGGTCGAAGTAGGCGGTGCCGTGGTCGAGGGGGAACGACCACTCCACCTGCTCGTCAGGTGCGGGACGGTAGAAGCCGCGCGCGTAGTCGACCCGGTCGCCGGGGTCGGCGAACCAGGACTCGTTGAGCCGGGCGCCGTCCGGGTCGATGCAGGGCACCACGTGCCACCGGGCACCGGCGGCGGCCGCGGGCCCGACGCCCGCCGCCAGGTCGTCGAGGAGCTGCAGCGCGGTGTGGAAGCCGATGGGCTCGTTGGGGTGCACGCCGCCGATGACGAGCACGTCGGGCCCGTCACCGACGACATACTCGTGGAGCGGCTCGCCGAGCCGGCTCGTGCCGATCCGGCGTCGTGCGACGACGCCCGGGTACGCGGCGGCGATCCGGTCCGCGCGGTCGACGATCTCGTCGACGCCCGGGAAGCCGTCCAGCGGTGCGAAGCCTCGGACGTGGTCCAGGACGTCGTGCAGGTCCCGGCCGGGCCCCGCGGCCGGGACGGCGGGACGGTCCTTCGTGGTGTCGATCGGTGCCACGTGCGCTCTTCCTGTCGGCGGGGCCCGCGCCCGGTGCGGACGCGGGCCCCGTGGGTGCGGGTCGTCAGTCGGCGAGGACGATGTGCGTCAGCCTCGGGTTGCCGATCGGCGAGGTGACCAGCTCGTCGACCTTGTCGCTGGTGACGTAGCCGTAGGTCTCGAAGAACAGGGGCGGGGACGGGAAGTCCTCGACGATGAGCTCCTGGACCGCGGCGTAGGACTCCCCGCCGTCGTCCGGCGCGGCGTCGGCCGCGGCGATGGCCTCGGCGACGTCCTCCGGGTAGGAGGGCACGCAGTTGGTGCAGCCGCCCGTGGCGAGGAACAGCTCGCGCATCGTGGCCTGCTGACTCGGGTAGAGCGCACCCCAGCGGGAGAAGAACGGGCCGTCGATGCCCTCGTCGGTGCGCGCCTCGAGGAACTCGGCCCAGTCGGCGGTGGGGGTCGCGACGGCGTCCACGCCGAGGTTCTGGCGCAGGTTGTTGGCGATGGCGTTGTAGAACTCGTCGAGCCCGCCGCCGCCGGGGTAGGTGATCTCCATCGTGCCCTCGAAGCCGCCGGCCTCCTCGAGCAGGGCCGCCGCCTCGTCCGGGCGGTACTCGCAGTACTGGCCGCAGATGCCCTCGGGCGTCCCCGGCTCGATCGCCGGGGTGAACGCCGTCGCCGGCTCGTACTGGCCGCCGTAGATGACGTCGTTGATGGTCTCGCGGTCGATCGCCATCGAGATGGCCTGCCGCACCCGCACGTCGTCGTAGCGCTCGTCCCACAGGGGCAGGCCGAGGAACGAGATCCCCGGCGCCTCGAACGCGTACACCTGGTCGCCGAAGTCGTCGGCGGCCTGGGTCATGCGGCTGGTGGGCAGCGAGGCGACGTCGACGTTGCCCGCGAGCGCGTCGGTGTAGGCCGTCACGTTGTCCGTGTACGGCACGAACGTGATCTGGTCCGTCGTCGGCGCCTCGCCGGCGTAGTCGCCGTAGGCCGTGACGACGAACGGCTCGTCCTCGACGTAGTCGTCGACCAGCTCGAACGGGCCGTTGCCGATCGGGTGGGTGTTGTAGGCGTCCAGATCCTCCAGCGACTCCGACGGCATCGGGTAGAGCGCCGTCTGCGCCTGGCTGAGCTGGAGCGGGAACTGGCTGTCCGGACCCTCCAGCTCGACCTCGAAGGTCAGGTCGTCGACGACCGTGAGCCCCGACATCTCCTCGGTGGTGGGCTCTCCGTCGGCGGGGTTGAGGTCGTCGTATCCCTGGATCGCGGCCAGCTGGCCGGAGTTCTCGAAGGCGTGGGGACCGTAGGCGACGGTGTTCCACGTGTCGACGTAGTCCTGCGCCGTGACCGGTGAGCCGTCGTGGAACGTCCACCCGTCCCGCAGCGTGACGGTCCAGGTCTGCTGGTCCTCGCTCTCGACCGACTCGGCCTGCACGTAGGTGAGCTCACCGTCCAGCTCGAGGAAGGTCAGGGGTGCCCAGACGGTCATCGCGAAGTCGAACGCCACGCTCTGCCGGCCGGGGATCAGCAGGTCGGGGTCCGTGACGGCCATGGAGAACGACCCGCCGCCGTCCTCGGGCGCCGCGGTCTCGGCGGAGCCGGTCTCGCCGGAGTCCGTGGACCCGCAGGCGGACAGGGTGAGGGCGGTGGCGATCGTGATGGTCGCGAGTCTGGTACGCCGGGTTCTCATCGAGCCTCCTCGGTGGTGGACGGACGGGCTGCCGCGTCTCCGTGCCGAGGAGTCAACGGGGTGGAAGTGCCCACCACAAGGGTTTGCCCTCAGAAGTTTCACAACGTCATGAAACTTAAACGCACTCGAAACACGTCATGTCGCGCCCGTCGGACGCCGAAACCTCCCTGCCACGTACGCTGTCACGGTGACCGCACCCCTCGTCCTGCTCGACCTCGACGGCACCCTCATGGACTCCGCGCCAGGCATCACGGCGTCGGCCGCCCACGCCTTCCGCGCGCTGGGACTCCCGGTGCCCGACGCCGGGACCCTGCGGTCGTTCGTCGGGCCGCCGATCACGGACTCCTTCCCCGCCCACGGGGTCCCGCCCGAGCGGGTGATGGAGGCGGTGACCGCGTACCGGGCCGCGTTCACGGCCGGCGGCATGTACGACAACGCCGTGTTCGACGGCGTCCCGGAGGTGCTGACCGAGCTGCGCGACGCCGGGTGCGCGCTCGTCGTGGCGACGTCCAAGCCCGAGATGTTCGCCAAGCCCATCTGCGACCGCTTCGGCCTGACCGGGCTGGTCGACGCCGTGCACGGCGCCCCGCCGGACGAGGCACGGTCCACCAAGGCCGACGTCATCGCCGCGGCCCTCGACGCGCTCGGTCGCCGCTCCCCGGTCGCCGCGGACGACGGGCCCGTGGTGATGGTCGGCGACCGGGAGCACGACGTGCACGGCGCCGCAGCGCACGGCATCGACTGCCTGGGCGTCGCCTGGGGGTATGCGCGGCCGGGCGAGCTCGAGGCCGCAGGTGCCGTCGGGACGGTCGACGACGTCGCCGCGCTCGGGGCGGCGGTCCTCGCGCGAATCTGATCGGGTCCGGGCACGACGAAGGCCCCGGAACCCTTGTGAGGAGGGTTCCGGGGCCTTCGAGACCCGGGCCGCCGCGGCAGCCCGTTCAGCGCGTCACACGCGGATCACTCCGCGCCGGCCTGCATCTGCCCGGTTGGCGGCAGGTCCTTGACCGACACGCCGGTCGGGGCGTCGAGCGCCGCGTTGGCGCCCACGGAGACGGGGCCACGCTCGTGCTCGGACTTCGGCACCCCGCGGAAGGTGAACTCCCCGAGGATGCCCTCGCCCTGGCCGTCGACCAGCACCATCTCGCCCTGCGACAGCTCGCCGAACAGGATCTTCTCGGACAGCTGGTCCTCGATCTCCCGCTGGATGGCCCGCTTGAGCGGCCGGGCGCCGAGCACCGGGTCGTAACCCTTCTCGGCGAGCAGCGACTTGGCGGTCGGCGTGAGCTCGATGCCCATGTCCTTGTCGCGCAGACGCTTGTCCAGCTTGGCGATCTCCAGGTCGACGATCTCGATGATCTCGTCCTGCGAGAGCTGCGGGAACACGACGGTGTCGTCGACGCGGTTGAGGAACTCGGGCCGGAAGTGCTGCTTGAGCTCCTCGTTGACCTTGGCCTTCATCCGCTGGTAGTCGGTCACCAGGTCGCCGCCGGCGTTGAAGCCGGTCTGGACGCCCTTGGCGATGTCCCGCGTACCGAGGTTCGTGGTCATGATGATCACGGTGTTCTTGAAGTCGACCACGCGACCCTGGGAGTCGGTGAGGCGACCGTCCTCGAGCACCTGCAGCAGCGAGTTGAAGATGTCGGCGTGCGCCTTCTCCACCTCGTCGAACAGGACCACGGAGAACGGCTTGCGCCGGACCTTCTCGGTGAGCTGGCCGCCCTCGTCGTACCCGACGTAGCCGGGGGGCGAGCCGAACAGCCGCGAGACGGTGTGCTTCTCCGAGAACTCGGACATGTCGAGCTGGATGAGGGCTTCCTCGTCCCCGAACAGGAACTCGGCGAGCGCCTTGGCCAGCTCCGTCTTCCCGACGCCGGTGGGGCCGGCGAAGATGAACGAGCCACCGGGACGCTTGGGGTCCTTCAGCCCGGCACGGGTACGGCGGATCGCCTGCGACAGCGCCTTGATCGCGGCCTCCTGGCCGACGACGCGCTTGTGCAGCTCGTCCTCCATGTGCAGGAGCTTGCTGGACTCCTCCTCGGTGAGCTTGACGACCGGGATGCCGGTCGACATCGCGAGGACCTCGGCGATCAGCTCGTCGTCGACCTCCGCGACCGTGTCGAGGTCGCCGGACTTCCAGGCCTTCTCCTTGTCGGCACGGGTCTGCGTGAGCTGCTTCTCCGTGTCGCGCAGGCCGGCGGCCTTCTCGAAGTCCTGCTCGTCGATCGCCGACTCCTTCTCGCGGCGCGCCTCGGCGATCTGCTCGTCGAGCTCCTTGAGCTCCGGCGGGGCCGTCATGCGGCGGATGCGCAGGCGCGCGCCCGCCTCGTCGATGAGGTCGATCGCCTTGTCCGGCAGGTACCGGTCGTTGATGTACCGGTCGGCGAGCTGCGCGGCCGAGACCAGCGCGGAGTCCGTGATGGACACCCGGTGGTGGGCCTCGTAGCGGTCGCGCAGACCCTTGAGGATCTCGATGGCGTGCTCCATCGAGGGCTCGTTGACCTGGATCGGCTGGAAGCGGCGCTCCAGGGCCGGGTCCTTCTCGACGTGCTTGCGGTACTCGTCGAGCGTGGTGGCACCGATGGTCTGCAGCTCGCCGCGGGCCAGCATCGGCTTGAGGATGCTGGCGGCGTCGATCGCGCCCTCGGCGGCACCGGCCCCGACGAGCGTGTGGATCTCGTCGATGAACAGGACGATGTCGCCGCGGGTGCGGATCTCCTTGAGCACCTTCTTGAGGCGCTCCTCGAAGTCACCGCGGTAGCGCGACCCGGCGACCAGGGCGCCGAGGTCGAGCGTGTAGAGCTGCTTGTCCTTGAGCGTCTCGGGGACGTCGCCGAGGACGATGTCCTGCGCGAGCCCCTCGACGACGGCGGTCTTGCCGACGCCGGGCTCGCCGATCAGCACGGGGTTGTTCTTGGTGCGGCGGCTCAGCACCTGCATGACCCGCTCGACCTCCTGCTTGCGGCCGATGACCGGGTCGAGCTTGCCCTCGCGGGCCGCCTGCGTCAGGTTGCGCCCGAACTGGTCGAGCACGGCCGACCCGGAGGGCTGGCCCTCCTGGGGGCCGCCGGCGGAGACGGGCTCCTTGCCCTGGTAGCCGGACAGCAGCTGGATGACCTGCTGGCGGACCTTGTTCAGGTCGGCGCCCATCTTGGTCAGCACCTGGGCCGCCACGCCCTCACCCTCGCGGATGAGGCCGAGGAGGATGTGCTCGGTGCCGATGTAGTTGTGGCCGAGCTGCAGCGCCTCGCGCAGCGACAGCTCCAGGACCTTCTTGGCGCGGGGCGTGAACGGGATGTGCCCGCTGGGCGCCTGCTGGCCCTCGCCGATGATCTCGGTGACCTGCGCGCGCACGCCGTCGAGCGAGATGCCCAACGACTCCAGCGCCTTCGCGGCCACGCCCTCGCCCTCGTGGATGAGGCCGAGGAGGATGTGCTCCGTGCCGATGTAGTTGTGGTTGAGCATCCTCGCCTCTTCCTGAGCGAGGACGACCACCCGACGGGCTCGGTCCGTAAATCTCTCGAACATGTGCTGCTCCCTCACGAGCGGCGTTTCCTGCACCCCGTCGGAATTGACGGCTACAGCCTGACCGCTACGACTCTATTCGCTCCCAACTCGTCGAACGGCCTCGGAATGCCCGTGTTCGCCAGGGGCGTGACGGCGCGCCCCGTTGCCGCACCCGCCCGGTCGGGGGCATTGTCGTGCCAAGAGGTCGCCGCTCGATCGCCGGAGGACTCCATGGACGACGTCGGACGCAACGCCGGTCGGGGCGAGCCCGGACGCGAGCCGGAACCGGCGGACCACCTGCCTAGACCGGCCGAGCGGCACGGGCTGCCGGCCCCCGACCCGGACCCCGGTCGGCCCGCCGACCTGGACCCGCGTCTGGCGCAGTTCTCGGGGGTGGTCGGCGAGGTGCACGACCCGCTCACCTGGGGCCTGGACCTGGAGGACGAGGCCCTGACGGGCTGCACGGACGACGCCGACCCGACGTCGGACCGGTTCGTGCGCTCGTACCGCACGTTCGCCGGCGAGGCGTTCGAGGTCGAGACGTTCCGTCACCCCGTCACGGACGACACGGTCGAGGACGTGGTGCGGGCCGCGGCGAGCGGCGCCCTGGCCGCGCCGCTGCACGCGGACATCGCCTCGCCGGTGGAGCCCGACGTCGACCCGGCGCCGCCGCGCGGGGACTTCGCCGACGACTACGCCGACTACCGCAGCGCGATGCGCGCCATCGTGACCGAGGTGGACGCCGTGGACCTCGAGGAGTCGCGCCTGGCCGTGGACGGCACCGAGCGCGACGCGCTGCGGGTGCGGATCCGCGACGTGTGCGCCGTGCACGTCGTCGCCGGCGGACGGGCCCTCGTGGTCACCGGTCCGGCGGACCTGGTGGAGCGCGTCGAGGTGATCACCCGGCCGATCAGGTCGCTGCTGCACCAGCAGGGTCGCCGCTGAGCCGCTCGCGCTGCCGGTGCGTCCCCACGCTCCTATCCTGCCGTCATGAGCGGCATCGTGGTCGGGGTCAACGACAGCGCGGAGGCCTCCGAGGCCCTGGACTGGGCGGTCGCCGAGGCGCGGGCGAGGTCCCTGCCGCTGACGGTGGTGCAGGTCGCCCCCGAACGGGACGGCGCGGCACTGGCCCCCGTGCTGGGCGAGCGGCGTGCAGCCCTGGCCGAGCTCGTCACCGACGCCGAGCAGCGGCTCGGCCCGCTCGACCTGGACCAGGTGGTGGTGCCCGGTCCCGCGGCGGAGGCGCTGCTGCGGGTGTCCGTGGGCGCGGAGATGCTGGTCCTCGGCCGACGACGGCGGGCCCGGCTCGGGCGGCGCGTCCTCGGTTCGGTCTCGACCACGGTCGTGGAGAACGCGGGAGTCCCCGTCACGGTGGTGCGGCGGGCCCACGACGGGACGGGGGAAGCGCCGTCGGACGACGTCGGCACCCCGGACGGGCTGCCGGCGGACCGTCCGCGCATCGTGGTCGGCGTCGACACCTCGCCGCACTCGGTGGCGGCGCTTCGCCACGCCGCCCAGGTCGCGGCGGGCACGGGCGCCGTGCTGGAGCCGGTGTTCGCCTGGCAGATCACCACGCTCGCCCCGCTACCCGGCTCGTGGGGCTGGGCGCCGCCCATCGACGACTACGAGAGCTTCGCGCGCGAGCGCCTGGACGCCGCCGTCGAGGAGGCCGGCACCGGGTTGGGTCCCGACCGCGTGTTCGCCCACGTGGTGCACGGCCAGGCGGCCCGCGTCCTCATCACGCGGGCCGTGGGTGCCGACCGGTTGGTGGTCGGCACCCGCGGCCTGGGCGGTTTCGATCGACTGGTGCTGGGGTCGACCAGCCGGCAGGTCCTGGACCACGCCGGCTGCCCGGTCACGGTCGTCAGGGCGTGACGGCGCCGGTCTCCTCGGCCTCCTCGACCTCGGTCTTGCCCGGGTCGCGACGCCCACGGTCATTGCCCATGAGCACGGCAGCGGCAAGGGTGACCGCGGCGACCACGACGCCCATGATCACGTACGAGGCGCTGAAGCCGATGGCGTCGTACGACAGGCCGAACACCCACGAGAAGATGAAGACGCCGGCGGACTTGGCCATGTTGAAGCCGACCATGTAGGCGGTCGCCGAGATCCGTACGTCGAACATGCGGGTGATGTACTTCATCACCGACACGAGCATCAGCGGCATCTCGATGGCCGCGAGCAGCCGCCACAGGATGAGCATCTCGGTGTCGACGATGAATGCCGAGCCGAGCACACGAATCACCAGCACGCCGGCGAACGCGATGAGACCCCACTTGGCGCCGATCTTGTTGATGAGGAACGGCATGGCCACCATCACGGCCGCCTCGAGCAGGATCTGCACGGTGACAACCTGCGAGAACAGCACCTGCGGGTCGGCGACCTCGGTGGCGTGCTGGGCGAAGTAGATCGCGAACTGCTGGTCGAACACGTCGTACAGCGCGGCCGTACCGAACATCAGGAGCATGAACCCGAGGAACGAGCGGTTCCGGAGCAGTCCACGGATCGCCTGCTTGTCCACCTGAGGCTCGGCCGGCCCCGCCTGCTCGCCGCCGATGGCGGCGTAGCCGGGCTCACCGGGCTTCGGGGTCCGCATGACGAACAGCAGCACGCCCAGGACGACGGCGGAGAAGGTACCGGCCCACCAGATGTTGTCGGGGTTGGCGGCCCAGACGATGCCGCCCACGAACGACGCCGTGGCACCCGCCAGCGAGCCGAAGAGGCGCACGTGCCCGTACTCGAAGCCGTTGGCCCGCGCGTTGCGCTCGTTGAAGGCCTCGACGACGCCCACGCCGCCGTTGAGCACCAGCGAGAGATAGACGCCCGCGAGGACCGCGGCGAGGACCTGGTTCGACTCCACCACCGGCAGGAACACGAAGGTGAAGAACGGCCCGATCATGGCCGCGCAGAGCACCACCCAGGCGAACAGGTGCTTGCGGAACCCGAGCCGGTCCTGGATGTAGCCGTAGAAGGGCTGCAGGCAGAACGACACGCCGGCGATCACCGAGAAGATGAGGCCGATGTTCCCGCTGGACATCCCCGCGTGCTCCTCGAGCCAGGGGCTGAGGAACGTCATCGTGAGCTGCCAGATGGCGAAGTAGAAGAAGAACAGGCCGCCGACGTTCCAGAACGTCGGCTTCTTCAGGGACTGCAGGGCGCCGTGCTTGGCGGGCGCCGACCGGGTCGTGGTGCTCACAGTGCCGCCTCCTCGAGGTCGTGCGCGAGACCGGAGGGCGGCAGGACCTCGGTCGTCGTGGGGGTGGGTCGGGTGTCGGGCACCGGGGTGCCCCACACGGGGTTGCCGTCGGCGTCGAACGGCAGGCGCTGGGCGCGTGCCTGGCGGTTCGGGTCCCACAGCGGGTCGCCGACGATCTCGGTGTACGTGCGGGCGTGGTAGACCAGCACGGTCTCGCCGTCGGGCGTCTCGGTGAACGAGTTGTGGCCGGGGCCGTACTGGCCGACGGACGGGTCGGAGACGAACACCGGCTCGACGGACTTGGTCCAGGAGGCCGGGTCGAGCAGGTCGGTGTCGGCGTCGGCGGTGAGCACGCCCATGGCGTAGTCGATGCCGGTGGCGGCGCCGGAGTAGGTGAGGAAGACGCGGCCGCCGCGGATCAGGACGGACGGGCCCTCATTGACCCAGAAGCCCTTGGTCTCCCAGTCGAACTCCGGTCGGGTGAGCTCCACGGCCGGAGTGGCGAGCGTCCAGGGGTTCGCCATCCGCGCGATGTAGAGGTTGGAGTGCCCGTAGACCTCGAGGTCCTCCTGCGCCCAGACCAGGTACTGGTGGCCGCCGTGGACGAACGTCGTGGCGTCGAGCGCGAAGGACTCCCAGCCGGTGTCGACCTGACCGCGCTCGACCCACTCGCCCGTCAGCGGGTCGGCGGCCGTGCACTCCAGGACGAACACACGGTGGTTGAACGTCTCGTTCTCGCTCGGGGCGTCGACGGTGCCGTGGTCGTTCGGGGCGGCCGCGTAGTAGATGTACCAGGCGTCGTCGACCCGGTGGATCTCGGGGGCCCAGATCAGGTGCGACTGCGGACCGCTGGCGTGCCGGGTCCAGACCGTGACCTCCTCGGCGGCCTGGAGGTCCTCGAGGCGCTCGGCGCGGCGCAGGACGATGCGGTCGTAGGCGGGATACGAGCCGGTGAAGTAGTACTGGCCGTCGTGGCGCAGGACGTGGGGGTCGGCGCGTTGCAGAACGATCGGGTTGGGCGCGACCTGAG
Organism: Isoptericola chiayiensis; assembly: GCF_013149805.1. Taxonomy (GTDB): domain Bacteria; phylum Actinomycetota; class Actinomycetes; order Actinomycetales; family Cellulomonadaceae; genus Isoptericola; species Isoptericola chiayiensis. The sequence goes on from NZ_JABEZT010000005.1 coordinate 80,411, forward strand.
CGTGGTCCGTCATCGGTGCTCCTCGGGGTGGCTGCCGGGTGCGGCCCTCCGTCGGTCGCTCCCGTCACCACAGGGTAAACGATGTAATACATCGTTGAAAACAATCCTTTCCACAGACAAAGATCACTGACCAGCAGCGATGCACGCGGTGACGAAACTCACCGGCAGCGCCGCCGCTCTCGCGCGCGACGTCGACACCCCTCCACACTGGCACCATGGCCATCACCTCCGCGCCCGCAGGCCTCCTCCTGACCCCCGGGGCCGGCGCCGACCGCGACCACCCGACGCTGCGCTCCGTCGAGGACCGCCTGGCCCGGCACGACCCGCCGCTGCCCGTCACCCGCGTCGACTTCCCCTACCGCATCGCCGGCAAGCGCGCCCCCGACCGCCCGAACGTCGCCGTCCCCCACGTGCGCGCCGAGGCCGAGACGTTCGCCGGACGCGTCGGCGTCACGACCGACCGCCTCCTGCTCGGCGGCCGGTCCTACGGCGGACGCATGTGCTCGATGGCGGTGGCCGACGGACTGCCCGCCGCCGGGCTCGTCCTGCTCAGCTACCCGCTGCACCCGCCCGGCAAGCCCGAGAGGCTGCGCGTCGACCACTTCGGGGCCCTGGACGTCCCCGTGCTGTTCGTCAGCGGCGACCGCGACCCGTTCGGCAGCCCCGACGAGCTCGCCGCGCACACCGCGGCGATCCCCGGACCGGTCACGCGCATCACCCTGCCCGGGACCCACGACGTCAAGGACCTCGACGCGATCTCCGACGCCGTCGCCACCTGGATCGACGGCCTCTGAACCGGCCCCGCCCCGACCGCGGGTGAACTCCTGGACCACGCACCGCCGTCGTGCCCGGTTCGCCTACCATGTGCACCGACCTGCCGAGCGCGCCGCCCGACGACGGAAGGCCCCACCCGTGCCCGCACCCCGTGCCGTCCGAGCCGTGCTCGCCGGTGCCCTGGGCACGGGGCTCGCCCTGGCCGCGGTGCCGGCCGCCGCGGACGACGACGACCTGACCGTCACCGTCGACGGCGTCTCCTACCACGACCGGGACCGCGACCGCGGCGACTGGGACACGGTCGGCTACTCGATCCGCAGCCTCGAGGGCTGGGACTACGAGTGGCTCCAGGAGCCCCTGCCCCGCGGCCGGTCCGGGAACGTGCGGTTCAGCGCGGCATGGTCGACCATGCCGGACGGCTACTGCGTGGTCTACGTCCGCGTGCCGGGCGTCGGGGACTGGGACGAGGAGTCCGGCGGCAGCCGCTGCACGCCGGCGCCCGCACCGACGTCGTCGGCACCCGCACCCTCCACGTCGGCTCCGGCCGAACCCACCGCCACCTCCGAGCCGGAACCCGAGCCCGAGCCCGCACCGGAGACCACGGCGCCGTCGCAGCCCGCACCCGAGCCGACCTCGCCGAGCCCTGAGGCCCCGCCATCGCCCTCACCGTCCCCGAGCCCCTCCTCGGCGACGCCCACGCCGTCCGGCTCCCCCACCGCGAGCTCCGCGGCACCGGTCACCCCGACGCCGGAACCGTCGCCGAGCCCGTCGTCCGCAGCCCCCGCCGTCGCGGCCGGCGCCGCCGCGGAGAGCACCGGCAACGCCGAGGACACCGCCCTGCGCGGGCAGATGTGGGCCGTCATCGGGTTCGGGCTCGCGGCCGTCGGCGTCGCCGTGGGGGGCGTCGTGGCCTGGCGCGGACGACACGGCGGCTGAGGTCCGTCGTCGTCCCCGACGCCCGCCGACCCCGGCTAGCGTCCGCCGGCCGGCGCCGCCGGGTAGTCGGCCGGACGCTTGCCCAGCTCGATCGCGATCTCCCGGCGCGTCGCCAGCACGTCGGCACGCTCGGCATCCCGCTGCCGCAGCGCGTCCTGCTGCAGCTCGCTCGAGAGGTGGTCCCAGTAGAGCGTGCCGTCCAGGTGCTGGCACTCGTGGATGAAAGCGCGGGCCAGGAACCCGGTGCCGTGCAGCTCCACCGGGCCGCCGTGCAGGTCGACGCCCCGCACCGTCGCCGCCTCCCGCCGCGCCAGCGGTTCGTACGCGCCCGGTACCGACAGGCAGCCCTCGTCCTCGGTCACGAGCTCGGCCGACGTGTCGACCGTCAGCTCGGGGTTGACCACGTGGCCGACGTGCCGGTCCCCACGGTCGTCGGTGACGTCGTAGACGAACACCCGCAGGTCCACCCCCACCTGAGGGGCCGCCAGGCCGACCCCCTGGGCCACGTCCATCGTGGCGAACAGGTCGTCCACCAGCCGCGCGAGCTCCGGTGTGGAGAACCGCTCCACCGTCCGCGCCGGGGTGTGCAGCACCGGCTCGCCGATCTCCGTGATGCGCAGCGCGCGGCCCCGCACCGACTCCGGCGCCTGCGCCGGGTACGGGTCGACGGCGTCCCCCAGCAGATAGGTGGTGGGCCGCCGTCGGCCGAACGTCCAAGGCATGCCCGGCAGCCTACCGGGGCCGGTACATTGCCACCCATGCGCGCGCTGTGGACATACCTGGGGATCTCGTTCGGCGTCTCCTGGCTGGTGGCCCTGCCGCTCTGGCTCGGCGACGGCATCGACGAGCCCCTGCTGCCCGTCCTGGCCGTCGCCATGATGTTCACCCCGGCGCTGGCCGCGCTCGTGGTGGTGCGGTTCGTCGAGCGACGTCCGCTCGCCCGGGCCCTCGGCCTGACGCCCGTGCGCCCGTGGGGCCGCTTCCTCGGCTGGCTGGGCATCGCGCTCGTCGTGCCCGTCGCCCTGGTCGCGGTGGCGCTGCCCGTCGCCTCGGTGCTCGGCCTCTACGAGGCGGACCTGGTCGAGTTCTCCGGGTTCCGCGAGACGCTCGACGCCCAGCTCGCGGCCGTCGGCGGGGCGCCGCTCGACATCCCCGTGCAGGTGCTCGTGATCGCCCAGCTCGCGAGCATCGTCCTCGGTGCCGTGATCAACACCGTGCCCGCCCTCGGCGAGGAGATCGGCTGGCGAGGCTGGCTGCTGCCCACGCTCGTCGACCGCTACGGCACCGCGGCCGCCGTCGTCGTCTCCGGACTGATCTGGGGGCTGTGGCACGCACCCCTGGTGCTGCTCGGCTACAACTACCCCGACGCGTCGCCGCTGCTCGCGCTGGTGATGATGGTCGGGTTCTGCACCGTCGTCGGGGCCGTCTTCTCGTGGCTGCGGATCCGCAGCGGCAACGTCTGGGCACCGGCCCTCGCGCACGGCGCGCTCAACGCGGCCGCCGGGATGCACCTGCTGTTCGTCGCCGCCGGCACCACCGTGGACACCACGCACGCCACGATCCTGGGCTGGAGCGGATGGATCGTGCCGCTGGCGCTGGTCGCGGTGCTCGCCGCGACAGGACAGTTCCGCGCGCGGCAGCCGGAGCCGACGGCAACGCCCTGACGCCCGCATCGCGCCGGGCGGCCCCAGCCTCGTCGCCGCGGCCTCTCCGACCAGCGGCCAGAGCCGCGACTCAGTGCCGGAACGACTCCGTGTGGCTCGGGTCGTGCGGCAGGCGGGTCTCCAGGCTCTCGAGGAACTCCGTGGACCGGGCCAGGTCCGCGAGGAACAGCTCGGCCATGTCGCGCGACAGCCCGTTGCGGACCACGACCCGCAGTCCCGACACGTCGGTGAGGTTCTCCGGCAGCGTGTACGCCGGGACCTGCCACCCGCGCTCCCGCATCTTCGCCGAGACGTCGTAGACCGTGTAGTTCGACACCTCGGGCTTCAGCCGGAAGAAGAACACCGGCAGCTCTGACCCGTCGGACAGCAGCTCGTAGGGCCCCATCTGCGCGATCGAGCCCGACAGGTACGTCGCCGTGTCCCGGCAGGCCTGCTGGATCTCCCGGTAGCCCTCCCGACCCAGCCGGACGAGGTTGTAGTACTGGGCGATCACCTGCGCACCCGGGCGGGAGAAGTTGAGCGCGAACGTCGGCATGTCCCCGCCGAGGTAGTTCACGTGGAACACGAGATCCTCGGGCAGGTCCTCCGGGGTGCGCCAGACGATCCATCCCACCCCCGGGTACACCAGCCCGTACTTGTGCCCCGAGGCGTTGATCGACCGCACCCGCGGCACCCGGAAGTCCCACCGCAGGTCCGGGTCGATGAACGGAGCGACGAACCCTCCCGACGCCGCGTCGACGTGGACCGGGACGTCCGGACCTCCCGAGGCGGCGAGCTCGTCCAACGCCGACGCGATGGCCTCCACCGGCTCGTACGACCCGTCGAACGTGGACCCCAGGATGGCGACCACGCCGATGGTGTTCTCGTCCACCAGCTTCAGCGCCTCCTCCGCGTTCAGCTGGAGCCGACCCTCCTCGATCGGCGCGTACCGCGGCTCCACGTCCCAGTACCGGCAGAACTTCTCCCACACGACCTGCACGTTGATCCCCATGACCAGGTTCGGGCGGTCCGTCGGCTCCCCCGCCGCCCGGCGCCGCTCGCGCCACCGCCACTTCAGCGCCAGACCGCCGAGCATCACCGCCTCGCTCGAACCCGTCGTCGACGTGCCCGTCGCGTTCTCGCCGTCGGGAGCGTTCCACAGGTCCGAGATCATCCGCACGCACCGGCCCTCGATCTCGGCCGTCTGCGGGTACTCGTCCTTGTCGATCATGTTCTTGTCGGACGTCTCCGCGAACAGCAGCCTCGCCTCGTGGTCCATGTACGTCGTCACGAACGTGGCCAGGTTCTGGCGCGAGTTCCCGTCGAGCATCAGCTCGTCGTGGATCATGCTGTAGGCGACCGACGGGTCCATCCCGTCGTCCGGGACGGTCTCGGAGGGCATGCCGTGCGTCGCCCGCGGGCGCGCGTAGAGCGGGGCGATCGCGAGCCGCTCGAAGTCCAGGAAGGTCGGGGTGTCCGACGAGTGCAGTGCCATGGCACCCACGATGCGTCGAGGCGCCGTTGCTCGCACCGTGCGCACGGGAACGACGAAGGCCCGGAACCAGAGAGGTTCCGGGCCTGTCGCACGCTGAGCCGCCTGTCGGAATCGAACCGACGACCTGTTCATTACGAGTGAACCGCTCTACCGACTGAGCTAAGGCGGCGAGCCCCTGCACGTACCGACCGACGTCGACCACGTTCAACGGGCGCGCCTACAGTACCCGACCTCGTGCCGGACCTCCAAAAGGATCCCGCGCTCCGCCGTCGTCGGATCCGTCACAGCGAATGCCGCGCTACCTCGCCGAGAAGTTGCCTACCTCGCGGCGGGTTTGCCTACCCCGCGGGAACGTTGCCTACCTCGCGGGAGGTTGGCCCACCGCGGAGGGTCAGCAGGTGAGGCCGTCCTCCGGCACGGTGCCCTCGACGAGGTAGTCCTCGACGGCGCCGGCGATGCAGTCGTTCGACCGGCCGTAGGCGGTGTGCCCCTCGCCCTCGTAGGTGACCAGGACGCCGGACTCGAGGGTGTCGGCCATGCCCTCGGACCACACGTACGGCGTGGCCGGGTCGTTCGTGGTGCCGATGACCACGATCGGCGGGGCACCGGGGGCCGCGACGTCGTACTCCTGCTCGACCTCCGGGTACGGCCAGGACGCGCAGGCGAGGCCGCCGTAGGTGAAGAACGTGCCCATGGTCGGCGCCGCCTCCTCGATCTCGGCGGCCTGGGCGCGCATCTCGTCGACGTCGTCGCTGCTGCGGCTGTCCAGGCAGTTCACGGCGCTGAACGCCTCGGTCGAGTTCGTCGAGAAGGAGCCGTCGGCGTTGCGGTCGTTGTAGAAGTCGGCGAGGTACAGCAGCGTGTCACCGGTGCCGGCGTTGATCGCCTCGTCGAGCGCCTGGGTCAGGATCGGCCAGTTCTGCTCGGCGTACAGGGTCACCGCGACGCCGTAGAACGCCAGCGACTGGGTCACCTCACGCTCGCCACTGGTCGGGTACGGGCGGTCATAGGCGGCATCCAGCACGCCGCGCACCTGCTGCATGCCCTCGTCCACCGAGCCCGTCAGCGGGCAGTCCTGCCCCGCCTGGCAGTCGGTGACGTACGCGCGCAGGGCGTTCTCGAACCCGACGGCCTGCCCCTCGGACATCTCGCCGTCGTCCAGCGTCGGGTCGATCGCGCCGTCCAGCACGAGCCGACCCGCCCGGTCCGGGAACAGCCCCGCGTACGTGGCACCCAGGCTCGTGCCGTAGGAGAAGCCCAGGTAGTGCAGCTGGGAGTCGCCGAGGGCGGCGCGCAGCATGTCCAGGTCCTTGGCGGCGCTCTGCGTGTCGACCTCGCCGAGCAGCTCACCGGTGTTCTCGCCGCACGCCTCCGCCCAGGCGGCGCTCGACCGCCGCGCGTCCTCCAGCCCCTGCTCGGTCGACAGGTCGAAGTCCTCGGCGAGGTACTCGTTCTTCTCCGCGTCGCCGTAGCACTCCACCGCCGAGGAGTCCTCGACGCCGCGCGGGTCGAAGCCCACGACGTCGAACGACTCCCGCAACGGCTCGCCGTACGTCTCGACGGCGGACTCGAGGTAGTCGACGCCGGACCCGCCCGGCCCGCCGGGGTTGACCAGCAGCGAGCCGACCTTCTCGCCGGACGCGCGGCTGCGCATCAGCGCCAGCTCGATGCTGCCGGCCTCGGGGTCGCCCCACGACAGCGGGGCGGTCGCCGTGGCGCACTCGAACCCGCTGCGGCAGGTCTCCCACTCCAGGTCCTGCCCGTAGAACTCCTCGAAACCCTCGGGAGCGCTCTCGGCACCCGTCGCCGCACCCGTGGCGTCCTCGACGGGCGTCGCCGACTTCTCCGGCACCTGGGCCGTGCAGGCCGCCAGCAGCGCGACGGCCGCCACCACGGCACCCAGCCGCTGTGCGGTCGAGCGGGCAGACGGACGTCGCGAAGATCCAGCGGGTGAAATCACCAGGCCAACCTACCGGCCCGGGCGGCGCCGTCGGTGCACTCTTCACCGAACCTTCTCCGTGGGCCCGGAGGTTCCGTGCTCAACCCTGCGGCCGCAGCGCCACCGTCATCGCTTCCAGCGCCAGCAGCGGCGCCACGTTGCCCTCGAGACGCTCGCGAGCCTGCCCGACGGCGTCCATGCGCCGCACCGTCTGCTCCGGCGTCGAGTCCCGCGCCAGGGCGCGCACCGTCCCGGCGTGCTCGCTGTTGACCAGCTCGACGTCGGCGCCGAGCTGGACCACCAGCACGTCGCGGTACAGCGACAGCAGGTCGACCATCGACCGGTCGAGCACGTCGCGCTGGCGTCGCGTGGCGCGGCGCTTCTGGTCGTCCTCGAGCTGCTTGAGCTGGGAGCGCAGCTTGGGCGGGAGGGTCTCGCCCTCGGCGACGCCGAGGGCGCGCAGCAGCTCGGCCTTCTCGGCGGCGTCGCGCTCCACGGTGGCCGCGGCCGCCTCCGCCTTGGCGACGTCGACCAGCTCGGCGGCGGCGAGCACCGCGTCGGGGACGCCCCGGACGCGGCGGGCGACGTCCAGCACCTCCGCACGGCGGGCGCGGGCCTCCGGGTCGCGGGCGAGCCGACGGGCCAGCCCGACGTGGGACTGCGCGGCGCGGGCGGCCTGCAGCGCGACGTCGGGCTCGACGTCGTCGCGGCGCACCAGCAGGTCGGCGACGGCGTCGGGCGGCGGGACGCGCAGCACGACGCCGCGGCACCGGGACCGGATGGTGGGCAGCACGTCCTGCACGGACGGGGCGCAGAGCACCCAGACGGTGTGCGGCGGCGGCTCCTCGACGGCCTTCAGCAGCACGTTGGTGGTGCGCTCCGCCATGCGGTCGGCGTCCTCGACGAGGATGACCCGGTAGCGCCCGACGGAGGGGGTGCGCGCGGCGGTGGCGATCAGGTCGCGCACCTCGCGGATCTGGATGACGACCTTCTCGGTGGCCACGACGGTCAGGTCCGGGTGGGTGCCGGCGAGCGTGGTGCGGCACGCCTGGCACCGACCGCACCCGCGCACGCCGTCCGGAGCCCCGCCGCCGGTGCACTGCAGCGCCGCGGCGAACGCGCGCGCCGCGACCGAACGACCGGACCCCGGCGGACCGGTCAGCAGCCATGCGTGGGTCATCGCGGCCGGGTCGGCGGCGGCCCGTTGCAGCACACCGACGGCCTCGGGCTGCCCGACGACGTCGTCCCAGACGCTCACGAGGCCCCCTCGCCGGCGACGAGTCCCGGCGTCAGACCCAGCCGGGAGGCGAGGTCGACCCGGATCTGCGACTGGACGTCGTCGACCGCGCCGGAGCCGTCCAGGACGAGCCAGCGACCCGGCGCGGCGGCGGCGCGGCGCAGGAACGCGTCCCGGGTGCGCCGGTGGAACTCGTCGCCGGCCCGTTCCAGACGGTCGGGGTCACCGGTGCGGCGCGACGCTGCCACGGCGGGATCGACGTCGAGCAGCACGGTGACGTCCGGCAGCAGCCCTCCGGTGCCCCACAGCGACAGCCCCTCGACGTCGGCCTCGGCCAGCTCGCGACCGCCGGCCTGGTAGGCCACGGACGAGTCGAGGTAGCGGTCGGTGATGACGACGGCACCGCGTTCCAGCGCGGGACGCACGAGCGTGGCGACGTGGTGCGCGCGGTCGGCGGCGTACAGCAGCGCCTCGGCCCGCGGGTCGACGTGCTCGCCGTGCTGGACCAGCCGCCGGATCTCGCGGCCGAGCGCGGTGCCGCCCGGCTCCCGGGTCAGGACGACCTCCCGGCCGGTGATCTCCTCGAGCCACGCGCCGAGCAGCCGCGCCTGGGTCGACTTGCCGGCGCCGTCGCCGCCCTCGAACGACACGAAGTACCCGGGTGCGCTGCTCACGCGCCACACCCTAGCCGGGGGTGCCCACACGGGCGGGACCTGGCGGGGTTGTGGAGTTCGTCGCATCGGCGCCGACCACCGCGCGCCGGGTCCCGAGACGGGCCAGGATGGGAGGTACCACCAGCGAAGGAGGCCACGATGACCGGGCAGGCGACCATCACGACGCTGACGACCGAGGAGTGCTGGGAGGTGCTCGCCGACCGTCCCGTGGGACGCCTGGCGACCGCCGCGGGCGGCGATCCGGAGATCTTCCCGGTGTCGTTCGGCGTGGCCGACGGGCACGTGTACTTCGTGACGAAGCCGGGCAGCAAGCTCGTCGAGCTCGTGGTGAACTCCCGGGTCGCGTTCGAGGCGGACGAGTGGACCGAGCAGGCCGCCGTGAGCGTGGTCGTCAAGGGCACCGCCGAGATGCTCGAGACCGATGCCGACCTGGCGCAGGCCGAGGCGATCGGCATCATCCCGTTCGTCGACGACGGCAAGAACGTCTGGGTGCGCATCACGCCGTCCGAGGTGACCGGCCGCCGCCTGACCCGCTGAGCGGAGCAGGGCCGACGGCGCCCGGTCACCGCGCCGTCACTCGCCCGGGTAGACGACCCCGAGCGTGGCGCGCACGTCGTCGAGCATGCCCATGACCTCGAGCGTGTCCGACCAGGGCATCCGCGGGCTCTCGGTGAGCCCCGCCGTCACGCAGCGCGCGACCTCGGCGGCCTCGTAGGCCTTGCCCTCCTCCGCCGGGGACGTGAACGACCAGCGGGTGCCGTCGTCGCGCACCACCTCGAAGCCCGTGGGGGTGAAGAACCCGCCGGGCATCTCGATGTGGCCCCGGGTGCCGATGATCCGCGCTCCCGCGACGCCCGGGACGCGTGACGAGGTGTGCAGCACGGCCTGCGCGCCGGAGTCGTAGCCGAAGATCATGCTGACGTGGTCGTCGACGCCGGTGGGGGCATGGGTGCCGTGCGCCAGCACGGTGTCGGGCGCCCCGAGCAGGTCGTGGACCAGCGTGATCGGGTAGATGCCGAGGTCGAGCAGGGCGCCGCCGGCGAGCTCCGGGGCGAACAGCCGGTGGGTGGGGTCGTACTCCTTCTGGATCGCGAACTCGGCGATCACGGTGCGCACCTCGCCGATCTCGCCGCGGGCGATCGCCCCGCGGATCGCCGCGATGTGCGGCAGGAACCGGGTCCAGACGGCCTCCATGCAGAACACCCCGGCGTCGCGGGCGGCGTCGAGCAGTGTGCGGGACTCGGCGACGGACCGGGTCAAGGGCTTCTCGACGAGCACGTGCTTGCCCGCCTCGATCGCCAGCAGCGTGTGCTCCAGGTGGTGCGAGTGCGGAGTGGCGACGTAGACGACGTCCACCTCGTCGTCGGCGACCAGGTCCTCGTAGGACCCGTGCGCCCGCGCTCCGGGCGCGTGGGCGTCGGCGAACTCCTGGGCCTTCGCCACCGAGCGGGAGCCGACGGCGGTCACCCGCGCGGCGGTGCGGTCGCGCACCCCGTCGGAGAACGAGCCGGCGATGTTCCCGGCACCGATGACGCCCCAGCGGATCGCGGGGGCGGCGAGCAGGTCGGGCACCGTGGCGCCCAGGTCGGCGGAGGTCAGGCGTGCGGCGTAGTCGGACGGGTCGACGGCGGCGGTGGGGTCGGTCATAGCCCCACCGTATCCGCGCGGTCGCTGTGGGCGGCGGCGATGACCGCCGCGGACGCCGCCCGGACCCGCTCGAGCTCGTCGAGCTCGAGGCCCGACGCCGCGACGACCTTCCCCGGCACCTCGACGGCTGCCCGGCGCAGGTCGGTGCCGGCGTCGGTGAGGTGCACCTCGACGACGCGACCGTCGCTGCGCGAGCGCTGCCGCGCCAGCAGGCCGTGCTCCTCCAGCCGCCGCAGCAGCGGGGAGAGCGTGCCGGGGTCGAGGAGGAGGCGGTCGGCGAGGTCGGTGGCCGTCGTCGTCCGGCCCGCCCCCGCGTCCTCCCACAGGCCGAGCATGACCAGATACTGGGGGTGGGTGAGGCCGAGCGGCTCGAGCACCGGTCGGTACAGCGCGACCATCGCGCGCGCCGCGGCCGACAACGCGAAGCAGACCTGCGCCTCGAGCGCCAGGGGATCCTCGGGACGGTCCATGGGCCCAGGGTAGGCGTGCCGGGCCCGCGCAGATATAGTTGGCCTACCAATCATTGGTCCGCCAAGGAGTGATCGTGGGACTGTTCCGTCGCCGCCCCGGAGACGACCGCACGTGGGGCATGCGGTTCACCGAGACGTTCCTGCCGATCTTCGGCCCGGCGTCGATCCGCCGGACGCCGCCCGTGCCCCCGACCGCCGAGGACCTGGCCCGCGAGGCGCGCCTGCGCGGCACCTACGAACGCGTCACCGGACCCGACGGCCACAGCTACGTCGTCGAGCGCCGGGACGACTGACCCGCCGCCCCGGGCGCCGCGGCTACTTCTTGGCCGTCGACTTCTTGGCGGGGGCCTTCTTCTTGGCGGGCGCCTTGCGCTTCTTCGGACCCTGGGCCCGCTTCTCGGCGAGCAGCTCGATCGCCCGCTCGGCGGTGATCGACTCCGGCGTGGCGTCGCGTGGCAGCGTGCGGTTGGTCTCGCCGTCGGTCACGTACGGCCCGAACCGGCCGTCCTTGACCACGATCGGCTTGCCCGAGTTCGGGTCGTCGCCGAGCTCCCTCAGCGGCGGCGCCGCGGCGGCCCGGCCGCGACGCTTGGGCTGGGCGTAGATCGCCAGGGCCTCGTCGAGCGTCAGGGTGAAGAGCTGCTCCTCGGACTCCAGCGAGCGCGAGTCGGTGCCCTTCTTCAGGTAGGGCCCGTAACGGCCGTTCTGGGCGGTGATCTCGTCGCCCGACTCCGGGTCCGTGCCGACCACGCGCGGCAGCGACAGGATCTTCAGGGCGTCCTCGAGCGTCACGGTGTCCAGCGCCATCGACTTCAGCAGCGAACCCGTGCGGGGCTTGGGCTGGGCGGCCTTCGCCTTCTTCTTCGCGGCGGCCGACAGGTCCGGGTCGATCTCCGGCAGGTCCAGCTTCTCGGTGACGAACGGGCCGAACCGGCCGTTCTTCGCCACGATCTCGTTCCCCGAGTCCGGGTCGACGCCGAGCACGCGGCCGTCGTCGGCCCCGGCGGCGAGCAGCTCGCGCGCCTTGGCGACGGTGAGCTCGTCGGGCGCGATGTCCTCGGGGACCGAGGTACGCGGCGCCTTGCCCTCCTTGTCGGGCTCGGCGTTCAGGTCCTCCAGGTAGGGGCCGTAGCGCCCGACCCGCACCCGGATGCCCTCGCCGATCTCGACGGAGTTGATCGCCACGGGATCGATCTCGCCGAGGTCGGCCACCAGGTCGCGCAGACCCCAGCCCTCCGAGTCGCCCGAGCCGTCACCGAAGTAGAACCGCGTCAGCCAGCCGACCCGCTCCCGCTCACCGGCGGCGATCTGGTCGAGGTCCGCCTCCATCTCGGCCGTGAAGTCGTAGTCGATCAGCCACGTGAAGTGCTCCTCGAGCAGCCGCACGACGGCGAACGCCAACCAGGTGGGCACCATGGCCTGGCCCTTGGTGCGCACGTAGCCGCGGTCCTGGACCGTGGAGATCGTCGCGGCGTACGTGGACGGGCGGCCGATGCCGCGCTCCTCCAGCGCCTTGACCAGCGACGCCTCGGTGTACCGGGCGGGCGGCGAGGTGCTGTGCCCGTCCGCGGCCAGGTCCGTGCCGGCCAGCGCGTCGCCCTCGGCCATGCGCGGCAGGCGCGTCTCCTTGGGCCCGGACGGGGCGGCGCCCCCGCCCTCCGGCGTCTCGACGTCCTTGGACTCCTCGTACGCGGCGAGGAACCCGCGGAACGTGATCACGGTGCCGGACGCCGAGAAGACGGCGTCGGACCCGGCGTGGTCCCCCGCCGCGGAGCCGAGCGTCGCGCCGAGGCGCACGGACGCCGTCGACCCCTTCGCGTCGGCCATCTGGGAGGCCACGGTGCGCTTCCAGATGAGCTCGTACAGCTTGAACTGGTCGCCCGAGATCTCGCCGGCCACCTGGGCGGGCGTGCGGAACGAGTCTCCCGCGGGGCGGATCGCCTCGTGCGCCTCCTGGGCGCCCTTGTTCTTGGAGGCGTACATCCGCGCCGCACCGGGCACGTACTCGGCACCGTACAGCTCGGCGGCCTGCCGGCGCGCGGCGTCCGTGGCCTCGGCAGACAGCGCGGGCGAGTCGGTCCGCATGTAGGTGATGTAACCGTTCTCGTACAGCGCCTGCGCCGTGCGCATCGTGGCACGCGAGGCCATGCGCAGCTTGCGCGAGGCCTCCTGCTGCAGCGTCGAGGTGGTGAACGGTGCGGCCGGCTTGCGCGAGTACGGCTTGGTCTCCAGCGACCGCACCGCGAAGTCGGCGCCGTCCAGCCCGGCGACGACGGCGGTCGCCGCCGCCTCGTCGAGGTGCGCGACGCCGGTGCGCACCTTGAGGCGGCCGAGGTCGTCGAAGTCGCGGCCGGCGGCGACGCGGTCCCCGCCCAGACCGGTGAGGCGTGCGGAGAACAACTGGCCGGCGTCGTCCCCGGCGGTGGGAGCGAACGACCCGGTGACGTCCCAGTAGTCGGCGGGCACGAACGCCATGCGCTCACGCTCCCGCTCGACGACGAGCCGCGTCGCGACGGACTGCACACGCCCCGCGGACAGCCCCTGGCGGACCTTGCGCCACAGCACCGGGGACACCTCGTAGCCGTAGAGGCGGTCGAGGATGCGGCGGGTCTCCTGGGCGTCGACGAGGTCCTGGTCGAGCTCGCGGGTGTTCTCCAGGGCGCGGGTGATGGCCTCGCGGGTGATCTCGTGGAACACCATGCGGTGCACCGGCACCTTGGGCTTGAGCGCCTCGATGAGGTGCCAGGCGATGGCCTCGCCCTCGCGGTCCTCGTCGGTGGCGAGGAAGAGCTCGTCGGCGCCCTTGAGCGCGGACTTCAGCTCGCGCACCTTGGATTTCTTGTCGGCGTAGACCTCGTAGTAGGGGTCGAACCCGTTGTCGACGTCGACCGCGAACTTCTTGTACGGCCCCTTCTTCATCTCCGCCGGCAGGTCCGAAGGCTGCGGGAGGTCGCGGATGTGGCCCACGCTGGCCTCGACGACGTAGTCGTCGCCGAGGTAGCCCTGGATCTTGCGAGCCTTGGTCGGGGACTCGACGATCACGAGCTTGCGGGCCTGAGGCATCCGTTCCTGCTTTCCGAGGGTTCTCCGGGGTGCGGCGTCGTGCGTCGTGCGGCGGCGGCCGCGGTCCGGCGGGGCGCCGGGTCCTGACACGGTACGACACGGACGACGACGGCGGCACTCTACCGAGCAGTGCCGCCGCCGTCGCGCCCGTCCGCCGAGATCGACGTACCCGTATCGAGATCGACGTACGGTGCGTCGATCTCGATACGGGTACGTCGATCTCGGCGGGAGGCGAGTCGGGGTCAGCCCCGGGGCTCCCAGGGGCCGTGCGGGTCGCCGGGCTCCTGGTTGCGGGTCCACCACTGCGCGGCGTACGTCACGTCGTCGTGCACGACGACGTCACCGGCGGTGAAGATCCGCGACGACGTCCAGACGGCGGTGCCGTCGTCGGCGGTCGCGATCTCCTGCCACGGGCCCCACTGCGAGGCACCCGGCTCCTGGCCACGGGTCCACCAGGTGGCCTCGAAGACGCGGCCGTCGAGGGAGACCCGGTCTCCGGCGTCGTACGCCGTCGAGCCCGACCAGGCGGGCGGCGGCGTGTCCCCGACCCGCTCGAGGACGAACCCGTCGACCGTGCCCCACGCGCCACCGACCAGCTCGAACGACGCCGTGACCGTCGCCGTGCCGTCGCTGCCGACGGTGACCGCACCGGTGGTCGCGGTGTCCCACGCCTGCCAGCCGGCCAGGGCGAGCGGCGCCTCGGCCGAGCCCGCCGCGGACTCCAGCCGCAGCACCCGCACGTCGGAGTCCGCCCCGTCGCCGCCCTGTGTGGTGGCGGAGACGCGGTACTCCCCCGCCGGCAGCCCGGTGATGGTCTGCGAGACGCTGAACGCGTAGTCCTCGCCGGCCCAGAACTTCACCGAGCGGTCCTGGTCGGCGGAGTCGGCGGTCTCCTCGACGGCCGCACCGGTCCCGGTGATCGTCCACGCCTCGCCCCAGGCCTCGAAGCTCGGGTCGGTCAGGTAGTTCTTCACCTGGACCAGCACGGTGAGCCCGACGTCGAGGCCGGCGTCGGTGACCCCGGCGACGTCGTACGCCCCGACCGCCCCGATCGCCGCGACGTCGTCGGCGTCCCACGTGACGGCCTGGGACTCGACCGACCCGTCGTTGTACGCGACGTCGACGGCGGCGGGCAGCTCGACCGGCTCGCCCTCGACGAGCCGCACCTCGGCAGGCGTGACCCCGGTGACCTCGCGCGGCGCGACGGCGCCGGTGCGCACGTAGGAGAAGACGTTCAGCGACTCCAGCGGCCGGCCGTCGTAGGAGAACAGCGCCTGGTTCTCCCAGGACGACCCCCCGTACCACTGGCCGGCGTCCTCCGGGTCGTACTCCCCGGCGAAGCTGGTGGCCCAGCCCGAGCCGTGCTCCTCCCAGAGCTGCTGGTTGGTCTCCCACTCCTCGGGCGGTCCGACGGGCAGCCAGGCCGGCTCCCAGTAGTAGACGCCGGTCCCGGCCTCGCCCACGGCGGCGACGGCGGCGACGACGTCCCGCACCTCGGTCGCCTGCCCCTGCACGCTGGTGGGGTACTGCGGGTAGTCCGTCTGGATGGTGTTGGTGTGGCCGTCGCCGTCGGCGAGCGTCCGGGCCCAGGAGGTCTCGGCGACCATGACGTCCTTGCCGTAGCTGTCGGCGACGTCGTCGAGCACGGCCGTGAGGTTGTCCAGTGACCCGTGCCAGTACGGGTAGTAGCTGGACGCGAAGACGTCGTAGTCCACGCCGTGGGTGTCGAGCTGGGCGGCGTACCCGGCGTAGCGCCCGGCGGTCTCGGGGTTGGTGAAGTGCACGGCCACGCGGGCCTCGGGGAGGACGTCGCGCACGGCCGCGCTCCCGGCGGAGAACATCCGGGCGCGGTCGGCCCAAGCGGACACCCCGGCGACGGCGTTGTTGGTCTCGTTGCCGACCTGGACGGTCTCGACGTCGACACCGGCGTCCCGGAAGGCGGTCAGCGCGTCGGTGGTGAAGTCGCCGACCGCGGCGACCTTGCCGTCGACGTCGAGGTCCTGCCAGGCCTTGGGGGCGTGCTGCTTGGCGGGGTCGGCCCAGAAGTCGGAGTAGTGGAGGTCGACGAGCACGCCGAGGCCGGCGGCCGTGGCGCGCTGCCCGATCTCGACGGCGCGGGGCACGTCGGTGTTGCCGCCGCCGTAGCCGTTGCCGTCGGCGTCCCACGGGTCGTTCCAGACGCGGACGCGTACGTCGGTGACGCCGGCGTCGGCGAGCACGTCGAACAGGTCGGCGGGCTCGCCGGAGGCGTCGCGGAAGACGACGCCGGACTCCTCCAGGGACAGCACCGAGGAGACGTCGACGCCCAGGTCGAAGTCCTCGGCCAGACCCTCGACCTGCTCGACGGTGATGCCGGCCTCGACGGGGCCGCCGGCGGCCGGGCCGTCGACTCCCGGGTCGACGGCGTCGGCGGCGGTGGCCGTGGGCGTCACCAGGACGCTCCCGGCCAGCACCACCCCTGTGACCGCTCCCAGTGTGCGGCGCGCAGAACCCGCGCGCGATGCGCTGTGCATGGCATTCCTCTCGATCGACGGTGATCAGGACGGGCAGGGTCCGCGGGACGGCGGCGGCGCCGACGTCCCGCGGACCGCTCAGCCCTTGACGGACCCGGCGGTCAGGCCGCCCACGATGTACTTCTGCAGGAACAGGAAGAGCAGCAGCACCGGAAGGCTCGCGATGACGGCGCCGGCGGTGAACAGGCCCCAGTTGGCGTTGAGCTGGTCGGACACCCAGCCGTACATGCCCACCGCGAGGGTCCAGTTGGACTCCGACGTCAGGATGATGCGCGACAGGATGAAGTCGCCGAACGTCGCGACGAAGGTCAGCAGCGCCACCGTGGCCAGGATCGGCGTGACCAGCCGCACGATGATCGTCCAGTACGTCTGGGCGTGCGTGGCGCCGTCGATCTTCGCGGCCTCGTCGAGCTCGCGTGGCACCGTGTTGAAGAACCCGTACATGAGGAACGTGTTCGACCCGAGGGCCCCGCCCAGGTAGACGCAGATCAGCGCCAGCGTGGAGTTCAGCCCGAGCTGCGGGACCACGTCGCCGAGGGTGAGCAGCAGCAGGAAGATCGCGATGAACGCCAGCATCTGCGGGAACATCTGGATGATCAGCAGCGTCCCGAGGGTCAGCCGGCGTCCGGTGAACCGGAACCGGCTGAACGCGTAGGCCGCCGCGGCGCCCATGAGCACGGCGCCGACCACGACGCTCAGCGCGATCACCATGGAGTTGGCCGCCCACTGCCAGAACTGGGTGCTGCTCAACGCCGCGTAGTTCTCGCCCGAGAACTCCTGGAAGAGCTGCGTGCTGCCCGTCAGCGTCCCGGACGAGGCGAACGACGCCGAGAGCACGTACGCCAGCGGGAACGCCGCGTAGAACACGACGAGCGCGGCGAGCGGGTACTTCCAGCCCACCTCGGCCCACCAGCGACGACGGCGGGTGCGCGCGCGGGAGGCGTCGGGGACCACGGTGCGTCCCTGGTCGGTGGACGTCGACATCACAGGACCTCCTCGAGCTTGCGGGTGCGGCGGAAGGCGACGGCGGAGATCCCGCCGACCACCAGGAAGACCAGGATCGACAGCGCGCTGGCGAGGCCGTAGTCGGCGCTGCCGCCCTGCACCCCGGAGATCTGGTAGATCATCGTGATGAGGATGTCGGTGTGCCCCAGCGGCGCCGAGGTGTCGGTGAACCGTGGCCCGCCGCCGGTGAGCATGTAGACGATGACGAAGTTGTTGAAGGTGAACGCGAAGCTCGAGATGAGCAGCGGCGTCGTCGAGATCAGCAGCAGCGGGAGCTGGATGGCGCGGAAGTGCCGCCACGGGCCGGCGCCGTCGATCCGGGCGGCCTCCGACAGCTCGCTGGGCAGCGACTGCTTCGCCCCGGTGCACACGAGGAAGAAGTACGGGAACGTCAGCCACAGGTTGACGCCGATGATCGCGACCTTCGCCAGGAACGGGTCGGTCAACCACTCGATGCGCTGCCCGAAGAAGAACAGGCTGTTGATGATCCCGTAGTCGGGGTTCGAGTTGAGCATGCCGCGCCACAGCAGCGCGGACAGGAACACCGGGAACGCGTACGGCAGGATGAACAGGGTGCGCATCACGGCCCGGCCGCGCAGCCGCTTGTCGTCGAACAGCAGCGCGATCGCCAGCCCGAGCAGGAAGCTCAGACCCACCGACAGGAAGGCGAACGCGAACGTCCACGCGGTGATCTTCCAGAACGGACCGGAGTAGTCGTCGTCGGTGAACGCCTTGGTGAAGTTGTCGAACCCGACGCCCACGCGCCAGCCGACCGGGAGCGTCGAGCCGTCCTCGGCGACGAACTGCCCGGTCTCGCCGTCGGCCGTGTAGACCGTGCCGGTGGTGGTGTCCGTCATCGTCCCCGCCTCGGGGTCCCAGTCCAGGGAGGAGGCGTAGACGGTGGCGCGGGTGCCCTCGCGGGTGCGGTAGGAGCCGGAGTCGGCGTCGTCCGACGTCGGCACCCGCAGCTCCAGGACGTCCTCCTGCAGCGCGGGGTCGGCGAGCAGCGTCGGCAGGTCGACCGCCTCGAACCCGTCCAGCGACGTCACCACCTGGCCGTCGACGACGGCGTCGTCGGCCGGGGCCAGCGGTTCGTCCGCCGTGCCGACCAGGACCTGCCCGGAGTCGTCGACGACGGCGAATCCCAGGTCCTCGCCGTCGCGCACGATGGTCAGGGGGTAGGTGGGGGCGCCGTCGACGGGGCGCTCGTTCTGGATGAGCAGCGCCTCGACGGCCTGCTCCTGGGTGCTGTTGTGGCCGGTGCCGTAGTTCGTGGTGGCCACGTACAGCGTGTAGGCCATGGTGAAGACCTGGAAGAGGAGCAGGAACACCAGGCCGGGGTAGAGGTACTTGCCGGCGATCCGGCGCCGGGAGAAGTAGACGACGTCGGCGACCACGACGAGCGCGAGCGACGCGACGAGCACGCCCCACTGATCGACGTCCCAGGCGGACCAGGCGACGTAGAGGCCGATCGCGTTGACGGCCGCCATGAGCACGAGCTTCACGGCGAAGCCCCAGCCGGTGCCCTCCCAGGCACGGGCGTGCGAGTCCCGCACGGGAGCCGCGGTGGTGTCGGTCGACATCGATCCTCCGGAGGGGGCCGGCGGCGGGGTGCCGTCGTGCCGGGTCGGGGTGGGGCGGGCGGAGGCACCGAGGTGGTCAGGTGCCCCCGCCCGGATCAGGGGACGGTCAGCCGTTCAGCGTCGCGTCGAGGTCGGCGAGCATCTTGTCCCACGCGGCCTCCGGCTCGGCGTCACCGGCGATGAGGGCGGCCTCGGCGGCGTTCCAGTGGTCCCACACGTCGCCCATCTCGGGGATGGACGGCATCGGGGCGCCGTTCTGGGAGGCGGCGAGGAAGCCGGCGACGATCGGGTCCTCGGCCACGGCCTCGGCGGTCGCGGTGAGGGCCGGGATGCGCGGGTCGGCGTCGTACATGGCCTGCATCGCCTCGGGGGTGGCCATGTAGTTGGTCAGGAAGCTCGTGGCGAGCAGCTTGTTCTCGCTCTGGGCCGACAGGTAGAAGCCCTGGACGCCGACGAACGGCGCGGCGGTCTCGTCCCCGGCGGCCGGGACCGGCTCGACGGCGACGTCGATGCCGGCGTCGGTGTAGGTCGGGATGGCCCACGGGCCGGCGACCGTGTACGGCGCGTTGCCGTCGGCGAACTCCTGGTTGGCGATGTC
This sequence comes from Isoptericola chiayiensis, assembly GCF_013149805.1. Taxonomy (GTDB): domain Bacteria; phylum Actinomycetota; class Actinomycetes; order Actinomycetales; family Cellulomonadaceae; genus Isoptericola; species Isoptericola chiayiensis. The sequence continues at coordinate 99,988 of NZ_JABEZT010000005.1, forward strand.
GTAGGTCCAGTCGGTGCTGAGCAGGCCCTCGCCGCCCTGGCCGTTCTCCGCGAGCCACTCGGCGTAGGCGTAGCCGCCGTCGCCGCCCATGCCGATCTCGGTCGTGTACGACCCGTCGGCGTTCTGCTCGAACACCGGCGCACCGAACGACGTCTGGAACGCGTAGTAGGTGTAGGCATCGCCGTCGGCGCCGGCGGTGTTGATGACGAACGGCAGGTCGGCACCGGTCTCCTCGCCGGCGGCGATCATCTCGTCCCAGGTGGCCGGCACGGGGTCCGGCGCGAGCTCGGTGTTGCGGATGAGCGCGACGGTCTCCTGGGCGTAGGGCAGGCCGTAGAGCTGGCCGTCGTAGGTCATCGCCTCGATGGCGACGTCCTCGAACTCGTCGACGGTGGCGCCGAGGTCGACGGTGTCGACGACGCCGTTGACGATGAGCGAGCCCAGCCAGTCGTGGGCGCCGATGGTCAGGTCGGGGCCCTCGCCAGTGGGGACCTGGGCGAGGAAGTCCGCACGGATGTCCTCGAAGTTCTTGGTCACGACCTCGACCTCGGCGCCGGTCTCGGCGGTGAAGGTCTCGGCGGCGGTCTCGATCGCCTCGGCGCGCTCCTCGTCGGACCAGATGACGAGGTTGCCCGAGGCCTCGGGGGCGGCCGACTCCTCGGCCGCCGCGGTGTCCTCGGTGGTCTCCGCGGGCTCGGTCTCGCCCCCGCCGCAGGCGGCGAGGAGGGAGACCGCCGCGACGGCGGCGACCGACAGGGTGGTCTTGCGCATGGTTCTTCCTTCCGGACGGGGCCGCGATGCCTTCCGGGCGTGGTTCGCGACACTGCGACCTGAGCGGCGCTCAGGATTCTGATCGAGCGGTTCCCTGCCCGACGGCGTCGGGAGGGGGTGCGGGACGGTCAGGGGGTCGGGTCACCTCCGACGACGGCGGCGGCCGGCTCGTCCCGCGGGGCGGGCGTCGTCCGCACGACGGCGACACCACCGGCGGGCACGGTGAGCTGCGGGGCGGCGTCGGCGCCGGTCAGCAGCTCGGTCCCGGTGACGCCGGGGAGCGTCGCCGAGGCGTCGGTGTGGTTGATCGCGACGACGTAGTCGGCCTCGTCGCCGTGGCGCACGACGACCTCGAGGTCCTCGGGCAGGTCGGACGGCGTCAGCCCGGCGTCGACGTAGGCGGCGCCGAGCACGGGGGCGAGGTCCGCGGTGCCGAGCGGGACGGACACGTACCAGGCCGTGCCGTCGCCGTGAGCGTGCCGGGTGACCGCGGGCTCCCCGGCGGCCGGGCCGTCGGCGTGCCGGGCGGCGACCTGCGCGGTCTCGACCGCGAGGTCCTCGGCCCAGTACGGCGCCGTCAGGTCCGCCGTCGCGCCGTCGTGCGTCCACTCCACCGCGACGGACTCCCCGGCGCGCAGCGGCAGGAACTCCTCGACGCGCAGGCCGAGCACCTCGCGCAGCGGCGCGGTGTACCCGCCGTGGTGCACGGCGTCGTGCTCGTCGACGACCGCCGCGAAGCAGGACACCACCAGCGTCCCGCCGGCCGCGACGTAGCGTGTCAGGTTCGCGGCGGAGCGGGCGGTCATCAGGTACGACGCCGGTGCCACGACCAGGCGGTAGCCGGACAGGTCCGCGTCGGGGTGGACGAAGTCGACGGTGAGGCCGTCGCGCCAGAGCCGCTCGTAGTAGGCGCGCACCCGCTCGCGGTGGCGCAGGTCGTCCGAGGGGCGCCACGGCAGGTCCTGGGCCCAGAACGACTCGGTGTCCCACAGGATCGCGACGTCGGCGCGCACGGTGGACCCCTGCAGCTCGGCGAGCGCGGCGACATCCTGGCCGAGCGCCACGACCTCGCGCCACACGCGCGAGTCGGTGCCGGCGTGGGGAAGCATCGCGGAGTGGAACTTCTCGGCGCCGAACCGGGAGGCCCGCCACTGGAAGAAGCCGACGACGTCGGCGCCGCGCGCGACGTGGGTCAGGGAGTTGCGGGCCATCTCCCCGGCGCGCTTGGCGACGTTGCGGCCCTGCCAGTTCACCGCGGAGGTGGAGTGCTCCATGAGGATCCACGGCGTGCCGTCGGCGACCGAACGTGTCAGGTCGGCGGCCAGGGACAGCCCGACGTGGCCGCGCGGGTCGGCCGCGGTGAGGTAGTGGTCGTTGGAGACGACGTCGACCTCGCGCGCCCAGGCCCACAGGTCCGTGGTGGGGCACTCGTTGGCCATGAAGTTGGTGGTGACCGGCTTGTCGGAGTGCTCGCGGATGGCGTCACGCTCGGCGACGAACAGCGAGCGGAGCTGGTGGTCGGTGAACCGGGCGTAGTCGAGCTGCTGCGCCTGGTTGACGGTGGCCGGCGTCGGGCCGGGGGCCTGGACGTGCTCCCACTCGCCGTACACCTGGCCCCAGAACAGGGTTCCCCAGGCGTCGTTGAGCGCGTCAAGGGTGCCGTACCGGTCCTGGAGCCAGGTGCGCCAGGCCGCGACCGCGGCGTCGGAGAAGTCCTCGCCGACGGGGGCGCCGTACTCGTTGTGCACGTGCCACATGACGACGGCGGGGTGGTCGGCGTAGCGCTCGGCGATGCGGCCGGCGATGGTGCGGGCCGCGGCGCGGTAGGCCGGGTGCGACGGCGAGCACGCGCCGCGCGAGCCCGGGCCCATCGGGACGCCGTCGCGGGTGACGACGCGGGCCTCGGGGTAGGTCGCGTAGAACCAGGCGGGCGGGGCGGCGGTGGGGGTGGCGAGGTCGACCATGATGCCGTGCGCGTGCAGCAGGTCGAGCAGCTCGTCCATCCAGGCGAAGTCGTACTCGCCCTCGCGCGGCTCGAGCATGGCCCAGGCGAAGATGCCGACGCTGACGAAGTTGACGCCGGCCTCGGCCATCAGCTCGACGTCGGTGTCCCAGGTCTCCCGGGGCCACTGCTCGGGGTTGTAGTCACCCCCGTAGCCGAGGGTGCGGCCGGTGGGCCAGGTGCCGGTGACGGCCATGGTGCTGCGTTGCCTCCTGCCGCGCCGCCATGGCGCGATCCGTACTGTGAACGGTCACAGCATAGCCCAGGGTTTCGTCCGCGTGACAAGAGGGATCAAGCGTCGTTACGCGACTGTGACCGCGCACGGTCACCGGAGGGAGATCAGCGAGGGCGTGCCGTCGCCTGCCGCAGCAGCAGGAGCAGCGCGAAGGTCACCGCGGTGGCCGCCACCGTCCCGAGGACGCCCACCGCATAGGCGGCGACGTCGTCGGACACCCCGACGTCCGCCCCCTCCAGGAGCCGTAGCCCCCCGGCACCCGCGAGCACCCCCGCCGCCGTCGCCGCGAGCAGCATCAGCCCGGCCACCACCGAGGACCCCGGCGTCGCGAAGGCGGTGCGCCGGGGCTCGCCCGACGGGAGCCGACGACGCCGCGGGGCCACGTCCAGAGAGCTCGCCGGCGTCGTGGCGCACACCAGCGCACCCCAGGCCAGCACCACCAGCAGGGCCGCCACCACGTCCGAGGGCCGGTGCCACTGGCCCACCAGCGTGGAGACGCCCGTCGCCCCGGTGTACGCGGCGCCCGCGAGCGCCACCACGGGGCGCCAGGCGCGCGGGGTGGCCAGCAGCAGCGCCACCGACACCGACGCCGCCACCGTCGTGTGGCCGGAGGGCAGCGTGTTGCCCGTGTTCCACACGCTGGGCATCAGGTCCGGACGCTCGAGGAGCTGGTGCTTGAGCACCTGGGTGGTCAGGTTGGCTCCCCCGACCAGCACGGCGACCTGCAGCGCGAGCACCCAGCGCCGCCGCACCAGGGCGACCGCCATCGCCACCCCGACGCCGAGCACCACGAACGACACCGAGACGACATCGAGCACCGGCTCGGCCACCTGCCACAGGCTGTCCTGCCCGTACAGCGCGCCGTCGCGGGCCAGCTCGTCGAGCCGCTGGCCGGGCACGGTCGTCACGAAGACGCGGTAGGTGGCCCACACGCCGAACGCCGCCACCAGGGCGACGAGGGCGGCCGTCACCTGGGCGCCGACGCGCACCTGCGGCCGCGGCGGGGCGGGGACGCGGGCGACGGGCACCGACGGCGCCGGTCGCTGCGGGGCGCCGGGCGGCACGGTCCGGGGGGCGGCAGGCTGCGGCGCGACCGCCGCAGGACCGGGCCCCGCGTCACCGGCAGCGGGTGTCGCGGCGGAGATCTCCCGGGTGTCGCCGTTCATGCAGGTCAGCGTAACCAGTTCGTGTGACGATCACGTGGACGGCCGGTGCGTTCCGGGGACGGGATCGCCGGGCCCGGCCCGGCCGACCCGCACCGCCGTCAGCGCGCCAGGTCCGCGGGGAGGGTCCCGTCGATGCCCTCCAGGTCGGCATCGTGCAGATGGCAGGCGACCGAGCGCTCGGCCTCGCGGCCGCCCCGGTCCGCGAGCGCCGTCGGGCCCAGCACCGGGCGGACCTGCCGGCACACGTCCGTCACGTGGGCGCAGCGCGGTGCGAACGGGCACCCGGGCGGCATCTTCTGCATGTCCGGGGGCGACCCGGGGATGCCGGTCAGCTCGCGGCGCTCGCCGCGCAGCGGCGGGAACGAGTGCAGCAGCGCGGCGGAGTACGGGTGCCGGGGCCGCCGGTAGACGTCCTGGGCACCCGCGTCCTCGACGATGTCGCCGGCGTACATGATGGCGATGCGGTCGGCGATCTCGATGAGCAACGACACGTCGTGCGTGATGAAGACGACGGAGAACCCGAGGCGTTCGCGCAGGTCGGCGATCTCCTCGACGATCTGGCGCTGCATGACGACGTCGAGCGCGGTGGTCGGCTCGTCCATGATGAGCACCTGCGGGTCCAGCGCGAGCGCCATCGCGATCATCACGCGCTGACGCATGCCGCCGGAGAGCTGGTGCGGGAAGTCGCGCAGCCGGTCGGCGTTGATGCCGACCATCTCCAGCAGGGACGCGGCCTGGTCCCAGGCCTCCTTGCGCCGCATCCCGGGCCGGTGCGCCAGGATGCCGTCGGCGATCTGCCGCCCGATCCGGTACACGGGGTTCAGGGAGTTCATGGCGCCCTGGAACACGATCGCGGTGTCCTGCCAGCGCGAGGCCCGCAGCTCGGCGTCGCTCTGGCGCAGCACGTCGGTGCGCTGCCCGTCGCGGCCGGTGAAGTGGACGCTGCCGGAGGTGATCAGCCCGGGCGGGGGCAGCAGGCGGGTGGCGGCGTAGGCCAGGGTGGACTTGCCGCAGCCCGACTCCCCCGCCAGGCCGAGGACCTCGCCGCGGTGCAGCGTCAGGGAGACGTCCCGCAGCACGTGGGTCGCGTCGTCGGTGTACCCGTAGTCGACCGAGAGGTTCTCGATCTCGAGCACGGGTTCGCCGACCGTCCCGGTGGGGGCGGGCACGTCGAGGGTCGAGGCGGTCATGAGCGCTCCTTGCGGGTCGTGCGGGCCGTGGTGCCGACGTCGGGCCGGCCGTCCGGTGGCGTGCGCAGCACCGGGGTGAAGCCGATGCGGGGGCGGATCCGACGGCGGCGCAGCAGCCGGGCGTTCATGCCCGTGCTGCGCAGGCGGGGGTTGACGAACTCGTCGATGCCGAAGTTGACGAGGGTCAGCGCCATGCCGAGCAGGGCGATGCACAGACCGGCCGGGACGAACCACCACCAGGCGCCCCGCTGCAGCGCGAGGTTGTTCTGCGCCCAGAACAGGATGGTGCCCCAGTTCCAGTCGGACACGGGCGTGATGCCGATGAACGCCAGGGTCACCTGGGACATGACGGCGAAGGTCACCGTGCCGACGAACCCGGCGGCGATGATGGCCGTCAGGTTCGGCAGCACCTCGGCGAGCACGAGCCGCCAGGTGCGTTCGCCGTTGGCCCGCGCCGCCTCGACGAAGTCCCGCTTGCGCAGGGACAGCGTCTGGGCACGCATGACGCGGGCTCCCCACGCCCAGCCGGTGATGCCGATGACCAGGGCGACGGTGACGCCGCCGGCGGTGGGGAGCTGCCCGGCGATGATGATGATCAGGGGCAGCTGCGGGATGACGAGGAACACGTTCGACAGCGCCGAGAGGGTCTCGTCACCCATGCCGCCGATGAACCCGGCGGTCACGCCGACGATCACACCGAGCACCGTGGCCGACACCCCGGCGATCAGCCCGACGACGAGCACCCCGCGGGTGCCCACCACGATCTGGGAGAGGATGTCGCGGCCGGTGTGGTCGGTGCCGAGCCAGTGCGACCAGGACGGCGGCTGCAGCAGGTCCGCGGAGACCTGGTTCGGGTCGTACGGGGCGATCCACGGGCCGACGACGGCCAGGATCCCGAAGAACAGCAGGATGCCGAGACCGGTCAGCGCCTTGCCGTTGCGCAGGAACAGGAACCGCTTGGCCCGGCGGGGGTCGTCGACGTCGTGCTCGACGGCGCGCTCGGGCGCGGCCTGCTCCTCGGTGAACGTGGTGTCCTGGGCCATGGGTCACCCCTCCTGACGGGCGCGCGGGTCGAGCGCGGCGTAGACGAAGTCGGCGATGATGTTCGCCCCGAGCACGGCGAGCGTGATGACCAGGAAGCAGCCCTGCATCAGGGGGTAGTCCTGGGTGTTGACGGCCTGGAAGAGGGTGTACCCGATGCCCTGGTAGGAGAAGACCATCTCCATGATGAGGGTGCCGCCGACGACGAACCCGAGGGACAGGGCGAAGTTGGACACCTGCGGCAGGATCGCGTTGCGGGCGGCGTAGCCGACCATCACGCGGCGCTCCGGCAGCCCCTTGGCGTGCGCCACCGTCACGTAGTCCTCGGAGGACACGGTCACGAGCATGTTGCGCATGCCGAGGATCCAGCCGGCGATCGAGGACAGCACCACGGTCAGCGCGGGCAGGAACCCGTAGTAGATCACCGACCCGACGAACTCCCACGACCAGGTGGGCACCAGGCCGCGGTCGTAGCTGCCCGAGGACGGGAACCAGCCGAGCGTCACCGAGAACACGGTGATGGCGATCAGCCCGAGCCAGAAGTAGGGCACCGCCGAGAAGAACGTGGTGATCGGCAGCAGGGCGTCGGCCCAGGTCCCTCGCCGCCACCCGATCGCGACACCGATGCCGGTGCCGAGGGTGAAGGAGATGATCGTCGCCACCCCGACCAGGCCGATCGTCCACGGCAGGGCCTGCTGGACGATCTCGGACACGGGCGTCGGGAAGAACGTGAACGACAGGCCCAGGTCGCCGCGCAGCAGCAGCCCCCAGTAGTCGACGTACTGCTGCCAGACCGAGGCGCCGGTGTCGAGGCCGAACAGCACCCGGATGGACTCCTCGGCGTTGGAGTCGATCCGGCCCTGCATGCGCCCCATGAGGGCGGTCACCGGGTCGCCGGGCATCAGGCGCGGGATGAGGAAGTTGATGGTCACCGCCGCCCAGGCGGTGATGAGGTAGAAGATCGTGCGGCGGACGGCGAACCTCACGGGGTCCCTCCTTCGTCGGCACGGCGGCCGTAGGCGTCCAGGACGTCGCCGAGCCGCGGACGGTCTGCACGGTCGGAGTAGCCCCAGCACGCGACGCCGCGGCCGTCGGCGACGTCGATCAGCTCGGGCGTCTCGGTGCGGCACAGGTCGGTGGCGAACGGGCAGCGGGGGTTGAACCGGCACCCGGCCGGCGGGTCGACGAGGCTCGGGGCCTCGCCGCGAGCCCCGCGGGCCCGTGCCTCGAGGTCGTCCGGGTCGGGCGCCGAACGGATGAGCAGCTGGGTGTAGGGGTGCTTCGGGTCCTGCGTCACCGACTCGCTGTCCCCGGTCTCCACGACCCGCCCGGCGTACATCACGGCCGTGCGGTCGGCGAAGTAGCGCGCCGAGGCGATGTCGTGCGTGATGTAGAGGATGGCGATGTCGAGCCGGTCGCGCAGGTCCTGCAGCAGGTTGAGGATGCCGAGCCGGATCGAGACGTCGAGCATGGAGATCGGCTCGTCGGCGAGCAGCACCTCCGGGTCGGCGGCGAGCGCCCGCGCGATGGCGACGCGCTGCCGCTGGCCGCCGGAGAGCTCGTGCGGGAACTTGTCGATGTACCGCTCGGTGGGGCTGAGCCGCACCCGGTCGAGCAGGGTGCGCAGCGCGGCGTCGAGCTCGGCGCCGCGCAGGCCGCGGCCCTGGTGGATGCGCACGCTGCGCGACAGGGTGTACCGCACGGTGTGCACGGGGTTCAGGGAGCCGAAGGGGTCCTGGAAGATCATCTGGACGCGCCGGACGTACGCGCGGAAGCCGCGCCGGCGCCGGACGGTCGCGTCCGTGCCGTGCAGCTCGAGCGTCCCGGCCGTGCGCGGCATGAGCTGGGCCAGCAGGCGCGCGATCGTCGACTTGCCGGACCCGGACTCGCCGACCAGGGCGAGGACCTCGCCGCGGTGCAGCGTGAGGTCGACGCCGTCGACGGCGTGGACGACGGCGCCGCGGCGGCCGCGGACCGGGAAGTGCTTGGTCAGGCCGGTGACCTGGAGGACCGGCGTGCCGTCGTCGGCGGCCGGTACCGGACGGGGGGCGTCGGTGGCGGGGGTGCGCATGCGTTCACCTGGGGGGTCGGAGGGACGGCGCGACCGGCGGAGCTGCTCCGCCGGTCGCGCCGCGTGCTGCGTCAGTCCGCGGCCGGCTCGAGGTTGAGCAGGATCTGCAGCGCCTGCGACCCGGTCGGCTGCGGCTGGTTGTACGGGTCCTCCTCGGAGGGCCAGCCGGTGTAGTTGAGGCTGGAGTACTGCGCCGTGGCGGGTCGTGCCCAGATCGCGATGGCGGGCACGTCCTCGACGAAGTGCTGCTGGATCGTGGCCAGCGCCTCGGTGCGCTCGGCGTCGTCCGTGGTCGAGGCGTAGGTGGCCAGCGCCTCGGTGACCTCCTCGTCCTGGTAGCGGCCGAAGTTCCACGTCGCCGGCTCCCCGAGCGGTGCGTACTGGGCCCCGTCCATGATGTTGGAGTACAGGTCCCAGGGGGTGGCGCCGCCGTCGGTCCAGTGCAGCGTGGCGTCGAAGTTGCCCGGCGGGATGATGTCGGCGAACCAGCCGTCCGCGTTGGCGGGCTGGACGGTGGCCTCGGCGCCGAGCTCGGCCGCGGCGTTCTTGATGAGGTCGAGGGCCGTGAGGTAGTCGTTCCAGCCGGCCGGGTTGGTCAGCTCGAACGTGACGGGCTCGCCGTCGGGGTCGACGAGCGACTCGCCCACGCCCGTGTACCCCGCGTCGGTGAGGACCTGCTTGGCTCCCTCGACGTCCGCGGCGAGCTCCTCCCCGGCGAACGCGTCGGAGAGGAACTCGTCGCCGGCGGGCAGCGGCAGGCCGGTGACGCTGGTGATGGGCGGGTTGACGCCGGAGGTCGCGACGTCGGTGATCGACCGGCGGTCGAGCGCCATGTTGAGCGCCCGGCGGAAGGCGACGTCGTCGAACGGCTTCTCCTCGTTGTTGAGGAACAGGGCGTCGATGCCGAGCCCGGCGGCCGCGTACTGGTGGTAGTGCTCCGGGTCGGCGGCGATGTAGACGTTCTCGTAGTCCGCGATGAACGTCCAGCCCCACTGCGCCTCACCGGTGGTGAGCGCCGTGGTCAGGGCGTTGTTGTCGTTGTAGGACGAGTAGCGGATCTCCGGCACGGACAGGTCGCCGCCCCAGTAGTCGTCCCGCGCGACGACGGTCGCGGCCTGCGGCGTCCAGGACTCGAGCGTGTAGGGGCCCGTGCCGACCGGTTCGGTGTTCGTGAAGGTGGTGGGGTCCTCGACGCCGGCCCACAGGTGCTCGGGCACGATCAGCATGTCGGCGAGCTTCGCGGTGTTGACGTACTGCGGCGCCCCGAACGTCACGGTGACGGTGGTGCCGTCGGACTCGACGGACTCGATCGGCAGGGCGGAGGTGTTCAGCCCCTCGTGGTCCTGGCGGAGCTGGATCGAGAAGGCGACGTCCTCGGCGTCGAACGCCTCGCCGTCGGACCAGGTGACGCCCTCGCGCGGGGTGATGACGGCCTGGGTGTAGTCCTCGCTCCACTCGATGGAGTCGGCGAGCCAGGGCTGCGGGTCCTCGGCGGGCTTGGCGTCGTTGACCATCATCAGCGGCTCGTAGATGACGAACGCGTAGCCGAGCGACAGGGCTGCCGATCCGGTCGCGAACGGCGACTGGTTCTCCGTCTGGGTGCCGTTGGGCATCCCGACGGTGAGGACCTCGCCGGTGGCGGCGGCCTCGGTCTGCCCCTCGGTCGTGTCGGTGCTGGTGTCGGTGTCGCCACCGCCGCCGCACGCCGTCGCCAGCATCGCGACGACGGCGGCTCCGGCGAACGTGGCGGAGAGCTTGCGGATTCTCACGGTGTGCCTCCTTGCACGGGTACTCATGGGAGCGGTTCCTTCGGGTGGTGTCAACGCCCGGCGGGGGTGCCGGACGTGACGTGGACGGGGATCTCGTGGCGCAGGTCCTGCACGGACCGCCCGACGCGCAGGCGGTAGGTGCCGCCGGGGGTGGCCCAGCCGTCGGGGCCCCAGGACCGGAACGTCCGGGCGGGCACCTCGACGACGGCGACGGCGGTGGCGCCGGGTCCGGCGTCGACGACGGCGAACCCGGCGAGCCAGCGGACCGGACGGTCGGGGTCGACGTCGGTCGTCCCGGGCGGCGGCTCGACGTAGACCTGCACGACCTCGCGGCCGGGACGGGTGCCGGTGTTGCGCAGGCGCACGTGGACGCGCAGCCCGGGCTCGCCGTCGTCGGGGACGGCCGCGGGCGCGACCAGGGCCGCCTCCTCGTAGTCCCACGTGGTCCAGCCCAGACCGTGGCCGAACGGTGCCGCCGGTGCCGGGCCGGCGCTCTCGCCGGTGCCGTCGTGGGCGGCACGCCGGCGTTCCCAGGCCCGGTAGCCCACGTCGAGCTGCTCGGCGTAGTCGACGACGCCGTCGACGGGCACGGCGTGCGGCACGGGGACGTCCTCGCCGCGGGCCGGCAACGTCCAGGGCAGGCGCCCGGACGGTTCGGTGACGCCGGTGAGCACGTCGGCGAGCGCCGCGCCGGCCTCCTGCCCGGCGAGCCAGCCCCACAGCACGGTGGGCACCTGGTCGAGCCACGGCAGCAGCACGGGGGCGCCGGCGTTGACGACGACGACGGTGCGCGGGTTGGCGGCGACGACGCGGCGGACGAGCTCGTCCTGGTTGCCGGGCAGGGCCAGGTCGGTGCGGTCGAACCCCTCGGACTCGACCTCGTGCGTGGTGCCGACGACGACGACGGCGACGTCGGCGGCGCGTGCCGCCTGCTCGGCGGCGACGAGCTCGTCCTCGGCGGACGGGCCGGGTCGGCGGTGCACGAGCTGGGCGCGCACGAACCGGTCGTAGCCGACGGGGTGGACCACCTGCAGCTCGGCGACGAGCTCGGCCGTCGGCCCCTCGACGGCGGCGGTGACGGCGACGGGGTGGTTGTGCTGGGAGGCGAGGATGACGTCCTCGGTGGCGACGACGTCGCTCGCCGAGATCTCGGCGCCGTCGAGGACGACGCGGTGCACCCCCACGGTGCCGACGCCGATCTCGTGCCGGCCCGGTTCGGGTGTGGCGATCCGCGTGGTCAGGCGCACGGTGGCGTCGTCGGGGCCGAGGTCGGTGAGCCACCCGTCCCAGGCGGCCCGGGTCTCGCGACGCCGGACCGCACCGGCGGCGTCGAGCACCTCAATGCGCACGCCGGCGTCGCCCGGGGGGTCCGTGCACCGGGCCGGGTCGAGGGCGGGCGGGTTGCGCAGCGCGCGCGAACCGGCGACCGTCTCGACACGGGAGCCGTGGGGCAGGGCCGCGGCCAGCGCCTCGGCCGGGTAGGAGAGCCGGTCGGGCACGACGAACGAGGACCCGCCGCCCTGGAAGAAGGGGTCGACGGCCGCGGCACCGAGGAGGGCGACGCGCAGGGGCTCGCGGGTCTCGGCACCGGGCAGCGGCAGCAGGCCGGCGGTGTCCCGCAGGACGACGGCGGAGCGGGCGGCGAGCTCGCGCAGGAACGTCTCGCGCGCCTCCGGCACGGCGAACGGGCTGCCGACCGCCGGCGCGGCGGGGGTGGCGGCGTCGGCCGGGGTGGCGGCGTCGGTGCCGGGCAGCGCGAGGCGGCCGACGCGGTGGGCGAGCCGGAGCAGGCGGCGCACCTTGTCGTCGAGCTCGGTCTCCGTGACGTCACCGGCGGCGAGCGCGGCGGCGAGCCCGTCGCCCCAGGCGCCGTCGGGTCCGGGCATCTGCAGGTCGAGGCCGCCGCGCACGGCGGGTGCGACGGAGCGGGTGGCCACCCAGTCGGACACGACGAGCCCGTCGAACCCCCACTCGTCCTTGAGGACGCCGGTCAGCAGCGGCCGGTGCTCCAGGGCGGGCGCGGCGGTGGTGCCGTCGTCGACGCCGCTGTAGGCGCCCATCACGCTCCAGGCGCCGGCCTCGACCAGCCGCTCGAACGGGGCGAGGTAGAGCTCGCGCAGCGTGCGCGGGTCGACGCGGGCGAGGTAGCGGGTGCGGTCGGTCTCCGAGTCGTTGGCGACGTAGTGCTTGACGCACATGGCGACGCCGTCGTCCTGGGCGGCGGTGACGACGCCGACGGCGACCTGCGCGGTGAGGTGCGGGTCCTCGCTGTAGCACTCGAAGTGCCGGCCGCCGACGGGGGTGCGCTGCAGGTTGACCTGGGGGGCGAGCACCATGTGCACGCCGTGGCGGCGCGCCTCGGCGGCGAACAGCCGGCCGACCTGCCGTGCGACGTCGACGTCCCAGGTGGCGGCCAGCGCGGACGGTGCGGGCAGCATCGCCGAGGGGGCGTCGTCGTACGGCGAGCGGACCCCGACGGGTCCGTCGGACATGACGACGGACTCGAGCCCGATCCGCGGCACGGCCCGGGTGCGCCACATGTCGGCACCGACGACGAGCGAGCACTTCTCGGCGGGCGAGAGTCGGGCGAGGAGGTCGTCGAGGGCCTCCTCGACGGCGGTGCTCGCGGTAGCGGTCTGCAGTGACACGCGGTTCTCCTGTCTGGCGCGGCTGTGCGTCGGGTCACAGTAGATCACACTTACTGACTTGTCAGTAAGTAGCCCGGATCACAGTATGGTGACGACATGACGAACGCCCCGCACCCCGTCCGGGCCCGCCGAGTGCCCCGCGCCGAACGACGCGAGGAGATCGTCGCCGCCGCCGCCCGCGTCTTCGGCTCCAAGGGCTACCGCGCCGGATCCCTGGCCGAGGTCGCCGAGCAGGTCGGCATCACCCACGCCGGCGTCCTGCACCACTTCGGCAGCAAGGACAAGCTCCTGTGGGAGGTGCTCGACTACCGCGACCGCGTCGACGTCGAGCACCTCGAGGGCCAGCACATCCCGGGCGGCGCCGACCTCTTCCGCCACCTGGTCAGGACCGCGCGGCTCAACGCCGACCGGCGCGGCATCGTCCAGGCCTACACCGTCCTGACCGGCGAGGCGGTCACCGACGGCCACCCCGCCGCCGAACGGGCCCGGCGCCGGTTCGAGGTGCTGCGCGGCGACATCTCCGCCGCGATCCTCGCCATCGCCGCCGACCAGGACGTCGAGGTCACCCGCGCCGACGCGGACCAGGCCGCCAGCGCCGTCATCGGCGTCATGGACGGTCTGCAGACCCAGTGGCTGCTCGAGCCCGACGTCGTCGACCTGCCCGCGGCGACCCGGTCCGCCATCCTGGCGATCCTGGCCACCGTGCTCGGCGGCCCCGACCACCTGCCCGGAGATCTCTGAGGACACTCCGACCATGACCGACGTCCCCGCCCTGCTCGCCGACACCGCCCGCCGCTGGGGCCGACGTCGTGCCGGGATCGCGCTCGGGTACCTCGCGCCGGACGGCGCCGTCACCACCCACGGCGTCGGGCACCGGAGCCTGCTCGACGGCCCGGCCCCCGACGCCCGCACCCGCTTCGAGATCGGGTCGATCACCAAGACGTTCACGGCCCTGGCGCTCGCGCGAGCCGTCGTCGCGGGAGAGCTCCGGCTCGACACCCCCGTCGGCGAGCTCGTCCCGGAGGTCGCCGGCCTGGGCCGCGACGGCACGCCGGTCACCCTGGAGCATCTCGCCACCCACACCTCGGGACTGCCCCGCGTCCACATCTCCGGGACGGTCGGCACCCTCGAGATGCTGCGCGGCATCGACCCGTACCGGAACGACACCGAGCAGGTGCTGCTGACCCGCATCGCCGCCGGCCGCCTGAAGCGCACCCCCGGCACCGGCCGGCCCGCCTACTCCAACAGCGGGTTCGGGCTGCTCGGCATCGCCCTGGCCCGCCACGCCGGCACCACCTGGGCCGAGCTGGTCCGGTCCCGGGTGACGGCACCGCTCGGGCTGGGCGACACCGGCACCCGCGCCGGGGCGACGCCCGAGCAGGCCGCACGCACCGCCGTCGGACACTTCCGCCGACGCAGCGAGGCACCCGCGTGGAACCTCGACGCCCTGCCCGGCGCCGGCGCCCTGCTGTCCACCGTCACCGACCAGCTCGCCTGGGCGCGGGCGCACCTCGACCCGCCCGACCAGCTCGGTGCCGCGGTCCGCCTGGCGCTCGCCCAGCACGCCCCGCACGTCGGGCTCGCATGGCAGCGCACGTTCACCGACGGCGAGCGCCCGCGCGGCGACCGCATGATCTGGCACTCCGGCGGCACCGGCGGGTACCGGTCCGTGCTGTGCCTGCGGCCCGACGTCGGGGACGCCGTCGTCGTGCTGACGAACCACGGCCGCGGCGTCGCCCTCGCCGGGATGCGGGTGCTCGCGAAGATCCGCTGACGTGCGGCGCGGCGTTGCGCAGGACGCCCCGCGGCGCCGGTGCCACACTCGTGGTTCGTGGCATCGTCACCCTCCGATCCGCCCCGCGGGCCGCAGCGGTCCGGGCACAACCCGGCGGCCCGCCCCCGGCGCCCCGCCCAGGTCGTGGCCTCCGGGTTCCTCGTCGCGATCGCCACCGGCACCGCGCTGCTGCTGCTGCCGGTCTCGACCACCGGGCAGCGAGCGTCGTTCGTCGAGGCGCTGTTCACCGCGACGTCGGCGGCGTGCGTCACCGGGCTCGTCGTGGTGGACACCGCCACCTTCTGGAGCCCGTTCGGCCAGGCCGTGATCCTCGCGCTCATCCAGATCGGCGGGTTCGGCGTCATGACCGTCGCCTCCCTGCTCGGCCTGGTCCTGACCCGGCGGCTGGGCCTGCGCTCCCGGCTCGTCGCCGCCGAGTCGACGCACACGGTCGGCCTCGGCGACGTCCGCCGCGTCCTGCTCGGGGCGCTGGTGTTCACCGTCGTCGCCGAACTCCTCCTCGCCGTCGTGCTCACCGCCCGGTTCGTGGTGGGCTACGGCGCGACCCTCGGGGAGGCGGCCTGGTCCGGCGCCTTCCACAGCCTGTCCGCGTTCAACAACGCCGGCTTCTCCCTCTACCCGGACTCCCTGATGCGGTTCGTCACCGACCCGTGGGTGTGCCTGCCGATCTGCGCCGCCGTCGTCGTGGGCGGCATCGGCTTCCCCGTGCTGCTCGAGCTGACCAAGCTGGCCCGGCAGAAGCGCCTGGCCGGCCACCGGCCCGCGCTGCTCGTGTGGGCCCGGTGGAGCGTCCACGCCCGGCTGACCCTCATCACCACCGGGGTGCTCCTCGTGGTCGGCACCCTGGTGTTCCTCACCGTCGAGTGGGCCAACCCGCGCACCTTCGGCCCGCTCGACGTGCCCGGCAAGATGCTCGCGGCGTTCACCCAGTCCGTCATGCCCCGCACCGCCGGCTTCAACTCGGTGGACACCTCCGCGCTCAACCACGGCACGTGGTTCTTCACCGACGTCCTGATGTTCATCGGGGGCGGCACGGCAGGGACGGCGGGCGGCATCAAG
This sequence comes from Isoptericola chiayiensis, assembly GCF_013149805.1. Taxonomy (GTDB): domain Bacteria; phylum Actinomycetota; class Actinomycetes; order Actinomycetales; family Cellulomonadaceae; genus Isoptericola; species Isoptericola chiayiensis. The sequence continues at coordinate 115,735 of NZ_JABEZT010000005.1, forward strand.
GTCGGCACGTTCGCCCTGCTGGCGTTCATCATCTGGTCCGAGCTGCGCGGCGACGCGGACGTGACCGTGTTCGACCGTCGGGTCCGCGTGGGCAGCCTGCGCAGCGCCCTGACCGTCGCGCTGCTGGCCATCGCCCTGGTGGCCGCCGCGACCTTCGCGATCGCCGTCTCCACCTCCCCCGACCGCCTCCCCCTCGACCGGGTCCTGTTCGAGGTGGTGTCGGCCTTCACCACGACCGGGCTGTCGACGGGGATCACCACGAGCCTGGAGCCCTGGCACCAGTGCCTGCTCGCCGCCCTGATGTTCCTCGGGCGGCTCGGCCCGATCACCCTGGCGACCGGCCTGGCGCTGCGCAGCCGCCAACGCGTCTACCGGCGGCCCGAGACCGCCGTCCTGGTGGGCTGAGGCGACCGACGCCGGTGCGCGGCTCCGTGGCGGTGCGGCAGAACGGCGGCGACGGCGTCAGCGGCCGAACACCTGCGTCCACCACGGACCGCCGGCGTCGTGGACCACCCCGAGCCCGTGGCGGGTGTGCCCGCACGCGAGGATGTTGGCGCGGTGCCCGGAGCTGTCCATCCAGGCCGCCACCACGGCCTCGGCGTCCGGCTGCCCGCGCGCCACGTTCTCGGCGGCCAGCCCGGAGATCCCGGCGTCGGCCGCCCGGTCCCACGGGGTGCGCCCGTCCGACCCGGTGTGGTCGAGACGACCGTGCTCGGCCATGTCGACGGAGTGCTCTCCCGCCAGGGCGTCGAGCTGCGGGTCGGCGGTGAGGGGACCGCACCCCGCGGCCTCGCGCTCGGCGTTGACCAGGGCCAGCACGGCCTGCGCGTCCGAGGCGTCGGCCGTGCCGGTGGCGTCCGCGGGGGTGTCGGAGGTGTCGGAGGTGTCGGAGGTGTCCGTGGTCGAGGCGTCCGCCGTACTGTCCGCACCCTCGGACGCCGCGTCGTCCTCGGCGTCGGCAGCGTCGTCGCCGTCGTCATCGTCAGCGTCGTCAGCGGGGCCTGCCTCGCCCTCGCGCCCGGCGTCGCCCGGCGGGGACTCGTCGCCCGCGCCGTCGCGCCCGGGCCGGGGCGTCGCGGTCTCGCGCTGCGGCCGTCCGCCCGGCGCAGCCTGCTGGGCGCCGTCGTCCCAGGCGAGCGCGACCTCCTGGGACGGCGATGCTGCCGCGGCCTCGTCCGACGTCCCTGACGGCGGGGCGGAGGCGACGCGCACGAGGTCCGGCGCCAGGACCGCCACCAGGAGGAACAGCGCCAGTCCGACGAGGAACGCGCCCAGCAGCAGGCCGAGCTGGCGCAGCCCTGAGGTGAACCGTCGGTCCGTCACGCCCGGCACGCTACCGAGCCCGTGGCCACGGCGCGCGGTCACGCAGCGCGGCCGCGGCACGCGACCGCAGCGGGATGCCGTGCCGGCAGGCGTCCTACGAGGCGAGGCCCTCGCGGTTCGCCAGGTGCTTCTCGTAGGCGGGTGTGCGGTGCACGGCCTCGGCGTGGGCGTCCAGGGCGGCCCGGCGTACCAGCTCGCCGTCGAACCGGTCGGCGGCGTCGCGGCGCCAGCCGACGTACTGCGTCCACGCCAGCGGCCGGTCCTCGAGGGCGACCGGCTGCACCCCGGGTGCGTCGAGGAGCAGCGGCTGGACGAGTCCGACGGCGTGCCCACCCCGGACCTGCTCGATGGCGGCGGCCCGCTCGGTCTCGCTGACCTCCCGCGGGGTGAACCCGGACCGGACGCACGCGGCGACGAAGCACCGTTCGAAGCAGCCCTCGCCCGGCGCCGACAGCCAGTACTCGCCCGCGAGCTCGCCGAGCGGGATCTCGTCCCGCTCCGCGAGCGGGTGCTCCTCGGAGAGCAGCACGAACACGGGGTCGGTGAACAGCTCGGTCCACACGACGTCGCCGTCGGTGGGCAGCACCTCGTTCTCGCACGCTCCCACCAGCGCCAGGTCGAGGGCGCCGCTGGCCAGCCGCCGGGCGGCCTCGTCGGCCGACCAGGCCGTGAACGACGTGAGCGCCACCCCGGTCAGCTCGGCGCGGAGCCGGTTGAGGAAGATGCCGCCCAGCACCGTGGCGACGGTGCCGACCCGCAGGGAGGAGACGACGTCGGAGCGTCCGCTGACGTGACGGCGCACGTCCTCGCCGAACGCGTCCATCGCCGGCAGGATCACGCGGGCGTGCCGGAGCACCAGGTCACCGAGCGGGGTGGGGCGCGCGCCGCGGCGGTCCCGGACGAACACGGGCCCGCCGAGCGCCTCCTCGATACGGTTGAGCTGGGCGGTCAGGGCCGGTTGCGCCATGCCGAGCGACGACGCCGCCCGGGTCACGCTGCCCTGGGCGGCGACCGTCGAGACGAGGCGGAGGTGCCGGAGGTCGATCTCCATACCGCCATGGTATCGGTGTCATCACCCTCGTGGGATGGGGGTCCGCGGCCGGGCGTCCGCAGCGTGGACCGACATGCGCCCGAAACAGTGTCCCGGGACCAATGGTGCCGTACGACGACGGAAGGAGTCACCATGGGCGAACGTGTCACGTTCCCGAGCAGCACCGGCCCCACCCTGGCCGGCATCATCGACGAGCCGGAGGGCGACGTCCGGGGGTGGGCGGTGTTCGTGCACGGGTTCACCCTCGGCAAGGACTCCCCCGCGGCCGCCCGCATCAGCAAGCAGCTCGCCGCAGAGGGTGTCGGGGTGCTGCGCTTCGACAACCTCGGCCTGGGCGACTCCGAGGGCGACTGGGGCGACGGGTCCTTCACCGTCAAGGTCGCCGACGTCGTGCAGGCCGCCCGGTTCATGGCCGACCGCGGCACTCCGGCCGAGCTGCTCATGGGGCACTCGTGGGGCGGCGCGGCCGCGATCGCCGCGGCCCCCGAGCTCGAGTCGGTGCGCGCCGTGGCCACGGCGTGCGCGCCGTTCGACCCGAGCCACGCCGAGCACCACTACGACGACCTGGTCGACGAGGTCCTGGCCGAGGGCAACGCCGTCTGGCAGGTGGGCGGCAAGCGGCTCAACCTCAAGCGCGGGATGGTCGAGGACGTGCGGGCCGCGGACCTCGAGCACCGCATCGCCGACCTCGGCAAGCCGCTGCTGATCCTGCACTCCCCCACCGACAGCACCGTCGGCATCGAGAACGCCAGCAAGATCTTCGCCGCGGCCCGGCACCCGCGCAGCTTCGTCGCCCTGGAAGGTTCCGACCACCTGCTGACCCGGCCCGGTCAGGCGCAGCGCGCCGGACGCATCATCAGCGCGTGGGCGGACCAGTACCTGCAGCAGGACTGAGCCCGCGCCGGGTCAGGCGGGGGCGAGGAACCCGTCGCGCACCAGGCCGCGCACGGCGGGCAGCAGCTCGGCGGCCAGGTCGTCCGCCCCGACGTCGAGCAGCGCGGCGAGCGCCCCCACGATCTGCGCCACGGTGAGCTCGCCGTCGCAGACGCCGACGAACGCCGCCAGCCCGGTGGAGGCCTGGATGCCGCGGCCCAGGCCGTCGCCCTGACGCACGATCACGACGTTCGGGTCGGCGGCCCCCGGAGTGAGGTACCGCTCCTCGGTGACGTCGCCGGCGACGACGAGCCGCTCGGTCGAGAGCACGGCGTCGTCGCGGGCGGCGAGCCACTCGTGGGCGGCCAGCGAGGCCGCCAGGTGCGCACCCAACGGCTGGCGCAGGGTGCCGTGGTGCTCCTCGAGGCGCCGCAGCCGCCCGTCCGGGGTGCCGCCGTCGGACGGGCGCCGCAGCGTGACGAGCCCGAAGCCGACGGCCTCGACGTCGCGCGCCGCGAAGTCGTCGAGCCAGGCGCCGTAGGCGGCCTCCCAGGCGTCCGGCTCACGCTCCGGGGTCGTGCCGCCGTCGCGGATCCACGTCTCGGCGTACTCGGCGGGGTCCAGCAGCTCGCGCTCGATCACCCAGCCGTCCAGACCCGAGGCGTCCAGCCAGGCGCCGACGCGGTCGGTCCACGGCTCGCCGCGCCGGTGCTCCCAGTTGACGAGCATCTGCGCGACGCCGCCGGGTGCCAGGACCTGCCCGACGCCGGTGATCAGGTCGCGCACCAGGTCGTCGGCCGCGCGTCCGCCGTCGCGGTACTCGAACTCGCCCAGCGCCGAGGCCACCGCGGCACCCGCCGCCCCGCTGCGGGGCGTGATGACGAACGGCGGGTTGGACACGACCAGGTCGAAGCGTTCGTCCGCGACCGGCTCCAGCATGGAGCCCTCGCGCAGCTCGACGTCCGCCGCGGCGGCGTTGAGCGCCACGTTGAAGCGGGCGAAGTCCAGGGCGCGGTGGGAGATGTCGGTGCCGACGACGGCGTCCGCGTGGCGGGCGGCGTGCAGGGCCTGGATGCCGCACCCCGTGCCGAGGTCCAGGACGCGGCCGACCCGGTCGCGCACGGTGACCTGCGCCAGCGTCGTCGACGCGCCGCCCGCGCCGAGCACGTGGTCGGCGGCGAGCCGTCGGCTCGTGGCCAGCTCGCCGAGGTCGCTGGCGAGCCACCACTGCACCGGGCCGCCGGCGTCGGTCGCGGCGTACGGGCGCAGGTCGACGACGGCGCGGACCGGGTCGCCGTCGTCGTGCCCGGCGCTGCGCACCAGGCCGAGCGCCTCGGCCCCGGCCGTCCTCACGCCCGGCAGCGCGGTGTCCACGGCGGCACGGGACTGCTGTGCGCCGAGCACGAAGAGCGCGGCCAGCGTGGCGCGCGGGTCGCCGGACCGGGCCGTGAGGACCCGGCGCGCCGGCACGGTCTGCTCGCGCCGCAGCGCCGCCGAGGCGAGGTCGCCGAGCAGGTCCTCGACGCCGTCGACCGTGTAGTCCGACGCCGTCAGGGCCGCACGCAGCGCGGCGGTGTCCCCGGCCGGCGACGGCGGGGAGGTCAGCCCCGGCATCCCGCGGCCAGGTACTCGGTGACCTGGTTGTGCGCGGCGGCGGCGCGCGCCGTGTCCGACTCGGAGAACGTCAGGGTCAGCACGGAGGCGACCTCGTCGGCGTCGTCGGTGTCGACGTCGGCCAGCGCGCCGACCGCCGTGCCGAGGTAGTCGCCCATCCCGTCCCAGCCGGGCACGTCCTCGGGGGCCTCCGCCGCCGTGAAGACCCGCTGCGCCTCGCGGAACCCGGCGACCAGCACGCGCGGGTGCTCCTCGTCGATACCGGCGAGGGACCGGTTCGTCTCGGCCCACACCTCCTGCAGCTCCAGGCACTCCTCGCTGACGTCCGGCGAGGGTGCGGGTCCGTCGCCGTCACCGGGGTTCATGGCGAGGTCGGAGTCGATGGAGATGGCGGGTTGCGGCTCCGGAGCGGCCTCCGTGGCGCCGTCGTCCGAGCTGCAGGCGCCGAGGACCGCCACTCCGGTGAGCGCGGCCAGGCCGGCGATCGCTCGGCGGGCGCGCAGACGGGGGGTCAGCATCCCACCATGGTGACCCAACCGGGCGGGGTCGCGGAAATCGTGACATGGGTTCGTGAGGGGCCTCACGCCGCGCCCCGAACCGGGCCGACGGCGGGTTCAGGACCCGCAGTCGTCGGCCAGATAGGCGGTGACCTGCTCGGACGCCGTGGTCATCGCCGCGGTGTCGAGGGTCGCGAGCGCTTCCGCCGCAGCCGCCTCCACCTGGCCGTCCTCGGCCTCCGCCGTCGCCTCCGCCATAGTGGACACGTAGTCGGACACGGTGGCCCACTCGGTGGCGACGGCGTCCGGCGGGGTCACCGCGGCCAGGGCCTCGCGGGCGGTGCCGAACCCCTTGCGCAGGCTGGCCGGCGACTCGACGTCCATCTGCACCTGTGCCGCCGCGGCACGCGACCACGCCACCTGCGCCGGCGCGCACACCTCGGGTGCGGCGACCACGGCCGTCGCGTCCGTGGCGACCGGTTCGGCCGGGCCGGTGACCGCGTCCAGGGCGGCCGCGACCCCGACGCCCGCCACGAGCGACAGGCCGGTCGCGCCCAGCAGGGTGGAGCGGCGCGAGAACAGGCCGGAGGTCCGACGACGGCGCACGGTGCCCGCGACGGAGCGGGCCGAACGCATCGCCCCGGCAGCTCCTGACGCCCCGCGCCGCATGGCGTCCCGGCCTGCGCGCGTGCGGTCGGCGATACTGCGGGCGTCGCCGTCACGCGCGGCCGGCGCGCTCGTCCCCCGCGCGACGGCGGGCCGGCGCGTGCCGCGCGCGAACGGGTTGCGGGTGGTCGGTGCCTCGTCGCGGAAGGTGCCCGCGACCGGCGCCGACCCGTCGAGGACGGCGTCGAGCGACGGCGCCTCGGTGGGGACGGGAGTCTGCGCCCACGGCGGCAGCCCCTCGCCCGGGGCCGGGACATCCGGCGCATCCGCTGCGTGCTCCGGCGCGTCCGCGGCGTCGTCCGCCTCCGGTGGCGCCGCCCACGGGAACCCGCCCTGGCCAGCCCACGGACCGCCGTCGGACACGGACGACGGGGCGTCGCGACGTGCAGCGGTGGGGCCCATGGACGCGAAGGTTACCGGGCGGCGCGCCGGATGTGTCCAGATCGTTGTGTTCGTGACCTTGACGTGAGTTGTGATTGACCGTCACATTGTGCGGGTGAGTTCGACGACGACGGGCATGTGGGTAGCACCGGAGAAGGATCCCCGCACCACGGGGATCGACCCGGTGGGCGAGAAGGAGACCCTCTGGGAGTACCTGTGCCGGTACCGCATGACCCTGGTCATGAAGTGCGAGGGCCTCGACGCCGAACAGCTCGCCCACCGCAGCGTGCCGCCGTCGACCCTCTCCCTGCTGGGCCTCGTGCGGCACCTCGCCAACTCGGAGCACCACTGGTTCGCCCGCGTCATCGACGGCTCCTCGGCACCGGGCCCGTTCGAGCGGCCCGGCGTCGACGACGTCGACTTCGACGACGCGATCGGCACCGACGACTGCGTGGCCAGCGCCTGGCGGTCCTGGCACGCGGCCGTCGACTCCGCCGACGACATCATGGCGTCCGAGGAGCTGGACCGCGAGATCCCCTTCGAGGGCGGCACCGTCGAGGTGCGCGACGTCGTCATCCACCTCGTCGAGGAGTACGCCCGGCACATGGGCCACGCCGACCTGCTCCGCGAATGCCTGGACGGGCGCACCGGGCTCTGACCCTGCCGCCGGGACGAGGTCAGAAGGACTCGGCGAACCAGGCGATCTGCACCAGCGCCATCGCGACGACGGCGACCTGCGACGGTTCGCGCCGGCGCCGCGCCAGCAGCACCGCCTCGCCGACGACCGTGCCGACGAGCAGGGTTGCCGTCGCCACGCTGAGCCAGAGGCGCGCCGGGTCGCCGGCGGACGCCTGCACGTTCGCCAGCCACTCGCCGACGAACATCCACACGAAGCCGCACTGGACGAGAACGGCGAGGCCGGCGCTCGCCACCTGCTGAGCCCGCGGCGACGACGTGCCCGGCCGGTCTGCCGTCGACGCCGTCAGCTCGGCCTGCGGGGGCTGCTCTGCCATCTGTCCTGCTCCACGAGTCGGGTGCTCGGGCCACCGTAGGCAAGGACCCGAGAATCTGGAAGATCTTCGCTACCAGAGCCACCGACACTTTAGGTCCCTCCGAGGGCTGCCTAGGACGCCGCCACGATCTCGGCACTCTCGGCCTTGATCCGGAGTTCCTGGCCGGGGCAGATCGGTCCGGAGAGGTCGAAACTGTGGCCGCTCTCGTACGTCACGACGATCGGACCGTCGAAGCACTCGTCAACTCCGAGGAGGACCACGCCGCCGCCTCCCGGGACTTCCTCGGGTCCGTCGCCCCCATACTCGACCGTGACGATTCCAGCGGAATCGTTGATCAGTCCCACATCTCCTGCGTTCGAGCACGCAGCGAGCGCCAGCGCTGCAACCGTGAGTCCAACCGACCCGGATGCCCGCAAGCTGGCACGCGCTGACCAAATGTGGAGTGTTCTGAGCTTTGATGGTCTCAGGTGCGGACATACAGGGAATCTACTGGCGTCACGGCGATTTCTGGGGGACGCCTGCTGTCTCTCCACTGGCCTGCCTCAGGAACTGCGCTACCCGACGACGACCGCTCCCACCTTCACCCATCTCTGTCGCTCCCTCGCCCTAGGGTGGCGTCCGCTCGAGTCCTGGCGATCAGAGAGGCACCACCGACGATGCTCATCGCGCGGCCGTTCACCTCGGCAGCCATCAAGCTCCATCCGTTCGACTGCGGCGAACCGGAGCTCAACGAATGGCTCGCCCGCTACGCCGGCCAGAGCGAGAAGAAGGACAACGTCCGCACCACTTTGCTGCTCGACGAGGAAGCCCAGCGCGTCGCCGGCTACTTCTCCATGCGCACCTTCGAACTGTCAGCGGCCCACGGCGAGTCAGCGATGGGACGCAGGCGTCGCTACCCGGTGCCGGCGATGCTCCTTGCGCGGCTCGCTGTCGACAACGACTACAAGGGTCAGGGCGTCGGCAAGCTGCTCCTCGTCGACGCCCTCCAGCGGCTGCTGGCAGCGGCCGACAACGTCGGCTTCGAGATCGTCGTCGTGCACGCGCTCCACGAGGACGCCGCCTGCTTCTACCTCAAGCACGGCTTTCGCCGGTTCCTCGACCACGAGCTCAGCCTCTTCCTCACGACGAAGGAACTGCGCGCGACGTTCGCGTCAACAGAACCAGGTTGAGGCGTACGCACCACATGCGTACAGTGGACGTACATCACGGACTTGAGGAGTCACCATGCCTACCGCAAACGCGCGGTCAGAGCGCCTACACATGCGCCTGTCACCCGATGCCCTCGAGACCATCCGCGAGGCCGCTGCCGCCCAACAGCAGGACGTGTCCGCGTTCGTGCTCGGGGCCGCGATGGAACACGCCCGCGAGGTCCTGCTCCGGGACCGAGTCCTCCAGCTCACGCCTCGCGAGCTCGACCAGGTCGACACTGCCCTCGACGCCGAGGCTCGCGTGGTCCCGGAGCTCGCCGCGCTCGTCGCTGCCGTTCGACGGGACACCCCGCAGCACGGCGAGCAGGAGCTGACGTCGCACTGAGCAACCCCGAGCATGAAAGGGCGGTCCCGGAACTGATCCGGGGCCGCCCTTCGCCGTCTCGGGACGGGGATGTCGGGTGGGGGTTCTGTTCGCCCGGTGCCAGAGTCAGAGGTCAGAGGCGAAAGACTGCAGCAGCGGCAGTGCAACAACGACAACGGCAGCGAGGAACAGGACCCCGACGATTGTTCCCAAGATCCACCGGATGTTCCGCCGTCGAGCCGGGGCCGCCATGTTCCTGGTCATGCCGCGAGTCTAGGTAGAACCGAGCATGGGGAACGACGAAGGGCCCCGGACCGGTGTCTCACCTGGTCAGGGGCCCTTCGGGTGGCGGTAGCGGTGGGGTTCGGTTGCGGCCTTGTACGCTGCTCGCTGCGGTAGCTCGATGTCGGTCCTGACCTGGGTCGACGCTACGACTTCGTGCAGACGAGGCTGATCGCTCTTGGACTCGATCTGACATCAAACCGCAGGGCGAGTGAAGACCGCTCCGCGTTGGGGACACGATCGGCATGTCACGCCGGGCCAGTGTTGCGCAATATTCGACCACATGTGTGGTAGCGTAAGGCGCAACCTAGTTATGGAGGCTCCTATGGCCATCGCCACCATCGCGCTGCCCGCTGGCGAAGGTGACGAGCGTCGCCTCAGCGCCTTCGGTCTGACGACGGAAACGCTCCACACGGCACTCCGTCCTGGCTTGTCAAGGGCGGCCAACCGCACTGCGATGGCGCTCCCATCTTCCGCGGGCACGGACATTTACCACGACACGATGGAACAGCTCGCGCTGGCTCTCGCTGATGCGGGCTGGAAGCTCGTGTGGGTCGAGCGCCAGCCTCGTCTTCTACATCCGGACGCCCTCATCGCGTTCACCCTCGCCTCGGGTACCAACGTGGCCAATCCCGACCGCCGTAAGGCACCGCGCACGCGAAAGAAGGGCAAGGCGACGCGCAACTCGTTGGCGGCCCCGCAGATCGCGGTCCTGCCCATCTTCGATGAGCCCGCCGAGGAGCAGGACTCCGCCTTGGTTGCGGCTGCTACTCAGGCGCCACTGTGGTTCCTAGTTCACGAGCGAACCGACCGTGGCCTCAACCTGGAGTTCTCCCGTCCGGCCGAGATGACGGAGGCCGGTGCAGTCGTGGCGTGGGACGAGCGCATCCTGATCGGCTTCCTAGATCTTGATGGCGACCTGTCGATCTTCGACAACCCCGACGACGGTGACTTCGACGTGCCCGTCACGCCTCGCCGTTAGTTACCGGCCGACCCACCATGTTCTCCCCACAACGCCTGAAGCTGGCGCGCCAGCGCCTTGGGCTAACGCTGACTGCGCTTGCCGAGAAGAGCGGCGTATCTCCTCGATCGCTCACCAATTTCGAGACCGGTGACCGGCCACCGAGTGACGAGTCAATCGCCAAACTCGCTGGTGCGCTCTCCGTGCCGTCGTCCTTCTTTGAGCGTGAACCGCTGGAGGCTGTCCCCGCTGACGCGGCGAGCTTCCGCAAGCTCAGCAAGACCACCGCCACTCGGCGAGACGCAGTGCTCGCCGCTGCAAGTCTGACGGTGGAGTTCTACGAGCACATGGCATCACGGTTTACGTTGCCAGGCGCAGACATTCCCACGCTCGACAAGTTCGAGCCAGAGCAAGCCGCCGAACTCGTGCGGCGGCGATGGAACCTGGGTGATCGCCCGATCTCCAATCTCGTTCATCTACTGGAGTCCAAGGGTGTCCGCGTCGCTGCGCTTCGACACGAGTACAGCGACATCGACGCCTTCTGCTTCCTCCGAGATGGAACGCCGTACGTCTTCCTCAATACGTCTAAGTCGGGTGAACGCCAGCGATTCGATGCTGCGCACGAGCTGGGACATCTCGTCTTGCACAGCGACATTGAGATGGACCCGAGCACCTCCAAGGAACGTGAGGCAGAGGCGAATCGCTTCGCCGCCGGTTTCCTCATGCCCAAGAGCGCGGTGCTCGCTCAGTCGATGCGCGCCGCCAGCCTCGACCGTGTCCTCGCCGGACGGTCATACTGGCGCGTCTCCGCGATGGCGCTTACGCACCGTCTCCAGGAACTGCACTTGCTCAACAAGTGGCAGTACCGGACGATGTGCGTGACGCTGTCAGACCAGGGCTACAGGTCATCTGAGCCAGGCGGCATCATCCCCGAGACCTCCCAGCTCCTCCGCAAGGTCATGTACGGCTCGACTAGCAAGGTCACTGTTCGAGATGCCTCCGTCGCGCTGGATCTCAACCCAGAGGATGTGCGGAGTTTCGTGCGTGATCTCGTGCCCGTCGCCGCGTAGAAGCCGCGCAAGCGGCGATGTCGGAGCACGCCCGTAGCGTTGATCTTGAGACTCGGAAGCCCGTGCAGCCAGCCCGCCACCAGCAAGGAGAACATCAGTGAGCAGCCCGAGTGACAATCGGTCGGTCTTCGTCGTGCACGGACGCAATGAGGCGCTCCGTAAGGCCATGTTCGAATTCCTCCGCAGTATCAACCTGTCTCCTATGGAGTGGACGGCTGCCGTCGAGTTGACGGGCGAGGGGTCCCCGTACATCGGCCAGGTGCTCGACGCCGCGTTCGAGCACGCCACCGCCGTCGTCGTGCTCATGACTCCCGACGAGGTCGCCTACTTGCAGCCGCGCTACGCGAATGGCGAAGGCGACGTCGAGACCCAGCCCGCAGCACAGGCTCGGCCCAACGTTCTCTTCGAGGCGGGCATGGCTCTGGGTCGTGATGCGAAGCGCACCGTGCTCGTCGAGGTCGGAGAGGTGCGCCCGTTCAGCGACGTCGCCGGCCGCCACGCGATCCGGCTGAGTAACTCCACCGCCAGCCGTCAGGCGCTCGCAAACAGGCTCAAGACCGCAGGCTGTGGCGTCGATCTGGCCGGCACAGACTGGCACGCCACTGGCGACTTCACTGCGCCGCCATCGCCTGGAGACGGCCTCGCACTCGGGCGACGCCTGCCGAGCGCGGCGCCAGCCAGGAAGCCGATCGACTTCGATCTCAAGTACTTCAACAAGAGTGGGAACCGCATCGACAAGCTCCAGGTGATCAACCGGGGTACGGAGACGGCCTACGATGTCATCCTCACCGTCCCGGAAAATGCTGCTCTCGACATGAGAGCCAGCGGCAACCCCTCGATCCCCAAGATCCCCGGCGCCGGACGCTCGGTCACCATCGACGTGATGAGCTACCGACGATTTATGGGCAACGGCGGCAAAGACGATGCCTTCGATATCACGATCACCGCTCGCACCGATAGTGGTGAGCAGTACACCCAAGACGTGTTTCTCGATCTGAACGGATGACGACGATGGACGAAGAGATCCGAGTGCCTGTGAGCCTCCCCCTCGACAGTGAAGGCTTCCTTCGCCGCGAGTGCCCAACCTGCGAACGCGAGTTCAAGTGGTTCAGCCACAATGAAGGCGATCCGAACGCTGAACCGGCGACGCAGTACTTCTGTCCGCTCTGCGGCGTGCCGTCTGGCCTCGACTCGTGGTGGACACCTGCCCAGCTCGAGTACGGCTACGGCAACGCAGGAGGAGCGATCGACGAGGCTGTCAATGACATTATGGCCGACATGTTCAAGGGCGTGAAGGGTCTCACTTACAAGCCGAACCCGTCGTTCAGCTTGGAGATCGAGACACCCGATCCGCTGATCGAGCCGGACGACATGGTGATGGTTGAGCCGCCGTGCCATCCCAATGAACCACTGAAGGTGCCGGAGGACTCGACAGAGCGGATCTACTGCCTCATCTGCGGATCGGCGTTCGCCGCATAGAGCACCACTCGCGATCTCCCGTAGATGTGCGAACGATTTCGTGTTTAGCGGCTCATCCGATCTGAGGGTGTAGCCGGGGTCTGAAGCCTCCGGCTTCCAGGAGCGATCGGGCGATGTAGTGGGTCAGGTTGCGGAAGCCGAGGGCGGAGCCGCGTAGGTGTTCGAGACGGCCGTTGATGGCCTCGGTGGGGCCGTTGCTGGTGCCGGGCAGGTCGAAGAACGCCAGCACGTCGGCGGCGCGCTTGGTCAGGGTCCGTCCGAGGGTGACGAGTTCGCTCAGCGCGGCGGGAACGCCGCGGCTCACCGAGTCGATCACGGCGTTCATCAGGGTTCGGCCCTGGGCGCGGTCGGGGTGTCGGTAGGCGGTGATCATGCGCTGGTAGATGCCCCAGGTCGCCTCGACTTCGATGTGCTCCTCGCTGGCGAACAGCGCGTCGATCCTGACGGCCTGCTTGTCGGTGAGGAGGTCGGTTCCGGTGTGCAGGGTCCGCCGGGCGCGGTAGAGCGGATCCTTGGCGCGGCCGCGGTGGCCGTGCAGATCGAGCTGGACTCGGCGGCGGCAGCGGTCCAGGGCGTCGCCGGCCAGCTTCACGACGTGGAACGGGTCCATGACTGCGGTCGCGTCGGGCAGTTCTTCGGCCGCGGCGGTCTTGAACCCGGTGAAGCCGTCCATCGCGACGACCTCGATGCCGTCGCGCCAGGTCTTCGGGCGGGCGGCGAGCCAGGACTTGAACGCACTCTTGGAGCGCCCCTCGACCATGTCGAGCAGACGGGCGGGTCCGGTGCCGTCACGGATCGGGGTCAGGTCGATGACCACGGTCACGTACTTCTCCCCGCGGCGGGTGTGCCGCCACCCGTGCTCGTCGACGCCGATCACGCGGGCACCGTCGAAGCGCGCGTCGTCATCGATCAGGACCCGGTGACCCTCGGCGAGGACGGCCTCGTTCGCGGTATCCCACGACACGTCCAGAGCCTCGGCGATCCTGGCGACCGTCAGATGCTGGGCCACCAGGGCGACCAACGCCCAGCGCACCGCCGCCCGCGACAACTTCGCCCGTGGCTCGGCCGCTCTCGTGGTGTCCTGACGCCACACTCGTCGGCAGGTCGCGCAGCGGTAGCGACGCACCCTGATCAGCAGCGTCGTGGGTCGCCACCCGAACGGCTCGTGCGCGAGCACCCTCGAGACGGTGTCACGCACGACGCCCTCGGCGCCGCACCCGCGGCAGAACGCGTCGTCCTCGCGCGGGCTACGACGCGACACTCCAGCACCGCCCGATCGGGCTCCAGACGTTGCCCGGTCACGACCAGGCCGAGCTCGTCGAGGCGGCAGAACGTGGTCAGGTCAGGGCTGTGGAAGGTAGCGTCGCTCACGTCGAGGTCTTCTGGATGGGTTGGTGTAGGAACCCCCATCATCAGGGGACCTCGACCCACATCCCGACCCGGTCACCCCACTACGGCTACACCCTCAGATCGGATGAGCCTGTTTAGCCTTCCGGCATGAGCGCACAGGCGCCCTACACGCCATCCGACGTCGAGCTCGCCATCGCCGCCGACCTCCGCACCCACTTTGACCTGACGGTGGGGGGCGCGCAGCGAGCGGAGCGAGCGAAGCGCGGGGTCTCGCAGCGATAGCCGGCCGGCGCACCGAGCGCGGCGGAGCCGTCAGGCTCGGCTCAGCGCCCTGCTCGATCTGCCGCTTGAGGCTGTCCAGGTGCGCAGGGTCGAGACGGTAGTCCGTGCCGATGACAGTGCGCGACTTGTCGTGTACGCCGAACACGAGCCAGCCCGCCTCGGCCCCGCGAAGGTTCGCTTCGTTCGACAGGGCCGAGACATACTTGCCGATCTTGTCCGTCGAGAAGTCGTCGTTGGCGTCCTTGAACTCGACGACCTCGTTCTCCCACGCCGCGGTGAGCCGATCGAGGAGGCGCACGAGCTCGCCCTGCGTCATGTCGGGTATCTGATCCATGTCGTCCGCCATCACGCCAGGTCGAAGAACCGCTCGAAGAACGCGGTCAGCTTGTCGATCACGGTCTGCTTCTTGGCCCCGTGGCCGCCGCCGGCGCCCCGGCCGAACCGGGACACGGGTGGCAGGATCTTGGTGATCGCGGTGCCGGTCGCCCGGACTGCCCCGTCACGGAACGCGGCGTCGATGAATGCGCGCGTGGGTTCGGGTTTGAGGTTCTCTTCGGCGATGATCCTCATCAGCTCGGCCTCCCGCTTGGCCGCGACGTACGCACGCCACTCGTCGGCAACGTGTTCGTCGAGGGAGATCCGGTCGACGAACTCCTCGATGAGGTCCTTCTTGTTACGCAGGGTCGGCGAGGAGTCGATGGCGCGGTCGATGCTTGCCTTGATCTCGGAGTCCTCGCCGTCGCCGCGTGCGGCTCGGTACTGCTCGACGAGCATGAGGATGTAGTCGACGTTGATCTCGACCTGCTTGATCAGCTCGATCTCGAAGGTCACATCGTCGTTGATTGACTCTCGCTCGGCGGCCTGCCGACCGCGCCGGGCGTTCCACAACTCGAGGTAGACGGACTGGAAGTCTTGCCGGTCCCGCTCGGACAGGATGTCGGCCCCGGCGAACTCGTCGAACGACACCAGGATGTTGCGTAGCCGCAGGATCGCGCCGAACAGGGCGATGAAGTCCTTCGCGGCCTGCTCCCCGACCGGCATCTGACCAGGAACGAACTGCTCGCGCAGCTCGGTGACCTTGTCGGCGTACTCGCCGAAGTACTCCGCGTACGGCGCCAGGAGCACGGTGCTGGTGGCGTCCTTGTTCCCGAACAGCGCCAGCGCGTCCTGGGTCTCTTGTTCGAGGTTCCGGAACGAGACGATGTTGCCGTACGTCTTGACCGAGTTGAGGATGCGGTTGGTCCGCGAGTACGCCTGGATGAGCCCGTGGGCGCGCAGGTTCTTGTCCACCCACAGCGTGTTCATCGTGGTCGCGTCGAACCCGGTGAGGAACATGTTGACGACGATGACCAGGTCGATCTCGCGGTTCTTCATCCGCAAGGACAGGTCCTTGTAGTAGTTCTGAAACTTCTCGGCGGACGTGTCGAACGACGTGCCGAACATGTCGTTGTAGTCCTGGATCGCGTCCTCGAGAAAGTCCCGCGACAAGGCGTCGAGGCCGTCGGTCTCGAACTCCTCCTCGCCCAGCAGCCCGCTGGCGTCCTCGGAGGGCGACTCGTTGGCGGCGTAGGAGAAGATCAGCCCGACCTTGAGCCGTTTGGCGTCGGGCAGGCCGCGTTCCTCCTGGACGCGAGCGAACATGTTGTAGTAGATCTTCGCTGCCTGGACCGACTCGGTCGCGAACAGGGCGTTGAACCCCGCCACCCGCCGATCTTTGAGCCGGTAGGTGGTGTTGCGGCGGGTCTTCTGGTCGAAGTGGTCCAGGGTGTATTCGACGTTGTTGCGGATGCGTCGGGGGTCCAGGCGGGCGGCGTCGGTGTCGATCGCCGCGACCTCCTTGTCGCTGAGCCCGTCGCGCACCTTGACGGTGTTGATGTAGTCGATGCGGAACGGCAGCACATTCTTGTCGTTGATCGCGTCCACGATCGTGTATGTGTGCAGCTTGTCGCCGAACGCCTGCGCGGTGGTGCGCAGCTTCGGGGCGCCGCCCGTGCCGGCGTTCTCGGCGAAGATCGGCGTCCCGGTGAACCCGAAGAGGTGGTACCGCTTGAACGCCCTGGTGATCGCCGTGTGCATGTCCCCGAACTGGGAGCGGTGGCACTCGTCGAAGATGATCACCACGTGCCCGCTGTAGATCGCGTGCCCGGCGTTCTGCTTGATGAACGTCGACAGCTTCTGGATCGTGGTGATGATGATCCGCGCGCCCGGGTCCTCCAACTGCCGCTTGAGCACGGCGGTGGAGGAGTTGGAGTTGGCCGCACCCTTCTCGAACCGGTCGTACTCGCGCATGGTCTGGTAGTCGAGGTCCTTGCGGTCGACGACGAACAGCACCTTGTCGAGCCCCTCCAGCCTCGAGGCGAGCTGCGCGGTCTTGAAGGAGGTGAGGGTCTTGCCCGAGCCGGTCGTGTGCCAAACGTACCCGCCCGCCGACAGGGTTCCGAACCGCTTCTGGTTCGACGACGTCTCGATCCTCGTCAGGATCTGTTCCGTCGCGGCGATCTGGTACGGCCGCATCACCAGCAACATGCGGTCGGCGGTGAGCACGCAGTACTTCGTCAGGATGTTCAGCAGGGAGTGCTTGGCGAAGAACGTCTTGGTGAACCCGACCAGGTCGGTGATCGACCGGTTGGTCGCGTCCGCCCACCACGACGTGAACTCGAACGAGTTCGACGTGCGCCTCGCCGACGCCTTGCGCTTCGCCTGCTCGTCGAGGTGCGCGGCACGCACGGTGTTGGAGTAGTACTTCGTCAGCGTCCCGTTGGAGATGACGAAGAGTTGGACGTACTCAAACAGACCCGACCCGGACCAGAACGAGTCACGCTGGTAGCGGTTGATCTGGTTGAACGCCTCCCGGATGTCTACCCCGCGCCGCTTGAGCTCGACGTGCACCAGCGGAAGACCATTGACCAGGATCGTCACGTCGTACCGGTTCGCGCGCTGCGCCGGGACTCCGTCCGACGGCGCACCGGCGGGGACCTCGTACTGGTTGATCACCTGCAGCCGGTTGTTGTGGATGTGCGCCTTGTCGATCAGCGCGATGTTCTTGGTCGACCCGTCGTCCCGCTTGAACGCCTCGACGTGGTTCTCCTGGACACGGACCGTCTTCTCCCGCACCGAATCACTCGCCGACGCGATCACAGTCGAGAAGAACCGCCGCCACTCGTCATCGCTGAACGTGATGCGGTTGAGCGCCTCGAGCTGGGTGCGCAGGTTCGCGACCAGGTCCGCTTCGGAAGTGATCGGCAGGTACTCGTACGCCTGCTCCTGCAGCAGCCGGACGAGTTCGGCCTCAAGTTCGGCCTCCGACTGGTACCGCGTCGCTTCGGCCGGGTCGGTCTCAAACTCCGCGACCACCGTCGACTCCGACGACAACGCGATCGGTTCGAACCGCGAGACTGACTCCGTCACTCCACAACCTCCCCGACAGTCTCCGCGATCTGGTCACGCAGGGAATCGAGCGTCGGCCCGTTGATGTTGCCGACATGCCAGGTGGTCCAGCCGTTCGAGGACTGCAAACCGAGTGCCTGCTGTGCAGCCTTGCTCGGCGAGGCGTAGGAGACACCCCCGTACACGATCTCTCCCGAGGTCGTCACCGTGCCGTTCGCGGAACGCCCGCCCTGGCTC
The DNA here is from genome assembly GCF_013149805.1 of Isoptericola chiayiensis. Taxonomy (GTDB): domain Bacteria; phylum Actinomycetota; class Actinomycetes; order Actinomycetales; family Cellulomonadaceae; genus Isoptericola; species Isoptericola chiayiensis. Next base: position 133,713 of record NZ_JABEZT010000005.1, read on the forward strand.
AGATGCACCTCAGCCCCTGCCCTCAGGAGTCCTAGCGCCAGGAGGTCAGCCACCGTGCCGTATTTGGCCGTCGGCCGCTTGCGTCGGCTAGCGCTGAGGGTCTTGCCCTCAGGCTCATCGGCCTCCTTGTGCGTGTCCACGCCTGCGAGGCGGAGAGCGGCGAGCACGCTCGAGAGCAACTCATCGAGCGACAGCAGCATGTGCGGAGGCAACGTCGTGTCCTGGTCACGCCTGCCCTCGATGACGGTGACACCCGGGATCGCGGCGACCTCGGCAGCCACCCGCCCTTCCAGGTAGCCGATCTCGGCGGAGTTGAACCCGTGGGAGGTGTCCCGCTTGATCGCCACAGCCCGGACCCAGGGCAACTTCGGCCTCGACCGATGCTGCAAGAGGCGCTTGCGCAGGTCGACGGCCTGGCCGACGTACAGGTGGTGGCTCCCGTCATCCGTCAGCAGGACGTAGATGCCGGGCACGCCCCACTCGTCGCCGGAAAGTCGGTCGACGTCGCGTCGCGCGGCGTACGCGACTCGGAGGGCGTGCGAGACGAAGTCCGCCACGAGCGGGGCTGTCGACGCCGCTGGAACCTGAACGTTGACCGGGATCACTTGCGCCATCAGGCCGCCTCCTCGAACGACAACAAACGATCCCGGTAGTGCGCGTACTGCGCACGACGGGCCTCGATCTCGGCCGGGAGGCCGGAGGACAGGTCGTTCACAAGTGCCTCGAACCGGTCGAGCACGTCGGCGATCCGCTCCTGTACCTCGGCGTCCGGCAGCGGCACAACCATCCTGCGGAAAGGAGCTTTCGAAATATTGATGCGCGTCACACCGTTCGCCGTCTTGACGATCTGATCGCGCATAATACGAGCACGGAACAAGTGCTTGGCGAATTCCGGGTTTAGTTCGTCCGTTGAGTTCGGGCGAAATCCGAAACAGAAACTGTTCAAGTACGTCGGAACAGCCGGCTCAGCCGTCACAGCCGAGGCCATTCCTACCTCCTCGCGCGACTCGGACGACGCCGTGAAGAGGACATCCCCGAAGGCGACCTCGGTCTGGCGCTCGCCCGGACCGATCTTTACATACGCGGCGGGAGCGACGTTCGTGGCAAGGTTGCTGAAGACGTTGCGGTAAGTGATAAACGGAGCGTTGCCATCCGTGAAGTCGCCCTTGGATTTGCCAGTCAGCCCACCATAGAGGGAGCCAATCTCGCTCACGGTTGCCCACCTGACCCTCTCTCTCTCAGTGAATGAGAGTAGAGAGTCCCGGTAGTGGGCATACTGCGCCCGCCGAGCCTCCAGCTCAGCCTCCAGCTCAGCCTCCAGCTCTGTGAAGGCATCCAACATTCTCACGATCTCACGCTGCACCTCGACAGACGGCAGCGGTATACGGAATGCAGAATACGTTCCGATCCACTGGCGAGAGTGTTCGGCGGGAAGGTATCGAATCGCCTGCATCGCGTACCAGACGTAGCGCAGGTCAACACCTATCTTCGGGGTGAGCATCTTCATAGCCGAGGACTTCGCCTTGAACTCGAAATCTACCCACTTAAACGCGGTCGTGAAGTCATCGAAAATCACGACGGGCGAATTCTTCGACGCCGGGTACAAACCCTCTGTCTCGGCCGTGTACCCCAGGAGGAATGTCTGCCCCGCAGTTAGAACAGGCGTCGGAAATGAGTCGTCGTAGTCCTTGGTTGCTACCAGGTACTTCGTCGGCTGCTCGTAGTCAAGCAGTTCGCCAAGGGCCTTGTATTCGACGCCGTCGGGCGCGTGCTGCTTGATGAGGTCGTCGATGCGACTCATGGTCGGTCCTCCGCACTGCAGGAAGTTCCGGCCACAGCCTGTGGCCGAGTTCTCGCCGCCACCATGTGTATCGACACGACGTCCTGGTGAGCTGCCGGCCGACCACGGCCGTCGCACGATCGAACTGCTCGACGAAGCCGACGGCTCGCCAGAGAGTGGTGCGACGCCGTCGCACCACTCTCGCCGTCCGTGCCCGCAGCCCAGGTGCTTGAGTCGGTCATCCCTGACCCTCCTCGCAGTCGATGGCCCGCTCGATGAGGTGGCGTTCGCGTTCGAGTTCGGCGCGGAGCTCGTCCTCCGTCGGGAGGTAGGTCGTGTACTTGGCGGCGTAGAGGCCGACGTTGTCGGCGAGGATCGAGTACTTGGCCACGGCCTCGTCCTTGTCGGAGGCGAGGACGACGCCGATGGACGGGTTGTCCTCGGGCGGCTTGACGATGTCGTCGAAGATGCGCCGATAGAAGTCCATCTGCCCGACGTCCTGGTGGGACAGGCGACCGATCTTCAGGTCCACGAGCACGAAGCACTTGAGGATGTAGTTGTAGAAGACCAGGTCAACCCAGTAGTGCTGGCCTTCGGCGGTGACCCGCTTCTGGCGTGCGACGAAGGAGAACCCACGCCCAAGCTCGAGGAGGAACTCCTGGAGCTTGTCGATGAGCCCCTGTTCGATATCGCGCTCGTGCACGCTGCGGTTTTCGGGGATGCCCAGGAACTCGAAGACGTACGGGTCTTTGAGCAGGTCGTCCGCCGTCGTCGCCGGGTTCCGTTCGACGGCGGCAGCCTCGACCTCACCGCGGTGGTCCTTGCGCGTCGAGAGCAGGCGTTCGTAGTACTGGGTCGAGATCTGCCGGTCAAGCTGGCGTGCGCTCCATCCCGACTGCGCGGCCTCACGCTCGTAGAACTCGCGCTGGCGCTGGTCGGCGACCCTCATCAGCGCGCGATAGTGCGTCCAGCTCAATTCGCTACGCAGTGCGTAGCGGTTCGGGAACGCCAGGTGGAACTGGCGCATGTTGCGCAGGTTCGACTCACGGAACCCCGGGCCGAACTCGTCGGTCAGCTCCTGGGCCAGGTACCGAAGGAACTGCTTGCCGTACGTGGCACGCTCGCCCTGGGTCTCGACGATCCGGCGGCCCACGTCCCAGTAGGCGAGGAGCATCTCGTCGTTGACGACCTTCTTGACGCGACCACGTGCCGCGTCCAAGATCGCGCGGATGTCACCGAAAGCCGAGGCCGCCGCTGCGTCGGGCGCCTCGACACGCTTGCCGCCACCGCCGTCGTCGGGCAGATCCGAAACGGACACTTCGATGCTCACGACGCCGTTCCCTCCAGGTCCGCAACGATGGCGTCGATCTGCTCACGCAGCGCGGCCTGCCGCTTGACGATCCCCTCGATGCGGGAGTTGAGCTCGGTGATGTCGACGACCTCGCGGGTGTCCTCGGCCTCGACCCAGGACGACACGGAGATGTTGTAGTCGTTCTCGGCGATGGCCTCGTTGTCGACGAGCGTGGCGAAATGATCGACGTCCTCGCGTGCGGTGAACGCCTCGAGGATCCTGGCCTGGTTCGCGTCGATCAGTTTGTTCTTGTTGCCACCGCGCACGAACTCGGCCGACGCGTCGATGAACAGCACCGCGTTGTCGTTCTTGGACTTCTTGAGCACGATGATGCACGTCGCGATCGTGGTGCCGAAGAACAGGTCGGGCGGGAGCTGGATCACGGCGTCGACGTAGTTGTTGTCGATGAGGTACTTGCGGATCTTCCGCTCAGCCCCGCCGCGGTACAGCACCCCGGGGAACTCGACGATCGCCGCGGTCCCGTTGACGGCCAGCCACGACAGCATGTGCATCGTGAACGCCAGGTCAGCCTTGGACTTCGGGGCGAGCACACCGGCCGGGGCGTACCGCGGGTCGTTGATCAGCAGCGGGTTCGCGTCACCCTCCCACTTGATGGAGTAGGGCGGGTTGGACACGATCGCCTCGAACGGCTCGTCGTCCCAGTGCGCCGGGTCGATCAGCGTGTCGCCATGAGCGATGTCGAACTGCTCGTAGTTCACGTCGTGCAGGAACATGTTGATCCGGCACAGGTTGTAGGTGGTCAGGTTGATCTCCTGGCCGAAGTACCCCTGCCGGACGCCGTCCTTGCCGAGCACCTTGCGGTACTTCAGCAGCAGCGACCCCGATCCGCACGCCGGGTCGTAGACCTTGTTCACGCTCGTCTTGCCCACCACGGTGATGCGAGCCAGGAGCTCGGAGACCTCCTGCGGGGTGTAGTACTCCCCGCCCGACTTGCCCGCTGCCGAGGCGTACATCTGCATCAGGTACTCGTACGCGTCGCCGAACGCGTCGATCTTGTTCTCGGAGAACGTCCCGTTGCCGAGGTTCAGCTCACCGATCGCGTCGAGCAGCCTGACGAGCTTCTCGTTGCGCCTGGCCACCGTGGAGCCCAGCTTGTTCGAGTTGACGTCGATGTCGTCGAACAGCCCCTTGAGGTCGTCCTCGGCGTCGGTGCCCACGGCAGAGGCCTCGATATTGCGAAAGACCCGTTCCAGGGTCTCGTTCAGGTTCGCGTCGCGCGGCGCGCGGGCGCGGACGTTGGCGAACAGCTCGCTCGGGCGGATGAAGAACCCCTTCTCCGCCACGATGTCGCGCACCAGGTCCGGATCGGAGACCTCGGCGTTGGGGACCTTGACGTAGTCGAAGCCCTCGTTGCCGGCCTCGTGCTCGCCAGCGTTCAGGTAGGCGGTGAGGTTCTCCGAGATGTACCGGTAGAACAGGAACCCGAGCACGTACTGCTTGAAGTCCCACCCGTCCACCGACCCGCGCAGATCGTTCGCGATCCTCCAGATGGTCTTGTGCAGCTCGGCCCTCTGGGTCTCACGATTCATGTGCCCGACCCTATCGGCGCACACCGACACATCGGCGCACGCATGGCCGCATGACGTCGCCCGAGTCTCCTGATCCCCAGGCGAGCGTCGTCCCTCGAATCAAGGACGCACCTCTTGCACCCGTGTCGATCGATGCCCGCAGCCGGGCTCACCCCTCGCCCCACGGATTCCCGTAGGGATCCGGCGCGGGCTCGGGCTCCACGTAGTCGGGCGAGCGGAGCTCAGGCAGGTAGTGCATGAGGTAGGTGCGGACGCGCTCTTGGTTGACGATCCTGTCGCCGTAGTTGCTGGCGACGTGCCACAGCATCTTGGCGAGGTCGCGCGCGGCAGCCTCGTGTCCAGCAGCGATCTCGGCGAGATCGGCGTTTTCCCGCGCGATGGCGGCGCTGCCTGCCTCAACGTGGCGGATGCGTTCGTCGGCGTCCTTGATGACTGCCTGGAGGTGGGAGGTCAGCGCACGGTTGCGACGTCGCTCGCGGCGGTCGCGCGCGAGCGCTCGCACGCGACGCGTGTGCGCGGACGACCGGCCACGGCGAACCAGCCGCGCGCACTCCTCGGAGCAGTACTTCGCCCGGCGACGAGCGCGCTCGCCGGTGACCGGGCGATCGCAACCCTTGCGGGCGCACGAGCGCTCAGCGGGCGGTCGTGACCGCGCGGCCCGCGCACAGTCGGGCGAGCAGTACCTTGCCCGATGTCTTGCCCGATCGCCCGGGATCGTCCTGCCGCAACCGCCGTTCGCGCAGGTCAGCGCGTTGGGCAAGACCCACTCGCGCTGCCCTCGGCGGCGGGCCGCGTAGTTCCGCGACTTTACCGCGTCCTTGCACGCCGTCGAGCAGTAGATCGCACGCGGCCCTCGCTCGTTCGGTATCGGTTTCCCGCAGTAGGCGTTCTGGCACGTTCGGCCCGAGGGTGTCGGTGCTGTCGTCATGCCCTTGCATCGCCGTGCTGCCCGCAGTACGGCGTTCGATATCGGGTGCGGGGTACCTGCGACGTCGTCGCGCTCGCCCTTGCGCAGGATCTACTTGCTCGGGCTGTTACTCCGTCGGCCCTCTTGAGGCATTCCCTGACCGAGGGGACGCACAACGACAGCAAGGAGGCCCTCGATGAGCACGACGACGAGCATGGGAGATGTCCACAGCACGACCGCCAGGCCGCGCCTGTGGACGCCGGAGGAGCTGGCCGAGTACCTCGGCGTCACACTGCACTGCGTGTACGCGTGGTCGAGCAAGGGCGGTGGTCCACGGGTGCTGCGGGTCGGCGCGCGCCTGCGTTACCGACCCGCCGACGTGGACGAGTGGCTCGACCGGGCCACCAGCAACGAGGAGGAGGGCTGAGCCATGCCACGCGTTCCGCTGGAACCCGGTCGGTGGGGCAAGGTCTGGAGGCGCGAGATCAAGCCGGGGCGTTGGGTCGCGCAGGCCCGCTACCGCGACTTCGCGGGCGTCATCCACCTGATGGAGGCTCGCGGCCCATCGGGTGCTGCGGCCGAACGTCGACTGGAGGACAAGCTCCACAACCTCACGGCCGAGGCCGGCGGCGACGCACTCACGCCCATCGCGCCGACGACGAAGATGACGGTCGTCTTCGACCTGTGGATCGCCGAGAAGCGCGCCGAGGGTCAGGTCACCGAGCAGTCGATGACCACCTACCTGGGTGTTCTCGAACGCAACCTGAGGCCCGCGTTCGGCGAGCTCCGTGTCCGCGAGGTGACGCCCGTCGCGGTCAACCGCGTGCTCATGGCACTGAGCACCGCCCAGAAGTTCGACACCGCCCGCCAGGCCCGCAACGTCATGTCCCAGGTCATGATGATGTGCGTCCGCTACGGAGCTGCCCCGTTCAACCCGGTCCGTGACGCCGTCACCGTCCGCAAGCCCAAGCGCGACGAGGTCCGCACGATCGGGCTCGAGGACATCGCCCTGCTCCGCAAGGCTGTCCGCACGTGGGAGAACCGTCCTGCCCTGCCCCGTGGAAAGCGCAACATCACGCTGCTCCCGCAGATCGTCGACACGATGCTCGGGACCGGACTGCGCATCGGCGAGTGCCTCGCGCTACGCGAGGCGGACCTCGACCTCGACGGCCCCGTCCCCACGCTCACCGTGAACGGCACCGTCGTGCGATCGGGCGGGCAGCTCATCCGCCAGCCCAAGCCGAAGTCCGACTCGTCACGCCGCACGATCTCGCTGCCCGACTTCGTCGTGACCGCGATCGACGAAGTGCTCAGCCTCGGGCTCGACGGTGGGCCCGACGGGCTGGTGTTCCCCTCGACCACGGGCACGCCCCGGTCGCCGGGACGAGTACGCGAACAGTTCCGCCAAGCCCAGAAGGACCTCGGCACGACGATCACGCCGCACGACTTCCGCAGGACCGTCGCTACCCAGGTCGCCAACGTCACGAGCCTCGGCAACGCGACGGCACTCCTCGGTCACGCTGACGAGGCCACCACATCCCGGCACTACGTCCAGCGCACCCACGCCGCTCCGGATCTGCGCGAGGTCATCGACCAGCTCGTCGCGCCGCCGACGGTCGACGACGACGTCGGCCCCACGATCGCGTAGGCCCCCGCTGCGCAAACCGCAGTGAATGTGTAGGGCGGGGAACGACGAAGGGCCCCACAGCCGCCGAAACTTGCGGGTGGGGCCCTTCGGGTGGCGGTAGCGGTGGGATTTGAACCCACGGTGGCTTTGACACCACACAGCATTTCGAGTGCTGCACCTTCGGCCGCTCGGACACGCTACCTCGCCGGACGAACCGGCCCATCGAGGATACCGAACCAGGCGGGATCCACGAAATCCGTTCGCGTGCGACGTCGGTCACCCGTCTGCGGCGAGCCCGCAGGCCGCGGGGTCGTACCTCCCGTCGCGGGGTCGTACCCGTGGGGTACGACCGGAGAGCGGAAGGTACGACCTCGCGGCCCGGGGGACGTCAGGCGCAGGGCAGCCCGGCGTCCCAGGAGTTCCAGGCGTCCGTGCCGGGCACGGCGCCTCGCGTCCACCACTGGGCGGTGTGGTTCACTCCGGCCCGGGAGACGACGTCACCGGAGGTGTAGGTCGCCGTCGGGTCGAACGCCGCGGCGCAGTCGGCAACAGCAGCGGGGTTGTCCCCGTGGACGCCGATCTCCTGCCACGGCCCGTTCGCCGTGCCGGGCTCATGGTTCCGCGTCCACCAGCGCGCCTCGTACTCGACGCCGTTGTGGGAGACCACGTCGCCGGAGGTGTACACGCCGGTCGCGTACCAGGGCGCCGCTCCGCCGTCGGCCACGAGCGGGCCGGGCGTGGCGGCGCGGAAGGTGTCCGCGAGCGCCCCGCCGAGCTCATTCTGGTAGTCGCCGGCGATGTCCCAGAAGTAGGCGCCGCCGTACCCGTTCTCGGCGAGCCACTCGGCCTTGGCGGTCACGGACCGGGGGGTGTCGAGGCTCCACCACTGGTCGCCGTCGTAGCGGTAGGAGGCCACGGCCTCGGCGTCGTAGTACTCCTCGCCCAGGGTGCGCAGCTCGGAGTAGTTCTTGACGCCGACGACTCCCTCGGCGGCCGCACCGGGGGTCGGGTCGTCGACGCCGTGCCAGCCCTGCCCGTAGGCGGCCAGGCCGAGGACGAGCTGGGAGTCGTCGTACCCGGCGGCACGGTAGGCGCCGAGCAGGCCGTCGACGGCGAGGCCCCAGTTGGCGGGCGAGGTGTCCGGCCAGTCGTAGGGGTGCAGGTTGCCCTGGTGGCCGGTCCGGTTCGCGACCCAGGTGCCGTGGTAGTCGTAGCCCTGGATGTTGATGAAGTCGACGACGGCGGCGAGCCGCGGGTCGACCCAGCCTCCGTTGGTGCGCGGGGCCCAGCCGGCGGGGGCGAACCCGGTCAGCAGGTAGTCCTCGCCGGTGGCGGTGGTGCGCTCGTCGAGCTCGGCGCGGAACAGCTCCATGAGCGCGAGGAAGTTCTCCTTGTCGACGTCGGGGGTCGGCGAGGGGTGCTCGCCGGTGGCGGCGGGCCACTCCCAGTCGATGTCGAACCCGTCGAAGATGCCGGCGGCGGCCCCGTCACCGCCCTGGTCGCCGTAGACCGGGAGGTTGCCGTCGAGGTAGACGTCCAGGCACGACTCGACGAGCCGTGCGCGGCTCTCGGGGGTGGCGGCGGCCGCGGAGAAGTTGTCGGACCAGGTCCAGCCGCCGAGGGAGACCATGATCTTCAGGTCGGGGTAGAGCTCCTTGAGCTTGCGGAGCTGGTTGAAGTTGCCGGCGAGCTCCTGACCCTCGACGTCGGCGACGCCGTCGACGGAGTTTTCGGCGTCGATCAGGCGCAGGTAGTCGTTCTCGGGGTCGCCCTCGGGCTGGCCGGGGTCGACGCCGCCCTCGGGGACGGTGGCGTCGCTGATGTCGCACACCAGGTCGGTGGTGACGTTGCCGAACGCGTAGGTCAGGTGGGTCAGGTCGGCGACGGCGCCGGTCTTGACGAGGTCGGCGACCTGGTAGTCGTGGCTGTCGGCGGACGCCCAGCCGGGGAAGTAGCCGAGCGTGGTGTACCCGTTGACGCCGTCGGCGTCGTGGGTGGAGCCTGCGTCGGGCGCCTCGGGTGCCGGTGCGGCGGCGGCGGGGGCGAGGGCCCCCAGCCCGAGCCCGACGGCGGTGGCGCCGGCGGTGAGTGCCAGGACGGGTGTTCGTCGGTGCGTGCGTCGTGTCATGGAGCCTCGTCGCTTCCTCCGGGCGCACCCGGTCTTTGTTTGTGAGGTTCCCTACACATTAGCGTGACCTGCATCACTGCGCCAGGGTCGGCTCGCGACGACATCCGCACAGACGAACGGCGCCACCTGCGCAGCAACGCAGGTGACGCCGTCGGACGGGGGAACGGGATCAGAAGACGGGCTTGCCGCCGGTCACCCCCAGCACCGTGGCCGACACGTAGCTCGAGTCGGCGGGCGAGGCGAGGAACACGAACGCCGGGGCTACCTCCCCCGGCTGCCCGGCCCTCCCTAGCGGGGTGTCCTGCCCGAAGGAGGTGAGCTTCGCCTCCGGCTGCGTGGACGGCTGCAGGGGCGTCCAGATCGGCCCGGGGGCCACCGCGTTCACCCGGATGCCCCGCGGGCCCAGCTCGGCGGCGAGGTTCACGGTCAGGTTGTTGATCGCCGCCTTGGTCGAGGCGTAGTCCAGCAACGACGTGGACGGCTGGTACGCCTGGATCGAGGAGTTGTTGATGATGCTCGCGCCCTCGCGAAGGTGCTCGAGCGCCGCCTGCGTCACCCACATCAGCGCGTACAGGTTGGTCTTGAGCACCCGGTCGATCTCGTCGGTCGTGACGTCCTCGAACGACTCGCGCCGCGCCATCTGGAACCCGGCGTTGTTCACCAGCACGTCCAGGCCCCCGAGCTCACCGGCCGCCTGGCCCGGCAGCGCACGCGCCACCGACTCCTCGGTCAGGTCACCCGGCAGCAGCACCGCCGTGCGCCCGGCCTCACGCACCCAGCGGGCGGTCTCCTCGGCGTCCTCCTGCTCCTCGGGCAGGTAGCCGATCGCGACGTCGGCACCCTCGCGGGCGAACGCGATCGCGACCGCCCGCCCGATGCCCGAGTCGCCACCGGTGACCAGGGCGTTCTTGCCCTCCAGCTTCCCGCTGCCCCGGTAGGTCTGCTCGCCGTGGTCGGGCACGGGGTCCATCTGTCCGGTCCACCCCGGCGGGTCCTGCTGCTGCGGGGGGAAAGCGTCCTGCTCGGCCATGGTGTCCTCCAGGTCCGTCGACGACGCGGTCCGGTCGGGACCGCGGCCTGTCCACGCTAGGTCGGGTGGGCCGACCCGGCCACCGCAGCCCGGCGTCGAGCAGGCGTCCAGGAAGCGTCCAGCGCTCCCAGGAAACCGGCAGCACGGTCCCAGGACCTGCATGAATTCGAGGTGTCCACTAGGTGACGTACCCATCCACGGACCTCGTCCACGACCCGGGAGCACCATGTCACCCGCTCTGCTCTACGCGATCGACGCCCTCGCCGTCGCCGTCCTCACGTTCGCCCTCTACTTCCCCCGGCACCGCCGCCGCGACCTCGTCGTGGCCTACCTGGGGGTGAACGTCGGCGTCCTGGCCGTGGCGACCGTCCTCGCGCAGAGCAGCGTCGGCGCCGGCCTCGGACTCGGCCTGTTCGGCGTGCTGTCGATCATCCGGCTGCGCTCCAACGAGCTCACCCAGCACGAGGTCGCCTACTACTTCGCCGCCCTCGCGCTCGGCCTGCTCGGCGGTCTGGGCGCCTCGGTCGGCTGGCTCGCCGTCGCCGGCATGGGCCTGATCCTGCTGGTCATGGCCGTCGCCGACCACCCGCGGCTGTTCGCCCGGCACCGCAACGCCACGATCGTCGTCGACCGCGCCCACGCCGAGGAGGACGCGCTGGTCGCCCACCTCGAGGGTCTGCTCGGCGCCCGCGTGCACGGCGTCACCGTGCTCAAGCTCGACCTGGCCAACGACACCACCGTGGTGGACGTGCGCTACCGGGTGGGCTCACGCGGCACGACGGCGGCACACGGCACGGCGGCACCCGCTGCGGCCGCGCCGTCCCCGGCGCTGGAGACCGCACGATGAGCGCGCCGACCGTCGACCACCTCTCCCCCGTCACCCTCGACGAGCTCAACGCCGAGGCGGCGCTGCAGACCCGCGTCGACCGCAAGTACGTGCTCACCGCCGGCGAGACCGCGGGACTGCTCGCGGCCCTCGACCCCGCGACCCGCGTGCTGGAGATCGACGGGCGCCGGGCGTTCACCTACTCCTCGACCTACTTCGACACCCCCGACCTGGTGACGTTCCACCAGGCCGCCCGCCGCCGTCGCCGGCGGTACAAGGTCCGCACCCGCACCTACGTCGACACCGGCAGCACCTTCCTCGAGGTCAAGACCCGTGCCGCGCGCGGCGTCACCGTGAAGGAACGCTGCCCCGCGGACCTCCTGACCGACGACCTGGACCCCGAGTCCGTCGATTTCGTCGATGACCGGCTCGCCGCCGCCCGGCTGGCCGCCCCGCCGTCGTCCGCCCTCGACCCGGTGCTGCGCTCGCACTACCGCCGCACCACGCTGCTCGCCCCCGACGCCCGCGTCACCCTCGACACAGCGCTCACCTGGCAGCTCGCCGGGCCGCACGCCCGCCACGACGCGACCGCCGACGTCGGCGACCTCGTCGTCGTCGAGACCAAGGCCGGCACCGCGCCGTCGTCCGTGGACCGGCTCCTGTGGCGATCGGGCCACCGCCCCGACCGCATCTCCAAGTACGCGACCGGGCTCGCCGTCCTGCGACCCGAACTTCCCGACCACCCCTGGCGACGCCTGCGCCGCGAGCGCCTGACCGCCCGACCTGCCGCCTGACCCTCCACCTCACCGACCCGAAGGGACCGAACCCATGAACCCCAAGACACTGCCCCGCTGGACCCGCGCGACCTGGACCAAGGTGGTGGGCGGCGCTGCCGGAGCGGCGCTCGCCGTCGGTGCGCTCGGCGCGTGCGGCGTCGTCTCCTCCGACGCCGCCGACTCGACCTCGCAGAGCTCGACCAGCGAGACGACGTCGCAGGAATCCGCCGTCGTGACGTCCTCCTCGGCCGGGCTGACCGCCGCCGAGGTGCTCGCCGAGAACCTGGACGCCTCCGAGACCGTGGCCCTCGCCGAGGAGACCTGGGACACGGCCGACGAGATCGCGGTCGACCTGTCCTCACCGACGGCGGCCGACGGCGTCGAGGTCGACGGCGACACCGTGACCATCACCCAGCCGGGCACCTACCGGCTGTCCGGCGAGCTGGCCGGGCAGGTCGTGGTCGAGTCCGCCGACGACGGCGTGGTGCGCCTCGTGCTCGACGGCGCGGACATCACGTCCGGCACGGGGGCCGCGATCGACGTCCAGGACGCCGACCAGGTGTCCGTGGTGCTCGCCGACGGCTCGACCAACCGGCTCGAGGACGCCGCGGAATACGCAGAGACCGAGAGCGACAACGCGGCCAACGCCGCCCTGTACTCGACCGCCGACATGGCGATCTCCGGGTCCGGGTCCCTCGAGGTCGTGGGCAACAGCAACGACGGCATCACCGGCAAGGACGGCCTGGTCATCACCTCCGGCACCGTCACGGTGGACGCCGTCGACGACGCGATCCGCGGCAAGGACTACCTGGTGGTCTCCGGCGGGACGATCGACGTCACCGCGGGCGGCGACGGGCTCAAGTCCGACGACGACTCGGACGAGACCGCCGGCTACGTCGCACTGCTCGGTGGGGACGTGACGGTGGCGGCCGGCTCGGACGGAGTCCAGGGCTTCACCGACGTGGCCGTCGCCGGCGGCACGCTCACCGTCACCGAGTCCGAGGAAGGGATCGAGGCCGCGGTCATCGCGATCTCCGACGGCACCGTGGACATCACCTCCTCCGACGACGGCCTCAACGCGACCGTCAAGGAGGCCGAGGACGACTCGGAGTCCACGGAGTCCGAGACGGAGTCGGAGTCGACCGGGGAGATGGCCGGGCCGGGTGGCGGTGGCGGCGAGGCCGTGCAGGAAGGCGCCTCGCTGACCGTGACCGGCGGTGCGGTGACCATCGCCGCCGGCGGCGACGGGTTCGACTCGAACGGGGTCATCGAGGTCTCGGGCGGAACCGTCGCGATCGCGGCGACGTCGAACGGCGGCGAGGGAGCGGTCGACGCCAACGGCACCGTGACGAGCGCGAACGGATGGCTCACCGTAGACGGGTCGGCCGACGCCGGCTCGACGGTGACCGTGCTGGACGCCGACGGGCAGGAGGTCGCGTCGGTCGTGGCCGGGGAAGCGCTGTCGTCGCTGAACCTCAGCGCCGACGGAATCGTCGCCGGCGAGAGCTACACCGTCCAGGTCGACGGCACCGAGGTCGGGACGGCCACCGCCGAGGAGTCGATCGCCACCCAGATGGGCGGCCCCGGGGGCGGCGCCCCGGGCGACGGGCAGATGCCCGGTGGCGGACAGATGCCCGGTGGCGGACAGCCTCCGGCCGACGGCGAGCTGCCCGACGGGACCCCGCCGTCGGACGCCGGCGCCTGACCCCGCGAAGTCGGCAACGCCTCGCCGAGGTAGCGCACCTCCCGCCGAGGTAGGCAGGATCCCCGCGAGGTAGGCACCGAAACGGTGCCTACCTCGCGGGGATCGTGCCTACCTCGGCGGAGAAGCTGCCTACCTCGCGGGTGCGGGGCGGGTCAGGCGCACGGTTCCACCGCCGCCCACGAGCCCCACACGCTCGCGCCGGGCTCCTGCCCCCGCGTCCACCACTGCGCGACGTAGTTGACGCCGTCGGACGTCACCGTGTCGCCGTGGCGGTAGACCGTCGAGCCGTCCCACGCCTCGGCGCACTCGGCGACGGCGGGAGCCGCCTCCGCGGGACCGACCTCGACCCACGAGCCCCACACGCTCACGCCGGGCTCGAGGCCTCGGGTCCACCAGCGTGCCTCGTAGACCACGCCCTCGTGCTGCACGACGTCGCCGCGCAGGTACAGCCCCGACGGGTACCAGGGGTTCGGGCCGGCCTCGCCGGCCGAGACCTCGGGCAGCAGCTCGATGACGGTCGGCTCCGGGTTGGCGGTGAACCGCGCCCCGGTGTCCGACGGCGCCACCTCCGTCAGCTCGTAGAGCCCGTGCACCTCGATCGACCCGTCCGGGGCGATCTCCGGCGTCACGGCCGATGAGTCCGTCGAGACGAACCAGTCGGCACCCACGGTGGCCGGACGGCCGTCGGAGGCGTCCGCCGTCGTGCCGTCGAAGTAGTTCGACGGGTCCGTCAGCAGCGACGTGTCGTCCTGCTCCAGACCGAGCACGTCGGAGGACGGGTTCTGCCAGGAGATGACGCCGCTCGCCTCGTAGGCGGTGGTGCTCGCGTTGGTCTCCAGGCGCACGCCCCGGTCGTTGCCCACCGAGGTGACGCCGTCGAGCCGGACGTCCGGACCGGAGTTCGACGTCGCGCCGGTGCCGAGGTTGCCGTAGCTGAGCGCGTTGCGCAGCAGGTGGTCGCCCGGCATGGACTCGCCGCCGAGCTTGAACCCGTTGCCCTCACCGGTGGTCGAGGGGTCGGCCTCGAGGAACCCGTTGGCGTAGGCCACGGAGTCCTCGACGATCACGGTGCCGATCGGGCCGGTCGTGGACTTCGCGTACAGGTCCCAGCCGTCGTCGATGTTGTGGTGGGCGATGTTGTACCGCAGCACGTTGCCCTCGCCGACGGTGAGCTTGACGCCGAACCCGTCGGCGTCGTTCCCGCCCGTGTCGGCGTTGTTGTGCGACACCGAGGACAGGATTGTGTTGTGCGACGGCCACATCGACGGCGGCTCGGCGGAGAGCCCCGAGATCTGGATGCCGGTGTCCTTGTTGTGGTGCGACTCGACCCGCTCGACCACGTTGTGGTTGCCCTGGACCAGCATCGGCTTGGCCTTGTCGGCCGACCCGGTGATCTCCAGGTCGTACACGTGCCACCAGTCGCCGCGGAGCACGAGGCCGCCGTCGGGCGACCCGCTCAGGTCCAGCACGGCACGGTCGCCGGGCTCGGACATCAGGGTGATCGGTGCGTCCTCCGTGCCGTCGCGGCCCCGCTCGGCCACCACGTTGTGCTCGATCGCGTACGTGCCGCCGGCCAGGACGATCTGCTGACCGGCCTGCGCGAACCCGACCGCCGTGTGGATGTCCAGCGGGTCGGCCTGCGTGCCCGCGCCGTCGGCGGTGCCGTCGGGCGCGACCCAGATCGACTCGCCCGGTTCGCCGTACGAGTCCACCGTGACGGTCACCGGGACGTCGACCGGGTCGAACGACTCCAGCTCCTCGTACTCGCCGAGCTGCGGCTGGTCGCCCTCGGGCGTGGCCCGCGCGGTGAACTCGTTGACGCCGGGCTCCAGGTCCACGGTGCCGAGCGCCTGCTCGCCCGGGGTGAGCTCCAGCCCGTCGACGACGACGTCACCGCCCGCGTCGAGGATCTGCCCGGTGCCGTGGAAGTCGGCCACGAGCGGGATGTCGAGCTGCTGCTCCGGCGTCGTCGAGGTGACGTCCACCGACAGGTTCGTGGGCACGTACTCGGTCGGCGGGTCCTGGGCGGGCTCGTCGTCGTCCGGGTGGATCGTGGTGAAGTCCCACTCGGTGACGGTCACGGCGATCTTGCGGGCGGTGGCCATGCCGACGTAGTACGCCTCGGCGTTCTGCTGCAGCAGCATCTCCGGGTCGTACTGGATGACCTCGATGTCCTCACCGCCCTCGCCGGCGCCATGCCAGATGGCGTGGAAGCCGGTGTTGGACTTGCGCAGCGTGAACTCGTAGACGTCGCCGGTCTCGAACTTCGGCCCCGTCGTGACCTCGTCGCGGTACGACGGGTCGAACTCCTCGGAGTCGCTGGTGTCCCGCGCCCCGGCGGTGTTGTCGTCGGTGGCGCCGGTGTAGCCGTGCACGAACCGGGCGCCCGGGGTGCCGTTGACGACGTCGTCGGTGCCCTCGTTGTACCGGGTGACGACGGCGCCCGCGGAGTTGAAGTAGCGGTGCGGGGAGGACTCGGCGACCAGGTCGTCGATGGCGATGACGCCGAACCCGGACTGGTTGTCCTTGGTGGCGGCGTCGGTCACCTCGAAGGTGGCCGTCAGCGTGAAGTTCTCCTCCGCCGGGTCGATCTCGGTGAAGTAGTACTGGAACCCGTCCTCGGAGGAGGCGAACTTCGTCGAGCTCTCGCGCGCGTCGAACGTGATGGTGCCGTCGCCGTTGTCGACGACCTCTCCGCCGGACCCCGCGTTCGAGCCGACGTCGGCGATCTGCCAGCGCTCCACGGAGGTGGCGACCTCGACGTCGAAGGCCCCGCCGGTCGCGGAGTCCGACCCGCGGTGCGCGACCACGCGCACCTGGTAGGTCTCGCCCGGGGTCAGCCCGGTCACGTCGGCGGAGGTGCCGGTGACGCCGTCGAGGGCCGTCGTGAAGGTGCCGCCCTGGCCGGTCTCGACGGAGTACGTCTCGGCCTCGGCGGTGGCGGTCCACTCCAGGGACACGGTGGCCTGTCCGCCGTCGACGGCGGAGGTCAGCGCGCCGGTGACCTCCGGCCCGGTCAGGGGCAGGGAGAACCCGTCGAGGGCCGCACGCGCGGAGACCTTCGCGTCGGTCTCGCCGTACCGGGTGATCTGCACCTCGACCTCGTAGTCGCCGGACGCGGGGGGCGTGAGCGCCAAGGTTCCGGAGACGCCCTCGGCGGCACCGAGCGCCTTGTCGGCCACGGCGCCGGCGTCGTCGTACAGGACGGCGGTGACCACGTCGCCGCCGTCCGGCCCGAGCAGGCCGCTGTAGGCGACCTCGACCTGGGCCGGGTCGTCGGCGCTCAGGGCGACCGAGTCGACGGTCGGCTCCGGGACGTCGGCCCACGCGCCGCGGCCGCTGTCGTCGACGGCACCGATCTGGGCGTAGAAGACGTTGACGCCGGAGCTCGGGGAGGCGAGCCAGTAGTCGCCGGCGGCCGCGATGTCGAACGACGCGGTCGCCACGGGGGTGCCCTCGTCGTCGGCGAGCGCGTCGACACGGTCGACCTCGCCGCTCGCGTCGAACAGGGCGAGCGCACGGTCGCTGCTGCCGCTGCTGGAGCGGGCGTTGACGACGACCTCGGTGGGCACCTGCTCGGCGTCCACGCTGAAGTGGAGCGAGCGGCGGTCCTCGTCGCCGGACCCGTTGAGCTTGATGCGCTGGGTGAAGACGTCGCCGCGGTCGGAGACGCGGTCGGTGCCGTCGACCGAGACGTCCTTCTCCGCGTCGGCGCGGATCGTGAAGTCGGTACCGGTGTCGACCACGGTGGTGTAGTCGCCGGGTGCGAGGTCGTTCGCGTTCAGGGCCGTCTCCGGGCCGACCGCCGTGGCGGCGGGGGCACCGGCGACCGCCAGCGCCGTGACCGCGGCAGCGGCCAACGACGCGCGGATGCGCTTGCCTGTCGGTGTCATGGATCTCCTCGTCGAGATACGTGCCGTCGTCATCGAACGACACGAGAAACCGGTTTCTCATAACGGTAACCGCTCTCCCACGTCCGGGTCAAGACCACCGAACTGCCGATGTCGGCAAAACGGACCGAGGTCGGCAGTCCGCACTGCCGATTCGGCGACGTTCTACCGACATCGGCAGAACGGACCGCGAGGTGGCGGGCGGGCGACGGCGGAGCACCGGGCGCCGTCGACGTGACGAGCGGAACGCCCCGGCACGACGGCGGCCGCACCACCGCCGTCGTACGCTCGAGGACGTGGAACCCGCCGCCCGCCCGCTCGCCCCGACCTACCAGGAACGGCGCTGGGAGCTCCCCCCGGACGCGGTCGTCCACCACGGCACCGTCGACGACGCCGCCCGCGTCCTCGCCGGGCGCACGTTCACCGTGCTGACCGGTGCCGGCATCTCCACGGACTCCGGCATCCCCGACTACCGCAGCCCCGACTCCCCGCCCCGCAACCCGATGACATACCAGCAGTTCGTCGGCGACGCGGGGTTCCGGCGCCACTACTGGGCCCGCAACCACGTGGGCTGGCAGCACGTGGACCGCACCCACCCGAACGCCGGCCACCGCACCCTCGCCGAGCTCGAGCAGCGCGGGATCGTGCGCGGCGTCATCACCCAGAACGTCGACCTGCTGCACGAGGACGCCGGCTCCCGCGTCGTCATCGACCTGCACGGCCGCTACGACCGCGTCATCTGCCTGCAGTGCGGCCGCGTCATCTCCCGCACCCACCTGGCCGAGCGGCTCGACGCCCTCAACCCCGGCTTCGTCGAGTCCGTGCTCGACGGCGGCACCACCGTCGCCGACATCGAGGTCGCTCCGGACGCCGACGCCGTCATCGCCAAGACGTCCCACTTCAACCCGGCCGACTGCGAGTTCTGCGGGGGCGTCCTCAAGCCGGAGATCGTCTACTTCGGCGAGAACGTCCCGCGCGAGCGGGTCGACCGGGCGTTCGCGCTCGTCGAGTCGGCCGACGCGCTGCTCGTCGCCGGCACGTCCCTGACCGTGATGAGCGGGCTGCGGTTCGTGCGCCGCGCCGCCAAGAACGGTCAGCCGATCGTCATCGTCAACCGCGGCGAGACACGCGGCGACCCGCTCGCCACGGTCAAGGTCGACGCCGGCGCCACCGAGACGCTCGTGGGGCTCGCCACCCGGCTCTGAACCTGCCACCGTCCTAGGCTGGGTCCATGGAGGACGTGATCGTCGTCGGGTCGGGGCCGAACGGCCTCGCCGCCGCGGTCACGCTCGCACGCGTCGGCCTGTCGGTGACGGTGCTGGAGGCGCAGCCCACGCCCGGCGGCGGGTCCCGCACCCTCGACCTCGGCCTCGCGGACGGCCTGCGGCATGACGTCTGCTCCGCGGTCCACCCGATGGCGTGGGCCTCACCGTTCTTCCGTGCGTTCGACCTGCCCGCGCACGGCGTCGAGCTGCTCACCCCCGAGGCCTCCTACGCCCAGCCGCTGCCCGACGGTCGCGCAGGGGTCGCCTACCGCGACGTCGACCTCACGGCCGAACGCCTCGGCGTCGACGGCGGCGCCTGGCGTTCGCTGCTCGGCCCGCTGGCCGCACGGTGGGAGTCCGTCGTCGCGCTCGCCCTCGGCGACAAGCGGTCGCTGCCCGACGTCGGTGGGCTGGTCGGGGCGGCACGGTTCGGCGTGGCGATGCTCGAGCAGGGCACGGGCGCGTGGGGTGCCCGGTTCCGCACCGAGGAGGCGGCCGCGCTGCTGACCGGCGTCGCGTCCCACTCGATCGCCCCGATGCCGTCGCTCGGCTCGGCCGGGACGGCGCTGCTGCTCGGCGCCCTCGGCCACGCGGCGCCGTCGGGCGAGGGCGGGTTCGACGGCGGCTGGCCGGTCCCGCGCGGCGGCTCCGGCGCGATCGCCGCAGCACTGGTGGCGGACCTCGAGGCGCACGGCGGTACGGTCGTCACCGATCACCCGGTGCGCGCCTACTCCGACATCCCCTCCGCGCACGCCTACCTCTTCGACACCCCCGTGGGCACGCTCCTCGACGTGCTCGGCGACGCGCTCTTCCCCACCTGCCACCGGGCTCTGTCCCGGTTCCCCGGCGGCAACGCGGCCGCCAAGGTGGACCTGGTGCTCGACGGCCCGATCCCCTGGGCCGCGCCCGAGATCGCGCGAGCCGGCACGGTGCACGTCGGAGGGACGCGCGCCGAGATGGCCCGCGCGGAGTCCGAGGTGGCCGCCGGCCGGCACGCCGCGGCACCGATGTGCCTGGTCAGCGACCCGACCGTCGTCGACCCGTCCCGCGCCTCCGGCGGGCTGCGACCCGTGTGGGCCTACGCGCACGTGCCCGCCGGCTCGACGCGGGACGTCACCGACGTCGTCCTCGACCAGCTCGACCGCTTCGCCCCCGGGGTGCGGGACGTCGTCGTCGCCTCCCGGTGCACCCCGGCCTCGGAGCTCGTGGGGCACAACCTCAACCTGGTCGACGGGGACATCGCAGGCGGGCGGACGAGCCTGTGGCGGATGATCGCCCGACCCACCGCGGCGGCGAACCCGTACCGGCAGGCCGGGAACGTCTACCTCTGCTCGGCGTCCACGCCGCCCGGCCCGGGCGTGCACGGCATGGCCGGCTGGCACGCGGCCCGCCGTGCCGCCCGGGACGTGTTCGGGACCCGGGTCCCGGCCCTCTGACCCGCGCCGACCGCGCCAGTGCGCCCGAGCGCCCGAGCGCCGGACCGCCAGCGCGCCGATGGCTAGGATTTGTTGCAGTTCGGCGCGGATACTGCAACACATCGTAGCCATCGGCGGCCCAGGTCAGCGGTCGGCGGCCGTCAGACCGGCGGGCGGAGGCCGGGGCTCTCAGGGGCCCAGGTAGGTGACGTCCCCGTTCGAGCTGTGGATCTCCACCGTTCGCGGCGCCGCGGGGTCGGTCGGCCCCTCGACGGTCCGCTCCCCGTTCGACGTCTCGATGGTCAGCGCCACCGGCTCGCCGTCGCCGGTCACGGTGACGTCGCCGTTGGAGGTCTCGGCGAGCACGTCGCCGGCCACGCCGGACACCTCGACCCACCCGTTCGCGGTCCGCACCTCGGCGTCGCCGCCGACGTCCCGCAGCTCCACGTCGCCGTTGTCCGTCCCGACCACGGCGTCCCCGGCGGCGTCGGTCACCCGGACGCCGCCGTTCGACGTGCGGACGTCCAACGACCCGCCGATCCGACCGACCTCGACGTCCCCGTTGCGGGTGTGCGCGCGCAGGTCACCGTCGAGGTCGGCAGCGAGCACGGAACCGTTCGAGGAGTCGAGGTCCACGTCTCCGGCGAGCCCTTCGGCCCGCACCTCGCCGTTCGAGGTCCGCACCGTCACGGCGATGTCCGGCGGGACGACGGCGTGCAGCTCGCCGGCGCACGTCCACGACCACCACACCCAGGTCGGGCAGGTGTTCTCGAGGACCAGGGTGTCGCCGACCGTGTCGACGGAGTACCGCGGCTCGGTCAGCCCGCCCCGGGACACCACCTCGACGGACACGTCGGTGACGTCGTCGTCGGACCGGACGGTCACGTCACCGTCGGCGACCAGCTCCACCTCGGCTGCGGCGGAGTGCGTCTCGGAGGTGGTGCGGGTGTCGGTGAGCGCCCAGTCGACCAGGTGCAGGGCACCCCAGGCGACCATCAGCGCGGCGACGACGACGCCGATGCCGAGCAGCGCACGGCCGAGACCGCTGCGCCGGGGGTCCGGTGCCGGCGGGTCACCGGCCGACGACGGCGGTCCCCCGGGCGGCGGGCCCTGCTGCGGCGCGGTGGTGCCGTGGGATGCGGCGCCCGGGGCGGTGTCCCCCTGCGTGGTGGTGCCCGGCGAGGTGTCGTGGCTCATCGTGCTTCTCCGTTCCGGTCCAGCCAGCGCAGCACCGCCAGGACACGACGGTGCGTGTCGGCGTCGACGGGCAGCCCCAGCTTGGTGAGGATGTTGGTGACGTGCTTCTCCACGGCGGCGGGCCCGACGACGAGCCGGTCCGCGATCGCGGCGTTGGACAGCCCTTCGGCCATGAGGGCGAGCACCTCGCGCTCCCGGGGGGTGAGGTCGTCGAGCTCGTGGCGGGTGCGGGCGAGCACCTGGGAGACGACCTCGGGGTCGAGGACGGTGCCGCCGCCGGCGACCCGGGCGACGGCGTCGAGGAACTCCTCGACGTCGGCGACGCGGTCCTTGAGCACGTAGCCGACGGCTCGGCTCCCGTGGGCGAACAGCTCGGCGGCGTAGCGCTGCTCCACGTACTGCGAGAGCACCAGCACGGGCAGGTCGGGGTAGAGGCTGCGCAGGTGCACGGCGGCCCGCAGGCCCTCGTCGGTGTGCGACGGCGGCATCCGCACGTCGGTGACGAGGAGGTCCGGCAGGCTGGCGTCGGGCGCCGTGAGGGCGGCGACCATGTCCTCGGCCGTGCGGTGCCCGACGACGTCGTGCCCCTCGGTCTGCAGCAGCCGGGTCAGTCCGTCCAGCAGCAGGACGGAGTCCTCGGCGATCACGATGCGCACGGCAGCTCCACTCGCAGGCGGGTGCCCGCTCCGGGCGGGCTGGTCAGGTCGAAGGTGCCGTCCAGGGCTGCGACGCGGCCGCGCAGCCCGGCCAGCCCGGAACCGGGCCGGGCCTCGGCACCGCCGGCTCCGTCGTCGGACACCTCGACGAGCAGGCGGGCCGGCCCCTCGGGGTCGGGGACGACGGCGGCACGCACGTGGGCGCGGGTGGCTCGCGCGTGCCGGGCGACGTTGGTGAGCGCCTCGGCGACGACGAAGTAGGCGGCGGCCTGCACCCCGGAGCCCGCCCGGCCCAGGTCGGGTCCGGCGTCGACCCGGACGGGGACGGGGCTGCGGGCCGCGAGCGCCGAGAGGGCGTCGTCGAGCCCGCGGTCGGCGAGCACGGCGGGGTGGATGCCGCGGACGAGGTCGCGCAGCTCGGCGAGGGTCTCCTTGACCTCGGTGTGGGCGTGCTCGACGGCGGTGACGGCGGCGGCCGGGTCGGTCTCGGCGGCGCGGCGGGCCGTGCCGAGCGCGACGCCGAGGGCGACGAGGCGCTGCTGGGCGCCGTCGTGCAGGTCGCGTTCGATGCGGCGGCGTTCGGCGTCGGCGGCCTCGAGGGCGGCGGCGCGGGTCTCGGTGAGCTCGACGGCGCGCTGCCGGGCGCTGGTCGCGGCGGTCTCGGCGGCGCGGGCCTCGGCCTCGGCGGCGTGCTGGGCGGCGCGGGCCGCCGAGGCCGGGGAGACGCCCAGCATCGCCTGGGCGAGGGATGCCGTGACGAGGGTGCCGACCTGGGCCAGGACGGCGGCGAGCCAGGCGAGCACGACCGCCACCGGGACGGCGAGCAGCCAGGAGAGGTCCGCGGGCTGGGTGACCACCGAGTGCACGCCGAGGATCACGGCGGCGACGGCGCTGCCGGCCGCGACCACGGCGAGCGAGAGGAACGTGGTGACGACGACCAGCCCGGCGACGGCGTACGCGGTGGCGAGCCAGCCGCGCCGGTCGGTGAGCTCCGCCGTCGTCCGGCCCCACCAGCCGGGCCGGGCGGGCCGGCGGCGGCCCGGGTCCTGGATCGCGATGCCGGTCTGCGCGGCCAGGCGGGCACGCTCCGCGGCGGCGAACCAGCGGGCGAGCCACAGGGTGGCCGGCAGCACGAGGAGGCCGAGCCCGAGGGCGGGCACGAGGGACGCCGCCACGAGGACCAGGTCGAAGACGACCAGGCCGACGGTGACGAGCCACAGGTAGCCCAGGGCGAGCTGGGCGAGTCCGCGCCAGGTGGCGCCGGCCCACGGTGCACGCAGGAGTCCTGGGAGGCTCGTGACGGCCGGCGCGGTCTCGCGCGGCACGGAGCGGGTGCTGGTCATGACCTCGACACTAGGCAGCGGCCGGTCCGCGCGGAATGCGGCGGACCCACGTCCTCACGGTAGGGCTGTCCCGACCGTCAGCGGCGGGCGGCGAAGAACTCCTGGAGCACGGCGGCGCACTCGTCGGCCCGCACCCCGGCGATCACCTCGACCTCGTGCAGTGCGCGCTGGTCACGGACCATGTCCCACACGGAGCCCGTCGCCCCCGCCTTGGGGTCCCAGGCGCCGAGGACCAGGCGTCCGACCCGGGCCGCCACGAGCGCCCCCGCGCACATCACGCAGGGTTCGAGCGTGACCACGAGCGTGCAGCCCGTCAGCCGCCACTCCCCCCAGCTCGCGGCCGCCTGGCGCAGCGCGAGAACCTCGGCGTGCGCCGTCGGGTCGCCGGTCTCCTCGCGCCGGTTGTGCCCCAGCCCGAGCAGGCGGCCGTCCGGGGAGACGACGGCGGCACCGACGGGGACGTCGTCGCTCGCCAGGGCGTGGGTCGCCTCGTGCAGGGCGAGTCCCATGAGGTGGCCCCACACGGCCCGGCGCTCGCTGAGCGTCGCCGGGGGGAACGCGCCGTCGGCCCAGGGCAGCGCCAGCCCTCTGTCGCCCACGTCGACCCCCTCTCGCCCGTCCGTGGCCAGCGTATAGAAGGCGAGCGGAGCCCGCGGACGCGGACACTGATGTCCGATTCATCTGATATCCCGTTCTCCTTCACTTTTCGGCGACATAGTGGTGAGATGGCTTCTGTTCCCGTTGCCCGTGTCACGCACTTCGTCGTGCCTGACCCTCTGCTGGAAGGGATATCCCCCACCGTGAGAAGGATCCTGGCGAGCATCGCCACCTCGACGCTCGCACTCGGCGGCCTCCTCGTCGCCACCGCGGCGCCCGCCACCGCGCACACGCCGGAGGCCGAGGCCACCTGCGACTCCCTGACCGTCGACCTCCAGGCCTACCAGGGCGCGACCGTGACCGTGCGCGTCGACGGCCAGGTCGTCGACCGGGACACGTTCCACAGCTCGTACGACGAGTCGTTCGACCTCGACCCCTCGCGCGAGCAGACCTGGGACGTCGAGGTCGACGCGCACGACGGGGACCACCACGACTGGGACCGGACCGGCGACTCCGATGCGTGCGAGAGCAGCGCGCCGGAGATCGGGACCGCGTTCTACGTCTACCCCAAGATCGACCCGGAGCGGCCCGCCGCCTGGGAGAACTCCGGCTTCCAGACGCTCATCGCGACGCGTGACGGCGGCGAGTTCTGGGAGACCCTGCCCGAGGAGTACCCGGGCGAGCTGTTCGACGAGACCACGCTGCCGGCCGACGTCTGCGAGGGGTCCTGGGGCGTCCAGCAGGACATCGTGGGCATCCACGACGGCTTCGACTGGGCCGACTACCAGCACATCGAGTTCGAGAACGGCGGCCCCTACTTCCGGGACCTGCGCGCCTACCGCCACGACGACCTCAGCAACTACCTCGCGGAGTGCTCCGAGGAGCCGGCGCGGCAGGTGACGCCCGACGAGCCGGCGTTCGTCGAGAGCTGCGAGGCCGACAACGCCGTGACGCTGCCCCCGGACTCGGAGGACGTCCGCTACCACGCGACGTGGAACGAGGCGCGCACCGAGGTGACGGTCACGGCCGAGCTGACCGAGGGTGTCGAGCCCGCCCCGGACGCCGTCACCACCTGGTCCCACACGTTCACCCGCGAGGCCTGCGAGCCCGAGCCCGAGCAGGAGCCGCAGCCCGAGCCGACCGTCGTCACGCCGGAGGCCCCGCAGGTGACCGACCTGTGCGGCGTCGAGAACGACGACCTGTCCGTCCCCGAGGACACCGAGGAGGTCACCTACACCTCCACCGACGGGGGCATCCTCGCCCACGCCGCCGAGTCGACGACGTTCGGCGACCTGCCCGCGGGCTACACCGCCGTCGACGAGACCACCGCGCTGTTCGCCGTGGACGAGTCCACGTTCACCGACGAGCCGTGCGCGCTGGTGCCCGGTGACATCACCGCCGTCTGCGAGTCCGAGGTCCCGTACCTCGCCTACGAGGTCAGCCTGCCCCAGGGCGTCGAGGCCGACGGCGACACCCCGCTGACGGTCACGTTCCTCAACCCGGACGGCGACGACTACACCGTCACCGACCAGCCGCTGGCCGGCAGCCTGCTGTGGCCGGGCGCCTCCGCGCAGGAACCCCTGCAGTGGCCCGGCTGGGAGCGACTCGACGACGGCAGCTACGTCGAGACGGACGGCAACTACGCCTGGACCCGCGACGGCGTGCAGGTGCGCTTCGAGGTCAACCCCGACTACTCGACCGTGGTGGACTACCCGCCGGCCTCCAGCGAGTGCGCCAACCCCGAGCTCCCCGACGCCGGCACGGGCGGGGTCGACCCGATCGTCGACGCCGAGCCGGTCGCCGACGCGGGCGCCGAGGAGCTCCCGCAGACGGGTGCCACCGTCGGCATCGTGGCGGCCGTCGCCGCGCTGCTGGTGGCCGCGGGTGTGACGTTGTTCGTGGTGCGGCGCCGCCTGCGTCAGGAGTGACCAGCACCTGACCAGCGCCACGTCGCACGGGGCCCGACCGGCATCGACCGGTCGGGCCCCGTCGTCGTGCAGCCCCGGCCCACCCCGGCCGGTACGGTGATGCCATGCGCCTGCACGTCGCCGACCACCCGCTGGTGGCCCACAAGCTCTCCGTCCTGCGCGACGAGTCCACGCCGTCGCCCATCTTCCGGCTGCTGGTCGACGAGCTGGTCACCCTGCTCGCCTACGAGGCCACCCGGCACGTGCGCACCGAGCCCAAGGAGGTGACCACCCCGGTCACCACCACCACGGGGGTGGCCATCAGCAAGCCGAGCCCCATCGTGATCCCGATCCTGCGCGCAGGCCTCGGCATGCTCGACGGCATGACCCGTCTGCTGCCGACCGCGGAGGTCGGGTTCCTCGGGCTGCAGCGTGACGAGAAGACCTTCGAGGCCGTCACCTACGCCAACCGGCTCCCCGACGACCTGACCGGGCGCCAGGTGTTCCTGCTCGACCCGATGCTCGCCACCGGCGGCACGCTGGTGGCGGCCATCGACTACGCGCTGGAGCGTGGGGCCGAGGACGTGACCGCGGTGTGCCTGCTCGCGGCACCCGAGGGCGTGCAGGTGGTCCAGGAGGCCGTCGGCGACCGGGCGGACGTGCAGATCGTCGTCGCCGCCGTGGACGAACGGCTCAACGACAAGAAGTACATCGTGCCCGGGCTGGGCGACGCGGGCGACCGCCTCTACGGCGTCGTCTGACCGGCCCGGCTCACCGGTTCACCGGTACTCGCCCGCTCAGCGGTACTCGCAGGTCCCGACCTTCTCCCACTGCTGCCACTGGCCCATCCAGACGCCGCGCCACCTCCCGGACGTGTACCAGGGGGCGTCGTCATCGTCGCTCCACTTCTGCGACCGCAGTCGGTGCCACGACGCGTAGCCCGGTGCCGACTCGTCCCAGCCCAGGTAGCGGTACGCCGTGCCGTTCCACGAGCGCACGTCACCCTCGCCGTAGGTGGTGCCCCAGGCGATCCGTTCGGCGCACCAGCCGGCCTCGGCACCCGTGAACGTCTCGACGGTGAGCTCCCGCGACCGATCCCCGGCCGTGACCGTCCAGGTGCCGCCGCGGCGACCGTCGACGCGCGCCGGGTCCGTGGCGCGGGTCTCGCCGGCCGGGACCGTGAAGGCCGCGTCGAGACCGTTCGGTCCGACCACCCGGAAGTCGACCGGCACGTTCGACCCGGAGTTGTCGAGCTCGACCGCGACCTCACGCCAGGAGGTCACCCAGTCGCCGTTCTCGTCCACACGGATCTCCCCCGTGTCGAGCGCGGAGACCGGGTCGCGG
Source organism: Isoptericola chiayiensis (assembly GCF_013149805.1). GTDB lineage: Bacteria > Actinomycetota > Actinomycetes > Actinomycetales > Cellulomonadaceae > Isoptericola > Isoptericola chiayiensis. Next base: position 161,007 of record NZ_JABEZT010000005.1, read on the forward strand.
ACGACGCACCGCACGCCCTCGTAGGAGACGGTCTGCTCGACGGTCTGCGGGGTCCCCTCGATGCTCCGCACCAGCCGGACCGTCGCCGAACCGTCCGGAGCCTTCATGGAGCCTGCGCCGACCACGAACCGCGCCGACGCGTCGCCGCCCAGCGCGCGGGACCCGGCGACGCTCCCGCCGTGCAGGAGGGTCGCCTCCCAGGAACGGCCCCCCTCGTTGCGCACGTCGACCACGACCTCGGCGGTCCCGGCATCGCACCGGGCGTCCGCCGTCACGGTCGCCGCCTGCGGCCAGGTCAGCGGTGTGGCGCACGACTCGAACCGGACGTCGAGGGTGGCCAGCTCGCGCCCGTCGGCCGACACGGTGCCGCTGCGCGTCCCCCACGGGACGTCGAACCGCACCGTGGTCGACTCCCCGCCGGCGAGCCGGAGCTCGCGGACCTGGTCCCCGACCACGACCTCGTAGCGGGACGGCAGCGTGGACGCGCTGTTGTCCAGCAGCACGGAGTACTTCTGGGTGGACGTCTCCGTACCGGCGTCGTAGGTGCACTCCCCGACGCGCTCGGCCGCGCCGGCTGCCGGGGCGATGGTCGCGGCCGGGTAGGAGGCCGTCGGCGCGGTGACGGGGACGATGCCGTTCGCGGGCTGGTCGCCGTCCCGGTCGCTCACCCAGCGGTACAGGTCGAACCGGACGTCGCCCGACGCGACCGACGCCTTGTCGGTGAGGATGCTGAGCGTGGCGGTCTGCCCCACGTCGAGGCGGACACGGTCCGCCTGGCCTCCGGCACCGGACATGCCCGCCTGCATGGGCTCGTCGGAGACGTTGGTGACGGTACCGTCCACCCGCACGCGCGAGCCGTCGTTGACGACCTGCGCCGAGGTGCGCACGCCCCAGGCGGGGTCGTAGCACTCGGCGGCACCGTGCGCGCCGCCGGTGACGGTCCGCGAGTAGGTCGAGCCGGCGACCGTGGTCGACAGCGTCCACGTGGCCTCGCCCGACGGCACGCGCAGGCCGTCGTGGACGACGAGTCGCGTGGACTCCCCGGGGGCGAGCGACCGGGAGCCCACCGGGTCGGCCCCGGCCGCCGTCAGGGCGACGACGACGGTGCGCTCGGTGCGGTTGGTGTAGGTCCCGGCGACCACGGCGTCGGCGTCGTCGAAGCCGCCGACGACGGCGCAGGACGCCTCGATGCCGCCGACGCCGGAGAATGCGCCCTGCCACCCCCGCGGGACGTCGACGGAGGTCGCCGTGCGCACCGTGGCGCCGTCGCCGCCGAGGACCGGACGCACGCCGACGTCGTAGGCACCCGCCTCGGTCGTCCCGTCCGCGACCACGGAGAGCGCACCGCTCACCTGGGCTCCGGGAGCGAGGTCACCGCCCTGGCACGTCCAGGTCCGGCGCTCGTCCGCGCGCGCGCAGTCCAGGTCCCCGCTCACGGACCGCGGCTCGAGCCCGGCCGGGACCGACACCTCGACCTGCCACCCGGCGCCCGCCGTCCGGTCGCCGGTGTTCGCGACCGTGAACGGCACGCTCGCCTGCCCGGGGTTGCCCGCCTTCACCGTGTCCTCGCTGCGAGCCCGCAGCTCGGCACCGAAGTAGGCGACCTGCATGGGGTCGAGCTCGATCCGACGGGGCTCGAGCCCGTCGGCCCACACCTGCGCGCTCACGGAGTAGGTGCCGCCGTCGCGCACGCTCACCGGGACGCTCAGGGTGCGCGACGCGCCCGGCTCCAGGGTGCCGACGGAGCACTGGACCTGTTGCGGCTGCGAGGTCGCCGTGCACGGCAGCGAGCTCACGTCCAACGGCTGCGGCAGGTTCGCGGCGCCGACGGCGGCGGACCCCTCCACCAGCCCCATCCCGGCAGGGAGCGCCAACGTCACAGTGGTCTGCTCGGCGACCGAACCCCCGGTGTTCGTGACCGCGAAGCTCAGGCGCTCCGTCGTGCGGGGCGCGAGCACGTCGTCGGCGACCGTCACCGCGACCGCCGCCGGGTCCGGCAGCACGATCTCGTCGATGTCGGGGTCGACGAGGGGCGGCACGTTGGCCGGGTCGGTCGGGTCCTCGCTCGGCTCGGGCGTCGGCTCGGCAGGCGTCGCGTCGACCTGCTGCTCCTCGTCCTCCGTCGGCCAGGGGGACGCGATGGCCACGGGCGGCGGGTCCTCGGGGAGCGTGCTGTCGCCGGCGTCGAGCGATCCCAGCACGGAGACCACGCCGACCGTGGCGACGGCCACGGCGCCCGTGGACGCGGCGACCGTCGCTCCCGTGACCCCGGCGGCACCGGTCGCGACGGCGGCGGTGGTCGCGGTGGTGGCCGCGGTGGCCGTCGTGGCCGTGGCCGCCGTCGTCGCGGTGGCGGCCGTCGTCGCGGTGGCGGCCGTCGTCGCGGCTCCCGCACCGGCCCCGGCGGCACCCGCGCCGGCGGTCGTCGCCGCCGTGCCGGCCCCGGCAGCGCCGGCACCCGCACCCGCGGTCGCACCGGCACCCGCCGTCGCACCAGCCCCTGCGGTCGCACCGGCACCCGCGGTGGCCCCGGAACCGGCCGCAGCGCCGGCCGTGGACGCACCGGCGGTGGACGCCCCGACGCCCGTGCCCGCGCCGGCAGCGGCGCCGGTACCGGTACCGGTACCGGCCGCGGTCCCCACGCCCGCGGCGCCTCCGGCGGCACCCCCGGCACCTGCGGCGGCCCCCGCGGCCGCGCCGCCGGAGAGCACCCCGACGGGAAGCGACCCGAGCAGCGCGAGCCCGGCGATGCCGACCACGAGGGGCGCGACGACGGCACGCATGCCGTGCGCGACGTCGCCGAGCTCGAGCACCAGGGTGCGGCAGTCGCCGCACTGCTCGAGGTGGCGGTCGACCTTGGCGACCTCCCGCCGCGAGAGGCTGCCGCGCACGTACCCGCCCAGCAGCGGGTTGACCGTGCGGCACGAGTCGGCGGGCTCGGTGGTCAGGTGCTCCTGGAGGTAGCCGACCCGCAGCCCCTCACGGGCACGGTAGGCCAGTGCGGAGACGCCGTTCGGCGTCAGGCCCAGGATCGGCGCCACCTCCGCGGGTGGCATCCCCTCGACCTCGGTGTACCAGAGCACGGCCTGCCACCGCTCGGGCAGCGCGTCGTAGGCGCGGGCGACGACGCTGTTCTCGAACCCGGCGAGCGCCGGGTCCTCCGGCGACGCCGAGGGGCCGAGCGCGCTCTCGAACGTGCCGTCGTCGTCGGTGGGACGGGTGCGCCTGGCGCCCTTGGCCAGGTCCGCGGCCAACCGGCGCACGACGGTGAACAGGTAGGCACGGAAGTGGGTGTCGGGGCCGTTGCCCTGCTGCAGGGTGCCGAGCACGCGCTGGAAGGCGTCCGAGACGATGTCGTCGGCGTCCGAGTCGGAGCGGACGTACTGCCGCGCCAGGCTGCGGGCGGCCGCGGCGTGCCGCTCGTACAGCGCGCCGTAGGCCTCGAGGCTGCCTCCACGCACCTCAAGGATCAGCTCGCCGTCGCTGGGAGCTGTTCCGCCGGATCCGATGAAGACGTCGGTCACGAAAGGCCCCGATTCGCACTGTCCACGGGTCCCACGCCGGCCGGGCACGGGACCCCGCCACTCTACTGCGCACCCCGGTCGACAGCCGCCCGCCGGGGGGTGAAAATCGGCGGAAGGGGTTTCACCCGCTACGGAACACGCTTCCTGCGTCATGATGGACATCTATGGGGGTCCCATCAGCATGATTCTGCCCACAGACGGCGCGCACGGCGCCGTCACGCGCGAGCGCTGGCGCAGCGCCAGCCTCTCCGAGGCATGGTTGCGCCCCGGTGACTGGTACCACCCGGCCGTCGACGCCGTCGTCGAGGCCCTGGTGGAAGGACGGTCGCCGGAGGCTCCCGCGCACCGCCTCGGGTGCGCGCGCAGCAGCGCCGGCATCAGCCTGGACGAGACGCTCGAGGACGTCGTCTGCCTCTACCGGGCCGTCGGGCACCCGGTGGACGCCGCGGTCATCCGCAGCATCGCCCTGGGCTGGGTCCACGGACGCGAGCGCCAACCCGCGCTCAACGGGGTCCGCGATCCCGCCACGGGCCTTCCCACGGCCGACTACCTCGGCGAGCGGCTGCGCGAGACCTACGGCCGCGCGGCCCGGGCTGGCACGCCCGTCCCGGAGAGCCACTGCCTGGTGGTCATCGACGTCGCCGTCGACGAGCTCGACGCGTGGCAGCGCATGGCCCGCTCCGCCTCCGTGGGCCGCACGCTCGACCAGGTGTTCGGCGACGGGCACCCGATGGCGGCGCTGGCCGACGGCGTCTTCACCGTGCTGTGCGAGCGGACGCCCGAGCTGGCACGCCTGTCGCAGACGGTGCGACGCATCGTGGAGCGCAACGCGCAGGTCCTCGGGGTCGCGGACACGATGCGGCGGCCGGTCCGGGTCTGGCTGGAACAGCTCCCGGTCACGCACGACGCCGCGCTGGACCTGTTGCAGCACCTGCAGCGCTAGAAACCGCGCTATTCCCCCGAGACACAGCACGAGGGCGGTGCCGGTCCCCTCGGACCGGCACCGCCCTCGTGCTGTATCTCGACGCGCGGGCTCAGCCCTCGCTGAACGTGAGGCAGTCGGCGTGCGCGTCGTCCTGGGGGCCGGCACCGACACGGATCGCCGTCGCGGTGCACTCCAGGTCCTGGTTGTGCACGCAGTCCATGCGCTGGCAGGCCCCGACGTGGGCGACGACCTTGTCGAGCCCGCCCTTGGTGCCCAGCGGGATGAAGGTGGCGCACTCGGCGTCACCGGGGACGCCGCCGATCGTGACGGCCCCGGCGTGGCAGTCGTGGTCGTGGTTGTATCCGCAGCCCGTCACCGAGCACTCGGTGACCTCGGGCATCTCCAGCACTGACGTCATGGTTCGCTCCTCGTGATCGGCATCTCGATATACCGATGATAGGACGCGAATGGCATTCTTGCCCAGGAAGGATGTGCTGACTTATTCCTCTTAGGAAAGCCTTACCGCATCATTCTTCCAATACGAAAGGGAGTCATTTCGTTATTGTGGGGAACGTGGCCGAGCCGGGTGACGGGGTCAACGACGGGGCGGGCTCGGGCGCCACAGCACCATCGCCCCACCGCGTTCGCGCCGCGTCTCGACCTCGAGCCGCAGCTCGGAGCGCCGGACCCGGCGGCCCAGCGGCATCGCCACGACGTCCCCGCCGGACCCCGCGGCGAACACGCGACCGTCGGCCTCCTCGCGCTCCGCGACGAGGTGCGCGAGCCGCGCCAACCGGTCCTCGAGCACGGCGACGTGCTGCTCCAGGTCCAGGATGCGCTTGATCCCCGCCAGGTTGATGCCCTCGTCCTGCGCGAGGCGCTGCACTTCGAGCAGCCGCGCGACGTCGTGCCGCGAGTAGCGCCGACCGCGGCCGCGGGTACGACGGGGCGTGACCAGCCCCAGCCGGTCGTACTGGCGCAACGTCTGCGGGTGCATGCCGGCGAGCTGCGCGGCCTGCGAGACCGTCAGCACGGGTGCGTCGTCGGTGACCATCTCGACCTCCTCGCCCCGAGGCTACTGGGCGGACGGCGTCCTACTGCGCGGCGCGCGTGGCCAGGTCGGCACGCACGTCCTCGCCGTCCGCCTGGGCGGCGAACTCCTCGAGCGCCTTCTTCGCCGCGCGGCTCAGCTTCTGCGGCACCACGACCTGGATCGTGACCAGCAGGTCGCCGGTGCGCTTCTTCGTGGCGACGCCGCGACCCTTGACGCGCAGCGCACGGCCCGACGGCGTGCCGGCGGGCACCTTCAGCCGCACCGTCTCGCCGGACAGGGTCGGCACCTCGACCGTCGTGCCGAGGGTGGCCTCGGCGAACGTGACGGGCAGCGTCATGCGCAGGTTGTCGCCGTCCATGGTGAACACCGGGTGGTCCTCCACGTGCACGGCGATCAGCAGGTCGCCCGCGGGGCCGCCGTTCATGCCGGGCCGGCCCTTGCCGCTGAGGCGGATCTTCTGACCGTCGCGCACCCCGGCGGGGATCCGCGCCTTGAGGCTGCGCCCGTCCACCGTGAGCTCGACGGTCGTCCCCTCGACGGCGGCGCGGAACGGCAGCGTGGCCCTGGTCTCGACGTCGGCACCCTTCTGCCGCTGCGGTCCGCCGAACCCGGCCTGGCGGCCGCCGCCCATGCCGAACATGGACCCGAGGATGTCCTCGAACCCGGCCCCGCCGGTCTGCTGGTACTGCACGCGGGGACCGCCCGGGCCTCCGGCTCGTGCGCCGCCCCCGCCGAACATCGAGCCGAACATGTCCTCGAACCCGGCCGGGCCACCGCCAGGGCCGGCGGCGAACCGCGGGCCGCCGCCCGCCATCGAGCGCAGCGCGTCGTACTGCTGCTTCTGCTCGGCGTCGGACAGCACGGCGTACGCCTCGCCGATCTCCTTGAACCGGGCCTCGGCCGCGGCGTCGCCCGGGTTCTGGTCCGGGTGGTACTGGCGCGCCAGCTTCCGGTACGCCTTCTTGATGGCCGCCTGGTCGGCGTCCTTGGGAACGCCGAGCGCGGCGTAGAAGTCCTTCTCGATCCAGTCCTGGCCGGTCACGACGTTCCTTTCTCTGCGGTGCCCGCGAGATCGACGTACCCGTACTCAGATCGACGGACGGTACGTCGATCTCGATCCGGGTACGTCGATCTCGCGGGTGGTTGCTCAGAGGCGAGCATTACTCCGGGCCGACGACGCCCACGCGGGCGGCCCGGACCACCTTCTCGCCGATGCGGTAGCCGGGCTCGACCACCAGGTTCACCGTGGTGGACTCCGCCTCGGCGTCCGTGTTGTGCATGAGTGCCTCGTGCACGGTGGGGTCGAACTCCTCGCCCACGGCGCCGAACCGCTCGACGCCGAACTTCGTCAGCGAGGCGTCGAGCTTCTCCGCGATGGCGGCCATCGGGCCGGACAGCTCGGCGTGGGCCTTGGCCCGCTCGATGTCGTCCAGCACCGGCAGCAGCGCCGTGAGCACGTCCTGCGTGCCCTGGGTGCGCGCGGCCTCCTGGTCACGACGCGCCCGGTTGCGGAAGTTGGTGAAGCTCGCCCGCTCACGCTGCAGGGCGTCGAGGTGCTCGGCGGCCTCGGCCTTGGCCTGCATGACCTCGGAGTCCTCGGCGGCCTCGCCCTCGGGGGCGAAGTCGAGGGCCTCCAGCGGGTCGCCCTCGCCGGGCGCCACCGCGGCGTCGTCCGGGTCGGGGGTACCGCCGTCGGGCACCTCGCGCTTGTGGCCCGTGGTCGGGTCGACCTTGCGCTTGTCCGTGAAGTGGAAAGGGGTGTCCCCCGAGCCGGAGTTCTCCGGCTCGGGGGTGCCCTGCGTCTCGTCAGACGTCACTTGGAGTCCTTCTTGTCGTCCTCGTCGTCCACGATCTCGGCGTCGACCACGTCCTCGTCGGAGTTCTCCGACGACGGCGCGTCGCCCGCCGCGGCGCCCTCGGCACCGGCGTCGCCACCGGCGGCCTGCTCGGCCGAGTAGAGGGCCTCGCCGATCTTCTGCGAGGAGGTGCCCAGCTTCTCGTAGGCGGTCTTGACGGCCTCGGTGTCGTCGCCCTCGAGGGCGGACTTCACCGCGGCGACGTCCGCCTCGACCTCGGAGACGACGTCGGCCGGCAGCTTGTCGCGGTTGTCCGCGATCTGCTTGTCCATCGCGTATGCGAAGGACTCGGCCTGGTTGCGCGTCTCGGCCTCCTCGCGACGCTTCTTGTCCTCCTCGGCGTGCTCCTCGGCCTCCTTGACCATGCGGTCGATGTCCTCCTGCGGGAGGGCGGAGCCGCCGGTGATCTTCATCGACTGCTCGGTGCCGGTGCCGCGGTCCTTGGCGGACACGTGCACGATGCCGTTCGCGTCGATGTCGAAGGTGACCTCGATCTGCGGCACGCCGCGCGGGGCCGGGGCGATGCCGGTGAGCTCGAAGGTGCCCAGCGGCTTGTTGTCCCGGGTGAACTCACGCTCGCCCTGGAACACCTGGATCGCCACGGAGGGCTGGTTGTCCTCGGCGGTGGAGAAGATCTCGCTGCGCTTGGTCGGGATGGCCGTGTTGCGCTCGATGAGCTTGGTCATCACGCCGCCCTTGGTCTCGATGCCGAGGGACAGCGGGGTGACGTCGATGAGCAGCACGTCCTTGCGCTCACCGCCGATGACACCGGCCTGCAGGGCCGCGCCGACGGCGACGACCTCGTCCGGGTTGACGCCCTTGTTGGCGTCCTTGCCGCCGGTGAGCTCCTTGACGACGTCGGACACGGCCGGCATGCGGGTGGACCCACCGACGAGCACGACGTGGTCGATCTCCGACACGGACACGCCCGCGTCACGGATGACGGCGTGGAACGGCTCCTTGGTGCGGTCGATCAGGTCCTGCGTCATCTGCTGGAACTGCGCGCGGGTCAGCTTCTCGTCCAGGTGGACGGGGCCGTTCTCGCTCATCGACAGGTACTGCATCGAGATGTTGGTGCTCGTCGCGGACGAGAGCTCCTTCTTGGCCTGCTCGGCCGCCTCGCGCAGACGCTGCAGGGCGATCTTGTCCTTGGACAGGTCGACGCCCTCGTTGTTCTTCACCTGCTTGATGAGGTGGTCGACGATGCGCTGGTCCCAGTCGTCGCCGCCGAGACGGTTATCGCCGGAGGTGGCGCGGACCTGGATGGTGGAGAAGTCGTCTTCGTCCTTGCCGACCTCGAGCAGGGAGACGTCGAAGGTGCCGCCACCGAGGTCGAAGACGAGGATGAGCTCGTCCTCCTTGCCCTTGTCGAGGCCGTAGGCCAGGGCCGCCGCGGTGGGCTCGTTGACGATGCGCTGGACGTTGAGGCCCGCGATCTGACCGGCGTCCTTGGTGGCCTGACGCTCGGCGTCGTTGAAGTAGGCCGGGACGGTGATGACCGCGTCGGTGACGGGCTCGCCCAGGTACTCCTCGGCGTCGCGCTTCAGCTTGCCGAGGATGCGGGCGCTGATCTCCTGCGCGGTGTACTTCTTGTCGTCGATCTCGGTGGACCAGTCGGTGCCCATGTGGCGCTTGACCGACGAGATAGTCCGGTCGACGTTGGTGACGGCCTGGCGCTTCGCGACCTCGCCGACGAGGACCTCGCCGGTCTTGGAGAACGCGACCACCGACGGGGTGGTGCGGGCGCCCTCGGCGTTCGCGATGACGGTGGGCTCGCCACCCTCCAGGACGGTGACCACGGAGTTCGTGGTTCCGAGGTCGATGCCGACTGCACGAGCCATGACGGTGCTCCTTCGTTGACGGGGGTTGAGTCGTCTGCACTCAACTTAAGTCGCGGTCGGATCGCTGTCCAATCGAGAGCGTCAAAGTTGAGTCTGCTTGGCTCAACCTTGCGCCGGCCGCGGATATTCCCGCAGGTGGTGACCGTCGTTCGCCGGCAGCGATATGCCACGATGTCCCCGTGGTCGACACGGAGTGGTGGGACGTCATCGACGAGGCCGGCGACCCCACGGGCGAGACCTACCGTCGCGGAGCGAACGACTGGCCCGCCGGGCGGTTCCACCTCATCGTGGCGACCGCCGTCGTGCGGACGGACGGGTCCGTCCTCCTGACGCGACGAGCCGCGACCAAGGAGTTCGCCCTCGCGTGGGAGTTCCCCGGGGGCAGCGCACTCGCCGGCGAGTCGAGCCGCCGCGCAGCCCGCCGCGAGCTGCACGAGGAGACAGGCCTGCTGGTGCCGACGGACAGCCTCCGCCCCGTCGGTCGGTTCACGGAGGCGTCCGCGCTGCTCGACATGTACCTCGCCCCCGTGCACGGCGTTCCCGACGTCACGCCCGACGGGGTAGAGGTCGACCGTGCGGAATGGGTCTCCTGGAACGAGGTGGAGGCCCGTCTGCGCGCCGGACGGATGGCGGAACCGTGGACCGATCGCCTGCGAGCCCTCCTGAAACCTCTGAGGCGCATCGCCGGACCGTGACCGGGAACGGGTCCGGCGCCCCCTCAGATCAGCTCGACGCCGTCCGCCTGCGGCCCGCGGTCGCTCTGGCGCACCTTGAAGCGGACCCGGTCACCCTCCTCCAGGATCTCGGCGTCCCGCACCACGGACACGTGCACGAACAGGTCGTCACCGCCGGCGTCGGGCGTGATGAAACCGAACCCGCGGTCCGCGTCGTAGCGCGCGACGGTGCCCTCGCCCCCACGCACGGGGCCACCGGACCGGCCCGGACGGTTCGACCGTCCCCGGTCGGCACCGCCGCGCGATCCCCCGGCGCCCCGCACGAGCTGCACGTTGCGGGCGTTCGGCCCCCGGTCGCCGTCGACGGCGTCGTACGTCACGCGCGCGCCCTCGGCGAGCTCGGTCAGCCCCCGGCCGAGCGCCTTGGCGTGGACGAAGACGTCCGCTCCCCCCGCGTCGGGAGCGATGAACCCGAAGCCCTTCGCGTCGTCGTAGAAGGACACCGTGCCGTCCGCGCCGTCCGACGCCGGACGCGCGGCCTCCGCCGCGAGCGGGAGCAGGTGGTCCGCCTGCGGACCCTTCTCCCCCTCGACGACGAGGAAGGCCACCCGCTGTCCCTCGGAGATCACGCCGCCGGTGACGATGGCCGAGCTGTGCACGAAGATCTCGGTGCGGCCGTCGTCGGGCGTGACGAACCCGTAGCCCTTGGCCGGCTCGTACCAGTTGACGGTGCCGAGCACACCCAGCGGCGCGTCGGCGGCGACGTCACCGGTGACGCGGACGTGGCGCGCCTGGGGACCGCGGTCGCCCTCGCCCACCTCGAACTCGACGGCCTGCCCCTCGCGGAGCTGCTTCGGCCCGTCACCGGCGCCGACGATCTCGGACGCGTGCACGAACAGGTCCTCGCCGTCGTTGCCGAGGTCGATGAAACCGAACCCTCGGTCGGTGTCGAACCATCGGACTGTTCCCTGGGGCACTTCGGACTCCTCGTCTCGGCAGCGGGTGCTTCCTCCAGTGTCCCTCCCCGGAGCCGCACGCCGTGACCACCGTGGTGCCCGGCTCGAGCAATCAGGCCTGTCCGATGCGTCACATCGCGCGCACCCCGACGCCGTCCTCTACCGCACCCGCGCGACGGCGAACCCGTCCCAGCCCTTGGAGCCCACGGTCTGCAGGGCGGTGGCCTCGAGCCGCGGGTCGCTGCCGAGCGCGTGCAGGAAGGCGCGCACGCCCTGCACGTCGGCGTCGGGGCTGTCGGGGTCGACGACGGCGCCCCGGCGGACGACGTTGTCGCCGACGATCACGCTGCCGGACCGGACCAGGCGCATCGCGAGGTCGAGGTAGGCGGGCATGTTCGCCTTGTCGGCGTCGATGAAGACCAGGTCGTACGGTGCCGCGCCGTCGTCGACGAGGCGCGCGAGGACGTCCAGCGCCGGGCCGACCTCGACGTCGACACGCTCGGACACGCCGGCACGGTCGTGGTTCTCACGTGCCACCTTGGCGTGCCGGGGATCACGCTCGACGGTCGTCACCCGCCCCTGCGGACCGACGGCACGGGCCAGCCAGATCGAGCTGTACCCGGCGAGCGTGCCGACCTCCAGCACGCGGCGGGCACCGCACATCCGGGCCAGCAGGGACAGGAAGGCGCCCTGGTTGGGCGCGACCTCGATCGGCGGCAGTCCGTGCTCGCGGGCCGATGCGCGGGCGGCGACCAGCGCGTCGTCCTCGTGGACGGTCTCGGCGACGAGATAGGAGTCGACGTCGCCCCACTGCGTGTCAGTTCCCATGGGCCGATCCTGGCACGCTGCGCAGCGGCTCGGCCTCAGTCGAGCTCCTGGAAGAGCGTCACCTGCAGCCCGGCGGGCGCCTCCAGCCGCGAGTTCATCGACCGCCACGGCGTCTCGCGCGGCGACGCGACCAGCTCCGCCCCGCCCTGCACGGCCTCGGCCGTCGCGCGCTCCGCGTCGTCCACCTCGAGAGCGACCCGCAGCCGAGCGCTGGGCCGACCCTCGGCCTCGACGTCGTCAATCATCCGCACCTGTGCGGCGTTGGACAGCTCGAGGGTGGCCACCCCGGCGTCGAGGATCGTGACCTCGGCGCCACCGTCACCGTGGTAGGCCTCGCGGGTGCTCATCCCGAGCACGTCGCGGTAGAAGGCAAGCGCTTCCTCGAAGTCGTCGGTCTGCACCACGAGGCGCAGCTGCCGTACGGAGGGCCGGGGCGTACCGGTGGTGCCGTCGTCGGACGTCATGCCTGAACACTGCCACGGCCCGACGCCGGACACACGTGCACATTCCCTTCACGCGGAGTCTGCTCCCCGGTGGGCGCCGACCCCGTACGGTGAGGGCCATCTGCATCTCGAGCATCACCCCACGACCGCGGCTGAGAAGTCGACACCCCCGACGACGAGGACGTCCATGACCTCCGCCGCACTGCGCGCAGTCAACCCTGTCACCAGCACCTACTCCGCCCTGTCCCGCACGGTGCGGGACGCGGGGCTGCTCCGCAAGACCCCCCGCTACTATCTGTGGACGCTCGGGGTGCTCACCGCGGCGCTCGGCGGGATCGTCACCGGGTTCGTGCTGCTGGGCGACTCCTGGTTCCAGCTCCTCATGGCCGGAGCGCTCGGCCTCGTGCTGACCCAGTTCTCGTTCGTGGCGCACGAGGCGGCGCACAAGCAGGTGTTCGCCTCCGGTCCCGTCAACGACCGGGTGGGCCGGATCCTCGCCAACGGCGTCGCCGGGATCAGCTACTCGTGGTGGATGACCAAGCACACGCGCCACCACGCCAACCCGAACAAGGTCGGCAAGGACCCGGACATCGCGATGGACACCATCGCGTTCACCGAGGACCAGGCCCGTGAGCAGAAAGGGTTCCTGAGGCTCGTCCACCGCTACCAGGGGTGGCTGTTCTTCCCGCTGCTCACCCTCGAGGGCCTGAACCTGCACGTCACGTCGATCCGGTCGTTGTTCACCGGGTCGCCCGACACGTTGCGCGCACGGGTCCAGGAGTTGGTCGTCATCGGCCTGCGCCTGTCGCTCTACCTGACGGCGGTGTTCTGGGTGCTGCCCCTGGGCATCGCCTTCGCGTTCGTCGGCGTGCAGATGGCGGTGTTCGGCGTCTACATGGGTGCGTCGTTCGCCCCGAACCACAAGGGCATGAAGCTCGTCCCGGCGGACAGCAAGCTCGACTTCCTGTCGAAGCAGGTGCTCACCTCACGCAACATCCGCGGCGGGTGGTTCATGAGCATCCTCATGGGCGGTCTCAACTACCAGATCGAGCACCACCTGTTCCCGTCCATGCCGCGGCCGCACCTGCACCGCGCCCGCGAGATCGTGCGCGAGCACTGCGCCCACCTCGGCATCCCGTACACGGAGACCAGCCTGATCGCCTCGTACGGCATCGTGGTGCGCTACCTCAACCGCGTCGGCCTGCAGGCCCGCGACCCGTTCGACTGCCCGATGTTCCACCAGCTGCGCAAGCTCTGAGGGCACCGCACGACCCTGGGGCCGCACGGCGAGGACGACGGCGGATCGGGCGCGCCCGGCGATAGGTTCGGCCCATGGACGCCCCCGCCACCTCCGCCCGCGGTTCGACGCTCCTGCGCTGGGGACGCAAGGCGTGGGCCCTGGTCGGCATCGCGCTCGCGTCCGTGGCGGTCTACCTGCTCACCGGAGCGATCTCCGGGCTCTTCATCCCGCTGCTCGTCGCCCTCGTCGTCGGCGCGCTCTTCGCCCCGCTGTGCGCCCTGCTCGCCCGCTGGATGCCGCGCTGGCTCGCCGCGATCATCGTGCTGGCCGGGCTGCTCGGCGTCGCCGTCGGCGCGATCGGCCTGGCGGTCCGGGGCGTGGTCCAGCAGGCCGCGGAGATCGGCTCCCAGCTCGCCGAGGGCTTCGAGGCCGTCCAGGGCTGGGCGCAGGACCTGGGGGTCGACCTGCCCACCCTCACCGACACCACGGAGGGGCTGCCGGAGTGGGGCACGGCGCTGCTCTCCGGTTTCACGGCGCAGCTCGGCAACGTCTTCTCGGGGACCGCGGCCCTGGTCATGGGCACGTTCGTGGGCGTGTTCCTGCTCTACTTCATCCTGGCCGACTGGGACCTGCTGATGCGGTGGACGTCCCGCAACATCGGCGTCGACGCGCAGGTGGGGGCCGGCATCATCGACGACGGCACGTGGGCGATGCGGCAGTACTTCCTCGCCCTGACGGCGTCCTCGGTGGTGGTGTCGGTCCTGGTGGGGACGGCCGCCTGGCTGCTGGACCTGCCGCTGGCCTTCACGATCGCGGTCGTCACGTTCATCACCTCCTACGTGCCGTTCCTCGGGGCCATCTTCTCGGGGGCGTTCGCGGTGCTGATCGCCCTGGGGTCGGGCGGTCTGTTCGACGCTGTGGTGATGCTGGTGGTCATCCTCGTCGCGCAGAACGCGGTGCAGACCGTCATCCAGACCTTCATGACGCAGGGTGCGCTGAAGCTGCACCCCATCGTGATCCTCGGGTCGACGATCGCGGGCGGTGCCCTGTTCGGCCTGCTCGGGGCCGCGCTGTCGACGCCGGTGGTGGCGATCGTCATCAAGATCGTCGAGCGCTTCCGGGCGCTCGGCGCGGAGCCGAGGCCCGCCGTCGTCCCGCCGGAACCGGACGCGGGGTCCGCGCCGTAGGATCGGACGATGCTCTCCTCGATCCGCCGCGGCATCGCGCGCCTGTACTGGCGGCTGAGCCGCTGGCGGCTGCAGTCCGAGCCGGCACCGCAGCAGGCCGGTCTGCTGATCGGCGCCCCGCACACCTCCAACTGGGACTTCGTCTTCATGCTGGCCATCGCGTGGCGGCTGGGCCTCGACGTGCGCTGGCTGGGCAAGCACACCCTGTTCACGGGCTGGAAGGGTCCGGTCATGCGCGCGCTGGGCGGTATCCCGGTGGACCGCCGCGACCCGTCGCGCGTGGTCGCGGAGGTGCTGGAGCACGTGGCTGCCGGCGAGGTCTTCCATCTGGTGGTCACGCCGGAGGGCACCCGTTCGGGTGACGGCTGGAAGTCCGGTTTCTACCGCATCGCCCGCGAGGCCGACCTGCCGGTCACGCTCGGCTACGTCGACAGCACCACGATGACCACCGGCCTGGGTCCGACGATGCTCCTGTCCGGCGACGTCCGCGCGGACATGGACCGCATCCGGGAGTTCTACGCCGACAAGGCCGGGGTGAACCCCGAGCTGCGCACCGAGCCGCGTCTGCGCTCGGAGGAGGGCTGAGGGTGCCCGACGGCGGGAGCCCGGTCCCGCTGCCCGCCGGCGTCGTGCTGCGTCTCCTGCGCGCCGACGACGGCCCGGCGCTGGCGGCGGCCTACACCCGCGACCGGGCACGGCTCGAGCCCTGGGAACCGACCCGGCCGGAGAACTTCTTCACGGCGGACGGTCAGGCGGACGCGGTGCGCACCACGCTGCGGGAGCACGACGCCGGCCGGTGCGCGCCGTTCGTCCTCGAGCACGCGGGCCGGGTCGTCGGGCGGGTGACGCTGAGCGACGTCGTCGGCGGCGCGTTCTGCAACGCGCACCTGGGCTATTGGCTCGCCGGCTCGGTGACCGGGCGCGGTGTGATGACCGCGGCCGTCGAGGCGACGCTCGAGCACGCCCGGGACGCGCTGGGGCTGCATCGTGTGCAGGCCGCGACGCTGGCGCACAACGCGCCGTCGCAGGCGGTCCTGGTGCGCACGGGGTTCGAGCGGATCGGGTTCGCGCCGCGCTACCTGCGCATCGCCGGACGTTGGCAGGACCACGTGCTGTTCCAGCGGATCCTGCACGACGGCTGAACGGCAGGGGTGTCCGGGTCGCCGTCCGGTGCGACAGGACCGCCGCGTTCGGGACGCCCGGCCCGAGCCCGGCGCGGCCGGCAGTGGCTGGGATCGCAGGTGTCTCGTTCGCAGGTGTCCGGACGGCGGGATCCATGACATCTCGGCACGCTCCAGTCCCGCCAGACGTCATTCTCACGCCAGGCGGGATCAGCGCGCGCCACACGGCACCGGATCCCGCCATCCCTGCACCCCCGAGAAAGACAACCAGTTCGGCGGCCTGACGTAAGTCGCGCCCGGCCCGGGACACTACGTGGTGTGAGCAATCCCGACGACGACGCCGACCCGGACCACCTGGACGACGCCGCAGCAGCCCGGCTGGCCGCGCTGTGGGACGCCCACGCCGTGCGCCTGCACGCCTACGCGCTCCGGCACAGCGACCCCGACACCGCCCAGGACCTCCTGTCCGAGACCTTCCTCGTCGCCTGGCGACGCCTGCCGGACGTCCCGGCCGACGCTCTGCCCTGGCTGCTCGTCGTGGCCCGCAACCTCCTGCACGCCGACCGCCGTGCCCAGGTCCGCCGTCGGGAGCTGGCCACCGAGCTGACCCGCCTGGAACGCGCCGCGCCCGCCGTCACCGGCACCCCCGAGTCGCTGGCGACCGAGCGCGAGACCCTGCTGCACGGGTTGGCGGCACTCAGCGAGAAGGAGCGCGAGGCGCTCCTGCTGGTCGCCTGGGACGGCCTCGCCCCGGCGCAGGCCGCCGACGTCGCCGGGTGCACGACGGCGGCGCTCCACGTCCGCCTGCACCGCGCACGACGGCGCCTCGCAGCCGCCGTCGACCGTCCCGACGGCAGCACCCGGGCCGCGCAGTCCCCCACGTCCTCGAGGAGGTCGGCATGAGCGACAGCACCATCGACGAGCGCCTCTCGCGCCTCGCGCCGACCGGGTCGCCGGACCCCGAACGGTTCACCGCGGCCCGCGCCGAGCTGCTCGCTGCCGTCGCGACCGATCGCCGAGAGCCCGCAGCCGCGCACGCCGGCGACATGTCGACCCACCTGGCGCAGGTCCCCGTGGACGTCGTCGTCCCAGGGCCGTCACATCGCCGAGGTCGCCGCCGTGCAGCCTGGTCGTTAGCGGCGGCCGCAGTGGTCCTGGTGGCCGGTGTCGCTCTCTTCTTCCGCCCCGCGGAGCCCGTCCCGGCGAGCGGTGAGATGGTCGACGCGTGCCGCGACCTGCTGACCACGCAGGTGCCTGGCATGCCAGAACCCGTCCTGGCCGCCGGTGCTCGCCTGATCGCGTCAGAGGACCTCGACGGCACGGCGTTGGTCCTCTTCGCCCCCGCCGATCCCGATGACGGCGACCCGGCGCTGTGCCACGTACCCGACGGCGACCTCTCGCGCACGACCTTCACCCGGGTCGGTGACGCCTCGGGCAGCACGGCACCGGCTGTCGACGAGGTCACGGAGTCGGGCACGGCGGCCACCGAACCGCTGGAGCTCAGCGACCGGCACAGCGCGGCCGCCGCCTGGGGCCGAGTCGGAGAAACCGTCGAGAGCGTGACAGTGACCACGGCCGACGGCCAGGAGGTCGAGGGTGTCGTGTCCGACGGCTACTGGGTCGCATGGTGGCTGCGCGATGCCCCGGCAGCAGACATCGCCGACCCGTCCGACGTCGTGGCCGCCGTCACCTGGACGCTGACGGACGGCGACGAGCTGTCCCGCACCGCAGCCTGGCCCGGGGCCGATGAGTGGAACCCACAAGCCGAGCGACGCCGCGAGGAGTGCCGCTCCATCCGGAACTGGCAGACCGGCGAACGGGTCTCACCTGTGCTGGAAGACCAGGTGTACGGGTACGGGACGACGCTGTACGCCACCGACAGCACGTACCGCCTGTGCGTCCAGGAGATCAGCCCGCCGTACGAGCTGCTGGGGCAGTCGGCCGGCACCCGCACCGACGGCCCGCCGGCGCCCGACGGGATCGGTACGGGGTTCGGTGCCGGGTTCGGCGGGATCCAGTCGTTGTACGGCCAGGTCGGCAGCGACGTCGACCAGGTGGTCGTCACGCTGGAGGACGGGACCCGGATCGACGCCGAGATCCAGAACGGCTACTGGCTGGCCCAAGCACAGGACCCGACACCACGCGCGGACGACGGCGGCCCGTGGGACGGCGCCGAGCTGGCCTGGTACCTCGCCGACGGTTCGCTCGGCGGTCGACAGGCCGCCACCCACCACTCCTGACCGTGCCGGGACAGCATCCCGCCCGGCCGTCGACGGGGGAGGTCGACGACCGGGCGGGGCGGCACACGGGTTCAGCGCGGTTCGTGGGCGATCATCACCGGGCACGTCGCGTGCCGGACCAGCTTGTCGGGCACCGAGCCCAGCACCCGCCCTACGAGCGCCGAGTGCTTGCGGCCGCCGACCACGACGACGTCGTGACGGCTGAGCCGCTCGCGCAGCACGTCGGTGATGACACCGGTGACGACTTCCGTGGTGACCTCGACGCGGGGGAACTTCTCCGTCCAGCGGGCCATGATCCGGTCCAGGTGCTCCCGTGCCTCGTCGCGGTACTCCTGCGACATCGCGGTGACCATGGCGTACGGGCCCGCGATGAAGTCTGGGTGCACCGCGTGCACCACGAGCAGCGGTGCGGCGGCGTCCTCGGCCTCCGCGAAGGCCTGCTCGAGGACGCGGTCGGCCTGGTCGTCGGTGTCGACGGCGGCGACGACGCGCCAGACCGGGCCGACGCCGTCGCACGGCGACTTCGAGACCTGGGCCATCGGGTCGGTGGGCACGATGACGACGGACCCGCGGGCCATCGCCGCCACGGCGGACGAGACGGACCCGAGCACGACGCGGTCGAACCCGCCGAGGCCTCGCTGCCCGACCACCACGAGCCGGTCCGGGCCGGTGCGGCTCACGAGGATCCCAGCCGGCGTACCGGCGACGACCTCCCACTCCACGTGCTCGGCATCGGGGACCGCGGGGACCCGGCACTCGCGCAGCTCGGACAGCTGCCGTGCCGCCGCACCCACGACGTCCTGGGCGCGCTCGCGCATGGCCTCCATCCCCAGCCCGTACCCCTCCTCCGAGGGGGACACCGGCACGCTGTACGCGCTCAGCACGGTCAGGTTCGCCCGGCGGCGCACCGCCTCGGCGGCCGCCCACCGCAGGGCCTGGTCACCGGCGACCGAACCGTCGATGCCCACGATCACTCGATTGCTGTTCATGGCTTCCTCCGTTCCTCTGCTCCCAGTGGGCCACGGCGGTGCCACCCCGCGGCAGTGCCGCACGCCCCGACCTGCCGGGCCGAAGGTCCCGGGCCGGACACGCTCGCCGGCGCTACCGTGGCCTCATGGCCGACGACGCGGACGTGCTGCTCGACGCGGTGCTGGCCGTCGGACGGGGGATCGAGCTCGAGTCGACGCTGTACCGGCTCGTGCAGGTCGCGACCGACGTGGTGGACGCCCGGTACGGGGCGCTGGGCGTCCTGGGCGACGACGGCATGATCGCCCAGTTCCTCACGGTCGGGCTCGACGACGCCGAGATCGCGGCGATCGGTCCGTACCCGCGCGGTCACGGGCTGCTCGGCGAGCTGATCCGGCACCCCGTCCCGCTGCGGCTGCCCGACATCGGCAGCGACCCGCGCTCGGTCGGGTTCCCGCCGCACCACCCGCCGATGGGGTCCTTCCTCGGTGTGCCGCTGCGGGTGCACGGCAGCCCGTTCGGCAACCTCTACCTCACCGAGAAGCGCGGCGGCGCGCAGTTCTCGGAGCGGGACGAGCAGCTCGTGCGGGGCCTGGCCTCGGCGGCGAGCGTCGCCGTCGAGAACGCGCGGCTGTACGACGAGGCACGGCTGCGGGAACGCTGGGCGCACGGCAACGACGAGATCTCGCGCCACCTGCTGGAGGGCGACGCGCCCTCGGATGTGCTGGCACTCGTCGCCGAGGAGGCCATGCGCCTGGCCGCGGCGGACGTCGCACTGCTCGCGACGGTCTCCGAGGACTCCCCGGACCACCTGCTCGTGCGGGCGGCGCTCGGACCGGGCACCGACGACCTGGTGGGCACCGTCGTCCCGCTCGAGGGCACCTTCGCCGCGGAGGCCTACACCTCGGGACGCCCGCAGGTCTCGCACGACGGCGCCCTCGACGGCCGCGAGACCCTCACGGCGCACCCGGCGAGCGTCGTCGGCCCGGTCGCGGTCCTGCCGCTGGGGGGACCGGGCCGCACGGCGGGCGTGCTGTCCGTGGGAAGACGGCGCGGCACCTCCCCGTTCCCCGGCGTCGTCGTGGACGCCCTGGCCGCGTTCGCGTCGCAGGCCGCCGTCGCGCTCGAGCTCGCCGAGCGTCGTCTCGACGCGGCGCGGCTCGCGGTGATGCGCGACCGGGACCGGATCGCGCGCGACCTGCACGACCTCGCGATCCAGCGCCTCTACGCCACGGGACTCAGCCTGGACGCCGTGGGGCGCCGTCTCGAGGACCGGCCCGACGTCGCCGCTCGGGTGGGGCGTGCCGTCGACGACCTCGACGAGACCATCAGCCTGATCCGCACCACGATCCGCGACCTGCAGCCCTCCCCCGGCCCCGGACGACGCGTCGGACTGCGTGCCCGCCTGTCGGCGGAGATCGAGGCGGCCACCCGGACCCTTCCCTTCAAGCCCGTGCTGCGCACCTCCGGCCCGGTGGACGCGCTGATCCAGCCGGCGATCGGCGACCACCTCGTGGCCGTGCTGCGCGAGACGCTGTCCAACGTGTCCCGGCACGCCGACGCCCGGCGCACCGACGTCGAGCTGGTCCTGGGGGACGACGTGGTCCTCACCGTGACGGACGACGGCTGCGGGATCCCCGCGGACGCCGCCCCGAGCGGGCTGGCGAACCTGGAGCACCGTGCCGCCGACCTGGGCGGCGAGTTCTCCGTGGAGCGGATGCACCCGGGGACCCGGGTCCGCTGGCGGGTACCGCTGCGTCGGTGACCGCGGGTCCGTACCCCGGCGGTCAGGCGTCGCGCTGCAGCCGGGTGGCGAGCACGGCGGCCTGGACCCGCCGCTCGAGGCCGAGCTTGGCCAGGATGTGGGAGACGTAGTTCTTGACGGTCTTCTCGGCGAGGTAGAGCTCGGCGCCGATCTGCCGGTTGGTGAGACCCTGGCCGACGAGCGCGAGCACCTTCTGCTCCTGCTCGGTGAGCTCGGCGAGCGGGTCCTCGTCGTGGCGCGACTGGCTGCGCAGGCGTTCCATGACGGCGGCCGTGGTGCGGGGGTCGAGCGTGGACCCGCCGGCGGCGACGGTACGGATCGCGGCGACGACGTCGGTGCCCCGCACCTGCTTGAGCACGTAGCCGGCGGCTCCGGCCATGATGGCGTCGACGAGGGCCTCGTCGTCGTCGAACGAGGTGAGCATCAGGCAGGCGACGTCCATGCGGGAGCGCAGCTCACGGCACACGGTCACCCCGTCGCCGTCGGGCAGGCGCACGTCCAGCACGACGACGTCCGGGGTGAGGGCGGGGACACGGGCGAGCGCCTGGGCGGCCGTGCCGGCCTCGCCGACCACCTCGAGGTCCGGTTCGGCCTCGACGAGGTCGGCGACTCCTCGGCGGACGATCTCGTGGTCGTCCACGAGGAACACCCGCACGGGCTGCTCTGCCATGTCCTTACGGTAGGGCAGTCAGCGCAGCCACGGGAAGCGCTGGACCAGGTCGGTCGCGGCCCACTGCTTGCCGAGCCCGAGGGTGTCCCCGGCGGCGACGGCGGCCAGCCCGATCAGCAGGACGGCGTCGACCAGGTGGTAGTCCACGAACGGGTTGTTGGCCAGCGGCAGCGACGCGAGCCACATGAGCAGCAGCAGGACGGCACCGGAGACGGCGGCGATCCGCATGCCGATGCCGAGCAGCAGCGCCAGGCCGATGCCGAGCAGACCGAGCATGAAGAGCCAGTCGATGACGGCGCTGCCGGCCATCGTGCCGAAGAAGTCCCCGAACGTGCCCTCGACGTTGGACAGGTATCCCGTGGTGGGCGACCCGCCCTCGATCCAGGCGCGCTCGGCGGGGGTGGCGACGCCGAGTCCGAAGGTCTTGTCGAGGAAGGCCCAGAGGAACTCGACGGCGATCAGGATCCGCACGATCGCGAACGTGTAGGCCGCGACGGGCGATATCTGGTGCTCGTGCACGGTCGGTGACGGGACCTCGTGCGCGGCGGCGGTGGACATGTCGATCTCCTCCTTCGGCCGGGAGGCCGGTGTCGGCGCCGGGACGGTCCCGGCGTCGAGACCAGCCTCGCCGTCCCGGCCGGGCCGCGGCAGGGTGCAACGTCCCCGACCTGCAGGTCGATGGTCCCCTCGCCGGAGCCGAAGGTCCCGATCAGGACACGCTGCGGTCCTCGGCGGGAGCCTCGACGACGGCGACCACCCGCGGCTCGGTCAGCACGGTCCGCCGACGGCGACGCCGCACGCGTCGGACCAGGAGCCAGGCGCCCAGCACCAGCAGCGCGAGCACGAGCACCACACCGGCGACGACGGCGACGCCGACGCCGGTGGCGCGGTCGGCCTGCTCACCGGTCTCGGTCGCGAGCCGCTGCGCCTGCTCGAGCTCGCCGTCGGACAGCGCCCCGCGCGCCGCGGCGGCCAGGGCGTCGACCTCGAGGATCCGCTGCCCGAGCTCCGTGACCGGGTCCTGCTCGGTGTCGACGCTCCGCGAGACGGCACCGACCTGGTCGATCGACGTGGCGGCCAGCGTCAGCGTGGGGACCAGCGCGGCGTACTCCTCGTCGTCGTCCGCCTGCTCGTACGCCGCTCGGACGTCGTCGGGCACGGCCAGCCCGGCCGCCTCCGACGTGCGCTGGACCTCGGCCGCGAGGCCCGGCGCGCCGTCGATCTGCTCGGTGCGGGTGGCGGCCAGGTCGAACTGCCAGCGGCTCATCGCGGTGCGCAGCCCGAGCGGGGGCGTCCAGGGGCCGTCGGCGTCGTCGGTCGCGGCGTAGGACTCGCGGGCCTCGGCCCGTGCGGAGAGCTGCTTCTTGCCGTCGGAGGTCAGCACCCACCGGCGCAGCACCTTCGCGGCGCCGTCACCGGCGTCGTGCGCGTCCAGCAGGTCGACGAACCGTCGCCAGTCGGTGGTGGCGCGGAGCTGGCGCGGGCTGTCGGGGGCGGCGTAGGCGCTGTTGCCGGCGTACACGTCGGCGACGAACGCCGCGAACGCCTCGTCGTCGAGTCCCGCGGTGAGCTTCTTGGTCGCCGTGTAGGACGCGTCGTAGCCGTACGCCTCCGCTTCGCCCTCCAGGGTGTAGGGGCCCGCCCACCGGGCGAGGGGGAAGGCGACGTCCGCCCGGCGGCGCGGTGCCGGGCGCTCCTCGGCGTCCGCCTCGATGACGGCGGCGCCCCGCTGGGCGATGACCTCGGTCAGCCCCTCGGACAACCAGCGGTCCCGGACGGTGTCGTCGTTGATCCACGCGTGGGTGAGCTCGTGCAGGAGGAGCCCGGGGTCGAGGCTCTCGTCGACGACGATGCGCCGCGTGTCGTCGCTGAACCAGCCGCCGTAGCCGAGCACGTTGGGCGAGGCGTCCTCGCGGACCTCGTCGACGCTGGCGGGCCAGTCGCTGCCGACGAGCTCGGCCAGCGCGGGGATGCCCTGCTCGACCTGGCGGGCGGCGAACCGGGTCCACCTCTCGTCCCCGGGGAAGCTGCTCAGCGTGATCTCCTGGTCACCGACGGTGACCTCGGTGGTGTCGGCGACGTCCGGGTCACGCAACGACACGGCCGCCCAGATGCCGCCCTCGTCGGTGCGTTCGTCGAGCGTGTACACGGTCCTCTTGGCCCGGTGGTCGCGGGCGAAGGCCTCGGACGCGTCGAACCGCATCGTCTTGGGGGCGGCGATCTCGAGACTGGTCCGGCCGTCGTCGCCCGGGACCTGGGCGGCGAACGTGGCGAACCCCTTGCCGACACGGCTGCGCTGCTCGGAGCGGAACGGTGCCCCGCCGATCGTGTAGGTCCACTCGACGGTGCGGGTCCGGCCGTAGCGCAGCGGGGAGAACGTGGCCACGGCGACCTCGGTGCCGGGGTCGTCGGTGCCCTCGCGGCGCACGGTCAGCGGGTATCCGCCGCTGGTGGCGCGCAGGTCGGTGGCGGAGGCCGGGATCCCGATCGTGTACGAGTTCCAGTAGTAGTACGTGTTGCCGCGGTCCGGGGTGACGTTGGTCAGGGTCGTGGTGATCTCGGCGGTCACCCTGCCGCCGGCGCGGACCTCGTAGCGGGCGTGGCCGGTCTCGGTCAGCCCGTCGGTGGCTGCCGCCGCTCGGGGGACGGCTCCGGGGAGCGCGAGCAGGCCGACCGCCACGGCGAGCGCGAGCAGCGCGACCAGCGGGCGGCCGACGGTCCTCCCGGCGTGGCTCCGTACGGTCCGGTCGGTCTGGGTCACGTGCGCTCCGTCGTCGTCCCTGCGCGGCCTCCTGCGGCCGCCGGCGCCGCGATCCTAGCGGGTCGCGACGAGGTCACGATTTGCTCAACGGGTGTGACTCCGGTCGCAGGGGCCCCTCCCCTGGGGTAGACCGGAAGCTGCAGGGTCTTGACAACGGGGGGCAATCATGGCTACTGACGCTGGAGCGACGACCATCGCGATGTTGACCGCCTGCTCCGACCCGGACCTCGGGATCCGGTCCAGCATCGTCCAGGAGCTCCTCGACGAGGCCACGCAGGACCCGCGCCTCGCCCGGCGGATCCTGACCACCATGCTCACCGCGTCGGTGATGTCGCTGCAGGCCTACTCGGACGCGACCGAGCGCGAACCCTCCGAGGTGCTGCAGGCGCTCGGGCTGTCGTGGTCCGCGCGCACCCTCGAGGTCTAGCGGTAGACGGTCGCCGGCCTCACCGTTCGGACTCGTGCAGCACCCGCAGCATGTTCCCGCTCGTGAGCTTGCCCAGCTCGACGTCCGACCAGCCGCGGTCCGCGAGCGCCTCGAGCAGCGCCGGATATCCGGAGACGTCCGCAAGCTCGGCCGCGAACCCGGTGGCGCCGTCGTAGTCGCCACCGAGGCCGACGTGGTCGACGCCCGCCACCTCCCGCACGTGCTCGACGTGCGCGACGACGTCGGACAGCCGCGTGGGCGGTGCGGGCTTGCGCTCGCGCCACTCGGCGAGGAACTCGCTGAACGCCAGGTAGTCGGTGGCGCGGATCCCCTGGTCGGCGGCCGCGGCGGCGGCCTCGTCCTTCCACTCGGCGACCGCCGGGGTGACGAACTGCGGCACGAACGTGACCATGCAGATCCCGCCGTTGGTCGCCAGCCGGGTCAGGACGTCGTCGGGCACGTTGCGCGGCACGTCGCACACGGCGCGGGCGCTGGAGTGGGAGAAGATCACCGGCGCCGTGGTGGTGTCCAGGGCGGCGTGCATGGTGCCGGCCGAGACGTGGGAGAGGTCGACGAGCATGCCGAGGTCGTTCATCTCGGCCACGACCTCGCGCCCGAACTCGCTCAGGCCGCCGTGCTCGCTCGGGGTGTCCGTGGCGGAGTCCGCCCAAGGGGTGTTGTCGTTGTGCGTCAGCGTCATGTACCGCACGCCGAGCGAGCAGAAGGCGCGCAGCACGGCCAGGGACCCGTCGATGGAGTGCCCGCCCTCGGCGCCCAGCAGGCTGGCGATGCGGCCGTGGGACCAGGCGTCCCGCACCCCGGAGGCCGTGGTGACGAGCTGGAGCTGGTCGGAGTACCGCATCGCCATGCGGTGCACGGCGTCGATCTGCTCGAGCGTGGCGACGACGGCGTCGGGCCCGGTGATCGTGGTGGGCACGTAGACCGACCAGAACTGCGCCCCGACTCCCCCGGCGCGCAGCCGGGGGATGTCGGTGTGGGTGCGGTCCGCCGTCGACCCGGCGATGTCGAGCACGTCCCAGTCGTAGCCGGCCTGCTCGCGCGCCTCCCACGGCAGGTCGTTGTGCCCGTCCCAGACGGGCTGCTCGGTCACGAGCTCGCGGATCCGTTCACTCACCATGGCGCGACACTACGCTGAGCGCACGCAGACGGCTCGGTGCCCGGCGGCTCAGTGCCCGGCGCCGAGGTTCCCGGCCAGCAGGTCGAGGCGCGCCCGCGAGTCGTCGTTCAGGCCGCGGAACTCGACCGTCTTGCCCTTGGCGGCGTACTTGTGCTGGACGGCGTCCAGCGCGGCCACGGTGGAGGCGTCCCAGACGTGCGCGTTGGTCATGTCGATGACCACGTGCTGCGGGTCGCCGGCGTAGTCGAACTGGTAGACGAGGTCGTTGGAGGAGGCGAAGAAGAGCTCGCCGTCGACGGCGTAGACACGCTCGCCGTCGTCGTCGGACGCGTCGAGGCGCTGCACCGTCGTCAGGTGGGCGACGCGCTGCGCGAACAGCACGGCCGCCACCAGCACGCCCACGATGACGCCGTAGGCCAGGTTGTGCGTCCACACGGTGACGCCGACGGTGGCGAGCATGACGACGGTCTCGGGCACCGGCATGCGGCGCAGGGTCGAGGGCTGGATCGAGTGCCAGTCGAACGTGGCCACCGACACCATGATCATCACGGCCACGAGGGCGGCCATCGGGATGATGGACACGACGTCGCCGAGGGTGACGACGAGGAGCAGCAGGAACACGCCCGCCAGGAACGTCGACAGCCGCGTGCGCGCGCCGGAGACCTTCACGTTGATCATCGTCTGGCCGATCATGGCGCAGCCGCCCATGCCGCCGAAGAACCCGGTGACCAGGTTCGCCACGCCCTGACCCCACGACTCGCGGGTCTTGTTCGAGTGGGTGTCCGTGACGTCGTCGACCAGCTTGGCCGTCAGGAGCGACTCGATGAGTCCGACCAGCGCCATCGCCAGGGCGTAGGGCGCGATGATCTGCAGGGTCTCGAGGTTCAGCGGGACGTCCGGGAAGAACAGCGTGGGCAGCGACGACGGCAGCTCGCCCTCGTCACCCACGGTCGGCACCGCGATCGCGGCGAACACCGTGATCACGGTGAGCAGCACGATCGCGACCAGGGGCGCCGGGACCACCGAGGTGATCCGCGGGAAGAACACCATGATCACCAGACCGGCCGCCACCATGCCGTAGATCCACCACCGGTTGTCCGCGGTGACCTTGTCGCCGAACAGGTGCGGCAGCTGGGAGGTGAAGATCAGGATGGCGAGCGCGTTGACGAACCCGACCATCACCGAGCGGGGAATGAACCGCATGAGGCGGGCCACGCCGAGCACGCCGAGGACCACCTGGATCAGTCCGCCCAGGATTACGGTGGCGACGAGGTAGTCGAGCCCGTGGTCCCGCACCACCGGGGCGATCACCAGCGCGATGGCGCCGGTCGCGGCGGAGATCATCGCCGGGCGGCCGCCCACGAACGAGATCGTCACCGCCATCGTGAACGCCGCGAAGAGCCCGATCTTGGGGTCGACGCCGGCGATGATCGAGAAGGCGATCGCCTCGGGGATGAGCGCGAGGGCCACGACGAGCCCGGCGAGGACCTCGGTGCGCAGCCGCGTCATCGAGCTGAAGGCCGCCCGGAAAGAGCCCGAGGACGTGGCCTCGGGCGCCCCGGAGGCGGGCTGCGGAGCGGGAGCAGGATCGGGCAGGGAGGCGCGCAGGTCGTCGGACACGCGGTGCTTCCTCTCGGTCGTGGCGCCGTGGGCGCACGGCGGGCCGCGAGGTGCCGCCGTCGGACGGGCCTCCCGGCCGCGGGGCAGGGCGGGGGGCGCGTCGTCGCGCGGAGGTTCGGGTGCCGCGTGACCGGTGGGTCCAGGCGCTGCGGCGGGCGCAACTCTACCCTCACGTGAGGGTAGAGTTCACGTCCGTGCCCCCGGAAGCGAGAATCGGTCCATGACCGCGCCGCAGACCATGCACATCGGGGCCGTCGCCGACCGTACCGGCCTGTCGCTGCGGACGTTGCGGCACTACGACGATGTCGGGCTGCTGCGCCCGTCCGCCCGGTCCGACGGCGGGTTCCGCCTCTACACGGAGTCCGACGTGGAGCGGCTCCTGCTCATCCGTCGGATGAAGCCGCTGGGTTTCTCGCTCGAGGAGATGGCCGACCTGCTCGACGTCGCCGACCGGCTCGGTGCGGGCGACGCACCTGCGACGGGCGACGCACCGCCGTCGGACGTCGACACCCTGCGCGACCGCCTCGCCGGGCACCTCGCCGCCGCCGAGGAACGCCGCACCGACCTGGCCCGCAAGCTGGACATGGCCGACGAGCTCATCGGCCTGCTGCGCGCGCTCTGACGCCTCACCGGGCCGCGAGCGCCTCCAGGCGGTCCACGAACGCGGCCTGTGCCGTGACCAGCAGCCGGCGGGCGTCGTCGGGCCGCCACCAGGCGACCCGGTCGATCTCGGGTACCGCGATCGTCCTCCCGGAGCGCGGCGGCCACTCGATCTCGACGGTGTTGCTGCGCGCGGCACCGAGGTCCGGGCCGGGGTAGGTCCACTCCCGCGCCCAGGCGAGCACCCGCTTGCCGGACCGTTGGCGGACCTCCCCGAGGTCCAGGTCGGGTCCGTCCGACGGCGGCAGGTCCAGGCCGAGCTCCTCGCCCGCCTCGCGCAGGGCGGCGTCGTGCGGGTCCTCGCCGTCGTCGAGCTCGCCCTTGAGGACCGTCCAGGCGTGGGCGTCCTTGCCCGCCCAGTACGGCCCGCCCATGTGGCCGAGCAGCACCTCGATCCCGCCGTCGGCCGGCCGGCGGAAGGGCAGCAGACCCGCACTCGTGACGGCCACGGCCGCTACCGCCGTCGTCCGCGCAGCTTGTCGATGTCGCGGCGCTCCTTCTTGGTGGGGCGACCGGCGCCGCGCTCGCGCACGCCGACGGCCTCGCGCTCCTGCCGGGTGGGCACCGGTGGGCTCTGGTCGTCGTAGGCCTTGACCGCCAGCGGCGCGCCGACGCGTTTGGGCAGCAGCTCGCGCACGACGACGATGCGTCCGCGCAGGGGGTCGCGCCACGTCACCCGGTCGCCGACCTGCACCTGGCTGGCGGGCTTGGCCACGGTGCCGTTGATCCGCACCTTGCCGGAGCGCAGCGTCGACGCGGCGACGGACCGGCTCTTGAAGAGCCGGACCGCCCACAGCCAGATGTCGATCCGCATCCGTCCACTCTGCCACTACCTCGCGGTGAGGTTGCCTACCCCGCGGAGACGTCGCCTACCTCGCGATGACGGCGGTGGCCAGCCGCGCGTCGTCGACGCCCACCTCGTGGACGGGCCCGGTCAGCGCGAGCCGTGCCCGCGGCGTCGCCGCACCCGGCAGCGAACGCTCGACGGCGGCCCGGACGTTGGTGATCGCACCCCCGGTGGTGTCCCGCAGGTCCGTGCCGGCGGACTCGGCGACCGCCGCCACGTGGGACCCGACCCACACCTCGACGTCCCCCGGTTCCACGACGCGCACCAGACGGCGGTCGGAGAACGCGAACCGTGCCGCCGGCACCGCGAACGTCACCGCGGCCGACTCCCCCGCCGCGAGCGCCACCCGCTCGTAGGCGAGGAGCTGGGCCACCGGTCGGGCCACGGAGGCGACCGGGTCGCGGCCGTAGAGCTGGACCACGTCGGTGCCCGCCACGTCACCCGTGTTGGTGACGCGCACCGTGGCGGTGAACGTCCCGTCGGTGGCGACGTCGTCGTCCACCGCGAGGTCCGAGTACGAGAACGTCGTGTACGACAGGCCGAACCCGAACGGTCGCAGCGGCGTGGAGTCGGTGGAGGTCACGTCGCTCGGCCCGCCGAGCACCGGGTGCAGGTAGCTGTACGGCTGCGCGCCGGCGGAGCGGGGCAGCGACACCGGCAGGCGGCCGGACGGGTTGACGGCCCCCGTCAGCACGCCGGCCACGGCCGCGCCGCCTTCCTCGCCGGGGAAGAAGGCCTGCACGACGGCGGACGGGGCGCGCTCGCCGTCGAGCGCCCAGTCGATCGCGTACGGGCGTCCCGACAGCACGACCATGACCACCGGGGTCCCGGTCGCGACGACCTCCTCGACGAGCCGGCGCTGCACACCGGGCAGCTCGAGGGACTCGACGTCGTTGCCCTCGCCCACGGTGCCGCGGCCGAACAGGCCCGCCTGGTCGCCGACGACGACGACGGCCACGTCGGCCGAGGCGGCGGACTCGACGGCGTCGGCGATCCCCGAGGTGTCCTCGCCGTCGACGTCGCAGCCGCGGGCATGGACGAGCGCGGGTGCCGGGACGCCGGCGCCCGCGAACGCCGGCCCCATCGCCTCGAGGACCGTGGGGATCTCGAAGCCGCGCGGGTGCTCGGGGTGGTGCGCGAGCACGTGGTTGGCGAACGAGTAGCAGCCCATCAGGGCCTCGGCGCGGTCCGCGTTCGGTCCGAGGACGGCCACCCGGGCGGGCGGCGTCGACCAGCGGCCCAGGGGCAGCACGCCGTCGTCGGCCAGCAGCACCACGGACTCGTCGGCCAGCCGGCGCGCGACGGCGCGGTGCCGCGGGGAGTCCAGGTCCACGTCCGACGGCGGTTCACCGGTGAACGCGTCGTCGTCGAGCAGGCCCAGCTCCTCCTTCTGGGCGAGGGCCCGCAGCACGGCGCGGTCCACGAGCGCCTCGTCGACGCGGCCGGCGTGCACCGCCTCGACCAGCGGGGCGGCGAACGCGTCCCCGGTGGGCAGCTCGACGTCGAGACCGGCGGCGAGCGCCAGCGCCGCGGCCTCGCCGCGGTCGGCGGCCACACCCTGCATGACCTGCAGGAACGCGACGCCGAAGTAGTCCGCGACCACCACGCCGTCGAACCCCCACCGGTCCCGCAGGACGCCGGTGAGGTACTCGTCCGAGGAGTGCAGCGGCACCCCGTCGACGTCGTTGTAGGACGCCATGACCGACCGGACGCCGCCGTCGCGCACCGCCATCTCGAACGGCGGCAGGTAGACGTCGGCGATCTCGCGCGGACCGGCGGAGACCGGTGCGTGGTTGCGCCCGGCCCGCGACCCGCTGTAGCCCACGAAGTGCTTGAGCGTGGCGTGCACGCCCGATCCCTGCAGGCCGCGGACGTACGCCGTGCCGACCGTGCCCACGAGGTACGGGTCCTCGGCGATGCACTCGTCGACGCGCCCCCAGCGCGGGTCCCGGATCACGTCCAGCACGGGCGCGAGGCCCTGGTGGATCCCGAGGGTGCGCATCGACTCGCCGATCAGGGCGCCCATCTCGGCGACGAGGTCCGGGTCGAACGCGGCGCCCCAGGCCAGCGGCGTCGGGAACGTCGCCGCCTGCCAGGCCGCCAGACCGGTCAGGCACTCCTCGTGCACCAACGCGGGGATGCCGAGCGTCGTCTCGGCGCGCAGCCGGCGCTGCTCGCCCCACAACCAGCGGGCCCGCTCCACCGGATCGACGGGCCGGGTGCCGTACACCCGCGTGTAGTGCCCGATGCCGTGCCGGGTGATCTCGCCGAGCCGGTCGGAGGTGGCCTGACCGGCCGCCATCTCGTCCTGCATGGGAGCCACGACGTCGCCGCCCTGGTCGAGCCAGTAGCCGACGAGCTGGGCCACCTTCTCCTCGAGACTCATCCGCGCGTGCAGCGCCGCGACGCGGTCCGAGACCTGCGGTGGGACCGGGGTGACGCCCGGGACGGCGGTGTGGGTCATGGGTGACTCCTTCTGCGCGGTCATCCCTTCACCGCGCCCTGCAGTCCGTTGACGATGCGCTTCTGCATCGCGAGGAAGAACACCAGCGCCGGGATCATGGCGAGGGTGGTGAAGGCGAAGACGCCGGCGGTGTCGGAGGAGTGCTCGGAGGAGAAGTCGGCGACGCCGAGCGGCAACGTCTTCATGTCGCCCTGCAGCAGCAGCAGCGGCAGCAGGTAGGCGTTCCACGACCCGACGAAAGCCAGCACGCCGACCGTCACCATGCCCGGTCCGGACAGGGGGATCAGGATCCTCCAGAAGAACCCGATCCGGCTGGTGCCGTCGAGCTGGGCCGCCTCCTCGAGCTCCTTCGGCAGCGCCTTGAGGAAGGGACGCAGGATGACCACCGTCATCGGCAGCGCGAACGCCGCCTGGGGCAGGGCGACCCCCCACCAGGTGTTGCCCAGCCCGAAGTTCTGCGTGAGCAGGATGAACAGCGGGACGACGGCGACCGTGGCCGGGAACAGCAGCCCCGCGACGAACACCATGAACAGCACCTCGCGCCCCTTGAAGGCGTAGCGCGCCAGCGGGTAGGCGGCCATGACGCCGAAGACGACGACGATCGCCGTGGTGACGACGGCCACGACCACGGAGTTCAGCGTGTACTGCCAGAACGACGGGTCGGTGACGACACCGGTGTAGTTGGAGAAGATCCAGGGATCCGGCAGGGACGCCGGGGCGTCGGCGAGCTGGGCGTTGCTGCGGAACCCGCCGAGCACGCCGTAGACCACGGGTCCGAGCGTCGCGCAGACCACCAGGAAGGCCACCGCGTAGACGACCGGGTTGCCGCCCTGGAACCTGCCCGCGCTGCCACGACGGCGGCGGCTCGGCGCCGTCGTCGGCGTGGCGGGCGTCTGGGTCGACGTGGTCATCACGCCACCCCCTTCGCGTCTCGGCGCAGGATGAGTCGTTGGTAGAGCACCGCCATGACCAGCGCGATCAGGAAGAGCACCACGGAGGCGGCGCCGGCGATGCCGAAGTTGTTGCTGCGGGTGCCCTCGTTGACGAGGAAGATCGCCATCGTGCTGGTGGCGTTGGCCGGCCCGCCCTTGGTGAGGATCCAGACCATGTCGAACAGCTGCAGCGAACCGATCATCGACAGGAACCCCCAGGTGCGGATCGTGGGCCCCAGCAGCGGCACGGTGATCCTGCGCTGCACCTGCCACCACGAGGCGCCGTCGAGCTGGGCCGCCTCGTACAGCTCCTCGGGCACGCCCTGGAGCCCGGCGAGGAAGAGGATCACGGCCAGGCCGAGGTACTTCCACGTCAGGATGGCCATCACGGTCCACAGGGCCAGGTCCGGGTCGCCGAGCCAGCCCTGCGCGGGCGGCTCCAGGCCGACCGACTGCAGGATGGTGTCGAGCACGCCGTAGTAGGGCTGCAGCAGCTGGAACCAGACCACCCCGGCCACGACCTCCGCGAGGACGTAGGGGACGAAGATGATGGTGCGCAGCGCACCCTGCCCCCACATCCTGCGGTTGAGCAGCAGCGCGATCGCCAGGCCCAGCGGGAGCTGGATCGCGATGGACAGCACCACGATGACGAGGTTGTTGACCAGCGAACCGACGAACACGTCGTCGGTGAGCACGGACACGTAGTTCGCCAGCCCGACGAAGTCCACCAGCGGACCGCGGCCGTTCCAGCGGAAGGCCGACATCTGCACGGCCGTGATGACCGGCCAGACCACGAACAGGGCGAGCATCGCGAGGGCCGGCGCCACGAAGAAGGCGATCTCCAGACGCTTGCGGAGCTTCGAGTCCGCCGCCCGCCGACCCCCGCCCGGACGTCCGGCTGCCGGGCGACCCTGACGGGTCGCGCCGGCAGCCGGACCGGTGGAGGTGGCAGGCGACGCGGGTGCCGTCGTGACGGCTGCGTCGTCTGCCATCCCGGTCACCCCTGCGACGCCGCAGCGTCTTCGATGGCGTCCACGACGTCCTGCGGACCGGACTCGCCGGCGAACAGCAGGGCGATCTCGTCGTTCATCGCGCCGCCCACGGACTGGCCGAGGCGGGTGTCCAGGTAGAGCTGGGTCTCGCCACCGCCGTCGCGGACGGGGATGAGCTGGGCCAGCGTCTCGTTGGACAGCGAGCCGGTCGCCGCCGGGTTGGTCGGCAGGCCCATGTCGAGCTCGGCGAAGCCCTGCTGGACCTCGTCGGAGAGCAGGTACGCGGCGAAGTCGACCGCGGCGTCCGGGGCGTCCTGGGACACGGCCCAGGCGTCACCGCCACCCATCTGGTCGGCGGGGTCGCCGGCCTGGCCGTCGAACGTCGGGAACGCGAACCAGCCCATCCAGTCGGGCACCTGCTCGTCCTCGCGCAGTCCGCCGACCACGCCGGGCTCCCAGTGACCCGCGAGCTCCATGCCCACCTTCTCGGAGGCGAGCAGGCCGGACGCCGACGTCGGGCCGGACTGCGCGGCCGTGGCCAGGAAGCCCGGGTTGAAGGGCTCCTTGTCCAGGATGGCCTGCACGTCCTCGCCGGCCTTCAGGAAGCACTCGTCGGAGTAGTCGCCGGTCTCGATGGCGGTCTCGACGGTCTCGAACTCGCACTCGCGCACGACGCCGTAGTACCAGTAGTGCGCCGCGGGCCACTTGTCGCCGGCGCCGACGGAGATCGGGTCGATCCCGGCGGCCTGGAGCTGGTCGACGTATCCGGAGAACTCCTCGAACGTGGGGTCCGGGGAGACGTCGTCGATCCCGGCCTCGGCGAACAGGTCCTTGTTGTACCAGAAGCCGACGATGCCCATGGAGAAGGGCAGGGCGTAGACCTGGTCGTCGATCGTGTACTGGCCGGTGAACGCCGAGATCGTGTCGATCGTGTCGGCGGCGTCGTCGGTGAGGTCGCGCAGCAGCCCGGCGTCGACGTCGTTCTGCAGCTCGCCGCCGCCCCGGCTCATGAACACGTCCGGGACGTCGGTGCCGGCCTGCATGGCGGCCTGGAGCTTGGTGACCATGTCCTCGTGCTGCATGGCCTCGACCTGGACGGTCACCCCGGGGTTCGCCTCGGCGAAGTCCG
Source organism: Isoptericola chiayiensis (assembly GCF_013149805.1). GTDB lineage: Bacteria > Actinomycetota > Actinomycetes > Actinomycetales > Cellulomonadaceae > Isoptericola > Isoptericola chiayiensis. The sequence goes on from NZ_JABEZT010000005.1 coordinate 195,267, forward strand.
CGGCGACCTGGTCGTAGTACTCCTTGCCCTCCCCCGTGTTGGAGTTGTGCCACCACTCGAGGGTGACGTCGCCGCCGGCGTCCTCGGTGCTGGTGCCCTCGGTGTCCGCCGTGTCCTGGTCGGCCGTGCCCTGCCCTGCGCAGGCCGTCGCGAGCATCGCCACGGTCGCGCCGAGGGCGATGGCAGTCGCTCCTCGCTGTGTCCTCGTCATCGTGGATCCCCTTGGTCGTCATCGACTCGTCGAAGTGAACGCGGTGAGCCCCTCCGGCCACCGACGGCACCACTGTGGCACCGCGGGCCGACGTTCGTCAATCGTTTTCGATAACGGTTTCGACACGACAGCCGCCGCCACCGCGCGAGCCCCCGCAGCGGATACCCTCGTGCTGTGAGCACCGCCGCCGACCCGCCCGCCGCGGGTCCCACGACCAGCCCGCCGACCGGTCGGGTGACGATCTCCGACGTCGCGCGCGTCGCCGGGGTCTCGGTCGCGACCGTCTCGAAGGTCGTCAACAACCGCTACGGCGTCGCGGCGTCCACCGCCGAGCGGGTCCTCGCCGTCGTCGGCGAGCTCGGCTACGAATCCTCCCTGGTCGCCCGCAGCCTGCGGCGGCAGTCCACCAACGTCGTCGGCGTGCTGGTCGCCGAGTTCGAGCCGTACTCGACCGAGCTGCTCAAGGGGATCTCGTCGGCCGTCGGCGGCACCGGCTACGAGCTGCTCGCCTACAGCGGCGGGTCCGACGGCGGCGTGCCCGGCGGGTGGGAGCGCCGCTCGCTGTCCCGGCTCGCCGGCACCCTCATCGACGCCGCGATCGTCGTCACCCCCACGATGGTGATGTCCGAGGCCAACGGTATCCCCGTCGTCGCCGTCGACCCGCACACCGGCCCCGAGGGCACCCACACCGTCGACTCCGACAACGTCACCGGCGCCCGGGAGGCCGTGGAGCACCTGCTCGGGCTCGGGCACCGCCGCATCGCCCACCTGGGCGGACGCTCCGACCTGCAGTCCGCCCGGCTGCGCGAGCTCGGCTACCGCGAGGCGCTCGAGGCCGCCGGCATCGCCGTCGACCCCGACCTGGTCCGCGTGGGCGGCTACCGGCCCGACACCGCCGACACCCCGGCGCGCGAGCTCCTCACGGCGTCCGGCGCCGAGCGGCCCACCGCCGTGTTCGCCGCCAACGACCTCTCCGCCATCCACCTGATGGAGGTCGCCGCCGAGCTCGGCATCCGGGTGCCGCAGGACCTGTCCGTCGTCGGCTTCGACAACGTCCCCGAGTCGATGACCACCACCCCGGCGCTCACCACCGTCGCCCAGCCGCTGCACCAGATGGGCGCCGAGGCCCTGCGGATGGTCCTCGACCTGCTCGGCGGGACGCCCCGCGAGCAGCACCTGCGCCTGCCGACCTCGCTCGTCGTCCGCGGCAGCACCGCCCCGCCCCCGAGCCCTCCTCCCGAGGTAGGCAACTCCTCCGCGACGTAGAACCGCACGCCGACGTAGGCAACGTTCCCGCGACGTAGGCAACGTTTCCGCGAGGTAGGCGACCCCGGGCGGATTCTTCGGCCGGGCGGGACCGCTCGTCGCGCGGTCCGACGTCGGACCGACCGGCGCTCGCCTACCTCACGGCCCGCTGGTCTACCTCGCCGCAAAGTTGCCTACCTCAGCGAGAATTTGCCTACGTCGCGCAGAGATCGCCTACGTCGGCGAGAAATTGCCTACCTCGCGGTCAGACGAGGCGGTACCCCATCCCGCGCACCGTCTCGATCCGGTCCGCCCCCACCTTCCTGCGCAGGTAGCGCACGTACACGTCCACCACGTTCGACCCGGGGTCGAAGTCGTACCCCCACACCCGCGACAGGAGCTGTTCGCGCGAGAGCACCCGGCCGGCGTTGGCGAGGAACACCTCGGCCAGCGCGAACTCCCGCGCGGACAGGTCGACCTCGCGCCCGTCGACGGTGATCCGCCGCGTGCCCGGGTCGAGGACCAGCCCGCGGTGCTCGAGCACGGCGTGCTCGGCCCGCCCCGGGTCGCGCAGGCGCAGCCGGATCCGCGCGAGCAGCTCCTCGAACCCGAACGGCTTGGCCATGTAGTCGTCGGCGCCGCCCTCCAGCCCGGACACCCGGTCGGTGATGGAGTCGCGCGCGGTCAGGATGATCACCGGCATCGTGCTGCCGGACCCGCGCAGCCTGGAGAGCACCTCGAAGCCGTCGACCTGCGGCAGCCCGATGTCGAGCACCATCAGGTCGAACTCGCCGGCGAGCGCGTGCTGCACCGCGGACAGCCCGTCGCCCACCACGGTCGGGACGAACCCGTGGGCCTTGAGCCCCTTGCGGATGAACTGGGCGATGCGGTCCTCGTCCTCGGCCACCAGGATGCGGCTCATCGGGTCTCCTCGGGGGTGCGGTCGGGGGCGACGACGGCGGCCGGCCAGGTGAGCGTCACGCGCAGGCCGGGTGCCGCCCCGGTCGGGTCGCCGCGCGTCGCCGCGACGGTACCGTCGTGGCCGGCCGCGATGGCCGCGACGATGGCGAGGCCCAGCCCGGATCCCCGCTCCCCCGTGGCGTCGACGCGGACGAACCGTTCGAAGATGCGGTCCAGCTCGGCCTCGGGGACGCCCGGTCCCTCGTCGCGCAGCCACAGCACGGCGGTCCCGTCGCGCACGGCGCTGCCGAGGGCCACCCGGGTCCCGGGCGGGGTGTACTTCACGGCGTTGTCGGCGAGCTGCAGCAGCGCCTGCGTGAGCCGCTGCTCGTCGCCGCGCACGGTCGCCTCGGCGCGCTCGTCGACGAGCCAGGTGCGGTCCCCCAGGGCGCGGGCCTTGTCGTGCAGGTCGTCGGTGAGCCGGCCGAGGTCCACCTGCCCGACCTGCACGAAGTCGGGCCGGTCCGCCTTGGCGAGCAGGACGAGGTCTTCGACGATGCGGCTCATCCGCTCGGTCTCGTCGAGCAGCAGGGCCCGGGTCTCGGCGACGTCCTGCGCGTCGTCGGGGTCGAGCAGCTCGAGGTGACCGCGCAGCACCGTCAGCGGGGTGCGCAGCTCGTGACCGGCATCGTCCAGGAACTGGCGCTGCGCGTCGAAGGCGTCCGAGACCCGGTCGAGCATGGTGTTGAACGCCCGGCCCAGGGAGGCGACGTCGTCGTCTCCCGTCACGGGCGCCCGCCGCGTCAGGTCGTCCCCGCCGACCTGCTGGGCCGTCGCGGCCAGCAGCTCGAGCGGCCGCAGCAGCCGCCCGGCCACGACCCAGCCGACCGCGCCGACCAGCAGCAGCACCGCCACCGACACCAGCGCGAACGTCTGCCGCAGCGCCAGCTGGGACGCGAGCGCCATGTCGGTGCCGATCCCGACCACGTAGGTGCCGTGGTCGTCGCTGCCGGTGACGCTCACCGGGACCGCGGCCACGTCCATCCGGCCCACCTCGGTGTCGATCCAGCGCTGGGAGACGCGGGAGGCGTCCGGGGGGATCGAGTCGACGAGGTCGCGCAGCGCCGGGTCGTCGACGACGGGCCGCGCCCACTGCGGGGAGTAGAGCTGCGGCTCCCCGGCGACGAACGTGACGAGCATCTGGTCCGGACCGGGCACGTTGCGTTCGATGGCGACCTGCAGCAGCTCGGCGACGCCGGTGAAGGGGTCACCGGTGGCGGGGTCCACGCCCCGGGTGGCCAGTACCCGGAACTCCTCGACCTCCTGGTCGAGCTCGTCCTCGACCCGGTCGACGATCCCCTGGGTCTGGATGGCGTCGGTGACGGTCCACGTGACCGCCAGCCCGAGGGCCGACATCGCCAGGACGGACGCCAGCACCTTGGTCCGGACGGACAGCGCCCCGAAGGGGTGCCGCCACGTCCAGCGGTGGGGTCCGCTCACCCGGGTGCCCCGGTGAGCCAGTGCTCGACGGCGTCCAGCCGCCGCGACGTCTGCGCCGGCCAGTCGGCCTCCTGCACACGGTGCGGGCCGGTCGCCAGCGACAGCAGCACGCCCGCGACGCGCGCGGACAGCTCGGTGGGGTCGACGACGCCGCAGAACCCGGCCGCGTACTCGCGCGCGAGCCCGCGCAGCCGTTCGGCGTCCCAGCCGCGCAGCAGCGACAGGGTCTCCAGGTGCGCCACCAGGCACGCCAGGTCGTCCGCCCGCCTGCCGGGACCGGCGGAGTCGACGTCGAGCAGCCCTGTGATCCGGCCCGACTCCAGCATGACCTGCGCCTCGTACAGGTCGCCGTGGGTGGGCTCGTCGGCCGTCAGCCCGGAGATGCGGTCGCCGACGACGGCGGCCAGGTGGGCGGCGCGGCCCGCCTCGGCGGGCAGCGCGGCACCGATGACCGAGGCGTAGTGCCCGGCGTTCTCGCTCCAGGACGTGCGGCGGGGCAGCAGGGCGACCTCGTCGGGGAGCCGGTCGAGCATCCCGACCACCTCCGCCGCCGTCGGGACGGCACCGCCGTCGCGTACCGCGTGGCGCATGGACTCGCCGGCCAGCGGTGCGATGACGAGCAGCCCGTCCGCGTTGCGCCCCAACGGCTTGGGCACCGGGAGCCCGGCACCGGCCAGGAGCGCGTGCCGCTCGTGCAGGTCGTCGACCTTGTCGGGCCGCACGACCTTGAGGAACACCCGGGCCCCCGGCGTGCTCGCCTCGATGACGGCACGCCGGGTCGGACGGTAGGCGCGCACCCGCAGCGTCACCGGACCGCGCGCGACCTCCGGCACCCCGAGGTCCCCGAGGAGCGTCGCGACCGACTCCGCGTCGTAGGCGGTGGCCAGCGCCGGCAGCGCCGGATCACCGGGGAACCGCCACACGGCGACCGCGTGCTCGCCGTCGTCGAGCGTCAGCACCCCGGGCACCTGCTGGTCCCCCGGTCGGCCGAGCGACGCGCCCAGCGTCTCGGTGCGCACCGGCGCGTCGACGCCACCGTCGGACGCCCAGCGGACGCGGGCCCGGTAGGCCACGGTCGTGGACCGTCCCGGACGGTGGTCGACCTGCCGCACCGACCAGTCGACGAGCTCACCCCCGGCGGTCGACACCGCGGTGGCCAGCAGCTCGGTCGCGTCGGCACCGGTCAGGAGGTCCAGGTCGCTCTGTCCCATCGCACCATCCTCACCAGAACCGGCGCGGAGCGCTCGCTCACCACGCCGGTCCGTCGGTGCCGTCGGTGCCACGGGGCGCGTTCCCTCAGCTCGCCGACTGCGCGGAGCGGGCCGACTGGGCGCTCTGGGCACTCTGGGCGGAGCGGGCGGACTGCGCGCTCTGCGCCGACTGGGCGCTGACCTCGAGGGCCTGCGGCTCGGCCACCTGCGGCGAGTCCGCGGAGTCGACGGCGGACTCGTCCGGCGAGTCGGCCGACTCCGGCGACGGGTCGGTGACGTCCGGGGCCGTCGGCGAGACGCCGTCACCGGTCCCGGTCGCGACCTCTCGCTCGGGCAGAGTCACCGCGGCGACGCTCTCCGTCTCCGAGGCCTGGTCGTCCAGACCGACGGCGGTGGCGCTCGCGACCCCGACCCCCAGGGCGGCGGCGGTCCCGACGACGATCCAGCGCTTGGTGACGGACGACTTCATGATGCTGCTCCTTGATCCGGTGCCCGCCTCGTGCGGACGAGAACCATCCTGGAACCCTCGGATGAGACGTCGGGGAGACGCGGATGAGAGAGCTCTCATCCGGCTGCTCGCGCGGGCCGGCTTCCGGGACGACGACGGCCCGCGACCGGTCGAGCACCGGTCGCGGGCCGTCGGCACCTCGGGTCGGCCGAGCTCGCGTTCAGTCCCCGGAGTCCGCGGAACCCGAATCCGCCGACTGCGGCGACTGGGCCGAGGCGGCCGAGGCGGCCGACGGTGCGGACTGCGGGGACTGCGGCGCCGCCGCCGGGGAGGCGGCGGACCGGGCACTCTGTGCGCTCTGCGCGCTCTGCGCCGGTGCTGCGGTCTTCTTCGGCGCAGGGGCCGGCGAGGCCGCCGAGCGGGCGCTCTGCGCGCTGCGTGCGCTCTGCGCCGACGCCGCGGACTGCGGGGCCGCGGAAGCGGCCGACCGGGCCGACCGCGCGCTCTGCGCCGAGGCCTGCTGACCGCCGGACGCCGACGCCGCGCTCTGGGCGCTCTGGGCGCTCTGGGCGCTCACGGCGCTCTGAGCACTCCGGGCCGAGGCCTGGCCGGCCGACGCGGCGGACCGCGCCGACGCGGCGGACCGGGCGGACTGCGCCGAGGTCGCGCTGGGCGACGCGACCGCGGTCGAGGACGGCGACGGCCCCGGCGAGCTCGAGGCTGCCGGAGCGGACGTCGTCCGCACCCCGTCCAACGTCACCGCCGCCGCGCTGTCACCCAGGGACACCTGGTCGAGCAGGCCGATCCCCGCTGCACCGACGGTCCCGACGCCGAGCACCGCGGCGGTCCCGGCCGCCCATCGCTTCTTCACCGAAGACTTCATGGCTGTCACTTCCCTGTTCGCACGTCGTCTGCTGTGGACACGTTCCACGGTGCCGCGACGCCATGAGAGGCCGAGGAAGCCCCCATGAGAGAACTCTCATGGGCTGTTCACCCCGAGTTCAGGTCCGGGGACGACCGAGCGCCCCTCGCCGCCGGGGCGAGGGGCGCTCGACGTCGTGCGCGAAGTGCCGTCAGCTGCCGAACATGTCGCGCAGCTCCTGCGTCTCCACGTCGGACATGTTCGAGCTGATCAGCGTGGCCTTGAGACCGTGCAGGCGCTCGCGGAACCGGTCCGGGTCACCCTGCTCCGAGATGAGGAACAGGCCCGAGGTCCCGGGGACGACCTCTTCGCGGATCTTCTCGAGGTCTTCCTTCCTGATCCCCGTGCTGGACAGCGCGCGGCTCAGCCCGCCGATCGCGGCGCCGGCGACGGCCCCGACCACCGGGATGAAGAACAGCGCACCGATGAGAAGCCCCCACAGGGCACCCCATCCACCGGCCTTGGCGGCGTCGTCGTTCACGCCGTGGGTCTTGGGGTGCTTCTCGCCCTCGGGCCACTCCACGACGGCGTGGTCGACGAGCTTGATCAGCCCTTCCGAATCGGCGTTCTTGATGATCTCGGCGGCCTTGCCGGCGCCCGCCGGATCGTCGAACTTCCAGACCGTGAACATGGCCATCTGCGGGGTCCTTCCTCCGTGCGTCTCGACCGGGGCCCTTCCCGGACGTCTTGATCCTGGCACCGACGGACCCACGGCGCCACAGGGGGGCAAACCGGGACGGAAAGCGCTGCCCGCAGCGGCGGCGTCCGTCGTCGTCCCGGAGGCGCGGTGCCATGACCATCCGCGAGCCGGACCGGGCGGGCGGCGCCACGACGCGGTCATTACCGTAGGCACCATGACGACCTCCCCTGTCGACGCCACCACCACTCCCGCCTGGGCCGACCTGGGCAGCCACCTGTCGGACTTCCGCGGCGACCTGCGCGGCTGGTTCGCCTCCGACCCGCAGCGCGCCGAGCGGCTCACCCGCACCGCCGGCGACCTGACGGTCGACCTGTCGAAGAACCTCGTCACCGACGACACCCTCGACCTGCTGGTCCGTCTCGCACGCGACGTCGCGCTGCCCGAGCGCATCGAGGCGATGTTCACCGGCGAGCACATCAACGTCACCGAGGACCGCGCCGTGCTGCACACGGCGCTGCGCCGCGCCCCCGGCACGCAACCGCCCCTCGTCGTCGACGGCCAGGACGTCGACGCCGACGTCGCCCGCGAGCTCGACAAGGTCTGCGCGTTCGCCGACCAGGTGCGCTCCGGCGAGTGGAGCGGCATCACGGGCAAGCCCGTCACCACGGTCGTCAACATCGGCATCGGCGGCTCCGACCTCGGCCCCGTCATGGTCTACCAGGCCCTGGAGCCCTACGGCAGCAGCGACCTCGAGGCGCGTTTCGTCTCGAACATCGACCCCACCGACGTCGCGCAGAAGCTCTCCGGCCTCGACCCCGAGACCACGCTGTTCATCGTCGCCTCCAAGACGTTCGGCACCCTCGAGACGCTCACCAACGCCCGTCTCGCCCGCGCCTGGCTGTGGGAGCAGCTCATCGCGGCCGGTGCGATCGAGGACGACGACGACGCCAAGCAGGCTGCGGTGCGCGCCCACTTCGTAGCCGTCTCCACGGCCCTCGACAAGGTCGAGGCGTTCGGCATCGACCCCGCCAACGCGTTCGGCTTCTGGGACTGGGTCGGCGGCCGGTACTCGGTGGACTCCGCGATCGGCACCTCGCTGGCCGTCGCGTTCGGCCCCGACGTCTTCCGCGAGCTGCTCGCCGGCTTCCGCACCATGGACGAGCACTTCCGCAGCACCCCGCTGGAGCAGAACGTCCCGGCGCTGATGGGCCTGCTCAACGTCTGGTACGTCAACTTCCTCGACGCGCACACGCACGCGGTGCTCCCCTACGCCCAGCAGCTGCACCGGTTCCCCGCGTACCTGCAGCAGCTCACCATGGAGTCCAACGGCAAGTCGGTGCGCTGGGACGGCAGCCCCGTCACCACGCAGACCGGCGAGGTCTTCTGGGGCGAGCCCGGCACCAACGGCCAGCACGCCTTCTACCAGCTCATCCACCAGGGCACCCGGACCATCCCGGCGGACTTCATCGCGTTCGCCACCCCCGCCTACCCCCTCACCGACGCCGAGGGCGACGGCAAGGCGGTGGCGGCCGGGGCCGACGTCCACGAGCTGTTCCTCGCCAACTTCTTCGCCCAGACCAAGGCCCTCGCCTTCGGCAAGACCGCCGACGAGGTCCGGGCCGAGGGCACCGCCGAGGAGCTGGTCAGCGCGCGCACCTTCTCCGGCAACCGGCCGACGACGTCGATCATGGCACCGGCGCTCACGCCCTCCGTGCTCGGCCAGCTCGTCGCCCTCTACGAGCACATCACGTTCGTCCAGGGCGTCGTGTGGGGCATCGACTCGTTCGACCAGTGGGGTGTGGAGCTCGGCAAGAAGCTCGCCCTGGAGATCGCGCCCGCCGTGTCCGGGGACGACGACGCCCTGGCCGCGCAGGACTCCTCCACACGCCGGCTCGTGGAGTACTACCGGGCCCACCGCGGCTGACGGGCCGGACGCACGGCTCGTTCGTATACTCCTGGTGCGCCGGGCTCCCGGCGCACCAGTCGAAGGAGCCCGCACGATGTCCGATGCCTCGACCGGGGCGCTGTCCCAGGTCCTCACCCGTCACGCCGACGAGGTCCGTACCGCGTGGCTCGACGCCGCCGCGGCGGAGCTGCACGGCAGGAGCTCCCGCGGCGAGCTCGACAGGGAGCAGACCGAGATCTTCGAGGCGCTGGTCGGCGGCCTGGCCGACGGCGGCACCACGCTTCGCGACGCGGCCTTCGACCAGCTCCGCGGCATCCTCGCCGACGTCTCGGCCGCCCGCGCGCGCCTCGGCTACACGCCGCGGGAGACCGCGATGGCGGTGTTCGCCCTCAAGGAGGGCCTGTACGCCCTCGTCTCCGACGCGTCGGTGCGCACGGACATCACGAGTCTGCTCCGCCTCGTGGACGACCTGGGTCTGTACACCTTCGAAGCCTTCGCCGAGGCCCGCGAGGCGATCATCACCGAGCAGTCGGAGCAGCTCCTGGAGCTCTCGACGCCGGTGGTGAAGATCTGGGACGGCGTCGTCGCGGTCCCCCTGGTGGGCACCCTCGACTCGGCCCGCACCCAGGTCGTCATGGAGAAGCTCCTCAACACCCTCGTCGAGACGGGCAGCGAGCACGCCATCATCGACATCACCGGGGTCCCGGCCGTCGACACGCAGGTCGCCCAGCACCTCTTCAAGACGGTGGTGGCCGCCCGGCTGATGGGGGCGCAGTGCACGATCAGCGGCATCCGTCCCCAGATCGCGCAGACCATCGTCTCGCTCGGCATCGAGTTCGGCGACATCCGCACGCGGGCCTCCCTGGCCGACGCACTCCTCGACGCGCTGGAGTCGGGGGGCCGATCCGCCGCCGAGGTGACCGGATGAACGACGCCATCCCGATCCTGAAGATCGGCTCGACCCTGCTGGTGTCCATCCAGGTCGACCTGCAGGACACCACGGCCCTGAGGCTGCAGGAGGACCTCGCGGAGCGGATCACCACCACCGGCGCGCGGGGCGTGATCATCGACATCTCCGGCCTGGAGATCGTGGACAGCTTCATCGGGCGGATGCTGGCGACCGTCGCCGCGATCTCCCAGGTGCTCGACGCACGGACCGTCGTCGTCGGCATGCGTCCGGCCGTGGCGATCACCCTGGTCGAGCTCGGCCTCTCGCTCGGCGGCGCCCGGACCGCGCTCGACGTGGACCGAGGGCTCGCCCTGCTGGAGAGCGACGACACGCCCTCCGCCGGGGCCACGCTGCTGGACGCGGCGAAACGCAGGGCGCAATGACGACCGTGGCACCGACCACGACGCAACGGCTCGAGGTCCGGGGGGACGCCGACGTCGTCCGGGTCCGTCAGCTCGTCCGCGGCGTCGCGCAGGAGGCCCGGCTCTCGCTCGTGGTCCAGACCAAGCTGGTCACCGCCGCGAGCGAGCTGGCCCGCAACACCCTCGTCCACGGCGGCGGCGGTCACGTCACCGTGGAGCTGGTCACGGAGGGCGCGCGGACGGGGGTGCGGGCCGTCTTCGCGGACGACGGGCCCGGCATCGCCGACCTCGACCTCGCCCTCACCGACGGCTGGACGAGCGGGGGCGGACTGGGCCTCGGCCTGTCCGGGTCCCGCAGGCTCGTGGAACGTTTCTCGATCGACTCCGCCCCGGGCGCCGGCACGCGCGTCGAGATCGTGACCTGGTCACGGTGACGGGCGTCGTCGACCCGGACGAGCTGCCGACGGTGCTCGAGAGCGGGGCCTGGTACACGATCGACCACCCGTCGGCCGTGGGCCGCGTCCGCCGCGCGGCGTCGGACGCGGCCCGCCGGCTCGGCATCGACGAGTCCCGGGCCGCCGAGGCCGGGCTCCTGGTCTCCGAGCTGGCCACCAACCAGGTGCGCCACGCCGGCTCCGGGACGGTGCTGCTGCGGGTGCGGCGCGACGGCAAGGCTGCTGCGCTGGAGATCCTCGCGGTCGACTCGGGCCCGGGGATGCGCAGCGTCGAGGCCGAGATGCGCGACGGCGTGTCCTCCCGGGGCACGCTCGGGATCGGGCTCGGCACCCTCCCCCGGCTCGCCTCGTGGTGGGACGCGTGGTCGGCCCCGGGAGCCGGGACGGTCGTCGCCGCGACGGTCAGCGCCCGGGGAGACGCGACGGACACCTCCGGCGCGGCCGCCGTGCCGGCCGGCCTCACGCGCGCGATGACGGGCCAGTCCGTCTGCGGGGACGCCTTCGCCGTCAAGGGCTCCCCCGGTGCCCGCACGGTCCTCGTCTCGGACGGGCTGGGGCACGGCCCGCTCGCGGCCGCTGCCTCGCAGTCCGCGGTGCGCGCCTTCCTCACGGCTCCCGACGCCGGGCCCACCGAGCTGCTGCAGATCGTGCACGAGGCGCTGCGCGGGAGCCGCGGCGCAGCGGTCGCCGTCGTGCAGCAGTCGGGCGGCTTCCTGCACCACGTCGGCGTCGGCAACATCGGGGGCGCGATGCACGGCGCGCGGACGCGCACGCTGCTGAGCCAACCGGGGATCACCGGATCGCACGCGCCGCGGCTGCACGAGACGGTGCACGCCCTCGAGCCTCGGGAGGTCGTGACGCTGTTCAGCGACGGACTGACCGACCGCGCCGCCCTGTCCAGCTACCCCGGCCTGGCCCGGCGCTCGCCCCTCGTGGTGGCCGGGGTGCTCCTGCGCGACTTCGGCGTGCGCCGCGACGACGCCTGCGTCGTGGTGATGCCGGTGGGTGAGGCGGCGTGACCGCCCCGAGCGACGAGGAGAAGGCAGCGCTCCGGCGCCGGCTCGTCGAGCTGGAGGCGGAGCACCGCTCGGTGCTCGCGCAGTACGAGCAGCTCTCCGCCGAGCTCGAGGAGACGAACTCCGGCGTGGTCGCACTGTATGCCGAGCTGGACGAACGCGGCCGTCAGCTCGCGGCGGCCGTCGAGTCCAAGACGCGGTTCCTGCGGAACGTGAGCCATGAGCTGCGCTCCCCCGTCAGCTCGATCATCGGGCTCTCCTCGCTCCTCGAGGAGTCCGGGCTCGACGCCGACCAGCTCCAGCAGGTCCGGTACGTCCGCGACAGCGCCGACACCCTGCTCACGCTCGTGGACGAGCTCCTCGACCTGGCGCGCGCCGAGGCCGGCCAGCAGGCGGTGGAGCCGGCACCGGTCGACCTCGCAGACCTCGTGCAGGAGCTGCGCGGCACGATCCAGCCGCTGGTGCGCCCCGGCGTCGACCTCGTCGTCGCCTCCCCGGGGGACGCGACGCTGGTCAGCGACCGGCGGCTCGTCTCCCGGATCCTGCGCAACCTGCTCACCAACGCGGTGAAGTTCACCGCCTCGGGCTCGGTCCACCTCGACGTCGGTGCCGACGCCACGGGCATCCGTCTCACCGTCCGGGACACCGGGGTCGGCATCCCCGCCGAGTCCCTCGAGTCGGTGTTCGAGGAGTTCGTCCAGATCCCCAACGACCTGCAGCCCGGCGTGCGCGGGACGGGACTCGGCCTGCCCTACTCCCGCCGGACCGCCGAGGCGTTGGGCGGCACCCTGACGGCCACCTCCACCCCGGGCGAGGGCAGCGCCTTCACCCTCCGGCTGCCGTCCTCCCCCGCCGGACCGCCCGCCGGACCGGCCGCCGGACCGGCCGCCACCGACACGGCAGCCCCCGAGGGGACCGTGGACGCCGCGCGCCTGGGGCACGTGCTCGTCGTCGACGACGACCACGGCTTCGCCGCCACGGTGGCGGGGATGCTCCGCGCGTCGGCGGAGCGAGTCAGCGTCGCCGACCGCGGCGACCACGCGCTGGACCTGCTGCGGGACGACCCGGCCGACGCCGTCGTGCTGGACGTGCAGATGCCCGAGCTGGACGGGGTGAGCGTCCTGCGCACCCTGCGCGCCGAGCACCCCGGGACCGCGGCCGTCCTCGTGTCCGCCGGTCCCGCGCCGGTCCAGGACGCCGTCGTCCGCCCCGCACCCTTCCTGTCCAAGGCACGCCTCGACACGGCGATGCTGCTGGCTGCGCTGCGCCAGGACGCCGCGGAGGACCGACGAGGATGACGGCGCACCACCGGGTGCTCGTCGTCGACGACACCGCAGCGCACCGCTACCTCATGGTCTCCTGGCTGCGCACCGCCGGCTACGAGGTCCTCGAGGCCGCCACGGGCGCCGAGGCGCTCGACCGCGCGACGGCCGACACGGGCGTCGTCGTGCTCGACGTCAACCTCCCGGACCTGTCCGGGCGGGAGGTCTGTCGACGCCTCAAGGACGACGACGCCACCCGGCACGTCCCCGTGCTGCACGTGTCGGCGACGTCGATCGACGCCGCCGCCCGCACCGCCGGGCTGGAGGGCGGCGCCGACGCCTACCTGCCGGAGCCCCTGGACCGAGACGAGTTCCTCGCCACCGTGCGGTCCCTGTGCCGCGGTCACGACGAACGGCGGGCCAGCGCGCGCGAGGCCCGCCTGTACGAGGCGATGAACACGGCCCTCGTGCCCCTGCACGGCGCCCGGTCCGCCGAGGAGGCGGTCGGACTCGCCGCCCGCGGGGCGACCACCGTCCTGGCACGTCCCGCCATCGCGATGATCGTCGTCGACCCGACGACCGTGCTGCGTGCGGTCTGCACCGACCCCGGTTCGCCCCTGGTGCGGGGCAGCGGGGAGAGCCCCGTCCTGCCGCCGAGCCACCAGGATGCGGCGCTCGTCCCGCGCGACGCGCTGCCGGAGCCGTGGCGTCCGCTGCTCGAGCGGGCCGGGGTCGCGCCGTGCGACTGGTGGACGTCCTGGCTGCGGGACGAGCAGGGGCAGCTCGTCGGTGGGCTGGGCGTCCAGGTCCGGGACCCCTCCCACGCCCCGTCGGCGACCGAGCGCGAGATCATCCGACGCTTCACCGAGGCGTCCGCGGTCGCGCTGTCCAACCTGCGCACCTTCGCCGAGGAGCGCAGGATCACGGTGGCCCTCCAGGAGGCCCTCCTGCCCCAGGACCTGACGGTTCGGCCCGGCGTCGACGTGGCCGCCTGCTACGAGGCGTCCGACGAACGGCTCGACGTCGGCGGCGACTTCTATGACGCGTTCGACCTGCCGGACGGTCGGGTGGCCGTCGTGATCGGTGACGTCCAGGGCCACTCGCTCCGCGCCGCGACGGTCATGGGCGAGGTCCGCATCACGCTGCGCGCCTACCTGCGCGAGGGGCACACCGCGGCGCGGGCGCTGGACCTGCTGAACGAGATGCTGCGCACCGACCACCCCGAGATGGCCACCCTGTGCCTCTGCGTCATCGACCCGGTCACCGGGCAGGCGGAGCTGAGCGACGCCGGCCATCTGCCCACGATCCTGGTCCGCACGGACGGCACCACCCGCGCCCTGAAGGCGCCGTCCCGTCTCCTCGGCCTGCTGAGCAGCCCGGACGTCCGCGAACCGTACCGCGAGCGCCTGGAGACCGGTGATCTGCTGGTCCTCGTCACCGACGGCCTCGTCGAACGACGCGGGTCGACGCTGCGCGAGGGGATCGACCGCCTGACCGAGGTCGCGCGCTCGTTCGCGGGGGCGGCTCCCGACGACGTGTGCCAGGGGCTGCTGAAGGCGTTCGACGGCGACGGCGAGGACGACGTGGCGGTCGTCGTCGTGCGCCGGACGGAGGCAGCACCGGCCTGAGGGCGGCGGACGCGGGTGGAGGCACGGGTCCCGGGCCAGTACCTTCGTCGCATGCCAGGCCTCGACCCCCGGGCCGTCCTCGCCGGACGCCCCACGGCCCGACCCCCGCTCGGTGTGGTGGTCACTGTCGCCGTCTCCTCCGTCTGCCTGTTCGTGGCGCTGGTGCTCCTGCTGCACGACGGCGCCACGGGCGTGGCCACGGCCGTGCTGCTCGCGCTCGTCCCGCTGCCCCTGCTGCTCGCCGGCGTGCTCGCCCTCGACCGGCTCGAGCCGGAGCCGCCCGACGCCCTCGTGGCCGCGTTCGGCTGGGGTGCGGGCGTGGCGGTGCTGATCGCCACCATCGTGAACTCCGCCGGCCTGGACCTGGTGTGGCGTCCCCTGCTCGGCGACGAGCTCGGCCTGTACGCCACGGCGGCGATCACCGCACCGGTCGTGGAGGAGCTCGCCAAGGGCACGGTGCTGGTCGGCCTGCTGTGGTTCCGCCGCCACGAGCTCAACGGGCCCACCGACGGGATCATCTACGGCTCGATGGTCGCGCTCGGCTTCGCGACGGTCGAGAACATCAGCTACTACGCGTTCGCCGCCGACGGCGTGCTGGCCTGGACGTTCGTGATGCGCGGCCTCCTCTCACCGCTGCTGCACCCGCTGTGCACGTCCCTGGTGGGGATCGGCGTCGCCACCGCGGCGCTGCGACCCCGCGGCCGCCGCGTGCTGCCGGTGGTCCTCGGGTTCGTCGGCGCGATCGGCGTGCACGCGGCCTGGAACGCCTCCACGGCGGGTGGCCTCGAGGGGCTGGCCGCGGCCTACACGCTCGGTCTCGGCGTCCTCGTGGCGCTGGCGGTGGTGCTGCACCGCGACCGGCGTCGCATCGTCGGCCTCGTCCAGGAGCACCTGCCCCGGTACGCCGCCGTCGGCGTCGTCGGGCCGGGTGACGTGCGCATGCTGTCCTCGCTCCAGGCACGACGGCGGGCCCGCGAGCGCCTGCGCGTCACCCTGGGCCGTGGCCCTGCCCGGGCGATGGCGGACTACCAGCAGGCCGCGACGGAGCTGGCGATGCTGCACCGCCGCCACGGCCTGGGCCTGGTGCCCGACGACGAGTTCCAGGCCCGGCGCGACCCGCTGCTGCTGCTCATGGGGCACGCGCGGGTCGCGTTCACCCGCTGAGGCGGAGCCGATAGGTTGGCGCCCATGGTGGCCATGCTCCCCGCCGAACGCCGGTCCGCTCTGCTCGACCATGTGGCGACCCACGGGTCCGCGCGCGTCGTCGACCTCGCGTCCGCGCTCGGCGTCTCACGGATGACGGTGCGCCGCGACATCGACGAGCTGGCCGAGCAGGGACTGCTGCTCAAGGTCCACGGCGGCGCCATGGCGATCGACGGTGACACCTCCCGGCCCGCGGCGACGGGGTGGGCTGCCCAGGAGGCCGAGAAGGAGGCGATCGCCCGGGCGGCCGCCTCGCTGGTCGAACCCGGCATGTCCGTCGGGCTGTCCGGCGGCTCGACGGCCTGGCACGTGGCCCATCGACTCCGCACGATCCCGGACGTCACCGTGGTCACCAACTCCCTGCCGGTGGCCGAGCTGTTCGACGACGAGGCGCTGGTCGTCGAGGCGCGCTCCGCACATGTCGTGCTCACCGGCGGGGTGCGTACGCCCGCGCGGGCGCTGGTCGGGCCCGTGGCCGTGCGCACCCTCGAGGTGCTGCACTGCGACGTCGTGTTCGTCGGGGTCCACGGTCTCGACCCGCGTGCCGGTCTGACCACCCCGAACCTGCTCGAGGCGGAGACGAACCGGGCGCTGCTCGCGGCCGGCGAGCGCGCCGTCGTCGTGGCGGACCACTCGAAGTGGCACACCGTCAGTCTCACGACGGTCGCGGACCTCGATGCGGCGGACGTCGTGATCAGCGATGCCGGGCTGGCACCCGAGGCCGTCGCCGAGATCGAGCAGCACGGCCCGGAGGTGGTCGTCGCACCGCCGCCTGAGTGACGAGTCAGGTCGCGGTGCTGCCCCGGTCCACGACCGTGAACGGTACGGTGATCTGCTCGACCGGCTGGTCCGCGGCGGCCGGTGCGGCGATCTGCCGCTCGAGGACCGCGAGCGCCCGGTCCACGAGCCGGCCGCGGTCGGGGGCGACCGTGGACAGGGACGGGACCGTCCAGCGGCCCGCGGCGATGTCGTCGATACCGATCACGGCGACGTCGTCAGGTACACGGCGTCCTGCGGCGGCGAGTCGGTGCAGCACACCGAGCGCGACGGAGTCGTTGGCACAGACGACGGCGTCGAAGTCGGCGCCCGTGGCGATCAGGCGGTCCAGTGCCGCGTCCCCTTCGGCCGGCGTGAACGCCTCGACGGCCGCCACCAGCTGCGGGTCCGGCTCGATGCCGTGGTCGAGCAGGGCGTCGACGTAGCCCTCGTACCTCCGGTTGGCGGCGTCGGAGGGAGCGGCCGATCGACGACCGACCATCGCGACACGGCGTCGCCCGCCACGCAGGACGTGCTCCGTGGCCGCAGCCGCGGCGGCGTGGTTGTCGATGGTCACGTGGGCGAACGGCCCGACGTCGACGTGCTCACCGAGCAGGACGAGCGGTCCGGGACGGGTGCGACGGGTCAGGTCCGCGACGGTCAGGGACCGGGGGATGTGCAACAGCCCGTCCGACGGCGGCACCCCGACGCCGTTGGCGACGTCGATCTCCTTCCCGTGGTCGCCGAACGTCTGGCGCACCACGACGGCGAGCCCGCGCTCCTCGGCCCGCCGCACCAGCAGCGACGTCAGCTCGGCGAACCAGGGTTCTTCGAGGTCGGGAACGGCGAGGAGCACGACGCCGGTCCGGGGTCGGCGGGCGACACCGGTCCCGTCGGTCCTGACCTCGGTCGTCCCGCCATGCGCTTCACCCATACGTCGCATTGTGCCGCGGACCGGCCTCACGCCTGGACCCGCAGCTGGACGACGCGCGCCTCGGGGGCGCCGTTGGTGCGCTCGACCACGAGTCGCAGGGCCCGCAGCGGGCCGAAGCCGACGACGGGGTGCACCTGGTGCCGCCACCGGTTGTCACGGACGGCGGTCAGGGTCCGCCAGGCGTCGGCGTCCGCGGGCAGGACCTCGACGCGGTAGTCGCGCACGAGCTGGGGCAGTACCTCGTCGGGGCTGCGGTGGTGGTGCAGCGTGTTCAGCTCGAGGTCGACGTCGTCGTCGAGGACGACGTGCACCTCACGGGGGTCGACCGCAGCGTCCCAGTCCAGCTGCAACCATTCCTCGACCCCCTCCCGCATCGGAGCCGACGCCCACTCGTGCGGCCCGCCGTAGGGCCTGTGGTACCCGGACACGGCCCGCTCGGGCGCCAGGGCACGGGACTCGGGCCCGGCCGAGAAGCAGACGGCCCGTCCACGCATCGGCTTCGTCGGCCACGAGAGGAGTCGACCGGCGGTCACCGAGACGTTCTGGTCGTCGGCGTCCTGCCCGTGCACGAGCGTGAGGACGCCGGGCGGCAGCGGGCGGGACGTGCGCACCTCGACGTGGGGGTTCGCCCGCAGGACGACGACGGCGTTGGCCGGCCGGTCCGGGTTGTACCGGGCCGGCAGCCGGACCCACCGCTCCCCCCCGGCGGGGACCGGGACGCTCGCCGCGTGCTCGAGGTGGGCGGGCACCACGTTCTGCGGCAGCCCTGTCGAGTGCACCTCGACCTCCAGGGTGGTGTCGACGTCTGCGGAGAGCAGGACGTCCACGTGCTCCAGGACGGGGTCGACAGGCAGGACGATCCCGAGGTCGGACTCCAGCCGGTCGGCACGGACGTCGTCGGCGGCGACGGAGCCGTCCCCGTGTCGGTGGACGCCGACGACGCGCTGGTGGCTCGACGCGCTGACCCTGGCCGACCGGGCCAGGTCGTCCGGGTCCTCGTTGGCGACCCCCAGGACGGAGGCGTCCTGCCGCAGCAGGGTCTGCTGGAGCAGGGGCGTCCGGCGCGCACCGAGCTCGCGCGGGGTGAGCCCGTGCTCGACGCACAGCGCGGCAGCGGTGCCGGCGGCCTCGCCGAGCGTCCCGCAGGTGGCCATGACGCGGCTCGCGCCGAACGCGATGTGCGTCGCAGAGATGTCGCGCCCGGCCATGAGCATGTTCTCCACGTTCACCGAGTACAGGCAGCGGTACGGGATCTCGAAGACCCCGTCGGAGAAGCGCTGGACGGCTCCGGCCCCCGGCTCGTACATCCCGCCCACGGGGTGCAGGTCGATCGACCAGCCCCCGAACGCCACCGTGTCCGGGAACCGGGTCTGGCCGACCACGTCCTGCTGGGTGAGCGTGTGGTCACCGATGAACCGGCGGTACTCGCGCTTGCCGGGCACGTTGCCGATCCACTCGAGGGTGAGGTTGTCGGCGTCGAACTTTCCCGAGTTCTTGATGTAGTCCCAGATGCCGAGGATGACGCCGCGCAGCTCGTCCCGGATCCGCTCGTTGTCGGCGACGATGTCGAGCTCGCCGCCCCACTCGATCCACCAGTAGTGGGCCCCGGAGTCACCGCTGCGGATCACCCGCGACTCCGGGATCGGGGTCTTCGTGATGTCGATGGCGGTCTCGGGCGGGACGTACTTGACGGGCTTGCCGAGGTCCTTGGTGTAGAACAGCAGCGTCGAGCCGAGGAACTCGCGGCGCGGTTCCTCGGGCGCCCACTCCTCGCCGAACTCCGCCCGGGACTCCTTGCCGAGCCGGTACCGGGCACCGGCCAGGTGCCCGACGAGTCCGTCGCCGGAGCAGTCGAGGAAGATGGGGGCCTCGAAGCGGGTGAGGATCTCGGAGCCCATCGTCCAGCCGGTCACGGACTCGATGCGTCGGGAGTCGTCGGGCCCGGTGGCCTCGACCTCGCGCACGTCGGTGTTGAGGAACAGCTCGATGTTCTCCTCGCGACGGACCGTGTCGAGCACGACGTCGTCCCAGTAGACAGGATTCCCTTCCGGGTTCCGGTACTGGTTCTCGACGTACATCTCGCCGACGACGCCGTTCTCCCGGGCCCAGCGCTGGTTGCCGTGCGCGGTGGCGCCGCACACCCACACCCGCACCTCCGAGGACGAGTTGCCGCCCAGGACGGGGCGGTTGTTCACCAGCGCGACGCGACGGCCGAGGCGGGCGGCGGCGACGGCGGCGCTCACGCCGGCCAGGCCGCCTCCCACGACGACGACGTCGGTCTGCACGGTCCGGTTCTGCACGGTGTTTCCTCACTCAGGTGATGTGTCGAGAGCTGGGTCGCCGACCGCCCATCACGGGGGCGTGACGCGGTCGGCGACGGCGGGAGCGTGTTCGAGCGGTGGGTCAGTCGATGAGGGACTGGGCCTCGTCGCGCGCTGCCTCCATGGCCTCGCGCGGCGTCTTGGAGCCGACCAGGGCCGCCTGGACCTGCTCGGCGATCGCGGTGTCGATCTGTCCGTACTGGGGGTAGACCCAGAAGGGACTCGGCGTCGAGGTCGCGGTGATCCGCTCGCCGAACTCGCTGATGAACCGGTCCGAGGCGACCGCCTCCGAGGACAGACCGGCCTGGGTGGTCGGGGGCAGGCCGAGCTGCTCGAAGTAATCCACGACCACGGCCTCGTCGGAGGTCACCCACCGGGCGTACTCGGCGGCGGTGCCCGCCCCGTCGCCGTCGACGACGACGATGACGTGGCCCCAGGCCAGGGCCCGCGGGTCGTCTCCGGCGGAGACGACCGGGCGGGCGAAGGGCACGAGCTTGTCACCGAGCTCGGTGTCGGGAGAGTCGGCGAGCACTGCCGATCGGCCGACCGGTGCGTCGTCGTACAGCGCCGTCTTGCCCTGGGCGAAGAGCGAGCGGGCGTCGAACCGGTCGACGTCCGCCCCGATGAGGCCGTCGTCGTAGAGCCTCTTGTACCAGGTCATGGCCTCGACGGAGGCATCGTCGCCGAGCGTCACCCGGCCGTCCTCCACGAGGGTGCACCCGAAGGTCTGCATCCAGGTCTGAACGTCCTTGAGCTGGGCGACCTTCGTGGAGGCGGCGTACGGCACCAGGCCGTCGTCGAGCTTCTTCAGCTCGCGCAGCGCCTCCTCGAAACCGGCGATGTCGGAGGGGAGGTCCGTGATCCCCGCCCGGTCGAGGATCTCCCGGTTGCCGACGAGGCCGATCGCGCCGAGCGTCCACGGCAGCCCGTACTGGACGCCGTCGAACTGCCCGGCCGACAGGCCCGCCTCGATGTAGCCGCGGCCCTGGGCCAGCGCCGAGAGGTCCTGGAGCTTGCCGAGGGCGGCGAGCGTGCCGAGCCAGGCGATGTCGAGCTGGGCTGCGCCGGAGAACTCCCCGCCACGGGTCTGCAGGGTGAGCTGGTTGAGGTACTCGTTGTACGGGTAGGACACGGGGGTGGCCGTGACCCCGGCGTCCGCGCCGAAGGTGTCGAGCTGGCCGGTGATGACGGGCTTGGCCGCTTCCTCCGACAGGGACCAGGACGCGAACGAGAAGTCCTGGGCGGCGCTGCCGGTCGAGGCGGCGGGAGCGGGCGCGCTGCCCCCGGAGGGGGCGCACGCGGCCACGAGGGCCGTCCCGGCGCCGATACCGAGCAGCTGCAGGACGCGACGGCGCGAGAGGTCGTCACCGATGGTGGAGGTGGTCGTCCGGAAGGTCATGGTCTTCTCCTTCGAAGGGGACAGCGTGGTGGACGGGTCGGGGTTCGGGGTGGTCGTGGTGGTCGGCTCGGCGGTCAGCCCTTGACCGCGCCGGCCGTGAGCCCACCGACGAGGAAGCGCTGCAGGGCGATGAAGGCGACGGCGACGGGCAGCGAGACGACGAGCGATGCGGCCATGAGCTCGGGCCAGGCCGTGGACGCCTCACCGATGAAGGTGTTGACGAGGCCCGGAGGGAGCGTCTGCTTCTCGGGACCGGCCAGTGTCAGGGCGAAGATGAAGTCGTTCCAGCCCCGGACGAAGGCGAACAGTCCCGCAGCGACGAGCCCTGGAGCCGCGAGCGGCAGCACGATCGAGACGAAGGTCCGCAGCGGCGAGGATCCGTCGACCCGTGCGGCCTCGATGAGCTCGTCGGGGATCGTGTCGAAGAACCCCTTGAGCATCCAGACGCACAGCGGGAGCGTGAACGTGGTGAACGACAGCACCAGCGCTGCGTAGGTGTTGAGCAGGCCGTAGGCGCTGAAGACGGCGTAGAGCGTGACCAGGAGCAGCGCCTGGGGGAACATCTGTGACGCGAGCACCAGGTACATGAGCGACCGGCGGCCGCGGTAGCGGTACTTGGAGAACGAGTACGCCATGCAGGCCGAGACCACGACGCTGAGCACGGCGGTCACGACGGAGACGACGACCGAGTTGCGCAGGTAGACGAAGAGCTGCTCGTTCTCCAGCAGCGCGGTGTAGGCGTCGAGGGTGGGCGAGGACGGGAAGATCGCCGGTGGGTAGGCGAAGACCTCGGTGCGTGGCGTCAACGACGTCGCCAGCAGCCAGTAGACGGGCAACAGGGCGAACCCGCCGAAGACGACGACGGCGATCCACGCGGCGACGTTCGAGCGACGCCGACGACGGCGCGGGCGTGCCGTCAGGACGGGCGGGGCCGGGGCCACGGGCGGGGCGGTGTCGGTGGCGCTCATGCGCGCTCCCCCTTCTCCGAGAAGCGGATGTAGACGACCACCAGCACCATGAGCAGCACCATCCACAGGAGTCCGAGCGCGCCGGCGCGGCCGAGGTCGTAGCCGTGGAAGGCGGTGTCGTAGACGGCGGTGGCGAACGTCTGGGTGGTGCCGGCGGGTCCGCCGCCGGTGAGGACGTAGATGATGTCGAAGTGCTGGAAGTTCCAGATGAACTCGAGCAGCAGGACGAGCCCCACGATGCCGCGCAGGTGCGGCAGGGTGACGGCACGGAAACGACGCACGGCGCCCGCGCCGTCCACGGAGGCCGCCTCGTGCAGCTCCGGGGGCACGGTCTGCAGACCGGCCAGGAGCATCACCATCATCCAGGGGAAGCTCTGCCAGGTCTTGGCGACGACGACCGCGGCCATCGCGGTCCCCGGCTGGGCGAGCCAGGCCTGGGGCTCGTCGATCAGCCCGGTGCCCTCGAGGACGGCGTTGAGGACGCCGTAGTTGGCGTTGAAGATCCACATCCACAGGAACGAGACGACGACGCCGGGCACGAGCCAGGGGATGAGCATGATCCCGCGCAGCGCCTTGGCTCCGCGGATCCTCGTGTTGAGCGCGAGCGCCAGCCCGAACCCGACGACGAACGGCAGGATCGTCGTCCCGACCGTGAAGACCATCGTCTGCCAGAGCAGCTGCCAGAAGTCGCCGGCGAGAACGTCGCGGATGTTCTCGAGGCCCACGAAGGTCCGCCCCGGGTACAGCAGGCTCTGCTCGAAGAACGCGCTGGTCATCGCTGAGATCAACGGGTAGACGACGACGGCCGCCAGCAGGGCGAGGCCCGGCAGGACGAGCAGGACGGCGAAGGTCCGCCCTTCGATCCGTGACCCGATCCGCCGTCCACCACGGGACTTCGACATGGTGCTTTGTGTGCTTATCTGTGCCATCTCTCACGTCTCTGTGCTTCGTCGTGCGCCCTCGTTGGCCACTTCTTCTGCAGGAATGCTGATCTCCGCGCCAGCCTCCTGTCAAGCGCACCCGTCAGAGTGGGCGAACTTGGTTGTTGATGATCCCCAATGTGCACCTTGCTCTTGACGGGAGCACCGGCCCGTGCCACGTTGTGAGGACGCCGAGCACCGGCGCCCGCACGGCGCACCGCTGCGCCGCAGCAGGGAACTACCGACCACGACGAGGTGACTCGATGTCCTTGACCGCCCCCGGCCTCCGTCTCTGGAGGACCATCGCCCCAGCGCTCGCCGCGGCGCTCGCCCTGAGCACCGCGGTCCCGGCCGCAGCGGCCGCCACGACCGCCGCCGCCACGCCAGCCGTCGCCACGAGTGCCGTCTCGGACGGCGTGCTCACCGACGGATTCTCCGAGCTCGGCGACGACTGGTACGTCGCGTCCGGGGCGTGGCGCGCCGAGGACGGCCGCGCCGTCGCCGACGAGCAGCCCGGGGACCGCGGCTACTCCCTCGCGCTCGTCGACCACCGGCTCGACGGTGACGGCAGCGTCGCCGTCGACGTCAGCACGAGCGCGGGCAGCGACTCCACCTGGGTCGGCATCCACGTCCACCGCGCCGCCGTGCTCGACGACTACACCATGTCGGGGTACACGGCGCTGCTGCGCCGGTCCGGCGAGCTCGTGATCATCGGCGCCGCCGGCGACAGCGCCGTGGAGTACCTCGCCCGGGCCGACACCTCGGCCCGGACAGGCGACGGCCCCGTCCGGATCGAGATGGAGGTCGTCGGCGACGAGCTGCGGGCCACCGCCGGCGGCACGACGGTGACCGCGACCGACGCGTCGTTCCGGGGCGGCGGCGTCAGCCTGGTCGCGCACCGCGGCACCGCGGCCGCCTTCGACGACGTGCGTGCCGAGGGCCTCGTCCCGTCCGACGACACGATCCCGCCCGCACCCGGCTGCACCGCGCGGGACGACGCACCGGTCGGGGACGCCCGCGGACCCGTCCTGGTGGACGACGACAGGGTCGACGTCGTGGCGGCGCGCATCGCCGCCGGCGCCGAGCCGCAGGCCTCCGCCTGGGACCAGCTCCAGGACACGCTCACCGCCGACCTCGCGCGCGAGCCGGACGCTCCCGAGGTGTTCTTCGTACCCTGGTTCTACAACGACCCGGACGCGCACCGCGCAGCCCGCGACGGGCTCCAGCACGACGCGAACGCGGCCTACCGGCTCGCGCTCGCCTACCGGATCACCGGTGACGCCGCCTACGGCGAGCACGCGGCGGCGTTCCTGGACGCCTGGACCGACGTGCCGTGCTTCCGCACCTCCGAGGACTCCTCGCTCGCCTTCAGCTACCACTTCCCGGCCATGATCTACGCGGCGTCGCTGCTGCGCGGCCAGCCCGTCTGGCCGGCCGAGGACGAGGCGGACTTCGCCGCGATGATCGGCACCGAGGCGCTCCGCGTCGGGAAGTCGATCGACGGCGGCATGAACAACTGGGGCAGCTGGGCGCTGGCGCTCGAGTCGGCGATCGGCGGCTACCTGGACGACCAGACGCTGCTGGAGGAGGTCGCGGCGTCAGCCAAGGCGAAGCTCGACCACCAGATCGCGGCCGACGGCCACCTGGTCGAGGAGGTCGGCCGCAACGGCGGCGTCGGCGACTACGGCATCTGGTACTCCCACTTCTCCCTGGCTCCGACGGTCTTCACCGCCGAGGTGCTCGACGCCCACGGACTGGACCTCTACGGGTACGAGAACAGCCAGGGCGCGACGATCGAGGACGCCACGGCGCTCCTCGCCGGCTGGGTGGACGACCCGACGACGTTCTCCTACTACGACGGTGACGTCACCGGCCTGCACAACGTGCGCACCATCGACTACCTGGCCGATCAGGGGGTCACGGCGCACAGCATGGCCTGGTTCGAGATCGCGGCGACCCGGTTCGACCTGCCGGTGGTCGACGGTCTCCTCACCGAAGAACGCCCGATGACCGCGATCCACTCCGCGCCGGTACTCACGCTCACCCACGGCGACCTGGCGCACGACGCCACCGTGGCCCCTGCGTGGGACGCGACGGCGGTGTACACCGAGGGTGACCACGTCTCCCACGACGGCGCCCTGTGGGAAGCCACCTGGTGGACCTCCGACCAGGAACCCGGGGCCGCGCCCTACGGGCCCTGGCAGGAGCTCGCCACCACCAGCGACGGCACCCCCGTGTGGACCGATTCGCGGGTCTTCACCGAGGGCGACGTCGTCGCCCACGACGGCGAGCACTACACCGCGCAGTGGTGGACCCGCAACCAGGAACCCGGCGATTCCCACGGCCCCTGGCGGCCCGTCGGCTGATCGCCGTCCGCCCAGAGGTGGGCGTCTCTGGCGACACCTCGTCCGGCACCGATGAGGTGTCGTCAGAGACGAGCGCGGTCCAGGAGGGGGACGGGTCAGGCCGGCGCGACGCCGAGGAACTCCGCCACCCGGTCCGACGCCGGTCGCTCCCGCAGCCGCTCCGGGGTGTCGACCTGCAGCAGCCGTCCGGCGTCCATGACGGCGACACGGTCGGCCACGGTGAAGGCCTCGGAGTGGTCGTGGGTGACGAACACCGAGGTGGTGCCCGCCCGCTTCAGCGTGTCGCGCACGTCGAGCGCGAGCTTCTCGCGCAGCTGCCGGTCCAGCGCAGAGAGCGGCTCGTCGAGCAGCAGGAGCCGCGGGTCGGGGGCGAGGGCGCGGGCGAGCGCGACCCGCTGCTTCTCCCCGCCGGACAGCGTCGCCACGGCCCGGTGGGCGTACCCCGCCAGCCCGACGTCCTCGAGCAGGCCGGTCACCCGCTCCCGGCGTTCGGCCCTGGCCACGCCCTGCATCTGCAGCCCGTAGCCGACGTTGCCCTCGACGTCCCGGTGCGGGAAGAGCTGGCCGTCCTGGAACAGCAGCCCGAACCCGCGCCGGTGCACCGGCACCGCGGCGAGGTCCTGGCCGTCGAAGGACACCGTCCCGCCGGCCAGGGCCTCGAGACCGGCCACCGCCCGCAGCAGGGAGGACTTGCCGCACCCGCTCGGGCCGAGCAGAGCCAGGATCTCCCCCACCGGCACGTCCAGCGTGACCCGGTCGACCGCCGTCGTGCCGGGTGCGCGCCGCGGCCCGTCGTAGCGCACGACGGCGTCGCGCACCTGCAGGCCCTCGCTCCGGGCCATCAGAACTCCCCTCCGCCCGCGTCTCCGCGCAGGCGTTCCGCCACCATCATGACCGTCGCCGTGAGTGTCGCGAGCACCACCGAGGCCGCGAGCGCCATGCCGTAGTTCTCCGCGCCGGGCAGCCCGATGAGCCGGTAGATCACGACGGGCAGCGTCGCGGCGTCGGGCCGGGCGAGGAACGAGGTGGCGCCGAACTCGCCGAGGGACACCGCGAACGCGAACCCGATCGCGAGCCCGAGGGACCGGGCGGCGAGCGGGGCGTCGACGCTGCGCAGCACCCGTCCGGGTGGCGCGCCGAGGGTGGCGGCGACCTCGCGCAGCCGCGGGTCGATCGCGCGCAGCACCGGCAGGACGGTCCGCACCACCAGCGGGATCGCGACGACGGCCTGGGCGATCGGGACCAGGAGCCCGGAGGTGCGCAGGTCGACGTCGAACCCGAGCGGGCGGTCCAGGGTGATGAGGAACCCGAACCCGACGGTCACGGCCGAGACCCCGAGGGGCAGCATGAACACGGCGTCGAGGGTGCCGACGGCGCGTCGCAGGCCGCGGGACCGGGGTCGCCGGGAGACGACGAGCGCGACGAGCCCTCCGACGACGACCGCGATCGTGGCCGCGAGGGCGGCTGTGCGCAGCGACGTGGCGGTGGCCCCCCAGACGGTGACGGTCAGGGCGTTGCGTCCGCCCGTCGTGCCCAGGGCGACGTAGTTGTCGAGCCCCCAGCTCCCGTCGGGGCCCTGGAAGGAGCGGGCGACGAGCCCGGCCAGGGGCAGCACGAGCAGGCCCGCCACGACGACGGCGGTCACGCCGGCGGGCACGACGTCCGCAGCGCTGCGCCAGGAGAAACGGTGGGCGGCCGACAGGTCGCTGGACAGGTGCAGGGCGCGCTCGCGGCGGGCCCGTAGCCGGGCGCTGACGAGAAGTGCGCCGGTCACGACGACGAGCTGCAGGATGCTGAGCACGGCGGCGGCGCGCAGGTCGAGGAACTGGGTGGTGCGCACCCAGATCTCGGTCTCGATGGTGCCGTAGCGCATGCCGCCGAGCACGAGGACGACGCCGAACGCGGTGGCGCAGAACAGGAACACGACGGAGGCGGCCGAGGCGATGGCGGGACCCAGTGCGGGCAGCGTGACCGTCCGGAACGCCTGCCACGGGGTGGCGCCGAGGGAGCGGGCGGCCTGCTCGGCCCGGGGGTCCAGGCGCTCCCACAGGCCGCCGACGGTCCGCACCACGACCGCGTAGTTGAAGAAGACCAGTGCCAGCACGATCCCGGCGAACGACTCCTCCCAGCCCAGGAACCCCAACGGCCCGGACGGGGCCAGGACGGAGCGGAAGGCGACGCCGACGACGACGGTCGGCAGCACGAACGGCACCGTCACCAGGGCGCGGGCCACCGTACGTCCGGGGAACCGGCACCTGTACAGCACGTAGGCGGCGGGCAGCCCCAGCAGCACGCTCAGCGCCGTGCCGACGGTCGCCTGGGCGAGGGTCTGGCCGACCACGCGCCAGGTGCGCGGCTGCGACAGGACCTCCCCGAAACCGGAGAGGTCCAGCACGCGGCCACCACCGCCGTCGTCGGCGAAGAAGCCCTGGAGCACCAGCGCGACCACCGGCCACGCGAAGAACACGCCGAGGAACAGCAGGGGCGCACCGGCGGCGAGCAGCCACCACGCCCAGGTCGCCGGCGCGGACCGGCGGCGGGGCGCCCGCAGGACGGCCCCGCCGCTCGACGATGTCGTCACCCGACGACCGTGGCCGTCCACTGCTCGATCCACTCGTCGCGGTGCGCGTCGATCTCGCCGGGCGCGACGTCGAACGGCTCCTCCGCCAGCGGCGCGAACTGCTCCCACTCGGCGGGCAGCTCGACCGTGCTGTCGGCGGGGTACATGTACATGTTCGCCGGGATGTCGGCCTGCACCTCCGGCGAGGAGAGGAAGTCGACCAGCGCCCGCGCCCTGTCCGGATTGTCGGTGCCCGCCAGGACGCCCGCGTACTCCACCTGACGGAAGCACGTGTCCAGCAGCGCCGCCGTCGTCGACTCGCTGCCGTCCTCCGTGACCGTGAAGGCCGGCGAGGTCGCGTACGACAGCACGACCGGTCGCTCGCCGCCCTCGCCCGCCCCGGAGAAGTCGGAGTAGTAGGCGTCCGACCAGCCGTCGGTCACCTTCAGTCCGTTCGCGGACAGGTCGGCCCAGTACTGCTCCCAGCCGTCCTCGCCGAACGCGTCGACCGTGGCGAGCAGCATCGCGAAGCCCGGGGACGACGTCGCCGGGTTGGTCACGACCGTCAGGTCCGCGTACCGCGGGTCCGTCAGGTCCTCGAACGTCGACGGCGGCTCGACGCCCTGGTCCTCGAACCACGCGGTGTCCACGTTCAGGCAGACGTCGCCCTTGTCGATCGGGGTGAGGCCCTCGAGCCCCGCGCCGACCAGGTCGGTGACCGAGTCGTCCAGCCCTTCCGGCTGGTACGGCTCGAAGACGTCGGCGGCCACGGCACGGGACGCGAACGTGTTGTCCACGCCGTACACGACGTCGCCGAGCGGCGAGTCCGCGGTCAGCACCAGCTGGTTCACCAGCGTGCCCGCGTCGCCCGCCGCGACATGTTCGACCGTGAGCCCGGTCTCGTCCTCGAACGAGGCGAGCATCCCGTCGCTCAGCGCGAAGGAGTCGTGGGTCACGAGGGTCACCGTGCCGGAGAGCTCGGCCTCCCCGCTCTCGGCGGGCACCGGGGTGTTCTGCTGCTCCCCCGGGGCGTCGTCACCGGTGCAGGCGGCGAGCAGCGGCAGCAGTCCGACGGCGGCGATCGCCGCGGTCCGACGGGTCCGGATGGTCATGCGTCCTCCTCAGACGTGCGAGAAGGGGGTCCGCCGACCGCGTACCGGCCGACGGGATCGAGAAGCCCGACTTCCTCCACCGGTGCTAGCCGGATCAGGTTCGAGGGTCTGCGGTGGTCCGCACTCTCAGCGCCGTCGGCGCTCCCCTGTCGTTCCCCCCGAGCCTACACACCGTGCGCGCGCTACGGTGGAGCCGTCCGTCCGCGGACACGTGAGGTGCGTCGAGAACCAGGAGGATCAGTGGAGATGTCCGAGCACTCCGAGCCGTCGTTGGCCGTCAAGGTCGCCACCATGGGCGCGACCCTCGCCGCCGGATGGGTCGCCCAGAAGCTGATCAAGACGATCTGGGAGAAGGCCACCGGCAGCGACGCGCCCATCGACCTCGACGCGGACGACATCCCCGTCGTCCAGGCGATCACGTTCGCGGCGGTCACCGGTGGCGTGGCCGTGCTGGCCCGTCGCCTCGCCCGTCAGGGCGTCGCGAAGGCCGTGGACCGCCGCGCCGAGAAGGTCTCGGTCGTCTGACGCCCGCCGGCCCGGGGCAGCCACCGCTCAGCCGCGGTCGCGCTGCCTGCGCCGGGCGAGCTGGGCCTCGTGCCCCCGGGGCCGGTCCACGGCGTGCACGGCGCCCAGCGCGCCCTCGATCCGCTCCACCGGGTCGGTCCCGCCGTCGCACAGCCCGGCCACGACCTGCGCGGCCGCCGTCTGCAACGGCACGCCGGCACGGGTGGCGACCTCGCCCAGCACCTCGTCGGCGGTGGACTCGTCGACGCCCCGGACCGCCATCAGCGCGCCCTTGGCCTGCTCGACCGAGGCCGCGCCGACCATGGCCCGGCCCACCGCCCGCTGCGACTCCCGGTCGAGCGCCTCGCGCGTCAGCGGACTGACGTCCAGCACGTAGCCCGCCACGTGGGTGAGGTCCCCGGTCGCGTCGTGCTGCCCCTCACCCGTGACGACGACAGTCCGTGACTTGCCGTGCGGATCCACGATCCGGTAACCGCTGCTGAAAGGACGTCCGGCGCGCAGCGCCACCGCGGCCGTCCGTGACAACCGCGCGCGGTCGTCGGGGTGGATCCGGGACCGGAGCCCGTCGATGGTGGGCTCACCCTCGTCCGGCTCGCGGCCGTGCATCCGGTAGACCTCGTCCGACCACCAGAGCCGGCCGGAGCCGACGTCGACGCGATAGCGCCCCACCACGAGCTGGGCGCCCACGGCCAGGGACTCGGCGATGCCGGATACCGTGGTCGACCTCGTGCCCCTGTGCGACGACGTCGGCGCGCTCATCTCCACCCCCAGACAGCCGGCCGGCGTCCGGTCCGGGCCGGTGCCGCCTACGGTACCGGCGCGGACCGGAAGCGCCACCGGAGCCGCAGGGTTCACCCCCGCGCCGTGCCCGCGCCCTCCACCTGCGAGGTCGCGCCGGCCAGGAGACCGGCACGCTCCCTGCGGTGCGCGCGCACGGACCACACCACCGCCGCCGCCCAGACCAGAGCGATCAGCCCGAGGACCGCCGTCGTCCACGTCGCGGACGCCTCGACGGTGCCGAGCAACGTGCGCGCGTTGGTGAGGACGATGACGCCGCCGACGGCCGAGCCCAGGACGCGCGGCGGGACGAGCCGGACGATCCACGCCGCGATCGGCGCCGCCACCAGGCCGCCGGCGAGCAGCGCCAGTGCCCACGCGGGGTCCACGCCGGCCGTCCCGAGGCCGACGAGAAAGCCCAGGCTGGCGGCCACCGCGACGAAGAACTCGCTCGTGTCGATCGACCCGACCACCTTGCGCGGCTCCATGCGCCCGCTGGCGAGGATCGCCGGCGTGCCCACGGGGCCCCACCCGCCACCACCGGTGGCATCCATGAACCCGGCCACGAGGCCGAGCGGGGTGAGGAACCGCTTGCGCAGCGGCTGGCCCAGCCGATCGGTCCGCAGTCCGCGGACGGTGAAGCGCACGAGGACGTAGACGCCCAGGCCGAGCAGGAGGATCGACATCAGCGGCTTGGCGATCTCGGTGGACAGCCACGACAGGAAGGTCGCGCCGGCGAACGCACCGACCGCACCAGGAACGCCGATGCGCAGGACCACGCGCCAGTCGACGTTGCCGAACCGCCAGTGGGAGGCACCCGAGGCGAGCGTGGTCCCGATCTCGGCGAGATGGACCGTGGCCGAGGCCGCCGCGGGGTTGGTGCCGATGGCCAGCAGCAGGGTGGTCGAGGTGACGCCGTAGGCCATGCCCAGGCTCCCGTCGACGAGCTGCGCGCCGAGGCCCACCAGGGCCAGAAGAATCAACGTCCGCACGATGCAGACCTCCGTCTCGCGCGGACGGTCGCCGCGCTAGAACTGAATGTACCCTATCGTTTTAGTAGGGAATAGGGTCGGGGCGGTTCGTGTCCGGCATGCTGGCGGTGCGGTGCGTCTGCGGCGGGGCGGGGCGACGCCGCCGAACGGGGGTGGGGTGCGGCGACGCCCGCCGTCAGGGGTTGCGCCAGGCGCCCTCGGCGTCGGTCAGCTCCTGGACCGCGTCCGGCACGGTCCCGCGCGCGAGATCGGCCACCGTCACGTCCTCGAGCACGGCACGCACGTTGACGCGCAGTGCGACCCAGACGTCCAGCAGCGCTGACGCCGCACCCTCGTAGTCGAGGTCGGAGGGCCTCTCGTCACGGACGAAGACGAGCGGTCCGTCGACGGCCCGCACGATGTCCGCCACGGTCACCTCGCGAGCCGGCCGGGCCAGCACGTATCCACCACCGGCGCCGCGACGGCTCGCCACGATGCCCTCGCGGCGCAGATCACGCAGGATCGCCTCGAGGAAGCGGTGCGGGATCTGTTGCGCCTGGGCCAGCGACTCCGCGGGTACAGGTCCGGCCGCGTCCGAGGCGGCCAGCTCGATCGTCGCTCGGACGGCATAGTCCGCCTTCGCCGAGACCCTCACCGTCACACCCTCTCGTCGTGCACCGCGTTCCTTGGCACCAGCGCCCGTGGCTTCGGCGCACATCCTCCCAGCACAGCGGCCCGGCCCCACGACCATCCTAGTGGGGGTAGCAGTCAGGCCCCCCGCACCTGGTGGTGTGGGGGGCCTGCTGTGAAGGGTGTCCGGCGGCGTCCTACTCTCCCACCCCGTTTCCAG
>NZ_JABEZT010000006.1 GCF_013149805.1 Isoptericola chiayiensis
CCGTCGGTGCAGGCTTCGCGCAGGACGGTGGAGTCCAGGTCGTCGAGCAGGCAGTAGTGCACCGTGGCGCGGTAGTAGCGCACGTCCGACTCGCCGTCCCCGCTGCCGCCGCCGTCGAGCAGATCCTGCTGCTCCTCGAGCGTCGCGCCGACCGTGACGCTCGGTTCCTTGCTGTCGTCCACGCCCAGCTCGTAGTCGGCACCGCCCTCAGCCGCCTGCGAGGTTTGGCCCAGCAGCACCGTGACAATTGCCAGGGTGGCCGTTGCGAGCGTCGTAAATGTCGTCGTACGAGTCGTCGGATTCACTCGGGTATCTCCGCCATCTCGACGAGGACCCATTCGCCATCCTTCAGAGCAACTTCGACTCGTCGTTCAGCTCGACTGCCCTCGGAGTCAAAGACGACCTCGCCAGAGCTGTCCCGGATCGTCGTTTCGTGTTCGGCTACCTTTACGTCAACTGGCCAGATCGCTGTGACGGCGTCTCGTTGATAGACAGTTTCGACCGTGACCTCAAAGCCGCCGCCGCTGAAAGTGTCGCCGCGTCGTGCGATGGTCTTGGCCTGGTCGAGGCGTGAAGCGCAATAGTCGCATGATCGATGCGACCGCTTCTCCCACTCCGCCGTGTCGCCGGTGACCATCATCGGCTGCTCCAGCGCGAGGATGTACTTGACGGCCGCAGCCGCCCCGTCGCCGTCTTTCTTGTCCATGGCGGCGGGCCGTTCGGGCTTCTCCGGTCCGCTCGGTGACGGCGATGGTGTCGGGGACGGCTCGTCGGACGGCGAGGCGGTGACCGAGGCGGGCAACGGTAGCTCGCTCGAGGTGGCTTCCGGTTCGGCGTCGTCGTCGGTGCAGCCAGCGACGAGCAGTACGGAGGTGAGCAGGGTCGCGGTCGAGGTCAGGTGGTGCCGGGTCGTGCGCGTCATCGCGTCTCCAGGGCATCAGCGGCCAGATCGAGTCCCGACCTTAGCGACCGGGACACTTCCGGCGAAACTGCACGTCCCACCCTGTGGACAACGCTGTGCTACCTCGCCGGGAGGTCGCCTACCCCGCGGGAGGTTTGCCTACCTCGCCGGGAGGTCGCCTACCCCGCGGGAGGTTTGCCTACCTCGCCGGGAGGTTGCCTACCTCGCCGGGAGGTTGCCTACCTCGGCGGCGGCCGAGGGGAGCGAAGAGAGGGCGTCTCAGGCGAGCCGGGCCGTGAGCACGACCTGCTCGCCGACCTCCAGCGCGACGTCGTCGAGCCGCACGCCCGGCGGCAGCGCGTCGGTCAGGTCGACGCGCCGTCCGGCGACCTCTTCCACGCGGCCCCGCATCGCCCCGAGCATCGCGCCCACGATCGGGTTGCCGCTGTGCAGCTGGACGTCGCCGACGGTGAGGACCATGTGCTCGTCGACGGACGCCGACGCGGTCGCGGTGATCTTCGCGGACAGGAACATGCCCTTCTTGATCGACGCGTCGATCTCGAGCCGTGCGTCGCGCGGTCCGGTCTGGTCGATGCGCAGGTCGAAGTCGGTGAGCTGGATGCCGTTGCCGTGCAGCGCCACGGCGAGCAGGCCCTGCACCGTCCCTGCGAGGCCTTCGCGGGAGACGGCCACGCGGGCGTGCCCCGAGACGGGCGCGTCGTCGGTGGGTTCGATGAGCTCGACGCCGACCATGTCGTCGTCGGCGGTGACCCAGGAGAAGCGGACGTCGGAGACCTCGGCGGTCACGTCCACGGGAAGGTCGACGGCGGCCAGGGGATGCGCCTCGATGCGCAGGGTGCGCACGGTGCCGGCCTCGCGGTCGATGATCTGCGGGTGCCAGTGCAGGTGCGGCGCTTCCTTGCCCGCCGGCATCCCGACGGCCACCCCGGTCAGGTCGACGTCGAGGGACGCGATGTCCGTCCCGTCGAGCACCGGGAGGATCTTCGCGCCGTCGAGGCCCTGCACCTGCTCGCCCCCAAGGGCGACGAACGCCGCGCGCAGGCGTGCGGCCAGGTCCTGGTCTGAGTCGGGGCGCGGGGCGGGACCGAGGGGGAGCAGTGCGTCCATGCCGCCGAGCCTAACGGGCGCGACGCGTCATTCGCGGGACGACGGCGGTACCGACGGTGGCAGCG
The DNA here is from genome assembly GCF_013149805.1 of Isoptericola chiayiensis. Taxonomy (GTDB): domain Bacteria; phylum Actinomycetota; class Actinomycetes; order Actinomycetales; family Cellulomonadaceae; genus Isoptericola; species Isoptericola chiayiensis. Next base: position 2,095 of record NZ_JABEZT010000006.1, read on the forward strand.
CCGGCCCGGGACCGCCGGGCCCACCACCGGCGGTACCGTCCTGCGCTGCCGTGTGCCGCCGTCGTCGGGCCCGCACCACCCGCCACACGACGACCGCCAGCCCGATCGCGACCGGGATGACGAGCAGCGGCAGCAGGATCGCCACCAGCGACAGGCCGACCGACGTGCCGTCCTCGGCGGTGGACAGCACGGGTGCGGCGAGCCCGCCCGTGGCGGCGTTGGCCCCGGCGCGCAGGGCCGCCTTGGTCAGGTGCACCACCAGGGCCAGGGCGATGCCCGCCACGACGGGCACCCAGGCACCGGAGTCGACGAACGCTGCGGGGTTCTCGACCCGCGCGGTCTCCGACGTCGCACCGGCACCGAACGCGATCCCGCCGGCACCGGGGCGCACCACCGTCTGGACGACGTCGTTAATCGAGTCCACCACCGGGACCTTGTCGCCGACCATCTCCAGGACCAGCAGCACGCCGAGCACGATCAGCACCCAGCCGTTCTCGAGCCAGGCCCAGGCACCGGGCAGGGTGATCAGGTCGGTGTACCGGGACAGCAGCCCGAGCGCCAGGAGCGGGATCCAGGCGTTGAGGCCCGCGGCCAGGGCGAGTCCGGTGCCGGTGGCGAGCTCGAGCATCAGGCGTCCGGCCTCACAGCGGCACGAGGGGGTTGTGCCCGGCCGTGACCTGCTCGCCGTCGCGGACCGGACCCGGCGCGGTGCCCCCGCCCCAGGGGTCCCCGCCGAGGGACTCCCGCCCGTGCGGCGTCAGCCAGCCCGACAGGTCCGGCCCGCACGGGATGATCCCTGTGGGGTTGATGTCGGTGTGCACCACGTAGTAATGCTCCTTGATCTGCTCGAAGTCCACGGTGTCGCCGAACCCGGGCAGCTGGAACAGGTCGCGGGCGTAGGCCCACAGGACCGGCATCTCGGTGAGCTTGTTGCGGTTGCACTTGAAGTGCCCGTGGTAGACGGCGTCGAACCGCACCAGCGTGGTGAACAGCCGCACGTCCGCCTCGGTGATCGCGTCACCCATGAGGAACCGCCGGTCGGCCAGTCGCTCCTCCAGCCAGTCCAGCGCCCGGAAGAGCCGCAGGTAGGCGGCTTCGTAGGCGTCCTGCGAGCCCGCGAACCCGCACCGGTACACCCCGTTGTTGACCTCGGTGTACACGCGCCGCATGACCGAGTCCATCTCGGCGCGCACGTCCGGGTCGGACGGCAGCAGCGCGGGCGCGCCCTCGCGGTGGTGCTCGGTCCACTCGGTCGACAGGTCCAGGGTGATCTGCGGGTAGTCGTTGGTGACCACGGCGCCGTCACGGGTGTCGACGATCGCCGGCACCGTGATGCCGCGCGGGTAGTCGGGGAACCGGGCGAAGAACGCCTCCTGCAGGCGTTCGATCCCCAGCACCGGGTCGCGGCCACCCGGGTCCAGGTCGAACGTCCAGCTCCGCTCGTCGTGGGTGGGGCCCGGCATCCCGATGCTGAGGGCGTCCTCCAGCCCGAGCAGCCGCCGCACGATGATCGACCGGTTCGCCCACGGGCAGGCCCGCGCCGCCACCAGCCGGTAGCGGCCGGCCTCCACGGGGTAGCCGTCGGCGCCGTCGCGGGTGATGCGCGTGGGGATGTAGTTCGAGTCCCGCACGAACTCCTGACCCGGCACCGTGTAGGTGCCGCCGCGGGAGTGCTCCGGACGTTCCGGCGTCGTCTCCGTGGTGCTCATGCCTTCGCCTTCGCTTCCTTCGCCGCTGCCTTCTGTGCCTTCTTGAACGCCCGGACCTCCTGCAGGGTCCCGGCGCTGGTCACGTCCGCGATCGACCGGCGCGAGCCGTCGTCGCCGTAGTGCCCGGCCGCCTCGCGCCACCCGGCCGGTTCCACGCCCCGCTGCTTGCCGAGCAGTGCCAGGAAGATCTGCGCCTTCTGCGTGCCGAACCCCGGCAGCGCGTTGAGCCGCTCGACCACCTCGGCACCCGTCGGCGCCTCGCCCGAGGCACCGGGATCCGTCCAGATCCGGGCCACGTCGCCGTCGTAGTCGTCGACGACGGCGCGTGCCACCGCCTGCACCCGGCCGGCCATCGAGCGGCCGTACCGGTGGATCGCCGGGGGAGTGGTCGCCATCTCGACGAACTCGTCGGGGTCCGCGTCGGCGATGCGTGCCGGGTCGAGCGTGCCGAACCGGTCGACGATCTTGCGCGGCCCGGCGAACGCGTGCTCCATCGGGTACTGCTGGTCGAGCAGCATCGCAAGCGCGAGTGCGAAGAAGTCATCGGTGAGAAGTTGGTCGGAGTCAGGATCGCCTGTCAACCAGAGCCTGTCTGTCATGTGCTCCTACTCCTCTCGTTCTGGGAGTGGCGGAAGCGCCAGTACCTTGGCCTTCAGTTTGTCTGTAAACGAGCGTGTGCGAACGGTGTCACGGGTTAGCGGCTGCCCGGGTGTTTCCTCCGCGACGACCGCATCGATTATCGGGAGAAGTCCCCGCACCAATTCTTCAGCGGCCTGAACATCCCAGATTACTTTTAGAATCTTGTCACACTCTACTTTTGACTTCCGATTTCCCTTTGGCAGCGGCCCGTCTCCCAGCACGCGCAATTTAATCGCTGCAAGAAGTTGATAGCGCGCAGGGGAATATGATCTATCGATTCGCTTGTTGCGAAGCAACCACTCAATCCTGTAGTACGCCGCTGCGCTGGTATAGTATGCAAGCGGATTCTGTTCGGGATTGAATAACTGGGGGGCCCTTGCCTCCTTGAGTTCCCGGACGTATCTTCCTGCCCTCGCCGGCTCATCCAGGAACATTGAAGCAAAGGTTCGAATAAGCTGAGATCGCGTAACGATTCGAGTCCGCTCAATGTCGTGCTCAGCGTACTGCTTGGATCTGCGCTCGTAATAGAGCTCTTCTCCCGAGGGGAAGGTGGTGAAGAGCGCTTCGAGGTCTTTATGGAAGTGCTCTCTGGCCGCAAGGTCGTCGTCCGTCACCGCCGTCTGTCGATTTGTTGCCGCTGTAATTCCGGCAATCACGTCCTCATCGTGTGATTGAATGATGCGGACGCTGACATTGACGTCATCGGTCAATTGTTCCTTTGCGTGGAACAGGACGTGGCAGGTCTGGCAGCCGTTCACAATCTGGAAGTCTTTCAGCGAGAGGTCATCCCCCGCAAGAGTGAGTTCGCGCGTAACTATGGTGATGCCGTTGTTGAGCACCGAGAATTGGTTGCGACGGACGGGATCGTGCAAGGAGGCCAGGATTTCGAGATTGACCGAGTTGAAGTCCTGGAAGTCCCGCACGTTGTCGAAGAAGAGTGCTTTACGAATTCCGCCCGAGGCATCTGTTAGGAGCTCAACGAGGTTACTCGCGGACATGACCCCGATGAAAGCCTGAGTAACCCCGGGCATCCTCGGCAGAGTCAGCCTTTTGTCCATTGTGAAAGATGCCGATACTGCCGCCGTCGCGGCCTGATACTGGTCACGAAGTTGTCGCGCTCCAACAGCTTCGACGGTAGCCGCGCTGAAATAGTTGGTCGCGTCTAGAACTGCTGCAGCCGCCTGCCGCTTCTCCTCCAGGAGCGCGTCGCCCGGTGTGCCCGTGGTCACATATCGGAATTCTATTGATGGTAGGCCGCCACCAAATTTTGAGATGTCCGAGTAGACTGATTTGATGGCTTCTTTGAGGTTTACAATGTCCGGGTTTGCAGGATATCGAAGCCGGTCATCCTTGAAAAGGTGACGCAGGTTATCTGCGACTTCGGTGAAAACTGCGGCCTGAAATGACTCGGGCCGCTTTGCTTGCACAAGGATGAACTTCACATCAAGTTGACGTGACGCGCGGACTGCTAAGTCGACGTCTGCTGCGTCTAAGAGCAGGTCGCCGTTGACCATAATCGCGGCGACGTCGATGCCGAGATCCCCGCCCGCGCCAATCACGAAATCAAGCGGGTTGAACTCGTCGTCGAAAACGGAGCTCAGCGTTGCCGTGGCTACGAAGGCTTCAAATTGGGTGGATTCTTCCAGGCTTGATATTCCTTGATCTGCCGCGAACGCATCAGTGAGCGATTTTACGATTCGATCCACTTTGATCCCTCTCGTTCTGCCTTGGGTTTAGTTCTTAGTAGATGAATGGTTCATCCACGGATGCCCGGTGCCGGATGCGGTTGGGGCCGTGCGGTTATGCCGTCGGACGCCCTGTGGAGTGCAACGCTACCTGACCTGTGTTTGCGGCGAACCGTAGGTTTCGTGTGCTGTTCTCCGTGCTACGCACTGCTCTGGTCCAGCAGCATCCCGACCAGCAGCGCGAACGGGTCCTCGCTGAGCAGTCGGTCGGTGGCGTCGTCACCGGTGATCCAGAGCTGTGCGGTCATGGGTCCATCCTGCCCCGGTCCGCAGCCCGTTGTCGCTGCGCGGGCACCGGATAGCCTCGGGTGATGCGACGACGCTCCCACCGCACCGCGACCGCCTCCGCCGCCGCGCTCGCGGCGGCCCTGACGGTGACCGGCACCCTCCACCTGGTCCGCCCGCGCGTCTTCGAGGGGCTGATCCCGCGGGCACTGGGCTCCCCGCGCGCCTGGGTCGTCGGCAGCGGCGTGGCCGAGCTGGCGTGCGCGGCGGCGGTCGCCGTCCCGGCCACCCGGCGCGCCGGCGGCTACGCCACGGCGGGGCTGTTCGTCGGGGTGTTCCCGGGCAACGTCAAGATGGCGCTCGACTCCCACGCGGGGGCGCGGCACTGGTCGCGCGACCCGCGCGTGGCCTGGGGGCGCCTGCCGTTGCAGGTCCCGCTGGTGGCGTGGGCGTGGCAGGTGGCGCGCAGCGCGGAGGCCGGCTCAGGCGGGCGCTGACCGGGCTGGTCGCAGCCGTCCGGCGAGGAACTCGTCGATGCCCAGGAGTCGCGACGCCACCCGGGGACCGTCGCCGAGCACACCGCGCGCGGTCTCGCCGTCGAGCACCCACGGGTCGACCACGGCGAAGTCCTGCCCGCGTCGCGTCAGCGTGTAGTGGCCTGCGGCGAGCACGTTGCGGCACCAGTCGGTGCCCGGACCCCACGGCAGCGGGTGCAGCACGATGATGTCGCGGGCGTCCGCGACCGTGACGGGTTCGCCGATGACGCGGGGCTCGCGAGCGGCGAACGCCACGACGGGGGTGTCGTACGCCCGTCCGCTGCGCCGTCCGACGTGGTGCAGCGTCGCCCAGGGCGGCACGCGGTGGCTCACCCGCAGCGCCCACGGGTTGACCTTCTGCGCGACGGTGGTGGCCGCGGCCGGAGCCTTCATGTCTCCAGCGTGCGGCTGATGCCCCGCGCTCGCCGCTCAGCCCTCGCGATCGCCATCGTCCCCACCGCGCGCCCGACGGGTCCTGGTTCGTCGTCGACCTCCTCGAGAGCCTGTGACGCTCACACCTCGTCGAAGGTCAGCACCGGCCGCCCGGTTCGGGGGTGGCGCAGCACGGTGGTGCGGACCCCGTAGACGGGATCGATCACCTCCGGCACCAGCACCTCGGCGACCGGCCCGGCCGCCACCACGTGCCCGGCGTGCCCGGGAGCCAGGACGACGGCGTGGTCGCACGTTGCGGCCGCCAGGGACAGGTCGTGCAGCGCCGCCAGCACGGTCACGCCGTCGCCGGCCAGATCGCGCACGAGCCGCATCGTCGCGAGCTGGGCGGCCACGTCCAGATGGTTGGTCGGTTCGTCGAGCAGCAGCACCCGCGGCTGCTGGGCCAGCGCACGCGCCATGTGCACGCGTTGGCGCTCGCCGCCGGAGAGCGTGCCGATCTCCCGGGCGGCCAGGTCCGCCGCGCCGGTGCGGTCGAGGGCGGCCCGAGCGAGCTCGTGGTCGTCCTCGGTGGGGCCGGCCAGCAGGGAGCGGTGCGGGGTCCGGCCCAGCAGGACGGCGTCGAGCACCGTCACGGGCAGCTCGGTGGCGGCGTCCTGCTCCACGAACGCCAGGGTCCGGGCCCGACGACGGCGCGGCATCGCCAGCACGTCCTCGCCGTCCGCAGCGGCCCGCGATGCTGTGGCGCCCCCGGGGGATCCGTCGTCGTCCGGGCTGCCGATCAAGGCGACCCGTCCGCCGTCGGGCCGCTCCACGCCCGCGACGAGCCGCAGCAGCGTCGACTTGCCGGTGCCGTTCGGGCCGAGCAGCCCGGTGACGGCGCCGGGCGGGGCGGTGACGTCGACGTCGTCGAGGATCAGCCGGCCGCCCACGGACCAGCGCACCCGCTCGGCCGCCAGGCCGGCCGCGCCCGCCGGGCCGTGGCCGCCGGAGGACGTCGGAGCGAGCCCGGCGGTCCGTGCGTCGAACGTCTGCGTCATGCCCGGGCCCGTCCCTTCCACAGCAGCAGCGCGAACACGGGTGCCCCGATCGCGGCGGTGACGATCCCGACGGGCAGCTCGCGCGGGGCGAAGACGGTCCGGGCCAGCGTGTCGGCCCACACCAGGAACGTGGCCCCGCACAGCATCGACAGCGGCAGCAGCGCGCGGTGGCGCGAGCCCACGAGGAACCGCACGGTGTGCGGCAGGATCAGCCCCACGAACCCGATGGCCCCGGACTGGGAGACCAGCGCCCCGGTGAGCAGCGCGACGCCGAGCAGCAGCAGCCAGCGCACCCGCGCCACGGGGACACCGAGCGCGGCCGCAGAGGTGTCGCCGAACGTGAACGCGTCGAGCACGGACCCGGTCGAGGCGAGCAGCGTGCCGAGCAGCAGCACCGCCCCGCCCGCCACGGCGACGGACACCCAGTCGGCGCCCGCCACGGAGCCCAGCAGCCACGCGAGGATCTCGCGGTACTGGTCGCCGGTGGCCGACCAGAAGATGACGAAGCTCGTCGCCGCGGCCGCGAGCTGGGAGACCGCCAGTCCCGCCAGCACGGTGCGTGCGGGGGTCAGCCCGCCGGCACCGCGGCCCGCCGCGGACGCCAGCGCCAGCGTCGCCGCCAGCGCCGCCGCCGCCCCGACGAACGCCGCCACCGGAAGCACGGCCAGCCAGCCGAGGACCAGCACGCACGCCGCACCCAGCGACGCCCCGGAGCTGAGCCCGAGCAGGTACGGGTCGGCCAGCGGGTTGCGGGTCAGGGACTGCATGACCACGCCGCACACCGCCAGCCCGGCCCCGACCGCGGCGGCGGTCAGCACCCGCGGCAGGCGCAGCTGCCACACGATGCCGTCGTCCAGCCGGTCGGGCGTCGCCAGCCCGAGCCAGTCGCCCAGGCCGAGCCGCGTCGCCACCACCTGCCCGACGTCCGACGGCGTCAGCCCGGCCGGCCCGATCGTCACCGCGACCACCACGGAGGTCAGCAGCACCGCCGTCGTGCCGCCCAGCCACGCCGCGAGCCGGCCCCGCGACAGCGTCGCCGGAGCGGGCGCGGTCCGGGGCCGGGTGGCGGCGCGGGTCTCACTCATCGAGGTCGAGCTCCGCGAGCTGGTCGGCGAGGTCGGCGGCGGCGTCGGCGTTGCGCACGCCGGCCTCGGTGGCCGGGAACGGCACGGTCAGGTAGCGCCCGGCCTGCACGGCGCTCAGCTCGGACGTCGCGGCGTTGGACTCGAGCCGGTCGATCTTGTCGTCGGCCGAGTTCCACGTGGCGTCCACGAGCACGATGACGTCCGGGTCGGCGGCGACGATCTCCTCCCACGCCATCGAGGTCCAGGTGTCCTCGACGTCGCCGGCGACGTTGTCCAGCCCGACGGCGTCGAGGATCATCTGGGGCGCGCCGATGCCGGCGCCGACGTACGGGATGTCGGAGCCCGAGGAGTACCACAGGGCCGTCAGGTCGCGCTCGTCCGGGGTGACGCCGTCGAGCACGGCCTGCTGCTCGGCGACCAGCTCGGCGGCCGCGTCCTGCGCGTCGAAGATCTCGCCGACCTCGGTGATCTCGGCGAACACCTCGTCGAAGGTCAGCGGGTTCGGCATGTACTCCGGGGCCTTGCAGGCGGCGGGCGCCACGTAGCTGTTCACGTCGAGCGAGGCGAGCGTCTCGCGGTCCCCGGCGCCGTCGGCGGCGACGTTCGACTCCCAGCCGGCGTAGACGAGGTCCGGGTCGAGCTCGAGGACCGCCTCGGTGCCGGGCACCTCGTCGCTGAACGGGTCGGCCACGGCGGTGCCGTCGGCGGCGTCGGCCAGCCACGCGGGCGCGGGGCCGTCGAGGAACGCGGACCCGACGATCCGGTCGCCCAGGCCGAGCGCCAGCAGCGTCTCGGCGGTGGAGGACTTGATGGTCACGACACGTTCGGGTGCGGACTCGAAGGTCACCTCGGTCCCGCAGTTGTCGACGGTGAGCGGGTATTGGGTGGCGGCGCCGTCGGCCGCGACGTCCTCGGTGGTGGACGGCTCCGTCCCGGCCGGTGCGGTGTCGGCGGAGCAGGCGGCGAGGGAGACGACGGTGAGGGTCGCGAGGGTCAGGGCGGTGAGGCGCGCTCGGGGCACGGGTGGGACTCCTGGAGGGCAGGGGTGGCGTCGTGGGCGGGTGCGTCATCTCGCACCGACCGGACCTGCGGCCCAAGTCAGGGGCCGCACCGACGGGCGATTCACCGGTGCCCGTGGTCCGCGAGGACCTCCACCCTAGTACCGCCCGCACCGCTGTGGGTAGAGAATCTGCGGGTCGCGGGCGCCGCCGAGCTGCAGATCTCATGCCCACAGCGGTGAGGTGGTGGGGGAGCCGTGCCGGCCACCGGGGATTACAGGGTGGTGACGGTCGCCGTCCGACGGCGGATCGGGCGCGGCGTCGGCCGCCCGCGGTGGCAGGGTGGAGAGCATGCAGACCCGAGGAACCGGCTGGTGGGCGGCGCTCGCCGGCGTCGTGGCCGCCGGCGCCGGACTGGCGCTGGCCGAGCTCGTCGCCGCGTGGGTGGACCCGACGTCCTCCCCGGTGCTCGCGCTGGGCGGTGTCGTCGTCGACAGCGTCCCGCCGTGGCTGAAGGACTTCGCCGTCGAGTGGTTCGGCACCGCGGACAAGCTCGTGCTGCTGTCCACCATGGGTGTGGTGCTCGCCGCCGGTGCCGCGCTGTCGGGGTGGCTGGAGCTGCGGCGCCCCCCGGCAGGCCGGCTGCTGCTCGGCGGCGTCGGCCTCGTGATGGCCGTCGTCGCGGCGACCCGCCCCGAGGCGACGCCGCTGTGGGCGCTGCCCGCGGTGATCGGGGTCGGCGTCGCGGTGGTGCTGCTGCGGCTGCTCGTGGCCCGCGTGCCGGTCCCTGCGCCGCCGCCCGCCACGCCGGTGCCTGCCGTGGCCGGCGCCGGTGCGGCACCCGAGGAACCGCCGTCGGACCGGGGCGCCACCCGGCGCACCTTCCTGGTCTGGACGGGGGCGACCGCCGTCGGCGGCGTGCTCGCCCTGGCCGCCTCCCGCACGCTGGCGGCCGGCAGCCGCGCCGTGCAGGTGGTGCGCGAGGCCATCAACCTCCCGGCCCCCGCCACCCCGGCCCCCGCCGTCCCCGCCGGCGCCGACCTCGGCGTCGACGGCGTCCACCCCTACGTGACGGCCAACGAGGACTTCTACCGGATCGACACCGCGTTGCGCGTGCCGCAGGTGGACCCCGGGTCCTGGTCGCTGCGCGTCACCGGGCTGGTGGACGAGCCGTTCGAGATCTCCTGGGACGAGCTCCTCGAGCTGCCGATGACGGAGCACCACGTGACCCTGTGCTGCGTGTCCAACGAGGTCGGCGGCGACCTCATCGACAACGCCCTGTGGCTCGGCTACCCGATCCGCGAGCTGCTGGCGCGCGCCGGCCCGCAGGCCGACGCCGACATGGTGCTGTCCTCCTCGGTGGACGGCTGGACCGCCGGGACGCCCCTGGAGGTGCTGACCGACCCGGACCGGGACGCGCTGCTCGCGATCGGCATGAACGGCGAGCCGTTGCCGGAGGAGCACGGGTTCCCCGCCCGTTTGGTGGTGCCCGGGCTGTACGGGTACGTCTCGGCCACCAAGTGGGTCACCGAGCTCAAGGTCACCCGGTTCGCCGACGACGAGGGTTACTGGACCCCGCGCGGCTGGTCGGCCCTCGGCCCGGTCAAGGTGCACTCCCGCATCGACGTCCCGCGGCCGGGCACCCCGCTCGAGCCCGGCACCGTCGTCGTCGCCGGCGTCGCCTGGGCGCAGCACACCGGCATCTCGGGCGTCGAGGTGCGCATCGACGACGGCGAGTGGCAGTCCGCCGAGCTCGCCGAGACCGTCGGGCCGGACACCTGGCGGCAGTGGCGCTACGCGTGGGACGCCACCGCGGGCGACCACACGGTGGCGGTGCGCGCGACGGACGCCGACGGCCAGGTGCAGACCGCGGACGAGGCGCCGCCCGCGCCGGACGGCGCGACGGGGTGGCACGCGTTCGACCTCACGGTCGGCTGAGCGGCCGGGTCCGGTCAGGGCCGCGTCGCCACCGCGACGGCCTCGGCGACGGCGTCGAAGTCCTCGCGGAGCATCCCGACGGTGAGCCGCAGGTGCGCCGAGCCCTCGCCGCGCGCCTCGCGCCCTGCCCGGAACGGCGCACCCGGCGCCGCCCGGATCCCCGCGGCCTCGAGCCGGACCAGCGCGGTGTCCTCGTCGGGGACCGCCAGCCACAGGTTGACGCCGTCACCGGCGCGCGCCAGGACGCCGCGCCGCTCCAGCGCGGCGACGAACCCGCGCTGCCGGGCGAAGTACAGGCGCCGGGCGTGCTCGACGGCGGCGATCGCGTCGGAGTCGGTGAGCAGGTCGGCCAGCACTCGCTGCAGCAGCCGGCTGGTCCACCCGGGCCCGAGCATGCGCCGCGCGACGAGCGGGTCCAGCACGGTGGCCGGTCCGCCCACGGCCGCGATGCGCAGGTCGGGGCCGTGGGACTTGGAGAAGGACCGCACGTGCACGACGCGGTCGGGCAGGTAGGACCCGAGGCTGACGTCGCGCGCCGAGGCGATGAGGCCCGAGTGGTCGTCCTCGACCACGACGACGTCGGGGCCCTCGGCGCGCAGCAGGCGCGCGAGCTCGCGGGCACGGGTCGAGGTCAGGCTGCGTCCGGTGGGGTTCTGGGCGCGGGGCTGCAGCACGACGGCGCGCACCCCGCGTTCGAGGGCGGCCGCCAGCGAGGCGGGCCGCACCCCGTGCTGGTCGAGCGCGAGGGGGACGCGTTCCAGCCCCAGCTGGTCGAGCACGTCGAGCACGGGCGGGAAGCCCGGGTCCTCGACGGCGACGCGGTCCCCGAACCCGGCCACCTGCTCCAGCGTCCGTTCGATCGCGTCCAGCGCGCCGTCGACGACGGTCATCCGCTGGGGCAGGAACGGCCACGTCTCGCGGAACAGCGCCTCGAGCTCGGGCAGGAGCGGGGTGTCGAGGTAGCTGCCCGTGTCCGCGGCGGGGTTGGACTCGGCGGCCCGGCGCAGCGCCGGACCCAGCCGGGGGAGCAGCTCGGGGTCGGGCGTGCCGCCGGAGAGGTCGAGGCGGGGGAGCGGGGCCGTGCCCCGCGCCGGGGCGTGACCGCCGTCGGCCATCGACCGGTAGCGCGGCGGCAGCCAGCCGCGCGGCTCGGGCAGGACGACGGTGCCGCCGCGGCCCCGTGAGGTCACGAGCCCGACGGCGGACAGGGCCTGGAAGGCGCCGCTGACGGTGGCCGGGCTGACGCCGAGGGCGGCCGCGAGGTCCCGCACGGTCGGCAGGCGGTCGCCGGGGCGCAGCTCGCCGGAGCGCACGACGCGCGCCAGCGTGGCGGCGATGCCCCGGGGGCTCGGGTCGGTGACCTGGGCGGCCAGGGCCGCCGTGTCGAGGCCCTGCTCGGGCTGCTGAGGCTGCGGCATCCGCCCATCCTGCCCTGACCGAATCGTCCGACTCGGAGTGTTTACAGCGTCGGCGGCAGCCGTCGCGGTACGGAAAACGATCGGTCACGCCACAGAAATGTTCAAGCCCCACAGTCACATTCATTCTCGTCCGACAGACCGTGGGAGGTCCTCCATGAGCGTGGTTCGCGTCGCATTCACCCAGGCCCGCTGGGCCGGCGACAAGGAGTCGATGATCGCGCTGCACGAGCGCTGGGCCCGCGAGGCCGCCGACCAGGGCGCCCAGGTCGTCGCCTTCCAGGAGCTGTTCTACGGCCCCTACTTCGGCATCACCCAGGACACCGCCTACTACGACTACGCCGAGTCCGTGCCCGGCCCGACCGTGGACCGGTTCGCCGCGCTGGCCGCCGAGCTCGGCGTCGTCATGGTCCTCCCGGTCTACGAGGAGGAGCAACCGGGCGTGCTGTACAACACCGCGGCCGTCATCGACGCCGACGGCACCTACCTCGGCAAGTACCGCAAGCACCACATCCCGCACCTGCCGAAGTTCTGGGAGAAGTTCTACTTCCGCCCCGGCAACCTCGGCTACCCCGTCTTCGAGACGGCGGTCGGCAAGATCGGCGTCAACATCTGCTACGACCGCCACTTCCCCGAGGGCTGGCGCGTGCTGGCCCTCAACGGCGCCGAGATCGTCTTCAACCCCAACGCCACCGCCCCCGGCGTCTCCAACCGGCTGTGGGAGATCGAGCAGCCCGCGGCGGCGGCCGCCAACGGCTACTTCATCGTCGCGAACAACCGCGTCGGGCTCGAGGACAACGAGTACGGCGACGAGGCGGTGTCGTTCTACGGCAGCTCGTACGCCGTCGGGCCCGACGGCAACTACGTCGGCGAGGTCGCGAGCTCGAGCGAGGACGAGCTCGTGATCCGCGACCTCGACCTCGGACAGATCCGCGAGGTCCGCCAGCGCTGGCAGTTCTTCCGCGACCGCCGTCCCGACGCCTACGGGCCGATCGTCGCCCCGTGAGCACCCCCGCACGCGCCCAGGACAGGAGGTCCACCCCATGAAGACCCTCATCACCGGCGGCACCGTCGTCAACGCCAGCGGCCGCTCGCGGGCCGACGTGCTCATCGACGGCGAGCAGATCGTCGCGCTGCTCGAACCCGGCTCGACCCTGTTCGGCGTGGACCTCGCCGCCTCCGTCGACCGGGTGGTCGACGCCACCGGCAAGTACGTCGTGCCCGGCGGCATCGACGCCCACACCCACATGGAGATGCCGTTCGGCGGCACGTTCGCCGCCGACACCTTCGCCACGGGCACGACGGCGGCGGCCTGGGGCGGCACGACCACCATCGTCGACTTCGTGGTCCAGTACCCGGACCAGAACGTCCTCGACCAGTACGCGCAGTGGCACGACAAGGCAGCCGGGAACTGCGCCGTCGACTACGGGTTCCACCAGATCCTGTCCGACGTGCAGGACTCCTCGCTGGCGGCCATGGACGAGCTCATCGACGAGGGCGTGACCAGCTTCAAGCTGTTCATGGCCTACAAGGGCGTGTTCCTGTCCGACGACGGCCAGATCCTGCGGGCCATGCAGAAGGCCGCCGACAACGGCGCCATGATGATGATGCACGCTGAGAACGGCGCCGTCATCGACGTCCTCGTCCAGCAGGCGCTCGCCGCCGGGAACACCTCGCCGTACTTCCACGGCACCACGCGCCCGTGGCAGGCCGAGGCCGAGGCCACGAGCCGGGCCATCATGCTCGCCGACCTCACCGGCGCCCCGCTGTACGTCGTGCACGTCTCGGCCAAGCAGGCCGTCGAGCAGATCGCCCTGGCCCGCGACAAGGGGCAGAACGTGTTCGGCGAGACCTGCCCGCAGTACCTCTACCTCTCCCTGGAGGAGCAGCTCGGCGCCGTCAGCGAGCAGTGGGGCGACTTCGAGGGCGCCAAGTGGGTGTGCTCCACCCCGCTGCGCTCGAAGCACGAGGGTCACCAGGACCACATGTGGCAGGCGCTGCGCACCAACGACCTGCAGCTCGTCTCCACCGACCACTGCCCGTTCTGCATGGCCGACCAGAAGGAGCTCGGCCGCGGCGACTTCTCCAAGATCCCCAACGGCATCGGCTCGGTCGAGCACCGCATGGACCTGATGTACCAGGGCGTCGTCACCGGCCAGATCTCGCTCGAGCGCTGGGTCGAGATCACCTCGGTCACCCCGGCGCGGATGTTCGGCATGTACGGCCGCAAGGGCGTGCTCGCCCCGGGCGCCGACGCCGACGTCGTCGTCTACGACCCGGCCGGCCACACCTCCATCGGCGTGGACAGGACCCACCACATGAACCTCGACTACTCGCCCTGGGAGGGCTTCGAGATCGACGGCCACGTCGACACGGTGATCTCGCGCGGCGAGGTCCTCGTCGCCGACGACGAGTTCGTCGGCCGCCTCGGGCACGGCAAGTACGTCAAGCGCGACCTGACCCAGTACCTCGTCTGAGCACGAGCCGGAAGGAGCTTCCCATGGACTTCGGTGTCGTCCTGCAGACCGACCCGCCCGCCTCGCGCGTCGTCGACCTCGCGCGCCAGGCCGAGAACCACGGCTTCGACTACGCCTGGACGTTCGACTCCCACCTGCTGTGGCAGGAGCCGTTCGTCATCTACTCGGCGATGCTCGCCGCCACGCGCAGGATCACCGTCGGGCCGATGGTCACCAACCCGGCCACCCGCGACTGGACGGTGCTGGCCTCGCTGTTCGCCACGCTCAACGACATGTACGGCAACCGCACCGTGTGCGGCATCGGACGCGGCGACTCGGCGGTGCGCACCCTCAACGGCCGGCCGTCGAACCTGGCCACCCTGCGCGACGCCGTCGAGGTCATCCGCGAGCTCGGCAACTCCCGTCCGGCCACGGTGGGGGAGCGGACGGTCCAGTTCCCGTGGAGCAAGGGGTCCGCGCTGGACGTGTGGATCGCCGCGTACGGGCCCAAGGCGCTCGCGCTCACGGGCGAGGTGGGCGACGGGTTCATCCTGCAGCTCGCCGACCCCGACATCGCGGCCTGGATGATCAAGGCCGTCCGCGACTCCGCCGAGGCCGCCGGGCGGGACCCGGACGCGATCACGTTCTGCGTCGCCGCCCCCGCCTACACCGGGGACGGCTCCGCGCCCGCCGCCCGGGCGCACATGCGCGAGCAGTGCCGCTGGTTCGGCGGCATGGTCGGCAACCACGTGGCCGACATCGTGGCGCGCTACGGCACGGACTCGGCGATCCCGCAGGCGCTGACCGACTACGTCCGCGACCGCGAGGGCTACGACTACAACGAGCACGGCCGGGCCGGGAACTCGCACACGGCGTTCGTCCCGGACGAGATCGTCGAACGGTTCTGCCTGCTCGGCTCGCCGCACGAGCACGTCGAGAAGCTGCAGGCGCTGCGCGAGCTCGGCGTCGACCAGTTCGCCCTCTACCTGCAGCACGACAACAAGGACGACACGCTGCGCACCTACGGCGAGCGCGTCATCCCGGCCATGCGCGAGCCGGTGGTGGCCAGCGCATGAGACGTCAGGTGCTGCTGGGTGTCGCCGGCGTCGTCGCGCTGGGGCTCGCGTGGGAGGGCTACAAGCTGCTCGCGCCCGACGACGGCGTGGTGGTCGGCGAGCTGACCGTGCTGCCGCGCACGACCGACCTCGCCATGCCGCACCTGTGGGACATGGCGGCCCGCGCCCTGGAACCGGTGAACTCGGCGACCGACGCGCTCCCGCTGTGGGTGGCGGTCCTGGTCGCCGCGGCCTTCACGCTCGGCGTGGCGGCGGTCGGCTGGGTGGTCGGCGTCGTCGTCGGGCTGGCCACCGCCACCGTCATGCAGCGGTTCCGCACCGCCGAGTCGGCCCTGCTGCCGTGGGTCGTGCTGTCCCAGACGGTGCCGCTCATCGCCCTCGCCCCGCTGGTGCGCCGCTGGGGCAGCCAGCTCGAGATCGGGGCGTTCGACTGGCAGGACTGGATGTCGGTCGCGGTCATCGCCGCCTACCTGGCGTTCTTCCCCGTGTCGATCGGTGCCCTGCGCGGGCTGTCCTCCCCGGACGCCGTGCACCTGGACCTTATGCGTTCCTACGGCGTCGGGTGGTGGCGCACCTACCGCAGCCTGCGCCTGCCCGCCACCGTGCCGCACCTGATCCCCGCGCTGCGCCTGGCCGCCGCCAACGCCGTCATCGGCACCGTCGTCGCGGAGGTCTCCATCGGTCTGCGAGGCGGCATCGGCCGGATGATCGTCGAGTTCGGCGCCAGCGCCAGCGCCGACCCCGCCAAGCAGTGGTCGCCGATCTTCGGCGCCGTCCTCGTCGGCCTCGTCGCCGCCGGCGTCTGTGTCCTGATCGCCCGGGCGCTGGCCCGCTACCGCGTCTCGGAGGTCTCATGAACACCCCCGCGCCCACCCGCCCGACCGCACCGTCCGCCGGTCCGGCCGACGCGCCGGCCGCCACCGGCACCGAGGCGCATGCCGCGCCCGCCGTCGAGGTCCGCGGCGTCACCCGGCGGTTCTCGTCCCGCTCCGGCGAGGTCGTCGCCCTCTCCGACGTCGACCTGACCGTCCGGGCCGGAGAGTTCGTCTCCCTCATCGGCCCCTCCGGCTGCGGCAAGTCCACCCTGTTGCGCCTCATCGCCGACCTCGACGAGCCCACCGCCGGTGAGCTGGCCGTGTTCGGCCGGCCGCCGCGGGTGGCCCGCCAGAACCACGACTTCGGCATCGCCTTCCAGCAGGCCGGGCTGCTGCCGTGGCGCAGCGTGCGCACCAACGTCGAGCTCCCCCTGGAGCTGCACGGCGCCGGGCGGGCCGCCCGGCGTGCGCGAGCCACCGAGCTGCTGGAGATGGTGGGGCTCGCCGACTTCGCCCAGCACCTGCCGCACCAGCTCTCCGGCGGCATGCAGCAGCGCGTCGCCATCGCCCGGGCGCTGGCCGAACGGCCCAGCCTGCTGCTCATGGACGAACCCTTCGGCGCGCTGGACGAGATGACCCGCGAGCACGTCCAGACCGAGCTGCTGCGCCTGCGCGCCGAGACGGGTGCCGCCGTCGTCTTCGTCACCCACTCCATCCCCGAGGCCGTCTACCTCTCCGACCGCGTCGTCGTGATGTCCGCCCGGCCCGGGCAGGTGCGCGAGGTCGTGCCCGTCGGGCTCGGCGCGGCCCGCGACCGCAGCGACGACGTGCGCGAGGACGACGCCTTCTTCGACCGGGTGCGGGCCGTGCGCGAGGCGTTGCACGGCACCGACGGCACCACCCCGCGGGGGGTGGACCGGCGATGACCCGATCAGCGACGACCACCTGGCGCCGCGTCGAGGTCGTCCTCGCCCCGGTCCTGCTCGGGCTGCTCGCCCTCGCGGCGTGGGAGGCCGCCGTCGTCGTCCTTGAGCTGCGCCCGTTCGTGGTGCCCAGCCCGTCGGCCATCGGCGCCGAGCTGACCGGCAACGTCGGCATCATCGCCACCGCGGCGCTCTCCACGGCGCTCAACGCCTGGTGGGGCCTGGTGATCGGCGTGGTCGGCGCGCTGGTCGCGGCCGCCGTCTCCGCCGCGGTGCGCACCCTCGACGAGATGTCGGCGCCCCTGGCCGCGGCGGCCGCCGTCGTGCCGATCGTCGCCCTCGCCCCGGTGCTGTACACGATGTTCGGCGCGAACGTCCAGACCGCGCGCGTCGCGATCGCCGCGATCGTGTCCTTCGTGCCGGTGTACGTCAACACCCTGCGCGGCCTGCGCACCGTGGCCCCCGTGCACCGCGACCTGCTGCGCGCCTACGCCGCCACCCGCCGCCAGGCCACGCTCACCGTCACCCTGCCCGGCGCGCTGCCGTTCTTCTTCAGCGGCCTGCGCGTCGCCACGTCGCTGGCCGTGATCTCCGCCCTGGTCGCCGAGTACTTCGGCGGGCCGGTGGACGGGCTGGGCAAAGCGATCACCTCGGCCGTGTCGTCCAGCAACTACCCGCTGGCCTGGGCCTACGTCGTGGGAGCCGTCGTCGTCGGGCTCCTGTTCTTCTGCGGCAGCTCCGGGCTGGAGCGGGCGGTCCTGCACCGCCGCTCCGGCCGGTGAGCCGCACGCCGACCCCTGTTGGACCGAGCAGCACCGACCAGCACGTCTCAGCACCCGAGAGGAACGCACCATGAAGCACACCGCACGGCCCGTCGTCCGGACCGGGGCCTTGGCAGCCGCGGCAGCCCTCGCCCTGACCGCGTGCGCCGGGGAGGACGAACCCACCACGTCGGGCGACGGCGAGGAGCTGACCCCCGTCACGCTCCAGCTGCAGTGGGTCGCCCAGGCCCAGTTCGCCGGCTACTACGCCGCCCTCGACCAGGGCTTCTACGAGGACGCCGGCCTGGACGTCACGATCCAGGAGGCCGGCACCGACACCGTCCCCATCGACGTGCTCGCCGCGGGCGACGCCGACTACGCGATCTCCTGGGTGCCCAAGGTGCTCGGCTCCATCGAGCAGGGTGCCGAGGTCACCAACGTCGCCCAGGTGTTCGAACGCTCGGGGACCCTGCAGGTCGCCATGGCCGACTCCGGCATCGAGGGCCCCGAGGACCTCGCGGGCAAGAACGTCGGCTCGTGGGGCTACGGCAACGAGTGGGAGCTGTTCGCCGGCATGCAGCAGGCCGGGCTCGACACCAGCGAGGACATCACCCTGGTCCAGCAGGCGTTCGACATGAACGGGTTCCTCGCCGGGGACATCGACGCCGCCCAGGCGATGACGTACAACGAGTACGCCCAGGTGCTCGAGACGGTCAACCCCGACACCGGTGAGCTCTACCAGCCCGAGGACCTCACGGTCATCGACTGGAACGAGGTCGGCACCGCCATGCTGCAGGACGCCGTCTGGGCCGACGCGACCCGTCTGGCCGACGACGAGGCCTACGCCGAGACCACCGTGGACTTCATCAAGGCGTCCCTGCAGGGCTGGGCCTACGCCCGCGACAACGCCCAGGAGGCGGCCGACATCGTCACCGCCGCCGGGTCCACGCTCGGCACCAGCCACCAGCTGTGGCAGACCAACGAGACGAACAAGCTCATCTGGCCGTCCACGTCCGGCATCGGCACCATCAACGCCGACCAGTGGCAGCAGACCGTCGACATCGCCATGAACACCCAGAACGAGACCGGCGCGACCATCATCACCAGCGAGCCGCCGGAGACCGCCTACACCAACGAGTACGTCGAGCAGGCGCTCGCCGAGCTCACCGACGAGGGCGTCGACGTCATGGGCGAGGACTTCGCCCCGATCGACGTCACCCTCAACGAGGGCGGCGAGTAGCACCACCCGTGCGTGGCGCCGCCGCCGAGATCCCCGGCGGCGCCACGCATGGCCCCCCACACCACCTGGCCCTCCCGGAAGGACGACCCATGCCTCCCACCGCCCCCACCGGCGCTGCACCCACCGGCGCCGCGCTCGACGACGCCGTGCTCGAGGCCGACCACCGGCACGTGCTGCACTCCTGGTCCGCCCAGGCGCACCTGCCGTCCTTCGTCGTCGCCGGCGGCGCCGGGTCGAGGGTGTGGGACCACGCCGGGACCACCTGGCTGGACTTCTCCAGCCAGCTCGTCAACACCAACATCGGCCACCAGCACCCCGCCGTGGTCGCCGCGATCAAGGAGCAGGCTGACCTGCTCACCACGGTCTCGCCCGCCACCGCCAACCGGACCCGCGGCCGCGCCGCCGAACGCGTCCTCGCCCGCGCCCCGGAGGGATTCGCCAAGGTGTTCTTCACCAACGGCGGCGCCGACGCCAACGAGAACGCCGTGCGCATGGCCCGCCTGCACACCGGCCGCGACAAGGTGATCTCCGCCTACCGCTCCTATCACGGCAACACCGGTGCCGCCGTCGTCGCCACGGGGGACTGGCGCCGCGTGCCCAACGAGTACGCGCGCGGCCACGTGCACGCCTTCGGCCCCTACCTGTACCGCTCGGAGTTCTGGGCCACCACCGAGGCCGAGGAGTGCGCCCGCGCGCTGCACCACCTCGAACGGGTCGTGCAGTGCGAGGGCCCGACGTCCGTCGCCGCGGTCCTGCTCGAGACGATCCCCGGCACCGCCGGCGTCCTCGTGCCGCCGCCCGGCTACCTGGCCGGCGTGCGCGAGATCTGCGACCGGTACGGCATCGTGCTGATCCTCGACGAGGTGATGGCCGGCTTCGGACGCACCGGGTCCTGGTTCGCCTTCGAGGCCCACGACGTCGTGCCCGACCTGATCACCTTCGCCAAGGGCGTCAACTCGGGCTACGTGCCCGCAGGCGGCGTCCTCGTCAGCGAGGCGATCGCCGCGACCTTCGACGAGCGGGTCTTCCCCGGCGGGCTCACCTACTCCGGGCACCCGCTGGCGATGGCCGCGATCGTCGCCGCCCTGGACGCCATGGCGGCCGAGGGAGTCGTCGAGAACGCCGCCCGGGTCGGACGCGACGTGCTCGGTCCCGGCCTCGCGGCGCTCGCGGACGAGAACCCGCTCGTCGGCGAGGTGCGGGGGACGGGGGTGTTCTGGGCGGTCGAGCTCGTCGCCGACCAGGACACCCGTGAGCCGCTGGACGCCGCGAGCGTGGCACGGATCAAGGCGCTCTGCCTCGAACGTGGTGTGCTGCCGTTCGTCGCCGAGAACCGCGTCCACGTGGTCCCGCCCTGCGTCGTGACCGACGACGAGGCGCGCGAGGGCCTCGCGGTCCTCGCCGGCGTGCTGCGCGACGTCGCCGCCTGACCGTCCCCGAACCCGAGGAGCCCCACCATGAGCACCACTCCGTCCACCCCCGCCCGCCGCGCCCTGGTCACCGGCGCGTCGTCGGGCATCGGCGCCGCCACGGTGCGCCGGCTGCGCGCCGAGGGCTGGCAGGTCGTCGCGTCCGCCCGCCGCGCGGACCGGCTGGAGGCCCTGGCCGCCGAGACCGGGGCCGAGGCGTACCCGCTGGACGTGACCGACGAGGCGGGCGTGGCCGACCTGGTGCGGTACCTGGAGCCGACCGGCGGGCTGGACGCCGTGGTGAACAACGCCGGGGGAGCGCTCGGCCTCGATCGGGTCGAGGACGGCGACCTGGACGGCTGGCGGCACATGTACGAGCTCAACGTGCTCGGCACGCTGCGGGTCACCCAGGCGGTGCTGCCGCTGCTGCGTGCGTCCGCGGAGGCGTCCGGGCCCGACGGCGGCGCCGACGTCGTCGTGGTCACCTCGACCGCCGCGCACGGCGCCTACGAGGGTGGCGCCGGGTACACGGGCGTCAAGCACGCCGAACGGATGCTGTCCACGACGCTGCGCTGGGAGATCGCCGGCGAGCCGATCCGTGTCATGGAGATCGCGCCCGGCAACGTCGCGACCGAGGAGTTCTCCCTGGTGCGGTTCGACGGCGACGCCGACCGGGCGGCAGCGGTTTACGAGGGGTACCAGCCGCTGGTCGCGGACGACATCGCGGACGCGGTCGCCTGGTCCCTGACCCGGCCGGCGCACGTCAACACCGACCTGCTGATCCTGCGGCCCCGCGCCCAGGCGCACAACCAGAAGATCGCGCGCACCGGCGTCTGACCGGACCGACCTGCTGCGCCGAGATACCGCTCCGTCGCCGAGGTACCGCTGGGTCGCATCTCCGGACGTCGACCGGCCGGTATCTCGGCGACGGACCGGTATCTCGCGAGACGGTGGTCGGTATCAGGACCGGGGACGCGCCGTCAGCGCGATCACGGGCAGCACGGCCAGCGCCAGCAGTCCGCCGCCGAGGGCGAGTGCCGCGAAGCTCGACGAGGCGACGACGAAACCGGACCCCAGCCCGCCGGCGGCCCCGGCCAGCGCCACCGCGAGGTCGACGGCTCCCTGGGTCCGGGCCCTGGTCGCCAGCGGCACCGAGGTGGTCAGCAGGGCTGTGCCGGACACGAGGCCCAGGCTCCAGCCGAGGCCCAGCAGACCCAGCCCCACGGCCAGGCCGGCCGCGGACGACGGCGGCACCACCGCGGACACGACGCCGGCAGCCAGGAGCGTGGCGGCCGCACCGACGGCGACGCGCAACGGCCCGTACCGGTCGGTCAGCCAGCCGGACAGCGGCGCGGGCAGGTACATCATCCCCACGTGCACGGCGATGACCAGTCCGGCGGTGGACACCGCGTGCCCGTGGTGGGCCATGTGGATCGGCGTCATCGTCATGATCGCGACCATCACACCCTGCGTGAGGACCATCACCGTCCCGGCGAGCAGCACGGCGCGGCGCACCGTCAGGCCCCGCATGGCGGTGCCCGACGGCGGTGCCGCGGTGCCGCCGTCGTCCCCGGTGGGTCCGGCGGTGGCTGACGCGGAGTCCGGAGGGTCCGTGGACGGCCTCGCAGCCACCGGTGTCTCCCGCTCCCGCTCCAGCGCCCGGGACCGGGCCAGCAGCAGCGGGTCGGGGCGCAACGCAGCCCACAGCACGACCGCCGCCCCGGCGTACGCCGCGCCGCCCAGGAGGAACGGCCCGGCCAGCGCCGGGACGCCCCAGCCCTGGGCGAGCTCGCCCATGACGCCCACGAGGTTCGGTCCGGCGACGGCCCCGACCGTGGTGGCCACGAGCACCGTGCTCACGGCGCGGGCCTGGTGGTCCGGCCGTGCCAGGTCGGCACCCGCGTAGCGGGCCTGCAGGTTCGTCGCGGTGCCCGCTCCGTAGAGCGCGAAGGCCACGAGGAGCAGCGCGACGTTCGCCACGACGGCCGCCAGCACGACGACGAACGCCCCGAGCGCCCCGACGACGTACCCGAACGTGAGGCCGGCGCGCCGCCCGTAGCGCTGCGACAGGCGGCCCACCACCAGGGCCGCGGCGGCGGACCCGCCGGTGAACAGCGCGGCGGGTACCCCGGCGAACCGTGCCGACCCGAGCAGCTCGGCCACCAGCAGGGCACCCACCGTGATTCCGGCGGCCAGCCCGGCTCCCGACAGGACCTGGGCGGCCACCAGCACGCGCAGGGTCCGGCGCTGGGTCCCGTCGGCCGACGGCGTGGCGGGACGTGCGGCACCGTGCGTGCGGTTCTCGGCACGCATGAGGTCCTCCTCGGGGTTCGCGACCGGGGGTCGCCGGCCGGCGGGGTGCGGGCGTCGGACCGACAGTACGACGCGCCGGGGCGGGTGGGCCGTACCGGTCGCTCGTTCGGCAGGAGTTCACCGCGGGACGGCAGGATCTGCCCTGCGCCGATGAGTTCTGTCGCCCCGAGCCGTCCGTCACACGGGCGGGCGCGAGGTCCGTGACGACCGGTGGAGAGGAGCCGATCTGTGCCCACGAGCGACGTGATCTGGGAGGCGGTGCACGCGGAGCGGCGCCGGCTGGTGCGTGACCTCACCGGTCTGCCCCACGACCGGTGGACAGTCCCGTCCCTGGTCCCCGGGTGGTCGGTCCACGACGTGCTCGCGCACCTCGTGGACAGCGCCGTCACGACCCGCCGAGCGTTCTGGCGCCAGATGGTCGCCGCCCGGTTCGACTTCGACCGGGTGAACGAGCGCGGTGTGGCGCGCTGCCGCGCCACCGACCCGACCGTGACGCTGGAGTCCTTCCGCGCGGTGGTCGACCGCACCGACACACCTCCGGGTCCGCTCGCCGCGCGCCTCGTCGAGGCCTACGTCCACGGGGAGGACATCCGCCGGCCCCTCGGCATCGGGGCGTCCTACCCGTCGGAGCCGGTCATGACGGCGTTGGACTACCTGATCCGGACCGGCGCACGCTTCGGGGGAGGGCGCGAGCGCGTCGCGGGCCTGCGTCTCGAACCGGTCGACGCCGAGGGTGCGCGGGGCGACGGCTTCTCGGTCCGTGGCCCCGCCGTCGCCCTGCTGCTGGCGGTGAGCGGCCGTCGTGCCGGGCTCGCCGACCTCTCCGGGAGCGGGGTCGAGCTCCTGGCCGAGCGTCTGTGAGCACGCGCTTGCACGGCTCGCTATCATCGAGGCACAGGCGTCGACCCGGCCATCACCGGCGAGCCTCCGGAAGAACGGCCCTCGCCGCGCGCGGGCGCCCAGTAGAACCGGACGGGTAGGCCCGTCACAGCCGTGAACGAGCGGTGGACCGGCCGTCGGCAAGGACGGTCCGCAAGCGGGGTGGTACCGCGGCCCGGCACGCCGGGCGTCCTGACCCAGGACGCCGGGGCGCCGTCGTCGTCCTCGATGCCCGACGACGACCCGTACGCCCGCCCGTTCAGGAGAGCCCCATGGCCTACCCGCTGCACCGCACGCCCGAACCCGCCCCCGGGACCACGCCCGGCGAGGCGTTCGGCATCCCCGCGTCCCCGCAGCTGCCGCAGATCGAGCGCGACGTGCTGGCGTACTGGGAGGCCGACGACACGTTCCGCGCGTCGGTCGCCAAGAACCCTGCCGGGGAGAACGGCGAGAACGAGTTCGTCTTCTACGACGGCCCGCCCTTCGCCAACGGGCTGCCGCACTACGGCCACCTGCTGACCGGCTACGTCAAGGACGTCGTGCCGCGCTACCAGACGATGCGCGGCAGGCACGTCGAGCGGCGCTTCGGCTGGGACACCCACGGCCTGCCCGCGGAGCTGGAGGCGATGAGCCAGCTCGGCATCAAGACCAAGGACGAGATCCTCGAGCTCGGCATCGAGACGTTCAACGACGCCTGCCGCACCTCGGTGCTGAAGTACACCGCCGAGTGGCGCGAGTACGTCACCCGTCAGGCGCGCTGGGTCGACTTCGACCACGACTACAAGACCTTCAACCCCGACTACATGGAGTCGGTGATCTGGGCGTTCTCCGAGCTGTACCGCAAGGGGCTCGTCTACGAGGACTTCCGCGTCCTGCCGTACTGCTGGAACGACCAGACGCCGCTGTCCAACCACGAGCTGCGCATGGACGACGACGTCTACCAGAACCGTCAGGACCCGGCGGTGACCGTGGGCCTCGACGTGACGTCGGTGCCCGACGGCGGTACCGACGTCGTGCGCCCCGGCGACAAGCTGCTCGTGTGGACGACCACGCCCTGGACGCTGCCGTCCAACCTGCTCGTCATGGTCGGGCCGGACATCGACTACGTCGTCGTCGAGGCCGCGCCGGCCGGGACGCCGCAACGGTTCGTGCTCGCCGAGGCGCTCGTGGGCGCCTACGCCCGCGAGCTGACCGACGACGGCGCCGAGGAGCCCCGCGTCGTGGGGCGCCTGACGGGCCGCGACCTGCTGGAGGTCACCTACGCCCCGCCGTTCTCCTACTACGCCGGGCGCGAGCGGGCCCACCGGGTCGTCGAGGCCGACTTCGTCACGACCACGGACGGCACCGGCCTGGTGCACTCCGCCGGCGCGTTCGGCGAGGACGACAAGATCGTCTGCGACCGCGAGGGCGTCGCGTCGGTCATGCCCGTCAAGGCCGACGGGACGTTCGTGCATCCCGTGGACGAGTACGCGGGCCTGCAGGTCTTCGACGCCAACGCCCCGATCATCGACCACCTCAAGGCGCGCACCCGAGGGGAGGCCGACGCCGGGTCGGTCAGCGCCGGGACGGTGCTGCTGCGCCGCGAGTCCTACGACCACGCCTACCCGCACTGCTGGCGCTGCCGGCAGCCGCTGATGTACATGGGCGTGTCCTCCTGGTTCGTGGAGGTCACCAAGATCAAGGAGCGGATGCTCGAGCTCAACGACCAGATCTCCTGGACGCCGGACCACATCCAGCACGGCCAGTTCGGCAAGTGGCTGGCCAACGCCCGCGACTGGTCCATCACCCGCAACCGGTTCTGGGGCTCCCCGGTGCCGGTGTGGAAGTCCGACGACCCCGCCTACCCGCGCGTCGACGTCTACGGCTCCTTCGCCGAGCTCGAGCGCGACTTCGGCACCCTGCCGCGCAACGCGGCGGGCGAGCCGGACCTGCACCGCCCGTTCGTCGACGACCTCACCCGGCCCAACCCCGACGACCCGACGGGCCGCTCCACCATGCGGCGCGTCGAGGACGTCCTCGACGTCTGGTTCGACTCCGGCTCCATGCCGTACGCCCAGGTGCACCACCCGTTCGAGAACCGCGAGTGGTTCGAGCACCATTACCCGGGCGACTTCATCGTCGAGTACATCGGCCAGACCCGCGGCTGGTTCTACACGCTGCACATCCTGGCCACCGCGCTGTTCGACCGGCCCGCGTTCCGCTCCGCGGTCTCGCACGGCATCGTGCTCGGCTCCGACGGGCGCAAGATGAGCAAGTCGCTGCGCAACTACCCGGACGTCAACGAGGTCTTCGACCGCGACGGTTCGGACGCCATGCGCTGGTTCCTCATGTCGTCGCCGATCCTGCGCGGCGGCAACCTCGTGGTCACCGAGGACGGCATCCGCGACGCCGTGCGCCAGGTGCTGCTGCCGCTGTGGAGCACCTACTACTTCTTCACCCTGTACGCGAACAGCGCGAGCGGTTCCGAGGGCTCCGCCGCGGGATACCTCGCGAAGCCCGTGACGGCCGAGCGCGTGGCCGGGCTGCCCGCCCTGGACCGCTACCTCCTGGCGCGCACCCACGACCTCGTCGACCGCGTGACCGACCAGCTCGACGCCTACGACGTCGCCGGGGCCTGCGAGACCGTGCGCGAGCACCTCGACGTCCTCACCAACTGGTACGTGCGCACCCAGCGCGACCGGTTCTGGGCCGAGGACGCCGACGCGTTCGACACCCTGTACACCGCGCTCGAGGTGCTGTGCCGCGTGATGGCGCCGCTCGCCCCGCTGGTGACCGAGGAGATCTGGCGCGGCTTGACCGGCGGGCGCTCGGTGCACCTGGCCGACTGGCCGACGTCGGACACCGTGCCCGCCCTGGTGCGCGACGACGAGCTCGTCGCCGCCATGGACGAGGTGCGCGCCGTCGTGTCCTCCACCCTGGCGCTGCGCAAGGCCAACCAGCTGCGGGTGCGCCAGCCGCTGGCCCGCCTCACCGTCGCCGTCCCGGACCCGGAGGCGCTCGCGGACTACACCGGCCTGCTGACCGGCGAGCTGAACGTCAAGGCCGTCGACCTGGTGGTGGCCGACGCCGCCGCATCTGAGCGGTTCGGGATCACCGAGCGGCTCGCCGTCAACGCCCGCGCCGCCGGGCCGAGGCTGGGGCGCGGCGTGCAGGCGGTCATCAAGGCCGCCAAGACCGGTGCCTGGCACCAGGCCGACGGCGAGGTCATGGTGACCACCGACGACGGCGACGTGCCGCTGCTGCCGGCAGAGTACGAGCTGACCACCGTCGTGGGCTCCGAGGCCGGTGCCGACGTGGCCGCGTCCGTGCTGCCCGGCGGCGGGTTCGTGGTGCTGGACCTGGCCCTGGACGCCGCCCTGCGCGCCGAGGGGTACGCCCGCGACGTCGTGCGCGACGTCCAGGACGCCCGCAAGGCCGCCGGTCTCGAGGTCAGCGACCGCATCGATCTCGCGCTCGGTGTGCCGACCGAGCACGTGGACGCCGTCGAGGCGCACCGCGACCTGGTGATGCGCGAGACGCTGGCCACGTCGATGGTGGTGACCGGCGTCGACGGCTCTGAGCGGACCGTCGACGTCACCCGCACGAAGTAGGCCAACGTCTCGCGACGTAGGCAATCTCTCCGCGAGGTAGACCAGGGTTCCGTGAGGTAGGCCACGGAACTCTGGCCTACCTCGCGGGAGGTTCGCCTACCTCGGCGTGACGATGCCTACCTCGTCGGACGGCGGTGGGAGACGTGCAGGTCGCGTAATCTCGGTGCGTGAGCGACGAGACCGGCAGGACCAGGAAGCAGAAGGCCGACGAGCGCAAGGCGGCCCGCACCGCGGCCGAGGACGCCGCCGCCCGTGAGGACCTCGAGCGCATCTACACCCACATCGTGTCCCGGGCCCCGGAGCACGACGTCGAGCCCACGATCGACGACCGCGTCGGCCGGTTGCTCGAGCTGCTCGGCGACCCCCAGCGCACGTTCCGGGTCATCCACCTGACCGGCACCAACGGCAAGTCCTCGACGGCCCGCATGGCCGAGCGCCTGGTCCGTGAGCACGGGCTGCGCACCGGGCTCTTCACCTCGCCGCACCTGAGCAGCGTCACCGAGCGCATCCAGGTCGACGGCGAACCGCTCGACGCGGTGCGGTTCGTCGAGGTCTGGAACGACGTCCACCCGTACATCCAGGTGGTCGACGACGAGCTCGAGGCCGAGGGGAAGTCCCCGCTGCACTTCTTCGAGGTGCTGACCGCCATGGCGTTCGCCGCCTTCGCCGACAACCCGGTCGACGTCGCCGTCCTGGAGGTCGGCATGGGCGGTACGTGGGACTGCACCAACACGGCGGACGGCGACGTCGCCGTGATCACGCCGGTCAGCGTGGACCACGAGAAGTGGCTGGGCTCGTCGCCCGCGCAGATCGCGACGGTCAAGGCGGGCATCATCAAGCCGGGTGCCACCGCCCTGACCGCGGCACAGCGGCCCGACGTCGACGAGGTCCTGGCCGAGCGGGCGGCCGAGGTCGGGGCCCGCCTGCTGCGCGAGGACGTCGACCTGGAGGTGCTCGACCGCAAGGTCGCCGTCGGCGGTCAGCTGGTCGCCCTGCGCACGCCGGCCGCCACGTACACCGAGGTGCTGGTCCCGCTGCACGGCGCCCACCAGGCCCACAACGCCCTGCTGGCGCTGGGCGCGGTCGAACAGCTCCTGGGCGGACGGGCGCTGGACGGCGGGGTCGTGGAGACGGCGTTCGCCGACGTGGCGGTGCCCGGCCGTCTCGAGCTGGTGCGCTCGAGCCCGACGGTGCTGGTCGACGTCGCCCACAACCCGCACGGTGCAGAGGCTCTGGTCGCGGCGCTGGACGAGGCGTTCACGCTGCGCACCGTCGTCGGCGTGGTCGGGATCATGGCGGACAAGGACGCCGAGGGTCTGCTGGCGGCGCTCGAGCCGGGGCTGTCGCAGGTGGTCCTCACGCGCAACTCGTCGGAGCGGTCGGCGGACCCGTTCGCGGTCGCCGAGATCGCCCGCGACGTGTTCGGCGAGGACCGGGTGCACGTCACCGAGCGGCTGGACGAGGCGCTGCAGGTCGCCACGAACCTGGTGGAGGCGGACGACGTCGTCGGCGTCGGTACGGGCACGGGGGTCGTGGTGACGGGGTCGGTGATCACCGTGGCCGACGCGCGGATCCTCCTGGGTCGGGGGTGACGGAGTCGCGGGCGGCGCGAGTGTGACGATCATTACGCAACGTCCACGTTGCGGAATGGGTGGACGGCGAAGGTAAGCCTCACCTATGTTGTGTGCGGCGTCTTCACGCCGACCACACACGTCCCGCATCGAGGAGTTCCACCGTGAGCGTTCGCTCCCTGCGCCGCACGGCCGCCGCCGTCGTGCCCGCCGCCGTCCTGGCGCTTTCCCTCTCGGCCTGCGCCGGCACCGACGAGGCCGACGCCGGATCCGAGGCCGACGCCGAAACGGCCGCGGAGTCGTCCGACGCCGAGTCGGCGACCATCACCATCGAGCACGCCCAGGGCACCACCGAGCTCGACGGCGTCCCGGAGAAGATCTTCACCTTCGACTACGCGGCCCTGTCGGTGCTCGACGCGCTCGACGTCGACGTCGCCGGCGTGGCCAAGTCCAACCTGCCCGAGGCGTTCGCCGACTACGCGAGCGACGACGTGACCGACATCGGCACCATCTTCGAGCCCGACTACGAGACGGTCGCCGCCGAGCAGCCCGACCTGATCATCGTCGCAGGTCGGTCGTCCGCGGCCTACCCCGACCTGTCGGAGATCGCGCCGACCATCGACCTGTCCAACGACTGGGCGTCGTTCCACGACTCCGTGGTCGCCAACACCGAGCTGCTCGGCGAGGCCGTCGGCGCCGAGGAGGGCGTCGACGAGCTGGTCGCGGAGCTCGACGAGTCCGTCGCCGCCGCACAGCAGGCCGCCGAGGGCGCGGGTACCGGCCTGATCGTGCTGACCTCCGGCGGCGAGGTCACCGCCTACGGTCCGGGATCCCGTTTCGGCTACCTGCACGACACGCTCGGCGTCGAGCCTGCCGTCGAGGACGTCGAGGCGGAGACGCACGGCGAGGCGATCTCGTTCGAGTTCATCCTCGAGTCCGACCCCGACTGGCTGTTCGTCCTGGACCGGGACGCCGCCATCGGCGAGGGCACCGACAACGCCGAGCAGGTCCTCGACAACGCCGTCGTCCACGAGACGACCGCCTGGGCCGAGGAGCAGGTCGTCTACCTCGACCCCGTGGCCTGGTACATCGTCAACGGCGGCGTCCCGACGCTGACCGGCATGGCCGACGAGGTCACCACGGCGCTCCAGGACGCCTCCTGACCTCGTGAGCACCACCGCACCCGCCGGGACGGCGTCGCAGCGCGGCGCCGTCCTCGGCATCTGCCTCGCGGTCCTCGGCCTGGTCGTCGGGGCCGTCGCCTCCGTCTTCATCGGGGTCAGCGACGTCACCCCGGCCACCCTCTGGTCCGACGACGGGCACGCCCGACAGCTCCTGACGGTGTCGCGGTTGCCGCGCACCGTCGCGATCCTGCTCGCCGGTGCCTGCACCGCCGTCGCCGGGGTCGTGATGCAGATGCTCGTCCGCAACCGGTTCGTCGAGCCGTCGACCGTGGGCACCTCGGAGTCGGCGGCCCTCGGGCTGCTGATCGTCACGATCTGGGCGCCCGGGATGGCGCTGCCCGGCAAGATCGGCGTCGGGGCGGTGTTCGCCGTGGCCGGCACGTGTCTGTTCCTGCTGGTGCTGCGTGCCGTGCCGATCCGGTCGGTCGTCACGGTGCCGCTGGTCGGCATCATGCTCGGCGGCGTCATCGGTGCCGTCTCCGCCTACATCGCCTTCCGGTACGACCTGATGCAGACCCTGTCCGCCTGGCTCACCGGGGACTTCTCCGGGGTGATGGCCGGTCGCTACGAGATGCTGTGGGTCGTCGCGGCCCTGACGGTCGTCGTCTACGTCCTGGCCGACCGGTTCACCGTCGTCGGGCTCGGTCGCGACACCGCCACCGCGCTCGGCCTCGGCTACCGCGGCGTCATGACGCTCGGCCTGGGCGTCGTGGCCGTCACGAGCGCCGTCGTCGTGGTCGTCGTGGGCGCGCTGCCGTTCCTCGGCCTGGTGGTCCCCAACGTGGTCAGTCTGCTGCGGGGGGACAATCTGCGCCGGTCCCTCCCGTGGGTCGCGATCGGGGGGGCGGCGCTCGTCCTGGTCTGCGACGTCGTCGGCCGCGTCATCCGCTACCCGTACGAGATCCCGATCGGCGTCGTCATGGGGGTCGTCGGGGCCGCCGTGTTCCTCTGGCTGCTGCTGCGAAAGGCCCCCGATGTCGGTTGACGTCCACCCCCTCGACGCCGCCCGCGGGACGTCGGCCACCCCTGGTGCCGGCGACTCCACCGAGCGGGCGCTGCGTCGTCGTGCGCGGCTCGTCGTGGCGGGCCTGACCGTCCTCGCGCTCGCCGCGACCGCTGTCTACCTCACCGTCGATGTCCGTGCGGGGTGGGAGTTCACCCTGCCGTTCCGCGGTCGCCGCGTCGCGGCGATGGTCGTCGTGGGCGTCGCGATCGCCACGTCGACCGTGGTGTTCCAGACCCTGACCACCAACCGCATCCTCACGCCGTCGATCCTCGGGTTCGACTCCCTGTACCAGCTGCTGCAGACCTCGCTGGTGTTCGTGCTCGGCTCGTACGCGCTGGCGTCCGTCGGGGTGGTCGAGCAGTTCGGCGTCGCCGTCGCGCTCATGGTCGCGGCGTCTCTGGCGCTGTTCCTGGGCCTGTTCGGCGGGGGCCGACGCTCCCTGCACCTCGTCCTCCTGGTGGGTGTCGTGCTGGGCACCCTGCTGCGCTCGGCCACGGCGCTGATGCAGCGGATGATGGACCCGAGCGAGTTCCAGGTGCTCCAGTCGCGACTGTTCGCGAGCTTCACGGGGGTGGACGAACGCCTCCTCGCTGCCAGCGCCGTCGTCGTGCTCGTGTGCTGCACGCTGCTGTGGACGATGCGGCGTCGCCTCGACGTGGTGGCGCTGGGCCGGGAGACGGCTGTGGCGCTCGGCGTGAACCACCGACGCACCTCGTTGCTGGTGCTCGTGGTGGTGGCGGTCCTGGTCTCGGTGTCCACCGCGCTGGTGGGTCCGATCACCTTCTTCGGCCTGCTCGTCGCCAACCTGGCCTACGTGCTCCTCGGCAGCCACCGGCACGCCCTGACGCTGCCCGTGGCCGCCCTGCTCGCCGTCGTCACGCTCGTCGGGGGACAGGCCTTGCTCGAGCACCTGCTCGGCATGGAGACCGTCCTGTCCGTCGTCATCGAGTTCCTCGGAGGAATCGTGTTCATCGCACTGCTCGTCGCCGGAGGCCGCCGATGACGGTCCCGACCCGTACCCGCGGAGCCATCGCCGCCACCGGGCTCACCAAGCGCTACGGCGAGACCGCCGTCGTCGACGACGTCTCGATCGAGCTGCCCGCCGGCGGCGTGGTCTCGGTGATCGGCCCGAACGGGGCCGGCAAGTCCACGTTCCTGTCGATGGTGGCGCGGCTGCTCCCGATGGACGCCGGGCGCGTGGTGGTCGACGGGGACGACGTCGCCACCGCTCCGGGTGACGTCATGGCGCGGCGACTGGGCATCCTGCGGCAGGACAACCATCTCGCGGTCCGGCTGACCGTCCGGGAGCTCGTCACGTTCGGCCGTTACCCGCACTCGAAGGGGCGCACCACGGCGGAGGACCGCCGGCACGTCGAGGACGCCCTGGACTACCTGGACCTGACGGACCTGGGAGGCCGGTTCCTGGACGAGCTGTCCGGCGGGCAGCGTCAGCGGGCGTTCGTGGCGATGGTGCTCGCGCAGGACACCGACTACGTGCTGCTGGACGAGCCCCTGAACAACCTCGACATGGTCCATGCCCGGGGGATGATGCGGCTGGCACGACGTGCCGCCGACGAGCTGGGCAGGACCGTCGTCGCGGTGCTGCACGACATCAACTTCGCCGCCGCCTGGTCGGACCGCATCGTGGCGATGAAGGACGGGCGCGTGGCCGCCTCGGGGACGCCGGCCGAGATCATGCGACCTGCGGTGCTCGGGGAGATCTTCGACATGGACGTCGCGGTGCACCAGATCGACGGTCGCCCGGTCGCGCTCTACTACACGTAGGCTGCGACGACGCTGCGGGTGTCGCCCCGTGGGTGTTGGATGGAACCGGGTGCTGTGGATGGACCCGGTTGTCGTTCGACCACGAGGACGTCGAGAAGGGGTGCGTCGCGATGAAGAAGTTGCTGGACGACCCGGCTGAGGCCGTCGTCGACGCGTTGCGCGGGTTCGCGCTCGCGCACGCGGGAGAGATCGAGGTGCGTCGCGACCCGACGTACGTGCTGCGCGCGGGTGGCCCGGCGGCGGGCCGCGTCGCCCTGGTCAGCGGTGGCGGGTCGGGCCACGAGCCGCTGCACGTCGGGTTCGTCGGTGCGGGGATGCTGGACGCCGCCGTGCCGGGGGAGATGTTCACGTCCCCGACGCCGGACCAGGTGGCCGCGGCCGTGCAGGCCGTCGACGGCGGTGCGGGCGTGCTGGCGGTGGTCAAGAACTACACCGGGGACGTGCTGAACTTCGAGACCGGCCTGGAGCTGGCCCAGGACTCGGGCGTGCAGGTCGCCAGCGTCCTGGTGGACGACGACGTCGCCGTCGAGGACTCCCAGTTCACCGCCGGACGGCGCGGGGTCGCCGGGACCCTCGCCGTCGAGAAGATCGCCGGTGCTGCTGCGGCCCGGGGGGACTCGCTCGGTGCGGTGGCCCAGATCGCCCAGCGTGTCGTGTCGCGGGTGCGGACGATGGGGGTGGCGCTGACGGCGTGCACGGTGCCGCACGTGGGGCGCCCGAGCTTCGACCTGCCCGAGGACGAGGTGGAGATCGGCATCGGCATCCACGGCGAGCCGGGCCGGCACCGCCAGGCCGTGGGCAGCGCCCGCGAGATCACCGCTGCGCTGGTGGAACCGGTGCTGGAGGACCTGGCGCCGTCGGGCGGCGAGCGCGTGCTGCTGCTGGTCAACGGCATGGGTGGCACGCCGCAGAGCGAGCTGTACGTCGTCTACGGCCGGGCCCGCGAGCTGCTCGAGGCGCGCGGGCTCGAGGTGGCCCGGTCGCTGGTGGGCAGCTATGTCACGTCGCTGGAGATGCAGGGGGTCTCGGTGTCGGTGCTGGTGCTCGACGACGAGCTCGCCGAGCTGTGGGACGCGCCGGTCCGGACCCCGGCGCTGACGTGGTGACGCTGGACGCCGCGTGGGCCGAGCGGTGGATGCGGCGGTCCGCCGCCGACATGCACGCGGCCCGGGAGGAGCTGACGGAGCTGGACCGCCGGATCGGGGACGGCGACCACGGTGTGAACATGGACCGCGGGTTCGCGGCCGTCGCGAGCCGGCTCGACGACGAGGCCGTGCCCCCGCGCGAGACGGTGGCCCAGGTGCTGCGGCTGGTGGCCACGACGCTGATGTCGACGGTGGGGGGCGCCTCCGGCCCGCTGTACGGCACGGCGTTCCTGCACGCGGCGCGGGTCACGAACCGCGCCGATCTGGACGGCGCGGGTGTGGTGGCGCTCGTCGAGGCCGCGGCCGAGGGCATCACGAGCCGCGGTCGCGCCGTGCCGGGGGACAAGACGATGGTGGACGCCTGGGCACCGGCCGTGGAGGCGGCCGAGCGTGCCGCGGACGGCGGCGACGCGGTGGAGGTGCTGCGCGCCGCCGCGGCGGCCGCCGCGGACGGTGCGGCGGCGACGGTGCCGATGATCGCGACCAAGGGTCGGGCCTCGTACCTGGGCCCGCGCAGCGCGGGGACCGAGGATCCCGGCGCGAGGTCGACGGCGATGCTCCTGGCCGCCGCGGTGGCGGCGGCCGGGGCGGACTGACGTGGGGGACGTGTCGGATCGCGTCCCCGTTGCGACGGCTCGCGGACCTGCGGGCGGGGAGGTGGAGCGGTGACGGTGGACGTGGGGCTGGTCCTGGTGGCGCACTCGGCGCCGATGGCGCAGGGGACGGCGGACCTGGCGCGGCAGATGGCTCCTGACGTGGTGATCCGCTGCGCGGCCGGGGACGAGGACGGCGGCCTGGGCACCTCGTTGGACCGGGTGCAGGACGCGCTGGCGGACGCCCTGGGCACCGTCGACGGCGTGGTGGTCCTCGCGGACCTCGGGTCGGCGGCGCTGGTGGTGGAGGCGGCGTTCGAGCTGGACCCCGCGCTGGCACGGCGGGCTCGCCTGGTCTCGGCGCCGTTCGTCGAGGGTGCCGTCGCGGCGGCGGTCACGGCGCAGCAGGGTGCGGCGCCCGACGCGGTCGCCGAGTCGGCGGAGGCCGCCGTGCACTCGATCGGTCCGTCGCCGGTGCTGGAGCTCGTGGAGTCCTCCGCCGACGACAGCCCGGCGCCCGCCGGCACCCATGCGTCGGGCGAGACGGTGCAGGCACCCGGTGCGCCGACGTCGGGCGCGGCCGACGAGGCGACGGCGACGGCACAGATCCGCAACAAGCTGGGCCTGCACGCGCGACCGGCGGCGCTGCTGGCCCGGTCGGTGGCCGACCTGGGTGTGCCGGTGACGGTCGACGGGGCCGACGCGTCGAGCGTGCTGGCGTTGATGTCGCTGGGCACGGTGGCCGGTCAACGGGTGACCGTGGCGGCGCGCGGGACGGACGCGGCCGGTGCGGTCGACGTCGTCGTGGGGATGATCGAGGGGGGCTTCGGGGAGGAGTGACCACCGCCACGAATCATGCATTGACTGCAATGTTGCAGTGAGTGCATGATTCTCGGGTGAGCACCGCACCGACCACCGGCTTGCGCGCGCGCAAGAAGCGCGAGCGCAGCGACGCCATCGTCGACGCCGCCCAGGCGCTGGTCCTGGACCGCGGCCTCGACGCCGTGACCGTCGAGGACATCGCCGCCTCCGCGGGCATCTCGCCGCGCACCTTCTTCAACTACTTCGACACCAAGGACGACGCCGTGCTCGGCCAGCGCGGCCTCGACGTCGACGACGACGCGGTGGCCACCTTCGTCGACGGCGGTCCCACCGGGACGCTGCTCGAGGACGTCGAGGCGCTCGTCACCGCGATGCTCGCCACCATGGCGGGGTCGCACGACCGCGCCCGCCGCGCGTACACGCTCCTGGAGGCCGAGCCGCGACTGCTCGCGCGGCACGCCGCGTGGCTCGAGCAGCACCGCGCCGAGGTCGCGCGGCTGTTCGCGCGCCGCGCCGAGACGCTCCCGGCCGCCGTCGACCCGGACTTCGCCTCGCTGACCGTCGGCCTGCTGCTGCGCGCCGCCGGCGACCGGTGGGAGAGCTCCGGGTGCGCCGGCGAGCTGGCCGACCACGTCGCGCCCGCCGTCGCGTCCCTGCGCGCCCTGCTGCGCTCCTGACCCCGGCGCCCCCCGCCGCGCCCCGCACCGCCCCGCACCGCCCCGCTCCACCCGTACCGATCCGAGGAAGCCATGGCCCACGCCCCTGCCCCCGCGCCGGACAAGCCGCTCGTCGTCCTGACGAAGCGCACGATCTGGCTCATCTTCGGCGCCCTGATGGCGTCGATGTTCCTGTCCTCCCTGGACCAGACCATCGTCGGCACCGCGATGCCCACGATCGTCGGCGAGCTGCACGGCGTCGCCCACCAGGGGTGGGTCATCACGGCCTACATCCTGGCCGTGGCGATCGGCATGCCGCTGTACGGCAAGTTCGGCGACCTGTACGGGCGCCGCTGGCCGTTCCTCGTCGCGATCGGGCTGTTCACGGTCGCCTCGGCCGGGGCGGCGCTGGCCGACACGATGCTGGCACTGGTGCTGTGGCGTGCCGTGCAGGGCCTGGGCGGCGGCGGGCTGATGATCCTGTCGCAGTCGATCATCGCCGACATCGTGCCCGCCTCGGAGCGCGGCAAGTACATGGGCCCCCTCGGCGCGCTGTTCGGCATCTCCGCCGTGCTGGGACCGCTCCTCGGGGGCTGGTTCACGGAGGGTCCGGGCTGGCGCTGGGCCTTCTGGCTGAACGTCCCGATCGGGGTGGCCGCGTTCGCCATCGCCTGGTTCGCGCTGCGGCTGCCCTCGCACCGGTCCTCGCGCCCGGTGGACTGGGCCGGCATCGTGACCATGGCGACCGCGACCACCGGCATCGTGCTGATCACCAGCTGGGAGTCCCTGGCCGACGGCGGCTACGACTGGTCCGACTGGCGCCTGTCCGGGCTCGTGGTGCTCACCCTCGGGGCGGTGGCGGCGTTCGTCGTCGCCGAGACGCGGGCGGCCGAGCCGCTGCTGCCCCTGCGGCTGTTCAAGAACCGCACCTTCACCCTGTCGACGCTCATCGGCCTGGTGCTCGGCATGGGCATGTTCTCCGCGATGGCGATGCTGCCCACGTTCCTGCAGATGTCCACCGGCGCCGGGATCACCGAGTCGGGCTGGCTCATGCTGCCGATGATGGCCGGCATGATGATCACCTCGATCGGCTCCGGTCTGGCGATCACCCGGACCGGTCGCTACAAGGCGTTCCCCGTGGTCGGGCTGGTCGTGGTCGGGCTGTCGATGGTGTGGCTGACGACGCTCAGCGGCGACATGTCGATGTGGACGTTCGGGGCGATGATCTTCGCGCTGGGGGCCGGCATGGGACTGGTCATGCAGGTCGTGGTGCTCGCCGTGCAGAACGCCGTCGACCCGCACGAGCTCGGTACCGCGACCAGCGCGAACAACTTCTTCCGGGAGATCGGCGCCGCCGTGGGGTCCGCGCTGTTCACCACCATGTTCACCACGCGGCTGACGGACAACCTCCAGGGGGTGTTCGGCGACGTGCCCGGCGGGGCCGCCGAGTCCGAGGCGAGCCTGACGCCGGAGGCGGTGCAGCAGCTGCCCGAGCCGTTCCGCACCGGGGTGATCGACGCCTACGCCGAGTCGCTCGCCCCGTCCTTCTGGTACCTGGTGCCCCTGGTGGCGGTGGGCCTGGTCATGGCTCTCTTCCTCCCGGTGCTCAAGCTGTCCGACGTCGCCGGGATGGTCGCGCGCGGCGAGGCGGTCAACGACGAGAGCGAGCTGCCGGGTGCGGTGCCCGCGGTGTCCGGCGCGGACGACGGCGGCTCGGACGACGGCGGGACGGCCCCGGGAGCGGACGCCGGTGCCGGGCCGCGTGACCCGCACCGCCGGACGCCGGATACCCTGGAGCGGTGAGCTCGAAGAAGGACGACCGTCCCCGCCCGGGGGACTCGATCACCCCGCGCAAGCCGGCCAAGGTGCAGTTCGCCTCGACGGTGCTGCAGCTCGAGGCGTTCGTGGTCCTCTTCGCGGCGTTGGCCCTGTTCGGGCTGCGGGACACGGGCTACCGCCCCGGCCTGCTCGTGCTGGACTCCACGGCGTCGCTGTGGGTCGTGTCCGGGGTGCTGGCCGTGGTGCTGATCGTGCTCTCGCGGATGCTGACGCGGCCCGGCGGGTTCGTGGCGGGGTCGGTCGTGCAGGTCCCCGTCCTCGCGACCGGGCTGCTGCTGCCCATGATGTTCCTGGTCGCGGGGATCTTCGTGGTGCTGTGGGTGATGGCGCTGCGCCTCGGCGGCCGCATCGACCGGGAACGGGCGGCCTACGACGCGGAGCATCCCGAGACGGCACCGAACGCCTGATCCGGCGGCCGGTGGCGCCGTCGTCGGCCGATAGGGTGGCGCCATGACCGATAGCACCACGCCCGCGCCCGAGCGCACCCTCGTCCTCGTCAAGCCCGACGGCGTCCGCCGCGGCCTGTCCGGCGAGATCCTGCGGCGCATCGAGGCCAAGGGCTACACGCTCACGGCCGTCGAGCTGAAGAACGCCACCCCCGAGGTCCTCGCCGCGCACTACGCGGAGCACGAGGGCAAGCCCTTCTACGCCCCGCTGGTCGAGTTCATGCTGTCCGGCCCGGTGCTGGCGGTCGTCGCCGAGGGGCAGGGCGTCATCGCCGGGTTCCGCTCGCTGGCCGGTGCCACCGACCCGACGGCGGCTCTGCCGGGAACGATCCGCGGCGACCTGGGCCGCGACTGGGGTCTGAAGGTGCAGCAGAACCTGGTGCACGGGTCGGACTCCGTGGAGTCCGCCGAGCGCGAGATCGGCCTCTGGTTCCCCGCGCTCTGAACCTCTCCCTGCGACGCTGCGGGCGCACCTCCCGGCCCGTCCCGACCGGTTCGACCCGGTCCGGGACCCCGGGAGGTGCGCCCGCGGTCGTGCGCGGAGGGTGCCGGAACGCCGGGGCGGCTGCGCAGGATCCGGTCCGACGGCGG
The DNA here is from genome assembly GCF_013149805.1 of Isoptericola chiayiensis. Taxonomy (GTDB): domain Bacteria; phylum Actinomycetota; class Actinomycetes; order Actinomycetales; family Cellulomonadaceae; genus Isoptericola; species Isoptericola chiayiensis. The sequence goes on from NZ_JABEZT010000006.1 coordinate 40,915, forward strand.
TTACCCTCGGCGGGTGCACCTCAAGACGCTCACGCTGCGTGGCTTCAAGTCGTTCGCCTCGGCGACGACGCTGAGCCTCGAGCCGGGCATCACGTGCGTGGTCGGGCCCAACGGCTCCGGCAAGTCCAATGTGGTCGACGCGTTGAGCTGGGTCATGGGGGAGCAGGGGGCCAAGTCCTTGCGCGGCGGCAAGATGGAGGACGTCATCTTCGCCGGCACGTCCGGTCGCCCGCCGCTCGGCCGCGCCGAGGTCTCCCTGACGATCGACAACACCGACGGTGCCCTGCCGATCGACTACACCGAGGTGACCATCTCCCGCACGCTGTTCCGCAGCGGCGGCTCGGAGTACGCCATCAACGGCAGCTCGTGCCGGCTCCTGGACGTCCAGGAGCTGCTGAGCGACTCCGGCATCGGCCGCGAGATGCACGTCGTCATCGGGCAGGGCCAGCTCGACGCCGTGCTGCGCGCCACCCCCGAGGAGCGTCGCGGGTTCATCGAGGAGGCGGCCGGCGTCCTCAAGCACCGCAAGCGCAAGGAGAAGGCGCTGCGCAAGCTCGAGGCGATGGCGGGCAATCTCGCGCGCCTGACCGACCTCACCACGGAGCTGCGCCGCCAGCTCGGCCCGCTCGGCCGCCAGGCGGAGGCGGCCCGCAAGGCCCGCACCGTCCAGGCCGAGCTCCGTGATGCCCGCGCCCGCCTGCTGGCGGACGATCTCGCCCAGCTCGGCGCCCGCCTCGAGCAGGAGCGTGCCGACGAGGCCGCGCTCAAGGACCGGCAGCGGGCCACCGAGGAGTCGCTCGACGACGCCCGCGGGCGCCTCACCCGCCTCGAGGCGTCGGCGTCGGCGGCCACCCGGGCCGCCTCCTCGGCCGCGGACACGGTGCACGCCCTCGGCGCGGTGCGCGAGCGGTTGCGCGGGCTGGCCTCGTTGGCCGACGAGCGCGCGCGTCTTCTGGGCACCGCGGAGCCCGAGCAGCGCGGTCAGGACCCCGACGAGCTCGACGCCCAGGCCGAGCGGGCCCGCCGCGCCGAGGCGGAGCTCGGCAGCGAGGTCGACGTGGCCCGGGAGGGCCTGCAGGCGCTCGAGGCGGAACGTGCCGCCGCCGAGGAGGCCGCGGCCGACGCCGAGCGGGAGCTGGCGGCCCTGCTGCGCGGTGCGGCGGACCGGCGTGAGGGGCTCGCCCGGCTGTCCGGCCAGGTCGCGGCGCGGCGCAGCCGGGTGGAGGCCGCCGACGCCGAGATCGACCGCGTCCGCGAGGGGGTCGGCGAGGCCGAGCGGCGGGCCGAGGCGGCGGCTCGCGAGTTCGCGGACCTGGAGGCGCAGGCGGTGGGGGCCGAGGCCGGCGAGGAGGGGCTCGACGCCGACCACGAGGCGGCGGCCGAGGCGCTCGACGCCGCCCGCGCCGACGTGGAGCGGCTGGAGGGCGACCTGGAGGCCGCCGAACGGGACCGCGCCACGTGGTCGGCCCGGGTGGAGGCGCTGGAGCTCAGCCTCGACCGCAAGGACGGTGCCGGTGCGCTGCTGGCCGCCGACCAGCCGGGCGTGCTGGGGTCCGTGGCCGCGCTGCTCGGTGTGGAGGCCGGTTTCGAGGAGGCGGTCGCCGCGGCGCTGGGCCCGCTGGCCGACGCCGTGGCCGTCGAGAGCGTGGACGCCGCGGTGGACGCCCTGCGGATGCTGCGCGACGACGACGCCGGTCGCGTGGGTCTGGTGGTCGGTGGCCCGGACGGCGGCTCGCCGGCCGCGGCTCCCGACGGGGCACGGGCGGCGCTGGAGGTGGTCACCGCCTCCGGCCCGGCCGCCGGTGCCCTGCGTACCCTGCTCGCCGACGTCGTCGTGGTCGAGGACCTGGCCCGGGCCCGGGCGCTGGTGCGCGACCGCCCCGACCTGGTGGTGGTGACCCGGGACGGGGACCTGCTGGCGGGCTCGCGGGCCTCGGGCGGTTCCGCGGGCGCACCGAGCGTGCTGCACCTGACCAGCGCGCTGGACGAGGCGCGCGCCGGTCTCGACGACGCCGTCGCCCGCGGCGAGCGGCACCGCGCCGACCTGAGCACCGCCCGGGAACGCCTCGAGACCGCCACGGTGCGCCACGACGAGACCCTGGCCCGGCTGCACGAGTCCGACGCCGCGCTGGCGGCCGTCGCCGAGCAGCTCGGCACGCTGGGTGCGGCACGCCGCGCGGCCCAGACGGAGGCCGAGCGCCACCGCGCCGCCCTCGCGGAGGTGACCGACCGGCGTCGTGCGGACGTCGAGGAGCTGGCCGAGCTGACCCGCCGGCTCGAGGTCGCCGAGGCGGAGCCCGCGCAGACCGAGGACGACGCCGCCGAGGCGACCCGCGTCCGTGACGCGGCGCAGGAGCGCGCGACGGCGGCGCGCCGGTCCGAGACGGAGGCCCGGCTCACCCTGCGCACCGCCGAGGAGCGGGCGCGTGCGGTGTCGGGCCGCGCGGAAGGACTCGCCCGTGCGGCGGAGCGGGAGCGCCGGGCGCGCCAGGAGGCCGCCGAGCGCGCTGCCCGCCGGTCGCGCGAGGCCGAGCGCGCGGTGGCGGTCCGCGCCGACGTCGAGGTCGCGCTCGAGGCGCTGGAGCGCTCGCTGGGACGAGCGGGTGACGAGCGGGCCGCCGCGCAGGCGGACCGCGACCGGCACCGTGGCGAGCTCGACGAGGTGCGTCGCGACGTCGACCGGTTCGCCGGCGAGCTGCGGGACCTGACCGACGTGGCCCACCGCGACGAGGTGGCGCGCGCCCAGCAGGTGGCACGGCTGGACCAGCTGCGCACGCGGGCGGTCGAGGAGCTGGGCACCGACCCCGACGCGCTGGTCGACGAGTTCGGCCCGCACCTGCCGGTCCCGGTGCCGCGCGACCCGGACGCCCCGGACGACGAGCCCGACCCCGATCCGGTGCCGTTCGTGCGCGCCGAGCAGGAGAAGCGCCTGGCGTCGGCGGAACGGTCGCTGAAGCGCATCGGCACCGTGAACCCCCTCGCCCTGGAGGAGTTCGCGGCCCTCGAGGAGCGGCACCGGTTCCTCACCGAGCAGCTCGCCGACCTGCAGGGGTCGCGCGAGGACCTGCTGCAGATCGTCACCGAGATCGACGAGCGGGTCGAGCAGGTGTTCGCCGAGGCCTACCAGGACACTGCCGCGCAGTTCGAGCGCGTGTTCTCCCGGCTGTTCCCGGGCGGCGAGGGGCGCCTGGTGCTCACCGAACCGGCCGACCTGCTGACGACCGGCATCGAGGTCGAGGCGCGGCCGGCGGGCAAGAAGGTCAAGCGGCTGTCGCTGCTGTCCGGCGGGGAGCGGTCGTTGACGGCCGTGGCGTTCCTGGTGTCGATCTTCAAGGCGCGCCCCAGCCCCTTCTACGTGATGGACGAGGTCGAGGCGGCGCTGGACGACGTCAACCTCGGGCGGCTGCTGGAGATCTTCCGCGAGCTGCAGGAGGACTCCCAGCTCATCGTCATCACGCACCAGAAGCGCACGATGGAGGTCGCGGACGCCCTGTACGGGGTGACGATGCGCGGTGACGGTGTGACCACGGTCATCTCCCAGCGGCTCGGCGAATCGGTCGAGGCGGGGTGACAATGGGCGGCATGGTGACCTTCGTCTTCTGGCTCGCGGCCTCGCTGCTGCTGGCCGGTGCCGTGTTCCTCGTCGCGAGCGTGATGGGCCGCATGCAGGACGACGACGGCGAGAGCGGGCTGCGGGCGTTCGGCCGCGCGTTCCGGCAGGGCCTGCGCCGCGACGGCGACCGTCGCGCCTCGGGCCCCGTGGACACCGACATGGACGCGTTCTTCGCGGCGAACCTCGAGCAGGCACCCGGCTACGTCGACGCCGAGGAGCTCTCCGACGTGCTGCACCGGGTCCAGGTGCGCGTCCAGACGCCGCCGCGCGGCACCCCGCGCGGCTGACGGCCCGCACGCCGCCCGCGAGGCGGGTGCCGCGCCCCCGGCCGTCTGGGACACTGGGGGACCGTGACTGACTACCTCTGGCTCTGGATCGTTCTCGGCCTCCTGCTCCTCGTGGGCCTCGGCTCCGCCCTGGTGGTCCCGCGGCTGCGCGGGCGCCGTCCCGACGACACGTCGGGTCCGACGACGGCGGCCCCGCCCGACGACGGCACGGCGGCCGACGCGGGCGGCGACGTCCTTGTCGAGGAGCCCGCGGCACCCGCGCTGGAGACGCCGGAACCCGCCGCGGGCCGGATGGTCCGGCTGCGTGACCGGCTGGCCCGGTCGGGGTCCCCGCTGGGTGCGCGCCTGCTGAGCGTGCTGTCGCGGGACACCCTGACCGAGGACGACTGGGACGAGCTGGAGGAGACGCTCCTGCTGGCCGACATCGGCACCGGTCCGGCCGAGGAGCTCCTGGAGGCCCTGCGGACGCGGGTGCGGGTGCTGGGGGTGCGGGAGCCGGACGCCGTGCGCGAGCTGCTGCGCTCCGAGCTGCTCAAGGTCGTCGACCCGACGCTGGACCGTTCGCTGGCCCTGGAGCGTCCGGTCGTCGACGGGGTGACCAAGCCCGCCGTCGTGCTGGTGGTGGGCGTCAACGGCACGGGCAAGACGACGACGGTCGGCAAGCTCGCCCGGGTGCTCGTCGCGGAGGACCGGTCGGTGGTGCTGGGTGCGGCGGACACGTTCCGCGCGGCCGCGGCCGACCAGCTGCAGACCTGGGGTGCCCGGGTGGGCGTGGAGACCGTGCGGTCCGAGCGCGAGGGCGGCGACCCCGCGGCCGTGGCGTTCGACGCCGTGCGGACGGGCAGCACGCGGGGGACCGACGTCGTGCTGGTGGACACCGCGGGCCGGCTGCAGAACAAGGCCGGCCTGATGGACGAGCTGGGAAAGATCTCCCGGGTGGTCACGCGCGAGGCCCCGCTGGGGGAGGTGCTGCTGGTCCTCGACGCCACGACGGGCCAGAACGGGATGCAGCAGGCCAAGGTGTTCGGCGAGGTCGCCGGGGTGACCGGCATCGTGCTGACCAAGCTCGACGGCACCGCCAAGGGCGGGATCGTGGTCGCCGTCCAGCGCGAGCTGGGCGTCCCGGTGAAGCTGGTCGGGCTGGGCGAGGGGCCGGACGACCTCGCGCCGTTCGACGCGGAGCAGTTCGTCGACGGTCTGCTCGGGTGAATCCTGGGCGGTCGTGGTGATCTCGTGACGGACACGGAACGGTCACGGGAAGGTCACGGCCTGCGGTCGATCGTCTCGCAGTGCGGACCGAAACGGGATGTTTACCCTTGTGCGCCCTTCGTCACACGGTTGTAACACCGGGTCCTCGCCGATGAAACTCCCCCCCGCCACGGTGGTCACCGACCGGCCAGAGGGGCTGGCGAGGGGAGTAACACCATGGAGCTGGATACCGGAGCAACCGCGTGGATGCTGACGTCAGCATCTCTCGTGCTCCTGATGACGCCAGGACTGGCGTTGTTCTACGGGGGCATGGTCCGCGGCAAGTCCGTGCTGAACATGATGATGATGTCGTTCGGCGCCATCGCCGTGACGGGCGTCATCTACGTCCTGTGGGGCTGGTCGATGTCCTACGGCGCCGACGTCGGCGGGATCCTCGGGAACCCGTTCGACCAGTTCGCGCTGCAGGGAGCGATCTACGACGAGGCCGGTGAGTTCCTCATCGACGACTTCGGCGTCCCCGCCATCGTCGGTGTCGGCTTCCAGGCGACGTTCGCGATCATCACCGTGGCGCTCATCTCCGGTGCCATCGCCGACCGGGTCAAGTTCGGTACCTGGATGGTTTTCGTCGCCCTGTGGGTGACCTTCGCCTACTTCCCCATGGCCCACATGGTCTGGGGCGGTGGCCTGCTCTCCGGTGACGGCCCGTTCGTGATCGGCGACGCCGCCCCGATCGACTTCGCCGGTGGCACCGTGGTCCACATCAACGCCGGTGCGGCCGCCCTGGTGCTGGCCCTCGTCGTCGGCAAGCGCAAGGGCTTCGGCACCGAGCCGATGCGCCCCCACAACCTCACGCTGGTCATGCTCGGCGCCGCCCTGCTGTGGTTCGGCTGGTTCGGCTTCAACGGTGGCTCGGCCTTCACCGCGGACGGCTTCGCCGGCCTCGCCTGGGTCAACACCACCGCCGCGACCGCTGCCGCCGTCCTCGGCTGGCTCGTCGTGGAGAAGCTGCGTGACGGCTCGGCCACCTCGCTCGGTGCCGCCTCGGGCATCGTCGCCGGTCTGGTCGCGATCACCCCGGCCGCCGGCTCGGTCAGCCCGCTCGGTTCGCTCGCGATCGGCGTCATCGCCGGTGGCCTCTCCGCGTGGGCCGTGGGCCTGAAGTTCAAGCTGGGCTTCGACGACTCGCTCGACGTCGTCGGCATCCACCTGGTGGCCGGCCTGTGGGGCACGGTCTCGATCGGCCTCCTCGCCACCGAGACGGGTCTCCTCTACGGTGGCGGCATCAACCAGCTCGCCGTCCAGGCGATCATCGCCGTCGTCGCGATCGCCTTCGCCGCGATCGTCACCTACATCCTGGCGATCATCCTCAAGGCGGTCATGGGCTGGCGAGTCTCCGAGGAGGTCGAGGTCAACGGCATCGACCTCGCCGTCCACGGTGAGTCCGCTTACGAAGGGCTCCAGTCGGGGTCCGTCATCAAGGAGGTCCGCGCATGAAGCTCGTCACCGGGGTCATCCAGCCCCACCGTCTCGACGACGTGAAGTCCGCCCTGGAGGCCGCCGGCATCCGCGGGATGACGGTCTCGGAGGCCAGCGGCTACGGCCGGCAGAAGGGCCACACCGAGGTCTACCGCGGCGCGGAGTACACCGTCGACCTGGTGCCCAAGGTCCGCATCGAGGTCCTGGTCGGCGACGCCGACGCGCCGTCCGTGGTGGACGTCGTCGTCAACGCCGCCCAGACCGGCAAGATCGGTGACGGCAAGGTCTGGACGGTGCCGGTCGACGACGTCGCCCGGGTCCGCACCGGCGAGCACGGCGACGCCGCGCTCTGACGCCGATGGCCGACCACCCGACCTCGGGCGTCGGCCCCGCGCAGCAGGCCCCGCACCCCGGTCCCGGGGTGCGGGGCCCTGTCGTGGGGCTGCGCGACGAGATGCTCGCCTCCGCCCGGCAGATGACCGGTCCCGGCCGGTCCGGCGTCGCACGGCGGGCCACCCTCCAGCAGCTCGTCACCGACCGGCTGGCGGCGCTCTACACCGAGGCCACCGCCGACGTCGACCCGTCCGGCCTGGCGCTGGCCGCCGTCGGCTCCCTGGGCCGCAACGACCTCGGGCCGCTGTCGGACCTCGACCTGGTGCTCGTGCACGACGGCCGCACCCACAAGGCGGACGAGCTCGCCCAGGTCGCCGAACGGCTCTGGTACCCGCTGTGGGACTCCGGGGTGGACATCGACCACGCCGTGCGGTCGCTCAACCAGACCCGCCAGCTCGCGATGCGCGACCTGCCGGCCGCCGTCGGATGGCTGGACGTGCGACCCGTGGCCGGTGACGCCGTCGTCGTGCACCGTGCCGCCTCCGGCATCCTCACCGACTGGCGCTCGGCGTCGCGACGTCGGCTCCCGGAGCTGCTCACCAGCGTCCGCGAGCGGGCCGAGCGCTCCGGCGACCTGGCCTACCTTATCGAACCGGACCTGAAGGACGCGCGCGGCGGCATCCGCGACGCCGTGGTGCTGTCCGCGCTGGCGGCCACGTGGCTGACCGACCGGCCGCACGGCCGGGTCGACTCCGCCTACGCGCACCTGCTGGACGTGCGCGACACCCTGCAGGTCGTCACCGGCCGGCGCGCCACCCGGCTGCTGCTGGCCGACCTCGACGAGGTCGCCGCGGCGACGGGCTACGACGACCCCGACGAGCTGCTGGCCAGCCTGGCCGCCGCCGGGCGGGAGATCTCCTTCGCCCTCGACTCCACCGTGCGCCGTGCGCGCCAGGCGCTGCAGCGCCCCGCGGTCCGCCGCAAGCCCGTGCTCGTGCGCGGACGGCGCCAGCCGCCCCGGCTGCGCTCCGTCGGCGACGGTCTCGTGGAGCACGACGGCGAGCTCGTCCTGGGCGTCAGCGCCTCGCCCCGCGAGGACCCGCTGCTGTCCCTGCGCGCCGCGGCGACGGCCGCCCGCACCGGGCTCGTCCTGTCCCCGGTGACCATGCAGTCCCTGGCGGAGTGCCCGCCGATCCCCGAGCCGTGGCCCGCCCCGGCGCGGGCGCACCTGCTGTCCCTGCTGAGCGCCGGGACCGCCCAGATCCACGTGTGGGAGGCGCTCGACCTGGCCGGCGCGGTGACCACGTGGATCCCCGAGTGGGCCGACGTGCGCAACAAGCCGCAGCGGGCCGCCGTGCACCGGCACACCGTCGACCGGCACCTGGTCGAGACGGCGGCGCTCGCGCCCACCGTGCGCAAGCGGCAGCTCGCCCGAGGGGTGGACCCGAGACTGCTGCCCACCGAGCTGCTGGCGGTCGCGGCGATCGTGCACGACCTCGGCAAGCGGCGTCGGGCCGAGAGCACGGACCACTCGGTCGAGGGGGCGCGGGTGGTGCCGCCGCTGCTGCGCCGCATGGGGTTCGACGACGGGTTCGTCGACGACGTCGAGCGGCTCGTGCGCCACCACCTCACGCTCGCGACGCTGGCCACCACGGCCGACCCGGACGACCCGGGCACCGTGGCCGCGCTCCTGGACGCGGTGGACCACCGTCCCGACCTGCTCGAGGTGCTGCGGGCGCTGACCGAGTGCGACGCGACCTCGCTCGGCCCGGCGGGCTGGACGAGCTGGCGGGCGAGCCTGGTCGACCTGCTCACCGACCGGGCGCGGGTGCTGCTGTCGTCCGCCCCTGTGGCGGGGGAGGCGGGGGAGGCCGACGGGGAGTCGGGACCAACGGTGACCGGCCGGTAGGCTAGGGGACCGCACGCATCCATCCCCCGAAGAGGACCACCTGGTGTTCAACTCCCTGTCGGACCGGCTCACCTCGACGTTCAAGAACCTGCGCGGCCGGGGGCGCCTGTCCGAGGCGGACATCGACGCCACCGTGCGCGAGATCCGGCGCGCCCTGCTGGACGCCGACGTCGCCGTCCCCGTGGTGCGGCAGTTCACCGCGGCGGTGCGCGAGCGCGCCCTGGGGGCCGAGGTCTCCGGCGCGCTGAACCCGGCGCAGCAGGTCGTCAAGATCGTCAACGCCGAGCTCGTCGAGATCCTGGGCGGGCAGACCCGCTCGCTGCAGCTCGCCAAGACCCCGCCGACGGTGATCATGCTCGCCGGCCTGCAGGGCGCCGGCAAGACGACGCTGGCCGGCAAGCTGGCGCTCGCGCTCAAGGAGCAGGGGCACACCCCGCTGCTCGTCGCGGCGGACCTGCAGCGTCCCAACGCCGTCACCCAGCTCTCGGTCGTCGCCGAACGGGCCGGCGTCCCGGTCTTCGCCCCGCACCCGGGCAACACGAGCGACGCCGACGCCGAGACCATCATCGGCGACCCGGTGGGCGTGTCCCGCGACGGCGTGGCCGAGGCGCGCGCCAAGCAGCACGACGTCGTCATCGTCGACACGGCGGGCCGGCTCGGCGTCGACCAGGTCCTCATGCAGCAGGCCGCCGACATCCGTGCGGCGATCACCCCGGACGAGGTCCTGTTCGTCATCGACGCGATGATCGGCCAGGACGCGGTCACCACGGCGAACGCGTTCGCCGAGGGCGTCGACTTCACCGGCGTGGTGCTGTCCAAGCTCGACGGCGACGCGCGCGGTGGTGCCGCGCTGTCGGTCGCGAAGGTGACCGGCAAGCCCATCATGTTCGCCTCGACCGGGGAGAAGCTCACCGAGTTCGAGGTCTTCCACCCGGACCGGATGGCCTCGCGCATCCTCGACATGGGTGACGTGCTCACCCTGATCGAGCAGGCCGAGAAGGCGTTCGACGCCGACGAGGCCGAGCGGATGGCGGCCAAGGTGGCCGGGGGCGAGGACTTCACCCTGAGCGACTTCCTGGTGCAGATGCAGCAGATGAAGAAGCTCGGCTCGATGAAGAAGATGCTCGGGATGATGCCGGGCATGGCGCAGATGCGCGACCAGCTCGAGAACTTCGACGAGCGCGAGGTCGACCGCGTCCAGGCGCTCATCCAGTCGATGACGCCCGCCGAGCGCGAGAACCCCAAGATCATCAACGGCTCGCGCCGTGCCCGCATCGCCCGGGGCGCCGGGCAGACGACGGCGGCGGTCAACGGGCTGCTGGACCGGTTCGGGCAGGCGCAGAAGATGATGCGGCAGATGGCCTCCGGCGGGGCGCCCGCGGGGCCCGGCGGCATGCCGGCCATGCCCGGGATGCCGGGCATGCCGGGGGGCGGCAAGAAGTCCCGCGGCAAGCAGCAGCCGAAGAAGAAGGTCAAGGGCAAGTCCGGCAACCCTGCCAAGCGCGCGCAGCAGGAGCGCGAGGCCATGCAGCGGGCCCTGGGTGGCGGGCCGAGGAAGGCGGCGCCGAGCGGGTCCGCGTTCGGGGTCGGCGCCGGCAAGGAGTCCGAGGTGGACCCGAAGGACCTCGAGCTGCCGGGTGATCTCGGCAAGCTCCTCGGCGGCGGTCGCTGAGACCCCGATAGGCTGCGCGCATGTCCGTGCCGCACGTACCCCTGCACGTCACCGGCCGCATCCTGCTCGACGGCGACCGCGAGGTCGGGGAGATGTGGGTGCGCGACGGGCGCCTCAGCCTCCTGCGCCCCACGCCGCAGGGCAGCCCGGCCACGGAGATCAGCGGCTGGGTGCTGCCCGGGCTGGTGGACGTGCACTGCCACGTCGGGCTCGACGCGGGCGGTGCCGTCGAGGAGGACACCGCGGTCAAGCAGGCGCTGGCGGACCGGGACTCCGGGGTGCTGCTCGTGCGGGACGCCGGTTCCCCGCTCGACACGTCGTGGATGGCGACCCGCACGGAGCTGCCGCGGCTGGTCCGTGCGGGCCGGCACGTCGCCCGCCCCAAGCGCTACCTGCGTCACTTCGGGCTCGAGCTCGACGACGTCGCGGACCTGCCGCGCGTCGTGCGCGAGCAGGCGCGCGCAGGCGACGGCTGGGTCAAGCTCGTCGGCGACTGGATCGACCGCGACCTGGGTGCGGACGGGGACCTGCGCCCGCTGTGGCCCCGGGACCTGCTCGTCGAGGCGGTCGAGGCGGCGCACGCCGAGGCGGCCAGGGTGACGGTGCACGCCTTCTCCGAGGAGGTGGTCGAGGACCTCCTCGCTGCCGGCGTGGACGGTATCGAGCACGGAACGGGCATCCCGGCCGAGCTGATGCCGGAGGTGGCCCAGCGGGGGATCCGGGTCACGCCCACCCTGCTGCAGGTGGGCCAGTTCGAGAACATCGCCGCGCAGGCCGACGGCAGGTACCCCGTCTACGCCGCGCGGATGCGGCGCATGCACGCGCGCCGGTACGAGCAGGTGCGGGCCATGCACGACGCCGGGATCCCGCTGCTGGTCGGCACGGACGCCGGGGGCACCATCGACCACGGGCGGCTCGCGGACGAGTGCGCCGAGCTCGTCCGCGCCGGCATCCCGGACGCCGAGGTGGTCGCGATGGCGACCTGGCGCGCCCGCGCGTTCCTGGGGCACGGGGCGATGGTCGAGGGGGCGAGCGCGGACTTCGTGGTCTACCCCGACGACCCCCGCGAGGACGTGGAGGTGCTGCGGCACCCGAGCGCCGTGGTGCTGCGGGGACGCGTCGTCGCGCCCTGACCGGTGTCGCTCCGCCTCGGCCCGCGCCGTCCGCCCGGGAGTCCGCAGGTGTGACGCACCCGCGCTTGGGCCCGGGCGCGGTCCTCTGGCACAATGTCGAGGTACTCGGTATGCCCAGGCCCCTCTCACCTGGACGTACCCGGTCCTGACCCGCCCGCCGCCGGACCCCACCGGTGGTGTGACCCGGGTCGCCCCCACAGAACCAGGAGAGTCCACACCAGTGGCCGTCAAGATTCGTCTGAAGCGTCTCGGCAAGATCCGGGCCCCGTACTACCGCGTCGTCGTGGCCGACTCGCGCACCAAGCGCGACGGTCGTGTCATCGAGGAGATCGGTCTGTACCACCCGACCGAGGAGCCCTCGTTCATCGAGATCCAGTCCGACCGCGCCCAGTACTGGCTCGGTGTCGGCGCCCAGCCGACCGAGCAGGTCGCCGCCCTGCTGAAGGTCACGGGCGACTGGCAGAAGTTCAAGGGTCTCGAGGGTGCCGAGGGCACCCTGAAGACCAAGCAGGCCGGTTCCGCGAACGCCTCCGAGGCGATCGAGGCCGTCAACGCCGAGGCCGAGAAGGTCAAGGCGAAGGCTGCGGAGTCCGCCTCGAAGAAGGCCGCCGAGTCCGACGAGGACGAGGCCGGGGCCTGATGCTCGCGGACGCTCTGGAGCACCTCGTGCGCGGCATCGTGGACCACCCGGACGACGTCCGGGTGGACGCGCGGTCCCAGCGTCGTGGTGAGCTGCTCGAGGTCCGGGTCCACCCCGAGGACCTCGGGCGCGTCATCGGCCGCGGTGGCCGGACCGCCAAGGCGCTGCGCACGGTCGTGGGCGCCCTGGCGACCGACGGCCCCGTGCGCGTCGACGTCGTCGACGTCGACCGCCGCTGAGCGCCCGGAGCGAGAGCACGTCCGACGAGGCCCGGTCCCCCCGCGGGACCGGGCCTCGTCGTGTTCACTGGACGGGTCGGTCGCCGCGACGGCGGCCGTGAGGCACGAGGAGACGACATGGAGCTGGTGGTGGCCCGCGTGGGTCGCGCGCACGGACTGCGGGGCGAGGTGGCCCTCGAGCTGCGCACGGACGTCCCTGAGGAGAGGCTCGCCGCGGGCGCCGTGCTGGCCACGGACCCGGCCGACGCGGGCCCGCTCACCGTGGAGAGCACGCGGGTGCACCAGCAGCGCTGGCTGGTGCGGTTCGCCGAGGTGGCCGACCGCACGCAGGCCGAGGAGCTGCGCGGCGTCGAGCTCGTGGTGACGGCCGACGACTCGGTCGAGGAGGACGCCTGGTACCCCCACGAGCTGACCGGGCTGCGCGTCGAGCTCGCCGACGGCACGCCGGTCGGGGAGGTCGTGGGCCTGGAGCACCCGCCCGCGCACGACGTCCTGGTGGTCCGCGAGACCGGCGGTCAGCGCACCGTGGTGCCGTTCGTCCGCGCCATCGTGCCCACGGTCGACGTGGCCGGCGGCCGCGTGGTGCTGACCCCTCCGGGCGGTCTGCTCGCCCGGGACGCGGACGCCGTCGACGGCCCCGGGGACGGTGCCTGAGGTGCGCATCGACGTCGTCACGATCTTCCCCGACTACCTGGCCGCGCTCGACCTGTCGCTCGTCGGCAAGGCGCGCCGCGCCGGCCTGCTCGACCTGCGCGTGCACGACCTGCGCGACTGGACCACCGACCGGCACCGCACCGTCGACGACACGCCGTTCGGGGGCGGAGCCGGGATGGTGATGCGCCCGGACGTGTGGGGCCGGGCGCTGGACGACCTGCTGCCGACGGCACCGGACCCGGCGGTCCGCCTGGTGGTGCCGACCCCGTCGGGGCGGGTGTTCACCCAGCGCGGCGCCGAGGAGCTGGCGTCGGCGGAGCACCTGGTGGTCGCCTGCGGACGTTACGAGGGGATCGACGCGCGCGTCGTCGAGCGCTACCGCGCCGAGGGGCACCCGGTCGACGAGCTCTCGATCGGTGACTACGTGCTCAACGGCGGCGAGGTCGCGGCGCTGGTGATGGTGGAGGCTGTGGGCAGGCTGCTGCCCGGGGTGGTCGGCAACCCGCAGTCCCTCGTCGAGGAGTCGCACGGTGCCGCGGGCCTGCTCGAGTACCCCGTGTACACCAAGCCGCCGTCGTGGCAGGGGCTCGAGGTGCCCGACGTGCTGCTGTCCGGGCACCACGCCCGCATCGAGCGGTGGCGGCGGGACCGGGCGCTGGAGCGCACCGCACGCCGTCGTCCCGACCTGGTCGACGCGCTCGACGCGGAGGCGCTGGACGCCCGCGACCGCGAGGTGCTCGACCGGGCCCTGCACCCCGACCCGTCCGACGACGGGGTCCGTGGCGCGTCTCACCAGGGCGAGGGCGCGTCGAGCGCCGGTGGTGTGGCAAAATAGTCCGTCGGTGTGCCGCAGCCCGGACTCTGCCACGGGGGAGACCCTCGGGCCGCGAGCCGGTGCACCGCATTCGACGACAGACGGTCCGTGCACCACGGACCCAGAACTTGTCCTGACCTGTGGCAGGCGGGGAGAGAACCATGAAGACTCTCGACAACGTCGACGCGGCCTCGCTGCGCGACGACGTCCCGGACTTCCGTGCCGGCGACACCGTGAAGGTCAACGTCAAGGTCGTCGAGGGCAACCGCTCTCGCGTCCAGGCGTTCCAGGGTGTCGTCATCGCCCGCCGCGGCGGCGGCGTGGGCGCGACGTTCACCGTCCGCAAGATCAGCTTCGGCGTCGGCGTGGAGCGCACCTTCCCGGTGCACGCCCCCACGATCGACTCGATCGAGCTCGTCACCCGCGGTGACGTGCGCCGCGCGAAGCTGTACTACCTGCGTGCGCTGCGCGGCAAGAAGGCCAAGATCCGCGAGAAGCGCGAGACCCCGGCCAAGAAGTGATCCCGGCGGCAGCGGTGCTGCCGACGCCACGGGCGGTCCTCCCCACGACGGGAGGGCCGCCCGTCGGCGTTTCGCCGGGCACCGGTGCGTCTGGCAGGGTGTGGTCGTGGCAGACTCCGATCACGTGACTCCCGTGCAGCGTGCCTCCGACCCCGCCGACGACGACCGGTCGGCCGGTCGGCCCGCGGGCGAGGCGAGCGCGGAACGGGCCGGCACCCCGCCCGCGCACGCCGCCGAACCCCCGAGGCAGCGAAGCCGGGGGCTGAGCCTGCTGCGCGAGTCCGCGATCATCGTGATCAGTGCGCTGGTGCTGTCGTGGCTGATCAAGACGTTCCTCGTCCAGGCCTTCTACATCCCGTCGGCCTCGATGGAGGACACGCTCCAGATCGGCGACCGCGTCATGGTGTCGCGGCTCGTGCCGGACGTGCTCGACGTCAATCGGGGCGACGTCGTGGTCTTCGTCGACCCCGGCGGCTGGTTGCCGCCGACCGAGACCCCGGACGCCGGGCCCGTCGGCAACGCGGTCCGCGAGGCCGCGACGTTCATCGGCCTGCTGCCGCAGGACAGCGGCGAGCACCTCATCAAGCGGGTCGTCGGGACGCCGGGCGACACCGTGGAGTGCTGCGACGATCAGGGCCGGGTGAGCGTGAACGGCGTGCCCGTCGACGAGGACCCGTACCTCGCGGCGGGCTCGGTGCCCAGCCAGACCGAGTTCTCCACGCAGGTGCCCGACGACATGCTGTTCGTCATGGGCGACAACCGGCAGAACTCCCAGGACTCGCGGTACAACACCGGCAAACCCGGTGGCGGGTTCGTGCCCCTGGACAACGTGGTGGGCAACGCGTTCGTCATCGTGTGGCCGTTCGAGGACGCGCGGCTGCTGCGCAACCCGTCGGACGTCTTCGCGCAGGTGCCGGCACCGTGACCGCCCGCAGCACCCGACGCGGCACCCGACGCAGCCCGACGCTGCGCCAGGAACGCGGGCTGCTGGGCGAGGGCGCGCTCCTGGTCGGCGGCATGGACGAGGTCGGCCGCGGCGCGCTGGCCGGCCCGGTGAGCGTCGGCCTGGTCGTGGTGGACGCCGCGACGCCCACCGCCCCGCGTGGCCTGACCGACTCCAAGCTGCTCTCGCCGTCGGCCCGCGAGGTGCTCGTGGAACCCGTGCGCCGGTGGGCGGTGGCGTGGGCCGTGGGGCACGCCGGTCCCGCCGAGATCGACGCGCACGGCATCGTCGCCGCGCTGCGCCTGGCCGGCCGCCGCGCCCTGGCCCAGGTGCGACGCAGCGTCGGCGACGTCGACGTGGTCCTGCTCGACGGCTCGCACGACTGGCTGAGCCGCCCCCACGCCGACCTGTTCGAGGCGGCGGGGGAGGACCCGGGCGGTGCGCTCGACGCGCCCGAGCCCGGAGTGCGCACGCTCGTCAAGGCCGACCTGCAGTGCTCGTCGGTGGCTGCCGCGAGCGTGCTGGCGAAGGTGGAACGGGACGGGCTGCTGGCGCGGCTCGCCGCGCAGTACCCCCACTTCGCCTGGGAGCAGAACAAGGGCTACGCGGCCCCCGCGCACCTCGACGGACTGCGGCGCCGTGGTCCCACCCCCCAGCACCGTCGGTCCTGGAACCTGCGGGTCCTCGAGGACGAGCCCGCCCACGACGGCGCCGCAGCGGCGCCGGTCGCCGGGGACGGCGTCTCGGCGGACGTCGTGACGCTCGAGACCGCCGTCCGCGCGCCGGGAGCGGGCGCGGACGCCCGGGTGGGATGATGTCGCGGTGAGCGCAGAGGACCTGGAGAACTACGAGAACGAGGCCGAGCTCGCCCTCTACCGCGAGTACCGGGACGTGGTGGGTCTCTTCTCCTACGTGGTGGAGACCGAGCGGCGGTTCTACCTGGCCAACAGCGTGGACCTGCAGGTGCGGTCGGCCGCGGGCGAGGTGTACTTCGAGCTGACGCTCGCCGACGCCTGGGTATGGGACGTCTACCGGTCGGCGCGGTTCGTCAAGTCGGTGCGCGTCGTGACCTTCAAGGACGTCAACGTCGAGGAGCTCGCGAAGGCGGACATCGCGCTGTAGGACGCGCTCCGCGACGTCGTCCACGAGGCGACCCGAGGCCTCTCGTCCCCCCACAGGTGCCGGGGACGTCGCCGCCGTCCACAGCCGTCCGCCCGGCGCTGGGACCGCGGCCCCGGGACGGTCAGGGTGTGGCACGGAGGTGATTCCGTGCGAGCGAAGGACGCCGTCGGGCGACACGGGGAAGAGGTGGCCGCGCGCCACCTGACCGAGCAGGGCTACGAGCTGCTGGACCGCAACTGGCGGGGCCGCGCCGGGGAGCTCGACCTGGTGGCCCGGGACGGCGGCACCCTCGTCGTCGTCGAGGTCAAGACCAGGCGCGGCACCGCCTTCGGGCATCCCGCCGAGGCGGTCACCCCGGCCAAGCTCGCGCGCATCCGGCGGCTGACGGCCCAGTGGCTCCACGAGCACCCCGTGGGTGCCCGGCAGATCCGGGTGGACGTCGTCGCGATCGTGCTGCCGCGTCGCGGTGCCGCCCAGGTCGAGCACCTCAAGGCGGTGCTATGAGTCTCGGCACCACCGCCGCCGTGGCGCTGCACGGCATGGAGGGGCACGTGATCCAGGTCCAGGCCCAGCTGGCCGCCTCCGTCCCAGGATTCACCCTGGTCGGCCTGCCCGACGCCGCGCTGGCCGAGTCGCGCGACCGCGTGCGCGCCGCCGTGCTGTCGACGGGCATCGAGTGGCCGCACCGCAAGATCACCGTCAACCTGTCGCCCGCGTCGCTGCGCAAGTCGGGCTCGGCGTTCGACCTCGCTGTCGCCGTGGCGGTGCTCGCCGGGCACCGCGTGCTGCGCGCCTCCGGGCTCGAGGAGGTCGTCCACGTCGCCGAGCTCGGGCTCGACGGCCGGCTCCAGCCGGTGCGGGGCGTCCTGCCGGCCGTCGCCGCCGCGGTGCGTGCCGGGTACCGCGACGTCGTGGTGGCGGCGGGTGACGCGCAGGAGGCGGCGCTCGTGCCCGGTGCCCGGGTGCACGGCGCGGTCGACCTCGGCGACGTCGTCCGCCGGCACGGCGGTGCGCTGCGCACCGAACAGCGCTCGACGCCCGTGCCGCCGGTGCGCACGGGTGGCGGCCGGTCCCCGGCGGGGGACCTGGTCGACGTGGTCGGGCAGAGCGAGGCACGCCTGGCCCTCGAGGTGGCGGCCGCCGGGGCGCACCACCTGCTCATGCTCGGGCCGCCGGGCGCGGGCAAGACCATGCTCGCCGCGCGCCTGCCCGGCATCCTGCCCGACCTGACCGAGCCCGAGGCGGTCGAGGTGACGGCCGTGCACTCGGTCGCCGGCACCTTCGACCCCGGTGGCGGGCTCCTGCGCCGACCGCCCTTCGAGGACCCGCACCACACCGCCTCGCCGGCGGCGATCGTCGGCGGCGGGACCGGACTCGCGCGCCCCGGCGCGGTGTCGCGGGCGCACCGCGGTGTGCTGTTCCTCGACGAGGCGCCCGAGTTCGCGCCCCGCGTGCTGCAGACGCTGCGCCAGCCGATCGAGGCCGGCGAGCTCGTGCTGCACCGCAGCGGCGGCGCCACACGGTACCCCGCGCGGTTCCAGCTGGTGCTGGCGGCGAACCCGTGCCCGTGCGGCATGGCCACGACGGGTGCCGGCGCGGACTGCAGCTGCACGCCCATGGCGCGGCGCCGCTACCTCGCGCGGCTGTCCGGCCCGCTGCTGGACCGCGTCGACCTGCAGGTGCACCTGGCGTCCCTGAGCCGCGCCGAACGTGCGCTCGGCGCGAGCGGGGAGTCGAGCGCCGACGTCGCGGCGCGGGTCCACGGCGCTCGCGGGCGGGCCTGCGAACGCCTGGCGGGTACGCCCTGGCGCACCAACGCCGAGCTGCCCGGCCCGTGGCTGCGCGAGCACCTGCGGGCCGAACGCGCCGTGCTGGCCGGGGTCGAGCGCCAGCTCGACGCCGGTGAGCTCTCGATGCGCGGCGCCGACCGGGTCCTGCGTATCGCGTGCACGCTCGCCGACCTGGACGGTCGTGGCGTCCCGGACGCCGACGACGTCGACGCCGCCCGGCTCTTCCGGACGGGGGACCGCCGTGGATGAGCCCCTGTTCGAGCTGCCGACGGGCCGGCGCGCCGCCGTCGACTTCGACGTCACCGATCCCGTGCTCGCCGCGGCCGCCTGGAGCCGCCTCGCGGAACCGGGCGACGTCGTCGCCGGCGCTCTCGTGCAGCATCTCGGCGCGACGGAGGCGCTCACCTGGCTGCTGGAGGCGGTGGCCGACCCGGCACGCGCCCTGCGCAGCGGTCCGGCGGAGCTGGTCCCGCGGAGGGGGACGACCGTGGCGTGCGGCACCGCCGGCGGACCTGCTGACCCTGTGGACCGCGACGGCGGCACGGGGGCGCTGCGCCGGCTGCGGGACGCCGTCGGGCGATGGGCGCCGCGGCTCGAGACGCTCGACCCGCGTCGCGAGCTGCGCGTCCTGCACCGCCGCGGCGGCGTGCTCCTGACGCCCGCCGATCCCGGGTGGCCGTCGCGGCTCGCGGACCTGGGGGCCGCCGCCCCGTTCGCCCTGTGGGTCCGCGGACGCCCGGACGTCGCGTCCTGGTCGTCGCGTGCGGTGTCCGTCGTCGGTGCGCGCGCTGCCACCGCCTACGGAGAACGGGTCACCGAGGACCTGGCCGCGGGACTCGCCGACGTCGGGTTCACGGTCGTCTCGGGCGGCGCCTACGGCATCGACGCGGCCGCGCACCGCGGGGCGCTCGCGAGCGGCGGGACCACGGCGGCGGTCCTGGCCGGCGGGGTGGACCGCTACTACCCGCAGGGCAACGACGGGCTGCTGCGACGGACGGTCGAGGCCGGCGGGGCCGTCGTCGCGGAGGTGCCGCCGGGCTCCGCGCCGTTCCGTCAGCGGTTCCTCGCCCGCAACCGGGTCATCGCCGCCCTGACGGCGGCCACGGTCGTGGTCGAGGCGGCGCAGCGGTCCGGTGCGCTGTCCACCGCGCGGCGGGCGTCGGAGCTGCTGCGTCCGGTCGGCGCCGTGCCCGGTCCCGTGACGTCGATGACCTCCGCCGGGTGCCACGCCCTGGTCCGCGACGGCGTCGCGGTCTGCGTGACCGGCGTCGACGACGTGGTCGAGCTCGCCGGTGCGGCCGGGGAAGGTGTCACGGACGCCGGCGCCGACGACCGGACGGGCCCGGGCCGGTCGGAGCCCGGCCCGCAGGAGCGCCAGGTCCTCGACGCGCTGCCGGTCCGGTCGGCGACCACCGTGGACTCGCTCGCACGGACCGCGGGTCTGCCGCCGCGGCGGGTGGTGGCCGCGCTCGGTGCGCTCGAACGGTCCGGTATGGCGGCCCGGGAAGGCGGGCGATGGCGTCGCCGTGCCCGCTGATCACCGCCGCGTGCCCGGTCCGACGAAACGCCGCGTCACCTGCGACGTCGTCCGGCGACCGAGGGGCACACTGGCCGCGATGACGGCATCGGACGTCCCGCCGCTGCCCGCCGCGCTCGCCGACGCGGTGGACGGTTTCTCGCAGCACCTGGCTGCGCGGCGGGGGCACTCGGCCCACACCCGGCGTGCCTACCGTGCCGATGTCACGGGGATGCTCCGGTACGCCGTGCGGCACGGTGCCTTCACGCTCGACGACGTCACCCTGACGGTGCTGCGCGGCTGGCTGGGGATGCAGGCCGACCGGGGGCTGGCACGGTCCACGCTCGCACGGCGCAGCGCCGCGGCACGAGCGTTCCTGAGGTGGGCGCACCGCGAGGGCCTGCTGGGCACGGACCCCTCGGCGCGGCTGGCCAGTCCGCGGGTCCCGCGCAGCCTGCCCACGGTCCTGTCCGCGGACGCCACGGCCGTGCTGCTGGACACCGCTCGCGGCGCCGTCGACGATGCCGACCCGGAGCGGCGCCCGGGGGCGCTGCGGGCCTGGGCGGCCGCCGAGCTGCTGTACGGGTCAGGGGTCCGCGTCGGTGAGCTGGTCGCCTGCGACGTGCCGGCCGTCGACCTCGACGAGCGCTGGGTACGGGTGCTGGGCAAGGGCGACAAGGAGCGGGTGGTGCCCTTCGGCCTCCCCGCGGCGCGGGCCGTCCGGCGCTGGCTGGACGAGGGGCGCCCACGGCTCGTGCGCGCCGACTCGCCCGGCGCGCTGCTGCTCGGTGATCGGGGAGGTCGCTGGGGGCAGCGCCAGGTCCGGGAGACCGTGCACCGGTTGGCCGCCGCGGCCGGTGTGGACGACGTGGCCCCGCACGCCCTGCGGCACTCGGCGGCCACGCACCTGCTCGCCGGCGGGTCCGACCTGCGCACGGTGCAGGAGGTGCTGGGCCACTCCGACCTGGGGACCACCCAGCGGTACACCCACGTGGACGCCGAGCGGCTGCGCAGCGTGTTCGAGCAGGCGTTCCCGCGCGCCTGAGCGGCCCTGAGCGGCTCAGGGCACCGGCAGCAGGACGATCGGCGGTGCTCCGCCGAGCAGCGCCATCGGGTCGAGGTAGGCCTCCCCGCGCCGCACGCCCCAGTGCAGGCAGTGCTCGGGGGCGCAGTGGGACACCGTCGCGTCGTCGTCGACGTGCCCGACGACGTCGCCGCGCGACACCGTCGAGCCGACCGGCGCCGAGGGGAGCACGGGCTCGAGCGTGGACCGCAGCGCGCCGTGGTCGACCACCACGACCGGTCGCCCGCCCACGGGGCCGGCGAAGGTGATCGTGCCCGACGCGGGCGCTGCGACGACGGCGCCGGCCGCGACGGCCAGGTCGACCCCGCGGTGGCCGGGCAGCCACCGTCGTGCGGGTGGGTCGAAGGGCGCGACGAGGGCGCCCGGGACCGGTGCCGCCCATCCGGGACGGGGGGTCGACGTCGGGTCGGTCGCGCCGTCGACAGTGACGCCGACGTCGGTGCCGGCGGCCAGGACCGTGGTCGGCGGGGACAAGGTCAGCAGCGCGAGGACGGCGGCCGCCACGACCGCCCGCGACCGGTGACGGGTACGACGGGCGCGACGGGCTGGTCCAGGGGTCCGTACGGTGTCCATGGAGCCACGCTGGCGTCCGCACCGCGTGCGCGACAGCCGGACGACGGCGGCTGTGGACGCCGCCGCCGGGCGCCCGGCTGGGGGTGCGGGACGCCACTGCGGCGGCGGTGCCGCGGTGCGGCGCGGTCGGGTAGACTCGTCGCTGCGACCAGTGCTGTCCACCTCCCACACGCCGTGCAGGTTCTGTCCTGCCCGGCGGCGCGGGACGGGCAGGGTCGACATCGCGCGTCATGTCCGGCGCTCGGCGGGTCCCGCCCGTCGTGCCGCTCCGGTGCTGGCAGCGGTCCGTGCGCCACGGCGCGCGGTGCCGGCCCGGATGACGCCAGGGGTGACGGGTCCGATGCCCGGCACCGACAACCGAAGCACCGCGACCGCCCGCCCCGCGCGGCGGTCGCCTGATGCGCGCGGGACCGGGAGGATCCCGGACCGCGCGGCGAAAGGACCAGTCATGGCCGTCGTGACCATGCGCCAGCTCCTCGAGAGCGGTGTCCACTTCGGACACCAGACCCGCCGTTGGAACCCGAAGATGAAGCGGTTCATCTTCACGGAGCGCAACGGCATCTACATCGTCGACCTCCAGCAGTCGCTGTCCTACATCGACCGCGCCTACGAGTTCGTCAGCCAGACCGTCGCCCACGGTGGCACGATCCTGTTCGTCGGCACCAAGAAGCAGGCCCAGGAGCCCGTCGCCGAGCAGGCCTCGCGCGTCGGCATGCCCTACGTGAACCACCGCTGGCTGGGCGGCATGCTCACCAACTTCACCACGGTGCACAAGCGTCTCCAGCGCCTCAAGGAGCTCGAGGAGATCGACTTCGACGACGTCGCCGGCTCGGGTCTGACCAAGAAGGAGCTGCTCGTCCTGCGTCGCGAGAAGGACAAGCTCTCGCGCACCCTGGGCGGCATCCGGGACATGGCCAAGACCCCGTCCGCGGTGTGGATCGTCGACACCAACAAGGAGCACCTCGCCGTCGACGAGGCCCGCAAGCTCGGGATCCCCGTCGTGGCGATCCTGGACACCAACTGCGACCCGGACCTCGTGGACTACGCGATCCCGGGCAACGACGACGCGATCCGGTCCGTCACGCTGCTGACCCGCGTGATCGCCGACGCCGTCGCCGAGGGCCTCATGCAGCGCGCCTCCGGCAAGAAGGGCACCTCGGCCGAGGCCGAGGCCGAGCCGCTGGCCGAGTGGGAGCGCGAGCTGCTGGCCGGTGCCGAGGGCGAGAAGGTCGAGGCCGACGAGGCCGCGGCCGCCCAGGCGGCCGACGCCGCGCAGCCGACCGCGCCGGCCGAGGACGCCGCCGAGCAGCCCGCCGAGAAGTCCGAGTGATCCGGTGGCGGACCGGCCCGCGCCGGTCCGCCACCGTCCATCGCACACCGACAGACCAGCACGGAGGACATCACCCCCATGGCGAACTACACCGCCGCTGACATCAAGGCGCTGCGCGAGCGCACCGGCGCCGGCATGCTCGACGTCAAGAAGGCGCTCGACGAGGCCGAGGGCAACACCGACCAGGCCATCGAGATCATCCGCAAGAAGGGCCTGGCCAAGGCGGCCAAGCGCGAGGGCAACACGGCCTCCGAGGGTCTCGTCGCGGTGAAGATCGAGGACTCGGCCGCCGGGCAGGTCGCCACCATGGTCGAGCTGAACGCCGAGACGGACTTCGTCGTCAAGAACGAGAACTTCCTCGCCCTGGCCGAGTCGGTCCTGGAGTCCGCCGCGGCCGCCGGTGCCACCGACGCCGAGTCGGCGCTGGCCGCCCCCTCCGGTGAGGCCACGGTCGCCGACACCATCGCGGCCCAGGGCGCCACGATGGGCGAGAAGGTCGTGCTGCGCCGTGTGGTGCGCGTCGAGGGCCCGAAGGTCACGGCGTACCTGCACAAGACCGCCAAGGACCTGCCGCCGTCGATCGGCGTCCTGGTCGTCACGGACGAGACGGCCGAGCCGGTCGCCAAGGACGTGGCCCAGCACGTCGCGGCGCTGGCCCCGCAGTACCTCACGCGCGAGGACGTCCCCGCCGACGTCGTCGACAAGGAGCGCGAGATCGCGCGCGAGCGTTCCATCGCCGAGGGCAAGCCGGAGGCGGCGCTGCCCAAGATCGTCGAGGGTCGCCTCAACGGCTTCTTCAAGGAGGCCGTCCTGGTGGACCAGCCGCTGGCGAAGGACACCAAGACGACCGTCGGCAAGCACGTCGCCGCGACCGGTGGCTCGCTCATCGGTTTCGAGCGCTTCCGCGTCGGCAACTGACGCTGTTCCGGCCCGGCCACGCCACCCGGCGTGGCCGGGCCGTCGCGCGTCCGCCCGGGCGACCGTGCCGCGAGCCCGGTGCCCCGAGGGGCGGGCGCCCGCATCCGGTGCCAGGATGCGCCAGGAGACACCGACCCGGCCGGCACGCCGGGCGCGCACAGAGATGGACGGTGGCATGACGGACGGTGGCAAGACGGATTCCCTCCCGGCGGACGCGGTCGCGACCGGCGGCGCGGCGGCGCGGCCCGAGCCGGCGCCGGCGGGTGCCGGCCAGCTCCCGGCGAAGGACGCCGGGACCCGGCGGGTGCTGCTGAAGCTGTCCGGCGAGACGTTCGGCGGCGGCAGCGTGGGTCTCGCGACGGACGTGGTGCGGCGCGTGGCCCAGGAGATCGGCGCGGCGGTGCGGCAGGGTGTCCAGGTCGCCATCGTGGTCGGCGGCGGCAACTTCTTCCGCGGGGCCGAGCTCTCGCGGGCCGGTCTGGACCGTGCCCGCGCCGACTACATGGGCATGCTCGGCACGGTCATGAACTGCCTGGCCCTGCAGGACTTCCTGGAGCAGGACGGGGTCAAGACCCGCGTCCAGACGGCGATCACGATGGGGCAGGTCGCCGAGCCGTACATCCCGCTGCGCGCGATCCGGCACCTGGAGAAGGGCCGCGTGGTGATCTTCGGCGCCGGTGCGGGCATGCCGTACTTCTCCACGGACACCGTCTCGGTCCAGCGCGCGCTGGAGACCCACTGCGACGAGGTGCTCATGGGCAAGAACGGCGTGGACGCGGTCTACACCGCCGACCCCCGCAAAGACCCGGACGCGCAGCGCCTCGAGCACGTGACCTACACCGACGCGCTGGTGCGCGACCTGAACGTCATGGACGCCACGGCGCTGTCCCTGTGCCGCGACAACGACGTGCGCATGCGCGTCTTCGGGCTCGAGCGGACCGGTAACGTGACCCGTGCACTGCTCGGCGAAAAGATCGGTACCGCGGTCACCACCCGCTGAGCACGGCCAGGCCACACCAACCCCCGACACACGTCACGACGCAAGGAGCACCGGGTGATCGACGACACCCTCCTCGAGGCCGAGGAGAAGATGGACACGGCGATCGAGGTCGCCAAGGAGCAGTTCGGCGGGATCCGCACCGGCCGCGCCAACGCCGGCATGTTCTCCTCCCTCGAGGTGGACTACTACGGCGCGCCGACGCCGCTGCAGCAGCTCGCCTCGTTCAACATCCCGGACGGGCGCACGGTCCTCATCACGCCGTTCGACAAGAGCTCGATGGCGGCCGTGGAGAAGACGCTGCGGGAGTCGGACCTCGGGGTGAACCCGTCCAACGACGGCAACCAGATCCGCGTCATCATGCCGACCCTGACCGAGGAGCGGCGGCGCGACTACGTCAAGCTCGCCAAGACCAAGGCGGAGGACGCCCGCATCTCCGTGCGCGGCGTGCGCCGCAAGGCCAAGGAGCAGCTCGACAAGCTGGTCAAGGACGGCGAGGTCGGCGAGGACGAGGGTGCGCGCGCGGAGAAGGAGCTGGAGGCCCTGACCAAGAAGCACGTGGACCTGGTCGACCAGCTGCTCGCCGGCAAGGAGAGCGAGCTGCTCGAGGTCTGATGTCACCCGTCGACGCGCCGCGCAAGCCGTCCCGCGCCGGCCGCAACCTGCCGGCGGCGGTGGCGGTCGGGGTGGGGCTGCTCCTCCTCGTCGCCGCGTCCCTGTGGTTCCGTCCCGAGCCGTTCGTCGCCCTCGTCGTCGTCGCGCAGACCGCGGCGCTGTGGGAGCTCCGGGCGGCGTTCGCCCGCCGGGACATCCAGGTCCCGTTCACGCCGCTGGCCGTCGGCGGCGTCGGCATGGCCGTGTCCGCCTACCTGGCGGGTCCCGAGGCGCTGCTGGTGGCCTACGTGCTGACCGTCGGCGCCGTCGTCGTGTGGCGCGTCCTGGACGGGTCGGGGCCGCGGGCGCTGCGCGACGCCGCGGCCGCGGTCTTCGCGGCGACGTACCTGCCGTTCCTGGCGGGTTTCGTCCTGCTGATCCTGGACCAGCCCGACGGCGAGTGGCGGGTCGTGCTCTTCATCCTGCTCGGCGTCGCCAACGACGTCGGGGGCTACGTCGCGGGCGTGGTGTTCGGGCGGCACCCGTTGGCCCGGTCGATCAGCCCCAAGAAGAGCTGGGAGGGGCTGGCGGGCTCGGTGCTGCTGGCGGTGGCCGTCGGCGTGTCCGGTGCCGTGTGGGTGCTCGACGTGTCCTGGGCGTGGGGGGTGGCGCTCGGCTGCCTGGTCGCCCTGACCGCGACGGCCGGCGACCTGGCCGAGTCGCTCATCAAGCGCGACCTGGAGCTCAAGGACATGGGCTCGCTCCTGCCGGGGCACGGCGGTGTCCTGGACCGCCTCGACTCCCTGCTGATCACCGTCCCGTTCGTCTACCTCGTGCTGGCCGCGACCGTCTGACCTGAAGGAACCTGACATGGCAACGACACCCGCCGCCGGATCGGCCGAGCTCGGCATCCCCGCCGTCCGGCCCTCGGACGAGACCACGCCGATCCCGCTGCAGATGGCCCCGCGGCGTCGGGGGAAGCCGCCGCGGCACTTCGCGGACCTGACCGCCGAGCAGCGGGCCGCCTCCGTGGCCGAGCTGGGGGAGAAGCCGTTCCGTGCCAAGCAGCTCGCGGCGCACTACTTCACGCACTTCACCTCGGACCCGGCGGAGATGACCGACCTGCCGAAGGCGACGCGGGACGAGCTGGCGACGACGATGTTCCCGCCGCTCATCCGGCCCACGCGGCGCATGGAGGCCGACGGCGGCACCACCGTCAAGACCCTGTGGCACCTGTTCGACGACGCCAAGGTCGAGTCGGTGCTGATGCGCTACCCGCACCGCACCACCCTGTGCGTGTCGTCGCAGGCCGGCTGCGGCATGGCCTGCCCGTTCTGCGCCACCGGTCAGCTCGGGCTGACGCGGAACCTGTCCACGGCGGAGATCCTCGAGCAGGTGCGGGCCGCTTTCCGGGCGCTGGACCGCGGCGAGATCCCGGGCGGCCCGGCGCGCCTCAACAACCTGGTGTTCATGGGGATGGGGGAGCCGCTGGCCAACCCGCGCGCGGTCATCGAGACGGTCAAGGCGCTCGTCGCGCCGCAGCCCGAGGGTTTCGGGATGTCGGCACGCAACATCACGGTCTCGACGGTCGGCCTGGTGCCGGCGATGCGCAAGCTCGCCGACCTGGGCATCCCGGTCACCCTGGCGCTGTCGTTGCACGCGCCCGACGACGACCTGCGCAGCGAGCTCGTGCCGATCAACACCCGGTTCAGCGTGGACGAGGCGATCGACGCCGCCCGGCACTACTACGAGGTCACCGGCCGACGCGTGTCGATCGAGTACGCCCTCATCAAGGACATGAACGACCAGGGCTGGCGAGCCGACCTGCTGGCCGAGAAGCTCAACGCGCGCGGCAGGGGGTGGGTGCACATCAACCCGATCCCGCTGAACCCGACGCCCGGCTCCATCTGGACCGCGTCCGAGCGTTCCGTGGAGGAGGAGTTCGTGGCACGATTGCGCGGGCACGGCATCCCCACCACCATCCGTGACACCCGCGGGAGCGACATCGACGGCGCCTGCGGGCAGCTGGCCGCCGAGGAGGACGACGAGTGAGCAGCACGCTCTTTTCAACCGTGTCGAAGACGCGTCAGGGGTACGACCCCGACGAGGTCGACGACTTCTTCGACCACGCCCGGCAGGCGTACGAGGGTCGCACGCCCGAGCCGATGACCAACGCGGACATCGCCGGGTCCACGTTCGAGCTGATCCGCGGCGGGTACAACACCCACGAGGTGGACGCCGCGCTGGACCGGCTCGAGGGCGCCTTCATCGCCCGGCAGCGGGCCGAGTTCGTCAACTCCCACGGCCAGGAGGCGTGGATGGCCGCGCTGGCCGAGCGGGCGCGCACCCTCTACGGCCGCCTCGGCCGCCCGGACGGGTCGAAGTTCGCGCCGGCGGACCGCGGGCAGCAGGGCTACGACATGGACGACGTCGACGCGATCTGCGACCGCCTGGTCGGCTACTTCGACCGGCAGGAGCCGCTGACCGCCGCCGAGCTGCGCTCGGCCACGTTCGGACGCGCCAAGGGCGCGAACGCCTACGCCGAGGAGCCCGTGGACAAGTTCCTGGCACGGGCCATCGAGGTGCTGCTCGGCGTCGAGTGATGAGCACCCGCACCGTCACCCTGCTGGGGTCCACCGGCTCGATCGGCACCCAGGCGATCGACGTCGTGACGGCCCACCCCGGTCGTTACGTCGTCGAGGGGATCAGCGCCGGGGGGTCCGACGTCGGTCTGCTCGCCGAGCAGGCGGCGCGCCTCGGTGTGCGGACGATCGCCGTGGCGGACGCCGCGCGAGCGGACGACCTGCGCGACGCGCTGGTCGCCCGCCTCGGCGGGCCGCAGGCCCGTCGGACCGAGGTCCTGGTCGGTCCCGGTGCCGCGGCGGACCTCGCCGGCCGGGGCTCCGACGTCGTGCTCAACGGCATCACGGGCTCCGTCGGGCTCCGCCCCACCCTGGCGGCACTGCGCGCCGGTTCGACGCTGGCGCTGGCGAACAAGGAGTCGCTGGTCGTCGGCGGGGCCCTGGTCAAGGCGCTCGCGCACCCGGACCAGATCGTGCCCGTGGACTCCGAGCACTCCGCGATCGCGCAGGCGTTGCGCGGCGGGGCGCACGCCCCGGACCGCAGCGAGGTGCGTCGGCTGATCCTCACCGCGTCCGGCGGGCCGTTCCGCGGCCGGGCCCGCGACGAGATCGCGACGGTCACCGCCGAGCAGGCGCTGCAGCACCCCACGTGGGCGATGGGGCCGGTCGTGACCGTGAACTCCGCGTCGCTGATGAACAAGGGTCTCGAGCTCATCGAGGCGCACCTGCTGTTCGACGTGCCCACCGACGACATCACGGTGGTGGTGCACCCGCAGTCGGTGGTGCACTCGATGGTGGAGTTCTGCGACGGGTCGACGATCGCGCAGGCCTCCCCGCCGGACATGCGCCTGCCGATCGCGCTGGGCCTGTCGTGGCCGGACCGGCTCGACGTGGTCTCCCCGCCGTGCGACTGGACGCGGGCGACGAGCTGGACGTTCGAGCCCCTCGACGCGGCGACCTTCCCCGCCGTCGACCTGGCGCGGTCCGCGGCCGCGGCGTCGGCCACGCACCCCGCGGTGTTCAACGCCGCCAACGAACAGGGCGTCGACGCCTTCCTGGCGGGTCGGATCGGGTTCCTCGACATCGTCGACACCGTCGAGCGGGTGCTGGGCGAGCACGACGGCGTGGCCGCCGCCGACGCGACGCTCGAGGCGGTCGAGGGCGCCGAGACGTGGGCGCGGTCCCGGGCGGACGAGCTCCTGGCCCGGCGCTGATGCCGTTCCGCACGCGCTCCCAGGATCGTCGCCTACCCTCGGTGTCGTGAACATCCTCCCGGTCGTCGTCGGCATCGTGGTCGTGGTGCTCGGCATCCTCGTCTCGATCGCCCTGCACGAGGTGGGTCACATGGTGCCCGCCAAGAAGTTCGGCGTGCGCGTCAGCGAGTACATGGTCGGTTTCGGGCCCACGCTGTGGTCGCGCAAGCGTGGTGAGACGGAGTACGGCCTCAAGGCGATCCCGCTGGGCGGCTACGTCCGCCTGGTCGGGATGATGCCGCCGGCGCCCGCGGGGACGCGTCCGGGGAACGGGTTCTTCTCCCGCGTGATCGCCGACGCGCGGGACGCGAGCGTCAGCGAGATCCGCTCGGGGGAGGAGCGCCGCGCCTTCTACCACCTGTCGACGCCCAAGAAGCTCGTGGTGATGCTGGGCGGCCCGGTGATGAACCTCGTCATCGCCGTGGTGCTGCTGGCCGTCGTCTTCCTCGGGATCGGGATGCCGACGGCGACGACCACGGTCGAGGAGGTCGGTGCGGACTCCGCGGCCGCGACGGCGGGCGTGCAGGCGGGCGACGAGGTGGTCGCGTTCGACGGCGCCCCGGTGGAGGACTGGTCCCAGCTCGTGGGCATGATCAACGACGCCGCCGGCGAGCAGGTGCCGCTGGTCGTGGAGCGCGACGGCCGGCGGGTCGAGCTCACCGTCACCCCGGAACCGGCCGAGCGACCGCTGACGGACGACGACGGCTACCCCGTCACCGACGACGCGGGCGAGCCGGTCATGGTCGACGGCGCCCTGCTCGGGGTGACCTCGAGCGTCGAACGCCAGGCGCTGCCCGTGTCGTCGGTGCCCGAGGCGGTGTGGCTCCAGGTCTCGGGGACCGCCCACGCGATCGTGACGCTGCCGGTGCGCATCTACGACGCCGCGTACGAGGCCTTCACCGACGCGCCGCGCTCGCAGGACTCGGTGATGTCCGTCGTCGGCGTGGGGCGCGCGGCCGTCGACACGGCCGGGGCCGAGGACTACTCGGTGCTCGCCCGCGTCCAGCTCATGCTCATGCTGCTCGCCTCGCTGAACATCGCCCTGTTCATGTTCAACCTGATCCCCGTGCTGCCGCTCGACGGCGGGCACGTGGTCAACGCGCTCTACGAGGGGGCGCGGCGCAGCGTGGCCCGGGCGCGCGGGCGCACGCTGCCCGGCCCGGCCGACGTGGCCCGCATGATGCCGGTCGCCTACGTGATGTTCGTCGCGCTGATCGGCGTGGGGGCGGTGCTGATGATCGCGGACGTCGTGGACCCGGTCCGGCTGTTCTGAGGTGTGAAGACCTCGCGCACGATCCGGCCACGATCGGGTGACGATGCGCCGTGGGCTGTGTGGCACCGGCCGGGAGGCGCGATACTGACCCCGTGACTGCAGTGAACCTCGGCATGCCCGCACCGCCCGCTCCCACGCTCGCCCCGCGCCGCGCGACCCGGAAGATCAAGGTCGGCGACGTCTACGTCGGTGGCGACGCCCCGGTGAGCGTCCAGTCGATGACGACCACCAAGACCACCGACATCAACGGCACCCTCCAACAGATCGCCGAGCTGACGGCCGCCGGCTGCGACATCGTGCGCGTGGCCTGCCCCACGCAGGACGACGCCGAGGCCCTGCCGATCATCGCGAAGAAGTCGCAGATCCCGGTGATCGCCGACATCCACTTCCAGCCGAAGTACGTCTTCGCGGCCATCGAGGCGGGATGTGCGGCGGTGCGCGTCAACCCCGGCAACATCAAGAAGTTCGACGACCAGGTCAAGGAGATCGCGCAGGCCGCCAAGGACCACGGCACCTCGCTGCGGATCGGCGTCAACGCCGGCTCCCTCGACAAGCGTCTCCTGCAGAAGTACGGCAAGCCCACCCCGGAGGCCCTCGTCGAGTCGGCCGTGTGGGAGGCGAGCCTCTTCGAGGAGCACGACTTCCACGACTTCAAGATCTCCGTCAAGCACAACGACCCGGTGGTCATGGTCCGCGCCTACGAGCTGCTGTCCGAGCGCGGCGACTGGCCGCTGCACCTCGGCGTCACGGAGGCCGGTCCGGCGTTCCAGGGGACCATCAAGTCGGCCACCGCGTTCGGTGCGCTGCTGAGCCAGGGCATCGGCGACACCATCCGCGTCTCGCTGTCGGCGCCGCCGGTCGAGGAGGTCAAGGTCGGCATCCAGATCCTGCAGGCCCTGAACCTGCGCGAGCGCAAGCTCGAGATCGTCTCCTGCCCCTCCTGCGGGCGGGCCCAGGTCGACGTCTACGAGCTGGCGGAGAAGGTCACCGCAGGACTCGAGGGCATGGCGGTCCCGCTGCGGGTGGCCGTCATGGGCTGTGTCGTCAACGGTCCGGGCGAGGCCCGCGAGGCCGACCTCGGCGTCGCCTCCGGCAACGGCAAGGGCCAGATCTTCGTCAAGGGCGAGGTCATCAAGACCGTCCCCGAGGCGATGATCGTCGAGACGCTCATCGAGGAGGCCCTGCGCATCGCCGAGGAGATGCCGGCACCCGAGAACGACGCCCAGGCGGGCGCCCCGGTCGTCACGGTGTCCTGAGACGGCGGCCGAGGGTCCGGGCGGCGAGGAGGCGGGGACGATGGGGTGGCGACCGGCGGTGCGCGGGGCCCGAGCGCCCGAGGGGCGCCGGGGCCCCGTCGCGCGCGTGCTCGGTCCCGAGGCGGTGGCCGAGGCCCGCGGCGTCTGCGCCGTCGACCCCGTCGCGTCCGTCCTGGCCGCCAGCCGTCTCGACGTCGCCGACCGTGCCGGGCTCGCCGCGGCGGGCGGCCAGGTGTGGGGCTACCCCGAGGAGGGCCCCCTGCAGGCCGTCTGCTGGGCCGGGGCCAACCTGGTGCCCGTGGTCCCGAGCACGCTCTCGCGGGCCGAGGCGGACGACGCCGTGGCGGCCTTCGCGGCGGTCGCGCGCCAGCAGGGACGCCGGTCCAGCTCCGTCGTGGGTGAGCAGCGCGCCACGCTGCGCCTGTGGGAGCTGCTGTCCCGCGTGTGGCCGCCCCCGCGCGAGGTCCGCACCGACCAGCCCTCGCTGGTGATCGACCGCGCCCCCGACGTGGCCCCGGACCCGCACGTGCGGCGCTCGCGCCCCGACGAGCTCGAGCTCGTGCTGCCCGCCTGCGTGCGCATGTTCACCGAAGAGGTCGGCTACTCGCCGGTGGCGAGCGGGGGCAGCGCGTACGCCGCGCGCGTACGGTCGCTCATCACCGAGGGCCGCTCGTTCGTCCGGGTCGACGACGGCCCCGACGGGCCCCGCGTCGTGTTCAAGGCGGAGCTCGGCGCGGTGGCGGGCGGCGTCGCCCAGGTCCAGGGCGTCTGGGTCGATCCCGCATTGCGCGGTTCGGGGCTGTCCGTGCCCGGGATGGCCGCCGTCGTCGAGCTCACCCGGCGCACCGTGGCGCCCGTGGTCTCGCTGTACGTCAACTCGTACAACGCACCGGCGCTCGCGGCCTACCGCCGCGTGGGGTTCGAGCGCTCGGGCTCGTTCGCGACCGTCCTGTTCTGAGGTCGCCGCCGGGCGTCTCCGGGAGCTCGGACCCAGCGCGGCTCAGCGCAGCAGCCGGGACATCCGTCGGTCGGCCAGGACTTGGCCGCTGGTCTGGCAGGTGGGGCAGTACTGCAGCGACCGGTCGGCGAAGGACACCTCGCGGACGGTGTCCCCGCAGACCGGGCATGGCTCTCCGGTGCGCCCGTGCACGCGCATCCCGGCACGCTTGGCGTCCTTGAGGTCCGACGCCGGACGCCCGGCCGACGCGGCGACGGCCGCGGTGAGCGTGTCCACGACGGCGGCGTGCAGCGCCACCACGGCGTCGTCGTCGAACGACCGGGTCAGGGCGAAGGGGGAGACGCGGGCGACGTGCAGGATCTCGTCGGAGTAGGCGTTGCCGATCCCTGCCACGGCGTGCTGGTCGCGCAGCAGCCCCTTGACCTGCTGGTTGCGGCCGCGCATCAGCCCGGCCAGGACCTCGACGGTGAAGTCCTCGGACAGCGGCTCGACGCCCAGGGTGCGGATCGCCTCGACGTCCTCGGGCGCCGCGACCACGTGCAGGGCCAGGCGCCGCCGCGTGCCTGCCTCGGTGACGTCGAGCCCGGTGCCGTCGTCGAACCGCAGCCGGACACCCAGGGACGGCCCGCGCGAGGAGCCGCCGAGCCGGGGCCGCACCGGCGTCGTCGGCGCCCGGTCGTGCCACCGTACCCAGCCGCCGCGCGCGAGGTGGACGGCCAGGTGCGGGCCACCGGTGGCCAGCACGAGCCACTTGCCGCGCCGCGTCCAGGACCGCACGAGCCGGTCGACCAGCGCGCTCGTCGGCGGGTCGTGCGTCTTGAGCGCGGCGATCGAACCGACGTCGGCCGCCACGACCGTGCGGTCACGCGTGCTGCGGTCGAGGAACCGGGCCAGGGCCTCGACCTCGGGGAGCTCCGGCATGCCTCCAGTGTGGCCGCGGACGGCGGGCCGGACCACCGCCGGGCGCCGCTAGGCTGGTGCGCATGTCGATCGTGTCCGCCTCCGGCGCTGCCCGCAGCGGTGACCTGCTGCGCCTGTCCTCCCTGTTCGTCCGTACCCTGCGCGAGGACCCGGCCGACGCCGAGGTCGCCAGTCACCGGCTGCTGGTGCGAGCCGGCTACATCCGCCGGGCGGCGCCCGGGGTGTACTCCTGGCTCCCGCTGGGTCTGCGGGTGCTGGCGAAGGTCGAGGCCGTGGTGCGCGAGGAGATGGCCGCCATCGGCGCCCAGGAGGTGCACTTCCCGGCGCTGCTGCCGCGCGAGCCCTACGAGGCGACCGGACGGTGGGACGAGTACGGGCCCAACCTGTTCCGGCTCAAGGACCGCAAGGAGGCCGACTACCTGCTGGCCCCCACCCACGAGGAGATGTTCACCCTGCTGGTGAAGGACCTGTACTCCTCGTACAAGGACCTGCCCCTGGCGCTGTACCAGATCCAGACCAAGTACCGCGACGAGGCGCGTCCCCGCGCCGGGCTGATCCGCGGACGCGAGTTCATCATGAAGGACGCCTACTCCTTCGACCTCGACGACGCCGGGCTGGAGGCCGCCTACGACAGGCAGCGTGGCGCCTACCAGCGCATCTTCTCCCGGCTCGGGCTCGAGTACGTGGTCGTGGCCGCGACGTCGGGTGCGATGGGCGGCTCGCGCTCGGAGGAGTTCCTGTCGCCGTCGGCGATCGGCGAGGACACGTTCGTGCGCTCGGCCGGCGGGTACGCGGCGAACGTCGAGGCCGTCGTCACGCCGGTGCCCGAGCCGCTCGGGTACGACGACGCCCCGGCGGCGCACGTCGAGGACACCCCCGACACCCCGACCATCGAGACCCTGGTGGACTTCGCCAACGCCCACCACCCCCGGGCCGACCGCGCCTGGACGGCCGCGGACACGCTCAAGAACGTGGTGCTCGCCGTGACCCAGCCCGACGGCACCCGCGAGCTCGTCGTCGTCGGCGTCCCGGGGGACCGCGAGGTCGACGTCAAGCGGCTCGAGGCGTCGCTGGCCCCCGCCGAGGCCGAGCCCGCCACCGAGACGGACTTCGCCGCGCACCCCGAGCTGGTCAAGGGCTACATCGGTCCCGGCGTGCTCGGGCCGCAGGG
Source organism: Isoptericola chiayiensis (assembly GCF_013149805.1). Lineage (GTDB taxonomy): Bacteria > Actinomycetota > Actinomycetes > Actinomycetales > Cellulomonadaceae > Isoptericola > Isoptericola chiayiensis. Next base: position 75,696 of record NZ_JABEZT010000006.1, read on the forward strand.
CAAGCAGGTCCTCGACCCCGAGTCGGGTGAGACCCGCCCCGCGATCCGCTACCTGCTCGACCCCCGGGTGGTGGCCGGCACGCGCTGGATCACCGGCGCCGACCAGCCCGGCCGGCACGTGTTCGACCTGGTCGCCGAGCGCGACTTCGCCGCCGACGGCGTCATCGAGGCGGCGGAGGTGCGGGCCGGGGACCCGGCCCCGGATGGCTCGGGCCCGCTGGAGCTGGCGCGCGGCATCGAGATCGGCCACATCTTCCAGCTCGGACGCAAGTACGCGGAGGCGCTCGACCTGAAGGTGCTCGACCCGAACGGCAAGCAGGCCGTGGTGACGATGGGCTCCTACGGCATCGGCGTCACGCGGGTGCTGGCGGCGCTCGCCGAGGCCCACCACGACGAGCGCGGGCTGGCCTGGCCGGCCCACGTCGCGCCCGCGCACGTGCACGTCGTGGCGACCGGCAAGGGGTCCGAGGTGTTCGCCGCGGCCGAGGAGATCGCGACGGGGCTCGTGGCACAGGGCGTCGAGGTGGTCTACGACGACCGCCCCAAGGTCTCGCCGGGCGTGAAGTTCGCGGACGCCGAGCTCTTCGGGGTGCCGCTGGTCCTCGTGGTCGGCCGCGGGCTCGCCGACGGCGTCGTGGAGGTCCGTCCCCGCGCCGGCGAGGCGGTGCAGGTCCCGGTGGACCGGGCGGTGCCGACGGTGGTCGAGCGGGTCACGGAGCTGCTGGCGGGCTGAGGGCGGGCGCCCCGCGTCGCCCGCTACCCGGCGTCGTCCGCCTGCTCCGGCAGGCCCGGGAACGGCACGGGCTCGGCGCCCCACGCCTCCAGGGCGAGGGCGCAGTCGACGAGGAGGTCGACCAGGGCGCCGCGGGTGTCCGGGGCGGTCGTCCCCACGATGGTGGCGTACGTGGTGGCCAGGTCGTTCTCCACGCTGCGCACGAGCGCGCCGTCGCCGGCCCCGCGGGGGACGGCGTAGGCGACGCGGCGGGGGTCCTGGGCCGTGCCGGCGGTCCCGGCGAGGAGCGCCCAGGCTTCGCTGCGCGCGCCGTGCGTGTCGGCGCGTCCGGCCAGTGCGGCGCGCCGGTCGTCGGTGCGCAGGGCGGCGCGCAGCCGCAGCGCGTACGCCGCCGAGTCCTCCGAGGCGACCAGCGTGCTCAGGTCGGCGGCGGTCAGGCCCCGTGGCAGCGGCGCCGGGGCGTCGGAGTCTCCGCCGGTGCTGGACACCTCGCCGTCGTCGGTGGCCGACGGGGACGGGGAGGGGGACGCGGCCGTCAGGGCCGCCAGCCCGGACCCGGCGGACCCGGCGGCATCGGCCGCGGGGGACTCCCCGGACGGCTCGACCTCCACGATGGCCGTGCCGTCGGGGGCGGGCACCGTCGCGACCTGCGTCGGCGGTGGGCCGGCGTCGGTGTACGCCCCGACGCGCTGGGCGGAGACCGCCTGGGCGGCGCCGATCGAGGCGAGGAGGCGGGCCAGCGGGCCCTCGACGGTCGTGCTGGCCGCGGTCCGGCTCCGGCCGGAGGCGTCCACGAGGGCGTCGACCACGTCCTGGGCCTGCACGGGCTCCGAGCTGGGTGCCGGGGAGCCGGTGGGCGGCTCCGTCGGCTCCAGACCGGAGTCGTAGACGCCGCCGAGCTGGGCGGCCTGCGCACGGGAGTCCGCGGCGACGCGTTCCAGCTCGGCGGTGAGGCGGGCACGGCGCCCGTCGAGGCGGTCGACGACCGCGTCGGCCTGGTCGGCCACGTAGAGGGCGTCGGACACCGCGGTGCGCCGCACGATCTCGAGCGCGTCGGGCACGGGCTCCGCCGGCGGCGGGGTCTCGAGGCGCAGCCCGCACCCGGCGAGGACCGCGACGGCCAGCAGGCCGGCGAGCGCCCGGAGACGGCGGCGGCCCGGTGGGGTGACGTGGTGCGGTTCCATCGAGGTCGATCTTGCCACGTCGGGGTGCGTCGCTGTGACGTTCCTCCCGTGGCTGCCGGGGTTCGTCGGGCACGCGCGGCCCGAGGTGTTCGTTACGCTGGGACGACACACAACGACACACCGGCCGCGGGACGTCCCGGCGCGGGAATCACCCTCGGGAGGCATCGATGGCAGCAGAGCGGAGCCGTGCGTCGGACACGCGCGTCCGGTCGGTGGTCGAACCGGTGGTCGACGCCGCCGGGCTGTACCTGGAGGACGTGCACGCCACGCGCGCGGGGGACCGGTCCGTCGTGCGGATCACCCTCGACCTGCCCGAGCACGTCGAGGGCGAGCTGGACTCGGACCGGCTGGCCGAGGCGTCCCGCTCGATCTCGGCGGTGCTCGACGAGGCCGACGTCGTGCCCGGGCGCTACACGCTCGAGGTCTCGACGCCGGGCGCCACGCGCCCGCTGACCCGGGCGCGCCACTTCCGGCGTGCGCGGGGTCGCCTGGTCCGCCTGACGACGACGGACGGCGACGAGGTGCGCGGGCGCCTGCTCGACGTGGTCGATGAGGGGGACGACGTCGAGCTCGTGCTGGCCGACGGGACGCGTCTGCCGCGGTCCGCGGTGCGCCGCGGCAAGGTGGAGGTCGAGCTGACCAGGCTCGGCGACGACGACGCGGGCGCCGCCCGCGAGGGTGAGGAGGGCTGACGATGGACATCGACATGAGCACGCTGAGGCTGCTGGAGCGGGAGCGTGAGATCAGCCTGGACGTCCTGGTCGAAGCCATCGAGCAGGCCCTGCTCTCCGCCTACCACCGCACGCCGGACGCCTACCAGCACGCCCGCGTCGAGCTGGACCGCACCTCGGGCCACGTGACGGTCTGGGCCCGCGAGCAGATCCGGACGCCCGACCCGGAGGACCCGGAGGGGCGCGGGACGGTCGAGCCCGGTCCGGAGTTCGACGACACCCCGGCGGACTTCGGCCGCATCGCGACGGCCACGGCCCGCCAGGTCATCGTCCAGCGCCTGCGTGACGCCGAGGACGACCAGGTGCTCGGGATGTTCCGCGGCAAGGAGGGCGAGGTCCTCGCGGGCGTCATCCAGCAGGGTCGCGACCCGCGCGTCGTCCTGGTCGACGTGGGCGGCACCGAGGCCGTCCTCCCGCCGCACGAGCAGGTGCCCGGGGAGGTCTACACGCACGGCGAGCGGCTGCGCGCCTACGTCGTGGAGGTCTCGCGCGGCATGAAGGGCGCGCAGGTGACCCTCAGCCGGACCCACCCCAACCTCGTGCGCAAGCTGTTCGAGCTCGAGGTCCCGGAGATCGCGGACGGCTCGGTCCAGATCATGGCGGTGGCCCGCGAGGCCGGTCACCGCACCAAGCTCGCGGTGCGCTCGAAGGTGTCCGGCCTCAATGCCAAGGGCGCCTGCATCGGACCGATGGGGTCGCGGGTGCGCGCGGTGATGGCGGAGCTGCACGGCGAGAAGATCGACATCGTCGACCACAGCGAGGACCCGGCCCGCTTCGTGGCCAACGCCCTGTCGCCCGCGCGTGTGAGCTCCGTCACCGTCGTGGACGCCGACGCGAAGGCCGCCCGCGCGGTCGTGCCGGACTACCAGCTCTCGCTCGCCATCGGCAAGGAAGGGCAGAATGCCCGGCTTGCCGCCAAGCTGACGGGCTGGCGCATCGACATCCGCTCGGACGAGGGCGGGGACGTCCCGGCCGTGGCCGTCGGGCCCGACGAGGTGGCGTGAGCTCGGGGCCGGCGAGCAGTGGCGTTAGACTAGGGCCGATCGGGTCGCGAACCCAGTCCGTCGCATGCCCGCGCAACGCACCCCGGGAGACCGGTCCGCTGCGCACCTGCGTCGGCTGCCGGGGACGCGACCTGCGGTCGGATCTCCTGCGGCTGGTGCTCTCGCCGTCGGACCGCGAGCCTCGGCTCGTGGTCGACAAACGGGGCAGCATGCCGGGGCGCGGGGCCTGGATCCATCCGGACCTCGCCTGCCTGGAGCTCGCCCGGCGACGGCGGGCCGTGCCGCGCGCGCTGCGCGTCGCCGGACCGCTCGACCTGGACGAGGTGCGGGCATATCTGGAGCAGCAGGACCGTTGACGACCCGAGCGGCACCGACGGTGCCGCTCACGTCGCGACCGGGCGCCATCGCCCGGCCGCACCACGCGTACATCGACAAGGAAGCGGGTCAGAAGCCGATGGGCACCCGATGAGTCCCCAGCGATGAGTACTCGGTACTAACGACGGTCCTGCCTGTCTCGGTAGGGCCGAGACAGGAGAGATGTGGCGAAGATCCGCGTCCACGAGCTGGCGAAGCAGCTCGGGGTGGAGAGCAAGACCTTGCTGGCCGAGCTGAAGGCCTCAGGGGAGTTCGTCCGGTCGGCGTCGTCGACGCTCGAAGCACCGGTCGAGCGCACGATGCGCGACAAGTTCGCGGGCGCCGGCGGCGGCCAGGGCGACAAGCCCGCGGCCAGGAAGCCCGGAGCGCAGAAGCCGGCAGCCCAGAAGCCCGGGCCGAAGCCCGCGGCGCAGGAGCCCGCCCCGAAGCCGGGTGCCGCGGCACCGACGCCGGCCGAGGCGCCCGCGCCGGGTGCCGCGCCGTCGCCGGGTGCGGCCCCCAAGCCGGGTGCTGCCGCGCCGACGCCCGCCGAGGCCCCCAAGCCGGGTGCTGCCGCGCCGACGCCCGCCGAGGCCCCCAAGCCGGGTGCCGCGCCGAAGCCCGGCGCCGCTCCCAAGCCGGGTGCTCCCAAGCCGGGTGGCGCACCGCGCTCGGGCGGCAAGCCCGGCCAGCAGCGGGGTGGTCGCGGCGGTCAGCCGCGCCCCGGCAACAACCCGTACGCCTCGCAGCAGGGCATGCAGCGTTCCGGCGGCCCGCGCCCCGGCAACAACCCGTTCTCCTCGCAGCAGGGCATGCAGCAGCAGCGGCCGGCCCGCGGTGAGGGCAAGCCGACCGAGCGTTCCGGCGGTCCGCGTCCGGCCGCGCCCCGCCCCGGCGGTCCGCGCCCGAACCCGGGCATGATGCCCGGCAAGACCAGCATGCCGCGTCCGGGCGAGCGCCCCGCGGCGGGCGGTCGTGGCGGTCGCGGTCGTGGCGGCGGTCCCGGCGGCGCACCGGGCGGTCCCGGTGGCGGTCGCGGCGGGTTCCGTCCCGGTGGCGGCGGCGGCTTCCGCGGTCGCGGTGGTGCCGGTCGCGGCAGCACGCAGGGTGCGTTCGGCCGGGCCGGCGGCAAGCCGGTCCGCGGCCGCAAGTCGAAGCGGGCGAAGCGCCAGGAGTTCGAGCAGATGCAGGCGCCGACCCCGGGCGGCGTCAACGTCCCCCGGGGCAACGGCGACACGCTCGTGCGTCTGCGCCAGGGCTCGTCGCTGAACGACTTCGCCGACCGGATCGACGCGAACCCGGCGGCGCTCGTGACCGTCCTGCTGCACCTGGGCGAGATGGCCACGGCGACGCAGTCGCTGGACGAGGACACCTTCGTCACGCTCGGTTCGGAGCTCGGCTACAAGATCGAGATGGTCTCCGCCGAGGAGGAGGACCGCGAGCTGCTCGAGTCCTTCGCCATCGACCTGCAGGCCGAGTCCGACGCCGAGGACGACGAGGACCTGATGCCGCGGCCGCCGGTCGTGACCGTCATGGGTCACGTCGACCACGGTAAGACGAAGCTGCTCGACGCCATCCGCTCGACCGACGTGGTGGCCGGTGAGGCGGGTGGGATCACCCAGCACATCGGTGCCTACCAGGCGCACACCGAGCACGAGGGTGCCGAGCGTGCGGTGACGTTCATCGACACCCCGGGTCACGAGGCGTTCACCGCCATGCGTGCCCGTGGTGCGAAGTCGACGGACATCGCGATCCTCGTGGTCGCGGCCGACGACGGCGTGATGCCGCAGACGGTCGAGGCGCTCAACCACGCCCAGGCCGCCGAGGTGCCGATCGTGGTCGCGGTGAACAAGGTGGACAAGGAGGGGGCCAACCCCGCCAAGATCCGCCAGCAGCTCACCGAGTACAACCTGGTGGCCGAGGAGTACGGCGGCGACACGATGTTCGTCGACGTCTCGGCGCTGCAGCGCAAGGGCATCGACGACCTCCTCGAGGCCGTCCTGCTCACCGCGGACGCCGCGCTCGACCTGCGGGCGAACCCGGACAAGAACGCCCGCGGCGTCGCGATCGAGGCGCACCTGGACAAGGGCCGCGGTTCCGTGGCCACCGTCCTGGTGCAGTCCGGCACCCTGCGCGTCGGCGACGCGATCGTCGCCGGCACCGCCCACGGCCGCGTCCGCGCCATGTTCGACGAGCACGGCGAGTCCGTGACCGAGGCCGGTCCGGCGCGTCCGGTCCAGGTGCTCGGCCTGGCCTCCGTGCCGAGCGCGGGCGACGCCTTCCTGGTGGCGCCCGACGAGCGGACGGCCCGCCAGATCGCGGAGAAGCGCGAGGCCGCCGAGCGTGCCGCCCTCCTGGCCAAGCGCCGCAAGCGCATCAGCCTCGAGGACTTCACCAAGGCGCTCGAGCAGGGCAAGGTCGAGACCCTCAACCTGGTCCTCAAGGGCGACGTGTCCGGTGCCGTGGAGGCGCTGGAGGACGCGCTGCTCAAGATCGACGTGGGCGACGAGGTCGACCTGCGGGTCATCCACCGCGGTGTCGGTGCGATCACGCAGAACGACGTGAACCTCGCCACCGTCGACAACGCCGTGATCCTCGGCTTCAACGTCCGCTTCGGCGAGCGTGTCGAGGAGCTCGCGGATCGCGAGGGTGTCGAGGTCAAGTTCTACTCGGTGATCTACCAGGCGATCGACGACATCGAGGCGGCCCTCAAGGGCATGCTCAAGCCGGAGTACGAGGAGGCGCAGCTCGGCACCGCCGAGATCCGCCAGGTGTTCCGGTCCTCGAAGTTCGGCAACATCGCCGGCTCGATCATCCGGTCGGGCACGATCCGACGGAACTCCAAGGCGCGCGTGCTGCGTGACGGCAAGGTGGTCGGCGACGACCTCACGGTGGAGTCGCTGCGACGCGAGAAGGACGACGTCACCGAGGTCCGCGAGGGCTTCGAGTGCGGTATCGGTCTCGGGTCGTACAACGACATTCGCGAGGGCGACACGATCGAGACCTTCGAGATGCGCGAGATCCCGCGCGACTGACATGGTCGCGACGCCCGACGGCGTCCCGCACCGCCCGCCACTACGGTGGGTGGGCGGGGCGCCGTCGGCGTCGTCTGAAGAGGAGGACGGATGAGCGAGAACCCACGGGCACGCCGGCTGGCGGACCGCATCAAGGAGATCGTGGCGCAGCTGCTGGACGGCCGGATCAAGGACCCGCGGCTGGGTTTCGTGACCATCACGGACGTGCGGGTGACCGGCGACCTGCAGCAGGCGTCGGTGTTCTACACGGTCTACGGCGACGAGGAGGCGCACGCCGGTACGGCAGCGGCTCTGGAGAGCGCCAAGGGCATGATCCGTTCCGAGGTCGGCAAGCAGACTGGAGTGCGTCTGACCCCCAGCGTGGAGTTCCACCTGGACTCGGTGCCGGAGACGGCCGCGCACCTGGATGCCGCGCTGCTCGAGGCACGTCGCCGGGACGCCGAGCTCGCGGCGCTCCGCGAGGGCAAGCTCCCGGCCGGCGACGCCGACCCGTACCGCACGGCCGACGACGAGGACTGACAGCGCTGTGGGCATGAAACCTGCAGGTCCTGCCACCCGGGGACCTGCAGATTTCCGGCCCACAGCGGCCCGGGGAGGGACATGAGCGACGCGCGTGAGCGTCCCGCGAGGCGGCCGACGGCGGCCGACGGGTTCCTGGTGGTCGACAAGCCCGCCGGCTGGACCAGTCACGACGTGGTCGGTCGGTGCCGGCGGCTGGCCGGCACCCGCAAGGTCGGTCACGCGGGCACGCTCGACCCGATGGCCACGGGCGTGCTCGTCGTCGGCGTCGGCCGGGCCACGAAGCTGCTGACCTACGTCGTGGGAGCCGACAAGGCCTACGACGCCACGGTCCGGCTGGGGATCTCCACGACCACGGACGACGCCGAGGGCGAGCCGTCCGCGTCGGCCGGCGTCGGCCGGGGGATCGACCGGGCCGCGCTCGACCGCGAGGTCGCGGCGCTGACCGGCGACGTCCAGCAGGTGCCGAGCACGGTCAGCGCGATCAAGGTCGACGGCAGGCGTGCCTACGCCCGCGCGCGGGCCGGCGAGGACGTCGAGCTCGCCGCCCGTCCGGTCACCGTCTCGACCTTCGACGTCGTCGCGGTCCGCGAGAGCTCGGCCCGGGGCGTCCCCGTCGTCGACGTCGACGTGCGGGTCGTGGTGTCGTCGGGCACGTACGTGCGCGCGCTGGCGCGGGACCTCGGTGCCGCGCTCGGCGTCGGCGGCCATCTCACCGCCCTGCGGCGCACGCGCGTCGGCGGGTACACCGTCGCGGGCGCCCGCACGCTGGAGGAGCTCGAGCGGCAGGCCGACGCCGACGGCGTGCTCGCGACCGTGCCGCTCGCCGAGGCGGCGCGCAGCACCTTCGCGGTCCGCGAGCTCACCGCGGCCGAGGCCCGGGCGCTGGCCTACGGGCAGTGGATCCAGCCCTCCGCACTGCCGGGCACGGTCGCGGCGCTGGCCCCGGACGGCACCCTGGTCGCGCTGCTGGAGGACACCACGCGCCGTGGCGAACGTCTCGCCAAGCCGGTGCTGGTGCTCGCTCCCGCGTGAACCGTCCGACCCGACCGCCGCGCCGGGTCTATCCTGGTCCGTCGGCGCCGGCCACGGCGTCGGCCCGGAAGCGAGCGAGGAGCCCGATCGGCGTGCAGGTGTTCACCGACCTGGAGCAGGTCCCCGACGGATTCGGCCCGTCCGCGGTGACGATCGGCAACTTCGACGGGGTCCATCGCGGTCACCGGGCCGTGCTCGAACGGCTGGTCCGCCTCGCCCACGGCGACGACCGCTCGGCGGTGGCGGTCACGTTCGACCCGCACCCCGCCGCGGTGCACCGGCCCGAGTCCGCGCCCGAGCTCCTCACGGGGCTGACCGACCGGCTCGACCTCCTGGCCGGCACGGGCCTCGACGCGGTCCTGGTGGTCCCGTACTCGCTGGAGTTCGCTGCCCAGAGCCCCGAGGAGTTCGTCACCCGCTACCTCACCGGAGCGCTCGGCGCGCGGAGCGTCGTCGTCGGGCACGACGTGCGCTTCGGTGCGGGCAACGCCGGCACCCTGGCCACGATGGTGGAGCTCGGGGGAGTGCACGGGTTCGAGGTCGTCGCCGTGGACGACGTCGGTGAGCCGGACGCGGACCCCGCCGCCGGGCAGCATGCGCGGTGGTCGAGCTCGGCGGCGCGGGCGCTGCTCGCCGAGGGCGCCGTCGCCCAGGCCGCCGACGTGCTCGGGCGCCCGCACCGGGTACGCGGCACCGTGGTCCACGGGGACGCCCGGGGTCGCGAGCTGGGGTTCCCCACCGCCAACCTGGGCGACATCGCGGGGATGGTCCCGGCCGACGGCGTCTACGCCGGCTGGCTGTACCGCCCGGATCTGGCCCGCACCGCGCCGCAGCACCCTGACGTGCGGCTTCCCGCGGCGATCTCGATCGGCACGAACCCCACGTTCGACGGGGTCCAGCGCCGCGTCGAGGCGTACGTCCTGGACCGCACCGACCTGGACCTGTACGACGAGGACATCGTCCTCGAGCTGGTGGACCACCTGCGGCCCACGCTGCGGTTCGACGGCATCGAGCCGCTGGTCGCACAGATGCACGACGACGTCGCCCGGGCCCGTCGGATCCTGGTCGGTGCCGGGCGCTGACCCGACCCAGCGGGTGAAATCCGTGGAGGTGTATCACCGGCGCGGGCACCCCCTTCCCTCCGGACAGCGCCAGGGGTGATCCTGGTCGGGGATCCTGCGATCCCGGTCGCGACGCAGCCTGCCGACCCACGGCCCGGGAGGGCGTCGGCTCGCGTGCCGCATCGACGCGCACCCGCCGACGGACCGACGTCGTGCCGACGCGTCCCCGGCAGCGGACGCCTGCCCGCTGCGACCGTCCTCTCACGAGAGGCAGGGCCATGGAGGCTCAGCAGACCACCGGCGACGTCGACCAGCACGACGCCGGGACCACCGCCAGTCCGTCGAGCGCACCGTCCGAGCCGGACGTGCGTGTCGACCTCAACCAGTCGCCCGTCGGGCGCACCGTCCGCCAGGTCGGCCACGGGGGCAGCGTCGTGCCCGAGACGCCCGGGGCCCAGGACGCGGACCCCCGCACCTCCGACGCGGCGTTCCTGCCCCGGACCGCCGACGCCGTCCGTTCCGACTACCGCAGCGGCCGGTTCGACGCGACGACGTCCTTCGACTACCTGTTCGGCCGGCTCCGGGCGCGGTTCCCCGCCTCCCACCTGCCGTCCGACGACCCGGCGACCGTCGCCGAGGTGGTCTCGGCCCTCGAGGACCTCGGGGCCGCGATGATCGAGTCCGACGGGCGCGACCCGGCGCAGGACTCGACGGTCCCCGCCGTGTACACCTACTGGGGCCAGTTCATCGACCACGACATCACGCTCAACACCAACGGCCCCGACAGCACGGGCGACGGGTCGGGCGACCTGGTGCTCGGCGACATCCTCAACGAGCCGTTCACCGTGATGGCTCCCGACGTCGTCACGGCGAGCCTGCACAACGGGCGGCACCCGTCGCTGAACCTGGACAGCATGTACGGCAGCGGCCCCCGGTTCCCGGGGGAGCCGGGCGGTGCCACCCGCAGCGAGGTCGCCTACGCCACGTCCGACCCCGCCAAGCTCGCGCTCGGACGGCTCACGCCGGTACCCGTCGGCGACGAGATCGACCCGGCGGGCGACACCCAGCGCGACCTGCCGCGGTTCTCGGAGCAGGAGGCGGCCGACGCCGCCAACCCGGACCTGCGTCGTGCGGTGAAGATCCCGGACGGGCGCAACGACGAGAACCTCGTGGTCGCGCAGCTGCACGTGGCGCACATCCGGTTCCACAACGCCGTCGTCGACTGGGTGCGGGTGACCGAGCCGTGGCTCGCCGCGGACGGGCGCGCCACGTTCGAGCGGGCGCGCACGCTCGTGTGCCACCACTACCAGTGGCTGGTGCTGCACGACTACCTGCGCACCCTGACCAAGCCGGGCGTGCTCGACCAGGTGCTGCACGAGTACCGGCTGCGGTTCCGGCCGCTGCGCTCGATCGCGATGCCGCTGGAGTTCGCGGTCGCGGCGTTCCGGTTCGGCCACTCGATGGTGCGCAACGGCTACGACCACAACCGCAACTTCGGTGCCGAGGGCGTGGTGGCGCCGTTCGCCTCCCTGGAGGACCTCTTCCGGTTCACCGGCGGCGGCGGGCTCTCGCCGAGCCCGGCCGGTCCCCTGGACACGCTGCCGTCGAACTGGCCGGTCGACTGGGCCCGCTTCGTCGACAAGGGCGACCCGGCCACCAACCACAAGGCCCGCAAGATCGATCCGTTCCTCGCCGATGGGCTGCGGGTCATGCTCAAGGAGGGGTTCGGGGAGGTCGACGACGACGGCGACCCGCTCGACCCGTCGAAGGTCCCGGCGGGTCCCGACGGGAACCCGATGACCGCCAGGATGAGCGCGATCCTCAAGCAGCTCGCCCAGCGCAACCTGCTGCGCGGCTACATGCTGGCCCTGCCGACGGGGGAGGAGGTCGCCCGGGAGCTCGGTGCGGCGCCCCTGACCCGCGAGCAGCTCATCGCGGGCGCCGCGCCGGAGGTCGGGGCCGCTCTCGACCGGATCGGCGCGGGCAGGACGCCGCTGTGGTACTACGTGCTGCAGGAGGCCGCGGTCCAGGGCAACGGGAACTTCCTCGGGGAGGTGGGCAGCCGGATCCTCGCGGAGACGTTCGTCTACCTGCTGCGGCACGACGACGACTCGTTCCTTCGCACGCCCGACCCGTGGACGCCGGCGGACGGGGTGCGGCTGGAGGACGGGCGGATGATCACCACGCTGCCCGACCTGCTGCAGTTCGCCGGGGTCCTCCCGCAGGCGGACGGCACCTTCCGGGAGGTGGACGGCCGGCCGGCCGGGCTCGACGGCGACGCCTGAGCCGCGCGTGGCGCCGCCGCTCGCAGTGGCGCCCGCCACGTCGTCCCCGCGCCCGTGGGGTGCGGGGACGACGTGGTGCGCTGGTACGATGTGGGGTGCCGTAGATCGGCCGCGGACACAGAGCGCCCGGTGAAGAAGTCCCGGAGCACCGCGCAACGACACCAGAAGGAGAGCCATGCCGCTCGACGCTGCCACGAAGCAGTCCATCATCACCGAGTACGCGACTCACGAGGGCGACACCGGCTCGCCGGAGGTGCAGATCGCTCTGCTGACCCAGCGGATCACCGACCTCACCGAGCACCTCAAGAGCCACAAGCAGGACCACCACTCGCGTCGTGGCCTGCTCCTGCTGGTCGGCCAGCGCCGCCGTCTGCTCGGCTACCTGCAGAAGGTCGACATCCAGCGCTACCGCGCGCTCATCGAGCGCCTCGGCCTGCGCCGCTGACGTCGCCGCCGGCCCGGTCCCTGTCGCAGGGGCCGGGCCGGTCTGGTGTGATGTCCTAGTAGTACCCGCACACCGCGCCGCCGGGCCGTCGTCCGGTCCTCGGTAGTGGCCTCCCGATCCGCCGGTCGACCGGCGTGCTCCGGGGGCCTCGATCGAAGACCGTCGCTCGGGTGGGCGGCGCCTTTCGAGAGCAAGGAGGGCACCCGTGGAGGGTCCCGAGATCCAGTTCGCCGAGGCCGTCATCGACAACGGCCGCTTCGGCACCCGTACCGTCCGCTTCGAGACGGGCCGCCTGGCCCGGCAGGCCGCCGGCGCCGTGTCGGCGTACCTCGACGACGAGACCATGCTGCTGTCGACCACCGCGGTCGGCAAGCACCCCAAGGACCACTTCGACTTCTTCCCGCTGACGGTGGACGTCGAGGAGCGGATGTACGCCGCCGGGCGCATCCCCGGTTCGTTCTTCCGCCGCGAGGGCCGCCCCTCGACCGAGGCGATCCTGACCTGCCGCCTGACCGACCGTCCGCTGCGCCCCCTGTTCGTCAAGGGGCTGCGCAACGAGGTCCAGATCGTCATCACGGTCATGGCCCAGCACCCGGACGACGCCTACGACGTGCTCGCGATGAACGCGGCCTCGGCGTCGACGCAGATCTCCGGTCTGCCGTTCTCCGGCCCGGCCGGTGCCGTGCGCATCGCGCTGATCGACGACCAGTGGGTCGCGTTCCCGAAGTACTCCGACAAGGAGCGCGCCGTCTTCGAGATGGTCGTCGCGGGCCGCAAGGTCACCGCGGCCGACGGTTCCGAGGACGTCGCCATCGCGATGATCGAGGCCGAGGCCACCGACGACGCGTGGAACCTGGTCAAGAACGAGGGCGCCACCGCCCCGACCGAGCAGGTCGTGGCCGAGGGCATCGAGGCCGCGAAGCCGTTCATCGCCTCGCTGTGCGACGCCCAGCTCTCCCTGGCCCAGCAGTCGGCCAAGGAGGTCGCCGAGTTCCCGCTGTTCCCGGACTACGCCGACGACGCCTACGCGGCCGTCGAGTCCGCGGTGTCGGGCCCCGCCGCCGAGGCGCTGGCCATCGCCGACAAGCAGGAGCGCGAGAACCGCCTCGACGAGATCAAGGCCGGCATGGTCGAGGAGCTCGGCGGCCGGTTCGAGGGTCGCGAGAAGGAGCTGTCGGCCGCCTACCGCTCGCTGCAGAAGCAGCTCGTGCGTCAGCGCGTGCTGACCGACGGCGTGCGCATCGACGGTCGCGGCCTCGCGGACATCCGCACCCTGTCCGCCGAGGTCGAGGTGCTCCCGCGCGTGCACGGCTCGGCCATCTTCGAGCGTGGCGAGACCCAGATCCTGGGCGTGACCACGCTGAACATGCTGCGCATGGAGCAGCAGATCGACTCCCTGGGGCCGGTCACGCGCAAGCGCTACATGCACAACTACAACTTCCCGCCGTACTCGACCGGTGAGACGGGCCGCGTCGGTTCGCCGAAGCGTCGCGAGATCGGCCACGGCGCGCTCGCCGAGCGTGCCCTGGTGCCGGTGCTGCCGAGCCGCGAGGAGTTCCCGTACGCGATCCGCCAGGTCTCCGAGGCGCTCGGGTCGAACGGCTCGACGTCGATGGGCTCGGTCTGCGCCTCGACGCTGTCGCTGCTGAACGCCGGTGTGCCGCTCAAGGCGCCGGTCGCCGGCATCGCGATGGGTCTGGTCTCGGACACGGTCGACGGTGACACCCGTTACGCCGCGATGACCGACATCCTCGGCGCCGAGGACGCCTTCGGCGACATGGACTTCAAGGTCGCCGGCACCCGGGAGTTCGTCACGGCGATCCAGCTCGACACCAAGCTGGACGGCATCCCGGCGTCGGTGCTCGCCGCCGCGCTCGGTCAGGCCCGCGACGCGCGCCTGACGATCCTCGACGTGCTCGCCGAGGCGATCGACGTCCCGGACGAGATGTCGCCGAACGCCCCGCGCGTCATCGCCGTCAAGGTGCCGGTTGACAAGATCGGCGAGGTCATCGGGCCCAAGGGCAAGATGATCAACCAGATCCAGGAGGAGACCGGCGCCGACATCTCCATCGAGGACGACGGCACGGTCTACATCGGCGCGACGGACGGCCCGAGCGCCGAGGCCGCGCGGGCGTCGATCAACGCGATCGCCAACCCGCACGTGCCGGAGGTCGGCGAGCGCTTCGTCGGCACGGTCGTCAAGACGACGTCGTTCGGTGCATTCATCTCCCTGTCCCCGGGCAAGGACGGCCTGCTGCACATCAGCCAGCTGCGCAAGCTGGTCGGCGGCAAGCGGGTCGAGAACGTCGACGACGTGCTGTCCATCGGCCAGAAGATCCAGGTCGAGATCGGTGAGATCGACCCGCGCGGCAAGCTCTCGCTGGTCGCGATCACCGAGGAGGACGACCAGCCCGCCGAGGGCGAGCAGGCCGAGCAGCCGAGCGAGGCCTGACCGCTCGTATGGGCCAGCACCTCCCGCTCGTGGCAGCGGGCTCGACCGGTGCCGAGCTGACCGCCGGGCAGGAGGGAGCGACGATCCGTCGCTCCGTCCTGCCCGGCGGCGTCCGTGTGCTCACCGAGCAGATGCCGGGCCTGCGCTCGGCGACGGTGGGCGCGTGGGTGGGCGTCGGTTCGCGGGACGAGACCGACGGTCACCACGGCTCGACCCACTTCCTCGAGCACCTGCTGTTCAAGGGCACCCCGCGGCGCAGCGCGCTCGACATCGCCGAGGCGTTCGACGCCGTCGGCGGCGAGGCGAACGCCGCGACCGGCAAGGAGCACACGTGCTACTACGCGCGGGTGCTCGACGACGACCTGGCGATGGCCGTCGACGTCATCGGCGACATGGTCACGTCGGCGCGGCTCGACCCCGACGAGCTCGAGACGGAGCGCGGCGTGATCCTCGAGGAGATCGCCATGACCGAGGACGACCCGGGCGAGGTCGTCCACGAGCGGTTCGCGGCGGCCGTGCTCGGCTCGCACCCGCTCGGGCGGCCGATCGGGGGCACGCCGGAGTCGATCCGGGCGGTGCCCCGGGACGCCGTCGTGGAGCACTACCGCTGGCACTACCGGCCGGAGACGCTCGTCGTGGCCGCAGCGGGCGGCGTCGACCACGACGTCCTGGTCAAGCAGGTCGGCGAGGTGCTCGCCGAGGGCGGCTGGGACCTCGACCCGGACGCGGTCCCGCGCGAGCGCCGCTCCGACGCCGCCGAGTCCGACGGTGTGCGCACCGAGCCGACGGAGCTGACGGTCCGCCGGCAGGTCGAGCAGGCCAACGTGATCGTCGGCACCACCGGCCTGAGCGCCACCGACGACCGGCGGTTCGCGATGACGGTGCTCAACGCCGTCCTCGGCGGCGGCATGTCCTCGCGACTGTTCCAGGAGATCCGGGAGCGGCGCGGCCTGGCGTATGCCACCTACTCGTTCGCGCAGGGGCACGGGGGTCTCGGGCTGTTCGGCCTGTACGCCGGGTGCACCCCGGCGCGCGTCGACGACGTCACCGAGCTCATGGTGGCCGAGCTGGAGCGGCTGGCCGACGGCGGCATCACGGACGCAGAGCTGGAGCGGTCCGTGGGTCAGCTCTCGGGCGGCCTGGTCCTCGGTCTGGAGGACTCCGGGTCCCGCATGAGCCGGCTCGGCAAGGCCGAGCTGGTGCTCGGCGAGCTGACCACGGTCGACGAGTCCCTGGCGCGGATCCGCGCCGTCACCGCCGACGACGTGCGCGAGCTGGCGGCCGACCTCGCGTCGCGTCCCCGCTCGATCGTGCGCGTCGGCCCGTTCGGAGAGTGAGGCAGCAGTGAGCAGCAGCGTCGTCCCGGTGGCCGTGGTCGGAGCGGCCGGACGCATGGGCGCCACCACGTGCGCCGCCGTCGAGGAGGCGGACGGCCTGGAGCTGGTCGCGCGGATCGACGCCGGCGACGACGTCGGCGCCGCGGTGCGCGACTCCGGCGCCCTGGTCGCCGTGGACTTCACCGTCCCGGCGGTCACGGAGGCCAACGTGCACGCGATCCTCGACGCCGGCGCGCACGCCGTGGTCGGCACCACCGGCTGGGACGAGGCGTCCCGGTCCCGGGTGGTCGAGCACCTCGACCGGCTGAACGCCGGGCGCGAGGACGGTCTCGGCGTGCTCATCGCGCCCAACTTCGGTCTCTCCGCGGTGCTGGCGATGACGTTCGCCGCGAAGGCCGCCCGCTACTTCGAGTCGGCGGAGGTCGTCGAGCTGCACCACCCGAACAAGGTGGACGCCCCCTCGGGCACCGCCCGGCACACCGCCGCGGCGATCGCGGCGGCACGGGCCGACGCGGGCCTGGCGCCGTCCCCGGACGCGACCGAGTCGGGCTGGGAGGCGCGCGGTGCCGACGTCGACGGCGTGCGGGTGCACGCCGTGCGGCTGCGAGGTCTCGTGGCTCACGAGGAGATCCTGTTCGGCAACGTGGGCGAGCAGCTCACGATCCGGCAGGACTCGTTCGACCGTGCCTCGTTCATGCCGGGAGTCCTGCTCGCCGTGCGCGAGGTCGTCGGGCGCCCGGGGCTGACGGTGGGCCTCGAGCACGTGCTGGACCTGACGTGACCGGACCCGCCCCGGCGGCCGGCCGTCGGCGCGTGCCGCGAGGTCTGCTCGGTGCCGTCGCGGTCACCGTCCTGCTCGGCATCTACGTCTGGGCGATCGGCGGTCGCGGGGTCGCGATGCTGGGCACGGGCGAGCCCGTGCTGATCGGGATCGGTCTGGCCGTCCTCATCATCCCGCTGCTGGTGCTCGGGCTGATCGCGCGCGAGTTCTGGCTCGCCGCACGGGTGCAGCGCATGGCGGACACCCTGGCGGCGGAGGGGGCGCTGCCCGTCGACGACCTCCCGCGCTCCCCGGGCGGCCGCATCGACCGCGACGCCGCCGACGTGGCGTTCGACGACGCGCGGGAGGCGGTCGACGCCGACCCCGAGAGCTGGCGTGCCTGGTACCACCTGGCCTTCGCCTACGACGCCGCCCGGGACCGCCGTCGGGCGCGCGCCGCCCTGCGCAAGGCGTCCTCGTTGTTCAGCGGTTGAGCCTCACTGCTGCGGCCACCGGGTCCAGCAGTAGAGCCGGTGCCGCACGTCGCCGGCCCGCCAGGCCAGCTCGCCCAGGTCGCACAGCCCCCGCGCGAGCAGGTCGCCGTCGAGATCCGACGTCGCCGAGCTCGCCGCCCACCGCCGTGCGGCGGAGGACAGCACCCGCGGTGACGCCGCGGCCAGCCGGGCCGTGAGGTCCGTGCCCACCGTGACGACGAACGGGCCCGCGTCCTGCCCGGCGACCACGAGGGCGTGCCGCGGGTCGGCCGTGACCTCGCCGTAGGGGACGGCGAACGCCGCCTCGGCGAGCAGACCCAGCGCGACGAACGGGTCGACCGCCGGCAGGGAGACCGCGTCGAAGAGCGGTTCGCCCGAGCCGCGTGCCGGCGTACCCGGACCCGTGACGGCGTGGAGCACCGTGGCGGCCAGGGCGTCCGACGGCGCGGCGAAGTACTCGGTGATCATCGGCTCGGTCGGCTGCCCCAGCCGGTGGTGCCGGGAGCCTCGCCGGTCGGAGCGGTCTGCGACGTCGGAGGACATGCGTCCCAGCCTGACAGCGGTGTGCTACGGCACCGTCACGACGATGCTACGGCTCAGGGTCGTTCCTCGGCGCGGCGGTCGGGTCGTGGGGGAACGCGCGGCGGGCCACGAGCACGATCCCGCCGCCGACCGCCATCGCCCCGGCACCGGCCCACGCCAGCGCCGGCAGCCCGGGGCCGGCGACGAGCACGGATCCCAGGGCCGCGCCCAGACCGATCCCGAGGTTCGAGGTGCCGTTGACGAAGGCGCCGGCCAGGTCCTCGCTCGCGCCGCGGGCACGCAGCGCGAGCGTCTGGAACGCCGCCGGGACGGCGCCGAACGCGGCCAACCACACGGCGAGGCCCACCAGGACCGTGGCGCGCTGCGGCAGGGCGAGCGCGACCCCGGCCAGCGCCGCGACCATCACGGCGATCGTGACCAGGGTGAGGGTGCGCGGCCGACGGTCGAGGTAGCGGCCGGCCGCCCAGAGGCCGACAATCCCGAGCGCACCGAACACGAGCAGCGCGGGCCCGACCGACGCCGCGGCGAGCCCGGTGGCCAGCATCAGCAGGGACACGTAGGTGTAGACGGTGTACTGGCCGACGAACAGCAGCGTGTTGGTCCCCACCACGAGCGCGAGCCTGCCGCGGCCTCCACGCTGCTCGGTGGAGGCCGCCGCGGGCGCCGCGTCGACCGGTGGCAGCACGCGCCCCAGGAGCACGGCCGTCAGGGCGCACACGGCGGCCAGCACGGCGAAGGACCACCGCCAGCCCACGGCCGCACCGAGGGAGGTCGACAGGGGGACGCCGAGCACGAAGCCGGCGGTGCCGCCCGCGGTTACCAGCGTCACCGAGCGTCCGGTGTACAGCGGCGAGACGAGCCGGGCGGCGTAGGCGATCGACACCGAGAAGAACACCGCGTGCCCGACGCCCCCGAGCGTGCGCGCGGCCACCACGACGCCGAACGACGGGGCGAGCGCCGCGACGACGTTGGCGACGGCGTACACGACGACGGTCGCCAGCAGCAGGGGCTTGCGGGGGAGCCGGCGGGTGGCGAGCGTCAGCGGGACGGCGCACGCGGCCACCACGAAGGCGTAGACCGAGACCAGCAGGCCCGCCGTCGACTCGGGGACGCCGAGCCCCGCAGCGAGCTGCGGGAGCAGCCCGACGGGGAGGACCTCGGTGGTGATGGCGACGAAGTTGGCCACGGCCAGGACCGTGATCCCCGCGGCGGCGTCACGGACGGTGCGGTGGGACACCGCCTCATCCTGTCATCCGCGCCCTGGTCGGGCGGTGCCGCCCCCCGGCGTCTAGCATGGCCGCAGGTCAGCAGGCGTCGACGAAGGGCTGGTATGACACGCGACGAGGGTGCCGTCCGCGAGGGGTCGCACGACGGGCCGGTCGACGGGCCGGTCGACGAGGCGCCGGGAGCGGTGCGCAACCCGTTCCGGCGCGTGTGGTGGCTGCCCGTGCTGCGCGGGATCGTGTTCATCGTGCTCGGCCTGCTGCTGATGATCGAGCCGCTCGAGGAGCTGGAGATCCTGCGCCTGCTCATCGGCGCGTTCCTCGCCGCCGACGGCGTGCTCGTCCTGGTGCAGTGGCTGGTGCACCGGCGGCAGGTCGGCTCGGCCTGGTGGCTCGCCCAGGCGGGCGTCAACGTCGTCTTCGGGGCCGTCGTGGCCCTGTGGCCCGGCCTGGATCCCACCCCGCTGTACTACGTGCTGGCGGTCTGGACGATCGTGCTGGGCATCGTGGCGATCATCGGTGGCGCGGCGCTGTCCCGGAACCGCGACCTGGGTTGGCCGTGGATGGTGACGTTCGGTATCACGGCGGCGCTGTTCGGCATGCTCCTCGTGACGCGCCCGCTGGACTCCCTGGACGTGCTGCGCCTCGTGGCCATCGTCTTCGCGCTGTTCGCCTTCGTGGCCGGCTCGGTCAACATCGTCTCGGGCTTCGCCGTGCGGTCCGTCGCCCGTGAGCTGCGCGACCTGCGCGAACAGGCCGAGAAGGTCGGTGTGGTCGTCACGGGCGGGTCGGTGCTGGGAGCCGCCAACCCGCACGCCGCCCCGGCCCGGGCCGCCGGCCCGCGCCTGACCGGGGACGCGCCGTCGTCCGGCGCCGACACGGGCGAGCCCGCCCCGACGGCAGGCCCCGCCCCGACGACCGGTCCGGAGGCGTCCGGGAGCCCGGACGTCACGCCGTCGGACACGGACCCGGGCGCAGGGCGGAGCACCGCGCCGGCCGGCGAGGCGCCCCGGACGGGGGAGGACGCCGGGACGGAGTCGGATCCGTCCGAGGACGGCCGGCAGGATCGCTAGATCGCCGCTGCCCAGCGGTGCTCGACGACGTCGCGCACCCCGGTGGCGAGGTGCCGGGTCGTCCCGTCGGGACCGAGCCCCGAGGAGGACAGGAAGCGTTCCCGTCCCTCGTCGCCGCCGAGCACCCAGGTGACGACCTCGGTGGAGCCGTCGGAGCGCAGCCGGTCCACGCAGGCGGAGAGCAGGCGGGAGCCGTGCCCGGCCTGCCGGTCGTCGGGCGCGACCTCCAGGGCCAGGAGCTGGTCGGGGGAGACGGCGCCGAACCCGACGACGCGCTGCCGCTCGAGCGCCACGAAGACCGCGCACCCCGGCGCCGGCGGGCGGGCGATCGCGTCCGCCCAGCGCTCGCGCATCGCCGCGGTGTCCAGGGCGTCGACCGCCCCGCCGAGCGTCTCGGCGTGGGTGGCGCGCCAGGCCTCGACCTGGATGCGGGTCACGGCGTCCTCGTCGCCCGGCACGGCGGGGCGGACCGAGACGTCGGCGGTCTCACGGAACAGGGCCATGACACCACCCTAGGGCCGCACGGCGGTCGTCAGCCCCAGCCCAGCGCACGCAGCCCGGCGGCGGTGGCCGCCGCGAGCACGACCACGACGACGAACGGTGCGCGCAGCGCCAGCGCGACGGCCGCGACCGCCAGCGCGGGCAGCCGGGCGTCCACGACGACGGCCTGCCCGTCGGCGACGGTCTGGACGACCACGAGGGAGACCAGCAGCGCCACGGTGACCAGGGCGGAGCTGCGCTGCACCCGGTCGGTGGCGAGCCAGTGCTCGGGCACGAGGTGCCCGGCGAGCTTCAGCACGAACGAGGCCGCCGAGGCGACGAGGACGGTCGCCCACAGCACGGTCGGGGTCATGCCGCCCGCCCCTCGCCGCGCCCGGGCCGCGCCGGCGGTGCCACGAGGCCGACGACGATCGCGGCTGCCGCCGCGGCGAGCACGGGGATCCCGGCCGGGGTGAGCGGGACCAGCGCCAGCGTGACGGCGACCGCGAGCGCGGCGACCGCCTGCGCCTGCCGGGCGGCGAGCCGGGGCCACACGAGGGCGAGGAACGCGGCTCCCGCCGCGGCGTCCAGGCCCCACGCGCGGGGGTCGCCGAGGGCGTCGCCGGCGAGCGCGCCGAGCAGGGTGCACAGGTTCCACAGGACGAAGACGCCCAGGCCGGTGGTCCAGAAGCCGGCGCGGACGGCCTGCGGGTCGCGCTGCCCGACGGCGACCGCCGTGGACTCGTCGATGGTCAGCTGGGCGGCGGCCAGCCGGCGCCAGCCCCGCACCTGCAGCAGCGGGGCGACGACGGCTCCGTAGAGCATGTTGCGCACACCGAGCAGCGTCGACGTGGCCACGGCCGCGAGCGGGGTGCCCCCGGCGGCGACCACCCCGATCAGCGCGAACTGGGAGCCGCCGGAGAAGAGCAGCAGGCTGAGCGCCATCGTCTGCGGCACGGAGAGGCCCGCGACGACGCCGAGCGCGCCGAAGGAGATCCCGTACAGCCCGGTGGCCACGGCGATGCTGAGGCCCTGCCGCACGGCGGCGGTGACCTCGGGGGGACGCGAGGAGTGCACGCGCCCGAGGAAATCACATCAGCGCCACGGCCGGCCGCCGTGTGTCACAGAGCGACGTAGACGGTCTCCAGGTACTCCTCCAGCCCGGCCTCGCCGCCCTCGCGGCCCAGCCCCGACTGCTTCATGCCACCGAAGGGGGCGCTGGCGTCGCTGACCATGCCCCGGTTGACCCCGATCATGCCCGCGTCGATCTCGTGTGCCGCCCGCATCGAACGGTCCAGGCCGCGCGACCAGGCGTACGCCGCCAGTCCGTACTCGGTGTCGTTCGCCAGCGCGATGCCGTCGTCGTCGCTTCCGAAGGTCACCACGGGTGCCACCGGTCCGAAGATCTCCTCGGTCACGCAGCGCGCGTCGCGGGTCACCCCGGACAGCACGGTCGGCGGGTAGAAGTGGCCCCGCCCGCCGAGCGGCTCGCCGCCGGTACGCACGGTGGCGCCGCGGTCGACGGCGTCGGCGACCAGGTCGTGCACGTCCGTCACGGCACCGCCGCCGATCAGAGGGCCGACGTCGTGCCCGTCGGTGCCCGGACCGACCGAGAGCCCCTCGAACCGTCGCGCGAGCCGGGCCGCGAAGTCCTCGGCGACGGACTCCTGGACCAGGAACCGGTTGGCGGCGACGCAGGACTGGCCGCCGTTGCGCAGCTTGGCGACGACCGCACCCTCGACGGCGGCGTCGAGGTCGGCGTCGTCGAACACGACGAACGGCGCGTTCCCGCCGAGCTCCATCGAGCAGGGGAGCACCTGGGCCGCGGCCT
Source organism: Isoptericola chiayiensis (assembly GCF_013149805.1). Classification (GTDB taxonomy): domain Bacteria; phylum Actinomycetota; class Actinomycetes; order Actinomycetales; family Cellulomonadaceae; genus Isoptericola; species Isoptericola chiayiensis. The sequence goes on from NZ_JABEZT010000006.1 coordinate 98,275, forward strand.
GCTCCAGGAGCTTGCGCCCGACGCCGGTCGACCCGGTGAAGGACAGCTTGCGCAGCCGGGGGTCCGCCAGGAGCGGGCCGGTCACCGTCGAGGCGGACGACGTCGGCACCACGTTGATCACCCCGGCCGGCAGGTCGCGGCGGGCGAGCTCGGCCCGCACGATCTCGGCGACCGCCATCGTCGTCAGCGGCGTGAGCTGTGCGGGCTTGATCACCACGGGGCAGCCGGCGGCCAGGGCGGGCCCGATCTTGCGGGTGGCCATCGCGATGGGGAAGTTCCACGGCGTGATCAACAGGGCCGGCCCCACCGGTCGGCGGTGGACCAGCTGCCGGTTGGCGCCTGCCGGCGCGGTGCGCGCCAGGCCGGGGGCGCGGACCGCCTGCTCGGCGAACCACCGGAAGAAGTCGGCCCCGTAGGCCACCTCGGCCCTCGCCTCCGCCAGCGGCTTGCCGCCCTCGGCCGTGATGAGGGCGGCGATCTCGTCGGTGCGCCCGACGATCTGCTCGTAGCAGGACCGCAGCAGCTCGGACCGATCGCGCGGCGACGTGGCGGCCCAGGCGGGAGCGGCCGCGTGGGCCGCTGCCAGCGCGGCGTCGCCGTCGTCGGCGGTGCCGTCCGCCACCTCGCGCAGGACCTCCTCGGTGGCGGGGTCGGTCACCGGGAAGGTCGCACCTCCGGACGCGGGACGCCACGATCCACCGACCAGGACCTCGGTCGGGACGTCACGGACTTCCGGGGGCAGCGTCGTCGCAGTCATGCCGTCCAGTATGTGACCGTCGCGGCGGCCGGCACCACCGCGGAGCGCCCCCCTGCGCCGCCTGGCACGACGTCTCACGACACGCCCGTCCGGCGACGGGACGGCGGCGCCCCGGAGGCCCACCGACCGGTACGGTGTCCTCATGACGCTTCCCGGTACCACTGCGCGCCCGTTCGGCGCCGTGCTCACCGCCATGGTCACCCCCATGACGGAGTCGGGTGCGGTCGACCTGGACGCGGCCGTGAAGCTGGCCACGCGTCTGGTCGACCAGGGCAACGACGGTCTCGTGCTCTCGGGCACCACCGGGGAGGCCCCCGTCACGCACGCGCCGGAGAAGGCCGACCTCGTGCGCGCCGTCGTCGACGCCGTCGGGGACCGGGCCGTGGTCCTGTCCGGTGCCGGCTCGAACGACACCGCGCACGCCGTCCGCATGGCGGAGCAGGCCGCGGAAGCGGGCGCGCACGGCCTCCTCGTCGTCTCGCCGTACTACTCCCGGCCCACCCAGGAGGGCCTGTACCGGCACTTCGCCACCGTGGCGGACTCCACCGACCTGCCCGTCATGCTCTACGACATCCCCGGGCGGGCCGGTGTCCGCATCGCGCCGGCCACCTACGCCCGCATCGCCACGCACCCCCTGGTCGTGGCGGCCAAGGACGCCACGGGTGACGTGGCCTCCGTGCCGTTCCTGCGCCAGGCCACCGGCCTGGCCTGGTACGCCGGCGACGACGGCCTGCTGCTGCCGTTCCTGGCGCACGGCGCCGCCGGCATCGTCTCCGTCTCCGGTCACGTCGTCGCACCGGCCTTCGCCGAGGTCGTGCGCCGCTTCGACGCCGGGGACCACTTCGGGGCCCTCGAGGCCTTCACCGGGACGCTGCCCGTGATCTCCGCCATGAACGGCGCCGGGGCACAGGCCGTCATGGTCAAGGCCGCCCTGGAGATCCTCGGCGTGCACACCAACCGCGAGCTGCGCCTGCCGAACGTCGCCGCCACGGACGACGACGTCGCTGCGGTGCGCGCCGCCCTCATCGCCGGCGGTGTCCTGGACGCCGCCACCACACCTCAGTAACGCAACACAGGCCTGGAGGCCCCGTGAGCCACCCTCACCCCGAACTACCCCTGCCCGCCGAGCTGCCCGCGCGCGGTCTGCGGATCGTCGCCCTCGGCGGCCTCGGCGAGGTGGGCCGCAACATGGCCGTCCTCGAGCACCACGGCAAGCTGCTCGTCATCGACTGCGGCGTGCTCTTCCCCGAGGACCACCAGCCCGGCGTCGACCTCATCCTGCCGGACTTCGAGTACATCGCCGACCGCATGGACGACGTCGAGGCGATCGTCCTCACGCACGGCCACGAGGACCACATCGGCGCCGTGCCCTACCTGCTGCGGCTGCGCCGCGACATCCCCATCTACGGCTCCCAGCTCACCCTCGCCTTCGTCGAGGCCAAGCTCAAGGAGCACCGCATCCGGCCCGTCACGCGCGTCGTCGCCGAGGGTCAGACCGTCCGGGCAGGAGAGTTCGGCCTCGAGTTCGTCGCCGTCAACCACTCCATCCCGGACGCGCTCGCCGTCGCCGTGACCACCGAGGCCGGCACCGTGCTGCACACCGGCGACTTCAAGATGGACCAGCTGCCCCTCGACGGGCGCGTCACCGACCTGCGGGCCTTCGCCCGCCTCGGCGAGAAGGGCGTCGACCTGTTCATGGTCGACTCCACCAACGCCGAGGTCCCCGGGTTCGTGACCAACGAGGTCGAGATCGGCCCGGTGCTCGACAGCGTCTTCGCCCAGGCGGAGAAGCGCATCGTCGTCGCCTCGTTCTCCTCGCACGTGCACCGCGTCCAGCAGGTCCTCAACGCCGCGCACGCCCACGGCCGCAAGGTCGCCCTCGCCGGCCGGTCCATGATCCGCAACATGGGCATCGCCGCCGAGCTCGGCTACCTCGACGTGCCGCCCGGCGTCCTCGTCGACATGCGCAAGGCCACCGACCTGCCCGACGACCGACTCGTGTACATGTGCACCGGCTCGCAGGGCGAGCCCATGGCCGCGCTCAGCCGCATGGCCAACGGCGACCACAAGGTCTCCATCGGCCACGGCGACACCGTGATCCTGGCCAGCTCGCTGATCCCCGGCAACGAGAACTCCGTGTTCCGGGTCATCAACGGCCTGACCCGGCTCGGCGCCCGCGTCGTGCACTCCGGCAACGCCAAGGTGCACGTCTCCGGGCACGCCAGCGCCGGCGAGCTGCTCTACTGCTACAACATCCTGCGTCCCAAGAACGTCATGCCCGTCCACGGCGAGGTGCGCCACCTCGTGGCCAACGCGGCGCTCGCGGTGCGCACCGGCGTGCCGGCCGACCGCGTGGTCCTGGCCGAGGACGGTGTCGTCGTCGACCTCGTGGACGGCAAGGCGTCGGTCGTCGGTGCCGTGCCGTGCGGGTACGTGTTCGTCGACGGGTCCTCGGTCGGGGAGGTCACGGAGAACGAGCTCAAGGACCGGCGCACGCTGGGCGAGGAGGGCTTCGTCTCCGTGTTCGCCGTGGTCGACACGGCGACCGGCAAGGTGCTGGCCGGGCCGCAGATCCTCGCTCGCGGCATGGCCGAGGACGACGCGGTCTTCTCCGACATCCAGCCCGACGTGGTCAAGGCGCTCGAGGACGCCATCGCCGGGGGAGCGACGGACACCTACCAGCTGCAGCAGGTGATGCGGCGCGTCATCGGCCAGTGGGTGAACCGCCGGCTGCGCCGCCGCCCGATGATCGTCCCCGTCGTAGTCGAGGCCTGACGCGGAGCGAGCCTGCGAGTGCAGTGGCGGGCCGACCGGTCAGCACGGTGGCCTTGACGCGGAGCGAGTCGACGCGGGACACGCAACCCTCACCTGCGGTGCGACCCGGACGACGCCGGGTACGGTGAGGGCATCATGGCGACCCGCAGCCCTGCCCGGAGACCTGCCGGCAGCTCGAGCCGGTCCGGCCGGTCGGCCCGGGCCTCGACGGCGCGCACCGCATCGGTGTCCGCGCCGTCGAAGCGCGCCTCCGGGTCGCGCAGCGGTGGCCGGTCCTCGACCTCCAAGCGAGGTTCCGCCTCCAGGCGTCGCCCGGCTCGGACCGGCCCCCCGTGGCCGATCCGGATGGTCCGGGGCGCCTATCTGGGCATCGCCCACGGCCTGGGGGCCGTGACACGCACGATCACCAAGGGAGCAAGAGACCTGGAACCCGAGCACCGCCGTGACGGCCTCGCCTTCTTCCTCGTGGCCGTCGCGATCGTCGTCGCGGCCCGTGAGTGGTGGGCCATCCCCGGCGCCTTCGGCGACGGCGTGCACGCCGTCGTGGCCGGCACCGTCGGGCTGGCGGGCGTCGCCGTGCCGGTGCTGCTGCTGTGGCTCGCGGGCCGGCTGATGCGGCACCCGGAGCGTGGGCAGGCGAACTCTCGGGTGGCGATCGGCGCGAGCCTCATCGTCATCTCGGTGTGCGCGCTCATCGCGATCGCGGAGGGCACGCCGTCGCCGCGCGACGGGTTCGCGGACGTCCAGGACGCCGGCGGCATCATCGGCTACCTGACGGCGACCCCGGTGGTGATCGGTGTCACCGAGTGGGTGGCGGTCCCGCTGTTCCTTCTGCTGGGGTTCTTCGGCCTGCTCGTGGTCACCGCCACGCCCGTGCACCGCATCCCTGAGCGACTGCGCGGGCTGTACGACCGGCTGACCGGCAACCACGTCGACGCCGGGGCCGCCGACGACGAGCTGCAGCTCGCCGATGGCGTGTCCCGCCACGACGGCTCGGACGAGAAGAAGCCGCGCCGACGTCGCCGCAAGACGAAGGCGCAGCGGGCCGCGGAGGCCGCGGCGGCCGAGCTGGACGAGTACGCCGGGGACGAGGCGTTCGAGAAGGCCGCGACCACCGAGCCGGGCACGGAGGGTGGTGCCCGCGGCAAGGCACCCCGCTCGGCCGCGACCCAGGTGGTGCCCACGGGTGCTACGAAGCCGGCCCCGGTCCCTGCCGGCCCGGTGGAGCAGGCGCCGCCCGAGCCGCGTCCGGCGCCGGCCGGGCGGGCCGAGCAGCCGATGCTCTCGGGCGACACGGTCTACGTGCTGCCCAGCGAGGACTCCCTGGGTCAGGGCGCTCCGCACAAGACGCGCTCGGCGGCGAACGACCGCGTCGTCGAGGCGCTGGAGGAGACGTTCGAGCAGTTCGGCGTGGACGCCAAGGTCACCAACTTCACGCGTGGCCCGACGGTCACGCGCTACGAGGTCGAGGTGGGCCCGAAGGTCAAGGTCGAGCGCATCACCTCGTTGAACAACAACATCGCCTACGCGGTGGCGAGCGCGGACGTGCGCATCCTGTCGCCGATCCCGGGCAAGTCCGCGATCGGCATCGAGATCCCGAACACGGACCGCGAGACGGTGGTGCTGGGTGACGTGCTGCGCTCGTCGGCGGCGCGTCGCACCGAGCACCCGATGGTCATGGGCGTGGGCAAGGACGTCGAGGGCGGGTTCGTGGTGGCGAACCTCGCCAAGATGCCGCACATCCTGGTGGCAGGTGCCACGGGCGCGGGTAAGTCGAGCTTCATCAACTCGATGATCACCTCGATCCTCATGCGCTCCACGCCGGAGCAGGTGCGGATGATCCTGGTGGACCCCAAGCGGGTCGAGCTGACGATCTACGAGGGCATCCCGCACCTGATCACCCCGATCATCACCAGCCCGAAGAAGGCCGCCGAGGCCCTGGACTGGGTGGTGCGGGAGATGGACGCCCGCTACGACGACCTCGCGACCTACGGCTTCAAGCACATCGACGACTTCAACGCCGCGGTCCGGGCGGGCAAGGTGACCCCGCCGCCGGGCTCGGAGCGCAAGGTCGCCGCCTACCCGTACCTGCTCGTGGTGGTCGACGAGCTCGCCGACCTGATGATGGTGGCGCCCCGTGACGTCGAGGCTGCGATCCAGCGCATCACCCAGCTCGCCCGCGCCGCGGGCATCCACCTGGTGCTGGCCACCCAGCGGCCGTCCGTGGACGTGGTCACGGGCCTGATCAAGGCGAACGTGCCCTCCCGACTGGCGTTCGCGACGTCGTCCCTGGCGGACTCGCGCGTGGTGCTGGACCAGCCCGGCGCGGAGAAGCTCATCGGCCAGGGTGACGCGCTGTTCCTGCCGATGGGGGCCGCCAAGCCGATGCGCGTCCAGGGGGCCTGGGTCACCGAGTCCGAGGTCCACGCGGTCACCGAGCACGTCAAGTCCCAGCTCAAGCCCACCTACCGCAAGGACGTCACCGCCCCGGCGGCGGCGAAGAAGCAGATCGACGAGGACATCGGCGACGACCTGGACCTGCTGCTGCAGGCGGCCGAGCTCGTGGTCTCGACGCAGTTCGGGTCGACCTCGATGCTGCAGCGCAAGCTGCGGGTCGGGTTCGCGAAGGCCGGCCGGCTGATGGACCTGCTGGAGTCGCGCGAGATCGTCGGACCGTCCGAGGGCTCGAAGGCGCGCGACGTGCTGGTCGCGCCCGACGACCTGTCCGGTGCGCTGGCGATCATCCGCGGCGAGACGACGCCGGCGTACGACCAGGAGGCCGACGACGGTTCCGGGTCGGCGGGCGACCCGTACGCCGACGGCACCGACGGGCACCGTCCCCCGACGGCGGTCGACTACCACGACGGCGCGGACACGGACGCCGAGAACCCGGTGCGGTGACGCGGGCGGACCCGGCCGTCCCGCACGTCTGTGTGCGGCCGTTGCGGCAGGACGACGCCGCCGACGTGCTCGCCGCGTTCAGGTCGGCCCCGGACATGGCCCGGCAGGGGGCGGTGACCACTCCGGCGGAGGCGGACGCCTACGTGGCGCGGCTGGTCGACCCGGACGGGCCGCACCGGCCGCGGGCGCTCGAGGAGCGCGGGCAGTGCGTGGGGCTCGTGGCGGTCAGCGTGGACGCAGCTCATCGCACGGGGTGGTTCTGGTACTGGACCACCGCCGCCGCACGAGGGCGGGGCCTCACGCAGCGCGCAGCCGCCACGGTCGCGGACCACGAGCTGACCGCGGGCGGGCTGCACCGTCTCGAGCTGGGCCACCGGACGAACAACCCGGCCTCCGGCGCGGTCGCGCGGGCGGCCGGGTTCGTCCGCGAGGGCCTCGAGCGGGAGAAGTTCCTCATCGACGGGGTGCGTGTCGACGTCGCCACGTACGGTCGGCTGCGCACGGACCCGCCGCCGTCGTACCGGCCGCTGCCGATCATCGAGCGGTAACCCGCGCCTACCGCGCCGACGTCCGGACCCGCGGCACCACCCGCGGCGGCTCCCCGGTCGGTTCCGGCGGGCGGGTGCGCCGGCGGGCGTCGTCGCCGACGGCGCCCGCAACCCGGTCGCGACGATCGACGAGCTCGGCGCGCGCCAGGGTCGTGGCCGCGGCTCCCCGGAGCAGGTCCGGCAGCGCGTGGACCCGGTGGCCCGCGGCGATGTCGACCGTCGTGCCCGTCCAGCGCACGTCGGTCACCCGCGTCGGTGCCGCACCGTGGTCCTGGGTGAACGTCGCCGTGAGCAGCACACCGTTGCTGGTCCGGGCGTCGCAGCACGCCGCGCTCTGGTTGGACAGCATGTTGCCGAGTCCGTAGGCGACCCACATGCCGTCCCCCGACGGTCCGCCGTCGACCCGCTGGATCCGCTGCGGCACGTGGGCGTGGTGCCCGAGGACCAGGTCTACCGCGCCCGAGTCCGCGAGAGCGGCGACCACGTCCGTCTGCTGGTCGGTGAGCGTCTCGGTGTACTCGGCGCCGGCGTGCAGGCTGACCAGGACGACGTCGGCTCCGTCCCTCCGGGCCCGTTCGGCGGCAGCGACCAACGCGCCGGCGTCGATGAGGTCGACCGCCCACGGTGCCTCGGCGGGCAGCGGCAACCCGTTGAGCCCGTACGTGGCGGACAGGTGGGTGACGGCGATTGTCCTGCCGCCGCGGTGGAGGCGGTAGCGCTGCGGCGCCCGCTGCTCCTTCGTCGAGCGGGCCGTGCCCACGTGCCCGAGACCCGCGGCGTCGAAGGCGTCGAGCGTCGCCACGACGCCGGCCAGGCCGCGGTCCACCGAGTGGTTCGACGCCGTCGAGCAGCCGTCCCAGCCCTGCCGCGCGAGCGCGTCGACGAGCCCCGCCGGCGCCGCGAAGCTCGGGTAGCCGCTGGGTGCTGTGCCCGGCGGCGCCACGGGGGCCTCCAGGTGGCACAGCGCGAGGTCCGCACCGGCGATCCACGGATCGAGACCGGTGTGCAGGGCGCCGAACCGGGACCCGCCCGCGGCCGAGCGCACGACGGGACCGTGCGGCAGGAGGTCGCCGGCAGCCGCGAGCGTGAAGGTCGCCGGGGGCACCGGCTCGGGCGGGAGGATCTTGGCCCGGGAGGTGTCCGGCAGGATCGTGACGGTGGCGCCGGGACGGGGTTCCGGGGCGAGGACGGCGCAGGCGGGGAGCAGCGCCACGACCGCGAGCGCGGCCGCTGCGGCGCGGCGGGCTCGGCGTCCGACGGCGACGTCGGTGCGAGGTCGGGACGGCGCGACGTCCATGCGCCGAGCGTAGTGGTCCGGTCGTGGCCGCGGGCGTCGGCCCCGCGGGTGAACCCTGGTGGTCGCGCACCGCCAGTAGGGTGGAGCGATGGACACCGCCCCGTCGCCGTGGAACATCGCCAACGTCGTGACCATGGTCCGTATCGCCCTCGTCCCGGTCTTCGCGGTGGCGCTGCTGGTCGACGACGGCGAGTCCATGACCTGGCGGTTCGTCGCCACCGCGATCTTCCTGCTGGCCGCGCTGAGCGACAAGGTGGACGGGCACCTCGCCAGGTCGCGAGGACTGGTCACCGACCTCGGCAAGCTGCTGGACCCGATCGCCGACAAGGCCCTGACGGGGACGGCGCTGGTCCTGCTGTGGTGGCCGTTGGGCGAGCTGCCGTGGTGGGTGCCGACGGTCATCCTGGTGCGCGAGCTCGGCATCACGGTCATGCGTATGGCCATGCTCCGGTACGCGGTCATGCCGGCCTCGCGCGGCGGGAAGCTCAAGACGGTCCTGCAGGTCGTCGCGATCGGCCTCTTCCTGCTCCCGCACGCCGACCTGCCGGCGTTCTTCCTGGTGGTCGCGTGGGCGGCCATGGCCGCCGCGGTGGCGGTGACCGTCGTCACCGGTGTGGACTACGTGGTCCAGGCCGTGCGGTTGCGCCGCGAGGGACGACGCGGCCCGGACGGCACGGCGGCCGACGCGTCGCAGGAGCGATGACGGCTGCCCGGCTGCTCGCCGAGCTCGGGCGGCACGGTCGGACCCTCGCGGTGGCGGAGTCGCTCACCGGTGGACAGGTGACCGCCGCGCTCGTCGACGTGCCTGGTGCCTCGAGCGTCCTGCGCGGCGGCGTCGTCGCCTACGCCACCGACCTGAAGGCGTCGTTGCTCGGTGTGGACCGCGGGCTGCTGGCAGACCGGGGCGCCGTCGACCCCGACGTGGCGGCAGCGATGGCCCACGGCGTCCGGCGTGTCACGGGCGCCGACGTCGGGCTGGCCACGACCGGCGTCGCCGGTCCCGACCCGCAGGACGGCACGCCGCCGGGCGTCGTCTACGTCGCGGTCGCCTCGGCGGCCGGCGACCGGGTCCGGCGGTGCGAGCTCGCCGGCGACCGGGCGGCCGTGCGGGCCGGGGCGACCCGCGCGGTGCTGGCGCTCGCCGTCGAGGTCGTCTCCGGGTCGGCGTGAACGATCTGTGCGCACCGTGCGGGGGTCCGGCGGGCCCGACGGCGGCGGGAACAGAAGCCGCGGCCCGCGCGTTGGGCAGGTGTGATCGTCAACAGGCCACGAACTCGTATCGATGCTCGTACCCCGGCTCGCGCCGTGCGTCCGTCGCGGTACGGTAGTGCCACCCCCGCACCGGGGGAGCCGGAGGAAGGAAGGGGGCGCGAGATGGTCGTCCTACGACAAGAGATCGGCGACGTGCTGCGCGGTGCGCGGCAGCGCCAGGGGCGCACCCTGCGTGAGGTGTCCTCGGCCGCACGGGTGTCGCTGGGTTACCTCAGCGAGGTCGAACGCGGCCAGAAGGAGGCGTCCTCCGAGCTGCTGGCCTCGATCTGCGAGGCGCTCGACGTCCCGCTGTCCCTCGTCCTGCGCGAGGTCAGCGACCGGATCGCCGTGGCCGAAGGGCTCCACATCCCCGACACCATCCCGGCGGACGTCCTGTCCGGCATGGTGCGCGGCACCTCGCCGCGCGACGACCTCACGCCGGTCGGCTGACCTCCACGCCCCGCCCGGGGGCCTGGCACGTCGGGCACCAGAAGACGGGTCGCTCGTAGGGCGGCTCGTTCGCCTGCCCGACCTCGACGGGTGTGCGGCACCGGCGGCACGGGCTGCCGAGCCGCCCGTGGACGGCGCGCGGTACCTCCCCGAGCCCACGCGTGCGGCCGATGTCGACGCTGCGGGACAGGAGCCGGTGACCGGTGCCCAGGAGGCGGCGTCTGCCCTCGGCGTCGAGGCTGCCGGCGGGGGTCCACGGGTGACACCGCAGCGTGAACAGCGTCTCCGCCATCCAGATGGTGCCGAACCCGGCCACGACCCGCTGGTCGAGCAGCACGTCGCACAACGGTCGGGTACCCTGCTCGGCGAGCCGACGCTCGCCCTCGGCGATCCCACTGGTCGGGAAGTCGGCGCCGAGGACGTCCGGGCCCAGGTGGGACAGCAGCCGGGCCTCGTCGTGGGTGCGCAGCAGGTCCAGCATCCCGAGCCGCAGGCCGAGGCAGGTCCACCGCTCCGTGGCGAGGACGGCGCGGACGTGCGGGGCGCGGGCCGCGGCCGCCACGGACCCGGTGCGCTCCACGCGCCACGACCCCTCCATGCGCAGGTGCGTGTGCAGGGTGCGGCCGTCGTCGAACCGGGTCAGCAGGTGCTTGCCGTAGGACTCGCAGGACAGCACGGTGCGTCCCACCAGGTCGGCAGCGGCGGCGGTCGGCCAGCGCAGCTCGGCACGCACGAGCGGCGCACCACGCAGCGCCTGGTCCAGCCGTTGCGCGGTCAGTCGTAGCACGTCACCCTCCGGCACCGCTCCGCCTCCGTCCCGGTCGCCGTCTCAGCGCGCCGCCACGCGCAGGCCCTGCGGGGTCACGCCGAAACCGGCCGCGAGCAGCGCCTCGACCACGGGTCCGCCCTCGCGTGCGGCGGTCAGGGCTGCGACCCCGTCGACCCGCCGGACGGTCAGCCGACCCAGCGGGCCGCTGCCGGTCCGCTCGGCCAGGGCCGCGGCCGCGGCGGCGAGAGCCGCGGCGTCGACGTCGAAGCTGAGCAGGGACCGGCCGCCCCGCTCGACGAAGAGCGCGAGTGCGCCGTCGGCCAGGACGACGACCGCGCCGGCCTTGCGACCGGGACGGTGCGCCGGGGTGTCCGGGTCGGTCCCGCCGGCCCGCGGCCAGGCCAGTGCCGCGCCGTAGGGGTTGGCCGGGTCGGTGGCCGCGAGCAGCACCGCACGCCGCGGGGCGTCGGGGTCCGCCGTCACCCGGTCGCGCTCGGCCGCGTCCCGTCGGAGCTGGTCCACGGCGCCGGGCACCGCGAACTGGGATCCGCCGAGCCGTTCGACGAAGTACCCGCGGCGCACCGCCCCCCGTTCCTCCAGGCCCGTCAGGACGCGGTACACCTCGCGGAACCGGGACGCCACCCCCTCCGACGGCGCGACCGCCCGCGTCAGCACGCCGTGCCGGTCGAGCAGCACCTGCGTCAGCGCGTGCGCGGCCAGGGTGGGGTCGGTCTCGCGCACGGGCAGGGCGGACCACCGCCCGCCGCCGGCCCGCGGGGCGGCCGGCCGGGCGCTCGCGAAGCGGGAACGACGCACGGGTCGGGCCCGGGCAGGCCTCCGTGGTGCCCGGTGGGCCCCGCCGCGGGCCGTCCCGAGCCGCTCGCGCAGCACGGTCAGCCCGTCGTTGGTGACGTGCCCGGCCCACACCAGGTCCCACAGCACCTCGAGCACGCGGCCCGTCTCGGCGGCGGCGCGCTCGGCCAGCTCGGGCAGGAAGTAGCCGCCCGAGCCGGTGAGCAGGTCGAGGACCACGCGGTGCAGGTCGGTGTCCAGCGGGCCGTCCAGCTCCAGGTCCGACGGCGCGGCGAGGGTCAGGGGCGCGTCCTCGGCCAGGTGGAGGCTGACCAGGCCGTCACCCGTGCCTGCCGCGGTCGGCGGGCCGTGCCCGGCCCAGAGCACCTCGCCGGTCGTGGTGAGCTCGTCCAGCAGGGCGGGGGAGTAGTCCGTCACGCGGGCGGGCAGCACCAGGGTCTCCAGGGCCGAGGCGGGCAAGGTCGCACCGGCCAGCTGCTCGACGGCCCGCAGCAGACCGTCGGTGCCGCGCAGGCCGGACCCGTCCGCGCCCTGCCAGCGGGGCAGGAAGACGCCCAGGGCCTCCGGCTCGACCGGCTCGACCTCGGCGCGCAGCGCGGCCAGGGAACGCCGGCGCAGGGTGCGCAGCACCTGCGGGTCGCACAGCTCGTCCCCGGTGCCGCCGAGCTCGGCCGGCAGCAGCGCCCCGCGCACCAGCAGCCCGTCCGCCTCCAGCCGGTCCACGACGCCCGCGACGACGGCCGTGCCGAGCCCGAACCGCATCGCGACGTCGGCGGCGGCGAACGGGCCGTGGGTGCGCGCGTGGCGGCGGACCAGGTCGCCGAGCGGGTCCGTGACCGGAGCCGTGTGCGCCTCGGCCAGGCCGGCGGGCACCGCGACCCCGAGCGCGTCGCGCAACCGGGCGGCGTCGTCGACCACCGCCCAGCGCTCGTCGCCGGCCACGCGGACCCGGATCGCACGCCGCTCCCGCTCGAGCGCGTCGAGCCAGTCGTCGACCTGTGCGCTCGCCTCCGGGCGGGTGCGCGCGCGCAGGTCCGCGGCGCCGTGCGGGCCGGAGCGGCGCAGCACGTCCCACAGCCCCTCGGCGTCCTTCGCACGCCGGTCGGGGGCGAGGGCCTGCAGCTCCTCCTCGGTGCGGCGCACCGCCTCGGGGTCGAGCAGGTCGGCCAGGTCGGTGGCGCCCTGCTCGCCGAGCAGCTCGGCGAGCAGCGTGGGGTCGAGGCTGAGCGCGGCCGCACGTCGTTCCGCCAGCGGGGCGTCGCCGTCGTACAGGAACTGGGCGGTGTAGCCGAAGAGCAGCGACCGGGCGAACGGGGACGGCTCGGACGTCGTCACCTCGACCAGCCGGACGCGGCCCGCGGCCAGGTCGCCCATCAGCCCGCGCAGCGCCTCGACGTCGAAGTCGTCGGTGAGGCACTCGCGCGCCGCCTCGAGCATGATCGGGAACTCGGGGTGCGCCGAGGCCACCTGCAGCAGCTGGGCGGCCCGTTGGCGCTGCTGCCACAGGGGCGAGCGGCGGTCGGGCCGACGGCGGGGCAGCAGCAGGGCGCGTGCCGCGGCCTCGCGGAACCGCGAGGCGAACAGCACGGAGGACCCGAGCTCGCGGCGCACCGCGTCGGCGACCTCGTCGGCGTCCAGCAGCAGGTCCTCGGCGGTGACGGTCGGCTCGGTGGTGGAGGCCTCGATGTCCCACGGCGAGTCGCCCGGCAGGCGCAGCACGATCCCGTCGTCGGCCGGCATCGCTGCGACGTCGGTGCCGTAGCGGTCGCGCAGCCGCGCGGCGACGGCCAGCGCCCACGGCGCGTGCAGGCGGGCGCCGAGCGGGCTGTGCACCACCACGCGCCAGTCGCCCAGCTCGTCGCGGAAGCGCTCGACGACGACGGTACGGTCGTCGGGCAGCCGCCCGGTCGCCGTGCGCTGCTCGGTCAGGTAGCCCGCCAGGTTGTCCGCCGCCCAGGCGTCCAGCCCGGCGCCGCGCAGGAACTCCCGACCGGGCCCGGCGCCCCGGACCAGCGCGGCGTCGGCCTCGCGCACGAACGCCCCCACCGCGCGGCCCAGCGTGACCGGGCGGCCGGGGGCGTCGCCCTTCCAGAACGGCAGCCGCCCCGGCAGTCCCGGCGCGGGCGTCACGACGACCCGGTCCGGGGTGATGTCCTCGATCCGCCACGTCGACGACCCCAGGGTGAACGTGTCCCCGGCGCGCGACTCGTACACCATCTCTTCGTCGAGCTCGCCGACCCGCTTGCCGCCGCGACCGCCGTCGTCGCCGGCGAGGAACACCCCGTACAGCCCCCGGTCCGGGATCGTGCCGCCGCTCGTCACGGCGAGACGCTGGGCGCCCGGCCGCGCGCTGAGACGTCCCGTGCCGCGGTCCCACACGATCCGCGCCCGCAGCTCGGCGAAGTCCTCGCTCGGGTACCGCCCCGCCAGCATGTCCAGCACGGCGTGCCACGTCGCGTCGCCCAGACCGGCGAACGGGGCGGCGCGCCGCACGAGCGCGAGCAGCTCGGAGGCCGGCCAGTCGTCGACGGCGAGCGCGGCCACCACCTGCTGGGCCAGGACGTCCAGCGGGTTGCGCACCATCGCCGTCGGCTCGATGTCGCCGGCCTGCATCCGCTGGGTCACCACGGCCGAGGGCACCAGGTCGCCGCGGTGGGTCGGCAGCACCACCCCGCGCGAGACCGCGCCCACCTGGTGGCCCGCGCGCCCGATGCGCTGCAGGCCGCTGGCGACCGACGGCGGCGCGCCCACCTGCACCACCAGGTCGACGGCGCCCATGTCGATGCCGAGCTCGAGGGACGACGTCGCCACCACCGCGGGCAGCGAGCCCGCCTTGAGGTCCGACTCCGTCCGGGTCCGCTCCGCGCGACTCATCGAACCGTGGTGCGCCCGCGCCAGCACGGGAGCGTCGTCGGGCAGGCCCGACGCCGTGCCGGACTGGCCCGGCGCGTCCGCGGCCTGCTGGGCGCCCGGGTCCGGCACGGTCAGGCCCTGACGCTGCGCCCACGCCTCGTTGATCCGGGCGGTGAGCCGTTCGGCCCCGCGCCGGGAGTTCGTGAACACCAACGTGGACCGGTGGGCGCTGACCAGGTCCACCACCCGGTCGGTGACGTGCGGCCACACCGACGCCTGGCGCTGCGGGCCGGACGCCGCCCCGGACAGGTCCGGACCGTCCGGGGTCCCGTCCGCGCCCGGCAGGTCCGTCAGGTCCGGCACCGGGACCGCGACGTCCAGGTCCCACCGCTTCGTCGCCGGCGGCTGCACGACGACGACCTCGCGCCCCCCGTCCTCCGGGCTGCGGCTGCCCGCGAGGAAGGAGGCGACCTCCTGCGGCGGGCGCGCCGTCGCCGACAGGCCGATGCGCTGCACCGGCTGCGGCAGCATCGCGTCGAGCCGCTCCAGGGTCACCGCCAGGTGAGCGCCGCGCTTGGTGCCCGCCACCGCGTGCACCTCGTCGACGATCACGGTCTCCAGCCCCGCCAGACCGCTGCGCGCCGCCGAGGTCAGCACCAGGAACAACGACTCCGGCGTCGTCACGAGCACGTCCGGCGGACGCGAGGCGAACGAGCGGCGCTCGGACGCCGGCGTGTCACCCGTGCGCATCGCGACGTCCACCTCGTGCGCCGTGGTGCCCGCCCGCGCCGCCGCCTGGCGGATCCCCGTCAGCGGCGCCCGCAGGTTGCGCTGCACGTCCGCCGCCAGCGCCTTCAGCGGCGAGACGTACAGCACCCGGCACCGGCGCGCCGGGTCCGCCGGCGGGGGAGTCGACGACAACCGGTCGATCGCCCACAGGAACGCCGCCAGGGTCTTGCCGGACCCGGTCGGGGCCACCACCAGCGCGTGCCGGTCCGCCGCGATCGCCTCCCACGCACCCGTCTGGGCCGCCGTCGGACCGGCGAACGCGTCCGCGAACCACGCCTGCGTGGCGGGCGCGAACCGACGCAGCGCGTCCTGCGGGGCGGCGTCGTGCGCGGTCGTCTCGGGTGCGGAGGCCACCGGCCCATCCTGCACCCCGGCGCCGACACCCGTCGCGGCGTGGCACGCTGGAGGTGTGCGCTACTCCGACTTCTCCCGGCTCGTCGACGAGGTCTTCGGCTCCGCCTACGGGCGGGTCCTGGTCCGTGAGCAGGTGCTCCCGCGCCTCGAGGACCGCACGCCGGAGCAGGCGCTCGCGGCCGGGGCCGAGCCGCGGGACGTGTGGCACGCGCTGTGCGACGCCCTGGACGTGCCGGACGCGCGCCGGTGGGGGACCGACCGGTTCCGGCAGGCCCCGCCGCCGGGCTGAGCCGGGCCGGTAGCCCTGTCCCGGTTCTCGCGGCCTGCGCCCGACACGCCCGACGGCGGATCTCGCCTCTCGAACAGATGTTCGGCTAGAGTGTGACCACAACGGGGCGTCCCACGCCGGTCGTCCACCGTCCGGCCGGGCCGTCCGGTCGTTGTCGGTGGCTCCGCGTAGGTTCGTCCCCGACATGAGCAGCAGACCGAAGCGCGGCCGCGCGCAGAACACGAAGGTGACCGACATGCCTGCACCGGAAGACCGTGAGAAGGCCCTCGAGGCCGCGCTCGCCCAGATCGACCGCAGCTTCGGCAAGGGCTCGATCATGCGTCTCGGCCAGGAGGGGCGCGCCCCGGTGGAGATCATCCCCACCGGGTCCATCGCACTGGACGTCGCGCTCGGCATCGGCGGGCTGCCGCGTGGGCGCATCATCGAGGTCTACGGCCCGGAGTCCTCGGGCAAGACGACCGTCGCCCTGCACGCGGTGGCCAACGCCCAGAAGAACGGCGGCATCGCGGCGTTCGTCGACGCCGAGCACGCCCTGGACCCCGAGTACGCCAAGAAGCTGGGCGTCGACACCGACGCGCTGCTCGTCTCCCAGCCGGACACCGGGGAGCAGGCCCTGGAGATCGCGGACATGCTGATCCGCTCCGGGGCGCTCGACATCATCGTCATCGACTCGGTCGCCGCGCTGGTGCCGAAGGCGGAGATCGAGGGCGAGATGGGCGACAGCCACGTCGGCCTCCAGGCCCGCCTCATGTCGCAGGCGCTGCGCAAGATCGCCGGTGCCCTGAGCACCTCGGGCACCACGGCGATCTTCATCAACCAGCTCCGCGAGAAGATCGGCGTGTTCTTCGGCTGCTTCCACTACTCCACCCGCGTCCAGCTGGCCGACGGGACGACGGAGAAGATCGGCAAGATCGTCAACCAGAAGATGCCGGTCGAGGTCATGTCCTACGACCCGGAGTCGGGGCAGACCGTTCCTCGCAAGATCGTCAACTGGTTCGACAACGGGCCGACGGACCGCTTCCTGCAGTTCACGGTCGAGAAGTCGAGCAAGAACGGCCGCGCGCAGTTCGCCGCGACCGACAACCACCTGATCCGTACCCCGGGTGGCTGGCGTGAGGCCGGCGAGCTGATCGCCGGGGACCGCGTGATGGTCGCCGAGGACGTGCTGCTCTCCGACCAGCAGTGGCAGATGGTGCTCGGTGGGCTGCTCGGTGACGCGAACCTCTCGCCGAACCGCCGCGGCCGCCGTGGGGTCCGCTTCCGCATGGGCCACGGGCCGAAGCAGGTCGAGTACGTCGACTGGAAGGCGTCGATGCTCGGCAATGTCGGGCAGTCCCGCACGGAGCGGCCGAACGGTTCCGTGCACGTTGACCTGCGTCCGCTGCCGGAGCTGTCGGAGCTGCACGACGTCGTCTACTTCGGTGACGGCAAGAAGCACATCACCGAGGACTACCTCAAGGCGCTGACCCCGCTCGCCCTGGCCGTCTGGTACATGGACGACTTCAGCTTCCAGCCGCGGTCGAAGGGGCTGCAGGAGCGTACCGCCGGGGGTTCGGGCCGTGCCGAGGCCTGCGTCGACGCCATGAGCCCGGCATCGCGGGAACGTCTGGCCGACTACCTGCGCGACGTCCACGGCGTCGAGTGCTCCCTCCGACAGCGCGGTGCGAAGCAGCAGTGGGTCCTGCAGCTCACGACAGCCGGTACCGCCCGGCTGCAGGAGATCGTCGCCCCGTACGTCCACCCCTCGATGCAGTACAAGCTGCTGCCCCGATTCCGTGACCGGTTCGACGTGACGCCCGAGTTCGTGGAGCCGCGCAGCGTCCCGGTGCCGTCGCGGGTCCTGGACATCCACGTCAAGCCGCAGACGCGGTCGACGCACCGGTTCGACATCGAGGTGGAGGGCAACCACAACTACTTCGTGGACGGTGTCATGGTCCACAACAGCCCCGAGACGACCACGGGCGGCAAGGCCCTGAAGTTCTACGCCTCGGTGCGCATGGACATCCGCCGGATCGAGACGCTCAAGGAGGGCACCGACTCGGTCGGCAACCGGACGCGGGTCAAGGTCGTCAAGAACAAGATGGCCCCGCCGTTCAAGCAGGCCGAGTTCGACATCCTGTACGGCGTCGGTATCTCCCGCGAGGGCGGCCTGATCGACATGGGTGTCGAGCACGGGTTCGTGCGCAAGTCGGGCTCGTGGTTCACCTACGGCGGCGACCAGCTCGGCCAGGGCAAGGAGAACGCCCGCGCGTTCCTGCGTGACAACCCCGACCTGGCCAACGAGCTGGAGAAGAAGATCAAGGAGAAGCTCGGCGTCGGGGCCCAGGTCGACGCGCCGGCCGAGGGCGAGGACGCGGAGACCACGGCGGACGCCGTGCCTGCCGCCGATGACGTCGCCGCCAAGCGCACCACCAGGACAGCGCGCACGACCAAGGCGAAGAAGGAGCAGCCCTTCTGAGCCCCGCAGGACGGACGGCCGGCTCGGACGGTCGCGGCGTGGGGAAGCGTCGCGGCCGTCCGACGGTCGTCGAGCGGCTGGAGGCCGGGGAGCTGACGACGGCGGAGGCGACCGAGCTGACGAGGGAGGCGGTGCTGCGCATCCTCACGACCGCACCCAAGAGCCGGGCCGAGATCGCGCGGTCCCTTGCCCGCAAGGGCCACCCCGAGGAGGTCGCCCAGGCGGTGCTCGACCGCTTCGAGGAGGTCGGTCTGGTCGACGACGCCTCCTACGCCGAGACGATCGTGCGTACCCGGCACCACGAGCGCGGCCAGGCGAGGCGCGCGATCTCCGCCGAGCTGCACCGCCGTGGCGTCGACCATGACGTCGCCGCCGGCGCGCTGGAGCAGATCGACGGTGACGACGAGGCTCGCGCCGCCGCGGAGCTCGCCCGCAAGCACGTGGCACGGACCCGCGGGCTCGACCGCGACAAGCGGGTGCGCCGGGCCGTCGGGGCGCTGAGCCGCAAGGGCCACAACCCGTCCGTCGCCTTCGCCGCGGTCAAGGACGCCCTGGCCGCCGAGGGCGAGGACTCCGTCGACGACGATCTCTACCTGGCCGACTGATCTCTCTCACCCCCGCGCCCGGTGGCGTCGGCGCGGTCGGCTCTGCCAGTCTGGTCGCGACCCGGGACCGTGAGGAGGACCCGTGCGTGCTGCCGTCCGTGACCGCTACGGTCCCCCCGAGGTCGTCTCGGTGCGCGAGGTTCCGGAACCGACTCTCGCTGCCCACGAGGTTCTCGTCCGCGTCCGCGCCACCACCGTCAACCGCACCGACACGGCGTACCGCGCCGGCCGTCCCTGGCTCGCCCGACCCGTGTACGGCATCCCCCGCCCGCGGGCACGAGTGCTCGGGTGCGAGTACGCCGGGGTCGTCGAGGCGGTCGGTGACGGGGTGAGCGACCGCGACGTCGGCGAGCGCGTCTACGGCTACCTGGAGGGCCGCTTCGGCGCTCATGCCCAGCTGATGGCGGTGCCCGCCGACGGCTGGATCGAGGCGATCCCCGAGCATCTGTCCTTCACGGACGTCGTCGGACTCACGGAGGGGCCGCACTACGCGCTGGCGTTCTGCGACCGCCTCCGCATCGGGGCCGGGACGCGGGTCCTGGTGCACGGAGCCACCGGAGCGATCGGCAGCGCCACCGTCCAGCTCGCCGCCGCCCGAGGAGCCGTCGTCACCGCGGTGTGCGACGCCGCGCACACCGACCTGCTGCGCTCGCTCGGAGCGGCCCGCGTGATCGCGCGCGACGAGGTCGACTTCACCCGGGACGAGGCCCGGTTCGACGCGATCGCCGACGCCGTCGGCAAGAGCTCGTTCGCCCGGTGCCGGCGGTTGCTGGGACCGGACGGCCTGTTCGCCTCGTCCGAACCCGGCCCCGGCGGCGTCAACGTCCTGCTCGCCGCCCTGCCGGGCGTACGGGTCCGGTTCCCGGTCCCGCCACCCGAGGTGCGGGCACGGCGCACGCTGCACGACCTGATCGCCGCCGGCAGCCTCGTCCCCGTCGTCGACCGGCGCTGTCCGCTGGACGACGTCGTCGCCGCGCACCGGTACGTCGACGCGGGCCGCAAGATCGGCAGCGTCGTCATCGACGTGCCGTGACCAAGCCCTGTGGTGAACGAGGTCCCGGACGGTCAGGCGCGCCGTGCCGTCGTCAGGTGCCGTCGCCTCCGCCACTGCCGCCCTCGCCGGCGTCGCCGGCGTCGCCGGTGTCACCGTCGGTCCCGCCGGCCGCACTCACGCCGACGGCTGCGACACCGGCCCCCGCGGCCGTCGTCCCCGTGCGCCCGGACGTGCGCTTGAGCGAGCGGCCCAGCCGCTCGGCGAGCTTGGTCAGGCTCCAGTTGATGACGATGAAGAGCACCGCCGCCACGGTGAGGGTCTGCAGGATGTTGCTGTTGCCGGACCCGAGACGTCGGGCGCTCTGCAGCAGCTCGGGGTAGGAGATGATCGCGCCGAGCGCGGAGTCCTTGAGCACGACCACGAGCTGGGACATCAGCGCCGGAAGCATCGCGATGAGCGCCTGCGGGACCTCGACGGATCGCAGCGACTGACCTCGCGTCAGGCCGATCGACAGGCCGGCCTCCCGCTGCCCGGAGGGCAGACCGTGGACGCCGGAGCGCACGAGCTCCGCCACGACCGAGCCGTTGTAGAGGATCAGCGCGACGACTACACCCCAGTAGGAGGACGACGGCAGACCGGCGTTCGCGAAGAGCAGCCAGAAGAAGACCATCATGAGCAGCACGGGCACGGCGCGGAAGAACTCCACGACCGCCCCGCACACCGTGCGGACCAGCAGCCGTGAGGAGAGCCGCCCGACGCCGAAGACCAGACCGAAGATCATGGCCCCGACGATCGCGACGGCGGCCGCGCGGATGGTCGCGAGGAAGCCGGGCCAGTAGTAGTAGGCCCAGGCGTCGGCGTCGACGGCGTTGAGCCACAGCGAGGGCTCGAGCTGACCCTGCTCGCCCAGGCGGACCAGCACGACGGCGGCGAGCCCGGCGACGACGATCGCGCCGACGATGTTGCCCAGGAGGATGCGACGCCGCGCCCGCGGCCCGGGGGCGTCGAACAGGACTGTCTTCTCGACCTTCATCGCGCCACCGCCAGCTTGCGGGAGAGGGACGTGGACAGCAGCCCGACAGGGGTCACGAGGATCACGTAGCCGATCGCGAAGGTGAAGAAGATGGCGTAGATGTAGTCCGGGCGGAACTCGATCATCGTGCGCATCACCGACGAGGTCTCGGTGGCCACCGACGCTGCCGCGGCCACCGTGGTGTTCTTGATGAGGGCGATGAGCACGTTGCCCAGGGGAGCGATGGCGCCGCGGAAGGCCTGGGGCAGGATGACCAGGCGCGCCGCCGCGACGAACGGCAGGCCGATGGAGCGCGCTGCCTCCGCCTGGCCGACGGGCACGGTGTTGACGCCGGAGCGGATCGCCTCGCACACGAACGCGGCGTGGTAGATGGTCAGCCCGACGACGGCCAGCCAGAAGAAGTTCGTG
This sequence comes from Isoptericola chiayiensis, assembly GCF_013149805.1. Classification (GTDB taxonomy): domain Bacteria; phylum Actinomycetota; class Actinomycetes; order Actinomycetales; family Cellulomonadaceae; genus Isoptericola; species Isoptericola chiayiensis. The sequence continues at coordinate 119,619 of NZ_JABEZT010000006.1, forward strand.
TCGAAGTCGGTCGCCAGCGAGAACTCGAGCTGCCCCCAGGCGCCGAGCACCATGAAGACCATGATGATCGTCAGCGGCATGTTCCGGAAGACGGTCACGTAGGCGGAACCGGCCCACTGCAGGCTGGGGATCGGCGAGATGCGGAACAGCGCCAGGATCGAGCCCAGCACCAGCGAGAACAACGCCGCCCAGAACGCGAGCTGGATGTTCACCCAGAACGCGCCGAGCACGTCGTACTCGCGGACGATGTCGAGGTACTCCTGCACGCGCAGAACGCTCCTTCGATGGTCGTGCGGTGGTCAGGGTCGGGTCGCGACGACCACCGAGGTGGCGCCCGGGCCCGCCGCGCGGCGGGCCCGGGCGGGGTTCACCGCTGCGTCACATGTCGCAGGGCTCGTACTCCGGCGGGTTGAGGTCGGCGTTCGGCGTGTAGCCCGTGCCTTCCGTCGCGGCGTCGAGCGCCTCCTGCCAGGCCCCGTCGTCGACCATCTTGGTGATGGCCTCGTTGATCGCCTCGCACTGATCGGAGTCCTGCGGGATCCCGACCCCGTAGAGCTCCTCGGAGAAGGTGTTGCCGACGACCTTGACCTGGCCGGCGTTCTCCGGCAGGGCGCCGAGGCCGGCCAGGATGATGTCGTCGGTGGTCACGGCGTCGACCTGCCCGGAGGTCAGGGCGGTGACGCACTCGGCGTAGCCCGGCTGCTCGAGCAGGTTCACGCCCTCGGAGTACTCGTCCTTGATGCGCTGGGCGGACGTCGACCCGGTGACGGAGCACAGGTTCTTGCCGTCCAGGGTGTCGGGCCCCGTGATGTCGGTGTTGTCCGCGGCGACCAGGAGGTCCTGACCGGCCACGAAGTACGGGCCCGCGAAGGAGACCTGCTCGCGGCGCTCGTCGGTGATGGAGTAGGTCGCGAAGATCATGTCGACCTGTCCGGTGGACAGCAGCGTCTCGCGCTGTGCGGACGGGGACTCCATCCACTCGATCTGGTCCTCGGAGTAGCCGAGCTCGCCGGCCACGTACTTGGCGACCTCGACGTCGAACCCGGTCGGGGTGTCGCCGTCCATGAACCCGAGTCCGGGCTGGTCGTACTTGATGCCGATGGTGACGGAGTCGCCGCCCTCGGCCTCGCCGCCCGTGTCGCCGCCGGTGTCTCCGCTGCCGGAGTCGTCCGAGCAGGCGGCGAGCGCGAGCGCTGCGGTCGCCGCCAGGGCGATCGCTCCGGTGATGCGTGTGCGTCGCATGGTCGTTCCCTTCGTCGTGCGAACTAGAACTGTCAGGTCAGTGGGCGAGGATCTTCGACAGGAAGTCCTTCGCACGGTCGCTCTTCGGGTTCGTGAAGAACTCCTCGGGGGTGTCCTGCTCGACGATCTGGCCGTCGGCCATGAAGACGACGCGGTCGGCCGCCTTGCGGGCGAACCCCATCTCGTGGGTGACGACGATCATCGTCATGCCCTCCTGGGCGAGCCGGACCATGGAGTCCAGGACCTCGTTGATCATCTCGGGGTCGAGCGCGGAGGTGGGCTCGTCGAAGAGCATCACCTTCGGGTGCATCGCCAGGGACCGGGCGATGGCGACGCGCTGTTGCTGACCGCCGGAGAGCTGTGCGGGGAACTTGGCCGCCTGGTTCTTGACGCCTACGCGGTCGAGCAGCTCGAGGGCCTCGGTCTCGGCGTCGGACTTCGACAGCTTGCGGACCTTGCGCGGACCGAGCGTGACGTTGTCCAGCACGGTCTTGTGCGCGAAGAGGTTGAACGCCTGGAAGACCATGCCGACGTCCGCGCGGAGCCGGGCCAGGTCGCGACCCTCGGCGGGCAGCGGCTCGCCGTCGATCCGGATCTCGCCCTCGTCGATGGTCTCGAGCCGGTTGATGGCACGGCACAAGGTCGACTTGCCGGATCCGGACGGCCCGATGACGACCAGCACCTCGCCGCGGCGCACCGTCAGCTCGATCTCCTGCAGCACGTGCAGGTCCCCGAAGTGCTTGTTGACTCCCTCGAGCTCGACGAGCGGAGCACCCAGGTGGGAGCCGGGCGTCGTGCTCGATCCGCTGTTGTCCATTCTGTGAACCTAACCACTCGATTGTTACGTTCGTGGCACCGACGCCCCGGCCTCCGCAACGGTTCGATAACGACTGCCCGGTACGCCCGGACATCGGGGACTTGTCCCCGCCCGACGCGGCGCGCGGTGCACCGTACCCTAGAAGGCGATGTCCACGACCATGCCTACCCCCACCGCCGACGTCTCGCCCGCCCAGGAGCGGCCCGTGCCCCGGGACGGGGCGGCAGGGCGCTCCTACACCGTGCGCACGCTCGGTTGCCAGATGAACGTCCACGACTCGGAGCACATGGCCGGGCTGCTCGAGCAGGCCGGCTACGTCCGCGCCTCGGCCGAGGACGACGCCGCCGATAGAGCCGACGTGGTCGTCATCAACACCTGTGCCGTGCGCGAGAACGCCGCCACGCGCCTCTACGGCAACCTGGGCCAGCTCGCGAGCGTCAAGGCCGACCGGCCGGGTATGCAGATCGCCGTGGGCGGCTGCCTGGCCCAGAAGGACCGTGGCGAGATCGTGGACAAGGCGCCGTGGGTCGACGTCGTCTTCGGCACCCACAACCTCGACGCGCTGCCGGTGCTGCTGGAGCGGGCCCGGCACAACGAGGCGGCCGAGGTCGAGATCGCCGAGTCGCTGCAGGTCTTCCCCTCCACGCTGCCCACCCGCCGCGAGTCGGTCTACGCGGGGTGGGTGTCGATCTCCGTGGGGTGCAACAACACGTGCACGTTCTGCATCGTGCCCCACCTGCGCGGCAAGGAGCGCGACCGGCGCCCCGGCGAGATCCTCGCCGAGGTGCAGGCGCTGGTGGACGCCGGGGCCGTCGAGGTGACGCTGCTGGGCCAGAACGTCAACAGCTACGGCGTCGAGTTCGGCGACCGCGGGGCGTTCGCGAAGCTCCTGCGCGCCTGCGGGCGGATCGAGGGCTTGGAGCGCGTGCGCTTCACGTCCCCGCACCCGGCGGCGTTCACCGACGACGTCATCGAGGCGATGGCCGAGACCCCGAACGTGATGCCCCAGCTGCACATGCCGCTGCAGTCGGGCTCGGACCGCGTGCTGCGCGCGATGCGCCGCAGCTACCGGTCCGCGAAGTTCCTCGGGATCCTCGACCGGGTGCGCGCCGCGATGCCGGACGCCGCGATCACCACCGACATCATCGTGGGCTTCCCGGGCGAGACCGAGGAGGACTTCGCCGAGACGCTTCGCGTGGTCGAGGCCTCGCGGTTCTCCTCGGCGTTCATGTTCCAGTACTCGCCGCGGCCGGGCACGCCCGCGGCGACCATGGACGGCCAGCTGCCCAAGGAGGTCGTCCAGGAGCGCTTCGAGCGGCTGCTCGCGCTGCAGGAACGCATCAGCGCCGAGGAGTCCGCGCGGCAGGACGGACGGACCCTCGAGGTGCTGGTCTCGGAGGGCTCGGGCAAGAAGGACGGGGCCAGCCACCGCTTGTCCGGGCGGGCCCCCGACAACCGGCTCGTGCACCTCGCGCTGCCGACCGGCGTGCTGCCCGACGGCGTGACCCTCGCCGACGCCCCGGAGTCACCGCAGGACCCGCGGCTGGCCGACGTGGCCGCGCTGGACCCGCGGCTGCCGCGACCGGGCGACATGGTCACGGTCGACGTCACCCGCGCCGCCCCGCACCACCTCATCGCCGACTCGGCGCTGACCGGCGGCAGCTTCGCGGTGCGACGCACCCGCTCGGGCGACGCGTGGGCCCGGCGCGAGCTCACGCGCCTCGGTGCCGGCGACGACGGCCACTCCCACGGCGGGAGCGCGCAGCCGGGCGGCCCGGTCACGCTCGGGATGCCGACCCTGCGGCGCTGAGCCGCTCAGGCCGGCCGGTCGGGGTCGGTCAGCGGGCCGACGCTGCCGAAGAACTGCGACGCGGTGACCAGGCCGCACGACACGGCCTCGGCGAGCTGGCCGTCGGTGGCGCCGTGCTCGAGGTCCACCGACACCTCCGCGTACAGCGCGAGGGCGTCCCCCTCCTCGCGGGTGTAGACCTTGGGCCAGATCCGCTCGCGGTTCCAGTCGTTGCAGGCCTGCAGCACCGCGCTGCGCGCCGACTCGGGCACGGAACCCGCCCAGCGTCCGCGGACCTGCAGGATCTCCTCGTCGTCGCCGAGCAGCAGGAACCAGAACCGGTTGCCGTCCCAGGTGCCGGTGATGTCGCCGTCGTCGTCCGTGCGGAACCGGTAGCCGCGGCGCGACAGGTCCTGGCCGATGCGGGCGGTCGTCACGGGTGCGGGCAGCTCGGGGCGCGCCACGGCCTCGGGCCGCCCGCGCCGACGGGCCGCCTGCAGCACCGCCGCGGTGGCGCGGCGCAGCGGACCGGTCACGGCGCCGCCCCCAGGGGGTCCGGGAACGCGGCGTCCAGGTGCTCGAAGAACATCGCGCCCGTCGACAGCCCGCACTCGAGCAGCTGGCCGAGCTGGTCGTCGCTCGCGCCGTGCTCCACGCCCACGGTCACCTCGGCGCACACCACCACCGCGCCGTCGTCGCGCACCCGGGTGTACGTCTTGGGCCAGATGCGGTCGGCGTTCCAGGCGTTGCAGATCTCGAGGATGTCGCCGAGCCGTTCGATCGTCGCCTGCCGGTGCCACTGACCGCGCACCTGCAGCACCTGACCGTCGTCGCCGAGGACGAGGAAGTAGAAGACCCGCCCGTGCCAGATCCCGCCGAGATCGCCGTCGGTGTCCACGAAGTACGTGAAACCGCCGGCGTCGAGCCAGGCGGAGACGCGTTCGCGGGTGACGGGGACGGGGACCGCGCCCGCCGCGTCGCCGACCGGGCCCGCGAGGAGGACGTTCTCGACGTCCGCGCGGAGCCGGTCCGTGTCGGCCTCGACCGGGGGCACCGTGTGCGACCGGGTCGGTCGACGGGAACCGAAGAACCTCACGCGACCCACGCTACACGTCCGGGTACGTTGGGCGCCGTGCCCGTCCGCGCCGTCGTCCTGCCCGCCACCGTCCTGCTCGTACCGACCACCGGTGCCCGCACCGGTCCCGCCGACGCCGTGCGCACCGTCGTCCTCGCCGCCCTGCGCGCCGTCGACGCCGGTGCCGGGTGGGGCGTCCTCGGTCCGGCGCCGGACCGCTCGCGTCGCGACGGGCGGCCGAACCTGGCGGGCGCCGGGATCGCCGACCGGTGGGTGCCGCTGCTCGCCGACGACGCCTGGTCCGCACCGGGCGGCCCGGCGGCGGGCACAGCAGTCTCCGTCGCCGCGCTGCTGCTCGCCGAGGCGCACGGCGCGCGGACGGCGGCCGCCGCCGGGACCGTCGAGCTGGCCGACGACGACCAGGAGGCCCTCGAGCGTGCGGTCGCGGACCTGGCGGGGCGGGGCGCCATCGTCGTCGCCGGCGGGGTTCCCGGCGACCCGCACGCCGGCGACGCCTGCACCCCGGCCGTGTCCGCCGTCGTGCGCGAGCTCGCCGCCCGGGGCGGGTGGCGTTCCCGCACCGAGGACGTCGAGGCGCACGGCGACCACCTGCCCGGGCGCTACACGATCACGGTCTGGGACGGCTGAGCCTCAGCCGCCGACCGCGAACCATCCCACGCCCGCCAGGAGCGCCCAGAACCGGATCGCGCGGCCCACCAGTACCGTCGGGACGAACACCGCCAGGGGGACGCGCAGGGAGCCCGCGACCACCGCCAGGATCATCAGCGGCGGGAACCCCACCGACCCCGACGCGAGCAGCACCAGGGCGGACAGCCCGTGCCGCCCGGCGATGCGGGACTGCCAGCGCTCGAACGACGCCCGCCGCCGCGGGTCCGCCAGCTTGCGCTGCACCCACGCCGTCTCCATCGAACGGGCCGCGCCCAGGTACCAGACGACCTTCGCGACCGTCTGCCCGACGGCGGCCACCGCCGCCACCGCGGCCAGCAGCAGCGGGTCGGAGGCGACGTCGGTCACGGCCGCGACGCCGCCGAGGTACACCTCGACGCTGATGACCGGGACCAGCCCGGACAGCAGGCTCACGGCGAGCACGGTCAGCAGCAGCACCCGCGCACTGTAGCCGCCGCGGGCGAACGGCCGTCGTACCGTAGGGGCCGTGATCGTCGCCGTCGTAGGACCCACCGCCACCGGCAAGTCGGACCTCGCCCTCGACCTGGCCGAGGCGCTCTCGCCAGGTGGTGCCGGCCCGGCCGGCGAGGCGCCCGCCGAGGTCGTGGGCGCCGACGCATTCCAGCTCTACCGCGGCATGGACGTCGGCACGGCCAAGGTCCCGCCGCACGAGCGCCGCGGGATCGCCCACCACCAGCTCGACGTGCTCGAACCCACCCAGGACGCCTCCGTCGCGCGGTACCAGACGGCGGCCCGGTCCGACCTCGACGCGATCGCCGCTCGCGGCGCGCGGGCCGTCGTCGTCGGCGGCTCCGGCCTCTACGTGCGTGCCCTGCTGGACGAGATGAACTTCCCCGGCACCGACCCGCAGGTGCGGGCCCGCCTCGAGGCCCGGGCGCAGACGGAGGGGCGCGCGGCGCTGTACGCCGAGCTCGACCGCGTCGACCCCGCCGCCGCCGCGAGCATCGGCCCGGAGAACACCCGCCGGCTGGTGCGCGCCCTGGAGGTCGTCGAGCTCACCGGGCGCCCCTACACCGCCAACCTGCCCCGTCAGGAGTACGTGCGCCCGGCGGTCCAGATCGGGCTCGACTGCGACCGGGAGACCCTCGACGCCCGTGTCGCCGCACGGGTCGAGCGGATGTGGGACGCCGGTCTCGTCGACGAGGTGCGCCGGCTCGCCTCGCCCGAGCAGGGCGGGACCGGCGCGGGCCTGGGCGCCACCGCCGCGCGCGCCGTCGGCTACGCCGAGCTGCTGCGCTGGTTCGCCGGGGACCTCACCGAGACCGCGGCACGCGACGCCGTCGTGGCGAACACCCGGCGCCTGGCCCGCAAGCAGATGGGCTGGTTCGGCCGCGACCCGCGCGTGCAGTGGCTCGACGCCGGGTCGCCCGCGCTGGTCGACGAGGCGCTCGCCGTCGTGCGCGCCGCGCAGGCGGGCGAGCTGCCGGCGCCGGGCGAGGGTCTCGTGCGCCGTAGTCTGGGCTCATGACGCTGCGCTTCACCAAGGGCCACGGCACCCGCAACGACTTCGTCCTGGTCGCCGACACCCGCGGCGACCTCGACCTCACCGCCGAGCAGGTGCGCCACCTCGCCGACCGGCGCAGCGGCATCGGGGCCGACGGCGTCATCCGGCTCGCGCCGACCGCCGCCGTCGCACGATCCGGCGAGCAGGTCGCGGACGCCGTGCTGGCCGAGGAGCCGGAGGCGATCTGGTTCATGGACTACCGCAACGGCGACGGCAGCATCGCCGAGATGTGCGGCAACGGGGTCCGGGTGTTCGCCGCGTTCGCCGAGAGCCTCGGGCTCGTCGACCTGTCCGACGGCCGCGAGCTCGCGCTCGGCACCCGCGGCGGCGTCAAGCGCGTGCGCAAGGAGCCGGACGGCTGGTACGCCGTCGACATGGGGCCGTGGCGCCTGACCGGCGGCCAGGAGGCGGCCGACGCCGGCGCCGACGCCGTCGTGCTCGCCACCGGCTGGGACGCGCCGCGTCCCGCGCTGAGCCTCGACCTCGGCAACCCGCACACCGTCGTCGCCGTGCCGCGCCTCGACGAGCTCGCCGCCGTCGACCTCACCCGTGCCCCCGAGGTGGAACCCGTCCCGCCCGCCGGGACCAACGTCGAGGTCGTCGTCCCGCTCGGCGAGGAGGAGGGCCCCGACGGTCGGCCCGTCGGGCGGCTGCGGATGCGGGTGCACGAGCGCGGCGTGGGCGAGACGCAGTCCTGCGGGACCGGTGCGTGCGCCGCGGCGCTCGCGGTGCGGACCTGGGCCGCGCACGGCGTCGACGACCCGCACGGGGTGCCGTCCACCTGGTTCGTCGAGGTGCCCGGCGGCGAGGTCCGCGTGCGCGTGCTGCACGGCGGGCACGTCGAGCTCGCCGGTCCGGCCGAGCTCGTCTTCAGCGGCGACGTCGACCTGGCGTGACCCCGGCCGACGACGTCTCCGCGGTCGCGCGGGCCGCCTCCGCGCTCCTCGGGGCCGAGCTGGGCGACCCGACGGACCTGGGCGGGTCGGCCCGGTCGACGGTCCTGCGCTGCCGCCGGGGCTCCGGCACGGTCGTCGTCAAGCAGTTCGGCGGGCACGACGACGGCGGGTACGCCCGCGAGGTGGCGGGGCTGACGCTGCTCGGCCGCACCCCGGACCTCATCGCCCGCGACGACGCGCAACGGCTGCTCGTCATGACCGACCTGGGCGACCCGCCGACCCTGGCCGACCTGCTCCTGGGCGACGACCGCGCCGCGGCCTGGACCGGGGCGGCCTCCTGGGCCCGCGAGCTGGGCCGCCTCGCCGGCGACGGGCGCGCCCGTGTCCACGACGCCGGCGCGCTGCGGGGCGAGCAACCGTGGGTGATCCTCGACGACCTGACCCGCGGCGCCGAGCGGCTGGCCGACCTGGTGCCGGGCGGCGACACGGCCGGGCTGCTGGCCGAGGCGCGCCGGGTCGCCCGGCGGTTCGAGGACGCGGACCGCGCGGTGCTCGCGCCGTCGGACGCCTGCCCCGACAACGCCGTCCTGCGGCCGGACGGCTGGTGGTTCCTCGACCTCGAGGGCACCGTCGTGCAGCCGCCCGCGTTCGTCGCCGCCTACACGATGCTGCCGTTCGCGACGTGCTGGTGCGTGTTCGACCCGCCCGCGGGCCTCACCGACACCCTCCTGGCCGAGTTCACCACCGGCCTCGAGCAGACCGCTCCCGGACTCCTGGCCGGCCTGGACTGGCACCGCGAGGTCGCCACGGCGTGCGCGGGCTACGTCCTGGCGATGACCGGGTGGCTCCTGGACAGCACTCTCGCCGGACGGGAGCACGTCGGCCCGCCAGGCCGGTCACCGTCGTACCGGCAGCTCATGACCTCGCGGTGGCGGTGGGCCGCGGTGAACCTGCGCCCGGTCACGCCCGTGCTCGCCGGCACCTGCGCCGCGGCGGCGCGGTGGGCGAGCAGCACCTGGGGGAGCGAGGCCGAGTCGGCCGGGTACCCGGCGTTCGCCGGCTGACCCTCAGCGGGTGGTGTGCAGCACCCGGAAGCCCTTCGACGACGTCGCGCGGCGGGTGACCAGGCCGAGCTCGGTCTCGATCCAGCGGGCCAGGGAGTCCGACCCCAGGTTCTTCTGGACCACCATCCAGGCGCCGCCCGGTGCACCGCCCGGGGCGATCCGGGGCAACCACGTGCGCAGCATCTCGTGCAGCACGGACTTGCCCACCCGGATCGGCGGGTTGGACCACAGCGCGGCGAAGGTGACGGCGTCGGGCACCCCGTCGGGCGTGACGGCCCGCACCCGGTCCGCGACACCGAGGCGTTCGGCGTTGCGTCGCACCAGGTCCAGGGCGCGAGCGTTGACGTCCACCGCCCAGACGGTCGCCGCCGGGTTCGCCAGCGCCATGGTCAGGGCCACCGGCCCCCACCCGCAGCCGAGGTCCAGCAGGTCGCCCGACGGCGGTCCCGGCACCTCGTCCAGGAGGATCCGGGTGCCCTTGTCGACACCGCCGGGAGAGAAGACGCCGCCGGCGACCTCCACGTCCAGGTCCTGCCCGCCCAGGCGGACGCCGAGGACGCGGCGCTCGGCGTCGGACGCCGGGTCGGCCGTGAAGTAGTGGTCGCTCACACCGGGCATCGTAATTGGCTTCGGCGGGACGAAACCGCGTGGGATCCTTGTTGTACCGAGCACGCCACCGAGAGGACCGACTTGACCCACATCCCGACCGACCCCGAGCATCCCGCCACGCCTGCCGCCGCCACGCCGGACGAACCCGCCGCGCGCGACGCCCAGGCCATCGCGAACGACGTCGTCGCGCGGGTCCTCGCCCGGGCCGGGACCGCGCGGTCCGAGGGCGCCACCGTGCACACCGCCCACGACGGCGACCAGCTCGACCTGGCCGAGCGCAGCGCCCTGCGGCGCGTCGCCGGCCTGTCGACCGAGCTCGACGACGTCACCGAGGTCGAGTACCGCCAGCTGCGCCTCGAGAAGGTCGTGCTCGTCGGTCTGTACCCCGGTGGCGAGCACGCCGCGCGCGAGGCCGAGGTGTCGCTGCGCGAGCTCGCGGCGCTGGCCGAGACCGCCGGTTCCCAGGTGCTCGACGGGCTCCTGCAGAAGCGTGCCAAGCCCGACCCCGGCACGTTCCTCGGCTCGGGCAAGGCCGCCGAGCTCGCCGACGTCGTCGCCGCCACGGGGGCCGACACCGTCGTCGTGGACACCGAGCTCGCGCCCTCCCAGCGCCGTGGACTCGAGGACATCGTCAAGGTCAAGGTGGTCGACCGCACCGCCCTGATCCTCGACATCTTCGCCCAGCACGCCAAGTCCCGGGAGGGCAAGGCGCAGGTCGAGCTCGCCCAGCTCGAGTACCTGCTGCCCCGCCTGCGCGGCTGGGGCGAGTCGATGTCCCGCCAGGCCGGCGGGCAGGTCGGCGGGGCAGGGGCCGGCATGGGGTCCCGCGGGCCCGGCGAGACCAAGATCGAACTCGACCGGCGGCGCATCCGCAACCGGATGGCCAAGCTGCGCCGCGAGATCGCCGCCATGGCCCCGTCCCGCGAGACCAAGCGGCTCGACCGGCGCCGGCACGCCATCCCGAACGTCGCCATCGCCGGGTACACCAACGCCGGCAAGTCCTCGCTGCTCAACGCGCTGACCGACGCCGGCGTGCTCGTGGAGAACGCGCTGTTCGCCACGCTCGACCCGACCGTCCGCCGCGCCCGCACCGAGGACGGCCGCGTGTACACCCTGGCCGACACCGTCGGGTTCGTGCGCCACCTGCCCCACCAGCTCGTCGAGGCGTTCCGGTCCACGCTGGAGGAGGTGGGCGACGCGGCGCTGCTGCTGCACGTCGTCGACGCCTCCCACCCGGACCCCGAGGGCCAGATCGACGCCGTGCGCGAGGTGCTCGCCGAGATCCCCGGCGTCGAGGACGTGCCCGAGGTCGTCGTGCTCAACAAGGCCGACGTCGCCGACCCGGAGGTCGTGGGCCGCGTCCAGCGTCGCGAACGCCGCACCGTCGTGGTCTCCGCGCACTCCGGCGAGGGCGTCGCGGAGCTCAAGGCGCTCGTCGCCGCCGAGCTGCCGCGGCCCGCCGTGGAGATCGACGTCGTCGTGCCCTACTCGCGCGGCGACCTCGTCCACCGGGTCCACGAGAACGGCGAGCTCGCCACCGAGGAGCACCTCGCCGAGGGCACCCGCCTGCAGGGCCGGGTCGACGCCGCGCTCGCGGCCGAGCTGTCGCGCGTCGCGGTCTGAGACCTGTGGACCGGCGGTCGACCCGACGGCGGCGCCCGTAGGATCGACCGGTGACGTCGCCACCCCCCGCCCAGACCCGAGCGCCCGCCGAGGGCACCCCCGCGGACGCCGACGAGACGCAGGTCCCGGGGGTCGACGAGCTGCTCGACGTCGCCGTCGAGGCGCTCGGCGGCACGCCCCGGGACGGTCAGCGGCAGATGGCGGCGGAGGTCGCTGCCGCGTTCGAGTCGGAACGGCACCTGCTCGTCCAGGCGGGCACCGGCACGGGCAAGTCGCTCGGCTACCTGGTGCCCGCCGTCCGGCACGCCGTGGCCGCCGGCGACCGCGTCGTCGTGTCCACCGCGACGCTCGCGCTGCAGCGCCAGGTCGTCACCCGGGACCTGCCCCTCGTGGCCGACGCCGTCGGCCCCCGGCTGCCGCGCGCACCCCGCGTCGCGCTGCTCAAGGGGTGGCACAACTACCTGTGCCGGCACAAGGTCGCCGGCGGGTACCCGACCGACGGGGCGACGCTCTTCGACCTCCCGGCCGACCCCGGACCCGGTGAGGGCGCCGCCGCCGAGCAGCACCCGTCCGGGGGCGACCGGGGCTCCGACGGCGCACGTCTCGCCGACCACGTCCGCCGGCTGCACGCCTGGGCCGAGGAGACCGACACCGGCGACCGCGACGACCTGGTGCCGGGCGTCCCGGACCGCGCCTGGCGCCAGGTCTCGGTCACCTCCCTGGAGTGCCTGGGGCAGAAGTGCCCCCTCATCACCGAGTGCTTCGGCGAACGGGCGCGCCTGACCGCACGGGAGGCCGACGTCGTCGTGACGAACCACGCCATGCTCGGGATCGCGGCCGCCGGCAACACGAACGTCCTGCCGGAGCACGGTGCGCTGGTGGTCGACGAGGCCCACGAGCTCGCGGACCGGATCACGGCCGCCGCGACCGTCGACCTCGCGGCCGGCACCGTCGAGAACGCGGCGCGCCTGGCACGGCGGCACGGGGGAGTGCAGACCGAGGAGCTGGACGCCGCGGCCCAGGACCTGGCACGGCTGCTGACCGAGGTGCCGGCCGAGCGGTTCCCCCAGGGGCTGCCCGGCGAGCTCCGCACGTCGGTGGCGGCCGTGCGCGACGCCGCCCGCAGCCTGCTCACCGCCCTGCGCCCCGAGAAGGGCGCCGACGCGGACCCCGGTGTGAAGATGGCCCAGTCCGCGGTCCAGCAGCTCTTCGACGTGGCAGAACGCATGACCGCCGAGGAGTCCGGGGGAGACGTGCTGTGGTGCTCGCGGCCGCCGGCCGACGCACCCTGGGGCGACGGCGTCGGACGGCTCCACGCGGCGCCCCTGGGCGTGGCCGGGCTCATCGGTTCCGAGCTGCTCGGCGAACGCACCGGCGTGATGACGTCCGCGACCCTGGAGCTCGGCGGCACGTTCGACCCCGTGGCGCGTTCTCTCGGGCTGACCGGTGGCGGAGACGGCGACGGCGGGCAGTGGCGCGGCATCGACGTCGGCAGCCCCTTCGACTACGCCGGCCAGGGCATCTGCTACGTCGCCAAGCACCTGCCGGCCCCCGGCCGCGAACCCACCACCGAGGCTCAGCTCGACGAGATCGCCGGACTGGTCGAGGCCGCGGGCGGACGCACCCTCGGGCTCTTCTCCTCGCGCCGGGCCGCGACGGCGGCGGCGGAAGCCATGCGGGAGCGGCTCGACGTGCCGGTGCTCTGCCAGGGGGACGACCAGCTGCCCACCCTGGTGCGGGAGTTCGCCGACGACCCGAGCACCTGCCTGTTCGGCACGCTGTCCCTCTGGCAGGGCGTCGACGTCCCCGGGGACGCGTGCCGGCTCGTCATCATCGACCGCATCCCGTTCCCGCGGCCCGACGACCCGGTCCGCTCGGCGCGGGCGCGTGCCGTCGAGGAGGCGGGCGGCAACGGGTTCATGCAGGTGGCCGCCACGCACGCGGCCCTGCTCCTGGCGCAGGGAGCGGGCCGACTCATCCGGTCGACGACCGACCGCGGGGTCGTCGCCGTGCTCGACCCGCGGCTCGTCACCGCTCGCTACGGATCGTTCCTGACACGCTCGTTGCCGCCGTTCTGGCGGACCACCGACGGGAACCTGGTTCGGGCTGCGCTGCGTCGCCTCGCCGCCTAGCGTGGGCCCCGTGAAGAAGACCCGCAGCACCACGAAGCTCGCCGTCATCGGTGCGGGGGCCGTCGGCTCCACCCTCGCCTTCACCGCGCTCGCCCGCGGCACGGCGAGGACGGTCGCCCTCATGGACGTCAACCGCGCCAAGGTCGACGCCGAGGTCCTCGACCTTCGCCACGGCGGCATGTTCGTCCCTCAGGCCGAGGTCGTCGGCTCCGACGACGTCGAGGTGTGCCGGGACGCCGACGTGGTCGTGGTGACCGCGGGCGCCAAGCAGAAGCCGGGCCAGTCCCGGCTCGACCTCGCCGAGGCCACGATCGGCCTGACCCGCAAGATCGTGCCCGCGCTCGTCGAGGTCGCCCCGGACGCGGTGTTCGTCATGGTCACCAACCCGGTCGACGTCGTCACGTACGCCGCGCAGCAGTTCTCCGGGCTGCCGCACGAGCAGGTCTTCGGGTCGGGCACCGTGCTCGACTCCTCGCGGCTGCGCGCGGCGCTGGCCGACCACTGCGGTGTCGCGACGGGCAACGTGCACGCGTACATCGCCGGCGAGCACGGCGACTCGGAGATCGCGCTGTGGAGCTCGGCACGGATCGCGGGGGTGCCGCTCCTGGAGTGGAACGCCCTGCCGGGCCGGGCCGAGCTCGACGACGTGGCACGGGAACGCATCGCCCGGGAGGTGGTCGAGTCCGCCTATCGCGTGATCGCCGGCAAGGGTGCCACGAATTACGCGGTGGGGCTGGCCGCGACGCGCATCGTCGAGGCGGTGCTGAACGACGAGCACCGCGTCATGCCGGTCTCCACGCGTATCCAGGACTTCCACGGCATCGGGGACGTCTGCCTCTCGCTGCCGACGCTGGTCGACTCCCGTGGGGCGACCGTCACGGTCGACACGCCCTTCTCCAAGGCGGAGCTGGAGGGCCTGCGGGCCTCGGCCGACCACGTCCGGGCCGTCCAGCGGCGCTTCGGGCTCTGAGGGTCACAGGCTCCGCAGGACCGCCACCACCCGGCCGAGGACCTGGGCCTCGTCCCCGGCGATCGGGGAGTAGGCGTCGTTCTGCGGCAGCAGCCAGGTGTGCCCGTCGATCTGCTTGAAGGTCTTGACCGTCGCCTCGCCGTCGATCATCGCCGCCACGATCTCGCCCTGCTCCGCGACGTTCTGGCGGCGCACCACGACCCAGTCGCCGTCGCAGATCGCCGCCTCGACCATCGAGTCGCCCGCGACCTTCAGCAGGAACAGCTCGCCGTCCCCGACGAGCTGGCGCGGCAGCGGGAAGACGTCCTCGACGACCTGCTCGGCGAGGATCGGCCCGCCGGCGGCGATCCGGCCGACCAGCGGGACGTACGACGGCGCCGGGGTCTCGGACCCCTCGCCGTCCGGCGTGGGAGCGGCGGGGGGAGCGTCGGTGCTCGCGGTGCGTCCGGTGTCGGGGTCGACGACCTCCATCGCCCGGGGGCGGTGCGGGTCGCGGCGCAGGTAGCCCTTGCGCTCCAGCGTCGTGAGCTGGTGCTTGACGGACGACGGGCTGGCCAGTCCCACGGCCTCGCCGATCTCGCGCATCGTGGGCGGGTAGCCGCGGCTCTCGACCGAGTCGCGGATCGTCTCCAGCACGCGGCGCTGCCGTGCCGTGAGCCGGTCCGGACCGGGGGACAGGTTCGAGACCGACGCCAGCCGGCGCTCGGGCGTGCCTGCGGTCGCGGCGTCCGTGTCGCCTCGCGTCGTCATGCGTCTCTCCCGTCGTCGAACGTCCCGCGCGGACGAATGCCCTCCGACCTGGGCGGATCCTCTCCCGCGCTGGAGCCAGCCTAGGACAGATCGCCCCCGACATCAAACATCTGTTCGAGATCTCTCGACGCGTGTCGGCGTCCCGTGGTAGACCTGGTACAGGTGTTCGACGAACACCTGTATGACGGACAGACGTTCGACGGACCCGGACCGCGTGCTCCCCGGAGCCGAGGCAGCGGGTCATGACGACGGAGGAACAACCATGGCGGCAACAGTGGCCGGCCCGGCGCCGGCCGACGGAGTGCTCGGTCTCGACGGCCTGCGGCTCACCGCGCGTGGCCGGTTCGCGCTGGCCCTGGCGGCGTTGCTGCTCGCGGCGCCCCTGGGGCTCTGGGGTGTCTCGGCGGTGGCCGGGAGCCCGCACGAGCCGGTCCCGGTCCAGCTCCACACGGTCGCACCGGGGGAGACCCTCTGGCAGTACGCCGAGCAGGTGGCCGGTCCGGGTCAGGACCTGCGGGACGTCGTGGCCGACCTGCGCGATCTGAACGGCCTGCGGAGCTCGGAGCTGCGCGTGGGGCAGCTGGTGGTGCTCCCGCGCGAGTAGGGGCGTGGTGTTGCACGTGGTGGCGCCGGGCGCATACTTTCGTCGGGCAGCCGGGCGCGGGCCCGGCCCCGACAGCAGGAGACCCCGGATGCACTGCCCGTTCTGCCGCCACGCCGACTCCCGGGTCGTGGACTCACGCACCTCGGACGACGGCGCCTCGATCCGTCGGCGGCGGCAGTGCCCCGCCTGCCAGCGACGGTTCACGACGATCGAGACGGCGAGCCTGTCCGTGGTGAAGCGCTCGGGCGTCACCGAGCCCTTCAGCCGCGACAAGGTCGTGTCGGGGGTGCGCAAGGCGTGCCAGGGTCGGCCCGTGAGCTCCGACGACCTGGCGCTCCTGGCCCAGCGGGTCGAGGAAGCGCTGCGCGCCTCGGGCAGCGCGGAGATCGACGCCTACGAGATCGGCCTCGCGATCCTCGGGCCGCTGCGGGAGCTCGACGAGGTGGCCTACCTGCGGTTCGCCTCGGTCTACCAGGCGTTCGACTCCCTGGACGACTTCGAGTCGGCGATCACGTCGTTGCGTGCCGAGCACGCCGAGCAGGCGGGACGGGACTCACGCGCCGACGTCGAGGAGCCCGACGGGTCCTGAACGGGCGCGGGAAATCGTCTGGCGGTCGCGCCCCGTCGGGCGCATGCTGTGGGCATGACCCACGAGAAGAAGACGTCGGCCGTGGCCGACGAGACCAAGGAGCGTTTCCGCGAGGCGCTCGAGCGGAAGAACGCCTCGCACCACCCGACGGCCGACGGGGACCGCAACACCGGGACGGTCCACGGCTCGGAGACGAGCGGTCCGGTCCAGCCCATGTTCCGGCGCAAGTCCGGCTGAGCGGTCCGGACGCCGACCCGGCCGTGGTCGTGCCGGCGTCGGACCTGCGCCCCGCACGCCCGCCGGTGGTCAGCCGGCCGCGGGACCCGGCGGGAACTCGGGGCGGTCGAAGGCGTCCCGGATGCGCAGGCGGACGGTGGTGTCCATCTCCATCAGCTTGGACGACGCGCCCCGATGGGTGACGTCGGAGATGTCGGTGACCACGTACCCGAGCTCGCCGCGGGTGGCCAGCATCTGCGCCTCGATGTTCGCGCCGTGGTCCGCGAAGACCTGGTTCACGGCGGCCAGGACGCCCGGCACGTTGCGGTGGAGCAGCGCGATGCGCCCCACGCCGGTGTGCTCGAGCTGGAGGTTCGGCAGGTTCACCGACAGGGTCGTCGAGCCCGTGAAGAGGTAGTCGCGCAGCTTCTTGGCGACGAAGTGACCGATCGACTGCTGCGCCTCCTCGGTCGACCCGCCGACGTGCGGGGTGAGGATGACGTTGGCGAGGCCGCGCAGCGGGGACTCGAAGTGGTCGCCGCGCTTCTTCGGCTCGGTCGGGAAGACGTCCACCGCCGCACCGCCGAGATGACCCGACAGGATGTGCTCCCGCAGCGCGTCCACGTCCACGACGAAGCCGCGCGAGAGGTTCAGGAAGATCGCTCCCGGCTTCATCCGGGCGAAGAGGTCGTCGCCGAAGAGCCCGGCGTTGCCCTTGCGTCCGTCCACGTGGATCGTCACCACGTCCGCCAGGCCCAGGAGCTCGTCCAGCGTCTCGACCCGGCGGGCGTTGCCCAGCGCGAGCTTCTCGGCCGTGTCGAAGAACACGACGTTCATGCCCAGGTTCTCGGCGAGCACGGACAGCTGGGAGCCGATGTTCCCGTAGCCGATGATGCCGAGGGTGCGGCCGCGCACCTCGTGGGAGCCCTCGGCGGTCTTGTCCCAGGTGCCGTCGTGCAGCGCCTTGTCCCGGACCGTCAGGCGCCGCGTCAGCGCGATGATCTCCGACACGGCCAGCTCGACCACGGACCGGGTGTTGGAGAACGGCGCGTTGAAGACCGCCACGCCGTGGGACGCCGCGGCGTCCAGGTCGATCTGGTTCGTGCCGATCGAGAAGGTGCCGACGGCGAGCAGCCCGGGCGTCGACTCCAGGACGCGCCGGGTGACCTGGGTCTTGGAGCGGATGCCGAGGATCTGGACGTCGGCGAGTGCCTCGATCAGCTCGTCCTCGTCGAGGGCGCCGGAGCGGACCTCGACGTCGATCTGGGCGTCCCGCAGGATCTGGACGGCGTCGGGATGGATGTTCTCGAGGAGAAGGGCGCGCAGCACGCCCCTATGGTGCGCCCGGAGGTGCCGAGCCCACAAACGCGTCTCATCCCTCGTGCACGAGTCCCGGCGGCAGGTCGAGGGAGTGCACCAGGACGAGCTGCTGGGTCGGGCGGGTCACCGCCACGTACAGGTCTCCCGGCACGGCGGCGATCTCGGCGGGCTCGACCACCACGACCGCGTCGAACTCGAGGCCCTTCGCCTGGCGCGGCGTCTGGACCACCACGGACTCGCCGTCCACGGGGCTCGAGGAGCCCTGCACCACGCCGTCGAGCACCTCGGCGAGGGCGCGGCGGACCTGCGCCAGCCGGTCGGCCGGCGCGACGACCGCGACCCGGCCCGAACCGTCCGCCGCCACGTGCCGGGCGACCAGCCCGGCGGCACGGCGCGCGGTCTCGCCCGGGAGGTCGTCGGTGCGCACCGCGGCCATGGCCGCGGGGACGTCTCGCGCCGCGGTCAGCGGAGAGACGGGCAGGCCGGCGGCTGCGGCGAAACGCTGGGCGGCGTCGGCGACGGTCGCAGGCGTGCGGTAGCTGACAGTGAGCTCGGCGAGCCGCCACCCGTCGCGCAGCACGGGGTCGAGGGCGTCGCGCCAGGACCGGGTCCCGGCGACGGACGAGGTCTGGGCGACGTCGCCCACGATGGTCATCGACCGCGTCGGCACCCGACGCACCAGCGCGCGCCACGCCATCGGGCTGAGCTCTTGCGCCTCGTCGACGACCACGTGCCCGTAGGTCCAGCTCCGGTCGGCGGCGGCGCGCTCGGCGGTCGTGAGCACCGGCCCCGAGTCGGCGAACCGGGACGCGAGGGTTTCGGCGTCGACCAGGCCGCCGCCCGCCCCGGTGGAGTCCAGCACCTGCTTGGCGTAGGCCAGCTCGGCGGCGCGCTCCGCCTCGGCGGCGCGGGCCTCGGCGCGTGCCACGGTGTCGTCCTCGCCGAGCAGCTCGGCCGCCTCGTCGAGGATCGGCACGTCGGACTCGGTCCACGCGCTGTCGGCCGACCGGCGCAGGAGCTCGCGCTCGGCCCCGGTCAGCTGGGGTGCGGCCTCGGCGAGCCGGTGCGGCTTGGCCCAGAGGTCGGACACGAGCTTCTCGGGGGTGAGCGGGAACCAGGCGATGTTGAGCGCGACCCGCACGTCGCGGTCGGCGCGCAAGTCCTCGGTGAGCACGGCGACGTCGTGCTCGGACAGCTCCGAGTCGGTGCGGGTGCGGTACTGGTCGACCAGCCGGGTCAGCATCTCGCGCACGAACGTGGCCCGGGCCTCGTTGTGCGGCTTGCGCGTACGCCGTGCGCGGGCGATCGCCTCGCGTACGTCGCGTCGCCGCACGGCCAGGTCCACGCCGTCGAGCCGGACCGGGACGTCGGCGGCGGGCACGCGCTCCCGGGCCCGCACGGCCCGGCGGACCGCGGCGCCCCACAGGAGCCGACCCTTGAGCTCGGCGACCGCGGGTTCCTCGACGCCCTCGGCGCGCAGCCCGGGGAGCAGCTCGGCGACGGTGGTCGCCACCACCCCCGTCTCCCCGAGCGAGGGCAGCACCTGGTCTATGTAGCGCAGGAAGGCGCGGCTCGGCCCGACCAGCAGCACGCCGGAACGCTCCAGGACGCGCCGGTGGGCGTACAGCAGGTAGGCCGCGCGGTGCAGGGCGACGGCGGTCTTCCCGGTGCCGGGGCCGCCCTGGACGACGAGGGCGCCGCCGAGGTCGTCGCGCACGATGCGGTCCTGCTCGCCCTGGATGGTGGCCACGATGTCCGACATCCGCCCGGTCCGGCGCTCGGCGAGCGACGCGAGGAGCGCCCCCTCGCCGGACAGCGTCGAGACCTCGAGACCGTCCTGCACGGCGTCCAGGTCGAGGACCTCGTCCTCGATGCCGCTGACGGTCCGGCCCGTCGTGACGAGGTGGCGACGACGTCGCACGCCGTCGGGATGCACCGCGGTGGCGCGGTAGAAGGCCTGCGCCGCCGGTGCCCGCCAGTCGGTGAGGAGCGACCGGTGCTCGTCGTCGGTGATCCCGACGCGTCCGACGTAGCGCGTGGCGCCGTCGTCCAGGTCGAGCCGGCCGAACACCAGCCGGTCCTCGACCGCGTCCAGGCGCGCGGCGCGGTCGGAGTACATGGTCGCGAACGCGTCGCGCTCGCTGCGGTTCTGCGGCGAGCCCGAGGGGCCCTCGCGCCGCGTCTCCGCGAGCCGGTCGCGGGCGACCGCGCGCAGCTCGTCGAGTCGGGCGTACAGGCGGCTCACGACGGCCTGCTCGCGTGCCAGCTCGTCCTGCCTGCCCGCCACGCGTCCTCCCGGTGCTGCTCGATGTGCGGCCGACCATCATTCCACGTCGGCGCGAGCAGGTGAAACCGCAGGCCGTCGGCACGCCGCGCCGGTCGGGGACCGGTGACGACGGGTCGCCCGCGGCATAGGATCGGCGGGTATGAGCAGCCGCGACGAGGACGACGGGCGCACGGGGCCGCAACCGCGGCCGTTCGTGCTCCTCGTGGAGGACGACGACGGCGACGCCGTGCTCGTGACCGAGCTGCTCTCCGACGCCCAGGTCGACGTCGACCTGCACCGGGCGCGGTCGGTGGCCGAGGCCGCCGCCGAGCTCGAGCGCGGCACCGTCGACTGCCTGGTGGTCGACCTGGGGCTGCCCGACGCCGTGGGGCTGACCGCGATCGAGCAGCTGCGTCGGTCGAGCCGCCGCCACGCCGTCCCGCCGGCCCTGGTGGTCCTGACGGGGCACTCCGGCGTGGACCAGGGGGTCGACGCCGTCGCCGCCGGCGCGGACGACTACCTGGTCAAGGGCGAGACCGGACCGGACCTGCTCGGCAGGTCCCTGCGCTACGCGCTGCAGCGCCGCAGCTCCGAGGCCCAGCAGCGGGCCCTGTACCGCAGCGAGGTCCGCGCCGCGGAGACGGCCCGCCTGGAGCGGGCCCTGCTGCCGCGGCCGCTGGTGGCCGACGAGGCCGTGTCCGTCATGGTCGGCTACCTGCCGGGCGGCGAGGGCCTCCTGGGCGGCGACTTCTTCGACACCGTCCAGATGTCCGACGGCACGGTGCTCTCGGTGATCGGCGACGTCGCCGGTCACGGTCCCGACGAGGCGGCGCTCGGCGCGACGCTGCGCACGGCGTGGCGCACCCTCGTGCTCACCGGGACGCCGCCGCAGGACGTGCTGGGTCACCTCGAGAGGGTGCTGGTGACCGAGCGGACCGGCCCCGAGATCTTCGTGACCCTGTGCCAGGTGGCGGTCGCCGCGGACCGGAGCTGGGTCGACGTCTACCTGGCCGGCCACCTGGCTCCGATGCTGCTGACCGGCGAGGTCGGTGCGGTGCGGTGCGCCGACATCGTGCCCGAGTCGCGCGGCCGCGCCCTGGGCGTCCCGGTCCCGGGGGAGTGGCGGGCGCACCGCGTCGCCCTGACGGGGCCGTTCGCGGTGCTCACCTACACCGACGGGCTCGTCGAGGCGGAGCTGGCGGGTCACGGCGAGGCCCCGGGCCGGGCGCGGGGGCGGGCGACGCCGCGCCTGGGCGTGCCCGGGCTGCGCACGCTGGTCCAGGACGAGCTGGACAGCGGCGGGTTCGTCGGTGTCGTCGAACGCGTGCTGCGCCGGGTCCGGCGCCTGCACGGCGGCCCGCTCGTCGACGACGCGGCGATGCTCGTCGTGGGGTGGACCGGGTACGACGACGTCGTCGGCGAGCGGTCGTCGACGCTGGCCGACTCCGCCGAGTGGGCGCGCTCGTGACGCCCGGGCCGACGGCGGCGGACCGGGTGCGCCGGCTGCTGCGGTGGGCGACCGCGGTGCTGGCGCTGACCGTCGTCGTGGCGGTCGCGGCGGTGGTCGGGTCCCTGGGGCAGCTGACCAGCAGCGCCGACCCTGCCTCCGTCGTCACCGCGAGGCGCTGGATCGACGCGCTGTTCCTGGTGGTCGGGCTGCTCGTCCTGGTGGCGGCGGCGCTCGGCTGGTCCGCCTGGCGGACGGTGCGGCGGGGTCTGGTGGAGCCGATCGAGCACCTCGCGGCGGAGGTGCGGGCGGCCAGCGCCGGCGAGCACGACCACGAGATCCCCCGGGTGGGCACGGGCGAGGTCGCGGCGCTGTCGCGGGACGTCGAGGACATGCGGCGCGAGCTGGTGGCCCAGGTCGCGGACGCCCGCGACGCGCACGCGGAGGTGGAGGACGCCCACGAGCGCCTGCGGGAGCAGGCCGCGGAGCTGGAGCGGTCGAACCGGGACCTCGAGCAGTTCGCGTACGTCGCCTCGCACGACCTGCAGGAGCCGCTGCGCAAGGTCGCCAGTTTCACCCAGCTGCTGCAGAAGCGCTACGGCGAGCAGCTGGACGACCGCGCCGACCAGTACATCGCCTTCGCCGTCGACGGGGCCCACCGGATGCAGCGGCTCATCCAGGACCTGCTGAGCTTCTCGCGCGTCGGCAGGTCGGGTGCGGCGGAGGAGGACGTCGACCTCGGCGAGCTGCTCGACCAGGTCCTGGCCGACCTCTCCGAGCGTGTCGCGGACTCGGGAGCCCGGGTCACCCACGACCGGTTGCCGGTGGTGCGCGGGGACCGCGGGCAGCTGACGATGCTGCTGCGCAACGTCGTGGGCAACGCCCTGAAGTTCGCCCACCCGGACCGTCCACCGCGCGTGCACGTCGGTGCGGCCCGTGCCGAGGGCCGGCACGGCGGCGGCTGGGAGCTGTGGTGCGCCGACAACGGCATCGGCATCGACCCGCAGTACGGGGAGCGGGTGTTCGTCATCTTCCAGCGACTGCACCCCAAGGAGGTGTACTCCGGCACGGGGATCGGGCTCGCTCTGGTCAAGCGTGTCGTCGAGCACCACGGTGGCCGGGTCTGGATCGACCCGAGCGCCACCGAGGGCACCACGATCCGGTGGACGCTACCGGGTCCGGGCGCGGCGTCGGCTTAGGGTGTGACCATGACGGAGCAGCAGGTGGGGATCGAGGTTCTGCTGGTCGAGGACGACCCGGGCGACGTGCTGATGACGCGGGAGGCGTTCGCCGAGCACAAGGTCGCGAACCGGCTCTCGGTCGTGGCCGACGGCGTCAGCGCGCTGGAGTTCCTGCGCCGGACGGGGGAGCACGCGGACGCACCGGTGCCGGACCTGATCCTGCTGGACCTGAACCTTCCCCGCATGGACGGGCGCGAGGTGCTCGCGGCCGTCAAGGCGGACCCGGACCTGAAGCACATCCCCGTGGTGGTGCTCACCACCTCGGAGGCGGAGGAGGACGTGCTGCGCTCCTACGCGCTGCACGCGAACGCCTACGTCACCAAGCCGGTCGACTTCGACCGGTTCATCGAGGTGGTGCGCCAGATCGACGACTTCTTCGTCTCGGTCGTCCGCCTGCCCG
This sequence comes from Isoptericola chiayiensis, assembly GCF_013149805.1. GTDB lineage: Bacteria > Actinomycetota > Actinomycetes > Actinomycetales > Cellulomonadaceae > Isoptericola > Isoptericola chiayiensis. Next base: position 142,881 of record NZ_JABEZT010000006.1, read on the forward strand.
CGCGCTGAGGTCCGGCGTGCCGGGATGATCCCGGGCCGGGTCGTGGTTGTGCGCAGCGGGTGCGAGCGCACCCGCCCGGCGAGAACGAGGAGGAGCGGTGCTGGACCCGCAGGACATCTACGAGGTGCACGTCGAGGCAGTGGAGCGGACCCTGGGACAGTCGGGGGACGCGGCGGCCTCGGGCCCGGTCCTGGTGCACGCGCTGCGCGGGTTCGTCGACGCGGGCTCTGCCGGCGAGCTGGCCGTGGAGCACCTGCTGGAGCGTTTCGAGCCCACGCGGCTGGTGACGTTCGACGCCGACGCCCTCGTCGACTACCGGTCGCGCCGGCCGCCGATGACGTTCGACGCGGACCGCTGGTCGCACTACGAGGCGCCGTCGCTGGTGGTCGACCACCTGCGCGACGCCGAGGGCAGCGGGTTCCTGCTGCTGCACGGGGACGAGCCGGACCTGCAGTGGGAGCGGGTGGTGGCGGCGGTGCGTGCCGTCGTCGAGCGCCTCGGGGTGTCCCTGACGGTCGGGCTGCACGGCATCCCCATGGGGGTGCCGCACACCCGCCCGGCCTCCCTGACGGCGCACGGCACGCGGGACGGGCTCGTCGAGGACTACACCTCGTTCTTCGGCACGGTGCAGGTGCCGGGGTCGCTGGCGGCGCTGCTGGAGTACCGCCTCGGCCAGACCGAGCACGACGCGATGGGGGTGACGGTCCACGTGCCCCACTACCTGGCCCAGTCCCGGTACGCCCCGGCGGCGGTGGTCGCGCTCGAGCACCTGGAGAAGGCCACGGGCCTGGGGCTGCAGGTCGAGGCCCTGACGGAGGCGGCCGCCCAGGCGCGCGTGGAGGTGGCCGAGCTGGTCGCGGAGAACGAGGAGGTCGCGGCGGTCGTGCGGCGCCTCGAGGAGCAGTATGACGCGTTCAGCAGGTCGGTCGGCCGGACCAACCTGCTCGCCGACGACACCTCGCTGCCCACGGCCGAGGAGCTCGGTGCGGAGTTCGAGCGGTTCCTGGCCCAGCGCGACGACGAGTGACCGGGTCGATGCATCCGGATGTTTCCGCAGGTGGCGCCTGAGAATCGCCGGGCGATGACCCGTGGCGCGCCTGCGTGTTCCGTGTCACACTGACCGTCGTCGTACCAGGGGGCACCTCGCACGAACCGGCGTGGGTCCCGGTGCGGCGGCGGGCCGTCGGCCGACGTGCCCGTGCACTCCAGGGAAGGTCGAAGGATCAGCATGGCGCAGGGTTCTGTGAAGTGGTTCAACGCCGAGAAGGGTTACGGTTTCATCGCCCAGGACGGCGGCGGCGCCGACGTCTTCGTGCACTACTCGGCGATCCAGACGCAGGGATACCGCACGCTCGACGAGGCGCAGCGGGTCGAGTTCGAGGTGACGCAGGGCCCCAAGGGTCCGCAGGCGGAGCAGGTCGTCCCGCTCTGAACCGACCGTGCGCAGGCCGCGTCCCCACCGGGGGCGCGGCCTGCGCCGTGTCCGCGCCAGGTCTGCGTCGTTCCTGCGCCGCCACGACGTCGGGCCGCGTCACCGCGGCGAGGTCGTGGTGCCCACGAACCGTTCGAGCGCCGGTCCGGTGAGCACCTGGGCGGGAACGGCCAGGCTGCGCAGGGCGCGGCCCAGCGTCGCCGAACCCAGGTCGGGGAGCGTGTCGGGGTGGCGGTCGTCGCTGTCGGCGGCGCTGTCGACAGCGCCGTCGGCGTCGTCCGCCTCCTCCGGCCGTGCGGCCCCGGACTCCCGGCCGCCGGTGGCGCCGCGCCGGGGGCTGGGGGCGACGGCCGCGACGACGACGTTGCCGTAGCGCCGTCCCTTGAGCACGGCCGGTTCCGCGACGACGGCGAGGCGGTGCTCGGCGGCGGCGTCCGGCCCGAACGCCTCCGCGAACGCCGCGACCTCCGCGCGGGTCGTGGTCAGCGGGGGCCGGTCGGCGCAGTTGGCCAGGGCCACGCCACCGGGGCGCAGCGCGCGCCGGCAGGCGTCCGCGAACCGCTCGCCGACGAGGTGCGCGGGTGTCCTGTCGCCGTCGAAGGCGTCCCGGACCACCACGTCGGCCAGGCCAGGGGTCAGGCCGTCGAGGGCCTGGCCGCCGTCCTGGGCGCGCAGTCGCAGGGCGGGCGAGCGCGGCAGGTCGAACCACTCGCGCACGAGCGCCAGCAGGCGGGCGTCGACGTCCACCCCGATCTGGCGCGACCCGGGTCGTACGTGGTCGATCTGCCGGGGCAGCGCGCAGCCCGCGGCGCCGAGGTGCACCGCCCGCACCGGCCCCGCGGGCAGGAGGTCGACCACGGCGGCCATCTGCTGCAGGTACTCGAACGCGAGGAAGCCGGGGTCGTCGAGGTCCAGGCAGGAGCTCGGCACCCCGTTGACGTGCAGCGTCACGCGTGAGGAGTGGTCCGGGTCGGGTTCGATGCGTGCGGTGCCGGTGTCGATCGGGACCTCGTCCGCCGGCAGTGTCGGTGCCGTGCGGGACGATCGGTCGTGCCTCCGGTGGCGGGAGCGTCGGGCCATGGGCCCAGTCTCTCGCGTCGGGAGGATTGACAGGATCGAACAGGTGTTCGATCATGGAGGCGGTGGGGTCGTCCCGCCGGACGTGGGAGGTTCTCCATGGAGATGCGAGGTCGGATCCCGACGCCGGAGCGCGTGCGGCGGCTGCTCGACCGGGCGGACGCCGAGCTCGCCTCGGCCCTGCGCACCGCCGATCCTGCCGAGCGTTTCGTGCACGCCCACCTCGCGGCGCTGCGTTCCGCGGCGGCCCTGGTCGAGCTGCACGACGGCGGTGTGCCGCGCGGGCGCGCGCGCCCGGTGTGGGAGCTGCTGACCCGGGTCGAGCCGGAGCTCGGTGCGTGGAGCGTCTACTTCGCCTCCGGGGCGCGGCTGCGTGCCGCCGTCGATGCCGGGCGGGCCGAGGGGGTGTCCGCACAGCGCGCCGACGAGCTGTTGGCCTGCGCGGAGGACTTCCGCGACGAGGTGGGCCTGCGCGTCGACCCGGGTGCTGGTTTCGCCCTGCCCGGTGCGCGTGACCGGTCGGCGGCGGTCTCGTGAGCCGCGGGCCGCGGTCGCCGACGGCGCGGCGGGACTGGGGGTCGGACGAGTCGGGCGCGGGCATCCTGCACGTCGACATGGACGCCTTCTTCGCCTCGGTCGAGCTGGTCCGCCGCCCCGAGCTGAGGGGTCGGCCCGTGATCGTCGGGGGTCGGGAACGAGGTGTGGTGCTGGCCGCGACCTACGAGGCCCGGGCGTTCGGGGTCCGGTCCGCGATGCCGATGACGCACGCGCTGGCCCGCTGTCCGCAGGCGGTGGTCGTACGGCCCGACCACCGTCGCTACCGCGAGGTCTCGGCGTCCGTCATGGAGATGCTGCGGGAGGTGACGGCCGTGGTCGAGCAGGTCTCGGTCGACGAGGCGTTCCTCGACGTCTCGGGAGCGCGTCGCAGGATGGGCCCGCCGACGACGATCGGTCGCCTCCTGCGCGAGCGCGTGCAGGCCGAGCACGGCATCACCTGCTCGGTCGGCATCGGGCGCAACAAGCTCGTGGCCAAGCTCGCCTCCACCCATGCCAAGCCCGACGGCATGCTCCTGGTGCCGGAGGCCGCGACGCTGTCCTTCCTGCGCGGCCTGCCGGTCGGCGCCCTGTGGGGGGTGGGGGACAAGACAGAGCAGGTGCTGCGTCGCTGGGGCATCACCACGGTGGCCCAGCTCGCCGACACCGACGTCGACGTGCTGCAGGCCGCCGTCGGCCGCGTCACGGGGGCGCACCTGCACGACCTGGCGCTGGGGCGTGACCCGCGCCCCGTGGTGGCCGACCGTGCCGAACGCTCCATCGGCGCCGAGAGGACGTTCGAGCGCGACCTGCATGACCGCGAGGACGTGGCGCGGCGCCTGCGCGAGCTCGCCGACCGGGTCACCGCCCGGATGCGCCGGCACGACGTGGTGGCGCGCACCGTCGCGCTCAAGGTGCGCACGAGCGACTTCCGGACGCTGACGCGCTCGAGGACCCTCGACGCGCCGACCGACGTGGCCCAGGAGTTCTACCGCGTGGCTCGTGAGCTCTTCGGAGCGGTCGACCTGCGGGGCCTCCCGGTGCGCCTCGTCGGGGTGCGGGCCGAGGGACTCCGACCACGTGCGGACCTGGTCACCCAGCCGTCGCTCTTCGAGGGCGACGACCCGCACGTCGGTGCACGTCGGGAGGCCGAGGTCGCCGTGGACGCGGTCCGGGCGAGGTTCGGCGACGCCGCCATCGCTCTCGGGGCGTCCCCGGTTCCGCCTCCGACTACCGTCCGCGGCTCGGCGGGCCTATCCTAGAGGGAAGACAGCAGTCCACAGCGAGATCGGGGGGCCCGATGCCTCTGTCGGAGTACGAGCAGCGCGTGCTGGAGCAGATGGAGCGCGCGCTGGAGAGCGACGACCCCCGGCTGGCCACCACGCTCCAGCAGTCCCGCCGGCGTTCTCCGCTGCGCTTCGTGCTCGCGGCCGTCGGTGTGGTCCTCGGGCTGCTCCTGCTGGTCATCGGTGCCGCGTCGGACCTGACCTGGCTCGGCGTCATCGGCTTCGCGCTGATGTTCGCCGGAGTCGCGTTCGTCTTCGCCGCACCGCGACGCAAGGGCCCGCAGGGCACGGTCGGTGCCGACGGCGGCGTCAAGCCGTCCCCGGCGGCCGGTGGCGCGGGCGCTCCGCGCCAGGCCCGGCCCAAGAACGGCCAGGGTTTCTTCGACCGCCTCGAGGAGCGCTGGGACCGTCGCCGCGAGCAGGGGCAGTGACCGGACACCACCGCTGAGCCGTTCCGACCGGAACGGACCTTCGACGCCGACGCCGAGCGCGTCGGCGTCGTCGTCTCGTCAGCACCCCGAGGGTGCCGCGCCCCTCGCGCCCGCGGCGGCTCCGTGCCCGCCGTGACGCCGCGTCATCCCCGTGCGGCGAGACCCCGGGTGATCCTCTGGGCGACCTCCGCCAGGTCCTCGTCGTCGGACGCCGCCTCCTCATCGGGTGCTGCGTACCGTGCTCGCTCCACGGCGTCCGAGAGGAGTTGCAGGTCGTCGCGGACCTCCGCGGAAGGCGCCGCGCCGCGAGCCGCGGTCACCGCGTCCGCCACGGCCGCCGGTGCGGTGCGCGGCGTCGTCCGCGGGGGCAGACGCACCCCGTCCCGCTCCAGCGCGGCCACGACCTGCGCCCACGCGCGCTCCGCGTCCCAGGGCCGCTCGTCGCGGCGACGCCGCAGCAGGTACCACGCCAGCGCGACGGCGGCGAGGACGAGCAGGGCCACGATCGCCACGGCGGCCCACGGCGTGCCCTCGTCCGCGCCGCCGCCCCCCACGGCGACCACCGGCTCCGAGGCCGCCGGCTGGGGCGTCGGCTCGGTGCGCGGCTCCTGCTCGGCGGCCGTGGGCACCTGCTGCGGCGTGGCTCCCTGCTCCGCGGGGTCGCCGCGGTCCACGGTGTGCTCCGGCGGCGCCCCGGTCTGCACGGCCGGGGTCGGCTCGAACCGGACCCAGCCGACGCCCTCGAAGTACAGCTCCGGCCAGGCGTGGGAGTCCTGGCCGGTCACGGTCCAGCTCCGGGACCCGTCGGAGGCGTCGGTGGCTTCTCCGGGCAGGAACCCCACCCCGAGCCGGGTCGGGATGTCGAGCGTGCGGGCCATCACCGCCATCGTCGTCGCGAACTGCACGCAGTAGCCCGTGCGGTGCTGCAGGAAGTCCCACACCGGGTCGCCCGTCCCGCCGCGCGGGAGCTCGGTGGAGTACGTGAACGTCGCCGGGTCCCGCAGCCAGTCCTGCAGCGCGACGGCCTGGTCGAAGGCGGTGGACGCGTCGCCCGCGACCTCCGTGGCCAGCGCCGCCACCTCGTCGGCGTGCTCGGAGTCGGGCAGCTCGACGTAGGCGTCGACGGCGGTCCCCGCCCCGGCCGACCGCAGCGTCTCGGCGTCGAGGGGCCGGGGTCGGACGGCCAGGTCGTAGGTGTCGCCGGTGTCGGTGCGGTCCCCGACGACCTCGTCGCGGATGCCGTCGTAGCCCCAGGTTCCGTCGGTGACCACGGCGCGGGGCTCCAGGGGGAGCGGCAGCTGGTCGTCGCGCAGCGACCCGACCGTCACCGCCAGCTCGGCGGGCTCGAGCAGGCCGCCGCGGTCCAGGTCGTCGGGCCAGAGCAGGTCCTCGCCGGTGAACGGCTCGCCCGATCGTTCGTCGCCGCGCTGCCAGCGCCGGCCGTCGAACGCCGAGGCCGTGTACGTGCGCAGCGGACCGACGCCCTCGTCCGGGCCGGAGTAGGTGAGCACCACCTCCTGGGACCGCTCGGTCAGGCTGCTCAGGACGTCGAGGTCCTCGGCGAGCTGGATCGAGTCGCCCGTCGTGGTGAAGGCCTGGTACCAGGCGCCCGCGTACCCGGGCAGGGACTCCGACGCGGTGGCCGCGACGCTCGCGCCGAGCGCGACGGCGACGGCGGTGCCGGTGGTGACCAGCGCACGTGCCTGCTCCGCACGGCGTACCGGGGCAGGGGGTCGTTCGCCGCGTCCTGCCGGTGCGCGGCCGGGCGGCTGGACGGTGAGCAGCAGGAGCAGGGCGGCCACGACGACCACGAAGACGCCGCGCGGGACCTCGCCCGTGAGCACGAGCGGCGGGGCCCACAGGGCCAGCAGCGGCAGGCCCGTGGCCGCCGGCCAGTGGAGCCCGCCGGCGAGTGCGTCGGCGAGGAGCAGGACCGCGAGGGTGCCGCCGACGGCGAGCAGCGCGACGGGGAGGGTGCCCGGTACGGGTGCCACCTCCGACCGCACGACCTCGCCGGCGTCGCCGAGCCGGGCGACGACGCGAGCGAGGTGCTCCGGCCCGACGAGGAGGTCCGGCTCGGAGGTCGGCGCCCCGTACCGGGACAGCACGAACCAGGAGGCGACCAGACCTCCGGCCAGCGTCGGGACGACGGAGCCGCCCGCGACGGTGCCGGCGCGCCGGGCCCGCGACTCGAGCAGGGCGCGGACGGTCGCGACGGCCACCGAGACCAGGGCGATGCCGAGCAGACCCGTCCGGACCCACGGCCCGGGCAGGACGAGACCGGTCAGGGCGAGCATGGAGGCCGCCACCGCGACGGCGACGAGGAGGCTCGTGGCCACCGTCCGCAGGACGGGACCGGCGTGCGGGGGGATCATGCCGCCGCTCCCTCGGTCAGCGCCGACCAGGCGAGCTCGGGAGGGGTGCCGGCGTAGCAGGCGGCGACCCGCCACCCGGCCGCCCGCAGGTCGTCGGCGGTCTCGTCGAGCTGCGGGCGCCGCGACTCCTGGCGCGGTACGACGAGCAGCGCCCAGCAGGTGCCGTCGGCGCCCAGGGCGGCGAGCTCGCCACGGGCGGCCGGCGCGAGCGGGCCGAGGACGGCGACGGTGATCTCGGAGCGCGTGCGGCCGGTCCGCAGCGCGCGCACCGTGGTGGCCAGCGCGTCGTCGGCCGCCGGGGGACGCAACCCCGTCAGGTCCACGGTCGCGTCCAGGACGCTCTCGCGCCGGGTGCCGTGCGTCGGCGTGCGCAGGTCCGCCGGCCTCGCGTCGCCGGCCACCAGCCGGGCGGGACGTCCGGAGTCGAGGAACGACGTCGCCACCGAGGCCGCGAGCTCGACCACCCACTCGCCGTCGTCCACCTGCTGCGCGGTCGGCGGGCGGGCACCGGGTGCCCCGCCGGGGGCGGGGGCGAGCAGGCCGCGGTCGAGCAGCACGGTCACCGGCCGCAGCCCGGCGCTCTCGTCCGAGCGGACCATGAGGCGGTCCTGGCGCGCCGACCGGGGCCAGTGCACGCGGCGCGGGTCGTCGCCGGGGACGTACTCGCGCAGCACGGAGTCGTCCGGGGAGGACAGCCGGGCACCGACCGCCGCCCGGTCCACGTCGCCGAGCGCGCTCGCCCGCGCCGCCACCGCCATCGTGCGCGGCCACACGGCCACGGGCGTGGCCGTGCCGAGCGGCTGCGTGGTGCGGACCAGGCCGAACACGTCGGTGCGGACCGTCAGCACGGGCCCGAGGGGCCACCGACCGCGCCGCACCGGGGTCACGGCGTAGCGCACGGCGATGCGGTCGGGGTGGGAACGGACCTGGGCACGGATCCCGCCGGTGCCGGCCAGCTCGTGCGCCGCCTGCTCCGAGAGCCGGAGCCGGGCCAGCCGCTCGTAGGCGGCGCCGGTCCGCGCGCGGGCCGCCACGGTGAGCCGGGCGGTGGCCGGGCGTCCGGCGACCACCGGGTTCGGGTCGACCTGACGCACCACGTCGAGAGCGCCGCGCCCGGCGTCGAGACGCTGGACGCCGAGGGCGGCCCACGCGGCCGCGACGGCCAGCAGCGCGGCGGCGCCCAGACCGACGAGGTCCGCCAGGTCGAGGACGACGCCGCCCGCCACGAGGACGGCACCGGCCGCGGCCAGCGCGCCGCCGCGTGCGGTCGTCCGGACGCGGGCGACGCGTCGCAGCAGCGCGGGCACTCGGCTCCGGTCCATCGTCAGCGGCTCTCGGCCACCCGGCCCTGCGGCGCGCCCCTGCCGGGTGCTGCCGCGGCGGGCACGGGCACCATGGCGACGGCCTCGTCGACGATCTGCTCCGCGGAGGTGCCGGCGAGCCGCGACTCGGTGGACAGGATCAACCGGTGGGCCAGCACCGGGGTGGCGAGCGCCTGCACGTCGTCGGGCAGCACGTGCTGGCGCCCCGACATCGCCGCGTGCGCCTTGGCGACGCGCAGCAGCTGCAGGGACGCGCGCGGGGACGCGCCGAGCCGCAGCCCCGCGTGCCCGCGGGTGCGCCCCACGAGGTCGAGCACGTACTGCTTGACGGCGGGAGCGGCGTGCACCGCCCGGACCCAGGTGGCGAACCGGACCATGTCCTCGCCGGTCGTGACGGGGCTCAGGTGGGCGAGGGGGTCGTCCGTGTGCTGGGCGTCGAGCATGCGCAGCTCGGCGGCGTTGTCCGGGTATCCCACGGACAACCGTGCGGTGAACCGGTCGCGCTGCGCCTCGGGCAGGGGGTAGGTGCCCTCCATCTCGACGGGGTTCTGCGTCGCCACGACGAGGAACGGCCGGGGCAGGGGGTACGTGGTCCCGTCGACGGTGACCTGCCCCTCCTCCATGCACTCGAGCAGCGCCGACTGCGTCTTGGGGGAGGCGCGGTTGATCTCGTCGCCGATGACGACGTTGTTGAACACCGGGCCCGGGCGGAACTCGAACTCCCCGGACGCCGCCCGGTAGATGTTGACGCCGGTCAGGTCGCTCGGCAGGAGGTCGGGGGTGAACTGCACGCGCCCGGCGCGGCAGTCGATCGTGCGGGCGAGCGCCTTGGCCATCGTCGTCTTGCCGACGCCCGGGACGTCCTCGACCAGCAGGTGCCCCCCGGCGAGGAGCACGGCGACGGCCAGCCGGGCCAGGTCGGGCCGACCCGTCACGACGGTCTCGAGCGACTCGCACACCTTGCGGGTGGTGGCCACCAGCTCGGCGAGCCCGGACCGCAGCGCCTCCCGGCCTGCGTCCGGCCCGGCCGGGTCCTGGATCGTGCTGGTGGCGTGCTCTGTCACGGGGTGCCTCCGGGTCGCGGGTCGGTACCCCGGCAGCCTAGTCGCTCGAGGTGTCCTCGGTGATCCGTCTCACAGGACGTCCGACGCCGGACGGTGCCTCGGAGGGCGCTCGCAGGGGCGCTCGGAGGGGCGCTCGGAGGGGTGCTCGGAGGGTCGCTCGGCGACGTCGCCCGCGGTCCGGGTGGTCACGGGTGCGGGGCCGAGGGCGTGTCGTCCTCCACGACGCTCCACCGCGGGTGCGGGGCCGTGGCCTGCGGGGATGCGGGTGGAATCGGGCCGGGTGGAGCGCCGCGGGGCGTTTTCCCGCGCCAGGTGGAGGAAAGTGGAGTAGCGTGGAGGAAGCGGGAGCCCGAGGGGAGGTGCGGACCGTGGCAGGAGCACTGGGAGACCAGTTCCCGGGGACGGGGCTGCTGCTCGGCACGTACACCCCCCGGCTCGACGAGAAGGGTCGGCTCATCCTCCCCGCGAAGTTCCGCGCCCGTCTCGCCGCAGGGCTCGTCATGACGCGGGGGCAGGAGCGATGCCTGTTCCTGCTGCCCATGGACGAGTTCTCCCGCATGTACGAGCAGGTCCGGCAGGCTCCGGTCACCAGCCGGCAGGCACGCGACTACCTGCGCGTGTTCCTGTCGGGGGCGAGCGACGAGGTGCCGGACAAGCAGGGCCGCGTGGTCATCCCCGCGGCGCTGCGCGAGTACGCCGGCCTCGGCCGGGACGTCGCCGTCATCGGCGCCGGCACCCGCGTCGAGGTCTGGGACGCCGGCGCCTGGGAGGCCTACCTGGCCGAGCAGGAGTCGTCCTACTCCGACGTCGCCGAGGAGATCTTCCCCGACCTGCAGTTCTGACACGCCCGACCCGACCCCGCCCGACACCCGACCCCAGCACCACGACAGCACGGCACGGCCCCGCACGGCGAGGCCTCCTCCCGCAGGGTTCTGACGCACTTCCCCGGCGCCAGAACGAGCGGTGGGAGACCTGGACGGGCGGGACCACGACCCGCAGGACGCGGACCGAAGGAGGCACGATGAGCACCGACGACGCCTCCGAGCGCCACGTACCCGTCCTGCTGCAGCGGTGCGTCGACCTGCTCGGCCCGGCGCTGTCCGCCCCCGACGCCGTGCTGGTGGACTGCACGCTGGGCATGGGCGGGCACACCGAGGCCGTGCTGGAGCAGGTGCCGGGCGTCCGGGTGCTCGGTATCGACCGGGACCCGCAGGCGCTCGAGCTGGCCGGCGCGCGGCTCGCCCGGTTCGGCGACCGGTTCACCCCGGTGCACGCGGTCTACGACGAGGTCGGCGACGTCGTCGACGAGCTGGCCGGGGGAGCGGTCCAGGGCGTGCTGATGGACCTGGGCGTGTCCTCGCTGCAGCTCGACGAGACCGAGCGCGGCTTCTCCTACGCCCACGACGCGCCGCTCGACATGCGGATGGACCAGACGACCGGCATCACCGCCGCGGACGTGCTCAACACCTACGACGAGCGCGACCTGGTCCGGGTGCTGCGCGAGTACGGCGAGGAGCGGTTCGCCCCCCGGATCGCGCGGGCCCTGGTCCGGCGCCGGCAGGACGCGCCGTGGGAGCGGACGGGCGAGCTCGCCGACGCCGTGCGCGCGGCGATCCCGGCGGCGACGCGGCGCACCGGCGGCAACCCGTCCAAGCGCACCTTCCAGGCCCTGCGCATCGAGGTCAACGGAGAGCTGGAGGTCCTGGCCCGCGCGGTGCCGGCGGCGATCGAGGCGCTCGCCGTCGACGGCCGGATCGTCGTGGAGTCGTACCACTCGTTGGAGGACCGCATCGTCAAGCGGGCGATCGCCCGCGGGACGACGTCGAGCGCCCCGCCGGACCTCCCGGTCGAGCCCGAGACGCACCGGCCCTACCTCGAGGCGCTCACGCGCGGGGCCGAGGAGGCCGACCCCGCCGAGAAGGAGCGCAACCGCCGCTCGGCGTCGGTCCGGCTGCGCGCCGCCCGACGGCTGCGGCCCACCCCCGAGCACCTGCAGGTCCCACCGAAGGAGACGCGATGAGCGCACTGCGAGCCACGACGGCCGTCCCGCAGCGCAGGGGCGAGCCCGCTCCTCGCCGGGCCCCGCTGCGTGCCCTCGAGGGCGGTGCCGGCCGCCGCTTCGACGCGGTGCGCGCGCCGCTGCAGGCCACGTCCGGCGTGCCCTTCCTGGTGCTGTGCGCGCTGGTCCTGGTGGGCGCTCTGCTGGGTGCCCTGCTGCTCAACACCTCGATGGCGCGCGGCTCCTACGAGATGTCCGGTCTCCAGCGCGACGCAGGCCTGGTCGCCCAGGACGTCCAGGAGCTGCGTGCCGAGCTCCGCGCCGCCCAGGCCGGCCTGCCGGCCGAGGCGGAGCGGCTCGGCATGGTGCCCGCCGACGACGTGACGATGCTCTCGGTCGTCGACGGCCAGGTCGTCCCCGGACGCGCCGGCACGCCGTGAGCGCGACACGCCCGCCGCGGAAGCCCGCACCGGGCGGTCGGGGGGCGCACGATCGGGGAGTGCGCACCCCGACCTCCGGCGCCCGTCGCACGGGCGCCCGCCGTCCCGGTACCCCCGCGCGGACCGGTGCCGGCCGGGAGGTATCCCGGCGGCGGGCCGCCGCTCCGGCGCGCGCGCCCCGCACGCAGGCCGTGGCGGCGGACCCGGTCCGTCGTCAGCGCTGGTTGATCGTGCTGGCCGCGATCGTCGTCGCCGTGTTCGTGGCGCGGCTGGTGCACGTCCAGGTGATCCAGGGGCCGGCGCTCGCCTCGACGGCGCAGCAGGCGCGCCTGGCCACCCAGGTCACGCTGGCCCACCGCGGCGACGTCCTGGACGCCCGGGGCACCGTCCTGGCGACGTCGGTGGACCGGTACACGGTGGTGGCCGACCAGGTGGCCATCCAGGGCTTCCGCGGCAACACGCGCACCGACGCCGACGGCGAGCCCGTGCAGGACGGCGCGCTCGGCATCGCCCAGCTGCTGGCGCCGGTGCTCGGGGAGACCAAGGCCACGCTGGCCGCGCGGTTGAACGGCGAGGACCGGTACGTGGTGCTCGCCCGGGACGTGGTGCCCGAGGTGCAGCGCGCCGTGGCGGCGCTGGGGCTGCAGTCCTACCTGCGCACGGACCTGACCTCGGAGCGGACCTACCCCGCCGGGACGGTGGCCGGGCCGCTGCTCGGCCACGTCAACTCCGAGCAGGTGGGGATGGGGGGCATCGAGTCGGCGTTCGACGAGGTGCTGTCCGGGACCGACGGCACGGTCACCTACGAGCGGGGCCGGGACGGCGCGCAGATCCCGGTCTCGCAGCTCGAGTCGGTGCCGGCCGTCCCCGGTCAGGACGTGGTGCTCACCATCGACGCGGACGTGCAGTGGAAGGCGGAGGACCTGCTCGACGAGGCCGTCTCCGACACCGGGGCCTCGTACGCGATGGCGGTCGTCCAGGACGTGCGCACGGGCGAGGTGGTCGCGCTGGCGGACTCCGGCGACGTCGACCCGGGCGACCCGGACGCCACCGAGCAGGTGGTCGACGGCTCGCGCGCCGTGGACGTCGTGTTCGAACCCGGGTCCACCGGCAAGGTGATCGCCATGGCCGCCGCGCTGGAGGGCGGGTACTGGCAGCCGACCGACCAGTTCGAGGTCCCGGACACCTACACCGTCGACGGCGAGACGTTCCGCGACTCCCACTCCCACCCGGTGCAGCGCATGACGCTGGCCGGCATCCTCGCCGAGTCCTCCAACACGGGCACCGTGATGATGGGCGAGGAGATCCCGTTCGCCGTGCGGTACGACTACCTGCGCAAGTTCGGGTTCGGCGAGCGCACCGGGCTCGGGCTGCCCGGCGAGAGCGCCGGGCTCCTGCCCGCCGAGGACGTGGACGAGGTCGAGAACCGCACGCCGTACACGATCCTGTTCGGCCAGGGCGTCGCGGTCAGCGCGATGCAGGCCACGCAGGTCTTCTCGACCCTCGCCAACGACGGCGTCCGCATGCCGGCCACGATCTACGCCGGCACGCAGGGCGCCGACGGCGTGCTGCGTGCCGCCGACGCCGGCGAGGGCACGCGCGTGGTCTCCGGCGACACGGCGGCGCAGGTGCTGCGCATGATGGAGTCCGTCACCGGGGAGGACGGGACCGGTACCGGCGCCCAGGTGCCCGGCTACCGGGTGGCCGGCAAGACCGGGACGGCCCAGATGTTCGAGAACGGCGGGACCACCTACGTGGCGTCGTTCGTGGGCGTGGCGCCGGCCGACGACCCGCGCTACACGGTCTCGGTGTTCCTGAAGAGCCCGCGGTCGTCGATCTACGGCGGCGTCGTGGCCGCCCCCGTGTTCAGCGACCTCATGGGCTACACGCTGCGCAAGGAGGGCGTGCCGCCGTCGCAGGCGCGGTTCGAGCCCTTCGCGCTGACCTGGTGACCCGCCCGCAGCAGGTAGGTTCTACCCGTGACATCCCCGAGCGACCGCATCCGTCCCGCGCGCGGCGTGCCGAGACGGCTGACCGACCTCGCCGAGGCGTTCGACCTGCGTACGACGGGTGCCCTGCCGACCGACGCCACCGTCGGCGCGGTGGCGAGCGACAACCGTGCGGTGGCCTCCGGTGACCTGTTCGTCGCGCTGCCCGGGACACGCGCCCACGGTGCCGACTTCGCCGCCGACGCCGTGTCCCGCGGTGCCCGTGCGGTGCTGACCGACGACGCCGGCGCCGCCCGCGCGGCGCGTCTCGGCGTCCCCGTGCTCGTGGCCCCCGACCCGCGGCTCGTGCTCGGTCCCGTGGCCGCCTGGGTGCACGGCGAGCCGGCCGGCGCGCTGCGTACCTTCGGCGTCACCGGGACCAACGGCAAGACCACCACCACCTACCAGCTGGACCACCTGCTGCGGGCGCTCGGGCACACGGCGGGCCTGGTGGGCACCGTCGAGACCCGGGCCGGCGACCGCGTGCTCGCGAGCCGCCTGACCACCCCGGAGGCCCCCGACCTGCAGGCGCTGCTCGCGGCGATGGTCGAGGACGGCGTGTCCGCCCTGACGATGGAGGTGTCGTCGCACGCGATCGCGATGCACCGCGTCGACGGCGTGGTGTACGACGTGGCGGGGTTCACCAACCTCAGCCAGGACCACCTCGACTTCCACGGCGACCTGCCGACCTACTTCGCGGCGAAGGCCGAGCTGTTCACCCCCGCGCGGTCGCGCCGCGGCGTCGTCGTGGTCGACGACGCCTGGGGCGAGCGGATGGCCGCCACCGCCTCCGTGCCGGTCGAGACGGTCCGCACCCCGGGTGCCGCCGGGACCGACGGCGGGGCCACCGCGGACTGGACGGTCTCCGACGTCGCGACGCACGGCACCGGGTCGGCGTTCACGCTCACCCACCGCGACGGGCGCTCGCTGCGCACCTCGACCTCGCTGCCCGGCGGGTTCAACGTCGCCAACGCCGCCCTGGCGGTCGTGATGGTGCTGGCCGCCGGGGTGCCGTTCGACGAGGTCACCGCCGCGCTGGCGGCCGGCGACGGCCTGTCCGCCCGCGTGCCCGGCCGGATGGAGGTCGTGGGGCCCGGCGGCGACGGCGACCCGCGTGTGGTGGTGGACTTCGCCCACAACACCGAGGCACTCGAGCTGGCCCTGGCCGCGCTGCGTCCGACGACGCAGGGGCGCCTGGCGGTCGTGTTCGGGGCGACCGGGGACCGCGACCCCGGCAAGCGACCGGCGATGGGCGCGGCGGCCGTCGCCGGTGCCGACGTCGTGTGGGTCACCGACGACGACCCGCACGACGAGGATCCGGGCAAGGTGCGCGCCGAGGTGCTGGCCGGGGCCGAGGCGGCCCGCGCGGCCGCGCAGGACGCCGGGCGTACCGTCGTCGTCCGCGAGGTCGCCCCCCGGGGCGACGCCGTCCGCCGGGCGGTGCTCGACGCGGCCGCCGACGACACCGTGCTGGTCGCCGGACGCGGCCACGAGACCGTCCAGGAGGTCGCCGGCGTCGACCTCGAGCTGGACGACCGTCACGAGGCGCGCGCCGGGCTGCGCGCCCGCGCAGAGAGGACCGCCACCGCATGATCGAGCTCACCGCCGCCGAGGTCGCCGAGGCCACCGGAGGTATGCCGGCCGGCGTGGACCCGCGGGCCACGGTGTCCGGACCGGTCGTGGTCGACTCGCGCCGGGTCGAGCCCGGCGCGCTGTTCGTGGCGCTGCCCGGCGAGCACGTCGACGGCCACGACTTCGCGGCCGGGGCCGTGGCGCAGGGCGCCTCGCTCGTGCTGGCCGCCCGCCCCCTCGACGGGGTGCCGTGCGTGGTCGTCGCGGACGTCCAGGTGGCGTTGGGCGAGCTGGCCCGGATGGTCCTGGAGCGGCTGCGCGCGCGCTCCGAGGTGCGCGTGGTCGCCGTGACGGGCTCGATGGGCAAGACCACCACCAAGGACCTCCTGGGCAGGCTGCTCGCCCCCGAGGTGGACGCCGACGCGATCGTCGTGCCGACCGGCTCGTTCAACAACGAGATCGGGCTGCCCCTGACCGTGCTGCGGGCCACGGACCGGACCCGGCTCATGGTGCTGGAGATGGGGGCCGACCGGCCCGGCAACATCGCCGACCTGACCCGGCTGGCGCCGCCCGACGTCGGCGTCGTGCTCGCCGTGGGCACCGCCCACGTCGGAGTGTTCGGCGACGTCGAGACGATCGCGCGGACCAAGGGCGAGATGGTCGAGGGCGTCCGCGACGGCGGGACGGTCGTGCTCAACGCGGACGACTCGCGGGTCGCCGCCATGGCCGCGCGGGCGGCCGAGGAGACGCAGGTCGTCACGTTCGGCACCATCTCGGCGGCGCAGGTGCGCGCCCGCGACGTCGTCGTCGACGGCGGCCGGGCCCGGTTCACGCTGTCCGTCGGCGAGGAGTCGGCTCCGGTCGCGCTGCGGCTCGTCGGTGCCCACCACGTCACCAACGCGCTCGCAGCGGCCACCGTCGCCGTACGGCTCGGCCTGCCGGTCGACGCCGCCGCGGAGCGGCTGTCCGCGGCCACGCCCGCGAGCCCGCACCGCATGGCGGTGACGGAGCGGCCCGACGGCGTGACCGTCGTGGACGACTCGTACAACGCCAACCCCGACTCGATGCGCGCGGCCCTGCGTACCCTGGCGGTGATGGCCGGACGGACCCGGCGTTCCGTCGCGGTGCTGGGGGAGATGCGCGAGCTCGGCGAGGGCGCGCGCACCGAGCACGACGCGATCGGGCGGCTCGCCGTGCGGCTCAACGTGAAGCGTCTCGTCGTCGTCGGCGAGGGCGCCTACCACATCCACGAGGGCGCCCAGCAGGAGGGGTCCTGGGGAGAGGAGTCGGTGTTCGTGCCCGACCTGGCCACGGCGCGCGAGGTGCTGGCCGCCGAGCTGACCGGCGGTGACGTCGTGCTCGTCAAGGCGTCCAACGGTTCGGGGCTGTGGCGGCTCGCGGACGAGCTCGTGGAGGCCGCCGGATGATCGCGGTCCTGACGTCGGCGGGCGTGTCGCTGCTGGTGGCGCTGCTGGGTACGCCGCTGTTCATCCGGTTCCTCGTGCACCGCAACTACGGGCAGTTCGTCCGTCAGGACGGTCCG
Organism: Isoptericola chiayiensis; assembly: GCF_013149805.1. Classification (GTDB taxonomy): domain Bacteria; phylum Actinomycetota; class Actinomycetes; order Actinomycetales; family Cellulomonadaceae; genus Isoptericola; species Isoptericola chiayiensis. The sequence continues at coordinate 159,944 of NZ_JABEZT010000006.1, forward strand.
ACGGCGCACTTCACCAAGCGCGGCACCCCCACCATGGGCGGCGTCGTGATCATCGCGGCGACCCTGCTGGGCGTGGCGGCCTCCATGGTGCTGGCGGGACGGCCGCCGAGCGCCTCGGCGCTGCTGGCCCTGTACCTGATGACAGGTCTGGGGCTGGTCGGGTTCCTGGACGACTTCACCAAGATCCGCAAGCAGCGCTCGCTCGGTCTGACGGCGAAGGCCAAGATCGTCGGGCAGGGCTTCGTGGGGATCTCCTTCGCGGTCCTGGCGCTGCAGTTCCCCAACGAGAACTCCCGCACGCCGGCGTCGACCAAGATCTCGTTCCTGCGCGACACGAACCTGGACCTGGCGTTCGCCGGGGTGACCGTGGGTCTCATCCTGTTCGTGGTGTGGGCGAACTTCCTCATCACGGCGTGGTCGAACGCCGTGAACCTCACCGACGGCCTCGACGGCCTGGCCACGGGCTCCTCGCTGATCGTGTTCGGCGCCTACGTGCTGGTGGGTATCTGGCAGCTCAACCAGTCCTGCCAGCGGCTCGCCGCGGCGGGCCCCGGCTGCTACGAGGTGCGCGACCCGCAGGACATCGCGATCGTGGCCGCCGCGATCATGGGCGCCTGCGTCGGGTTCCTGTGGTGGAACGCGTCGCCGGCGAAGATCTTCATGGGCGACACAGGGTCGCTGGCGCTGGGCGGCGCCCTGGCGGGTCTGTCGATCCTGTCGCGCACCGAGATCCTCGCCGCCATCATCGGCGGTCTGTTCGTCATCATCGTGATGTCGGACATCATCCAGATCGGCTCGTTCAAGCTCACCGGCAAGCGCGTGTTCAAGATGGCCCCGCTGCACCACCACTTCGAGCTGTCCGGGTGGGGCGAGGTGACCATCGTCATCCGGTTCTGGCTGATCGCCGGGTTCTTCGCCGCCCTCGGGATGGGCGTGTTCTACGCCGAGTGGGTCGTGAGTTGACCGGCCCGGAGCCGGACGGCGTCCCCGCCGGGGCGCACGTCGTGGTCGCTGGCCTCGGGGTGACCGGGCGGGCCGTGGTGGCCGCGCTCGACGGCCGCGTCGCCGGGCTCGTGACCGTCGACGCCCGCGCCGCCGACGCCGACGTGACCGGCCGCGACGCGGCGGACCCGACGGTGCTCGCCCGGACCGTGGCGGGTGCGGACCTGGTCGTCGCCTCGCCGGGCTGGCCGCCGTCGTCCGACCTGCTGACCGCTGCCCGAGCCGCCGGGGTGCCGGTGTGGAGCGAGGTGGAGCTGGCGTGGCGGCTGCGCCGTGGCGCGCCGTGGCTCGCGGTGACCGGGACCAACGGCAAGACGACCACGGTGCAGATGCTGGCCTCGATCCTGACCGCCGCCGGCCTGCGCACCGCCGCCGTCGGCAACGTCGGCACCCCGGTGCTCGCCGCGGCGCAGGACCCGGACCTCGACGTGCTGGCGGTCGAGCTGTCCAGCTTCCAGCTGCACCACACCAGCACCATGGCCGTGCAGGCCGGTGCGGTGCTGAACATCGCCGACGACCACCTCGACTGGCACGGCGGGCCCGACGCCTACGCGGCCGCCAAGGGCCGGATCTACGCGGGCGCCCAGGTGGCCTGCGTGTACAACGTGGCCGACCCGCGCACCGAGCGCCTCGTGCGGGAGGCCGACGTCGCCGAGGGCGCGCTCGCCGTGGGCTTCACGCTCGGGGCGCCCGGACCCGGCCAGGTGGGGCTCGTCGAGGACGTCCTGGTCGACCGCGCGTTCCACGTCGCGCCCGACGCCCGCGACCGCCACCGCACGGCCGCCGAGCTCGGCACCCTGGCCGACCTGGCCCACCTCGGACCCGACGGCGCCCCGCCGCACGTCGTCGCCGACGCGCTCGCCGCGGCGGCGCTGGCCCGCGCGCACGGGGTGCCCGCCGTCGCCGTGCGGGACGGGCTGCGGGCGTTCCGCCCCGACGCCCACCGGTCCGCGCTCGTGCGCACCCTGGACGGCGTGGCCTGGGTCGACGACTCGAAGGCCACGAACGCGCACGCGGCGGCCGCCTCCCTGGCGTCGTGCCCGCCCGGTGCCGCGGTGTGGATCGCCGGCGGGCTGGCCAAGGGGGCGCGGTTCGACGACCTGGTCGCCGCGCGCGCCGACCGGCTGCGCGCCGCCGTCGTCATCGGCGTCGACCCGGAGCCGTTCACCGACGCGCTGGCGCGACACGCCCCCGAGATCCCCGTCGTCGTGGTCGATCCCGGCGACACTGGCACCGTGATGCGCCGGGCGGTGTCCGCGGCGCGCGGTCTCGCCGTCCCCGGCGACACCGTGCTGCTGGCCCCGGCCGGAGCGTCCATGGACCAGTTCGCGTCCTACGCGGCGCGCGGCGACGCGTTCGTCGCCGCCGTGGAGGACCTGCCGTAGGGAGCCTGATGGCCGTCACCGCCGGGGTGCGCAAGCCTGCCGGTCGGCCGGAGCGCCAGTGGTTGGGGCAGTGGAACTCGTCGGTCACGAGCTACTACCTGCTGGTGGGTGCCACGGCGTTGCTGCTCATCATCGGCCTGGTGATGGTGCTGTCGTCCAGCACGGTCACGTCGATCGCCGCCGGCGAGTCGCCGTACGCCGAGGGGCTCAAGCAGGCGCGCTTCGCCCTCATCGGGCTGCCGCTGATGCTGGTGGCCGCGCGGCTTCCGGTGCGCTGGTACAAGCGCCTCGCCTGGCCGGCCCTCGTCGTGGCGATCGCGCTGCAGTCGCTGACCCTGGTCCCGGCCCTCGGCCGGGCCGCGGGATCCAACGTGGGGTGGATCCACGTCGGCGGCGTGACGGTCCAGCCCGCCGAGATCGCCAAGCTCGCCCTCGCCCTGTGGCTCGGTGCGGTGCTCGGCCGCAAGCAGCACCTGCTCGGCTCGGTCGGGCACGCCCTCGTACCGGCCGTGCCCGGGGCCCTGGTGGTCTTCGGTCTCGTGATGGCGGGCAACGACCTGGGCACCGCGATGATCGTCGCCGGGCTCGTGGCCGGGGCGATGTGGGTCGCCGGCGCGCCGGCCCGGCTGCTGCTGCCCCTCGGCGCGGCCGGGGCGGCTGCGGTCGTGCTGTACGCCGTCGTCGACAACTCGAACCGCATGAGCCGCATCCTGGCCACCTACGGCGGGTGCACCGACCCGGGCGGCGAGTGCTACCAGTCCCTGCACGGGCTGTACGGCCTCGGCACCGGAGGTCTCTTCGGCGTCGGGCTGGGTGCCAGCCGCGAGAAGTGGCGGTACCTGCCCGAGGCGCACAACGACTTCATCTTCGCGATCCTCGGCGAGGAGCTCGGGCTGCTCGGCACGCTGTCCGTGCTGGCGCTGTTCGTCGCGCTCGGGGTCGCCATGGCCCGCGTGGTGCGCCGGCACCCCGACCCGTTCGTCAAGATCACCACCGCCGCCGTGGCCTGCTGGATCGTGGGCCAGGCGTTCCTCAACATCGGCGTCGTCGTCGGCGTCTTCCCCGTCATCGGGGTGCCGCTGCCGCTGGTCTCCGCCGGCGGGTCGGCGCTGGTCGCCACCATGGTGGCGCTCGGCATGGTGATCAGCTTCGCCCGCTCCGAACCCGGCGCGGCCGAGGCGCTCGCGGCCCGCGACGGCGTCGTGCGGCGCTCGATGGCGGTGCTCGGCCGGGGGCGCCGCGACGCCCGGTAGGGTCCGGGTTGTGAAGAACTCCCACGTGCGTTCCGTCGTGCTCGCCGGCGGGGGGACCGCCGGCCACGTGAACCCGTTGCTGGCCGTCGCCGACGAGCTGAGCCGCCGTGAGCCCGCCGCGCAGATCCGCGTCCTGGGCACCGCCGCCGGGCTCGAGGCCGACCTCATCCCGGCCCGCGGCTACACGCTGCGCGAGATCCCCCGCGTCCCCCTGCCGCGTCGACCCAGCGTCGACCTGCTGCGCCTGCCCGGCCGGCTGACGACGGCGGTGCGCGCCGCCGAGGCCGCGATCACCGAGATCGACGCCGAGGCGGTGGTGGGGTTCGGCGGCTACGTGTCCACGCCCGCCTACCTCGCCGCGCGGCGGCTCGACGTGCCGGTGGTCATCCACGAGCAGAACGCCCGGCCGGGCCTGGCCAACCGGCTCGGCGCCCGGTGGGCGGCCGCGGTGGGCACCACCTTCGCCGACACCGAGCTCGCGGGGGCCACGTGCGTCGGGCTGCCCCTGCGCCGCGAGATCGACGCGCTCGTCGCGGCCCGTGAGACGGACGCCGTGGCGGTCCGCGTGGAGGCCGCCGACGCCCTCGGCCTCGACCCGGCGCTGCCCACCGTCCTCGTCACCGGCGGTTCCTCCGGCGCGCTCTCGGTCAACCGGGCCGTCGTCGGCGCGGCCGGGTCCCTGCTCGACGCCGGGCTGCAGGTGCTGCACCTGACCGGTCGTGACAAGGCGGACGAGGTCCGCGCCGCCGTCGCCGGCCTCGCCGCCACCCACGAGATCGGCCGCTACCAGGTGCGCGAGTACCTCACCGAGATGCACCAGGCGCTGGCCGCCTGCGACCTCGTGGTCGCCCGGTCCGGCGCCGGGACGGTCTGCGAGCTGGCCGCCCTCGGGCTGCCCGCCGTGTACGTGCCGCTGCCGATCGGCAACGGTGAGCAGCGCCTCAACGCCGCCGGCGTCGTCGGCGCCGGGGGAGGACTGCTGGTGGCCGACGACGACCTGACACCCGCGTGGGTGGCCGAGCACGTGCCGGCGCTCGCCACGGACCGCGCGCGCCTCGAGGCCATGTCGGTGGCGGCCCGCAGCGTGGGCGTGCGCGACGCCGCGGCACGGGTCGCCGACCTGGTCGACGCGGCGGCCGGGACGGGGGAGCGGGCATGAGCGTTCCCGAGCCGGCCGACCTGGGCCGCGTGCACCTGATCGGCGTCGGCGGTGCGGGGGTCTCCGTGGTCGCCCGGCTGCTCGCCGCCCGCGGCCTCGACGTGCAGGGGTCCGACGCGGTCGGGTCGCCGGCGCTGACCGCCCTGCGGGCCGACGGGATCCGCGTGTGGGTGGGGCACGACGCCGGCCACGTCGTCGCACCGGACGGCGTGGCGCTCGTGGACACCGTCGTCGTCTCCTCGGCGGTGCGCGACTCCAACCCCGAGCTGGCCGCCGCCCGGGAGGCGGGGGTGCGCGTGCTGCACCGGTCCGAGGCGCTCGCCGCGCTGATGCACGGACGTCGCACCGTGGCGGTGGCCGGCGCCCACGGCAAGACCACGACGTCCGCGATGGTCGCGACCGTCCTGACCGCCGCGGGCACCGACGCGTCCTACGCCATCGGCGGCACCGTGCGGGTGCGCGACGGGGCGGGGGAGCGGCACCTGCCCGGGGGGCACGCGGGCAGCTCGGACGTGCTCGTCGCCGAGGCCGACGAGTCCGACGGCTCGTTCCTCAACTACACCCCGACCGTCGCGGTCGTGACCAACGTCGAGGCCGACCACCTGGACCACTACGGGTCCGTCGAGGCCTTCGAGCAGGCGTTCGTCGACTTCGCCGGCCGCCTCGGCGCCGACGGCTGGCTCGTCGCGTGCGCGGACGACGACGGGTCGGCGCGGCTGGCGGCACGGCACCGTGCCGACGGCGGCCGGGTCGTCACCTACGGCACCTCCCCGGACGCCGACGTCGTGGTGGGCGACGTCGTCGTCGGTGCGGGCACGGTGCGCGCCGTCGTGGCCGGGGGTCCCCTGGGTGCCGCCGGCCGGGCGATCGAGCTCGACGTGCCCGGTGCCCACAACGTGCTCAACGCGACGGCGGCCGTGGTCGCCGCCGTGCTGCTCGACGTCCCGGCCGACCTCGCGGTCGCCGGGGCCGGCACGTTCGTCGGGACCGGTCGGCGGTTCGAGCCCCGCGGCGAGGTCGGCGGGGTGCGGGTGTTCGACAGCTACGACCACCACCCCACCGAGGTCGAGGCGCTCCTGCGCGCCGCGCGGCCGGTCGCGGGCGACGGTCGCCTCGTGGTGCTGTTCCAGCCGCACCTCTACTCCCGCACCCGCGCGTTCGCCGACCGGTTCGCCGCCGCGCTCGCGCTGGCGGACGAGGCGGTCGTGACCGGCGTGTACCGCGCGCGGGAGGACGTGGACCCGCGGGTCACGGCGCGCACCATCACCGACCTCGCCGGTCCCACCGTCTCGGGCGGGCGGGTGCGCGCGGTCGAGGACCGCCTGGAGGCGGCCCGGGCGACGGCGGAGCTCGCCCTGGCCGGGGACGTGGTGATCACCGTCGGTGCGGGCGACGTGACCGAGCTGGGTCCGGTGATCCTCGCCGCGCTGGCCGACCGGTTCGGCGTGGCGCGGCCCGACGGCGGCCCCGCAGCCACGACGATGGGGTGATGCGTCCGCCACCGCGACCCCGTACCCCGCCGAGCGCCGGGCGGGACGGGCGTGCGCGCAGCGGCCCGGACGCCGGGTCGGAGCGGGGCGCGACCTCGGCACGGAGCGCGTCGTCGGCACGGAGCGCGTCGTCGGCGCGGAGCGCAGGTTCGGCCCGCAGCGCGGCCTCGGCCGCCGAGGCGCCGCGGGGGCGTGCGGCACGACCTGCGCGGGCCGCGTCCGCCCCGTCCACGAAGGGTCCCGACCGCGTCTCGACCACGATGGCCGACCGCCGCGCCGAACGGTCGGCGATGCGGCGGCACCGCACGTGGCGCACGGTGCTGGTCGGCGTCCTGGTGCTGGCCCTGGCCGGCGGCGTCGGCTGGGCGGTCGGCTGGTCGGACCTCCTGGCGCTGGACGCCCGCGAGGTCTCGGTCACCGGGGAGGGCACCACCGTCGACGTCGAGCGGGTGCGTGACGTCGCGCTCGCGCCGGCCGGGACGCCCCTGGTCCGCGTCGACACCGCCGGGATGCGGGAGGAGATCCTCGGGTTGCGCGGTGTCAAGGACGTCGACGTGGTCCGGTCGTGGCCGCACGGGCTCGACGTGCGGCTCACGGCGCGGGTGCCGGTCGCGGCGGTCCCGGACGAGGACGGGTTCGTGCTGCTGGACGACGAGGCGGTCCGCGTGGGCCGGACGGCCGAGGCGCCGGCGCGGCTGCCGGTGATCGCCGTGCCGCTCGACGACGCGTCCTCGGGCGCCCTGACCTCGGCGTTGGCCGTGGTCGCGGCCCTGCCACCGGGACTGGCCAAGCGTGTCGACGAGGTCAGTGCCCGCACGCGGGACGACGTCGAGACGGTGCTGCGCGACGGCGTGAGCGTGCGGTGGGGCGGGCGCGAGGAGCTCGACCTCAAGGTGGAGGTGGTCCGGACGCTGCGCGAGGTGGCGGACGACGCGGTCGTGATCGACGTCTCCTCGCCGCACATGCCGGTGACCCGGTGAGCACCGGTCGGGCGTCAACTCGCCCCGCGCCGCTCGCGACACGCCGGGGAACGTGCGGGCACGGCCCCGAGCGGCGACCTACCGTCGGTGACAGCAGCAACCTGACATAACACTAACCCTCAACCTTAACCTGAGAGTTGGCGAGGCCGGCTCCCGGAGGGTGTCAGGACCGGAACGACCCGAGAGGCAACGACGTGGCAACTCCGCAGAACTACCTGGCAGTGATCAAGGTGGTCGGCATCGGCGGTGGCGGCGTGAACGCCGTGAACCGCATGATCGAGGTCGGCCTCAAGGGCGTCGAGTTCATCGCCATCAACACCGATGCGCAGGCGCTGCTGATGTCGGACGCCGACGTCAAGCTCGACGTCGGGCGCGAGCTCACCCGCGGCCTCGGCGCCGGCGCGGACCCCGAGGTGGGCCGCAAGGCCGCCGAGGACCACGCCGAGGAGATCGAGGACGTCCTGCGCGGGGCGGACATGGTCTTCGTCACCGCCGGCGAGGGCGGCGGCACCGGGACGGGGGGAGCGCCGGTCGTCGCGCGCATCGCGCGTGCGCTGGGTGCGCTCACCGTGGGCGTCGTGACCCGGCCGTTCACGTTCGAGGGCCGCCGGCGCTCGGTGCAGGCCGAGCAGGGGATCGAGCAGCTCCGCGAGGAGGTCGACACCCTCATCGTCATCCCCAACGACCGCCTGCTGTCGATGTCCGACAAGAGCGTCTCGGCCATCGCCGCGTTCCACTCGGCCGACCAGGTTCTGCACTCGGGGGTCCAGGGCATCACCGACCTGATCACCACCCCGGGCCTGATCAACCTCGACTTCGCCGACGTCAAGTCGGTGATGCAGGGGGCCGGCTCGGCGCTGATGGGCATCGGCTCCGCACGCGGCGAGGACCGCGCGGTCCAGGCCGCCGAGCTGGCGATCTCCTCGCCGCTGCTGGAGGCGTCCATCGACGGCGCCCACGGTGTGCTGCTGTCCATCCAGGGCGGCAGCGACCTCGGCCTGTTCGAGGTCCACGAGGCGGCCCGCCTCGTCCAGGAGGCCGCGCACCCCGAGGCCAACATCATCTTCGGTACGGTCATCGACGACGCCCTCGGCGACGAGGTGCGGGTGACGGTCATCGCCGCCGGCTTTGACGGCGGGCTGCCGAAGGCGCGTGAGGACTCCCGGGCGCTGGGCCAGGTCTCCGGGTCGCGCGCCGCGGCCGGTGACGCCGCCCGCTCCTCGGAGTCGGGCCCGCGCCCGGCGTCGGCCACGAGCAGCGCGACGCCCGGCGCCTCGCCGGCTACCGCTCCGGTCCCGGCGGCCGCCGAGCCGGCGCACGCCCGGCCGCGTCCCATCCCGGCCGACCCGGACGACGTGCCGGCCAGCCTGGAGCCGGTCGGCGCACGCCAGTCGCGACCGGCGTTCACCGTCGTCGAGGACGGCGAGGGCGAGGGCGTCACCGTCGAGCGTCCCGTGGACGTCCCGCGCGTCGTCGAGCGGACCCGCCCGCCCGAGGAGCTCGACGTGCCCGACTTCCTCAAGTGACGACGCCGGCACCCTGGGCCCAGGAGGCGCTCTTGCCGGACGACCTGGGGGCCGGCCTGCTGCGGGTCGACCTCGGCGACGGCGTGGTGGCGGGGTTCACCACGCGGCACGGCGGCGTGTCGCCGGCGCCGTGGTCGTCGCTCGACCTCTCGCCCGCCACGGGTGACGACCCGGCCCGCGTGCGGCGCAACCGCGACGTGCTGGCGGGCTGGGTCGGGGCGCCGGTCGCGTTCGCGACCCAGGTCCACGGCGACGACGTGCTCGCCCTCGGCGCGGCCGAGCGGGCCGAGTGGGAGTCGGGCCGGACGGACAGCGCCGGGGTCGCCGACGCGATGGTGACGACGGAGGCCGGGCTCGGCCTGGGCGTCCTGGTCGCCGACTGCGTCCCGGTGGTCCTGGCCGACCCGGTCGCCCGGGTGGCCGGCGTCGCGCACGCCGGACGCCGCGGCCTGGTGGCCGGCGTCGTGGACCGCGCGGTGGACGCCCTGCTCGCCCGCGGTGCGACGCCGGACGGCCTGCGTGCCGCCGTCGGGCCGGCGGTGTGCGGCGACTGCTACGAGGTCCCCGAGCAGATGCGGGACGAGGTGTCCGCCGTCGTGCCGCAGGCCTGGGCGACGACGGCCGCGGGCACGGCGGGACTGGACCTGCCCGCCGGTGTGCTCGCCGTGCTGGCCGCCCGGGGTGTGCCGACGACGCGGGTGGAGCGTTGCACGCTGACCGACCCCGACCTGTACTCCCACCGCGGTGCGACGGCGGCGGGGGACGTCACCGGGCGGCAGGCCGGCGTCGTCGTGCTGACCTGACCGGACGACCACGTGACCACGGGGACGGCGTGCCGGTCGGAGCACGGGGTGAAGCCCGCGCATCGATCTCGGCCCGGCGTGTCGCGCGATCCTTAGCCTGCCGACCTGGTTACCGTCAAGTCACTGACCTACCGAGGAACGGAGCAGGGCGATGGGCGGAGCGCTTCGCAAGACGATGCTGTACCTGGGGCTGGCCGACGACCAGCGCCCCGACGGGGAGTACCTCGACGAGTTCGACGAGGAGCTGGAGCCGGTGCGCGACGACGACTACCAGGCCGAGGTCACGCCGCTGCACCGGGACGGTGCCCCGGCGGAGGCGTTCGTCGGGGGTGACCTGCGGCGGATCACCACGATCCACCCGCGCTCCTACAACGACGCCCGGCTGATCGGCGAGGCCTTCCGCGGCGGCACGCCGGTGATCATGAACCTGTCCGACATGGACGACGCGGACGCCAAGCGGCTCGTCGACTTCTCGGCGGGGCTGATCTTCGGCCTGCACGGATCGATCGAGCGGGTGACGAACAAGGTCTTCCTGCTCTCGCCCGAGCACGTGGAGATCGCCGGCGAGGAGCAGGTCGAGAAGCGCCCCGACGGCCGCACGGGTGCGTTCTACAACCAGAGCTGACCGGCACGACAGCACGCGCGGCCCGAGCACGCCCCTCGGGCCGCGCGTCGTGCGTCCGGTAAGTTGCCCCCGTGAGTGTGATCTTCGGGCTCGTCGCCCTCCTGCTGCTGCTGTTCATGCTGTGCCTGATCGTCCGGCTGGTGTTCGACTGGGTGCAGTTCTTCGCGCGCGACTGGCGGCCCCGTGGCGTGGTGCTCCTGCTCGCGGAGGCCGTCTACACCGTCACCGACCCGCCGCTGCGCGCGCTGCGCAAGGTGATCCCGCCGCTGACGCTCGGCTCCGTGCGTCTCGACCTGGCGTTCCTCATCCTGTTCCTGGGCACGTCCATCCTGTGGAACGTCGCCCTGAGCCTGTCCTGACACCCGGCGTCGGCGGGTCCGACCTGTGAAGACGTCGTGATCGCGCCGCTCCCGACCGGCCCGCCCGGCCGCGGTCCGCTACCGTGGTCATCCACGGACGCTCCGGGTCCGTGCCCAGACCCGCGCTACGGCAACGAGGTGACACGATGGCACTGCTGACGGCAGAGGACATCCTCAACAAGAAGTTCTCGGCGACGAAGTTCCGCGAGGGCTACGACGTCGAAGAGGTCGACGACTTCCTCGACGAGGTCGTGCGGACCCTGACGTCGGTGCAGGAGGAGAACGAGGACCTGCGCTCGAAGCTCACCGCCGCCGAGCAGCGGGTCGCCGAGCTGAGCCGCAACGAGGCCGCGCAGCAGTCCGCCGAGCCCGAGGCCCCCGCCCCCGTGGCCGCGCCCACCCCGGCGCCGGCGGTCGCGGGCGAGAAGCCCGCCGAGCCCGAGTCGGCCACGGGCATGCTCCAGCTCGCCCAGAAGCTGCACGACGACTACGTCCGCTCCGGCCAGGAGGAGGGCGACCGGCTCATCACCGAGGCCAAGGCCGAGGGCAGCCGCATCGTGCGGGAGGCGGAGGAGACCAGCCACCGCACCCTGTCCCAGCTCGAGCAGGAGCGTTCGCTGCTGGAGCGCAAGATCGACGAGCTGCGCCTGTTCGAGCGCGACTACCGCACGCGGCTGAAGAGCTTCCTGCAGAACCTCCTCGGCGACCTGGACGCCCGCGGCTCGGCCCTGCCGCCGCAGCGTCAGAACGCCGGCGCCGGCAGGTCCGGCGAGAACGTCTGAGCCGCTCCCCGGAGCGTCACCGGAGCGGTCGGGGGCGGACCGGTCCCGCACGGCGCACGCCTGCACGGCGCGTGCTGTTGTGCGGGCCGGTCCGCCCCTTTACGCTCTGGTGACTTCGACGAACGGAAGGCAGCGCATGCCCAAGCTCTCCACCACCCAGCGGGCCACGATCCGCGAGGAGTTCCCGAACCTCTCGCGCGACGTGAAGAAGTTCCCGGTCCGCGACGGGGAGGAACCGTGGACGACGGCGGAGGTCTCCGAGCTCGTCCAGCTCCTCCTCGACGACAAGGAGCGGTTCACCGCCGAGCTCGCCGCGGCCGACGCCGAGCTCTCCGACCTGCTGCGCAACTCCGGCGACGGCGCCGGCGACGACCAGGCGGACTACGGGTCGAGCGCGCTGGAGCGCGAGCAGGAGCTCACGCTGGTCAACAACCTGCGCGACCTGCTGGCGCAGACCACCCACGCGCTGGACCGGATCGCCAAGGGCACGTACGCGACCTGCGAGATGACCGGCGCCCCGATCGGCAAGGCCCGCCTGCAGGCCTTCCCCCGGGCGACGCTGTCGGTGGAGGCGAAGGCGCGCGAGGAGCGTCGCTAGCGCCGTAGAATCGGCCGCGATGTCCACCACGCCCGCCGGTCCCGCACCGGTTCCCGAGACCCCGGACGAGGCCGACGGGCCGACGCCGACCACCGGCGTCGCCGCCACCGGCACGGCGCCCGACGCGCCGTCCGAGCGCCCGGCGAGCCGTCGGCTCGGCCTGCTGGCCCTTCTGCTCGCCGCACTGGTCCTGGTCGCCGACCAGCTCACCAAGTGGTGGGCGCTCGAGTCGCTGACCGAGGGCGAGCGCATCGACCTGGTGGGCGACCTGCTGGGCCTGACGCTGGTCTTCAACCCGGGTGCGGCCCTGTCGTTCATGGCGAACGGGTACACCTGGGTCCTGACGATCGTCGTCGTCGCCGTCGTCGTGGTGATCCTGCGGGCCATGCGCCGCCTGGGATCGCGCGGCTGGACCGTGGCGCTCGGCCTCCTGCTGGGCGGCGCGGTGGGCAACCTGGCCGACCGGCTGTTCCGCGAGCCGGGCTTCGCCGAGGGGCACGTGGTGGACATGATCGCCTACGTCGACTTCTTCGTCGGCAACGTCGCCGACATCGCCATCGTCGCTGCCGCCGGCCTGATCATCGTCCTGACCTTCCGCGGCATCCGGCTGGACGGCACCCGCGAGACGGACGAGCGCGACTGATGGCGCTGCGCACGCTGCCGGTGCCCGACGGGCTCGCCGGCGAACGGGTGGACGTCGCCCTGGGGCGGATGCTCGGCTTCTCCCGCAGCCAGGCCGCCGAGCTGGCCGCCTCCGGGGCGGTGCGGGCGGACGGCCGGGTGCTGGGCAAGTCGGACCGGCTGGTCCCCGACACGCTGCTCGAGGTGGACGTCCCGGACGCACCGACCGGGGCCGTCGAGGTCGTCGCCGAGCCGGTCGAGGGCATGACGATCGCGTACGAGGACGACGACGTGGTCGTCGTCGACAAGCCGGTCGGCGTGGCGGCCCACCCGTCGCCGGGGTGGACCGGGCCCACCGTCGTGGGCGCGCTCGCCGCGGCCGGGTACCGCATCTCGACCTCCGGCGCGGCGGAACGCCAGGGGATCGTGCACCGGCTCGACGTCGGCACGTCCGGCCTGATGGTCGTGGCCAAGTCCGAGGCCGCCTACACCGGGCTCAAGCGGGCGTTCAAGGAGCGCACGGTCGACAAGGTCTACCACGCGCTCGCCCAGGGCCACCCCGAGCCGACGACGGGCACCATCGACGCGCCGATCGGCCGGCACCCGCACCACGACTACCGGTTCGCCGTGGTGGCTGGCGGGAAGCCCTCGGTGACGCACTACGAGGTGCTCGAGATGCTGCCGGCGGCGTCGCTCGCCGAGGTGCACCTCGAGACCGGGCGCACGCACCAGATCCGGGTCCACTTCGCCGCGCTGCGCCATCCCCTCGTGGGTGACCTGACCTACGGCGCGGACCCGGTGCTGGCCTCGCGCACGGGTCTGGAGCGGCAGTGGCTGCACGCGATGCGCCTGGGGTTCGCCCACCCCGTCACCGGCCGGGACGTCGTCGTCTCCTCGCAGTACCCGGACGATCTGGCCCACGCGCTCGACACGCTGCGCGACGCCTACCGGTGAGCCGGTGAACCTCGTCACGGCGAGGCTCGGCGGGAGCGTCACAGGGCGGTCCTAGACTCGGGGCATGCCGGACGCCGAGACCTCTTCGAAGACCGACGACTTCGTCCACCTGCACGTCCACACCGAGTACTCGATGCTCGACGGCGCGGCACGGATGGACGACCTGTTCTCCGAGGTCGCCCGGCTGGGCCAGCAGGCCATCGCCATCACCGACCACGGCTACCTCTTCGGCGCCTTCGACTTCTGGAGCACGGCCCGGAAGTACGACATCAAGCCCATCATCGGCGTCGAGGCCTACGTCACGCCCGGCACGAGCCGGCACGACCGCACCAAGGTGCAGTGGGGCGAGCAGCACCAGAAGCGCGACGACGTCTCGGCCGGCGGCGCCTACACCCACATGACGCTCTGGTCGCGGGACAACACGGGGATGCACAACCTGTTCCGGGCCTCGTCGCTGGCGTCGCTGGACGGTCAGATGGGCAAGTGGCCCCGGATGGACCGCGAGCTGCTCGAGACCTACTCCGAGGGCCTCATGGCCACCTCGGGCTGCCCGTCGGGGGAGATCCAGACCCGGCTGCGGCTGGGCCAGTGGGACGAGGCGGTCCGGGCCGCCGGCGAGTACCAGGACATCTTCGGCAAGGAGAACTACTTCGTCGAGCTGATGGACCACGGGATCGAGATCGAGTCCCGCACGTCCAAGGACCTGCTGCGCCTGGCGCAGCACATCGGCGCGCCGCTGGTGGCGACGAACGACCTGCACTACACCAAGCAGGAGGACTCCCACGCCCACGAGGTGCTGCTCGCGGTGAACTCGGGCTCGACGCTGGACGAGCCGACCTACGACCAGGGCGGCAGCCGGTTCGCGTTCAGCGGTGACAGCTTCTACGTCAAGTCCGGCGCCGAGATGCGACGGTTGTTCGCGGAGATGCCGGAGGCGGTCGACAACACCCTGCTGATCGCCGAGCGCTGCGAGGTCTCCTTCGACACCGGCGCGAACTACATGCCGAGCTTCCCGGTCCCGGCGGGCGAGGACGAGGTCTCCTGGTTCGTCAAGGAGGTCGAGAAGGGGATGCACGTGCGGTACCCGCAGGGCATCCCGGACGCGGTGCGCGCCCAGGCGAAGTACGAGACCGAGGTCATCGTCCAGATGGGCTTCCCCGGCTACTTCCTCGTGGTCGCGGACTTCATCAACTGGGCCAAGGAGCAGGGCATCCGCGTCGGCCCGGGCCGCGGCTCGGCGGCCGGGTCGATGGTCGCCTACGTCATGGGCATCACGGAGCTCGACCCGATCGAGCACGGCCTCATCTTCGAGCGCTTCCTCAACCCCGAGCGCGTCAGCATGCCCGACGTCGACGTGGACTTCGACGAGCGCCGGCGCTCCGAGGTCATCCGCTACGTCTCCGACAAGTACGGCGACGACCGGGTCGCGATGATTGCCACCTACGGCTCGATCAAGGCGAAGCAGGCGCTCAAGGACGCCTCGCGGGTGCTCGGGTTCCCGTTCGCGATGGGCGAGCGGCTCACCAAGGCGATGCCGCCGCCCGTCATGGGCAAGGACATCCCGCTGTCGGGCATCTTCGACCCGGACCACGACCGCTACTCGGAGGCGGGGGAGTTCCGCCAGCTCCACGACACGGACCCCGAGGCGCAGCGCGTGGTCGAGACGGCGCGCGGCATCGAGGGGCTCAAGCGGCAGTGGGGCGTGCACGCGGCGGGCGTGATCATGTCCTCGGACCCGCTGATCGACGTCATCCCGATCATGCGCCGCCCGCAGGACGGCGCGGTCATCACGCAGTTCGACTACCCGACCTGCGAGGGTCTGGGCCTGATCAAGATGGACTTCCTGGGGCTGCGCAACCTCACGATCCTCGAGGACGCCCTCGAGATCATCGAGGCCAACGGCAAGGACCCGGTCCAGATCGAGACGGTGGCCCTCGACGACAAGGCGTCCTACGAGCTGCTGGCCCGCGGCGAGACGCTCGGGGTGTTCCAGCTCGACGGCGGTCCCATGCGCTCGCTCCTGCGCCAGATGCGGCCCGACAAGTTCGACGACCTCTCGGCCGTCATCGCCCTGTACCGCCCGGGGCCGATGGGCATGAACTCGCACGTCAACTACGCGTTGCGCAAGAACGGCATGCAGAAGATCGAGCCGATCCACCCCGAGCTCGCCGAGCCGCTGTCCGAGGTCCTCGACGAGACGTACGGCCTGATCGTCTACCAGGAGCAGGTCCAGCGCGCGGCGCAGGTGCTCGCCGGGTACTCGCTGGGACAGGCCGACCTGCTGCGGCGCGCCATGGGCAAGAAGAAGCCCGAGGTGCTGGCCAAGGAGTTCGTCAACTTCGAGGCCGGCTGCAAGGAGCGCGGCTACTCGGACGCCGCGATCCAGGCGGTGTGGGACACCCTGGTGCCGTTCGCCGGGTACGCCTTCAACAAGGCGCACTCGGCGGGCTACGGCCTGGTCGCCTACTGGACCGCCTTCCTCAAGGCGAACTACCCGACCGAGTACATGGCCGGTCTTCTGCAGTCCGTGCGGGACGACAAGGACAAGATGGCGCTCTACCTGGGCGAGTGCCGCCGGATGCGGATCACGGTGCTGCCGCCGGACGTCAACGAGTCGGCGGCGAAGTTCACCGCCGTCGGGGAGGACATCCGGTTCGGCCTGACGGCGGTGCGCAACGTCGGCGCCAACGTGGTGGACGCCATCGTCGCCGCGCGCGAGGAGCACGGGGCGTTCACGTCGTTCACGGACTTCCTGGACAAGGTGCCCGCCGTGGTGTGCAACAAGCGCACCATCGAGTCCCTGATCAAGGCCGGGGCCTTCGACTCCCTGGGGCATCCGCGCCGGGCGCTGCTCGTGGTGCACGAGCAGGCCGTGGACTCGGTGATCTCGGTCAAGCGCAAGGAGGCCGAGGGGCAGTTCGACCTGTTCGCCGACCTGGGCGGCGGGTCGGACGACGCCGTGACCTTCGCCGTCGAGGTCCCTGACCTGCCGGACTGGGACAAGAAGCAGCGGCTGTCGTTCGAGCGTGAGATGCTCGGCCTGTACGTCTCCGACCACCCGCTGTCCGGGCTGGAGCACGTGCTGTCGCGTGCGGCGGACACCTCGATCGCCACCCTGATGGCCGACGAGCACCGCGCGGACGGGTCCAGCGTGACGGTGGCCGGTCTGCTCACCTCGGTCCAGCGCAAGATCTCCAAGAACGGCAACCCGTGGGCCGCGGTGACCATCGAGGACCTCGAGGGCGCCGTCGAGGTGATGTTCTTCGGCGAGACGTACCTCGCCTATTCCACGGTGCTGGCCGAGGACCAGGTGGTCACGCTCAAGGGTCGGGTGCGCCGCCGCGACGACCAGATGCAGCTCCAGGCCCAGGAGGTCTCGTTGCCGGACACGTCCGCGGTGGCGGACTCGCCGGTGCAGGTGACCGTCCCGCACACCCGGTGCGTCGAACCGGTCATGGTCCGGCTGCGCGAGGTCCTGGCCACGCACCCGGGTTCGGCCGCGGTTCAGGTGTCCGTCGCCGAGCCCGGCAAGCGCACCCTGGTGCAGGCGGGCGACGGGCTGCGGGTCGAGAAGTCCCCGGCCCTGTTCGGCGACCTCAAGGCCCTGCTGGGCCCGAGCTGCCTGTCATGACGGGGCCGACGCGTCCCGGTTGGGACGACGGCAGCGCCGACCACCGGTTCCGCGTGGTGCCGGCCGCGTACGTGCTGCTGCGCCGCGAGGGGCAGGTCCTGCTCCAGCTGCGCCGGGGCACCGGGTTCATGGACGGCTTCTGGGCGGCGGGGGCCGCGGGCCACGTCGAGGCGGGGGAGTCGGTGCTCGACGCCGCCGTGCGCGAGGTGCGGGAGGAGCTCGGTGTCACGGTGACGCCGTCGGACCTGGTGCCGTTGACCGTCCAGCACCGCGGCCTGCCCGGCGGTCCGGCGCTCGAGCAGCGCGTCGACGTCTTCTTCGCCGCGGACCGCTGGAGCGGCGAGCTGCAGATCCGCGAGCCCGAGCGGACCGCGGACCTGCGCTGGTTCCCGCTCGTCGCGCTGCCGGACCCGGTGGTGCCGCACGAGCGGCCCGTGCTGCGCGGGCTGCACGACGGCGTGCTGCCGGCCGTGATGACCTTCGGGTTCGGGTCGTAGGGTGTCCCGGGTGCGACTCAACCCGGAACAGCTCGTCTTCGTCACCGAACGTCATCTGGCCACGCTGACGACGCTGCGCGCCGACGGCACGCCGCACGTCGTGCCGGTGGCCTTCACGTGGGACGCCGAGCGCGGTATCGCCCGCGTCACCGCGCGCCGGGGCTCGGTCAAGGCCCGCAACGCCCGGCGACGCGGCGCCGACGGCGCACCTCCGCGGGCCGCGCTGTGCCAGGTCGACGGCGGCCGGTGGCTGACGCTCGAGGGCACCCTCGAGGCGGTCGAGGATCCCGACGAGGTCGCCGAGGCGGTGCGGCGCTACGCCCGGCGCTACCGGCAGGTCGAGTACGACCCCGACCGGATCGTGCTGCACCTGCACGTGGACCGGACCATGTCGTCGGCCTACATGGCCTCCTGAACCCCCCTCCCCACAGCGCGGATCAGGCGACGACGGCGGTCTCCTCGCCCTCCGGGCCGGCCACGGTGACGCGTGCCCCGCGCTGGAGCTGGCGGCCTCGTCGCGTCTCGACCTCGCCGTCGACCAGCACGTCGCCGTCGGCGACCAGGTCCCGGGCGTGGGTGCCGGACTCGGCGAGCCCGGCCAGCTTGAGGAACTGACCCAGGCGGATGACGTCGTCGCGGATGGGGACCTCGATCGGGGTGTCCATGGATCCATTGTCCGGGACGGCCCCGCCGACCGCCGCCGCCGGACCTAGACTGGGTGGGTGATCCAGCGAATCGACCTGCGGGGCAGGTCCCTGTCCCGTGCCGACCTCCTCGACGTGCTCCCGCGCCCCGAGATCGGGGTGGAGGAGGCGCTGCCCGCGGTGACCTCGGTCATCGAGGACGTGCGCGGTCGTGGCGCCGGGGCGCTGCGGGACCTCGCGCAGCGGTTCGACGGCGTCCGGCCGGAGCATCTGCGGGTCCCGGCGGGCGCGCTGACCACGGCGCTGGAGGGTCTCGACGACGCGGTGCGTTCCGCCCTGGAGGAGTCGATCCGCCGTGTGCGCGCGGTGCACGCCGCGCAGGTCCCGCGGGAGCACGCCACGGTGCTCGCCGACGGCGCCGAGGTGCGTCAGCGCTGGGTGCCCGTGGAGCGCGTGGGTCTGTACGCCCCGGGCGGTCTGGCGGTGTACCCCTCCTCGGTGATCATGAACGTCGTGGCCGCCCAGGAGGCCGGTGTGGCCGCGCTGGCCGTGGCCTCGCCCCCGCAGAAGGACTCCGGCGGTCTGCCGCACCCGACCATCCTCGCGGCGTGCGCGCTGCTTGGCGTGGACGAGGTGTACGCCGTCGGCGGCGCGCAGGCGGTGGCGATGTTCGCGTACGGCGCGGCGGGCAGCGAGCCGGTCGACGGCGCGGTCCTGTGCGAGCCGGTGGACGTGATCACGGGCCCGGGCAACGTGTACGTGGCGGCGGCCAAACGGCTCGTGCGCGGCGTCGTGGGCATCGACTCGGAGGCGGGCCCGACGGAGATCGCGGTGCTCGCCGACGACACGGCCTCCGCCGACCACGTGGCGCTGGACCTCATCAGTCAGGCCGAGCACGACCCGATGGCGGCCTCGGTGCTGGTGACCCCCTCGGTCGAGCTGGCCGGGGCCGTCGAGGCGCGGCTGGTCGACCTCGCGGAGGGCACGAAGCACGCGGCGCGGGTGGCGACGGCCCTCGGCGGGCCGCAGTCCGCCGTCGTGCTCGTGGACGACGTCGAGCACGGGCTGGCGGTCGTGGACGCCTACGGCGCCGAGCACCTGGAGATCCAGACCCGGCAGGCCGCCGACCTGGCGCAGCGGGTGCGGTCCGCGGGCGCGATCTTCGTGGGCCCCTGGTCGCCGGTCTCCCTCGGCGACTACCTCGCCGGGTCGAACCACGTGCTGCCCACGGGCGGCACCGCGCGGTTCGCCAGCGGGCTCGGCGTGCACGCCTTCCTGAAGTCGGTGCAGGTGATCGAGTACACGCGGGACGCCCTGGCCGAGGTGGCGGACCGGATCGTGGCCGTCGCCGACGACGAGGACCTGCCGGCGCACGGCGAGGCGGTCCGCGGGCGCTTCTGACGGCGGCCGGGCGGTCCGGTCGGCGGTCCGTCGGCGGCTCGGTGGCCCGGCGCGCGCAGCGGGCCGTCACCCTGAGAATAGTGTGCCAAGCGGCCCTGCGCCGGCGCCCACCGGAGGGTGTCGGCGCCGCGTGGCAGCATGGACGCCGTGACCGCCGCCCCGCCCCGCCTCGACCCGCTCGTGGTCGGCGGCGTCGTCGGGGCCACGATGTTCCGCCGGGGGCAGGGGTACCAGCGTGCCGGCATGGTCCGCTCGTGGCGCTGGGACGCCGACGGCCTCGTCCTGACCGCGCGCGTGACCGGCAGCGGCGCGCAGCCCTACACCTGCCGCGTGTGGTTCGTCGTCGACGGGGACCGGTACGGCTTCGAGGACTCGAGCTGCACGTGCCCGGTCGGCGTCGACTGCAAGCACGTCGCCGCCGCGCTGCTCGAGGTCGGCCGGCACGGCGTCGACGGACCGGACCGCGACGCGGGCGCCGACGGCTGGCGCGGACGACTGGCCGGCGTCACCGGCCGCGTTCCCGGTGCGACGGCGGAGCACGGCGGGGGAGACGTCCTGCGCGTCGCGCTGCGCTTCCGGCTCGACGGCGCGTTCGGCGACACGGCGCCGGGCCTGTCCGTCCGGCCGGTGGTGCCGGCGAAGAAGGGCGGCTGGAAGGTCGCACCGGAGGCGGGGTGGGACGCGCTGAGCCGCGGCCTGTACGCGTTCGCCGGCGTGCGTGCCACGCCGCGACCGGCGGTGCGGCGCTGGTTCGCCGACCTGGGCGCCGCGCTGGCACCCGGTCCCTTCGCCACGCGGGAGGCCTGGCGCTCCCTCGACGCGGGCGGTCGTGGACTCTGGGCGCTGCTCGCGGAGGCTGCGGAGCTGGAGGTCCCCCTGGTCGGGCACGGCGCACGCGACGAGGTCCGCCTCGCCGACCGGGCCACGCTCCGGCTCGAGGCGCGACGGACCGACGACGGCGTCGGTCTCGAGCCGCGACTCGCTTTCGACGGCGTGGACGTGCCCGCGCGCGCCACGCCCGGCACCGTCGGTGACACGGGCCTGTACGCCGCGGTGGCGGCCGAGGGGCGCACGGTGCTGCACCTCGGGCCCGCCCCGCGACGTCTCGCGGACGGAGCGGCCGACCTGCTCGCCGGCGGCCGGATCGACGTGCCGGCGTCGGACCTGACCGAGCTCTGGGACGAGCACCTGCCGGCGCTGCGACGGACGGTCCGCGTCACCTCCGACGGCACGGTCGAGGTGCCCGAGCCGCCGCGCCCGGTCCTGGTCGCCACGGTGCGGTTCGCCTCCCCGGAAGAGGCGCGGCTCGACTGGCACTGGCGCTACGGCGGCAGCGGACGGGACCGGTCGGTGCCGCTCGACGGCGCCGAGACGGACCCCACCCGCGACCTCGAGGTGGAGCGCGAGATCCGCGCCAAGGCGCTCGCGGTCGTGCGGGGCGTGCCGGGTCACGCTCGCCACGAGCTGGCGGACTCGTGGACCGTCCGGGGGCTGGAGGCGCTCGACCTCGCCCACGACCTGCTGCCCGCT
Source organism: Isoptericola chiayiensis (assembly GCF_013149805.1). Classification (GTDB taxonomy): domain Bacteria; phylum Actinomycetota; class Actinomycetes; order Actinomycetales; family Cellulomonadaceae; genus Isoptericola; species Isoptericola chiayiensis. The sequence continues at coordinate 181,184 of NZ_JABEZT010000006.1, forward strand.
CTGGCGACCGCCGGTCCCGACGTCGTGCTGGACGCCGAGGACGTCCCGGACTACCACCATCTCGACGGTCCGGCACGGGTCGTCGTCGAGGGCGCCGCCTCGGGGGACGCCGACTGGCTGGACCTGGGGATCTCCGTCTCCGTCGGCGGCCGGGAGGTGCCCTTCTCACGCCTGTTCACCGCGCTGGCCCGCCGGCAGAAGCGGCTGCTGCTCGTCGACGGGTCGTGGCTGCGGCTCGACCAGCCGGTGCTGGACCGCCTGCGCGGTCTCATCGACGACGCCGCCTCGCTCGACGACCGTCGCGGGGCGCTGAGCGTGAGCCGCTACGACGCCGACCTGTGGGGCGAGCTCGAGGACGTCGCCGACGCCGTCGAGGTCGCGGACGACTGGCGACGCACGGTGACGGGGCTGGCGGCCCTCGCGGAGGGCCGGGCCGTGCTCGACGACCTGCGTGCCCCGTCCGGCCTGCGCGCAGAGCTGAGGCCCTACCAGCACCAGGCGTTCGAGTGGCTCACGTTCCTGTGGCGGCACGGGCTGGGCGGGATCCTCGCCGACGACATGGGCCTGGGCAAGACGGTCGAGACCCTCGCGTTCGTGGCGCACGCCCGCGCCGAGCGGCCGCAGGACCCGCCCTTCGTCGTCGTCGCGCCGGCGTCGGTGGTCGGCAACTGGGTGGACGAGGCGACCCGCTTCACCCCGGACCTGCGTGTCGCGACGCTGCCCGCCACCGCGAAGAAGCTCGGCACGTCGGTCGCCGACCGGGTGGCGGGCGCCGACGTCGTGGTGGTCTCGTACGCGGTCTACCGCCTGGAGTTCGACGCCCTGGCCGGGATGGAGTGGTCCGGGCTGATCCTCGACGAGGCGCAGTTCGCCAAGAACCCCCGCACGCGGGCCAACCGCACCGCCCGGGCGCTGCGGGCCCCGTTCAAGCTCGCCGTCACCGGCACCCCGCTGGAGAACGACCTGACCGAGCTGTGGGCGATCCTCGCGATCGTGGCCCCCGGCCTGTACCCGTCCGTGCAGCGGTTCCGCGAGCAGACGGTCAAGCCGGTGCAGGCCGCGGCGCGCGACGACGACCCGCAGGTCGTCGCCGCCGGAAACCGGGCGCTGGGGCTCCTGCAGCGTCGGCTGCGCACCCTGATGCTGCGCCGCACCAAGGAGCAGGTGGCCCCCGAGCTGCCCGCGCGCACCGAGCAGGTGCTGCGGGTGCCGCTCACGCCGGACCACCGCAAGGTCTACGACACCCACCTCCAGCGCGAGCGGCAGCGGCTGCTGGGGCTGCTCGAGGACTTCGACGCCAACCGCTCGGCGATCTTCCGTGCGCTGACCGTGCTGCGCCGGCTCGCGCTGGACGCTTCCCTGGTGGACGACGCGTACACCGGGGTCGGGTCCGCCAAGCTCGACCTCGTCGTCGACCAGCTCACCGAGATCGCCGCCGAGGGGCACCGGGCGCTCGTGTTCAGCCAGTTCACGTCGTTCCTCGGCCGGGTCGCCGAGCGGTGCGCCGCAGCCGGGCTGGAGCACGTCTACCTGGACGGTTCGACCACGCGTCGCCAGGAGGTGGTCGCCGCGTTCCGGTCCGGCGACGCCCCGGTGTTCCTCATCAGCCTCAAGGCCGGTGGCTTCGGGCTCAACCTCACCGAGGCGGACCACGTCTACCTGCTGGACCCGTGGTGGAACCCGGCCGCCGAGGCGCAGGCCGTCGACCGCACGCACCGCATCGGCCAGACGCGTCCCGTCCAGGTCACCCGGCTTGTGGCCGCCGACACGATCGAGGAGAAGGTGATGGCGCTCGCCCGGCGCAAGGCCGCGCTGTTCGACGCCGTGGTGGACGACGCGGGCGGACGGTTCTCCGGGTCCCTCGCGGCGGACGACGTGCGCGGACTCCTGGGGCGTTAGCGCACGCCGAGCACGAACGGGAACACGGCCGCCGCCCCGGCCTCGCGCAGCAGCCGCGCCGCGACCGTGAGGGTCCAGCCGGACTCGGTCCAGTCGTCCACGAGCAGCACCCGTCGCCCGGGCAGGCCGGACAGCGCCGCCGCGTTCAGCTCGAGACGCAGCCGCCGCGCCACCCCCGCGAGGCGCATCGCCGAGTTGACGTCGTGGCGGCCGGGCTCCTCGGCGCCCGGCGCCGGCCCGACCGCACCGATGAGCGGTACGCCGAGGTAGGACGCCAGACCGTTGGCCAGGTGGAAGGTCAGCTGCGGACGGGTGACCGACCGGACCGCCACGACCCCTTCGACGAGCAGGGCCCCCGGGCCGCCGTCCGCCCCGGCACCCGCGCCGTCCGTGCCGATCTCCGCGCCGTCCGTGCCGGCCTCGGAGGGCTCGCGGATCGCGTCCCAGTCGTCCAGCACGCGGGCCGCCGCACCCCGCAGCGCGACCGGCGTCTCGCCGTCGGGCGTCGTCGGTGCGAAGAGGTCGCGGACCGGGTTGGACCATCCGAGGCCGTCGAACCGCGCGACCGCGCGGCCCGGCTCGGCGCGCTCCGACTCGGCGATCTTGCCCTTGACCTCGAGGCCGAGCGACGACAGCCCGGACGGCCACATCTTGCGCGGTGCCACCTCGAGGCCCGGACGGTCCATCTCGGAGCGGGCGGACGCGACCGTCTCGGCGTCGGGCGGAGGCGGCAGGGCGACGCCGCCGCACCGGTCGCACCGACCGCACGTCCAGCCCTCGGCCAGCTCCGGGTCGTCGAGCTGATCGCGCAGGAACCGCATCCGGCACCCGTCGGTGGCGATGAAGTCCAGCATCGCCCGCTGCTCGGCGCGCCGTGCCTGCTCCACGCGCTCGTAGCGGGCGGCGTCGTAGGACCACTCGGCGCCGGTGGCCACCCAGCCGCCCTGGACCCGGCGGACCGCGCCGTCGACGTCGAGGACCTTGAGCATGGTCTCCAGCCGGGAGCGCTTGAGGTCGACGTGCGTCTCCAGCGCGGCCGTGGACATCGTCTGACCGGCACCGTCCAGCGCGGCGAGCGCCGCCCGCACCTGCGGTTCGGCGGGGAAGGCCTGCGATCCGAACCAGTCCCAGATGGCGCGGTCCTCGTGACCCGGCAGGAGCACCACGACGGCGTCGTCGACGCCACGTCCCGCACGCCCCACCTGCTGGTAGTAGGCGATCGGCGACGACGGCGCGCCCAGGTGGACGACGAACGCCAGGTCGGGCTTGTCGAAGCCCATCCCGAGCGCCGACGTCGCCACGAGGGCCTTGACACGGTTGTCCTTGAGGTCCTCCTCGAGCTGCTCGCGCTGGGTCGGGTCGGTGCGGCCGGTGTAGGCCTCCACGGCCAGTCCCGCTCCGCGGAGCTGGGAGGCGACCTCCTCGGCCGCGGACACGGTCAGGCAGTAGACGATGCCCGACCCGTCGATCTCCTGCAGCGCCTCGACCAGCCAGGCCACCCGGGTCGGCTGGTCGCCCAGCTCGAGGACCGCCAGGTGCAGCGACTCGCGGTCCAGGCCCCCGCGCAGCACCAGCACGTCCTCGGTGGTCGCCAGCGCCTCCTCGACGGTGGTGGTCCCGGCGTCGACACCGTCGGTGCGCACCGCGAGCTGCTCGGCCACGTCGCGGGTGACCCGCTCGTTGGCGGTGGCCGTGGTGGCGAGCACCGGGATCCCCGGCGGCAGGTCGGCCAGCAGGGTGCGGATGCGCCGGTAGTCGGGCCGGAAGTCGTGGCCCCAGTCGGAGATGCAGTGCGCCTCGTCGACGACGACGAGACCGGCGTCGGCCGCCAGCCGTGGCAGCACCTCGTCGCGGAACGCCGGGTTGTTGAGGCGCTCCGGCGAGCACAGCAGGACGTCGACCTCGCCGGCCGCGATGCGCCGGTGGATCTCGTCCCACTCCGCGACGTTGGCCGAGTTGATCGTCACGGCGCGGATGCCGGCCCGGCCGGCGGCGGCGATCTGGTCCCGCATGAGCGCGAGCAGGGGCGAGACGATGACCGTCGGTCCCGCGCCGCGGGACCGCAGCAGCGACGTGGCGACGAAGTACACGGCCGACTTGCCCCAGCCCGTGCGCTGGACCACGAGGGCGCGGCGGTGGAAGGCGACCAGGGCCTCGATCGCGCTCCACTGGTCCTCGCGCAGCTCGACGTCGTCGCGGCCGACCAGGGCGCGCAGCGCCGTCGTGGCCTGCTCCCGCAGCGTGCTCGACCCGTCTCCGGTGCCGGCGGTGTCCATCAGCCCGCGCAGCATCGCCAGCTTGGCGCGCCTGGTCGCCTCCGCGCGGTCCGGGGACGGTCCCGGGGCGCCGGTACGCTCGTCGGCGCCGGTACCGGTGCCGGCACCGCGCGGCACGGGGGCGCCGGCCAGGTGGGCGTCGCCCGGCGGGGCGAGGTCGTCCTCCGGCGGCGGTGCGTCGTCGTCCGGGGGCACGTCGTCGTCGGTCCAGGCGGGCACGAGGTCGGCGTACTGGTCGTCGGTGGAGGCCACCCGGCGATCGTAGGCGCTGCCCGCGACATCGCGCCGCCGTCGTCCACAGGGTCACGCGGCACCGGCGGACGGCGGCCGGCGGTCAGCGGGACTGCTCGCGCAGCAGCGCCGCCGTCGAGGCGACCACGGCCAGCACCTCCGACACCGCCGCGATCCACTCGTTGGGCCCCGCCTGGGCGCTCGTCACGCCGAAGAACCCGACCGTCGTCGACGCCACGAACGCCAGCAGCGTGGCGGCGCCGAACCCGATCCCGCCCACCAGCGGGAGCCAGTGCCGCCACAGCACCAGGAGCACGGCCAGGACCGCGCCGCCGACGCCGTTGAGGAGGAACAGCGGACCCACGACGGCGATGTCGCGGTACCCGTCGACCCACAGCACCAGGTGCACCGCCGCCGAGACCAGGACGCCCACGGCCGCCACCACGCGCCAGAGGCGGGCCACCGGGGGCCGGGCCCGACCGTGCGCGGCTGGCACCTGGCCCGAGGATGCATCCATGATGGACATGCTGCCACCATGCGGCGTGCCCCACCCGGCACGTCCCGTCGCGAGGAGACCTCGATGAACCAGCCCGCACCGTGCTGCACCCGACGTCAGGTCCTGCGGGGGGCCTCGGTCGCCGTCGGCGGTCTCGCCGTGGGCGGAGCCCTCGCCGCCTGCTCGGAGGGCACCGACCCGGGGGCGTCGGTCGACGACGTGTCCACCTCCGGCGCGGGGGAGGTCGTCGTGGCGCTCGCCGACGTGCCCGTGGGCGGTGCCGTCAGCGCCGAGGTGGCCGGGGTGGCGGTGCTGGTGACGCAGCCTTCCGAGGGGGAGGTGCACGCCTTCAGCGCCGTGTGCACCCACCAGGGCTGCACCGTGACCCCCGGCGACGGCGTGCTCGAGTGCCCCTGCCACCGGTCGGTGTTCTCCCTCACCGACGCCGCGGTGCAGTCCGGTCCCGCACCGGAGCCCCTGGGCGAGGTCGCCGTGGAGGTCGTGGACGGCGACGTCGTGGTCGCCTGACGTCCGGCGCGCCGCACCGACCCTCCGGATCGCTCGTAGACTGGGCCGGTGACCACCCCTGCCGTGCCGGTCCTTCCGCTGCGCCCCGAGCTCGCCGACGAGGTGCCCTACGGGGCGCCGCAGCTCGACGTGCCCGTGCTGCTCAACGTCAACGAGAACCCGTTCGCGCCCTCCGAGGAGGTCGTGGCCACGATCGCCGCGAGCGTCGCCGAGGCCGCCCGGGGGCTGAACCGGTACCCGGACCGCGACTTCCCGGGGCTGCGCCAGGACCTGGCCGACTTCCTCGCCGTCGAGTCCGGTGTCCGGCTCGACCCGTCCCAGGTCTGGGCGGCGAACGGGTCGAACGAGGTCATGCTGCACCTGCTGCAGGCGTTCGGCGGCCCCGGACGGACCGCCGTGTCGTTCGCGCCGACGTACTCGATGTACCCCGAGTACGCCCGGGACACGCACACGCGGTGGGTGACGGGGCGCCGCGCCGAGGACTTCACGATCGACCCCGCCGCGGCCGTGGCCCTGATCGAGGCGGAGCGGCCCTCGGTGGTCCTGCTCGCCAGCCCGAACAACCCGACCGGCACGGCGCTGCCCCGCGAGACCCTCGAGGCCGTCCTGGACGCCGCGGCCCGGGTGCCCGCCGTCGTCGTCGTCGACGAGGCGTACGCCGAGTTCCGGCGGGAGGGCACGCCGTCGGCCCTGGACCTGCTGGCCGACCACCCGCACCTGGCGGTCACCCGGACCATGTCCAAGGCGTTCGCCGCCGCCGGGATGCGCCTGGGCTACCTCGCGGCGTCGACCGCGCTGGTCGACGCGCTGCGCGTGGTCCGGCTTCCCTACCACCTGTCGGCCGTCACGCAGGCGGCCGCGCGGGCGGCGCTCGCCCACCGCGACTCGCTGCTCGCCCAGGTGGCGGACCTGCGTGCGCAGCGCGACGCGCTCGTGGCATGGTTGCGCACGCAGCGTGCGGGGGGCCGCGCGCTGCAGGTGGCCGAGACCGACGCCAACTTCGTGCTGTTCGGCACGTTCGACGACCGGCACGCGGTCTGGCAGGGGCTGCTGGACCGCGGCGTGCTCATCCGCGAGACCGGGCCGGAGGGCTGGCTGCGGGTCTCCGTCGGCACCCCGGCCGAGACCCGGGCGTTCCAGGACGCCCTGACCGACGTGATCGCCCAGGAGGAACTGTGATGGCAGGCCGCACCGCGCGGGTGGAGCGCGCCACGAGCGAGTCGACCGTCGTCGTCGAGCTGGACCTCGACGGCACCGGCCGCACCGACATCTCCACGACCGTGCCGTTCTACGACCACATGCTCACGGCCCTCGGCAAGCACTCGTTGATCGACCTGACGGTCCAGGCGCACGGCGACACCGACATCGACGCCCACCACACCGTCGAGGACACCGCGATCGTGCTCGGGGAGGCCCTGAAGCAGGCCCTGGGCGACAAGAAGGGCATCTCCCGGTTCGGCGACGCGCTCGTCCCGCTGGACGAGGCGCTGGCCCAGGCCGTCGTCGACGTCTCCGGGCGCCCGTACCTGGTGCACTCCGGAGAGCCCGCCGGCCAGGAGTACCACCTGATCGGCGGCCACTTCACCGGCTCGCTGACGCGGCACGTGCTCGAGTCGATCGCGCACCACGCCGGGATCTGCCTGCACGTGCGGGTCCTGGCCGGGCGCGATCCCCACCACATCGTGGAGGCCCAGTTCAAGGCGCTCGCCCGCGCGCTGCGGGCCGCCGTCGCCCTCGACGAGCGTGTCGAGGGCATCCCGTCGACCAAGGGAGCGCTGTAGGGTGCCCGACCAGTTCCACGACGGGTCGCAGCGACCCGACCTGCCCGACGTCCCGGACGACTTCGAGGTCCCCGACGACCTGTCCACCCTCGACGGCGGCTCCGCCGAACCGGAGATCGCGGTGCTCATCACCCAGGTCGCCGACGCCGAGCCCCTGGCCGCGGCGTGCGCCCTGGCCGAGATCGAGGTCGACGCGGTACCCACCCCGGTCGGGGCGCTGGCCGTGCTGCGCGACCGCGGCGGCGAGGCGCCGCAGCACGCGGCGGCCACCGTGTCGGCGGTGGTCAAGGGGGTGCCGCTGATCCTGGTCACCCGCACCGGCGAGCAGCTGACCTGCCACCGGTACGTCGACGGGGCCGACGAGGGCCGGCTCCCGGCGGGCCTCGTCCTGGGTGGCGCCCCCGACGCCCTCGAGGACCTGCTGACCGGCCACCTGACGATCGACGACCTGCCGGGCGTGGTGCCGTCGGCCGGTATCGGACGGCTCAAGGCGGTGCGCATGCTCTCGTCCGTGTCCCGCAAGGCGCGCCGGAGGAAGCGATGAGCGACGTCCCCGACCTCCTGCCCGACGGCGGCGCCGCGGCCGAGCTGAACGCCCGGCCCGCCCCCACGCCCCGTGCGGCGGGTCGTCCGCGGGTGGTCGTGCTCGACTACGGGTTCGGCAACGTCCGCTCGGCGGTGCGCGCTCTCGAGCGCGTGGGCGCCGACGTCGAGCTCACCGCGGACCGGCACGCCGCGATCGAGTCCGACGGTCTCGTCGTGCCCGGTGTCGGCGCCTTCGCCGCCTGCATGGAGGGACTGAAGGCCGTCCGCGGCGACCAGGTCGTGGACCGCCGCCTCGCCGGTGGCCGGCCGGTGCTCGGCATCTGCGTCGGCATGCAGGTCATGTTCGACGAGGGCGTGGAGCACGACGTGCGCGCCGACGGCCTGGGGGAGTGGCGCGGGATCGTCGACCGACTCCAGGCACCGGTCGTGCCCCACATGGGCTGGTCCGGCGTCGAGGCCGCCGAGGGGTCGGTCCTGTTCCGCGGCGTCGAGCACGAGCGCTTCTACTTCGTGCACTCCTACGCGGCGCAGTCCTTCACCCAGGGCCACGACGCCGCCGCGGACCCCCGTTTCACCCCGCCGCGGGTGACCTGGTCGACCCACGGGCCCGAGGGCTCCGCCGCCCGGTTCGTCGCCGCGGTGGAGGACGGCCCGCTGTCGGCCACGCAGTTCCACCCCGAGAAGTCCGGCGACGCCGGCGCCACCCTGCTCGAGAACTGGGTGCGGTCCCTCTGAGGACCGCCGCACCCGACGGCTCGACGACCACGACTGGAGACCCCCGCATGACCGAACGCCTGGTGCTGCTTCCCGCCGTCGACGTCGCCGACGGCCAGGCCGTCCGCCTCGTCCAGGGCGAGGCCGGCTCGGAGACCTCCTACGGCGACCCGCTCGCCGCCGCGCTGGACTGGCAGTCCGGCGGGGCCGAGTGGATCCACCTGGTCGACCTGGACGCGGCCTTCGGGCGCGGGTCGAACGCGGAGCTGCTCTCCCGGGTCGTGGCGCAGGTCGACGTGCAGGTCGAGCTGTCCGGCGGCATCCGGGACGACGCCTCCCTGGAGCGGGCGCTGGCCACCGGTGCCCGCCGCGTCAACATCGGGACCGCGGCGCTGGAGGACCCCGAGTGGACCGCGCGGGTCATCGCCGAGCACGGCGACCAGGTCGCCGTCGGCCTCGACGTGCGCGGGACCACGCTGGCGGCCCGCGGCTGGACGCAGGAGGGCGGCGACCTGTGGGAGGTGCTCGCCCGGCTGGACGAGGCCGGGTGCGCCCGCTACGTGGTCACCGACGTCACGAAGGACGGCACGCTGCGCGGGCCCAACGTCGACCTGCTGCGCGAGGTCGCCTCGCGCACGCCGGCGAAGGTCGTCGCCTCCGGCGGCATCTCCTCGCTCGCCGACCTGGAGGTGCTGCGCACGCTGACCGGCGACGGCGTCGAGGGTGCCGTGGTCGGCAAGGCGCTCTACGCCGGGGCGTTCACGCTCCCCGAGGCGCTCGACGTGGCGGGCCGCGCATGAGGTCCATCCAGCCGACCAGCCCGTTCGCCGGCGACGACGGGTCCGCCGACGCCGAGCTCGTCCGTCTGCTCGAGGGTCTGCGCGCCGGGTCCACCCCGCTGCGGGACGTCGTCGCGCGGCTCGCCGACACCCGCGTGCTGGTGCCCGTGCTCGCCGAGGCCGAGGTGACCGGGACCACGGAGCACGACGGAGCCGCGCTCGAGGTCGACAAGGAGGCGTCGGCCGGTGTCGTCGCCCTCGAGTCCCCGGACGGCCGGCGGGCCCTGCCGGTGTTCACGTCGGTGGCCGCGATGCAGGCGTGGCGGTCGGACGCGCGCCCCGTGCCCGTCGAGGCGCGACGTGCCGCGCTGTCCGCCGTCGACGAGCAGTGGTCGTTGCTGGTCGTGGACCCGGCCGGGCCGATCACGGTCCAGGTGCCCCGCCCCGCCGTGTGGGCGCTGGCGCAAGGCGTCGAGTGGCGGCCCGCCCTCGTGCCGACGGCGGACGGCCTCGAGGTCGACGCCGAGGTGGCCCGCGCCGTCGGCGACGCCGCAGCGCCGGTGCAGCACGTGGTGCGCGCCCATGCCGAACCGGGGCGCAAGGCCGAGGTCGCCGTCGTGCTCGCGCTGGACCCGGGACTGGACCGTGCCGGGCTGGACGCGGTGCTCGGTCAGGTCAACGCGCGTCTCGCGGCGGCGCGGCCCATCGCCGACCGCGTGGACTCCCTCGAGCTGCGGATCGCCGCGGCGCGCTGAGGGGGCGCGCCGAGACGCCCCGCGGCACGTGCGGTCCTCAGCAGGGGTCGACCTCCGCGAAGGAGTCGTCGTCGGCCAGCAGCTCGTTGAGCGTCGACTGCGGCACGAGCAGGGAGCGGTCGTCGCCGGTCTTGGCGTAGACGACGCCGATGACCTCGCCGTCGGAGTCGAGGGCGGCCGAGCCGGACGACCCGGGCTCGACGGCGGCGTCCGTGACGAGCACCTCCCCGAGGTTCTCGTGCAACGGGTCCGTCGTCGTCCCGATCACCCGGCCCACCGTCACGGTCAGCTCCCCGCCGGAGGGGTACCCGACGACGGTGACCTCCTCGCCCTGCTCGGGGTCGGCGCCGGACAGCGCCGCCGACGACGGCAGCGCGTCCCGGGTCCGCACGACGGCCAGGTCGGCCAGGGCGGCGGCGCCGGTGGTCGCGACGTCGATGTCGCGACCGTCGTAGGTGCTGACCTGGAGCGTCTCGGACTCGGCCACGACGTGGCGGTTGGTGATGAGCGTGTGGGAGTCCACCGCGAACCCCGACCCGGTCGACAGGTTCCCGCAGCCCACGTTGCGGATGCGCACCGCCATGCGCTGGACCGCGTCGAAGCCGTCGGGGGAGAGGCGCTCCTCGTCGTCGGCGGCCAGGGTCGGGGCGGCGATGCTCGGCACGATGTCGTCGGGGACGGCCGGCGGCATCGGCGGCAGCGCCGCGCAGGCGGCCAGGGACGCGGCGAGCGCCGTCACGGCGCCGACGCCGGCGCCGCGGTTCCTCCGGGACCGGCGGGTCACTGGGCGAGCTCCGACTGGAGCTGTTCGTTGGCCTCGTTGGCCTCGTCGCACAGGCCCTCGACGTCGGCGGCGAAGCGTTCGAGGTCGGCCTGGTCGTAGGCCTCGCGGTTGTTGAGGTAGCCGATGAGCTGGGACTGCGCCGCGGTGCACTGCCCCAGCGCGGTGGCCACGACGCCGGCGGCCTCGCTGACCCGACGCTGGTAGTCGAGGTACTGCCGGCTCGCGACGTTCTCGTCGCCGAGCTGTGCCTTCTCGTCGGCGAGCTCGGTGATCCGTGCGGTGGCGGTGTCGAGCTGTTCGGTGGTCGCGTCGAGCTCGGCCCGTGTCGCCTCGAGCTCGCCGCGGAGCGTGGCGACCTGCTCGGCGTACCCCTGCGCCTCGGTCTCCCAGTCGGCGGCGTGCTGCTGCCAGGCGCTCGTGGTCTGCCAGAGGTAGCCGCCCGTGGCGAGCGCGCCGATCAGCAGGACGGCCAGGACGACGGCGGTGATCCGGGCCGCACGCCCGCGGGCGGGGGGTGCGGTGGTCGTCCCGTCCGCCGGGGGGACGGCCGACGTCGTCGTCGGCTCCCACGGGCTGCCCGGTGCCGTCATGTCAGACGACGGACCCGGTGTACTTCTCGCCGGGGCCCTCGCCCGGCGCGTCGGGCACCACGGACTTCTCGCGGAAGGCGAGCTGGAGCGAGCGCAGCCCGTCCCGCAGCGACCGCGCGTGCTGGTTGCCGATGTCGGGCGCGGACGCCGTGACGAGGGCGGCCAGAGCGGTGATGAGCTTGCGGGCCTCGTCGAGGTCGAGCTGGTCGTCGGCGTGGGGGTCGTCGGAGAGCCCGCACTTGACGGCGGCGGCGCTCATGAGGTGGACGGAGGCGGTGGTGATGACCTCGACGGCGGCCACGTCGGCGATGTCGCGGGTGGCCGACGCGACGTCGCCCGGTTCGGTGGAGGAGCTCATGGGTCCATCTTGGCACCTTCGACCCGCCGTCGTGGACGACCGGAGGCCGGGGCCGCGTGCTGCGGCCCCGGCCTCCGGCGTGGGGGGTTCGCACCGGCGGGGCCGGTGCCGCGGGACGTCGCGTCGACGCCCGTCAGTCCGGGCGGGTCAGGAGGCGACCTCCGAGCGCAGCTTCGCGCCGAGCTCGGCGTCGACGCTCGTCCAGTACCAGAAGAACCGCTCGCGGATCTCGTCGATCGTGATCGACTTGCCCTGGCCGGTCAGCGTCTCCAGGAAGCGCGCCTTGGCGGCGTCGTCGAACACCTCGCGGTACAGGGTGCCGGCCTGCCCGAAGTCGTCGTCCTCCGAGTGCAGGGTGTACGCCGAGCGCATGAGCTCGCCGTCGGCCTCCCAGCTGCCCTCGGCGGTGCGCGTCGGGTCGGCGGACGGGCCACCGAACGAGTTCGGCGTGTAGACGGGGTGCTCCGCGCCGTTGAAGTGGTACTGCATCGGGCCCTGGTGCATGTAGGTGCTCACCGGCGCGGCGTGCGGCTGGTTGACGGGGAGCTGGTTGAAGTTCGCGCCGATGCGGTGACGGTGCGCGTCGTTGTAGGAGAACACCCGCGCCATGAGCATCTTGTCCGGCGAGATGTCGGTGCCCGGCACCTGGTTGCCCGGCGAGAACGCGGCCTGCTCGATCTCGGCGAAGAAGTTCTGCGGGTTCCGGTTCAGGGTGAAGGTGCCGACCTTGATCAGCGGGTAGTCCGCGTGCGGCCACACCTTGGTCATGTCGAACGGGTTGAACCGGTAGGTCTTGGCGTCCTCGTACGGCATGATCTGGACCTTGACGTCCCAGGAGGGGTGCTCGCCGCGCTGGATCGCCTCGAACAGGTCGCGACGGTAGTAGTCGGCGTCCTCGCCGGCGATGCGCTCGGCGTCCTCGTTGCTCATGTTCTCGACGCCCTGCTTCGAGATGAAGTGGTACTGCACCCAGAAGCGCTCGCCGGCGGCGTTGATCCACTGGTAGGTGTGCGAGCCGTAGCCGTTGAGGTGGCGCCACGACTTCGACAGCCCGCGGTCGCCCATCAGGTAGGTGACCTGGTGCGCGGACTCCGGCGACAGCGTCCAGAAGTCCCACTGCATGTCGGCGTCGCGCAGGCCGGAGGCGCCGAGGCGCTTCTGGGAGTGGATGAAGTCGGGGAACTTCATCGCGTCGCGCAGGAAGAACACCGGGGTGTTGTTGCCGACGACGTCGAGGTTGCCCTCGGTCGTGTAGAAGCGCAGCGCGAACCCGCGCACGTCGCGCCAGGTGTCGGGGGAACCCTGCTCGCCGGCCACGGAGGAGAACCGCAGCAGGGTCTCGGACGTCGCGCCCGGCTGGAACACGGCGGCGCTGGTGTACGCCGAGACGTCCTCGGTGACCTCGAACTCGCCGAACGCGCCACCGCCCTTGGCGTGCGGGTTGCGCTCGGGCACGCGCTCGCGGTTGAACGACGCGAGCTTCTCGACCAGGTAGCGGTCGTGCAGGACGGTGGGGCCGTCGGCACCGACCGTCAGGGAGTACTGGTCGCTCGCCACCGGCGAACCGGTCTGCGTCGTCGTGAACGGGGTCGTCATGGAGACGTCCTTTCTCGGGGGGTTTTCAGCGGGCCGGGGTGCATCGGGGGCACAGGCCCCAGAAGGTCACCTCGGCGAGGTCGACGGAGAAGCCGTGGGTGTCGCCGGGCACGAGGCAGGGGGCGTGCCCGACGGTGCAGTCGATGTCGGTGACGGCCCCGCACTCGCGGCACACGACGTGGTGGTGGTTGTCGCCCACCCGTCGTTCGAACCGGGCCGGGTGGCCGGCGGGTTCCATGCGGCGCAGCAGGCCCGCGCCCGTCAGGGTGTGCAGGGTGTCGTACACCGCCTGGACGGACGCGCCGCCGAGGTCGGACCGCACGGCCCGCACGACGTCGTCGGCCGTGGAGTGCTGGTGGGCGCCGAGGGCGCGCAGCACGGCCAGGCGGACCCCGGTGGCGCGCAGGCCGGCGTCGCGCAGGAGCTGCACGTCGTCGGGGGCGAGGGGGGTGGTGGACATGAGCCCAGCCTAGGACGTTTTCTGGAACGATTACAGTCTGGGGCTCCCCGGCGGTCGTGACGGACGCGACACCGCGGCATCGGCCCGGGCCGGCCGGGGGCGGGTGCCTCCGTGCTACTGTAGTGCGCGGACCGACCCGGCCGTGCGACGGCCGGGTGCTTCAAGTGGAGGACATCCCACCCGAGCGCCGACAGGCATCTGCTCCCCGAGCAGCGTGGCCGACAGGGGCCGGGTCCGGTCGGACGGCGTTCGTCGTCCTGCCCTGGTCCGTCGACCCGCGTGTCGACGGTACCGGACGTGATGGCCCCCACCTGTCGCCCAGGTCGGGGGCCTTTCCCGTTCCTGGCGGTCGTTCACGACGAGTCTGAGGAGCACCACCATCAGCGAGCCTCGCATCAACGACCGGATCCGCGTCCCCGAGGTCCGGCTCATCGGCCCGGGCGGGGAACAGGTCGGCGTGGTCGCCACGGGAGTCGCCCTGAAGCTGGCCCAGGACGCCGACCTCGACCTGGTCGAGGTCGCCCCGGACGCCCGTCCGCCCGTCGCCAAGCTCATGGACTTCGGCAAGTTCAAGTACGAGTCGGACATGAAGGCGCGCGAGGCGCGGCGCAAGCAGGCCAACACCCTGCTCAAGGAGATCCGCTTCCGCCTCAAGATCGACCCGCACGACTACGCCACCAAGAAGGGGCACGTCGAGCGCTTCCTCTCGGCCGGCGACAAGGTCAAGGTCATGATCATGTTCCGCGGCCGTGAGCAGTCCCGTCCCGAGATGGGTGTGCGGCTGCTGCAGCGCCTCGCGGACGACGTCGCCGAGCTCGGCTTCGTCGAGTCGATGCCGAAGCAGGACGGTCGCAACATGACGATGGTCCTGGGCCCGGTCAAGAAGAAGGCCGAGGCCAAGAGCGAGCAGCGCAAGCGCTCCGCCGAGGTCAACGCCCAGCGCAAGACCAAGTCCGAGGTCAAGGCCGAGGCGCGCGCCCGCGCCGCCCAGGACGGCGACGGCGAGCAGCCGGAGCCCGCCACGGAGCCGGCCGCGGAGCCGGCGACGAGCTCCGCCGCGCCGAAGCCCGGCGGACCGAAGCCGGGACCGGCGTCCCGCTGAGGTCCCAGAAGTCCATCTGACACCGGGCCGGCGATCCGGCCGCGGTCAGCACGACGTCCCCGCCCCCGAGGGCGGGCGACCGACACGAGGAGAGACGGCAGTCATGCCGAAGAACAAGACGCACTCCGGTGCCAAGAAGCGCTTCCGGGTCACCGGCAAGGGCAAGGTCATGCGCGAGCAGGCCAACCGCCGCCACCTGTTCGAGCACAAGTCGAGCAAGCGCACCCGTCGACTGGCGGCCGACCAGGAGGTCGCGCCGGCGGACGTCAAGAACATCAAGAAGATGCTCGGTAAGTGAGTCCTGCCGGCGGCACCTGCCGCCGGGACCACTGCCGGCCCGAACTGCAAGGAGCATCACGTGGCACGCGTGAAGCGGGCGGTCAACGCCCACAAGAAGCGCCGTACGACCCTCGAGCGCGCCAGCGGCTACCGCGGCCAGCGTTCCCGTCTGTACCGCAAGGCCAAGGAGCAGGTCACCCACTCCTTCGTCTACTCGTACCGTGACCGGAAGGCCAAGAAGGGCGACTTCCGCAAGCTGTGGATCCAGCGCATCAACGCTGCGGCCCGCCAGCAGGGTCTGACCTACAACCGCTTCGTCCAGGGCCTCAAGGCCGCTGGCGTCGAGGTCGACCGCCGGATGCTCGCCGAGCTCGCGGTCAACGACACCGCCGCGTTCAACGCGCTGGTCCAGGTCGCCAAGGACGCCCTTCCCGAGGACGTCAACGCGCCGAAGGCCGCCTGAGCTCCACGCTCAGCACCAGGACGCCCGGACGGCCCCACCTGCCGATGCCCCGCATCCCCGACGTGACCCTCGCCAACCCGCGGGCCGATCGCGTCAAGCAGGTCAGGGCCCTGTCCGGGCGTCCTGCGCGTTCGCGGCACGGTCAGTTCCTCGTCGAGGGGCCCCAAGGGGTCCGCGAGGCCGTCCGGCACGCCCCCGGACAGGTCCGGGACGTCTACCTCACCGAGACGGCGGCCCGCCGCTACGGCGAGATCGTCGAGGCCGCGTCCGACGCCGGCCGGCGGCTCCACGTGGGTACGCCGGAGGTGCTCGCAGCGATGAGCCCGGACGCCCAGGGTGTCCTCGCCGTCGTGCGCGCCGCGCCGGTCTCGTTGGACGAGGCGCTGACCGCGGCCCGCGGCGACCGGCCCCTGCTCGTCGCGGTGCTCGCGACGGTCCGCGACCCCGGGAACGCCGGGACCGTGATCCGCGCGGCGGACGCGGCGGGTGCCGACCTCGTCGTGCTGGCGGGGGACAGCGTGGACGTGCACAACCCGAAGACGGTCCGGTCCACCGCCGGGTCGTTGTTCCACCTGCCCGTGGTCGTGGACGTGACGCTCGGCGAGGCCGTGGCCGGCGTGCGCGCCGCGGGGTGCGCCGTGCTCGCCGCCGACGGCGCCGGGCAGCACGACCTCGACGAGGTGCTCGACGTGGCCGGGACCTCGCCGCAGGACAACGTCCCGGACCTGGCCGCCGACACCGCCTGGATCTTCGGCAACGAGGCGTGGGGTCTGCCCGAGGAGGACCGGGCGCTGGCCGACGCCGTCGTCCGCGTGCCGATCCGTGGCCGGGCGGAGTCCCTCAACCTCGCGACCGCCGCGACGGTCTGCCTCTACGCCAGCGGTCGCGCGCAGCGGTGACCGGGTCCGGTCGAGGACCCTGCCCAGGAGCAGGGCCCTCGACCGGACCCGGTCTCCTGCCGTCAGGCCGGGCAGGCGGCGTCGACGGCGGCTCCGACGTCGGCACCCGGAAGCAGGACGGCCGCGTAGTCCTTGAGCACGACGTTCGCGGTCGCGGTGTCCGTGCGGTGGATCTCCAGCACCGTGCTGAACGGGATGACGTTCCCGCTGCCGATCGGGTACTCGAGTCCGTCGGCGGCCACGCTCGGCAGGACACCGGTGTCCCGGAGCACGCCGAGCTCGAACTGCTGGCACGCGACGCCGGTGGGCTTGCCGCCCTCGCCCGCGCCGGCGGGCGGGCCCGCCGAGGCGGAGCCTGCGGTCGCGACGGTGGCCAGGCCGGCGAGCAGCGCGGCGGCGCCCGCGGTGACGATGCGCTTCATGGTCGTTCCTCTCCTTCGGGGACGTGACGACCGGTGTTCGCTCCCGGGCCCGTGCTCGGATGCACCGCGGGGCTCCCCGCCTCGGTGAGCCCCGGGCGGACCTGGTGCCGCCGTACCATCGTCGGGTGCGTCTCTTCACGGCCGTGTACCCCGACGTGGCGGCCCTGCAGCACCTCGACCTCGCGCTCGGCGGTGTCGGCGGTCCGGCGGTCGCCGACCCGGGAGCCGGGCTGCGGTGGGTGCCCCGGACGCAGCGGCACGTCACGCTCGCCTTCCACGGCGAGGTGCCCGACGGCGCGGTGCCCGGCTACGTGGACGCGCTCACCGAGGCTCTGGCCGCCACGGCCCCGTTCCGGCTCGCCCTGGCGGGCAGCGGCACGTTCGGCGGCCGGACCCTGTGGGTCGGGCTCACCGAGGACGTGGACGCCCTGCGGGCGCTGTCCCGGCGGGTGGCGACCGCTGCCGAGGACGCGGGGATCGGCGCCGCCGACCGCGCCGGCGGGCGCCCCCACCTGACGGTGGCGCGGGCGTCGTCGGCACTGGTCGGTGCGGACCGGGCGCGCGAGCGCCGTGCGCGCCGTGGCCGGACGCCGTCGTCCCCGGGCTCACCCTTCGCGGGCTGGGCGCGGGCCCTGGCGGTCTACCGTGGGCCGTCGTGGACCGTCGACGTGGTGCACGTGGTGCACTCGCGGCTCGGTGCGGGACGGTCCGGCGGCCCGGCCCACGAGGACGCGGCGGTGCTCGCGCTGCCGAGCGGCCCATAGACTGACCCCTGCCGCCACGCACACCTCCAGGAAGGCCCGCATGTCTGCGCCCGATCCGTCGTCGGACACCCCGAACCCGCTGGACCCCGCCGCGCTCGACGCCGCGGTGGACGCCGCGCTGGCCGACGTCGGCTCGGCGTCGGACCTCGACGAGCTCAAGGCCGTCCGCATCCGGCACGCCGGTGACCGGAGCCCGCTCGCGCTGGCGAACCGCGCGATCGGGGCGTTGCCCGGTCCGGACAAGGCCGCGGCCGGCAAGAACGTCGGTCCGCGGCGGGGCCGGGTCAACCAGGCCCTCGCAGCCCGGCAGTCCGAGCTCGAGGCCGAGCGGGACGCGCGCGTGCTCGTCGAGGAGACCGTCGACGTCACGCTGCCCGTCGGGCGCCGGCCGGTGGGGGCGCGGCACCCGATCGAGCTGATCCAGGAGCGTGTCGCCGACTTCTTCGTCGGCATGGGCTGGGAGATCGCCGACGGCCCCGAGGTCGAGGCCGAGTGGTTCAACTTCGACGCGCTGAACTTCGGGCCGGACCACCCGGCGCGCCAGATGCAGGACACGTTCTACGTCGACGGCGGCAAGAACCTCGTGCTGCGCACCCACACCTCCCCGGTGCAGGCGCGCTCCCTGCTGGAGCGCGGGGTGCCGCTGTACATCGCGTGCCCCGGCAAGGTGTTCCGCACCGACGCCCTGGACGCCACGCACACCCCGGTCTTCCACCAGGTCGAGGGTCTCGCGGTCGACAAGGGTCTGACCATGGCGAACCTCGTCGGTACCCTCGACGCCTTCGCCCGCGCGATGTTCGGCCCGGAGGCCAGGACCCGCCTGCGTCCGAGCTTCTTCCCGTTCACGGAGCCCAGCGCCGAGATGGACCTGTGGTTCCCGCAGAAGAAGGGCGGGGCCGGCTGGATCGAGTGGGGCGGCTGCGGCATGGTGCACCCGAACGTGCTGCGCGCCGCGGGCGTCGACCCGGAGGAGTACTCCGGGTTCGCGTTCGGCATGGGTATCGAGCGCACGCTGATGCTGCGCCACTCGATCGCTGACATGCACGACATCGTGGAGGGCGACGTGCGCTTCTCCACGCAGTTCGGGACGGAGATCTGATGCCCCGCATCGTTGCTGACTGGCTCGCCGACCACGTCGAGCTGCCCGCGGACCTGACCACCTCCCGGCTCGCCGCGGACCTCGTCCGGGTCGGCCTGGAGGAGGAGGAGATCCACCCCGCGGCCGTCACCGGCCCGCTGGTGGTCGGCCGCGTCCTGGCGATGACGCCGGAGCCGCAGAAGAACGGCAAGACGATCAACTGGTGCCTGGTCGACGTCGGTCCCGAGCACAACGCCACGCAGATCAAGGGCGTCGACGACGCCGACGTGCCGACGGGCGGGGCGCGCGGCATCGTCTGCGGTGCGCACAACTTCTCCGTCGGAGACCTCGTCGTCGTCTCCCTGCCGGGCACGGTGCTGCCGGGCGGGTTCGCGATCGCCTCGCGCAAGACGTACGGGCACGTCTCCGACGGCATGATCTGCTCCACCAAGGAGCTGGGCCTCGGCGAGGACCACGCCGGCATCCTCGTGCTCACCGAGGCGGGCTTCGACGCCGCGGACCTCACCCCCGGTCAGGACGCGGTCGCGCTGCTCGGCCTGGGTGACGAGGTCCTCGAGATCAACGTCACCCCGGACCGCGGGTACGCCTTCAGCTACCGCGGCGTGGCGCGCGAGTACGCCCACTCCACCGGCGCCTCGTTCGTCGACCCCGGCATCCCGACGGGCGCCGAGCCCGCGGCCACGGCCGACGGCTTCGCCGTGGAGGTAGACGACGACGCGCCGATCGACGGGCAGCAGGGTTGCGACCGCTTCGTCACCCGCATCGTGCGGGGCATCGACCCGGCCGCACCGACCCCCGCGTGGATGAAGCGGCGGCTCCAGGGATCGGGGATGCGGTCGATCTCGCTGGCCGTGGACGTGACCAACTACGTGATGCTCGACCTGGGCCAGCCCCTGCACGCCTACGACCTCGACCGCGTGGCGGCGCCGATCGTGGTCCGCCGTGCCGCGGCGGGGGAGCGGCTGACCACGCTCGACGACGTCGACCGAGCCCTGGACGGCGAGGACCTGCTGATCACCGACTCGCCCGACGGCGCCCGCGGGTCGCGCGTGCTGGGCCTGGCCGGCGTGATGGGCGGCGCGTCGTCCGAGGTCTCCGCGACCACGTCGGCCGTGCTCGTCGAGGCCGCGCACTTCGACCCGGTGACGGTGGCCCGCACCGCCCGGCGCCACAAGCTGCCCTCCGAGGCGGCCAAGCGGTTCGAGCGCGGGGTCGACCCCCTGCTGCCCGCCGTCGCGGCGCAGCGTGTGGTGGACCTGCTCGTCGAGCACGGCGGCGGGACGCCCGACGGCGCCGTCAGCGACCTGGACACCACGAGCCCGCCCGAGCCGGTCACCCTCGACGTGACGCTCCCGTCGCGGACCTCCGGGGTGGAGTACAGCCCGGGGCAGGTCGTCGACATCCTCGAGCAGATCGGCTGCACCGTGGACGGTGCCGACGCCCTTGGGGTCACGCCGCCCACGTGGCGCCCGGACCTGACCGAGCCCGCCGCGCTGGTCGAGGAGGTCGTCCGCATCGCGGGCTACGACCAGATCCCGTCGGTGCTGCTCGCGGCTCCCGGCGGCCGGGGGCTGACGCCCGAGCAGCGCACCCGCCGTTCGGTGGCCCGCGCGCTGGCCGACGCCGGACTGGTCGAGGTGTTGTCGTACCCGTTCGTGGGTGCCCAGGACCTGGACGCCCTCGGCCTGCCGGCCGACGACCCCCGCCGCGACGCACTGCGGCTGGCGAACCCGCTCGCCGAGGACCGCCCGCTGCTGCGCACCCACCTGCTGGTGAGCCTCCTGGAGACCGCCCGCCGCAACGTGTCGCGCGGCATCGCGGACGTGGCCGTCTTCGAGCTCGGACTGGTGACCCGGCCGGCCCCCGGCGCCCCCGCGGCGCCGCAGCTCCCGGTCGGAGTCCGCCCGTCGTCCGAGGACCTCGCCGCGCTCGCCGCCGCCACCCCGGACCAGCCGCGCCGGGTCGCCGGGGTGCTCGCGGGCGACCGCGCCCCCGCTGGCTGGTGGGGTGCGGGTCGGCCGGTCGACTGGGCGGACGCCGTCGAGGCGGCCCGGCTCGTGGCCGACGTGGTCGGCGTCGACGTCACCGTCGAGGCCGACCGCGAGCACCTGCCCTGGCACCCGGGCCGCTGCGCGCGGTTCACCGTCGTGGCAACGGACGGGTCGCAGCACACGGTCGGGCACGCCGGTGAGCTCCACCCCACGGTGGTGGAGGGGCTCGGTCTGCCCCGCCGGACGGCGGCGTTCGAGCTGGACCTGACCGCGCTGACCGCTGCCGCGTCCGGCGAGCCGGTCATCGCGGTGCCGGTGTCGGCGTTCCCCGCCGCCAAGGAGGACTTCGCACTCGTGGTGGACGCCGACGTGCCGGCGGCGGACGTCGAGGCCGCCGTCGTCGCCGGTGCCGGCGAGCTCGTCGAGCGCGTCGAGCTGTTCGACGTCTTCACCGGCGACCAGGTCGGTGCGGGCAGGAAGTCGCTGGCCTACTCGGTGCGGCTGCGCGCCGCCGACCGGACGCTGACCGCCGAGGAGGTGCGGTCCGCGCGCGACGGCGTCGTGGCGGTCACCGCCGAGCGCGTGGGGGCGGTCCTGCGTGGCTGAGCGGCAGGTCGCCCCCGCACGCACGGCCCTCGTCACCGGCGCGACCCGCGGCATCGGCCGCGCGGTCGCGCTCGGGCTGGCCGACGCCGGGCTCGACGTGGCGCTGCTGGCCCGCGACGCCGACCGTCTCGCGCAGGTCGCCGACGAGGTCCGCGCCGCCGGCCGCACGGCCGTCGTCCTGCCGTGCGACGTGACGGACCCCGGTGCGGTCGCCGCGGCGGTGCGGCAGGCCGAGGACGAGCTCGGGTCCGTCGACCTGCTCGTCAACAACGCCGGCCGCATCGACGCCGAGGTCCCCGCCTGGGAGGCCGACGTCGACGAGTGGTGGCAGGTGATGGAGACCAACGTGCGCGGGCCGTTCCTGCTGGTGCGCGCGGCGGTCCCCGGCATGCTCGCCCGCGGCGGCGGGCGCGTGGTCGACCTGAACAGCGGCTCGGGCTCGCACGACATGACCTACTCCAGCGCCTACAATCTTTCCAAGACGGCACTGATGCGCCTGGGGCACCATCTGCACGCCACCGGGTACGGGCAGGGGCTGCGCACGCTCGAGCTGGCGCCCGGCGTCGTCTCCACGGACATGACGGCCTCGATGGACGTCCACGCCGGGCGCACGGAGTGGACCCCGGTCGACCGGACGGTCGACGTCACGGTCGCGTTCGCCCGCGGTGAGCTCGATGCGTGCTCGGGATGGTTCGTGCGGGTCTCGGACGACACCCCGGACTCGTTGCGGGCGACGGCGGACCGTGCGACGTCGGCGGCGCCGCGGCACCTGCGGGTCCTGCCCGCGGGTGACGACGACGCGCTGCGGCAGGCGCTCACCGGCCGCTGAGCCCGACGGCGGCGGGCGTCCGTCCGCCGCCGCCGTCGGGGCGCTGCTCAGCCCTGGGCGTCGCGCCAGGCGACCCACTGCGCGGCCGTCGACAGGTCGTAGTCGGGGCCGTTGACGCCGATCGTCAGGAGGGTCGCTCCCGCCGCGACCAGGCCGGGACCGGTCGCCTCCGGCGGTCCCTGGACCCCGACGGACCGCTCGACCAGTGCGGCGGTGTCGCGCCCGACGGCCTCGCCGTGCTCGTCGAGGATCGCCGACTTGCGGCGCAGCGTGTCGACGTCGCCGAAGGAGTGCCAGACGTCCGCGTGCTCGGCGACGATGCGCAGCGTCTTCTTCTCCCCGCCGCCGCCGATCAGGATCGGGATGTCGCGGGTGGGTGCGGGGTTGCCGGCAGCGAGGCGGCGGCGGATGCGGGGCATGGCCTCGGCGAGACGGGCGATGCGCGAGCCGGCGGTGCCGAACTCGTAGCCGAACTGCTCGTAGTCCTTCTCGAACCAGCCGGCGCCCATGCCCAGGATCAGCCGGCCGCCGGAGATGTGGTCCACGGTGCGGGCCATGTCGCCGAGCAGGTCGGGGTTGCGGTAGCCGTTGCCGGTGACCAGGGCGCCGATCTCGACGCGCTCGGTCTGCTCGGCCCAGGCGCCGAGCATGGTCCAGCACTCGAAGTGCTTGCCGTCCGGGTCGCCGGACAGCGGGTAGAAGTGGTCCCAGTTGAAGACGACGTCGACGCCCAGGTCCTCGGCGCGCAGCACGGCGTCGCGGATCTGGGCGTAGTCGGCGTGCTGGGGCTGGAGCTGGACGGCGATGCGGACGGGCCGGTCGGTCGCAGGTGTGCTCATGCGCCCAACCTACGTGGTGGCGCTGGTGGACCTGGTGGTCACGGCACGAGCAGCACCTTGCCGGTGGTGCGGCGCGCCTCGAGCGCCCGGTGGGCCTCGGCGGCGTCGGCCAGCGGGTAGGTCGCCCCGACGCGGACGTCGAGGTCGCCGTCGGCGGCGGCTCCGAGGACCTCGGCGGCCCGCCACTCGAGCTCGGCCCGGGTCGCCGTGTAGTGCGCGAGCGTGGGGCGGGTGACGTACAGCGAGCCGGCGGCGTTGAGGCGCTGCAGGTCGAACGGCGGCACCTGCCCGGACGCCCCGCCGAACAGCACCAGCGTCCCGCGGGGGCGCAGCGACGCCAGGGAGGCGTCGAACGTCGCGGCACCGACGCCGTCGTACGCCACGTGCACGCCGGCGCCGTCGGTGAGCTCGCGCACGACGGCGGGGAGCTCGGTGGCGAGGTCGTCCATCGCGGCGTAGTCGATGGTGTGCGCGGCGCCGGCCGCGGACGACAGTGCCGCCTTCTCGGGTGTGGACACGGTGGTCAGGACGCGCCCGCCGCGGGCGGCGGCGAGCTGGGTGGCGAGCAGCCCGACACCGCCGGCGCCGGCGGTGAGCAGGACGTCGTGCCCGGGCCCGACCTCGAACGTCGAGGCGACGAGGTAGTGGGCGGTCATGCCCTGCAGGGGCAGCGCGGCGGCGGTCGTGAGGTCCAGCCCGTCGGGGACCGGCACGGCCTCGGCGGCGGGCACGACGACGGCCTCGGCGTAGGAGCCGGGCGCGGCGGCCCACGCGACGCGGTCGCCGACGGCGAACCCGGTCACGTCGGTCCCGACCGCCTCGACGGTCCCGGCACCCTCGACCCCGACGACGTGCGGGAAGTCCGTCGGGTACACCCCGGCGCGGCGGTAGGTGTCGATGAAGTTGACCCCGGCCGCTGCGACGCGGACCAGCAGGTCGGTCGGACCGGGTGCCGGCTCGGGGCGGTCGACGACGGACAGGACCTCGGGGCTACCCGCGCTGCGGGCCTCGACTGCGCGCATACGGGCAGCCTACGACCGGCGTAGGCTGCCGCCGTGCAGATCCGTGCCGCCCGCAGCGAGGACTGGCCCGCCCTGTGGCAGATCGTCGAACCGATCGTCCGTGCGGGGGAGACCTACACCTATCCCACCGACCTGACCGGCGACCGAGCACGCGAGCTGTGGCTCGCCGGCCCTCCGGTCGAGACCTGGGTCGCCGAGGACGACGGCGTCGTGCTCGCGACGGTGCGGACGTCGCCGAACAAGCCGGGGCACGGCGACCACGTGGGCACGGCGGCGTTCATGGTCGCCCCGGCGGCGCGTGGCCGAGGCGTGGCGGCCGCGCTGGCCGAGCACGTCGTGGTCCGGATGCGTGCGCAGGGTTACCGGGGCATCCAGTTCAACGCGGTGGTCGAGACGAACACGTCCGCCGTCCGGCTCTGGGAGCGGCTGGGCTGGCGGATCGTCGGGACCGTGCCGGAGGCCTTCCGCAGCCCGTCCCGCGGCCTGGTCGGGCTGCACGTGATGTACCGCTCGCTGGTCTGAGGGGCGGCGGCCACGCCCACGATGCGGAATAGGTTCCATCTGGGTCGCATAGGTATGTATAGTCGCGTGCATGGCCACCACCTACCCGACCCGGCACCGACTGCGCGTCGCCGTCGCCGGTGCGTCCGGCTACGCGGGCGGAGAGTTCCTCCGCCTGGCCGCGCAGCACCCGCACCTCGAGATCGGCGCCCTGACGGCCCACTCGAACGCCGGCACGCCCCTGGGAGCCGTGCAGCCGCACCTGCGTTCGCTTGCGGACCGGGTGCTCGAGCCGACCACCGCCGAGGTGCTGGCCGGTCACGACGTCGTCGTCCTCGGCCTGCCGCACGGTGCCTCGGGTGAGCTCGCCGCCCAGCTCGGCGACGACGTGCTCGTGCTCGACCTCGGTGCCGACCACCGTCTCGCCTCGGCCGCCGACTGGCGGGCCTTCTACGGCTCCGAGCACGCCGGCACCTGGCCCTACGGGCTGCCCGAGCTGATCGTCGCGGACGACGCCGGCACCGGTACCCAGCGCGAGCGGCTGGCCGGGGTCCGCCGCGTCGCCGTCCCGGGGTGCAACGTCACCGCGGTCACGCTCGGGCTCCAGCCCGGGATCGCCGCCGGACTGCTCGACCCGAGCGACCTCGTCGCCGTGCTGGCCAACGGGTTCTCGGGTGCCGGCAAGGCGCTCAAGCCGCACCTGCTGGCCGCGGAAGGGCTCGGTGCGGCGTCCCCGTACGCCGTCGCCGGCACGCACCGCCACATCCCGGAGATCACCCAGAACCTGCGCACCGCGGGTGCGGACGCGGTCTCCATCAGCTTCACGCCCACGCTGGTGCCGATGGCCCGCGGCATCCTCGCCACGGCGACCGCGCGTCTCGCTCCCGGTCGGTCGGTGGACGCCGACGCGGTCCGGGCCGTGTGGGAGCAGGCGTACGCCGACGAGCCGTTCGTCGAGCTACTGCCCGCCGGGCAGTGGCCCTCGACCGCGGCCACCCTCGGCAGCAACGCCGCCCTGGTCCAGGTGGCCCTCGACGAGGCCGCCGGGCGCGTCGTGACCGTCACCGCGATCGACAACCTGGTCAAGGGCACCGCCGGTCAGGCGGTGCAGGCCATGAACCTCGCCCTCGGTCTCCCGGAGACCGCCGGCCTCGCCACCGAAGGAGTCGCGCCGTGAGCGTCACCGCACCCCAGGGATTCCGGGCCGCCGGCGTCGCCGCCGGACTGAAGTCCACCGGAGCTCGCGACGTCGCCGTCGTCGTCAATGACGGGCCGCTGGCCACCGCGGCCGCGGTGCTCACGTCCAACCGCGTCCAGGCGGCGCCCGTGCTCTGGACGCGCCAGGCGGTGTCCGACGGCGCCGCGCGCGCGGTGGTCCTCAACTCCGGCGGCGCGAACGCCTGCACCGGACCCGACGGGTTCGCCGACACCCACCGCACGGCCGAGCACGTCGCCGACGTGCTGTCCGCCGCCGCGGGGCCGGGGGGCGAGGTCGGCGCCGGCGACGTGCTCGTGTGCTCCACCGGGCTGATCGGCGTCCGGCTCGACCTGCCCGCGCTGCTCGGCGGCGTCGACGCCGCGGTGGACGCGCTGCACGCCGCGGGCGGCGACGAGGCGGCGCACGCCATCATGACCACCGACACCGTCGCCAAGCAGGCGCTCGCGCAGCGCGACGGCTGGAGCGTCGGCGGCATGGCCAAGGGCGCGGGCATGCTGGCGCCCGGACTGGCCACGATGCTCAGCGTCGTCACGACCGACGCCGTCGTCGACGCCGCCGCCGCCGACGCCGCCCTGCGGGCCGCCACCCGCACCACCTTCGACCGGGTCGACTCCGACGGCTGCCTGTCCACCAACGACACCGTGGTCCTGCTCGCCTCCGGCGCGTCCGGCGTCGAGGTCGCCGAGGACGAGCTCGCCGCGGCGCTGACGGAGGTGTGCGCTGACCTCTCCCGCCGGCTCGTCGCCGACGCCGAGGGCGCCTCCCACGACATCGCCGTGACCGTGACGAACGCGTCCGACGAGGACGCCGCCGTCGCCGTGGCGCGCGCCGTGACCCGCTCCAACCTGTTCAAGACCGCGATCTTCGGCAACGACCCCAACTGGGGACGCATCGTCTCCGCCGTCGGCACGGTGCCCGAGCACGTCGCGCCCTACGACCCGCTCACCCTCGACGTCACCGTCAACGGCGTCCAGGTGTGTCGCGCGCAGGGCGTCGGCGAACCCCGGGAGCTCGTCGACCTCGCCGCCGACCGCGAGGTGCATGTCGAGATCGACCTGCACGCCGGGACGGCGAGCGCCACGGTCTGGACCAACGACCTCACCCACGACTACGTCCACGAGAACAGCGCGTACTCCTCATGAGCGACACGAACACCGCTGCGCCCGACCCCGGGTTCCAGTTCGACACCCGTACCGACCTGCGCCCCGACCAGAAGGCCGAGGTGCTGGTCGAGGCCCTGCCCTGGCTGCAGGAGTTCGCCGGGGCGCTCGTCGTGGTCAAGTACGGCGGCAACGCCATGGTCGACGACCGGCTCAAGGCCGCGTTCGCCCAGGACATGGTGTTCCTGCGGCAGGTCGGGCTGCGTCCCGTCGTCGTGCACGGTGGCGGCCCCCAGATCTCCAGCATGCTCGAGCGCGTCGGCATCGACTCCGAGTTCCGCGGCGGCCTGCGCGTCACCACGCCGGAGGCCATGGACGTGGTGCGCATGGTGCTCGTCGGCCAGGTGCAGCGCGAGCTCGTCGGGCTGCTCAACGCCCACGCCCCCCGCGCCGTCGGGCTGTCGGGGGAGGACGCCGGGCTGTTCGGCGCGGTGCGCCGCCACGCCACGGTCGACGGCGAACCCGTCGACGTCGGGCTCGTGGGCGACGTCGTGCAGGTCAACCCGGGCGCGGTGCTGGACCTGCTCGACGCCGGCCGCATCCCCGTGGTCTCCACCGTCGCCCCGGACGTCGACGACCCCACCCAGGTGCTCAACGTGAACGCCGACACCGCCGCCGCGGCGCTCGCGGTCGCGCTGGGCGCCAAGAAGCTCGTCGTGCTGACCGACGTCGAGGGCCTGTACACCAACTGGCCGGACAAGGGCTCGCTGGTGGAGGAGATCACCGCCGGCGAGCTCGCCACCCTGCTGCCGAGCCTGACCTCGGGGATGGTGCCCAAGATGGAGGCCTGCCTGCGCGCGGTGTCCGGCGGCGTCCCCAAGGCGTCGGTCATCGACGGCCGGCAGGCCCACTCCCTCCTGCTGGAGGTCTTCACCACCCGGGGCAACGGCACGATGGTCGTGCCCGACACGACGGAGCAGCACGCATGAGCGACCTGACCACCACCGGCCACGAGCTGACCTCGGACGGGTGGACCCGGGCCTACACGGGTTCCGTCATGGACACCTTCGGCCCGCCGCAGCGCATCCTCGTGCGCGGGGACGGATGCGAGGTCTGGGACGCGGACGGCAACCGGTACCTGGACCTGCTGGCCGGGATCGCCGTCAACGCCCTCGGGCACGCGCACCCGACGCTCACGGCGGCGATCAGCGCACAGCTCGGCACGCTGGGGCACGTCTCGAACTTCTTCGGCACCCCGGCACAGATCACGCTGGCCGAACGGCTGCTGCAGCTCGCGCAGGCCCCCGCAGGTTCGCGGGTGTTCTTCGCCAACTCCGGCACCGAGGCGAACGAGGCCGCCTTCAAGATGACGCGGCGCACCGGACGCACCCGGGTGCTGGCTCTCGAGGGCGGGTTCCACGGCCGCACGATGGGTGCCCTGGCGCTGACGGCCAAGGCCGCGTACCGGGAACCGTTCGAACCGCTGCCCGGCGGGGTCGAGCACCTGCCCTTCGGGGACACGGCTGCGCTCGAGGAGGCCTTCTCCGCCGACGCGGTCGCCGCGCGCGGCGAGGTCGCCGGCCTCGTCGTCGAGCCCGTCCAGGGCGAGGCGGGCGTGCGCGAGCTCCCGGCTGGCTACCTGCCGCTGGCCCGCCGGCTGACCTCGGACGCCGGCGCACTGCTGGTGCTGGACGAGGTGCAGACCGGCGTGGGGCGCACGGGGGAGTGGTTCGCCCACCAGCACACCGACCTGGGCGGTGGGATCGTGCCCGACGTCGTGACCCTCGCCAAGGGGCTCGGTGGCGGGTTCCCCGTCGGTGCCGTGATCGCCTACGGCGAGGGCCCGGCGGCCCTGCTCGGCCGGGGGCAGCACGGCACGACGTTCGGCGGGAACCCGGTGGCGGCCGCCGCGGCCCTGGCGACGCTGGGCGTGCTGGACCGCGACCGGCTGCTCGCGAACGCCACCGAGGTGGGCGAGACCCTGCGCCGGGCCGTCGCCGGCCAGGACAACCCGCTGGTGGCGGGCGTGCGGGGACGCGGTCTGCTGCTGGCGGTCGAGCTCACGCGTCCGGTGGCGGCCGACGTCGCGCGGCTCGCCCTCGACGCCGGCTTCATCGTCAACCCCGTGGCGCCCGACGCCGTCCGCCTGGCCCCACCCCTGATCCTCACGGCCGAGCAGGCGCTGGAGTTCGCCGCGTTCCTGGCCGACGTGACCGTTCCCGAACCGGAGAAGAGCTGAGATGCCCCGCCACTTCCTGCGCGACGACGACCTGACGCCTGCCGAGCAGCGCGAGGTGCTCGAGCTCGCGGGGGCCTTCCGGCAGGACCGGTTCGTCCGCACCCCGCTCGCCGGCCCCCAGGGGGTCGCCGTGCTCTTCGACAAGCCGACCCTGCGCACCCAGGTCTCGTTCGCCACCGGCATCGCCGAGCTGGGCGGCTTCCCGCTGACCGTGGACGGCCGCCTCGCCCAGATCGGCGTGCGCGAGTCCGTCGCGGACGTCACCCGCGTCCTGGACCGTCAGGTGTCCGCGATCGTGTGGCGCACGTTCGGGCAGGACCGCCTCGAGGAGATGGCCGCCATCTCGCGGGTCCCGGTGATCAACGCGCTGACCGACCAGTTCCACCCCTGCCAGATCCTGGCGGACCTGCTCACGATCGCCCAGCACCGCGGCGGCCTGTCCGCGCTGTCCGGGCAGCGGATGACCTACGTCGGCGACGCCGCCAACAACATGGGCGCGTCCTACCTGATCGGCGGGGCGACGGCGGGCCTGCACGTCGTCGTGGCCGGGCCGGAGGGCTACCAGCCGGCGGCCGACGTCGTCGCGCGCGCCACCGAGATCGCGGCGAGCACCGGCGGCTCCGTCACCGTCACGACCGACGCCGCGGCCGCCGTCGCGGGTGCCGACGTCGTCGTCACCGACACCTGGGTGTCGATGGGCGACGAGGACTCCGCGGCGCGACGGGTGCAGGACCTGCTGCCGTACCAGGTCACGCCCGCACTGCTGGAGACGGCCGCCGACGACGCGATCTTCCTGCACTGCCTGCCGGCCTACCGCGGCAAGGAGGTGGCCGCGGAGGTCATCGACGGTCCCCGGTCCGCCGTGTGGGACGAGGCCGAGAACCGCCTGCACGCCCAGAAGGCCGTGCTGACGTTCCTGCTGGAGGCCGCAGAATGAGCACCACCTCCGGGCCGGGTCACGGGCCCGCGCCTGCCACCAAGGCGGCCCGGCACGCGCGGATCATCGAGATCGTGGGCCGTACCGCGATCCACTCCCAGGCCGAGCTCGCCCGCGAGCTCGCCGACGAGGGTCTCACCGTCACCCAGGGCACCCTGTCGCGCGACCTCATCGAGCTGCGCGCCGAGAAGGTCCGCAGCTCCTCGGGTGCGCTGGTCTATGCCGTGCCCGGCGAGGGCGGCGACCGCAGCGTCCGTGCCGCGGGCGTCGACGGCCAGGACACCGGCTACCTCGCCGCACGGCTGGCCCGCCTGTGCGCCGACCTGCTCGTCTCCGCGGAGGCCTCCGGCAACCAGGTGGTGCTGCGCACCCCGCCCGGCGCCGCGAACTACCTGGCCTCCGCCATCGACCACTCCGTCTTCCCCGGGGTCCTCGGCTGCATCGCCGGGGACGACACGATCCTCGTGATCTCCCGGGACCCCGTCGGCGGCGACGACCTCGCCCGCCGGTTCCTCGAGCTCACGACGTCCCCCGACGCCTGAGCCGCCCGCAAGCCTGTCAGACTCGACATCGAAGCCCACGCAAGGAAGAAGAACCTCATGACTGAACGCGTCGTGCTCGCCTACTCCGGCGGCCTGGACACCTCCGTCGCGATCGGCTGGATCGCCGAGGCCACCGGGGCCGAGGTCGTCGCCGTGGCCGTCGACGTCGGCCAGGGTGGCGAGGACCTCAACGTCATCCGCCAGCGCGCCCTCGACTGCGGTGCCGTGGAGGCCTACGTCGCCGACGCCCGCGACGAGTTCGCGACCGAGTACTGCATGCCCGCCCTGCAGGCCAACGGCCTCTACCTCGACCGGTACCCGCTGGTCTCGGCGATCTCGCGGCCGGTCATCGTCAAGCACATGGTGCGTGCCGCGCGCCAGTTCGGTGCCAAGACGGTCGCGCACGGCTGCACGGGCAAGGGCAACGACCAGGTCCGGTTCGAGGTGGCCACGACCTCGCTCGCCCCGGAGCTCACCTCCATCGCGCCGGTGCGCGACCTCGCGCTGACCCGCGAGAAGGCGATCGACTACGCCGAGAAGCACGACCTGCCGATCGCGACGACGAAGAACAACCCGTTCTCCATCGACCAGAACGTCTGGGGCCGCGCCGTCGAGACGGGCTTCCTCGAGGACATCTGGAACGAGCCCACCAAGGACGTCTACTCCTACACCGACGACCCGACGTTCCCGCCGGTCGCCGACGAGGTCGTCATCACGTTCGAGCAGGGGATCCCCGTGGCGCTCGACGGCGTCGCGGTCACCCCGCTGCAGGCCATCGAGGAGATGAACCGCCGCGCGGGCGCCCAGGGCGTGGGCCGGATCGACATCGTCGAGGACCGCCTCGTGGGCATCAAGTCCCGCGAGGTGTACGAGGCACCGGGTGCGATGGCGCTCATCGCCGCCCACCAGGAGCTCGAGAACGTCACCCTCGAGCGCGAGCAGGCCCGCTTCAAGAAGGGTGTCGAGCAGCGCTGGGGCGAGCTCGTGTACGACGGCATGTGGTTCTCGCCGCTGAAGAAGAGCCTCGACACGTTCGTCGCCGACACCCAGAAGTACGTCTCCGGCGACATCCGCCTCGTGCTGCACGGTGGCCGCGCCACGGTCACGGGCCGCCGCTCGGAGGCGTCGCTGTACGACTTCAACCTCGCGACCTACGACGAGGGCGACGCCTTCGACCAGTCGCACGCCAAGGGCTTCATCGAGATCTACGGCCTGGCCGCCAAGCAGGCCGCCGCCCGGGACGAGCGGTTCGGCAACGGCCCGGACTTCGGCGTGGGGACCCTCTGACCATGAGCGACGAGACCCTGCCCGACGGCGCGTCCGACGACGGGCCGGTCGCACTGTGGGGCGGCCGGTTCGCCGGCGGGCCCGCTCCCGAGCTGGCACGGCTGAGCAAGTCGACCGACTTCGACTGGGCGCTCGCCCAGTACGACATCCGCGGCTCACGCGCCCACGCCGAGGTCCTGCACGCCGCGCGCCTGCTGAGCGACGACGAGCTCACCGCCATGCACGAGGCGCTCGACCGGCTCTCCGCCGACGTCGCCTCCGGCGCGTTCGCGGCCGCCCCGCACGACGAGGACGTGCACACCGCCCTCGAGCGCGGTCTGATCGAGCGCGCGGGCGAGGAGCTGGGCGGCAAGCTGCGGGCGGGCCGTTCGCGCAACGACCAGATCGCCACGCAGGTGCGCATGTACCTGCGTGACCACGCCCGCGTCGTCGCCCAGCAGCTCGTGACCGTGGTCGACGAGCTCATCACGCAGGCCGAGGCGGCCGGCGAGGCCGTCATGCCGGGCCGTACCCACCTGCAGCACGCCCAGCCCGTGCTGCTGGCCCACCACCTGCTGGCCCACGTGTGGCCGCTGCTGCGCGACGTCGACCGGCTGATCGACTGGGACGTGCGGGCCGCGCGCTCGCCGTACGGTTCCGGAGCGCTCGCGGGGTCGTCGCTGGGACTCGACCCGGCCGCCGTCGCCGCGGGGCTCGGGTTCGACGGTCCGGTGGAGAACTCGATCGACGGCACCGCGTCGCGGGACGTCGTGGCGGAGTTCGCGTTCGTCGCGGCGATGATCGGTATCGACCTGTCGCGGATCTCCGAGGAGATCATCCTGTGGAACACCAAGGAGTTCGGGTTCGTCCGCCTCGACGACGCCTGGTCCACGGGGTCGAGCATCATGCCGCAGAAGAAGAACCCCGACATCGCCGAGCTGGCCCGCGGCAAGTCCGGGCGGCTCGTCGGTGACCTCACGGGTCTGCTCACCACGCTCAAGGGCCTGCCCCTGGCGTACAACCGCGACCTGCAGGAGGACAAGGAGCCGGTCTTCGACCAGGTCGGCACCCTGACGGTGCTGCTGCCGGCGTTCGCGGGCATGGTCCGGACTTTGACCTTCGACACGGCGCGGATGGCCGAGCTCGCCCCGCAGGGCTTCTCCCTGGCCACGGACGTCGCCGAGTGGCTCGTGCGCCAGGGCGTGCCCTTCCGGGTCGCCCACGAGGTCGCCGGAGCGTGCGTGCGGGTGTGCGAGGAGCGCGACGTGGAGCTGTGGGACCTGACGGACGCCGACCTGGCCGACATCTCCGAGCACCTCACGCGGGACGTGCGCGAGGTGCTGTCCGTGGCCGGGTCCGTCGCCTCCCGCGACGCCGTCGGGGGCACGGCACCGGTGCGGGTCGCCGAGCAGCTCGAGGCGGCCAAGGAACGGGCCACCGAGTTCCGCTTCTGGGCCGAGGGCTGAGTGACCGTTCCTGCGGACGTGCTCGCGGACCTGGTGCGCCGGGTCCACGACGCTCTGCCGCGGATGCCCGAGCCGGGTACCGCGCCCCCGTGGCGCGGTACCCGGCTCGTGTGCGTCGACGGTCCGGCGGGCTCCGGCAAGACCTCGCTCGCCACCCAGCTCGCCGTCGAGCTGTGCTGCCAGGTGGTGCACATGGACGACCTGTACGAGGGCTGGCAGGACGGTCCGGACGGCGGTGCCGGGCGTCTCGCGCGCCTCGTCCTGGAACCGCTGGCCGCGGGCCGGCCGGGGGAGTACCGGCGCTACGACTGGTACCGGGGGTCGTGGGCCGAGCGCCACGCCGTGCCCGTGGCACCGTTCCTCGTCGCGGAGGGCTGCGGATCCGCGGCACGCGTCGTCGACCCCTGGGCGGCGCTGAAGATCTGGGTCGAGGCCGACGCCGAGGAGCGGTTGCGGCGAGCGGTCGCCCGCGACGGCGAGGCGGCGCGGTCCCACCTGCAGCGGTGGATGCAGGACGAGGCCCGGCACTACGCTGCGGAGCAGACGCGCGCACGGTCCGACGCGCACCTCGACGGGTTCGGTCGGACACCGGCAACGGGTGAGCAGGAGATCCGATGGACAGCACGGTGACAGCCCACGGGCAGGCCACAGCGGTGCCCTGGCAGGTTCCCGGCCCCTCCTGGTACGCGCGGAGCGTGCACACCGTCGCCCGGGACCTGCTCGGCGCCTACCTGGTGCGACGGCACCCCGACGGCGACGTCGTCCTGCGCCTCACCGAGGTGGAGGCCTACGGCGGGTCGGACGACCCCGCGTCGCACGCCTACCGCGGTCCGACGGCGCGCAACCGGTCGATGTTCGGGCGGCCCGGCAGGCTGTACGTGTACCGGCACCTCGGCCTGCACCACTGCGTGAACGTCGTCTGCGGCTCGGTGGGGGACGCGGGCGCGGTGCTGCTGCGCGCCGGCGAGGTGGTCGACGGCGCGGACCTGGGCAGGAGCCGGCGCGAGGCCGCGGGGCGCTGCGACTCCGCCCGGCAGATCGCCCGTGGCCCCGCGCGGCTGGCCGTGGCCATGGCTCTCGACCTGCAGGACGACTCCGCCGACCTGACCGTGCCGGACGGTCCGGTCGCGATCCACCTCCCGGTGGACCCGCTGCCCCGGACGGTCGCGACCGGGCCGCGCGTCGGCGTGGGCGGTGAGGGCGCCGACCCGCGTCGGTTCGGGTGGCGGTCGTGGCTGGTCGACGAGCCGACCGTGTCGTCCTACCGGCCGGTGGCCCGCCGGGTGCGCTGAGGGGCGGACGCGACAGCGTCGTCCTCGGGCTGTCCGGTGTCACCGCGCAGCTGCGAACGCCAGGAGTCGAAGTCGCGGTCCGCCTGGATCTCTCCCGGGCTCCGTGCGAGCAGCGCGGTGACGACGAGCGCCAACGTCGACAGGAACAGGAAGACCGCCAACGGGACCAGCAGCTCACCGGTGCTCAGACCTTGCGGTTCCGCCGTCGCGGCGTGCCCGACGTGGTCACCCTCACCCATCCGCATCGCCGCCATCCCGGTGTAGTGCATGCCGGAGACTGCGATTCCCATGATCACGGCGGCGAGCGCGCCGGCACCCACCGACCTGACGTGGTACGAGAGCCAGAGCGCCGCCGTGGCGGCGACGACCCCGATCACGATCGACAGCAGCACCAACCACGGGTCGTACGACAGCGCCACGTCGGTGTGCATCGCGCGCATCCCCAGGTAGTGCATGCTCGACACCCCGAGGCCGGCGATCACGCCGCCGACGAGGATCGGCCCCGTCCTGCCGTGCGAGCGGTCCACGAGGAACAACCCGGCGGCGACCACCACCACGGCCAGCACGGCACTGAGGATCGTTAGCGGGATGTCGTAGCGGATCACGGCACCGTCGACCGAGAACCCGAGCATGGCGACGAAGTGCATCACCCAGACGCCCGTGCCACCGATGGCGAGAGCTCCGAGCCACAGCCACAGCGCACGTCGGCGGCCGCGGTAGTACCGGGCACGTGCGGTGCAGGACAACCCGGCGGCGCACCCGAGGAAGGACAGGACGAAGGACAGGACGGGTGTCAGGGCCCCGTAGGAGAAATGCTCGATCATGATGCCCCCTGGCTTGTTGTTGTGCCGACAGTCGGCGTCGCGAACCTAGAGGGACGCGAACGCTGACCGCAAGAGTCCGGTCCAGATGTCGGGCACGGCGTCGGGCACACTAGGGGTGGGTCCCGGCCGGGTCCCGACCCACCATCGAAGGAGTTCACGGTGACCGACGTTCTCGACGAGCTGCACTGGCGTGGCCTGGTGGCGCAGTCCACCGACGAGGCCGCACTGCGCGAAGCACTCGCGGCGGGACCGGTCACCTACTACTGCGGGTTCGACCCGACGGCACCGAGCCTGCACCACGGGCACCTGGTCCAGCTGATCCTGCTGCGGCACCTGCAGCAGGCAGGGCATCGTGCCGTCGCGCTGGTGGGCGGGGCCACCGGGATGATCGGCGATCCGCGCGAGTCGGGCGAGCGGACCCTGAACACCAAGGAGGTCGTCGCCGAGTGGACCGAGCGGCTGAAGGCGCAGGTCTCGCGGTTCCTCGACTTCGAGGGGGACAACCCGGCCGTCCTGGTGAACAACCTGGACTGGATCGACGGGATCTCGGCGATCGACCTGCTGCGCGACATCGGCAAGCACTACCGGCTGGGCACCATGCTGGCCAAGGACACGGTGGCGCGGCGGCTGCGGTCCGAGGATGGCATCAGCTTCACCGAGTTCAGCTACCAGATCCTGCAGGGCATCGACTTCCTCGAGCTGTACCGCCGGCACAGTGTGACCCTGCAGACCGGCGGCAACGACCAGTGGGGCAACCTGCTGTCGGGCGTCGAGCTGGTCCGCAAGTCCGAGGGGAGCGCGGTGCACGCCCTGACGACCCCGCTGATCACCAAGGCCGACGGGACGAAGTTCGGCAAGACGGAGGGTGGCGCCGTCTGGCTCGCGCCCGACCTGATGTCGCCGTACGCCTTCTACCAGTTCTGGCTCAACCAGGCCGACGACGACGTGGTCCGGTTCCTCAAGATCTTCACCTTCAGGTCCCGGGTGGAGATCGAGGAGCTCGAGCGCGAGGTGGCCGAGCGTCCCTTCGCCCGTGTGGCCCAGCGCACCCTCGCCGAGGACGTCACGACGCTGGTGCACGGGGCGGAAGCCACGGCCGCGGTGATCGCGGCGAGCCAGGCGCTCTTCGGCAGAGGTGAGCTGGGCGGGCTCGACGCCGACACCCTCGCCGGCGCGACGGAGGAACTTCCCCGGGCCACCGTGCAGGTGGGCGGCGCCGTCCTCGACGCGTTCGTGGACAGCGGCCTGGTGCCTTCCAGGGGCGCCGGCCGTCGGGCGATCTCCGAGGGCGGGGCGTACGTCAACAACGTCAAGGTCACCGACGAGGACGCCGTCCTGACGGCGGACCAGCTGCTCCAGGGGCGGTACGCGATCCTGCGTCGCGGGAAGAAGACGCTCGCCGTCGCCGTCGCCGAGTAGAAAACGCGCTCTGGCCTGCGAACTTGTCCTGCGGGCCAGAGCGTGTGTAATGTTCTGGTCGTTCGCCCGGCAGGGAGCAACGGACACCGTGGAGACAGCCTCGAGCTGGGTACCGGTGGCCGGTCCTGGGCGGATGACCCCGAAGCCTTGGATCAGGTACAGTTATGTGCCCGGTTCCTTCGGAGCCGACACGGTCGGCCAACCTCGGATCGCGAGTCGTCGCGAAGAGCGGGTTGGACACGGCGGGTTGGTTCGGGTAAGGTTGAAGGGTTGCCCCGGACGGGGTCAGGACGGGATGTTCTGGTCTTGGATGGTGTGCGTCGGTTGTTTGAGAACTCAACAGTGTGCTTGATAGTCAATGCCAATTTATTGAACCTTCATTGGTTCCTTTG
>NZ_JABEZT010000007.1 GCF_013149805.1 Isoptericola chiayiensis
TAACCCTCCAGCGGCGTCGCCACCACCTTCACCCCGCCGTCGTTCTTGCGCGTCTCGACATACTCGACCCCCTCGACGACAGGCAACGGAGCACCCGTGACGTTGCCCGGACCGCACTCGTCCGTCCAGGTCGGACGCTCCGGCGTCACCTCCAACAGCTCGGGGGCGACGTCGACCGGATCGACGCTCGTCAGCGTCGGCACGACCGGCTGCATCAGCCCGTCGTCACCGAACGTCAGGCGGTCGATCGTGGTCTCGCGGTGCGTCCCGTCCCCGCCCGGGATCTGGAAGCGGTGGTAGGCGATGTACCAGTCGTCGGTCCCCTCGACGTTCAGGATCGAGCTGTGTCCCGTCCCGAGGATCCCCTGCGAGGTGTCCTTCGACAGGATCACGCCCTGGTAGTCCCAGGGAGCGTCGATGCTGTCCGACGTGGCGTACCCGACGCGGTAGTCCTCCGAACCGGTGTCGTCGATCGAGTACGTCAGGTGGTACAGCCCGTCGCGGAAGTTGACGAACAGTCCCTCGCGGAACCCGTCCAGCCCGTCGATCCGCGCGATCGTGTCCTGCTTCACCGACAGCATGTCGTCGCTGAGCTCGGCGTACACCGGCGACCCGTTGCCCCAGAACAGGTAGTGCTTGCCGGTCGCCGGGTCCTCGTAGGCGGCCGGGTCGATCGCCTGCCCGGAGGTGACGGCCTCGGTGTTGGTGATCATCGCCTCGGGCTGGGCGACGAACGGTCCCTCGGGGTCGTCCGCCACGGCCACGCCGATGGTCTTGTGCCCGTGGTCCGGGTTCTGGCCGGAGAAGTAGAAGTAGTACTTCCCGTCCTTCTCGATGATCGTCGGGGCCCAGGCGTTGCCGGTCGCCCACGGCACGTCACCGTCCTCGCCGTCCAGCGTGAGGAACGGCTCGTCCGACCGCTCCCAGTCGACCAGGTTCGTGGACGACCAGACGTAGAACTCCTGGCCGCCCCAGCCCGGGTACCCGTCCGACGTCGCGTACAGGTAGAAGGTGTCGCCGAACTGGGCGATGTTCGGGTCGGCGTAGTTGCCCGGCAGCACCGGGCTGTTCATCTCGACGGCCCGCAGGGTCCAGGTCCGCTCCGCGCCGTCCGGCCCGGTCAGGGTGTACTCCACCGGCTCGCTGAAGTCCTGCACCGAGCCGTTCGACGGCGCGACCTCGGCCTGGTCCGAGACCTCGAGCGTGGGAGCGAGAGCAGAGGTGTCCGTCCCGGGCTCGACAGGCAGCGTGACCGTGCTGGTCGAGCCGTCGACGATCGCGTCGACCTTCAGCTCGGCGAGCTCCACACCCGTCACCGCCGTGTGGTCGACTCCGATCGTCGCGACCTCGCCCGCGTCGAGGGCCCGGTCGTAGATCCGGAAGTCGGCGACGTCGCCGTGGAGGTGGTTGTCGCCGGAGTAGAGCGAGCGACCGAGGTAGTTCGCCACGGTCTCGCCGTCGCCGATGTCGGCGGGGTCGATCGTGACGCCCGACTGACGCGCGACCTCGACACCGTCCTCGTACAGGACCGCGGTGCTGCCCTCGAGGGTGTAGGTGAGGTTCTTCCACACGCCGCGATCGAGGTTCGAGCCCTTGGCCACGGTCTGCTCCGTGGTCCAGTTGCCCGTCGCGATGGACGTCCGGTACCCGTTGCCGGTCGTGAACAGGTATCCGTCCCCGGCCGACCCGCTGGAGTTGCCCAGCCCGTAGATGAAGTACGGGCTCGACTGCGCGTCGTCGATCCGGACGTCGAGCGTCACGGTGACGTCCTCGATGCCGGCGAGCAGGTTGTCCGGCAGGTCGACGAAGTCGTCCACGCCGTCCAGCGCGACACCCGTCCCCGTGAACGACGCCCCGTTCTCCAGCGTCGCATCGGCGAAGGCGCCGCCCGCCGTGTTCGCCGCCGTCGTGCCCGACGTCTCGTCGAGCGGGTAGCGGACCACGAGCCCGGGGATCTCGGTCGTGACCGTCACCGGGACGTCCACGCCGAACGCCCCGTCCGCCGTCGTCGCCGTGACGACCGTGGTCCCCTCGGCGACGCCGACGACGACGCCGTCCGCGGAGACCGTGGCGACCGTGCCGTCCGCGACCGACCAGGTGACCTCCCGGGCCGTGGCGTTGGCCGGGAGCACCGTCGCGCTCAGCGCACGCTCACCACCGACGGCGAGCTCCAGGCTCTCCGGGGCCACGGACAGCGACTCCACGGCGACGGGCTCGTCCGTCACCGTGACGACGGCGCTCGCCGGCAGGGAGACGCCCTGCCCGAGGACGCCCGCGACCTCGAACTGGCCGGCCTCCGCGTACTCGGCCGGGTCGATCTCGTCCCAGGTGACCTCGGCGGT
Organism: Isoptericola chiayiensis; assembly: GCF_013149805.1. Classification (GTDB taxonomy): domain Bacteria; phylum Actinomycetota; class Actinomycetes; order Actinomycetales; family Cellulomonadaceae; genus Isoptericola; species Isoptericola chiayiensis. Next base: position 2,343 of record NZ_JABEZT010000007.1, read on the forward strand.
ACCGGTCGACCCGTCGGCGTAGGTCACCGGCACGGCGTCCGGCAGGATCGGCGCGTCACCGGTCTGCACGGTCACCTCGACGGGTTCGACCGCCTCCACGAAGGCGTCCGGCTGGTAGTGGCGCAGCAGGCGGTCGTACTCGGCCTGCGTCACCGGCAGCACGGTGCCGTGGCGGGGCCGCGACGGCATCTCGTAGTCGGTGGACATGGCCCACTCCTCGGCGTCGAGGTCGGTGGTCTCGAACGGTACGTAGCCGCGGCCCCCGAACTCGTCGATGAAGAGGTACCACTTCTCCTCGGTGTTCGACTTGAAGATGGTCGGCCCCTCGCCCTGGTTGATCCCGTCGGAGAGGGAGTTCGCCGCGCCGATGCAGTCGGTGATGTACTCGTAGTCGGTGGACCGGAGCTCGGTCGACTTCTCGGCGGTGATGAACTTCGAGCAGGGCGTGGACGAGGTGTTGTTCCGCTCGTCCTTGGTGAACCGGTAGTACTCGCCGTCGTGGAGCGTGACGGTGGAGTCGATGACGGAGTAGCCGGGGTCGATCCAGACCTGCGGCTCGGTGAACGTCACGAAGTCGCGGGTGGTGGCGTACATCATCCGGTTGTAGGAGTCGCCGGTGTGGCCCGGGTCGTCCTCGGCGTAGAGCTTCGAGGCCCAGAACACGACGTACGCGCCGATGGACTCGTCGTAGTACGCCTCGGGCGCCCACGTGTTGCCCGCCGTCTCCGGTGAGACCTCGACGAGGCGCTGGTCGGTCCAGCTCACCAGGTCGGTGGACTCCCACACCATGATCGACCGCGACCCCTGGCGCTGCGCGGCGTCCCAGCCGTTGCCGTCGTAGATCCGCAGGTCGGTGGCGATCTGGTAGAACTTGTCGCCCTCCGGCGAGCGGATGATGAACGGGTCGCGCAGGCCCTCCTCGCCGAGCTCGGAGGTCAGCACGGGCTCGTTGTCGTTGAGGTTCTGGTAGTTCAGCGGGTCGTTCCCCTGCGACAGGCCGAAGTAGACCTGCTCGCCGTCGGCGTAGCCCTCCCCGATGAAGTAGGAGAACAGGTAGCCCTCGAGGTCCTCCTGCTCCGGCAGTGCGGGGACGTGCGCGGTGAGGACGCGCTCCGCCGACGCCTCGCCGACGGTGACGGTCGCGGTCAGCTCGACCTCCTCGGCCGGCTCGCCGTGGGCGGGCCGCGTCACCTCACCGGTGGGGGTGACGGTGTCCGACGACGTCGCCCAGGCCACGGTGGCGCCGTGCGCCCCGGTGGTCGGCAGGGTCAGGTTGCCGCGGACGTCGTCGAGGTTCGTCACCTCGAGGCCGTCGGCCGCGGCCTGCGCCTGCTCGACGTCGCCGGCAGGTTCCAGCACCGTGACGGAGAAGTCCTTGGTCGCGGTCTGCCCGCGCTGGTCGAGGGTGGCCGTCAGCGTCACCTCCGTGGCCGCGGCCGGCGCCCCGTAGGTGCCGTCGGCACCGAGGACCGTCTCGTCCGAGCTCGCCCAGGTCACGGCCGAGCCGCCCGGCGCGCTGTCCGGCAGGTCGAGGTCGTCCCGCACCCCCGTCGTGTCGCCCAGGTCGAGCGCCTCGACGTCCGCCGCGAGGACGGGTGCGGCCTCTGCCGCGACGAGGTCGGTGACCTCGCCGGACGCCAGCGCCCGGTCGTAGAGGCGCACGTCCTTCATCCGGCCCTCGAACAGGCCGTCCGCGTCGTAGGCGGATCGACCCAGGAAGTTCGACACGGTCGACCCGGCACCGATGTCGGCCGGCGTCAGCGTGACGGCGTCGTTCGTGGCGACGACGTCGCCGTCCCGGTAGAGCGTGCCGGTCCCGCCGGCGAGGGTGTACGCCACGTGCACCCACTGCCCCCGCGGCAGGGCCTCGTCGTCGGAGGTGTTCTGCTCCGCACCCCACGCTGCGTCAGAGATCGCGGCCCGGTAGCTCGCGTCACCGGTGCTGAACAGGTAGCCGTCGCCCGACTGCGGGCTCCCGACGGCCGGGTTGCCGAACGTGTAGAGGAAGTAGTTGCCGCTCAGCGCCGGGTCGATCCACACGTCGGCGGCGACGGTGACGTCCGTGACGCCGTCGACCATGTCGTCGGGCAGGTCGACGAACGTGTCGCCGTCGAACCCGAGGCCGAGCTCGGAGAAGTCGGCGGTCCCGTCGAGGGTGCCGTCGAGGCCGTTGCCGGTCGCGTCGACGACGTCGCCGTCGAGCGGGTAGTGCGCGAGCAGCCCGTCCGTGCTGGGTTCGGCGGCGTGCGCCGCGGGCGTCGCGGCGGCCACGGGTGCTGCGAGGGCGAGGCCGAGCAGTCCGGCCGCCGTACGTCGTGCGGCGCTCCTGCGCCGTCCGGAGGGTAGAGATCGTGAGGTCATCGATGACTCCTCGTCGTCGCCGGCGACGTCGCCGGTCCCGCGTCCGCCGTCGGACACGGGTGCTTGCGTGCATCTGGATGTCCGGCCCCGCCCGCCGGTTGTGGGCATGAGATCTGCAACCCTGGAAAGGTCCGAGCCTGCAGATCTCATGCCCACAACATCGGGCGGGGCGGGTCAGGCGGTCAGCCGGCGCTCACCTCCCACGGACCCCACGGGGACGACGCCGGCACCTGGTTCCGCGTCCACCACTTCGCCGTGTAGGTCTCGCCGTCGTGGACGACGACGTCACCCGCGGTGAAGATCCGCGACGGCGTCCACACCGCGACACCCTCGGCGGTCTCCGCGATCTCCTGCCACGACGAGTACGGCGAAGCACCCGGCTCGTCGCCCCGCGTCCACCACGTCGCCTCGAACACCGACCCCTCGAACGACACCCGGTCACCCGCGGTGTACACCGTCGAGGCGTCCCACGCCGGATACTCCGGCGGGCACTCCTCACCCGAGTCACCCTTCGTCCACGTCCACGACTCCGGGTTCTTCGTCGACGACGGCTTGTCGCTCAGGACGTAACCCTCCAGCGGCGTCGCCACCACCTTCACCCCACCGTCGTTCTTGCGCGTCTCGACATACTCCACGCCCTCGACCTCAGGCAACGGAGCACCCGTGACGTTCGCCGGACCGCACTCGTCCGTCCAGGTCGGACGCTCCGGCGTCACCTCGACCAGCTCGTCCTCGGCCTCGGCGAGGCGCAGGAACGTCACCGAGTGGGCCGGGAAGTCGTAGGCGAACGCGTTCGCCCCGCCGTCCCAGGTCCGGTCGACGGGGACCACCTGGGTCTTGTCCGCCTTGGTGTTGGCCGCCGACGGGTCGGCGACCATCTCGGTGACTGCCACGTCGGAGGCGACCTCGAACGCCCCGGTGACCGACACATCGGTCCGGGCGGTCGAGGCACCGGGGTTGACGACCTTGACGATCATCTCGCCGGTGTCCTCGTCGTGGGTGACCACCTGGTAGAGCGACTTCTCGGCCGGCTCGGTGTAGGTCAGCTGCAGCTCACCGTCGAGGTAGAGCTCGATGGTGCGGCCGTCGACGACGACCTTGACCTGGTAGTCCCGACCGGTCTCGAGCGCCTGGCCCTCGAGCGCGGCGACCTCGCCGGCGCTGCCGCCGTCGGCCCTCTGCAGGACCGACCGGGTGTTGTTCCACCCGCCGAGGTTCCACCAGTAGTAGTCGTTCGGTCCCCCGGCGGCGAACCCGACCAGGAAGCCCTCGTTCCCGGAGATCTTCCTGGCGTCGAGCTCGAGGGTGTAGTTCGACCAGTCGACGTCGTAGCCGTCCGTCGGGACGGATCGGGCGTCGTTCGCGGTCCCCGACTGGATGTACTCGCCGTCCTGCACGGCCCACGACCCGGCGACCGGCGCCCAGTTCTCAGCGACCGCCGCCGCGTCGTCGAACGACTCGGAGAACAGCACGTCGCCGGAGGAGCTGTCCGTGACCACGACGTCGTCGTAGGCGGCCTGGGTGGCCCAGGTCGACAGGAAGACGCCGCCGTCGAGCGGTCCGTTGCCCGGCGCCGCCGGACCCGTGTGCTCGCTCGGCACGACCTCGTCACCGACGTTGTTCATGAACAACCGCTGGTTGTAGTAGTTCGCGGTGCCCCACGACTCGTCGTTGTCGAAGTACATCATGTTCGCCGCGGTCCACTGGACGTAGTCCTCGTTGGCGAACATCGGGGCGTAGGAGGCGAGCTCGACGAGGTCGGAGTTGCGCTCCAGCCCGGTCATGTACGCCGCCTCGGCCAGCGCGTTGCCCCAGGTGTTGCCGCGCGAGGCGTACTCGCCGAGGAACACGTGCGGGCCCTCGCGGTCGTACGAGTCGTACCGCTCGGTGTTCTGCAGGAACCACGACGGGTCGTTGTAGTAGTGCTCGTCGACCATGTCGACGCCCTGGGCGCGGTTGAACTCCCAGAGCTCGTCGAACCGGGCGCCGGTGTCGTCCGGTCCCGAGTTCGAGATGATGGTGACGTCGGGCCACTCCGCCTCGATGGCGTCGCGGAACGCCGGGAAGTTCTCCTCGAACGTCGTGGTGTTCTCCTCGTTGCCCAGGCCGATGTACGGCAGCTCGAAGGGCTCCGGGTGGCCGAGCTCGGCACGCACGGCGCCCCACTCGGTGTCGACGTCACCCTTGGCGAACTCGATGAGGTCCACGGTGTCCTGGACCCAGCGGTCGAAGTTCTCGTCGCCGGGGTGCATCTCCGGGATGGACGAGCCGCAGCCGTTGGCGCCCACGGACACCACGGGCAGCGGGAAGGCGCCGAGGTCCTCGGCCCACTCCATGTACTCGAGGTACCCGATGCCGTACGACTGGTTGTAGCCCCAGAAGTTCCAGTTGGTGGGGCGCTCCTCGACCGGGCCGATGGTCTCCTTCCACTGGTAGGTCCGGGTGCGGTCCTGGCCGTCGGAGCCGAGGTAGGTGTCGAAGGTGCCGACGTTGGTGACGCAGCCCCCGGGGAAGCGCAGGAACTTCGGGTTCAGCTCCTCGACCATCTCGGCCAGGTCCTTGCGCAGCGGGCTCTTGCCGTTGACCGGACCGACCCAGGTGTCCTGCGGGAACAGGGACACCATGTCGAGGCGCAGCGTGCCCTCGGCGCCCGAGACCACCTGGAACCGGGCGTCGTTCGCCGTCCCGGACACCGTCAGCTCGGTCTCGTACTGCTTCCACTCGTCCGAGCCGTCGACGGCGATCGTGCCGGTGGCGTGGACGGTCTCGCCGTCCGCGGAGACCACCTGGACGGTGAGGTCCTGCGCCACGGCGGACCGGGCCCAGACCGAGGCGTCGTAGGACGCTCCGTCCTCGACGGCGACGCCCTCGTTGTACGAGGAGTTCGCCACACCGGTCGTGCCGTCCGAGTCCACTGTCAGGTAGAACCGGTTGGACTCGTTCAGCCACTCGGCCTCGTCCGACTCGACGGCGATGTCGCCGCCGCCCACCTGCTCCCAGGCGGTCAGGCCGGTGAACGACCCGTTGTCGGCGCCGTTGAACTCGAAGGACCGGTTGCGGACGAGCTCGGCGTAGATGCCGCCGTCGGCCGCGTAGTTGATGTCCTCGTAGAACGCGCCGTAGAGGTCGTCGCTCATGTCGGTGCGCTCGGCGTCGGCGTCGATCGCGAGCTGGTGCTCGGTGACCGAGACGGGCACGAGCACGAGGCGCGCGGCCTCGGCCGGGTCGCCCAGGACGAGGGCACCCTCGGCACCCTCGACCAGGGCCTGGTCGCCGACCAGCACGGCGAGCGTGCCGCCGCCGACGTCGGAGAGCCGCACGACCGCGGCCTCGTCACCCTCGGCGCCGACGGTGAGCCGGTCGCCGTCGAGCACCAGCGGCAGGCCGTCCGGCGTGGCCAGCGTGACCGGCGACGTGCCGTCCTCGCCGCCGGCGGCCGTGGCCTCGAAGCTCGTGGCAGCCGCCGGACGCTCGTCGACCAGGGCGAGCCCGCCGTCGTCGACCAGGTAGCGACCGTCCGGACCGGCGAGCGTGAACTCACCGTCGGGCACGATGTCGGCACCCTCGGGCTCGACCAGCGCGAAGTAGTCGAAGACCACCTCGTGGCTGGGGGCGCTGCCCGCGGCCAACGCGTACAGACCGATCTGCGTCGTGCCGGGGGCGAGCGTCGTGGTGGCGACCTGCGTCCACTCGACGTCGTCCCAGACGGAGACGGTGAACTCGTCCCCGGTGCGCTCCAACCGGATCGTCTCCCCGGTGGAGTCCTCGCGGGCGGCGAACGTCGCGGCGTACGCGGCGCTCGTCTCCGTGCCGGTCTCGATGCCGACCGGACCGTTCGCGAACACCGAGGCGTGGGTCAGCCCGGCGCGCACGTAGTTGTCGTGGTCCTGCCACGCCATGATCCCGGCGCCCTGGAAGTCCGCCGTCGGCGTGGCCTCCAGCGACGTCTGGGCGACGAAGTCCCCGGCGGGGACGTCGACGAGGAACATGTTCTCGTAGCTGTTGTCCCCCTGGTAGGTGTCACCCGGCTGCGACTGCAGCGTCAGCGCTCCCCCGCCGAGCGACCAGGCCGAGGCCTCCTCGCGTTCGACGGTCCACCGCGGGTCGAGGGCGTCGCCCTCGAACTCGTCGACCCACGCGTCCTCGGGCAGCGGGGCCGGCGTCGCCGCCGCGACCGTGACGGTCGCGGACGCCGTGCCGTGCCCCCCGTTCGAGGTGGCGGTGATCGTGGCGGACCCCTCGGCCACCGCGGTGACCACGCCGTCGGCGTCCACCGTGGCGACGGACTCGTCGTCGGACGACCAGGTCACGGACCGGTCCACGGCCGTGATCGGCGTGACGGTGGCCTGCAGGGTCCTGCTGTCCCCCGGCTCGAGCGACAGCTCGGAGCGGTCCAGCGAGACGCCCTCGGCGAGCAGCTCGGGCTGGTAGGCCTCGATGACCGCGGTCTGCTCGGCCGCAGTGATCGGCAGCACGGTGCCGTGCCGCGGGTTGGAGGGCAGCTCGACGTCGGGGCGCGACGTCCAGTCGCCGGAGGCGAGGTCGTCGGTCTCGAAGAGCAGGTAGCCCTCGCCGCCGTGGTAGGACGGCTGGTCGATCATGAGGTACCAGCGGTCGTCCGTCAGCGACGGGAACATCGTGGGGCCCTCGCCGGAGGTGAACGTGCCGCCCCACGGGTTGGGCTGGCCGACGCCGATCTGCTCGGCGATCAGGTCCCAGCCGTCGCCGTCGGTCACGCCCTGCGTGCGGCGCAGGTCGTCGGAGACCTCCTGGCGGACCGTGTAGTCGGCCTCGTCCTTGGTCAGGCGGTAGTAGGTGCTGCCGTCGTCGCCCGGGATCTCGGCGATGGTGGAGTCGATCATGCCGCGGCCCTCCCCGCGGTCCATGTCGATCCACAGCTGCGGTTCGCTGAAGCTGCCCTCGGAGAAGTCGGGAGTCGTGGCGTACATCATCCGCTGGTAGGACGTGTTGATGTCGCGGTCCTCGGGCGCCACGTCGTCGGGGTACAGGGCGGACGCCCAGTACACGACGAACTCCCCGGCCTCGGCGTCCCAGTGCGCCTCCGGGGCCCACAGGTTGCCGGCGTTCTCGGGTGCGAGCTCGATCTCGCTCTGCTCGGACCAGCTGACGAGGTCGGGCGAGGACCAGACCATCATCGACCGGCTGCCCGTCTCCTGCGCGGTGCCGAAGTCGCCGCCGCCGTAGATCTGGAGGTCGGTGGCGATGAGGTAGTAGACGCCGGTCTCGGGGTGCCGGATCAGGAACGGGTCGCGCAGACCCTCGGTGCCCAGCGTGGACTCGAGGATCGGTTCGCCGTCGTTGAGGGTGTGCCAGGTGGTGGGGTCGTCGGACTCGCTGACGGCCAGGTAGATCTTCTCGCCGTCCTCACCCTCCCCGGCGAAGTAGGGGAAGACGTAGGCGTCGTAGTCGGCGTCGTCCACCTCGACGGCGGTGGGGACGACGGCGGACGGCGCCGTGGGGACGGACGGGAGTGCGGCTGCTGGTGGGGCCAGGGTGGCCGGCAGCGCCAGGGCGAGGGTCAGCGCGAGCGGCGCCGACCTGCGTACTGCTCTGGACATCGTGTCTACTCCTCGATGAGCGTGACTCGGTGCGGGTCGGACGGTGTTCCGCCCGCCGCCGATGCTCGTCGTCGAGCACCGGTGAACAGCGTGAGCACTGGGTCGAAGTGAGTGTTAGCGCTCACATCGTCTCTGGTCGATGGCCTCCCCAGCGTGGTCGGGACGGGAGAGCCCTGCCCCCGCCGGGTCGACCGGCGGGGGCAGGGACGTCGGTCAGGTCTTGCGCAGGCTCAGCACCCGCTGGAGCACCACGAAGACCAGCAGCAGCACGCCGATGAAGATCTTCGTCCACCAGGAGCTGAGCGTCCCCTCGTAGGTGATGATCGTCTGGATCAGGCCCAGCACGAGCACACCCAGCACGGAACCGAGCACGAACCCGGTCCCCCCGGTCAGGAGGGTGCCGCCGATGACGACCGCCGCGATCGCGTCGAGCTCCATCGCCACACCCGTCAGCGAGTACCCCGAGCGGGAGTACATCGCGAACAGCAGGCCGCCGAGGCCGGCGCACGTCCCGGAGATCACGTAGACGAGCACCTTGGTGCGGGCCACCGGCAGACCCATCAGCCGCGCGGACTGCTCGCTGCCGCCGATCGCGTACACCGTGCGGCCGAACTGGGTGAAGTGCAGCAGGTAGAAGGCTATCCCGATGACGACCAGCGCGACGATCACGCTCGTCGTCATCCGCCACTGGCCGGCGATCCAGGTGTCCCAGCCCGCGATCGCCACGAACGTCTCGTCCGTGATCGGGATCGACTCCGGGGCGATGACGAAGCACAGCCCGCGGGCGAAGAACATGCCGGCGAGCGTGGCGATGAACGGCTGGACCTCGAACACGTGGACCATCAGCCCGATCAGCAGACCGATGATCGACCCGATGAGCACCACGGCCGGCAGCACCACCGCCACCGGCACCCCGGCGTCGATGAGGTACGCGGCGCTCACCGCCGACAGCGCCAGCACCGCACCCACCGACAGGTCGATGCCACCGGTGAGGATCACGAACGTCATGCCGACGGCGAGCACGATGAGGAACGAGTTGTTGATGAACAGGTTCGCCAGCACGCCCACCGAGAGGAAGTTGTCGTACCGCACGCCGCCGATCGCGAGGATCAGGGCGAGCACCACGAACGTGCCGACCACGGGCAGGTAGCGCCGGTCGATCCGCAGGCGCCGCGCGATGCGGGCCGGCCCGGACCCGCCGGGCCGCGGGGCTCCCGGTCCGGAGCCCTCCACCGTGTGCTGGGGCGTCGTCGTCGCCATCAGGCGGCCACCTCCTCCGGCCGGGCCGCGCGCTGGCGGGCGCGCGCGGCGAGCTTGTCACGGACCCGCGGCGACTGCAGCAGGGTCACCGCGATCACCACCAGCGCCTTGAACAGCGGGGTGACCAGCGGCGAGATCCCCACGATCGTCACCGTCAGCGTCAGCGTGGTGATGATCAGCACGCCCACGAGCGTGCCCGACAGCGAGAACTTGCCGCCCTGCAGGGACGTCCCGCCGATGACGACGGCGAGGATCGCGTCGAGCTCGATGAACAGGCCGGCGTTGTTGGCGTCCGCCGCCATGACGTTCGAGGCGAGGATCAGACCGGCGAGCCCGGAGAACAGCCCCGACAGCGCGAACACCGTCCAGACGATGGTGCGCGCCCGCACCCCCGCCAGCCGGCTCGCCGACGGGTTGATCCCGACCGCCTCGACCAGCATCCCCAGCGCCGAGCGCCGCGTGATGAGCGCGACGATCAGGTAGACGCCGTAGGCGATCAGCGCCGCGGCGGGCAGCCCGAGCCAGAAGCCCGCACCGAGCGTCTTGAACGGCGCGCTGGTGACGGTGGTGATCTGCCCCTCGGTGATGAGCATCGCCACGCCGCGACCGGCGGTCATGAGGATCAGCGTCGCGATGATCGGCTGGATGCCGACGACCGAGACGAGGAAGCCGTTCCAGATGCCGAGCACCAGGCACAGCCCCAGGGCGATCGCGATGGCGATGATCACGGTGGACACCGACCCGGGGTCGGGTGCCGTGGCGATGAAGCTCAGCGACAGCGCGCCGGCGATGGCGACGACCGCGCCCACCGAGAGGTCGATGCCGCGGGTCGCGATGACGAGCGTCATCCCCAGCGACACCAGCAGCAGCGGCGCGGAGTTGCGCAGGATGTCGATCGGCGCGCCGAACAGGTGGCCGTCGAGGATCGACACGGACAGGAAGTCCGGGCTGAAGATCGTGTTGGCCACGAGCAGCGCCACGAGGGCGACGACCGGCCAGAACAGGGTGTGGTGGGTGAGGTTGCGCAGCCCGGGCGGGCCGGCGGGGCGGGTGCGTGATCCCGTGGTGGCAGGCATCAGTGCTCTCCTCCGCTCGCGATGAGTTCGACGACGTCGTCGACACCGACGTCGTCGGAGTTGACGATCTCGGCGACCTTGTGCCGGTCCCGCATGACGCCGATGCGGTGGCTGAGACGCAGGACCTCCTCCAGCTCGGCGGAGATGAAGACGACGGCCATGCCCTGCGAGGCGAGCTCGGCGACGAGCTTCTGGATCTCGGCCTTGGCCCCGACGTCGATGCCGCGGGTCGGCTCGTCGAGGATCAGCAGCTGGGGGGCCGTCGCGAGCCAGCGCGCGAGGAGCACCTTCTGCTGGTTGCCGCCCGACAGGTTGCGCAGCAGCGCGTCCGGGTTCGCGGGCCGTACGTTGAGCGCCGCCATGTACTTGTCGACGATCTCGTCGACCTGCCGGCGGGGCAGGCGGCGCATCCAGCCGCGGCCCGCCTGGAGCCCGAGCACGATGTTCTCCCGCACGGTCAGGTCGCCGACGACGCCCTCCGACTTGCGGTCCTCCGAGGAGAACGCGATGCCCTGGGAGATGGCGGCGCGGGGGTTGCGCAGGCGCGTGGGCACGTCCTTGATCCGGGTGGTCCCGCTGTCGGCGCGGTCGGCGCCCGAGAGCAGCCGCGCCACCTCGGTGCGACCCGAGCCGAGCAGCCCGGCCAGGCCCACGACCTCGCCCGCGTAGACGTCGAGGTCGAAGGGCCGGACGTCGCCCTTGCGGCCCAGCCCGACCGCCGACAGGTAGGGGGTGGCACCCTGCTCGACGTCGACCGCGTGCTCGGTCGAGACGTGCAGGTCCTCCAGCACGTCCATCGACCGACCGATCATGGTGGAGACGAGCTCGAGCCGGTCCAGCTCGCTCGTGCGGTACTCCCCCACCCGCTGCCCGTTGCGGAGCACGGTCATGCGGTCGGAGATCTCGTAGACCTGCTCGATGAAGTGCGACACGAACAGCACGGCGACGCCCTGGTCCCGCAGGCGCCGCACGACGGTGAAGAGCTGGGCGACCTCGTCGGCGTCGAGGCTCGACGTCGGCTCGTCCAGGATGAGGACCTTGGCGTCGACGACCATGGCGCGGCTGATCGCCACGAGCTGCTGGATCGCGATGGAGTGCGACCCGAGCGACGACGCCGGGTCGATGTCCAGGCCCATGGTGGCCAGGTGCTCGGCCGCGGCGCGGCGGGCGGCGCGCCAGTCGATCGCGCCCATCCGCCGGGGCTCGTGCCCGAGCATGATGTTCTCCGCGACGGTGAGGTTCTCGCAGAGGTTGACCTCCTGGTACACCGTGGCGATCCCGGCCTCCTGGGCCTCGCCCGGTCCGGAGAACCGGTGCTCGGCGCCGTCGACGACGATACGACCGGCGTCGATGCCGTAGACGCCGGTGAGCGCCTTGATGAGGGTGGACTTCCCGGCGCCGTTCTCGCCCATCAGGGCGTGCACCTCACCGGGGAAGAGCCTGAAGTCGACCTGGTCGAGCGCCTTGACGCCCGGGAACTCGATGGAGATTCCCGACATCTCGACGACCGGCCGGTCCGCGCTCGGTGAGCTCGTCATCGTTGACCTTCCGTGGGTCGCGGCGGGGCGCCGGGCCGACGCCCCGCCGCGGGTCGATGTCCCGGGACGCGGGCGCGTCCCGGGACGTGTCGATCAGTACTGACGGTCCGGCAGGGCCTCGACGGCCGCCTCCTGGTCGAACGCCAGGTCCTCCACGACGATCCGCTTCTCGACCTCCTCGCCGGCGACGACCTTCTGGGCGATCTCGGCCAGGTCCGGCCCCAGCAGCGGGTTGCACTCGACGATGTAGTTGATCTTGCCGTCCGCGAGGGCCTGCATGCCGTCCTTGACGGCGTCGATCGTGATGATCTTGATGTCCTCGCCGGGCGTCATGCCGGCGGCCTCGATGGCCTCGATGGCGCCGAGGCCCATGTCGTCGTTGTGGGCGAAGACCAGGTCGATGTCGTCGTACTTCTGCAGGAAGCCCTCCATGACCTGCTTGCCCTCGGTGCGGGTGAAGTTGCCGGTCTGGGAGTCGATCACCTCGATGTCGCTGCCCGAGATGGCGGTGCCGAAGCCCTCCTTGCGGTCGATGGCGGGCGCGGAACCGGTGGTGCCCTGCAGCTCCACCATCTTGTACCCCTCGCCGTCGTACTGCTCGACGGCCCACTCGCCGGCCATCTCGCCCTCCAGGACGAAGTCCGAGCCGATGAAGGACTCGTAGAGGGTGTCGTCCTCGCTGTCGACGGCACGGTCGGTGAGGATCACGGGGATGCCCGCCGACTTGGCCTCCTCGAGGACCGCGTCCCAGCCGGTCTCGACGACCGGGGAGAACGCGAGGACGTCGACGCCCTGCTGGATGTACGAGCGCAGGGCCTGGATCTGGTTCTCCTGCTTCTGCTGCGCGTCGGAGAAGCTGAGGTCGAACCCGTTCTCCTCGGTCAGGGTGTCCTGGATGGACTGGGTGTTGGCGGCGCGCCACCCGGACTCGGCACCCACCTGGGAGAAGCCGATCGAGATCAGCTCGTCGCCGCCCGACCCCTCGGCGCTCTCGCTGCCGCCGGACTCCTCCGACGCCGGTTCGCTGCTGCAGGCGCCGAGCGCCAGCATCGCCGCTGCCGAGACCGCGGCGATCGTGCCGCGCATCCACATCTTCCGTGCCATGTCTGCTCTCCTCCTCGAGACGCCGGACGGCCGGTCCACCGGCCGTGGGTCAGCTCCGACCCTCCGGCACTTGCTTTGTGACCGCTAACATAGACCTAGATGTGACCGGTCACAAAGAGTCTTCCCAGAATTCGTCATCACGATCGTGTAACACCGTTGCCACAGCCGAGCGCCGCCCCGGGGATCCGGCGGCTCAGGGTTCGTCGTCGAGGCCCAGCCCGTCGAGCTCGGCGGCGATCATCTCGACGATCGTGTCCACCGTGACGCCCGGCCCGTTGCTCAGCTCGCCGATCTTCTCCCGGTCCTTCAGGACCACGATGCGGTCGCTGAGCCGCACCACCTCCTCCAGCTGCGAGGAGATGAAGACGACGGCGACCCCCTCGCCCGCCAGCCGGGCCACGCGCCGCTGGATGTCCAGCTTGGCGCCGATGTCGATGCCGCGCGTCGGCTCGTCCAGGATCAGCACGTGCGGCCGCGTGGCCAGCAGCCGCGCCAGCATCACCTTCTGCTGCGTCCCCCCGGACAGCTCGCCGGCGGGCCGGTCCAGGTCCGCGTGCGACAGGTTCAGCGCGTCGAGATAGACCTCTACCACCGCGTCCTGCTCCGGCCGGGACAGCGGCCGCGTCCACCCCCGGAGCGCCTGCAGCGCCAGCACGATGTTCTCCCGCACCGTCAGGCCCGCGATGATGCCGTCGTGGCGCAGGTTCTCGCTCGACACGGCGATCCGGTGCCGCAGCGCCGCCGCGGGCCCGCGCAGCTGCACCCGCTCGCCGTCGAGCCAGAGCTCGCCCCGGTCGGGTCGCTCGACGCCGCCCATCAGCCGGGCGAGCTCGGTGCGTCCCGAACCCCGCAGCCCCGCGAAGCCGACGACCTCGCCGCGGGCGAGGTCGACGTCGGTGGGCTCGAGCGTGCCCCGGCGGCCGATCGACGCCGCCCGCAGGGTCACCTGGCTGGAGGAGCGCGCGTAGTGGTGCTCCAGCCGCTGGGAGTGCAGGGCCTGCAGCGCGTCGATGTCCTCGCCGATCATCTTGGAGATGAGCTCGGCCCGGTCCACCTCGGCCGTGGCGTACTCCGCCACCACCCGGCCGCCGCGGAGCACCGTGAGGCGGTCGCTGACCTCGAGCACCTGCTCGAGGAAGTGCGACACGAACAGCACCGCGACGCCCTGGTCGCGCAGCCGGCGGACCACACCCAGGAGCTGGGCGGCCTCGGCCTCGTCCAGGCTCGACGTCGGCTCGTCGAGGACGAGCACCCGCGGCTCGAGGACGATGGCCCGCGCCACCGCCACGAGCTGCTTGGTCGCGGGAGCGAGCGACTCCAGCGGCGCGCGCGGGTCGACGTCCTCGATCCCCAGGGTGGCCAGCGCGGCCGAGGCCCGCTCCCTGCTCCGCGCCCACCGGATCCCCCACGGCCCGCGCACCTCGTGCCCGATCATGATGTTCTCGGCCACGGACAGCTGCGGACTCAGGTGCGACTCCTGGAAGACGGTCGCGATACCTTCCGCACGGCTCCGGGCGACGCTCGTGGGCGTCCGGGACTCGCCGTCGACCCGCACCGAGCCCGCCAGCAGGGGCACGGTGCCCGTCAGCGCGCCGATGAGCGTGGACTTGCCCGCGCCGTTCTCCCCCATCAGCGCGTGCACCTCGCCGGGACGCAGCGTCAGGTCGGCGCCGTCGAGCACCCGCACGCCCGAGTACTCCACGGTGATCCCGCGCATCTCGACCACGGGCCGTGCCGTCGCCTCCGGACGCGTCTCCCGGGCCGCCATCAGTCGACCTTCCTCGGTGCCGCGCTCGAGGCGCGCACGACGATCTCGGCGGGGATCCGCGTCACGTCCGGGATCTCGCGCTCCTCGATCGCGGCCCGCAGCACGTCCACGACTGAGATGCCGAGCGCGTCGAAGTTCTGCCGCACGGTGGTCAGCGGCGGGATGACGTGGCGCGCCAGCGGGATGTCGTCGAAGCCGACCACGCTGACGTCGTCGGGCACCGAGAACCCCCGCTCGTGGAGCCCGTGGACGAACCCCACCGCCATGTCGTCGTTCGCCACGAAGACGGCCGTGTACTCGGGCAGCTCGCGGATCCCCCGGGCGAAGTCGTAGGCGAAGTCCGCCGTCCAGTCCCCCACCACGATCGGCCGTTCCCGCAGCCCCCAGGCCTTGGCCCGGGCATGGAAGGCCCGCTCGCGCGTGCGGGCGTCGAGCCAGTCCAGCGGGCCGGCGACGTGCAGGATGTCGCGGTGGCCGAGCGAGACGAGGTGGTCGACGGCCAGGACCGTGCCGGCCTGCTGGTCCACGGTCACGGTGAGGTAGGCCGGGTCCTTGTCCGGCTTGACCACCAGCACGGGCACCCCGACGGCGATGTGGCGCAGCGCGGCGATCGACGACGACCGCGGCGCGACGACGCACAGCGCGTCGATGCCCAGCGCGATGAGGTGGTCCACGGCCTCCTGCGGGCTGATCTTCTCGCCGGCCCGCAGGAGGATCGAGCTGACCTCGTAGCCCGAGGCGCGGGCGGCCGACTCGACGGCGTACAGCGTGCTCGTGGGCCCGAACGTCGCGGCGCTCTCCACGAGGACGCCGATGCGGCGGCTGCGCTGGGTGGCGAGCGCCCGGGCGGTCATGCTGGGCCGGTAGCCGAGCTCCTCGATGGCCTCCTCGACGCGGCGCCGGGTGGCCTCCCGGATGTTCGGGTGGTCGTTGAGCACCCGCGACACCGTCATGTGCGACACGCCGGCGAGCTGCGCGACCTGCCGGATGTTCGGCTTGTCCGCACCGGTACTCGCCATCGCAGGCCTCCGTCGGTTGCTGCCGGGCACCGGGCGGCCGGTGCGGCGACCACAGACTACCGCCGCCGCACAGCGCATCGAGCGTGCCGACTTCTTCCTCTCGACCGGGTCAGGAGGGAGATGTCGGCACGCTCGATGCGCCGGGTGGGGTGCGACCGGACGGTCAGAGACCCTGCGCGAGCTTGTAGTAGACCTGGTTCCAGCGCACCTGGTCGGCGAACCCGCGACGCGTGGTGTCCTCGTCGATGACCAGCAGCTCGGTGCCGGAGATCTGGGCGAACATCTCGAAGGCCTCGATGCCCAGCGCCGTCGACATGACGGTGTGGTGGGCGCCGCCGGCGGTCAGCCAGGCCTCGGCCGACGTCGCGAAGTCCGGTCGCGGCTTCCACACGGCCCGCGCCACGGGCAGGTTCGGCAGCTCGTGCGTGGGCGGGACGACGTCGACGACGTTGGCGGTGAGCCGGAACCGGTCGCGCATGTCGGCCAGGGACACGACGACGGCACCCTCGGTGGCGTCGGTGTCGAACACCATGCGCACCGGGTCCTCCTTGCCGCCGATGCCGAGCGGGTGGATCTCCACGCGCGGCTTCGACGTCGTCAGGGTCGGGCAGATCTCGAGCATGTGGGCCCCGAGGATCAGCTCGGACCCGGGCGTGAGGTCGTAGGTGTAGTCCTCCATGAGGGAGGCGCCGCCGGGCAGGCCCTCGCCCATCACCTTGGCGGCGCGGACCAGCACGGCGGTCTTCCAGTCGCCCTCGGCGCCGAACCCGTAGCCCTTGGCCATGAGGCGCTGCACCGCGAGGCCGGGGAGCTGGCGCAGGGCACCGAGGTCCTCGAAGTTCGTGGTGAAGGCCTTGGCGCCGCGCTCGGTGAGGAACGCCTCCATGGCGGCCTCCTGCCGGGCGGCGTAGCGCAGCGACTCGTGCCGCTCCCCCCCGGCCCGCAGCTCGGCCGCGACGTCGTAGAGCTGCTCGTACTCGGCGACGAGCGCGTCGACGTCGGACTCGGCGACCGCGTCCACGGCCGCGACGAGGTCGTTGACGCCCCAGGTGCTGACGTTGACGCCGAACTGCAGCTCGGCCTCGGTCTTGTCGCCCTCGGTCACGCCGACGTTGCGCATGTTGTCGCCGAAGCGGACCAGCTTGAGCTCCTGCGTGGCCAGCCGTCCGGCGGCGGCCCGGACCCAGGTGCCCACGCGGCGCTGCACGGCCGGGTTCGAGGCGTGCCCCACCACGGTGGTCCGCGCGACGCCGAGCCGGGACAGCATGTAGCCGTACTCCCGGTCGCCGTGGGCGGCCTGGTTGAGGTTCATGAAGTCCATGTCGATGTCGGACCAGGGCAGCTCGACGTTCGCCTGCGTGTGCAGGTGCAGCAGCGGCTTGCGCAGGGCGTCCAGGCCGGCGATCCACATCTTGGCCGGGCTGAAGGTGTGCATCCAGGTGATGACGCCCAGCACGCCGTCGTCGCTGTTGGCGTCCAGCATGGCGCGGCGGATCGACGCCGCGTCCTTGAGGACGGGCTTCCAGACGATCGTGGCGGGGACGTCGTCGGACGCGTCGAGCGCGGCGGCGACCTCGCGGGACTGGCTGGCGACCTGCTCGAGGGTCTCGGGGCCGTAGAGGTCCTGGCTGCCGGTGAGGAACCAGATCTCGCGGTCGCCGTAGGGCTTGGGCATGGGGGTCCTTTCGGGAGGTTCGGGGTGGTCCGACGCCGGCGTCAGCGCTGGCCGTAGACGTTCTGGTAGCGCTCGTACAGGGAGTCGACGTGCTGCTGCTCGATGGGCAGCGGCTCGCCGAGCTGGCGCGAGACGTGCACGGCGCGCGCGACCTCCTCGCAGAGCACCGCGGCCTTGACGGCGCCCTTGGCGTCGCCGCCGATGGTGAACGGGCCGTGGTTCTTCATGAGCACGGCCTTGGAGCGGGACCCGCGCAGGGTCTCGACGATGCCCCGGCCGATCGAGTCGTCGCCGATGATCGCGAACGGTCCGACGGGGATCGGTCCGCCGAACTCGTCGGCCATCATGGTCAGCACGCAGGGGATCTCCTCGCCGCGTGCGGCCCAGGCGGTCGCGTAGGTGGAGTGGGTGTGCACGACGCCGCCGACCTCGGGCATGTGGGCGTAGACGTACGCGTGGGCGGCGGTGTCGGACGAGGGCGAGCGGTCGCCCTCGACGAGGTTGCCGTCGAGGTCGCACACGACCATGGCCTCGGCGGTGATGTCGTCGTAGGAGACGCCGGAGGGCTTGATGACCAGCAGGTCCTCCCCCTGGTCGTTCCGCACCCGCTCGGAGACGTTGCCGGCGGTCCACACGACGAGCTCCCAGCGGGGCAGCTCGGCGTGCAGGTCGGCGACCTTCTGCTTGGCGGTGTCGACGGCGGTGCGCAGGTGGGCGGGCACCTCGGTCAGGGGCGCGTCGTTCGACATGGGTTGCTCCGGTTTCGTCACGGGGTCAGAGGGCTTCGGTGGCGGCCCGCTCGACGGCGAGGCCGGCGGAGTACCGCTCGAGGTAGGCGGCGAACCCGGCGACGTCGTCCGCGTCGGGCCGGGCGACGTCGAGCGCGGCGTCGGCGAACACCTGCTCGGTCAGGTAGGCGTCGAGGGTCGGTCCGTCCTCACCGTCGACGGCGGCCGCGTAGGCGGCGAGCACGGCGATGCCCCAGGCGCCGCCCTCGGAGGCGGTCTGCCCGACGGCGACCGGGGCGTCGACGGCGGCGGCGAGGAACCGCTGGGCGACGCCGGCGGTCCGGAACATGCCGCCGTGCGCGAGCATGGTGTCGATGGCGACGCCCTCGCCGTGCAGCACGTTCATGCCGAGCGCCAGCGTGCCGAAGGCGCCGTAGATCTGGGTGCGCATGACGTTGGCCAGGGTGAGCCGGCTGTCCGGGGTGCGCACGATGAGGGGGCGGCCCTCCTCGAGCCCGGTGATGGGCTCGCCGGCGAGGTAGTTGT
This sequence comes from Isoptericola chiayiensis, assembly GCF_013149805.1. Classification (GTDB taxonomy): domain Bacteria; phylum Actinomycetota; class Actinomycetes; order Actinomycetales; family Cellulomonadaceae; genus Isoptericola; species Isoptericola chiayiensis. The sequence continues at coordinate 20,997 of NZ_JABEZT010000007.1, forward strand.
AGGCCAGGAGCCCGCCTCCGTCGGCGTCGCCGTCGAGGGCGGCGGTGAACAGGGCGCCGAAGACGTCGTCGGCCGAGCTGGGGTGGCCCAGGGCCGCGGCGAACTGGCCGAAGACGCCGGCCCAGGCGTCGAGCTCGCTCGCACCGTTGTTGCAGTGCACCATCGCCACGAGGTCGCCGGCCGGGGTGGTGACGAGGTCGAGCTCGTGGTGGACGCTGGTCAGCGGCTTCTCGAGGACGACCATCGCGAAGATCGACGTGCCGGCACTGATGTTGCCGGTCCGCGGCGCGACGGCGTTGGTCGCGACCATGCCGGTCCCGGCGTCGCCCTCGGGCGGGCAGAGCAGGACGCCCGGTCGCAGCTCGCCGCTGGGGTCCAGCAGGGCGGCGCCGTCGGCCGTGAGACGACCGGCGTCGGCGCCGGCGGGCAGCACCTCGGGCAGCAGCCCCTCGACGTGCAGCCCGGGACGCTTCGCGGCCGCCAGGTGCCGGAACTGCTCGAGCATGCGCTGGTCGTAGTCGCGGGTGGCGGGGTCGATCGGGAACATGCCGGAGGCGTCCCCGACGCCGAGGACGTGCCGGCCGGTCAGCGCGCGGTGGACGTACCCGGCGAGCGTGGTGAAGGAGGCGATCTGCGGCACGTGCGGCTCGTCGTCGAGGATCGCCTGGTACAGGTGCGCGATGGACCAGCGCAGGGGGATGTTGTACCCGAAGAGCTCCGACAGCTCGGCGGCGGCCGGTCCGGTGCTGGTGTTGCGCCACGTGCGGAACGGCACCAGCAGCTGGTCGTCCGCGTCGAACGCCAGGTAGCCGTGCATCATCGCGGAGACACCGAGCGCCGCGTAGGTCGTCGGCCGGACGCCGTAGCGCTGCTCGACGTCGGCGACGAGCGCGGCGTAGGCGCCCTGCAGCCCGCGGTGGACCGCCTCGAGCGGGTACGTCCACAGTCCGTCGGCGAGCTCGTTCTCCCAGGCGTGCGAGCCGCCGGCGAGCACCTGGTGCTCGGGTCCGATCAGGCACGCCTTGATGTTCGTCGAGCCGAGCTCGATGCCGAGCGTGGTCCGCCCGGAGGTGATGGCGTCCCGCGCCTCGGTCTCCTGGTCTGGCAGCGTCATCGCCGTGTTCACTCCTTGATGGTCGTCCTCTTGATGTTAACGCTCACACGAGCTCGTTTCCAACCGCCCGAGGTCAGCGCGGCGGCGCCGTCGAGGACCGCACCACGAGCTCGGGCATGATCCGCTGCGCCGCGACCGGCTCCCCGGCCAACGAGGCCACCACCATCGCCACGGCACGGGACCCGAGCTCGGCGAACGGCTGACGCACCGTGGTCAGCGGCGGCACGAAGTAGGCCGCGCCCTCGACGTCGTCGAACCCCACCACCGAGACGTCGTCGGGCACCCGCACCCCCCGCTCCCACAGCGCGCGCAGGATCCCCAGGGCGAGCTGGTCGTTGCCCGCGAGCACCGCCGTCGGCCCCTCCCCCGCCGCGACCGCCTCGGCCAGGTCACGCCCCGCCGCGTAGCCGTCCGCGGCCGACCACGAGCACAGCCGGGGCCGTGCCGGCTCGAGGCCGCGGGCCTGCAGCGCCTCGCGCCAGCCGGCCGCGCGCTCGCGCGCGTCGAACCAGCCCTGCGGACCGGCCACGTGCACGACGTCCGGGTGGCCCAGGTCGAGCAGCAGCTCCGTCGCCTGCCGAGCGCCCGAACGCTGGTCGACGGCCAGCGACACGGTGGCCGACGGCGAGCCGTCGCCGTGGTCCGGGGAAGCGTCGTCGAGCGCCGCCACGACCACGACCGGCACCGGCGCCCGGAACGACTCCACCGCCGCCGCGACGTCGGCGTGCGGGGCGATGACCACGATCCCGTCGACGCCCTGGGCCATGAAGTGCTCCATCGCCGCGTGCATCGCCGCCGTGTCGTAGGTGCGCAGCGTGGCCACGGACACGAAGTAGCCGCGGTCGCGCGCCGCCTCCTCGACGGCGATGAGCGTGCTGGTCGGCCCGAACAGCGCCGAGCCCGTCGTGACCACGCCGAGGGTCGCCGACCGCGAGGTCACCAGCGCGCGGGCCGCGCTGTTGCGGCGGTACCCGAGCTCGTCGATCGCGGCCAGCACGCGCTCCCGGGTCTCCGGGCGCACGCTCGGGTGCTCGTTCAGCACCCGCGACACCGTCTGGTGGGAGACGCCCGCCACCCGGGCGACGTCGGCCATCGACGGACGGCGTGCCGGGCGGGACGCGCTCACGAGCCGCTGGCGGACGGACCCGCCGGCTCCTGCCCCGACCGACGCGCGTCGACCTCGTGCAGCACCCGGCGCAGGTAGGTGTACGTCAGCTCACCCGCGGCCTCGTCGTACTGCGCCTCGTAGCCGTGCTTGGTGTACATCGCCAGGTTCTGCCGCGAGTCCTTGCCCGTGAACGCCCAGATCTCCGAGATCTGCTCGGGCAGGAACTCCAGGATCGCGAACAGCAGCGTCGTGCCCAGCCCGCGGCCCTGCTGGTCCGGGGCGACGGCGAGCCGCCCGAGCGTGGCGCGCTCGGCGTCGATCTCGACGCGGATGGACCCGACCAGGCGGTGCCCGTCCCACGCCCCGATCGTCACGACGTCGTCCCGGGCCATGTCCTCGCGAAGCTCCGGCAACGTCTGAGTCAGCGGCGGGATGTTCGGGTCGCCGTACACCTGCGCCTCGGAGACGAACGCCGCACGACGCAACGTCAGCAGCTCGCCGGCGTGGTCGTCGTCGACCAGCGCGATCCGGGTGGGGGCGTCGTGGGCCGCGGCGCCGGCAGTGCCGGCCGAGGTGGCGGTGCTCTCGCTCATGGCCCCATCGTGGCAGACGGTGGGCGACAATGGCGGACGTGACCACCGAGCCGACGCAGCCCCCCGCACCGACGACGGACCACCGACCCACCGAGTGGGTCCTGACGCTCTCGTGCCCCGACCGGCCGGGCATCGTCCACGCCGTGAGCGGGATGCTGGCCCAGCACGACGGCAACATCACCGAGTCGCAGCAGTTCGGCAACCCCGGCTCGGGGCTGTTCTTCATGCGCGTCCAGGTGGAGACGCACGCCGCCCGCGAGGAGCTGGCCGCGGCGATCGGCGAGGTGGCCGACCGGTTCGAGATGACGTGGACGCTCGACGTCGTCGGACGCCCGGTGCGCACGCTGATCATGGTCTCGAAGGCCGCGCACTGCCTGGTGGACCTGCTGTACCGCGAGCGCAACCAGAAGATGCCGGTCGAGATCGTCGGCGTCGTCGGCAACCACCCGGACCTGGCCGAGCTCGCCGAGTTCTACGGCAAGCCGTTCCACCACGTCCCGGTCACCGCGGCGACCAAGTCGCAGGCGGAGGACCGGCTGCGCGAGCTGGTGGACCGCCTCGACGTGGAGCTGGTGGTGCTCGCCCGCTACATGCAGATCCTGTCGGACGACCTGTGCCGCGACCTGGCCGGCCACGTGATCAACATCCACCACTCATTCCTGCCCTCGTTCAAGGGCGCGCGCCCGTACGCGCAGGCGCACGAGCGGGGCGTCAAGCTCATCGGCGCCACGTCGCACTACGTCACCGGCGACCTCGACGAAGGGCCGATCATCGAGCAGGACGTCGAGCGGGTGGACCACTCCCGGGCCGTGTCGGACCTGGTGGCGCTCGGTGAGGACGTCGAGCGGCGCACCCTGGCGCGGGCGGTGCGGTGGCACGCCGAGCACCGGGTGCTGCTCGACGGCCACCGCACGGTCGTCTTCCACTGACGTCGGCGGACGCCGGCCTCAGGCGACCGCGACCTCGACGAGCGTCTTCCACGGGTCGTCGAACCGCAGCGTGCGACCGTCGTCGCGCACCGGGACCCGGGCGTGGCGCAGCCGGTCGCGCAACGCGTCGACGTCGTCCTGCCCGGGCACGGTCAGGGCGACCTGCCCGAGGCCGAGCGACGCCGCCCGCGGAGCTGCGCCGGCGCTGTTCCACGTGTTGACGGCCACGTGGTGGTGGTACCCGCCGGCGGCGACGAAGAGCGCGCCGGGAAGATCCGCCGTGAGCTCGAGGCCGAGGGTGTCGACGTAGAACCGGCGCGCCACCGTGAGGTCGCCGACCTGCAGGTGGACGTGGCCCACCCGGGCCTCCTGCCCCGAGGCGCCGGCCAGCGCCGACTCGTCCAGGTGCTGCTGGAGATAGGCCTGCGGGTCGAACCAGTCCGAGCCCATCGCCACGCGACCACCGGACCGCTGCCAGGTCTCCCGCGGACGGTCCCAGTAGAGCTCGATGCCGTTGTCCTCGGGGTCGGTGAAGTAGAACGCCCGGGAGACCCAGTGGTCGGCGTTGCCGACGAACCGGGACAGCGGGTGCCGCGCGGCGTGCGCCACGGCGGCGGCGAGCGCCTCCTCGGTGTCGAGGAGGACGGCGGTGTGGAACAGCCCGGCCTGGTGCCGGGAGGTGGGCGGGAGTCCGGGCGTGTGCCGGAGCACGACGACGGGCGTGCGCCCCCTCCCGAGGACCACCCGGCCGGGTCCCCCGGTGCCGGGCAGCTCGGTCAGCGCGAGCGCCTCGCGGTAGTAGGCGCTCATGGCGACGAGGTCGCCGACGTGGAGCGTGACGGCTCCCATGGTCGTCGACGCCGCGAGCAGGTCGTCGCGGCGGAGGTTCTGGGCCGCGGTCACAGCAGGGCGAAGCCGGTGGTCCACGACGTCTTCTCGCCGGCGGCCAGCGTGAGCTGGAGGAAGCCGAGCGCCTCGAGCTCGCGGGCGCGGCGCAGCGGACCGGCGTCGACGATCCGTACGGCCGATCCGTCGAAGGCGGCGGTGAGGGAGCCCTTGGCGTCGGGGTCGTCGCCCGCGACGAGCACGGTGGTCGGCACGTCGCCCACCGTCCCGGTGGCGAGCGTGGCGGCGAAGGTGGTGTTGAACGCCTTGAGCACCTGCGCGCCGGGGAGCCTGGCGGCGAGCTCGGTCGCGGCGGAGGAGTCGGCGGGCACCACGAGGGAGTCGAAGGTCGAGAAGTCGAGCGGGTTGGTGATGTCGACGACGGTCCGGCCCGCGAGCTGGTCGCCGTAGGTCGCGACGACGTCGTCCAGCGCGGGGTACGGCAGGGCGAGCACGACCACGTCACCGGTGAGCGGCTCGCCGAAGGCGGTGGCCTCCACGGCCGGGTCGACGGCCTGCGCCGCGGCGACGTCGCGGGTGACGACCTGGACCGGGCGTCCCGCGGCGAGGCCGAGGCGGGCGATGGCCGCGCCCATGCTGCCGGCTCCGACGACGCTGATGCTGTTGCTCATGAGGGTTCCTCTCGGACGCGCGTCGATCACTTTGATTGACGCTACAACCAACATAGGGCGGTATAGTTGTCGCGTCAACCAATGCGGGAGGGCTCATGGACGACGACGCATCACCACGATGGCTCGACGACGAGCAGATGCGCAGCTGGCTACGGCTCCAGGCCGTCATCGGGCTGCTTCCCGCGCTGCTCGACCAGCAGCTGCGGCACGACGCCGACCTGACTCACTTCGAGTACCTGACCCTGGCGATGCTGTCCCAGGCCGACGACCGCTCGTTGCGCATGAGCGACCTCGCCCGCCGGACGAACGCCACGCTCCCCCGCCTGTCCCACGTCGCGCGACGCCTCGAGGACCGGGGGTTCCTCCGGCGCGGCCCCGCCCCCGACGACGGGCGGGTCACGGTCGCCACACTCACCGAGGCCGGCTGGCACAAGGTGGTCGCCAGCGCACCCGGCCACGCCCGGACCGTCCTGGAGAACGTCTACGACGACCTGGACCGCGACGACCTGCACGCCTTCACGCGCGTCCTCGACACCGTCCTGGCGCACGTCGACCCGCACGACTCCTTCGGCCTCCGGACCGGCCGTCCCTGACCTGGCCGCCGCCCGCCGAGATCGACGGACCCGTACCGAGATCGACGGACGGTACGTCGATCTCGGGACGGGTCCGTCGATCTCGGCGGGGTGGGAGCGCTCAGTCGGCCGCGATCTCCGCCGCGGTCAGGTAGCCGCTGTCCACGAGCACCTCGTCGATGTCGTCGCGCAGGACGACCTCGACGTCGATCGTGAGGGTCGGCACCACCTTGGCCCCGTTGTCGTAGGTCGTGGTGTCGTCGACCTCCGGCTGCCCGCCCTCGAGGTAGGCCAGCGCGGCGTCCACCGCGCTGTCGGCCAGCACGCGCGTGTCCTTGAAGACCGTCGACTGCTGGACGCCGTCCCGGATCAGCGCCACCGAGTCCGCCTCGGCGTCCTGGCCGGTGACGACGGGGAGCCCGTCCGCCAGCGACGGGCCCAGGCCCCACAGCTGGAGGGCCTCGATGATGCCGCGGGACATACCGTCGTACGGCGACAGCACGCCGTCCAGCTCGGAGCCGTCGTCGTAGTGGCTCTGCAGCAGCACGGCCATGCGTTCACGGGCGTTCTCCGCCAGCCACTGCTGCGTGCTGGCGGCCCCCACGTCCGTCAGCGACGACGGCACCCGCAGCGTCCCGTCGTCCAGGTACGGCTGGAGGGTGTCCATCGCCCCCTGCCAGAAGATGAAGGTGTTGTTGTCGTCCGGGGAGCCGGCGAAGAGCTCGACGTCGTACGGGCCGGTGTCGCCCGTCAGCTCCCCCTGCTCGTCCACGACGCCGAGGCCCTGGAGCAGCGCGGTCGCCTGCGCGACCCCCACCGCGTAGTTGTCGAACGTGACGTAGTGGTCGACGTGCTCCGACTCGAGCAGCAACCGGTCGTAGGCGATGACGGGGATGCCCGCCTCCGCCGCCGCGGCGAGCTGCTCGCCGAGCCCGGCACCGTCCACGGCCGCGACGATCAGCAGCTCCACGCCGTCGTCGATCATCTCCTGCACCTGGTCGGCCTGCCGGTACCCGCCGCCCTCGTCCCCGGCGTACCGCAGGTCGACCTCGTACCCGGCCTCCTGCAGGCCGTCCGACAACGCCGCACCGTCGGCGATCCAGCGCTCGGACGTCTCGGTGGGCATGGCCACGCCGATCGTGTCCTCGCCGCCGAGCGCCCCGCACCCGGACAGGGTCAGCACGCCGGCCGAGGCCAGCACGGCAGCCGTTGCTGCCACGCGTCGCATCATCACGTTCCTCTCGTCGGCCGCCCACCGATGGGCGGCCCGTCGTTCCTCGTCGTCAAGAAACCACGCGGCATGACGCCCCGACGTCGGCGGCGGCACGCAGGTGGGCGACGGCGTCCGTGCCGTCGTGCCCGTCCGTGGCGGTCCGTCCCGCCCGGCAGGTGTGGGGGTCAGGCCGCTCCGGTGATCGCGGCCAGGATCGACTCGTGCGACGCCGTGGCCGGGAACGAGCCGTTGTTGCGCCCGTGGCGCAGCACCTCGATGCGGTCGGCGACCGCCCGCACGTCGTTGAGGTTGTGGCTGATGAGGATGACCCCGAGGCCCATCTCCCGCAGCCGCTGGATGTGGGTGAGCACCTCACCGGTCTGCGCGACGGACAGCGCCGCGGTCGGCTCGTCGAGGACCACGATCCGTGGGTTGCCGATGAGCGTGCGAGCGATGGCGACCGCCTGCCGCTGCCCGGCCGAGAGCTGGCGCAGCGTGGTGCGCACCGAAGGGATGCGCACGGTCAGACGCTCGAGGAGCTCGCGCGTCTGGACCTCCATCTCGCCCTCGTGCAGGAGACCGACCCGGTTGCGCAGCTCCCGTCCCAGGAAGAGGTTCGCCGTCACGTCGAGGTTCTCGCAGACGGCCAGGTCCTGGAAGACGCTGGCGACCCCGAGCCGGTTCGCCGCCGACGCCGAGCCGAGCGTCACGGGTTCGCCGTCGATCTCGATCTGTCCCGCGTCGGTGGACAGCACCCCGGCCACGACCTGGGCCAGCGTGGACTTGCCGGCCCCGTTGTCGCCGACGAGCGCCACCACCTCGTGGGCGTGCACCTCCAGATCGACCCCCACGAGCGCCTCGACGGCGCCGAAGTACTTGCTCACCTCGTGCAGGGCGAGCAGGGGCGTGCGGTGCGGTGCCGGCGGCATCATCGTCCAGCCATCTCCTCGTCGCTTCGGTCCGTGCGTCGGGCGGGGTCGAACACGTCGGTGCTCTGCAGGGCGAGCGCCACGGCGCCCACGAGCTCGGCGCGCAGACCCCACGCGGCGGGCACCACCTCGGGCCCGCCCGCCTGGTGGAGCACCGTGCGACGCTCGACCGCCGCACGCAAGGGTGCCAGAAAGGTCTCCCCGGTCTCGGCGAGCTCCCCGCCGACGACGATCCCCTGGGGTCCGAGCCCCGTCGCCAGCGCGGCGACGACGGCCCCGACCTGCTCGCCGGCGTCGGCGACGATCTGCCGGCAGCCCGGGTCGTCGGCCCGGGCCAGCCGGACGACGTCGCCCAGGGTGAGGTGACCGTGACTGGTCTCCAGCGGTTCGAGCAGAGCAGGCAGACCCACCACGGTGTTGAGGCATCCTCGGCTGCCGCACAGGCAGATCCGGCCCGCCGGGTCGACCTGGACGTGGCCGATCTCGCCCGCGGTGCCGTCCACACCGTGGTGCACCGACCCGCCGATGACGATCCCGGCACCCACCCCGTGGGAGACACCCACGTAGATCATGTCCCGCCACGGGCGGCCGACGCCGACCGTGGACTCCGCCAGCGCCCCGAGGTTGGCGTCGTTGTCCACGAAGACGGGGCGGGAGAGCCGCTTCTCGAGCACCTGGGCGATCTGCACGGCGTCCCAGCCGCGCAGCACGCCCCGCACGCTGAGCATCCCCGTGGCGGGGTGAACCGGCGCGGGGATCCCGAGGCCGATGCCGAGGAGCTCGTCCAGATCGGATCCGACGCGTTCGAGCAGGTCCACCACGAGCAGCGCGGCCCGGTCGAGGCTGGTGTCGGGCCGATGGTCGGCCGGCAGGGGCAACGACTGCTCGGCGAGGATCTCGTGGGCGACGTCGGCGAGCGCGACCCGCATGGTGCGGTAGCCGACGACGACGCCGGCCACGAGGCCGACACGGTGGGCGAGGGTGACGAGCTGAGCGCGGCGACCGGACCGGACCGTGTTGCGGACCTCGACGACCTCGGCGGCCACGAGCTCCTTGACGATCGTCGAGACGGTCGCCGCGGACAGGCCGGTGGCACCGGTCAGCTCCACCTGGGTGAGGCTGCCGTGCTTCTTGACGGCGTCGACCACGCGGGCACGGTTGGCCTCGCGCAGCGACGACTGCGTCCGCGCCATCGCCTGCCGTCCCTTCACGACCCGGAGTGTACGGGGAAGACGGACGGGCAGGTGGGAGGCCCCACCTGCCCGTCCGCGGTGCTCATCCGGTTCAGCGGGCCACGGCGGCGCGCTTCTTGTTCCAGATGTCGAAGGCGACGGCCAGCAGCAGCACCAGGCCCTTGATGACCTGCTGCATCGACTGCGGCACGCCCATGAGCTGCATGCCGTTCGACATGACGGCCATGATCAGACCACCGATCATGGCGCCGCCCACCCGGCCGATGCCGCCCGTGGTGGACGCTCCACCGATGAAGCAGGCAGCGATCGCGTCGAGCTCGAACATCTCGCCCGCGCTGGGCTGGGCGCCGTTCATCCGCGAGGAGAACACCACACCGGCCACGGAAGCCAGCACACCCATGTTCACGAAGACCCAGAAGTTGATCTTGCGCACGGACACGCCCGACAGCTCCGCCGCGTGGCGGTTGCCGCCGACGGCGTAGATGTGCCGGCCGAAGACGGACTTCTGCGTGACCAGCGTGTAGGCGATGATCAGCACCGCCAGGATGATCAGCACCACCGGCAGGCCTCGGGACGTGGAGAGCTGGTAGCCGAACCACATGACCACCGCGGCGACGACGACGAGCTTCAGTGCGAACATCGGCAGCGACTCGACCGACTGCTGGTAGGCGATCTTGCCCTGGCGGGAGCGCCACTGGGACACGGCGTAACCGACGACGGCGATGCCGAAGATCACGAGCGTGAAGACGTCGTAGCCGTACCCGCCGAGCCAGCCGTTGAGGAAGCCGTTCGCGATGTCGTAGTAGGTCCCGCCGAACGGCGAGAGCGACCGGTTGTCCAGGACGAGGAACGTCAGGCCACGGAAGAGCAGCATGCCCGCGAGCGTCACGATGAAGCCGGGGATGCCGACGTAGGCGACCCAGAATCCCTGCCAGATCCCGACCAGCAGACCCACGAGCAGGGCGGCGGCGACGCCGGCCCACCAGGGCATGCCTTCCCGGATGACGACCGCGGCGGAGACCGCACCCGAGAGTGCCACCACCGACCCAACCGACAGGTCGATCTGCCCGGCGATGATCACCATCACCATGCCGATGGCCAGGATCAGGATGTAGGAGTACTGCAGGACGAGGTTCGTCAGGTTCCCGGGAGACAGGAAGCTGTCGTTCAGGGCGGCGAACAGCACCACGATCGCGACGAAGGCGATGAGGATGCCGCTCTGGCGCATGTTCCGGGTCAGGGCGTCCCGGACCGAGGCGATGGCGTTCATGAGGCAGTTCCGTTCGTGGGCAGGGGCTGGTCGCGCTCGAGCGTCATGAGCTCCATGAGGCGTTCCTGCGTCGCGTCGGCGACGGGGAGCTCACCGGTGATGCGGCCGAAGGCGAGGGTGTACACGCGGTCGCAGATGCCGAGCAGCTCGGGGAGCTCGGAGGAGATGACGACGACCGCCTTGCCCGCCGCGACCATCTTGTTGATGATCGTGTAGATCTCGTACTTGGCACCGACGTCGATACCGCGCGTGGGCTCGTCGAGGATGAGCACGTCGGGGTCGGTGTACAGCCACTTGGACAGCACGACCTTCTGCTGGTTGCCGCCCGAGAGCTTGCCGACGTCGACGACGACGCTCGGCGTCTTGATGTTCAGCGAGGCCCGGTAGTCCTCTGCGACGCGCAGCTCCTCGTTGCTGTTCACCCAGCCACCGGGGGCCAGCTGGCGCAGGCCCGCGGCGGAGATGTTGTGCCGGATGTCGTCGATGAGGTTCAGGCCGTAGTGCTTGCGGTCCTCGGTGGCGTAGGCGATGTGGTGCTTGATCGCCTCCGCGACCGTCCGGGCCTGGATCTCCTTGCCGTCCTTGAAGATCTTGCCGCGGATGTTGCGCCCGTAGGACCTGCCGAAGATGCTCATCGCGAGCTCGGTGCGGCCGGCGCCCATGAGACCCGCGATGCCCACGACCTCACCGGCCCGCACGTTGAAGGACGCGTCGGTGATGACCTGCCGGCCGGCCTGGGTCGGGTGGTCGACGTTCCAGTCCTCCACCCGCAGCACCTCGTCGCCGAGGACGCTGGCACGCTCCGGGTAGCGGTGCTCGAGGTCGCGACCCACCATGCCGCGGATGATGCGGTCCTGGGTGGCGTCCTCGGCGGACATGTCGATCGTCTCGATCGTCTGCCCGTCACGGATGATCGTCGTGCGGTCGGCGATCTCCTCGATCTCGTTGAGCTTGTGCGAGATGATGATGCACGTGATGCCCTCGCCGCGCAGGGCGCGGAGGAGCTCGAGCAGGTGCTCGGAGTCGGTGTCGTTCAGGGCGGCGGTCGGCTCGTCGAGGATGAGCAGACGGACCTTCTTCGAGAGGGCCTTGGCGATCTCGATCAGCTGTTGCTTGCCGACACCGAGCTGTCCGATCGGCGCCGTCGGGTTCTCGTGCAGCCCGACCCGCTCCATCAGCGCAGCGGCGCGATGGTTGGCGTTGTTCCAGTCGATGAGTCCGAGGCGGCCGCGGGTCTCGTTGCCGAGGAAGATGTTCTCGGCCACGGAGAGGTAGGGCACCAGGGCGAGCTCCTGGTGGATGATGACGATGCCCTGCTCCTCGGAGTCCGAGATGGACCCGAACTCGGCCGACGCGCCGTCGAAGACGATCTCGCCGTCGTACGTGCCGTGCGGGTAGACGCCCGACAGCACCTTCATGAGCGTCGACTTGCCGGCGCCGTTCTCACCACAGATGGCGTGGATCTCGCCCTGCTCGACGGTGAGGGTGACGTCCGACAGCGCCTTGACGCCCGGGAACTCCTTGGTGATGGAGCGCATCTCCAGAATGGTGCTCATCTGCGCTCTCGTCCCTCCTTCGATGAAGGGGTGCCGTCCGCGGTGTGTCGCCGGGGGCGGACCCGGGGCGGGCCGCCCGTCGTGGGTGCACGACGGACGGCCTCGCCCGTGCTGAGTTGGCTCAGAGCAGCCGGGTCACTCGGCCGTCTGGCCGGACTCGACCTCGTCCATGGTGTAGTAGCCGGAGTCCACGAGCACGGGCTCGATGTCCTCGGCGAACACCGTCTCGACCTCGAGGAGGTAGGAGGGCACGACCTTGACGCCGTTGTCGTACGTCTCGGTGTCGTTCGCCTCGGGGTCCTCGCCCTCGACGAAGGACTGCGCCGCGGCGACGGCCTGCTCGGCCAGCAGGCGGGTGTCCTTGAAGATGGTCGAGGACTGCACACCGTCGTTGATCAGCTTGATGTTCGCGATCTCGGCGTCCTGACCGGTGATGACGGGCAGACCGTCCTCGAGGGTCGGGCCCATGCCCGCGCTCTGCAGGGCGTTGTTAATGCCGCGGGAGAGCACGTCGGCCGGGGCGAGCACGCCGTGCAGCTCGGTGTCGTTGCCCGTGTACGTGGAGGTCAGCAGGTCCTCCATGCGGCTCTGGGCGGTCTCGAGCTCCCAGCGCTGCGTGGACACGGTGTCGAAGTTCGTCTGGCCCGAGGGGACCACGACGGTTCCGTCGTCGAGGAGCGGCTGGAGCACCGACATCGCGCCCTCGTAGAAGAAGGTCGCGTTGTTGTCGTCCGGGGACCCGGCGAAGAGCTCGACGTTGTACGGGCCCTCCTCACCGGTCTCCTCGCCGTTCTCGTCGAGGTATCCCATGCCGCGCAGCAGCGCGTTGGCCTGGGCGACGCCGACGGCGAAGTTGTCGAACGTGGTGTAGAAGTCCACGTTCTCGCTGTCACGGATGAGGCGGTCGTAGGCGATGACCGGGATGTTCTCGGCCGCGGCGGCCTCGAGCTGGCTGGTCAGGGCCGTGCCGTCGATCGAGGCGATGATGAGGACGTCCACGCCCCCGGTGATCATCGAGTCGATCTGCTGGGTCTGGGTGGGGATGTCGTCGTTCGCGAACTGCAGGTCCACGTCGTAGCCGAGCTCCTCGAGCCCGGCCTCGACGTTGCCGCCGTCCTGGATCCACCGCTCATAGGTCTGCGTCGGCATCGCGACGCCGACCTTGACGTTCTCGTCGCCGTCGCCCGCCGCACCGTCGGTGCTCGAGCCGGCGCCCTCGCCACCGCAGGCAGCCAGGGAGAGCGTCAGCGCCGTACCTGCGGCGACCGCACCCATCTTCTTGCCGAGTCGCATCCTCGCGCTCCTTCTCGTCGTCGAGGGTCCCCGGCGGCGACCTTCACCACCGGCGCCCGTAGGCGGGACCACTGCCGCCTCGGAGGACGGCTGCGGACCAGATTGCTGGCTTCGGGTCTCAAAGTCAACGCAGGAGAGAAACCTTCTCGTCACAATCTGGTTACGACATGGACGCGCTCCCTGTCCGTTTCACCCGCTTCACGACAGCGAACCGCCGCTGCTGCGTTCACCTACCGAACGCAACGGCGGCGGTTCGCCGCCGTCAGCGACTGCTCCGTCGACGGCTCACACCTGTGCCTCCACCAGCACCGCGACTGTCCTCGCCGGCACCGTCACGCTCCCGGCATCACCGTCCCAGGAGGTCTCCTGGACGACGGGGTCGACGCCGCCGGCCTGCACCGGCGAGAGCTCGAAGCCCCGTCCGGCGAGGTCCGGCAGGTCGACCGTGGCCGCCTCGGGCGAGGCGTTGAACACCACGAGCACCCCGTCGAGCGCCGGGTCGACGTCGGCGCCGACCGTGTCGTCGATCGCCATGACGATGACACCCGGGACGGCGTCCGGACCCGAGCCGGGGAAGGTGACCTTCTCGCCGATCAGCTCGGCCGACCCCAGCCGGAAGAGCCGTGTCGAGGTGCGCAGCTCCAGCAGCTCGCGGGCCCGCTCGGATGCTTCCGCGATGTGGTCCGGCGTCGGCCGGAGCGCCGGGTCGGCCAGCAGCGGCGCCATGAGCGGCCACTTGTCCTCGTTGTCCGCGGCCATCGGCAGCCCCCGGGCGAACCCGTTGTCCTGACCCGTCCAGTCGATGGCGTTGAACCAGTCGCCGGAGTCGTAGGAGTTGCGGTCCAGCGACTTCGAGCGGAGCAGGTCCGTGCCCCCGTGCCAGAACGAGGGCGTCTGGGCCAGTGCCGTCGTCGCGAGCGAGACGGTGTTCATTCGGACCCGGTCGTCCATCGACGTCGCCTGCGGCAGCTTGAGCGTGAGCAGGTCGAACAGCGTCTCGTTGTCGTGGGCGTCGACGTAGGTGACGACCTCCTCCGGGGAGTCGGCGTACCCGGCCGGGGAGCCGCGGTAGTCGAGGTCCTCGCCCCGGGTCGTCTTGCCGTCGGACGTCAGGAACGTGAAGTCGCGCAGGTTGCCGGCCAGGCCCAGGCGGACCAGGTCGGTCTGGTGACCGAGGTCGGCCGCCTCGTCGTCGGAGCCGTCGTTGACCGTGCCGGGCTCGCCGGTCCGGGCCTCCCGCCCGTTCGGGTCGGTGAACAGCCCGGTGCCGAACCCCTGCGTGAACGTCGAGGCGCCGTCGACGGGCGAGCCGCCGTGCACGGCGTCGCGGAGCCGGTCGCTGAACGTCCCGATCCCGGTGCCGCCGAGCTGGCCCTGCGTGGCCTGCGTGAACAGCGCGTCGTCCGCCACCTCGCCGAAGTTCCAGCCCTCGCCGTACAGGTAGACCGCCGAGCCGTCGACGCCGTCGGACTCGACCGTCAGCGCGTCGAGCGCCTCGCGCACGGCGAGCATGTTCTCGCGGGAGTGGTGACCCATGAGGTCGAACCGGAACCCGTCGACCTTGTAGTCGCGGGCCCAGGTGACCACGGAGTCGACCATGAGCTGCTCGGCCATCGCGTGCTCGGTGGCGACGTTCTGGCAGCAGGTGCTGGTCTCCACGGTGCCCGTGGTGGGGTTCAGCCGGTGGTAGTAGCCCGGCACGACCCTGTCCAGCACCGACTTGTCCGCCTGACCGCTGGCGGCGGTGTGGTTGAACACCTGGTCGAGGACCACCTGGAGCCCGGCCTCGTGCAGCGAGCCCACCATCGTGCGGAACTCGGCCACGCGGGCCCCGCCCTCCCGGTCGACGGCGTACGAGCCCTCCGGCGTCGTGAAGTGGTACGGGTCGTAGCCCCAGTTGAAGGCGTCGGACCCCTGGACCTCGGCCACGGCGGCCTGCTGCTCCGTGGAGTCCGGGGCGAACCCGGACAGGTCGCCGACTTCGGCGCGATCCACTGGGTCTTCAACGATCGTCGCGATGTCGAACGTCGGCAGCAGGTGCACCGTCGTCATGCCGGCCTCGGCGAGCTCGCGCAGGTGCGTCATGCCGTCCGAGCCGGACTCGGCGAAGGCCAGGTAGGAGCCCCGCACCGTCTCGGGGACCGTGGAGTCCGCGATCGAGAAGTCGCGCACGTGCAGCTCGTAGATCGTCTGGTCGACGGACCGTTCGACGACGGGTTGCGGCGTCGTGCGCCACACCTTCGGCTGGAACCTCTTGTCGTCCAGGGACACGACCACGGAGTGCGTCGAGTCGGTGGTCAGCGCGACCGAGTACGGGTCGGTGACGAGGTTCGTCTCCATCCTGCCCGGGGCGCCCCCGCCGCCAGGCACGTACACCTGCACGGCGTACCGGTAGCGCGCGCCGTACCAGGCGTACTTCTTGTCCTCGGCCTTGCCGTCGAGCGTCCACGTGCCGTCGTCGGCCCGTGTGGTGTCGAAGCGGTCGGGCTCGTCGCCCAGGTCGCGGCCCTCGGGCCAGACCAGCAGGTCGACGTCCTGGGCCGTCGGCGCCCACAGGGCGAACGAGGCCCACTTGCGGTTCGGGTGCACGGCGGCCCCGAACGTACGATCCGCCGCATCCTCGGCGTACAGGTCGTCCAGCACGCCCGGGATCTGCACGCCCGTGGCGGCGGTCAGGGTGTCGCCGCCGCTGCGGGTCACCAGGAGCTGGCCGGTGAGCAGGTCCTCGACCGTCGCACGGTCCAGGGCCTCCCCGCCCGACGTCGGCACGAGCGTCGTGTGGTCGGCGAACGCCGGGAAGTCCTCGGCCACCCCGTCGGGCAGGTCGCCGCCGGGCTCGAGGGGGTAGGACGCCGCGCCGTCGGGCAGGTCGCCACCGTCCGGTCCGGTCACCGCGTCGGCGTCGCCGCCCGCCGGTGACTCCGAGACCTCGAGGCCGCCCTCGGGGGCGGTCCACAGCGTCCACTCGTCACCGGTGCCGAGGTCGCCGGGGGCGAGCAGCAGGTCGGTGCGCACCCAGTGCGCGGCCTGCTGCCCGAGACCCGCGAGCGGCGGGTTCTCGGTCCCGACGGTCAGCTCGTGCGTGGCGAGGTCGTAGGAGAACGTCACGGTCTCACCCTCCCCCACGGAGAAGGAGTAGTTCGCGCCGTCGGGTGCTCCGCCCACCCCGTAGTTCTCGGCCCAGCTCAGGCCGTGTGCCACCTTGGCCTCGTAGGCGCCGCCGGGCAGCGCGTCGGTGGACCAGGTGTGCACGCCGTCCCCGTCCGGGTCCTTGGCCCAGGTGGCCAGGCAGTCGGGCTGCCAGTCGCCGGGGCAGCCGGCCTCCTCCTGGTAGGACCCGGGCAGGGTGACGATCGGGCCCTGAGCGGTGGAGGAGAAGTCCTTGCTCACCGGGTCCCAGTAGAACGTGACCTCGCCGCCGTCGTGGGTGTAGGTGGCGTTGGGACCGTTCTGCTCGCCCCCGGTGCCGTAGTTGAGGTCCCACGAGCCGTTGATCGCGACCTTGTACTCGTAGTCGCCGGCCGGCAGGTCGAACGTGCCGGAGTACACGCCGTCGGCGCGCTCGGTGAGGCGGGCGTTCTCGCAGTCCGGCGTCCAGTCCCCGGCACAGCCCATCTCGCTGTTGTGGCTGCCGGGCACGGTCACCAGGTCGATGTCCGTCTCGGGCTCCTCCTGACCGGGCACCCCGGAGACGTCGACGCCCACGGAGGCGAACGTCGAGGCCGCGGCGCGGTCGCCGTCGGCGTCGACGGTCACCGCGCGGTACTCGACCAGGGTGCCCTCGGGCAGGGTGTCTGTGGTGTGGAAGACCCGCGGGGTGGTGTCCTCGGCGGTGCCGAGCGGGGTCCAGTCGGTGGTGCCGACCTCGCGCCACGCGAAGGAGGTCTCCGCCCAGGCGTCGTCGATCGCGGCGCGCACCGGAGCGGTTCCCGTCACGGCGGCACCGGCGGACGGCACCTCGACGGCGACGTCCCCGTGGGTCTCGGCGCCCACGGTGCGGTCGGCGACCAGCACGACGGCGGAGGTCGCCGGGACGGTCACCGTCACCTCGCCGGCGGCGTCGGCGGTGACCTCGCCGGTCTCCCCGGACAGCACGCTGTACGTGGCTCCCGGGGTGAGTGTGGTGAAGGTGGCGGTGCGCTCGGAGCTCGCGTTGTTCAGCGCGACGAGGTGCTCGACCTTCTCGTCGCGGTCGACGCGGCTGAAGGCGTAGATCCCCGCACCCTCGGCGACGAACCGTTCGATCTGTGCCCCGGACTGCAGCGCCGGCGTCGACGAGCGCAGGGCCGACAGCTCGGCGATGTGCTGGTACAGCGGGGCGTCGGTGTCGTAACGGTCCTGGCTGCCGGCGCTCTCGCCGGTGACCAGGTCCTGGTTGGCGTAGGAGTCCACCTGGGTGGCGAACAGCGTCTGGCGGGCGTCCTTGTCGCCGCCGGTACCGGCGAAACCCTGCTCGTCGCCGTAGTAGACGACCGGCTGACCGCGGGTGAGGTACATCAGCTCGTGGGCGAGCTCGTCCCGGGCGAGCGGGTCGTCGGAGCTCTGCAGCATGTAGCCGACGCGGCCCATGTCGTGGTTGCCGAGGAAGGTCGGCAGCGCGGCCGCCGAGGTGTCCGGCGTCGTGTACCGGTCGTCACCGGCGAACAGTCCGGCGAGGCCCTGGGCGCTGTTGCCGCTGGCGTAGCTGGTGGCCGAGGCCTGGAAGGCGAAGTCGAGCACGGAGCTCATGTCGGTCTCGCGCACGTAGGGCGAGAGGAGCTTCGGGTCGGCGTCGTACACCTCGCCGAACATGAAGAACTCGTCCTTGCCGGCGGCGTGGGCGTGGTCGAGGACCTCGGTGGTCCAGGTGTCCCAGAACTCCCGGTTCACGTGCTTGACGGTGTCGATGCGGAAGCCGTCGATGCCGAGGTCGACCCAGTCCTGGTAGACCTCCACGAAGCCGCTGACCACGGTGGGGTGCTCGGTCATGAGGTCGTCCAGACCGTCGAAGTCGCCGTAGGTGACGGACTCCCCGCTCCAGGTCGAGTTGCCGCGGTTGTGGTACAGCGTCGGGTCGTTCAGCCAGGACGGCACCTTGACGTCGGCGTCGTCGTCGGCGATCACGGGCGTGTACGGGAACGACGTCGCGGCGTCGAGCTCGGGGAAGTCGCCCGTGCCGGCGTGGTCGGCGGGGTCGAAGACGTTCCCAGCGGCGTCGGTGTACGCCCGGGTGGCCTGGTCGATGTACGAGTACTCGCCCTCGGCGTAGTCGATCACGTCGGCCGTGTGGTTGGTGATGATGTCGAAGTACACCTTGATGCCCCGGGCGTGGGCGTCGTCGATGAGCGCCTCGAGCTCGGCGTTGGTGCCCAGGTGCGGGTCGATCTGCGTGAAGTCCGTGATCCAGTACCCGTGGTAGCCGGCGCTGACGTCGTCGCCGGTGCCCTGGACGGGCCGGTTCATGAACGACGGCGTCAGCCAGATCGCCGTCGTGCCCAGCCCCTCGATGTAGTCGAGGTTGTCGTGCAGGCCGGCCAGGTCACCACCCTGGTAGAACCCCTTGTCCGTCGGGTCGAACCCGTGGTCGAGGGCGTCGCCCTCGATGCCGCCCGTGTCGTTGGTGGTGTCGCCGTTGGCGAACCGGTCGGTCATGACGAAGTAGAACTGCTCGTCGCCGCCGGCCTGCCGGGCCGGTGCCGCGACGAGCGCGTCGTCCGTGGCGGCGTCGTACTCCCCCGCGAGCTCGAGCGGGGTGAGCGCGGTCAGGTGGGTGGCGTCGTCGTAGGTGACGCGCAGGCGGGTGTCACCGCCGAGCACGAGGGGTGCGTCGTCGCCGCCGCCGTCGCGACCGTAGGCCTCGTCCCAGGCGTCGTCGATCGCGACCTTGTACGCGTAGGTACCGGCCGGGACGTCGAACTCGGCACTGTAGGTGCCGTCGCCGGCGGGCGCGAGCTCCGTGGCCTCGCAGGCGGGGTCCCAGTCGGCGCCGCAGCCGAGCTCGTCCTGGAGGTCGCCGACGAGGGCGACGGTGCGGTCCGCGGCGCCGGCAGCGGGGGCTCCCGCGAGCGCGACACCCCCGGCGACGGCGGGGACGGCGACGGCGAGCGCCGCCAGGGAGGCGATCGCACGACGGGGCGCCGTGGGGACCGGTCCCGCGGGCGGCGGGACCGCCCGGGATGGCACCGCGTCCGTTGACGCAGGGGGACGGGGGGCACGGGCCATGGAGGACTCCTTCGTCGACCGGGCGCGGCGATCGCGACCATCGTCGACTGTAGCGTTGCTGCAACCTTGCAGCAAGAGTCAGCAGACGTCCGGCACTCGCCCGACGTCTCACCCCGCCAGGAACGCCCAGCGCCGCTCCAGCTCCGCCCACGGCCCCACGGCGGCGACACGCCCCTCGACGAGCACCACGACCCGGTCGGCCCGCGCCAGGGCCGCCCGCTTCGACGTCGAGCCGATGACCGTCAGCCCCTGCGCCCGCAGCGCCGCCCACAGCTCGACCTCGGTGGCGGCGTCCAGGGCGCTGGAGACGTCGTCGGCGAGCAGCACCTCGGAGCCCGTCGCCAACGCGCGGGCCAGAGCGAGCCGCTGCACCTGCCCTCCCGAGAGCCGCACCCCCCGGTGCCCCACCAGCGCGTCCGGGCCGCCGGCGTCGGCCACGTCGGGCGACATCCGGGCCGTCTCGAGCGGCCCCACGACGTCGCGGGCGTGGTCCAGCGCGACGTTCTCGGCGAACGTCCCCGACAGCACCCGCGGCACCTGGGCGACGTGCGCGACCCGGGCAGGACGCAGGAACGTCTCGGCGTCCGTGACGGCCTCGCCGTCCCACCGCACCTCGCCACGGTGGGCCATGAGGCCCGCGAGCGCCGACAGCAGGCTCGACTTGCCCGATCCCACCTGCCCGAGCAGCAGCACCAGCTCACCCCGCTCGACGCGCAGGTCGACGTCCGTGACGCCGATCGTGCCGTCGTCGTGCACCGCCTCCAGGCCGCGCAGCTCCAGGTGCCGCAGCGGCGCGGGTGACGGCGCCGGGGGCACGGGTGCGGGGGCGGTGCCGGCGGCCAGGTCGACGCCGGCCGGCAGCCGGGTGAGGTCCGCCCCCGCGGCGAACGTCTGGGTGGCGCGCAGCCAGGCGCGCGTCCCGGGCGCCTCGGTGATCACCGCGCCGGCCACCACGCCGAAATAGGCGAACCCGCCGACCGCGGCCGTGACGAGGAGCGTGGTGGCCAGGTCCCACGTCCCGGCGAGCAGGAGCGCCCACGACACGACCACACCGGCCTGCACCATGATGGTCGGGATCCCGTCGAGCACGGCCTGGACCCGGTGCTCCCGGATGGCGGCCTCGACGCGACCGGCGTCGACCTCGTCGAGGTGGCGGCGCGTCTGCGGTGTGCGGGACGCGAGCTTGACGGTCCGCGCGGCGTCCAGCACGGAGACCAGCGCGCGCCCGAACCCGGCACGGGCCTCGGCGGAGCGCGTGGCCGTGCGCCCCGCCACGGGCCGGCCCGCCAGCGCGCAGACCGCCGTCACGACCATGACGGCGAGCAGCACCAGGCCCGCCAGGGCCGACCCGCTCACCGCCCAGGTCACCAGGACGACCAGGAACCCGTTGATCAGGTCCACCCACCGGTCGACGTAGAGCACGAACCGGTCGGCGTCGAGCGCACGGGCGACCACCTCGCCCGGAGGTGACCGGCGCAGCCGGTGGCGACGCGTCTGGCCCACGAGGACACCCACCCGCACCCGCAGCAGCAGCTCGATCCACCACGACGGGTACAGGCGGATCGCGACGGCCAGGCACAGCGGCGCGGCGAGCAGCATCACCACGAGCACGGCGGTCAGCAGCAGCGGCACGCCGCCGTCGGCCAGGGACTCCACGGCACGCCCCCACAGGAAACCGGCGAGCGCCCCCTGCGCGGCGAACAGGCTGGTGAGCAGGAACAGCACCGCGCCCGCCAGACCCCAGCGCGGACGGGTCACCAGCGCGTGCAGCACGCTGCGCGCCAGGCTCGGGCCGCCGGCGGGCTCGGCGAGCACCGGCGGCTCGCCGGTCCGGCGCCGGCCACCGACGCCGCCGGCCCCACCGGGCGCGACGCCGTCGGGCGCGACGCCGTCGTCCTCGGACGGTCCGGACGGGCTCGCGCCGTCGAGCAGCGCCGCCTCGCCCCCGGCGGCCAGCAGGTCGCGGAACGGGCCGGCCGCGCGAGCCAGGTCCTGGGACGCGCCCTGCTGGAGCACGCGGCCGTGGTCGAGCACGACGACGCGGTGCGCCCGGCGCACCGTGCCGAGCCGGTGGGCGACGACGACGCCGGTCCGACCGGCGAGCAGGCGCTCCGAGGCCGCGACCACGCGCGCCTCGGTGTGCGGGTCCATGCGGGCGGTCGCCTCGTCGAGCACCACCAGGCGCACGTCGCGCACGAGCAGCCGTGCGAACGCGACGAGCTGCTCCTCCCCCGCGGACAGCGAGGTGCCGCCCGGTCCGAGCAGCGTCTCGAGCCCGTCCGGCAGCCCGGCCACCCAGCCGGTCAGCCCGAGCTCGCGCACGGCGGCCTCGACGTCCGCGCGCGGCACGTCGGCGAACAGCGTGATGTTCTGCGCGAGCGTGCCCGCGAGGATCTCGGTGCGCTGGGTGACCACGCCGACGCCGGCGCGCAGGTGCTGCAGGTCGGCGTCGCGCACGTCCACGCCCCCGAGGAAGACGGCACCCCGCGGCGGCTCGACCGCCCGCGAGAGCAGGGAGGCGAGCGTCGTCTTGCCCGAGCCGGTCCGGCCCACGAAGGCGACGGTCTGCCCGGCCGGCACCGCCAGGGAGACGTCCTGCAGCGCGAACGTGCCCTCGGCGTAGGCGAAGTTCAGCCCGCGCACCTCGATGTCGAGCGGCCGGTCGGGCAGCGCCGCACCGCCGACCGGCTCCGGCTCGCTGTCCAGGAGCTGGCGGATGCGCACCACGGCGCCCAGCCCCTCCTGCAGGTCCGGCAGGTGCTGGGCCAGGCGGTCCACCTGCCCCACGAACAGCGACGTGGCGAGGAACAGCGTGACGAGCCGCTCCACGGACATGCTGCCGCCGGCGGCGAGCGCCACCCCGGCCACGACGACGCCGGCCAGCAGCGCGTGCAGCAGGACGCCGGCGCGTCCCATGAGGCGGGTCTCCACCCGGACCACGGCCAGCAGGGTGCGGTGCACGCGGGCGGACATCTCCGCGAGGCGTCGCAGGGCGAAGGCCTGCCCGCCCGCCGTGCGCAGGTCGTCGCGGGCGGCGACGCCCTCCTCGAGCACCGCGGCGTTGTCGGTCCAGGCGCGCTCCTCGACCACCTTGCGCCGGGCGATCTCCCCGAGCAGGGGCCGCACCAGCCACCACACGGCTGCGCCGAGCAGCGGGAACAGGATCGCTGCCGGCCACCAGGTCACACCCGCCACCACCCAGATCGGCACGACGCCGAAGACGGTGCGGCCCATGCCCCACAGCTGCCGTCGGGCGAGCGCCCCGACGGCGTGCGTGTCGTCGTCGACCCGGTCGAGGATCTCACCGACGGCCTGCTCGGTGAGGACGCCGAGCGGCTGGTGCAGCGCTGCGCTGAGCAGGTCGCCGCGCAGCCGCCCCTCGGCGCGGTCGACCACGCCGGCCCACGCGACCTGGCCGACGGCGTCGAGCAGGGCCCCGCCCACCAGGCACAGCGTGAGCAGCAGCACCCCGGTGCGGGTGGGGTCGGCGGCGAGCCCGCCGGCGACGGCGGTCCCCAGCGCGGTACCGACCGTCCCGATCGCGAGCGCGACCAGCGCGACGGCGCTCACGGGCCCCCGCAGGCGCCGCCAGTCCAGGCGCCGCGCCGGGTCGTCGGCGACGGCCGACCGCCGGGTCGGGGGTGCGGGAGCGTCGATCACTCCCTGAGGCTAGGCCGAGGGTCCGACGGCGCTCGACTCTTTTGTCGCCCGGGGACGTCCCGGGCCGCGCCGCCGTCGCGTCAGATCAGCCCGAGCCCCCGCACGGTGTCCCGCTCGGCGGCGAGCTCGGCCACGCTCGCGTCGATGCGCTCGCGCGAGAAGTCGTCGATCTCCAGGTCCTCGACCACGTGCCAGGCGCCGTCCGAGGATGTCACCGGGAAGGAGCACACGAGTCCCTCCGGGACGCCGTATTCGCCGCGCGAGGGCAGCCCGACGCTGGTCCAGTCCCCCGCCGGGGTGCCGTGCACCCAGTCGTCGACGTGGTCGATCGCGGCGTTCGCCGCCGAGGCCGCCGACGACGCGCCGCGGGCGTCGATGATCGCCGCGCCACGCTTGGCGACGGTCGGGATGAAGTCGTCGGTGAGCCACGCGGTGTCCGCCGTCAGGGCGCCGCCGGGGCTGCCCGCGACGTCGGCGTGGAAGAGGTCGGGGTACTGCGTGGCCGAGTGGTTGCCCCAGATCGTCAGGCGCCGCACCTCCGAGACCGGCACACCGGCCTTGTGCGCCACCTGCGACAGCGCTCGGTTGTGGTCCAGGCGCGTCATCGCGGTGAACCGCTCGGCCGGCACGTCCGGCGCGTGGGCCGAGGCGATGAGGGCGTTGGTGTTGGCCGGGTTGCCGACCACGAGGACCCGCACGTCGTCCGCGGCACCGGCGTTGATCGCCCGGCCCTGCGGCCCGAAGATGCCGCCGTTGGCCTCCAGCAGGTCGGCACGCTCCATGCCCGGGCCGCGGGGCCGCGCGCCGACGAGGAGCGCGACGTTCGTGCCGTCGAACGCGCGCGTGGCGTCGTCGTCGATGTCGATGCCGGCCAGCAGCGGGAAGGCGCAGTCGTCGAGCTCCATCGCGGTGCCCTCGGCGGCCTTGACGCCCTGCGGGATCTCGAGCAGCTTCAGCCGCACGGGGGTGTCGGGGCCCAGCATCGCGCCCGAGGCGATGCGGAACAGCAGGGCGTACCCGATCTGACCGGCGGCCCCGGTCACGGTGACGTTCACAGGAGTCCTCATGAGCCCACTCTGGCCTACGCGGACGCGTCCGTCATCCCCTCGCACGCCGACGATCGGTGTCATGTCCGACGTCACGCCCCAGGTGCGCGGTACCGTGCCCACAGGCAACCGACGGTTCCCACGGACACAGTTCCCGTTCAGGAACCGGTGCCAGCATCGCCGCCGCGCCCGGTCGGCGCACGTTCTCTTCCTCCGACGAGCAAAGGACCACCATGGCCGAGCAGACCGCGACCGTACGCGACGTCGAGACGGCGCCGCCCCCACCGCGCCTCTTCACCCGGATGGCCGCCGAGGCCTTCGGCACCTTCGTCCTCGTCCTGGGCATCGTCGGCACCGCGACCTTCAACGCCGCCAACGGCGGGTCGATCATGACGGTCGCCTTCGCCGGTGGCATCGCCCTGATCGCCGCCATCGCCGCCGTCGGCCACCTCTCGGGCGGCCACTTCAACCCCGCGGTCACGTTCGGGCTCACCCTCGCCGGCCGTTCCTCGTGGGCCGACCTGCTGCCCTACTGGCTGGCGCAGTTCGTCGGCGCCGCCGCCTGCGGTGCACTGCTGCTGCTGATCATCCCCGGCTCCTACGGCGCCCTGGTCGGGTCGGCCACGTCCGGCGAGGTCCTCGCCGCCACGGCCAACGGCTACGGCGACCACTCGCCGATGTTCGCCGTGTCCCAGGGGCAGGCGACCTTCGACCTGGGGGCCGCCGCCATCGTCGAGGTGCTCATCGCCGCGATCTTCGTGGGCGTCATCCTCGGCGTCACCAACCCGCGCGCCAAGATCGGCTACCCGGCCGTCGTCATCGGCCTCACGCTGGCCGCGCTGCACATCGTCTCGTGGCTGGTGACCAACACGTCGTTCAACCCGGCCCGCTCGCTGGCCTCCGTGATCTCCCCCGACGCCTGGGGCGAGGGCGGCGTCGGCGGCCAGCTGTGGCTGTTCCTCGTGGCGCCGCTCGTCGGCGGTGCGCTCGCGGCGCTGTTCGCCCGGGCGTTCGCCCCGGTGCCCGCCGTGGCCGAGCCCGCCGAGGGCTGGGAAGCCCAGCCGGGCACCGCCCCGGCCGCCGCCGAGGCCGCGACGGTGGCCGCCGTGGCCGCGGCGACCGCGACCGCGGTCGAGGAGCGCGAGGCCGTGGAGTCTCAGGCCGTGGAGCACGAGTCGCCGTCGGCCGCGACCGAGGACACGACGTCCGAGGGCTCCGAGGAGCCCGGCGACCCGGAGACCCCCGCTCGCCCGTGAGACCACCGCGCCCGTGCCCGACCGGACGGTCGGGCACGGGCGTTCGTGCGTCCGGTCAGACGCCGGGAGCCGTCAGGGCGAGGAACCCCACCGCCGCGGCGGCGGTCCAGCACAGGAAGACGTCGAAGCCGCGGGTACGGATGGCCAGCCCCGCCGGACCGGAGGGCGACGTCGCCCGCCACAGCCCGGCGACGGCCAGCGTCGCGGCGATGGTCAGCGAGCCCCAGCGCGCCGAGAGCAGGAACCCGAGCGCGACGGCCAGCATGATGCCGCCGATCGCCATCAGGATGGCGGGGACCGGCGTGCTCGGCGCGCCCGACGGTGGGGTGCGGGGGGCGGCGTCGACGGTGTGCCAGTGCGGCTGCGCGGACTGCTCGGGGTCGGGGGCCACCCCTCGAGCGTACCGTCGGCGTCACCGTCCCGACGACGGCGTAGCGTGGCCCCGTGCACACCCCCGCCTCCGCGGCTCCTGCCGCCCGCCCCGGGTCCGTCGTCGTCGTGGGTGCCGGTCTGGCGGGCGCCCAGACCGTGGCGGCGCTGCGCAAGCACGGCCACGACGGCCGCGTCACCGTGCTCGGTGACGAGGGCGTGGCGCCCTACGACCGGCCGCCCTTGTCGAAGGAGCTCTGGACCCGCCCCGAGCCCGTCTGGCTGCGCGACGACCTGGGGATCGACCTCGACGACCTGGCCGACGACGTACGCCTGGACGACCCGGCCGTCGAGCTGTTGCCGGGCCCGGCGGTCCGCACCCGCGGTGGTGAGGTGCTCACCGCGGACGCCGTCGTGGTGGCCTCCGGCTCACGGCCGGTGCTCCCGCCGGGCTGGGACGCCGACGTGCTGCACACCGCGGCCGACGCCGCCCGCCTGCGTGCCGCGCTGCGGCCGGGTGCCCGGCTCCTCGTCGTCGGTGCCGGCTGGATCGGCGCGGAGGTCTCCGGCGCCGCCCGCGAGGCCGGGGCCGAGGTGACCGTGCTGGAGGCGGGAGACGCACCGCTCGAACGCCAGCTCGGGCACGCCGTCGGCGCCCACCTCGTGCCCTGGTTCGACGACGCCGGTGTCCGGCTGCGGCTGCGCTCCCCCGCCCAGGAGGTGCACCCCGACGGCGTGACGCTGGCGACGGGCGAGCACGTCCCGGCGGACGTCGTCCTGGCGGCGGTCGGCGCGCGCCCGGCGACGGGCTGGCTCCGCGGCACCGTGCCGCAGCAGGCGTTCGACCCGGCGGGCAGCCTCCTCGTCGACGCGTCGGGAGCGGTGCCGGACGTCGCCGGCCTGTATGCCGTCGGGGACACCGCGTCCCGGCCGCACCCGGTCCTCGGACGGGTCCCGGGCGGGCACTGGTCGGCGGCGCTGCACGACCCCGACGCCGTCGTGCGCGGGATGCTGGGCCTCGAGCTGCCCGACCCGCAGGCGCCGTACGTCTTCTCCCGGCAGCTCGGTCACGACCTCGCGCTCTTCGGCCTGCCCGCCGGGGAGCCGACGGCGTGGCGCGGCACGCCCGGCGAGGGGCCGTGGGCCGCGTTCTGGACCGACGCCGGCGACGTCCCCGACGACGGGGCCGCCGTCGTGCAGGCCGTGCTGCTGGTCGACGCCCCGCGCGAGGTGGGGGCGGTCCGGCGGCTCATGAACCGGCCCGAGCCGCTGCGGCTCGACCTGGTCCGGGCGAGCGACCCGTCCGTGCGGCTGCGCGACACCGTCGCGCGCTGACGCACCACTCCGTGCCGGGGCCGGACCGGGCAGCACGGGCACGGCCCGGTCAGCGCGGCACGTCGCGGCGTCGCAGGCCGAGCAGCCCGACGGCCAGCAGCACCACCACGACCGTCGACACGACCGCCACGGCCTGGCCCGACGCGTCGTCGCCGGGCAGCCGTCCGATCGCGTGGAACGGCGAGAGGTCCAGGGCCCAGTCCGGCATCGAGAGCGCCTCCCCGATGAGCTCGACGACGGCGACGTAGCCGAACGCCGCCCACACCAGCGACGTGCCGCGCGGCAACGCCCCGAACAGCCCCACGCCCAGCGCGGGCACCGCGGCGACGGCCGGCAGGTACTCGACCGTGGCGGTCAGGGTGTCGACGTCGCCGCCGCTCGCGGTCACGGCGACCCCGAGCCCGGCACCGCCCGCGAGCGCCACCGCCATCGCCCCGAGCACGGCGACCGCGGCGTGCGTCCCGAGCCAGCCGGCGCGCGGCACGGCGCGCGACAGGGTCGTCTCGAGGCGTCCGCCGGTCTCCTCGCGCCGCACGCGGGTGACGACCTGGACTCCGGCGCCGACGGCCATCAGCAGGACCAGCACGAGGCAGTAGGCGACGTACCAGGTCGCGGCGTCGCCGCCACCGGCGCTCATGAGCTGCTGCACGTCCGGGTTGGCCTCGACGACGTCGTCGATGTCGTCAGTGAAGACCCCGAAGACGCCACCGACGACGGCGGCACCGACGGTCCAGGAGACGAGCCCGGCGCCGTGCTGGCGCAGGGCGAGTCCCGGGAGACTGCTCAGGAAGCGGCCCGCCCGGGCGGGGCCGGGCCGGCCGGCGACCAGGGCGCTGCCGAGGTCGCGGCGTCCGACGAGGACCAGTCCCGCGGCGACCAGGGTCGCGGCGACCCCGAGGGCGAGGAGGAGCGGCCACACGCGGGCGTCGTCGGCGAACGGTCGGGTCTCCTGCTGCCACGCGAGGGGCGACAGCCAGCGCCACCCGGTGTCCTTGACGTCGCCGGCGGCACGGGCGACGTAGGCGATGCCGAGCACGAGGACGCCGACGGCGGTGACACCGGCGGCGCGGCGCAGGAGCTGACCGGCCAGCGTCGCGATCCCGGCGAAGACCGCGCCGAGCCCGGCGATCGAGGCGGCGTACAGGGCGGCGTCGGCCGCGTCGACGTCGTAGGCGAGCAGGGTGGCGAGCATCCCGAGCGCGACGAGGACGAGTGCGCCGCCGGTGACGAGCAATGCTGCCGTCCACGGGGCGCGGGCGGAGACCGATCGCGAGCGCAGCAGCTCGAGCATCCCGGTCTCCTCCGGGGCGCGGGTGGAGCGGGTCACGAGCAGCAGTCCCATGAGCGGGATCGCGATGGCGGAGATGAAGCCGAACTCGTTGGACACGACGCCGCCGAGGGTGTCGGCGCCGTAGGGGGTGCCGTTGATGGCGGCCATGGTGGGGTCGGCGCCGACGGTGGCGCCGTAGGTGGCGAGCTGCTCCGGCGTGCCGTAGGTGGTGTCGATGGCGGCGACCGTGGCGGCGTACGTGCCGACGAGCCCGACGACCCAGGCCGCGAGCACCTTCCAGCCGGTGCGCAGCTGCAGGCGCAGGGCGACGGCGAGCCCGGAGCGTGCGCGGCTCATCGGTCCGCCTCGCCGGCGGCCCCGGGCCGGTCGGCCGCGTCGGCCGCGTCGTCCCGGTCGGGACCGGCGTCGTACTCGGAGAGGAACAGCTCGTCGAGGCTGGGCGGCCGGACGGTGAGCGCGGCCAGCCCGCCGTCGACCAGCGGCTTGAGGACCCGGTCGAGGTGGGCGGGCTCGACGGTGAACGTGACGTCGGCGCCGTCGCCGGACCCGCCGGGCTCGACGGAGGGTTCGACGACGAGGTCCGCCACGCCGTCGTCGTCGCGCAGCTCCGGGGCGGGCCCGCGGGTGACCGCGTGCACGGTGGTGCGCGCGAGGTTGCGCAGCTCGGCCACCGACCCGTCGCGGACGACCTTGCCGTGGCGCACGATCGTGACCGTCGAGCACAGGGCCTCGACCTCGCTGAGGATGTGGCTGCTGAGCAGCACGGTGGCGCCGTCGGCGGCGCGTTCGGCGACGCATTCGCGGAAGACCTCCTCCATGAGGGGGTCGAGGCCGGAGGTGGGTTCGTCGAGGACGAGCAGGTCGGCCTGCGCGGCGAACGCGGCGACGAGGGCGACCTTCTGCCGGTTGCCCTTGGAGTAGTCGCGCACGCGCTTGGTGTGGTCGAGGTCGAACCTGTCGACGAGCTCGGTGCGCCGTGCCGGGTCGAGCGGGGCGCCGGATGCGCCCAGCACGTCGATGCACTGCCCGCCGGTCAGGCCGGGCCACAGGGCGACGTCGCCGGGCACGTAGGTGAGGTGGCGGTGCAGGCGGACGGCGTGCTTCCACGGGTCCTCGCCGAAGAGTCGCACCTCGCCGCCGCTGGGGCGCATCAGGCCGAGCAGGACGCGGATGGTGGTGGACTTCCCGGCGCCGTTGGGTCCGAGGAAGCCGCGCACCTCTCCGGGGTCGAGCCGGAGGTCGAGCCCGTCGAGCGCGCGGAACGACCCGAACGTCTTCTCGAGTCCCTGGATGTTCACGATCGGTGCCGTCACGACTCTCCTCGATGTGTCAGTCGCTGCCAGTTGGCAGTCACTGTACTATCGATGCACCCGGTCGGCACCGGGACGGACGGAGACCGATGGACCTCAGAGCACGACGCCGGACCACGACGATGCGGCACGTCCAGTCCGTGGCGCTGGACCTGTTCGAGCGCCACGGGTTCGACGCCGTCACGGTCGCGGACGTCGCCGCGGCGGCCGAGGTCGCCGAACGCACCGTGTTCCGCCACTTCGGCACCAAGGAGATGCTGGTCGCCCACGACGACGCGGACGCCGCGTTCCTGGCGCAGGTCGCCGACCGCGCGACGGCCACCGGACTGCTCAGCGCCGTGCGCGACGTCGCCGCCCGGATCCCGCCCGGGGCCTGGACCGGCCGGACCGACCCGGGTGCCACCTGGCGGCGCAAGCTCCACCTGCTGCGCTCGACGCCGTCGCTCGCCCACGTCCTGGACCAGGAGTCGGGCCGGTTCGGCGACCTGCTCGCCCGCGTCGTCACGGGCAGCGAGCACCCGCCGTTCGTCGCCCGCGCCCGCGGGCGCGCCGTCGCCGCCGCGCTCACCGCCGCGATCACCGCGTGGGCCGAGGGCCCCGAGGACGACGACCTGCGCGACCGCGTCCTCGAGGCCCTCGCGGCGCTGGAGTCCCTCGACGCCCGCTGACGACCGCCGAACGCCCGCTGACGCATCGAGCGTGCCGGGTTGTCCCTCAACCGTTCGCGGTAGGGGACAACCCGGCACGCTCGATGTGCACCCCGGGGCGGTGCGGGTCAGTGGGCGAAGTGGCGCGTTCCCGTCAGGTACATCGTCACGCCCGCCTCCTGCGCGGCCGCGACGACCTCCTCGTCGCGGATCGACCCACCGGGCTGCACGACGGCGCGCACCCCGGCGTCCAGCAGCACCTGCAGCCCGTCGGCGAACGGGAAGAACGCGTCCGACGCCGCGACGGCACCCCGGGCGCGCTCGGCGTCGTCCGCGAGGGTGTTGGCCCGTTCGACCGACAGCCGGCAGGAGTCCACGCGGTTGACCTGACCCATGCCGATCCCGACGGCGGCACCGTCGGCGGCCAGCAGGATGGCGTTCGACTTCGCGGCCCGCACGGCCCGCCAGGCGAAGGCCAGGTCGGCCAGCGTGGCCTCGTCGGCGGGCTCGCCGGCCGCCAGCGTCCAGGCGGCCGGGTCGTCGCCGTCGGCCTGGAAGCGGTCGACGGCCTGGACGAGCAGCCCGCCGGAGATCGGCCGCGTCTCCACCGGGGACGACGGCGGCGCGTCCACCGTCAGCAGCCGGATGTTCTTCTTGGCCTGCAGCACCTCGAGCGCCTCCGGCTCGAAGCCCGGAGCAACGACCACCTCGGTGAACACCGGCGCGATCTGCTCGGCCGCCGCCTTGGTGATCGTGCGGTTGGCGGCGATGACCCCGCCGAACGCCGAGACCGGGTCGGTGGCGTGGGCGCGGGCGTGCGCCTGGGCGACGTCGGCCCCGACGGCGATGCCGCACGGGTTGGCGTGCTTGATGATCGCCACGGCCGGGTCGGTGTGGTCGTGCGCGGCGCGCCACGCGGCGTCGGCGTCGACGTAGTTGTTGTAGCTCATCGCCTTGCCGTGCAGCTGGGTGGCCTGCGCCAGCCCGGTCGCGCCGTCGGCCGCCGTGTACAGGGCGGCGCGCTGGTGCGGGTTCTCGCCGTAGCGCAGCACGTCCGACCGCTCGTACGTGGCGCCGACGACGTCGGGCATGCCGGACTCGCCCGCCGCCTCGTCCGCCGCGTAGGCGCTGGCGAACCAGGCGGAGACGGCGACGTCGTAGGTGGCGGTGTGCGCGAACGCAGCGGCGGCCAGGCGCTTGCGCTCGGCGAACGTGAAGCCGCCCGCCTGCGTGGCGGCGGTGACGTCGTCGTACCGGGCGGGGTCGACGACGACGGCGACGCTCGGGTGGTTCTTCGCCGCGGCCCGGACCATGGACGGCCCGCCGATGTCGATCTGCTCGACGACGGCGTCCGGGGCGGCGCCCGAGGCGACGGTCTCGGCGAACGGGTACAGGTTGACCACCACGAGCTCGAACGTGTCGATCTCCAGCTCGCGGAGCTGGTCGAGGTGGTCGGGCTTGCGGGTGTCGGCCAGGATGCCGGCGTGCACGCGCGGGTGGAGCGTCTTGACCCGGCCCTCGAGGCACTCGGGGAAGCCGGTGAGCTCCTCGACGCGGGTCACCGGGACACCGGCGTCGGCGATCCGCGTCGCGGTCGACCCGGTGGAGACGAGCTCGACACCGGCGCCGTGCAGGGCGGTGGCGAGCTCGACGAGGCCGGTCTTGTCGTAGACGCTCAGCAGGGCCCGGCGGATCGGGCGGCGGGCGTCGTCGGCGAGCTGGACGTCGGGGTTCGTGGGGATGCCGGACATCGGGGTGGTCTCCTCGCTGGCGGTGTCGTCGCGGAAACCCTGGCGCCCAGGCGGGCGGCGCGCACGGTGTGGCCCGACCCGGCGCGACGTCGGCCGCACAGGTCGAGGCGGCCGCTCCCCGGTGGTTGTCCACCCTCGCCAGTCACGGCCGCCTCGATCCTACCGGTCGCGTGCGGCCGATGTCGTCGACCCGACCCTTGCCCGGTCTGCCGTCCGACGGCTCAGCGCGGCGCCGGGGTGACCTCGAAGCCCAGCAGCCGCCAGGCGCGCACGGCGTACCGCTCCCGGTCGTCGGCGGGCCGGCGCGTGAGCGCGGCGGCCACCATCTCCACCCCGAGCAGGACGTCCTCGACCGTGGTCCCGGGACGCGCCAGTCCGGCGTCGATCGCCGGGCCGATGCGGGTGCTGAGCACGTCGGCGATCCGGTCGCGCAGGTCCACCAGGCGGGGGTCGGGCCGGATCTCGGGGCTGCCCGCGGCCAGGTCGATGCTGACCACCGAGTCGATCGCGTGCCGGGTGACGAGTCCGAGCAGGTCGGCGAGCGTGGTCCGCGGGTCGCGGGCCAGCTCCTCCACGGTGGCCACCTGCTCCTCGAACAGGGCCAGCACGAGCGCCAGCCGGTCCGGGAAGTGGCGGTACAGGCTGCCCTGCCCCACGCCGGCCCGTCGCGCGACGGCGTTCAGGGGCGCGTGCGCGCCGTGCTCGGCGAAGATCTCGCGGGCGGCCGCGAGCAGGGCCGCGCGGTTGCGCGCTGCGGCCCGCGGGCCGGCGTTGGTGCGTCGCGTGCTCTTCGGCTCGGAGGTGGTCACGAGTGCTACCTTAGGACTGAGAATCCGGACATGAATGTCCGGTTGATCCGACGGAGGTAGACCATGGCAGACCTGACCCTGAACAACACCGTGGCGGAGTGGCTCGCTGACCCCGTCGGCGAGCGGGTCTTCTCCGACATGCTGGCCGAGGCCGGCGCCACCACGAAGTCGCTGGCCCCGGCCAAGCGCCTCAAGCTCGGCAAGCTCGTCAAGCTCTCGCGCGGCAAGTTCTCCGCCGAGGCCGCCGACGCGATGGTCGCTCGCGCGGCCGAGCTCAAGGCGGCCGGTGCCGACGCGCCCGTCGAGGGCGCCCCGGCGGAGACGACGGCCCCGACGGAGCAGGACGCCGCTCCGGAGCCTGCCGACTGGGACGAGCAGATCACGCCGGGCCGGTTCGCCGGGCAGACCGTCGTGGTCACCGGCGCCGCCTCCGGCATCGGCCGCGCCACCGCGTCCCGCGTCGCCCGTGAGGGCGGCCGCGTCGTCGCGGTCGACATGACCGAGGGCGGCCTGGACGACCTCGCCGCGGAGCTCGGCGGTTCGCTCCCCGACGGCGCCGCCGTCGTGCCGGTCACGGCCGACATCACCGACGACGCCGCGGTCGCCCGCATCGTCGAGGCCGCCGGCGGTCGGATCCACGCCCTGGCCAACGTCGCGGGCATCATGGACCGGTTCGCCCCCGTGCACACCGTCGACGACGCCACCTGGGACAAGGTGTTCGCCGTCAACGTCACCGGCACCATGAAGCTGATGCGCGCCGTCGTGCCCGGCATGCTCGCCGCCGCCGAGGGCCGGATCGTCAACGTCGCCTCGGAGGCCGGGCTGCGCGGCTCCGCGTCCGGCGCGGCCTACACGGCCTCGAAGCACGCCGTCGTCGGGCTGACGAAGAACGCGGCGTTCATGTACACCGGCACCGGCGTCCGCGTGAACGCGGTCGCGCCCGGCGGGGTGGCCACCGGCATGAGCCCGCAGGACGTCGACGAGTTCGGCATGGGCCGGGTGCAGTCGGCCATGGGGATCATGGCGGACATCGCGATGCCGGAGCAGCTCGCGGCGTCGATCACGTTCCTGCTGTCCGCGGACTCGACGAATGTCAACGGGCAGGTCCTCGCGTCTGACGGCGGCTGGTCCGCCGCCTGACCCACCCGCCGATCCACCCACCCGTCGCTGTGGGCGCATCTCGTGGCCCGTTAAGCCCCATTCCTCCTGGTATGGAGTCACACGAAGTGCGCCCACAGCGACGGGCGGGAACCGTCGTCGTCAGCCGTCGATCGCGTCGTCAGCCCAGGACTCCGGCAGCCCGATCCGGCGCACGGGCCGGGCGCACCACACGCCGACGACGGCGGCCCCCAGCACCGCGGCGAGGACGACGAGCGCCGTCGGCAGACCGGCGAGCGCGAGCAGGCCCGACCCGACCAGCGGCGCCAGCGGCATGGCGACCACCCCCGAGAGCTCCATGACCGAGGAGAACCGGCCCTGCATCTGCGGCGGAGTGATCGCCGCGGCGTACCCCGCCAGCCCCGCGTTGGCCGCCGGAACCCCGAGCACGCCCAGGCCGAGCGCCAGCAGGTAGACGACGAAATCCTGCGACGCAGCCATGACGACGGCGGCCGCGGCGACCATCGCCAGCGCGACGGGCGTGACCACCCCGACCCTGAACCGGCGGACCAGGACGGGCGCCAGCACGGCGCCGAGCAGCATCGAGGCCCCCGCCGTGCCCGACACCAGCCCGATGCGGGCCGCGGACGTCCCGCCGGCGGTCAGGTCGAGGACGATCGCCATCAGCAGCGCGTTGATGGCCACGTTGATCACCGCGAACAGCCCGAGGCACAGGCGGAACAGCGGCACGGACCAGACGTAGCGCAGCCCTTCGCGCAGCGCGGCGACAGGGTGGGTCCGGCGTGCCTCGGCCGTGTCGGCGTTGAGTGGCTCACGCACCAGCCAGGTGCAGACCGCCGTGGCGAGGTGTCCCACAGCGCCCGCGATCAGCGGGACCGCGTGCGCGATGCCGTACAGGACGCCGCCGAGCGGGCCGGCGACCAGGCTCGCCGCGGCGTCCCTGCCCTGCGCCGCGGCATAGGCGGTCGGGAGCTGTGCGGCCGGCACCACGGACCGGAACGCCCCGGCGACCGACGGGTCGACGAACGCCCCCGCGACGGAGGACACGAGCAGCACCGCGGTCAGGTGGACGGCGGTGAGCCCGCCGGCGAGCGCCGCGGCACCGGCGCTCGCCCAGGCCAGGGCTGCCGTGGCCGAGGTCAGCACCACGATCCGACGGCGGTCCACCCGGTCGGCGACGACGCCGGCCGGGAGCGTGGCGAGCAGGGCACCCACGTGCCCGAGGGCGGTGACCAGACCGGCCTGCCAGACGGAGTCGGTCACGGCGTAGGCCAGCAGCGGCACGACGAACGCGGCGACCCCGGCACCGAACGCCTGGGCGGTCAGGCCGCTCATGACCAGCATGTAGGAGCGGTTGCGCAGCAGGCTCGACGGAGCAGCCGTGTCCGGGGAGGTCGTCGTCATACGCGCAATAGTACTTGCGCACTTATCGCTGCGCAATGCTTCTTGCGCAACATGTGTTGATAAGGTCACCGCATGGAGGAGACGTTCCTGGTGCAGAGCCCCGAGGAGCTCAAGGCGATCGCCCATCCCCTGCGCCAGAAGATCCTCATGCAGCTCGCGGTGCTGGAGCACGCACGAGCCACGGACCTGGCCCAGGCCGTCGGCGAGCCCGCCAACTCGGTCAGCTTCCACCTGCGCACGCTCGCCAGGGCCGGCATGGTCGTCGAGGCCCCCGAGCTGGCGCGCGACAAGCGCGACCGCGTCTGGCGCAACGTCGCCGAGTCGTACCGAATCGACTCCAGCTCCCCCGGCGCGACGGCTCAGGCGATGCGCCCGGCGACGGCATGGCTCTCGGACCTCGTCGCCCGGGCCTCGGACGGCGGGCCTGCGGACGCCGACGGCCGGCGCCGCACGCTCGTGCTCAACAACGTGCTGCTGACGGCCGACGAGGCGGAGCAGTTCGGCAACGAGCTCGTCGAGCTCCAGGAACGCTGGACCGACCGCGCCCTCGCGGCCGCCCGCGAGCACCGCGGCGAGAACCGCGAGTACTACCAGCTCCTGCTGGCACTGGGTCCCCGCGACGCCGAGACGACGACGGACTAGCCGAACACGGCGCGGCGACCCGCCACGCGGAGCCCCTCACGCGCCGCACGGCCCACGGTCTCCACCAGCAGCGAGCGCTCGGCCACCTTGATGCGCTCGTGCAGGGCTGCCTCGTCGTCGTCGTCCAGCACCGGCACCGCCGCCTGCGCGACGATCGGGCCGGTGTCCACGCCGTCGTCGACGACGTGCACGGTGCAGCCGGTCATCTTCACGCCGTAGGCCAGGGCGTCCCGCACCCCGTGCGCACCGGGGAACGCCGGCAGCAGCGCCGGGTGGGTGTTGAGGACCCGCTGGGGGAACCGCGCCAGGAACTCGGGCGACAGGATGCGCATGAACCCCGCGAGCACCACCCAGTCGGGCCGAAAGACCTCGACGGCCTCGCCGATCCCGGTGTTCCAGGCGGCGCGGTCGGCGAAGTCGGCCGGGGCGACGGCCACGGAGGCGACGCCCGCGTCCCGCGCCAGGTCGAGCGCTCCCGCGGCGGGCTTGTCCGAGACGACGCCGACGACGCGCG
Source organism: Isoptericola chiayiensis (assembly GCF_013149805.1). Taxonomy (GTDB): domain Bacteria; phylum Actinomycetota; class Actinomycetes; order Actinomycetales; family Cellulomonadaceae; genus Isoptericola; species Isoptericola chiayiensis. Next base: position 57,638 of record NZ_JABEZT010000007.1, read on the forward strand.
CCCCGAAGGCGACGTCGTCGTGCGCGGCCAGCAGCGCCGCGAGGTTCGACCCGCCTCCGGAGGCGAGCACGACGAGGCGCGCGCCGCGCGCCGGATCCACGAGATGGCCGGAGGGAGTCTGCACGCACACACCCTACGTGGACCGGACGGCGCTGCGGTCCGGCCGGCTACCGCTCGCCCCACCGCCGGCGGCCGAGCGCGACGGCGAGCACCAGCGCCGCTCCCCCGCCGATCTCGGCGGCGACGAGCCCGGCGGTCACCCACGGGTCGGCCCCGACCGTGGCGAGGTGGTCCGCCCCGACGGCGCCCCCGGCCGACCACTGGAGCAGGGCCGTCGCGCCGCCGGCGGCGAGCGCCGTGCCGCCCGCGATCCACGCCAGGTCCAGGACCCGCACGAGCGCCGGTTCGAGCTGACGCCACGCGAACCATCCGGCGGCGGCACCGCACGCGACCACGAGCGCGGGGGCCCAGACGGCGTACGGCGTGCTCCAGTCCGGTCCGGGCAGCGCTCCCAGCAGCGGGAGCGCCGGGAGCGCGCCGGCCTCGGTCACCGCCGGCGAGAACACCGACTCCGTGCCGACGGCGAACCCGGGGCCGGCGAGCCAGGCCGTCGCCCAGACGACGAGGTTGGGCACCAGGACCGCCTGCGCGAGTCCGAGCACCACGGTGCCGACCCAGCCGGCCCCGAGGCCTGCGGCGACGTCGCCCGCGGCGGCGCTCCCGACGACCAGCCACACCGCGGTCAGCAGCCCGCCCAGGCCCACGAGCAGCGCCGCACCGACGACGCCGGCCCGCAGGCCGAGCCGCAGGGTGTCCGGCAGGTAGGGGTCGAGCCGGGGCGTCATGCCGGCGAGCAGCGGCCCGTCCGGCGCGGAGAACATCCCGAGGGCCAGACCGCCGCCACCGAGGAGCGCGCCGCCCGCCAGCGCGGCGGCCACCTGGAGGGCGATGTCCGACCATCCGCCGGTCGCGGCCGTTGCACCGAGGTCCAGGGCCACGGCGAGACCTGCGGTCGCGGCCGTGTAGGTGGTGGTCCCGCCGATCCAGGCGGCGAGCGTCGGCACGGCCGAGCGCTTGGCGGCGACGTGCAGGGTGAACAGCGCCAGCGCCGTGATCCCCAGGGGGACGACGGTGACCGTCGCGCCACCGGCGGACAGGGGCACGCCGTGCCCGAGCAGCCACAGGCCCGTCGCCACCGAGACGCCTGCGCTCAGACCGCCGTCGGACCCGGCCGCGTTGGGTGCGTCCAGCACTGCGGTGACCGCGAGCAGCGCGACGACCGCGTAGGACAGCCCGAACGCCTGCAACGCGGCCCACACCCCGGAGGACGCCAGGGCGAACCGTTCCCGGACCCGGCCGGGAGCGGTCGGCTCGACGACGCGGGGACTCGTCCGGGAGGAAGCACTCACGCGGTCATGGTCCCCCGCCGGACCGCCGCCGTCGGACGTGCCACGCCGGGGACGACGACGCCCGCCCCGCCGGCGGACCGGTGGGGCGGGCGTCTCGCGACGGATCGCGGATCAGGCGCTCTGCAGGATCTCCCGCATGAGCTGGGCGGTCTCGGACGGCGTCTTGCCGACCTTCACGCCCACGGCCTCGAGGGCCTCCTTCTTGGCCTGCGCGGTGCCGGACGAGCCGGACACGATGGCGCCGGCGTGGCCCATCGTCTTGCCCTCCGGGGCGGTGAAGCCCGCGACGTAGCCGACGACCGGCTTGGTCACGTGGTCCTTGATGTACGCCGCCGCACGCTCCTCGGCGTCGCCGCCGATCTCGCCGATCATGACGATCGCCTTCGTGTCGGGGTCGTTCTCGAACGCCTCGAGCGCGTCGATGTGCGTGGTGCCGATGACCGGGTCGCCGCCGATGCCGATGGCGGTGGAGAACCCGAAGTCCCGCAGCTCGTACATCATCTGGTAGGTCAGCGTGCCCGACTTGGACACCAGGCCGATGGGGCCGGAGTCGGTGATGGTGTGCGGGGTGATGCCGGCCAGCGACTCGCCCGGGGTGATGATGCCGGGGCAGTTCGGCCCGATCATCCGGGTGGACTTGCCCTCGAGGTAGGCGAACACCTCGGCGGTGTCCTGGACCGGCACGCCCTCGGTGATGACGACGAGCAGCTCGATGCCCGCGTCGATCGCCTCGATGCAGGCGTCCTTGGTGAACGCCGGCGGGACGAACACGACCGAGACGTTCGCGCCCGTCTCGGACATGGCCTCGGACACCGTGCCGAACACCGGCAGGATGACGGGGTTGCCCTCGTGGTCGGTGTGGTCGACCGTCTGGCCGGCCTTGCGCGCGTTGACGCCGCCGACGATGGTGGAGGCCGCGTCGAGCATGAGGGCGGTGTGCTTGGCACCCATCCCGCCGGTGATGCCCTGGACGATGATCTTGGAGTCGGAGTTCAGGTAGATCGACATGTCTGTGTCTCTTCGCTTTCCGGCGTCTCAGGCGTTGGCCAGCTCGGCTGCCTTGTCGGCGCCGCCGTCCATGGTCTCGGCAAGGGTCACGAGGGGGTGGTTCGCCTCCGCGAGGATCGCGCGACCCTTCTCGACGCTGTTGCCGTCCAGGCGGACGACCAGCGGCTTGGAGGCCTCGTCGCCGAGGATCTCCAGCGCGCCGACGATGCCCTTGGCGACCTCGTCGCAGGCGGTGATGCCGCCGAAGACGTTGACGAACACCGACTTGACCTGGTCGTCGTTCAGGATGACGTCGAGACCGGCGGCCATGACCTGGGCGTTGGCGCCGCCACCGATGTCGAGGAAGTTGGCGGGCTTGACGCCGCCGTGGTCCTCGCCGGCGTACGCGACGACGTCGAGCGTGGACATGACCAGGCCCGCACCGTTGCCGATAATGCCGACCTCGCCGTCGAGCTTGACGTAGTTGAGGTCGTGCTCCTTGGCCTTGGCCTCCAGCGGGTCGGTGGCCGCGGAGTCCTCGAGCTCGGCGTGCTCCGGGTGCCGGAAGTCCGCGTTGGCGTCGAGCGTGACCTTGCCGTCCAGGGCGATGATGTCGCCCTGCTCGGTCTTGACCAGCGGGTTGACCTCGACGAGGGTGGCGTCCTCCTCCGAGAACACCGTCCACAGCTTCTGGATGGCCTCGGCGACCTTGTCCTTGACGTCGGCCTCGAAGCCGGCGGCCTCGACGATCTCGGCGGCCTTGGCCGCGTCGATGCCCACGGCCGGGTCGACCGCGACCTTGGCCAGCGCCTCGGGACGCTCGACGGCGAGCTCCTCGATCTCGACACCGCCCTCGACGGAGCACATCGCCAGGTAGTTGCGGTTCGCGCGGTCCAGCAGCACCGAGAAGTAGTACTCCTCGGCGATCTGGGCGCCCGCGGCGATCATCACGCGGTGGACCGTGTGGCCCTTGATGTCCATGCCGAGGATCTCGGAGGCCTTCTGCGCGGCCTCCTCCGGCGAGTGCGCCAGCTTGACGCCTCCGGCCTTGCCGCGGCCGCCGATCTTGACCTGGGCCTTGACGACGACCGTTCCGCCGCCGAGCTTCTCTGCGCCTGCGCGAGCCTCCTCGGGCGTCGTCGCGACGACGCCCCCGAGCACGGGGACGCCGTGCTTCTCGAAGATGTCGCGAGCCTGGTATTCGAACAGGTCCACCCTGCTGCGTCCTTCCATCGGTTGTGCCCCTGGGTCGGCAGAGGCCGGCCGGAGGGATGTCTCGACGTCAAGACATCCGCGTTCCAGAGTAGTGCGCGCGCTCCGCGGCACCTACGCCCAGGGGCATTCTGCCCGCTGGACGTGACGGATTCCACAGGGGTCAGAGCTTGGTGACGGGGCTGAACCGCAGCAGCAGGCGCTTGGTGCCGTCCGCGCCGAAGTCGATCTTCGCCACCGCGTTGTGCCCGGCGCCCTCCACACCGATCACCGTGCCCATCCCGTAGGCGTCGTGGGTGACCTTGTCCCCGACCGCCAGCGACGGGATGTCGGTGTCCTGGCGCGGGGTGGCCGACCCGAAGGTCGCTCCCGTGCTTCCGCCCGACGACGGCGCCCGCGTGGCCGCACGGCCCCCGGTGCCGCGCCGCTCACCCGCGGCGCCACGGCGCTCGGCCCACGACGAGCCCCCCGAGCCGCCCCGGCCGGCCCGCGGCCCGCCGTACGCTCCCCAGGCCGACCCGCCGCGCCGCAGCGTCTGCGTCGAGGACTCGAGGCGGCGCCAGTCGAGGAGCTCGGCGGGGATCTCGTCGAGAAACCGCGACGGCGGGAACTCGTTGGCCATCCCGAACGCCGACCGGGTGCCGGCCCGCGACAGGTACAGCCGTTCGCGCGCCCGGGTGATCCCCACGTAGGCGAGCCGACGCTCCTCGGCGAGCTCGGCGTCGTCGTGCAGCGAACGCGTGTGCGGGAACGTGCCGTCCTCCATGCCGGTGAGGAACACGACGGGGAACTCGAGGCCCTTGGCGGTGTGCAGCGTCATCAGCGTGATGACGCCCGGGTCCTCGGCGGGCTCGTCCTCGTGCTCGTGCTCCGCGCCGCCGTCGGCGACGTCCTCGTCGGGGATCTGGTCGGCGTCCGCCACCAGGGACACCCGCTCCAGGAAGTCCGCCAGGTCGCCCTCGGGGTCGGCCTCGGTGAACTCGGCGGCCACGGCGTGCAGCTCGGCGAGGTTCTCGACCCGCGTGGCGTCCTGCGGGTCGTCGCTGGCGCGCAGCTCGGCGAGGTAGCCGGTGCGGTCGAGCACCGCGCCGAGGATCTCGGCCGGGGTGGCGCCGTCGTCGACCATCGCCTGCAGCTCGGACATCATCGCGGCGAAGGTGCGCAACGGCTTGAGGGTGCGCGTCGTCATGCCCGGGATCTCGTCGATCCGCTGCAGCGCGGCCCCGAAGGAGATCCGCTCGCCGTCGGCGAAACCGGCCACGAGCGACTCGGCCTTGTCGCCCAGCCCGCGCTTGGGCACGTTGAGCACCCGGCGCTGGGAGACGTCGTCGTCCGGGTTGGCCAGCGCGCGCAGGTAGGCGACGGCGTCCTTGATCTCCTTGCGCTCGTAGAAGCGGGTGCCGCCGACCACCTTGTACGGCAGCCCCACGCGGATCAGCACCTCCTCGAGCGCCCGGGACTGGGCGTTGGTGCGGTAGAAGATCGCGACGTCGCCCGGCCGGACTCCAGCCGTGTCGCCGAGACGGTCGACCTCCTCGGCGACGAACCGGGCCTCGTGGTGCTCGTCGTCGGCCACGTAGCCGACGATCTGCGCGCCGGCGCCCGCGTCGGTCCACAACCGCTTGGGCCGCCGCTCGGGGTTGCGCGCGATGACCGCGTTGGCCGCCGACAGGATGCTCTGGGTGGAGCGGTAGTTCTGCTCCAGCAGGATCGTCGTCGCGTCCGGGTAGTCCTGCTCGAACTCGACGATGTTGCGGATGGTGGCGCCGCGGAACGCATAGATGGACTGGTCGGCGTCGCCGACGACGGTCAGCTCGGCCGGGTCGAGGGCCACGTCACCCGGCGCGGATCCCTCTGGCGCCCGGACTGCGGGGCTCGCGAGCTCACTCCTCGCCGGGACGCCGACGAGCTCGCGCACCAGGACGTACTGCGCATGGTTGGTGTCCTGGTACTCGTCGACCAGCACGTGCCGGAACCGGCGGCGGTAGTGCTCGGCGACGTTCGGGAACGCCTGCAGCAGGTTGACGGTGGTCATGATGATGTCGTCGAAGTCCAGGGCGTTCGCCTGGGCGAGGCGCGCCTGGTAGCGCCGGTAGACGTCGGCCAGCACCGTGTCGAACGCCGGCACGGACGGGTCGGCGATGCCACCACCGGCCAGCGCGCGCTCCCGCCAGCCCTCCTCGGTGGCGTCCGCGCCGGAGGACTGCGCGTAGGCGTCGGGGTCGATCAGCTCGTTCTTCAGGTCGCTGATCTTGTGGGCCAGGGACCGCGCCGGGTACTTCTTGGTGTCCAGGTCCAGCTCGCGGCACACCAGCGTGATGAGGCGCTGGGAGTCCGCGGCGTCGTAGATCGAGAAGCTGGACCGCAGGCCGAGGGTCTTGGCCTCGCGCCGCAGGATGCGCACGCACGCGGAGTGGAACGTGGAGACCCACATGCGCTGGGCGGCCGGGCCGACGAGCTGCTCGACCCTCTCGCGCATCTCGGCCGCGGCCTTGTTGGTGAAGGTGATCGCCAGGATCTGGCCCGGCCGCGCCCGCCGGGTGGCGAGCAGGTGGGCGATCCGGTGGGTGAGCACCCGCGTCTTGCCCGACCCGGCGCCGGCCACGATGAGCAGCGGGGACCCCGCGTGCACGACGGCGTCCCGCTGCGGCGCGTTGAGCCCCTCCAGCAGCGCGTCCGCGGCCTCGTCCCGGCCGTCGTCGGGCGCGGCCTCCCGGCCGACCGCACGCCGCGGCACCCAGTCCGGCGCGCCGTCGTCGTCCCACCGCGGCGCCGTGGTCGGCAGGCGCGCCGTGTCGCCCGCCGGGGCGGGGTCGAGGCCGGGCAGGGACAGGCTGTCGAAGAGCGAAGTCATGGCGGACCAAGCCTAGGCGCTGGCGCCGACACCGACGGCGCGCCGGTGGTGACGTGGCCGGATATCGTCTGGCCATGAGTCGCACCGAGCCCGCCGCGGGTCCCGCAGCCCGCCCGGCGTCCGCGCGTGAGCTGCTCGCCCACCCCGCGCGGCTGGTCAACCCCTCCACGCTCGGCGGCGCCGTCGCGCTCGCGGTCGGCCTGGTGCTGGTGCTGGTGCCGGCCCTGTCGCACGGGCTCACGGAGACCGTGGTCGGTGTCGGCCTGCTGGCCTCCGGCGTCAACGACCTGTGGACCACCGCCCGACGCCGGCACGTGCGCACCTCGGGTCGCGTCACGGCGGCGGTGCGCGGCCTGGCGTCGGTCGCCCTGGCGCTGGTCTTCCTGCTCTCGGCCCGCGCGGCGCTGGCCGCGACGATCCTGCTGGGCGGCATCTACCTGCTGTTCCGCAGCCTGCTCACCCTGCTGCTCGCGGTGTTCAGCCGCGACCGGTCGCGGCGGGCGCCCCGGTTCGCGAGCGGGGGCGTCGGGCTGGCGTTCTCCGTGCTGATCCTCGCGGCGCCCGGCGCCTACGTCGACTGGATCGCCGCGGTGGTCGGTGCCGTGGCCATCTTCGGCGGCACGATCACGCTGGCCTACGGCTACCGGGTCGCCTCGGGCTCGATCCCCGCCCCGGACGGCCTGTACCCGTCGTTCACGGAGATCCTGTGGTCGTGGGTCGAGCACGTCGACGTGGGCCCGAAGCGTCGCACCCTGCTCGCCGACCAGCTCTACCTCGAGCGTCCCGAGATGGCGGCCAAGCAGGTCGCCTGGTGGACCATGCTGGTGCTCAGCGTGTGCATCGCCACCCTCGCGGTGCTGCAGGACTCCACCGCGGTGGTCATCGGCGCGATGCTCGTCGCACCCCTGATGACGCCGATCCTGGGGCTGTCGGCGGCGCTGGTCAGCGGCTGGGCGTACCGGGCGGTCCGGTCGCTGGCCCTCATCCTGGGCGGCACGGTGGTCGCCGTCGGCGTCGCGTTCGTCCTCGCCTCCTGGGTGCCGATCGTCGTGCCCTTCGACACGAACAGCCAGATCACCTCGCGCGTGGACCCCACCCTGCTGGACATGCTCATCGCGCTGGCCGCCGGTGCGGCGGGCGCGTTCGCGACGGTCGACCGCCGGGTGGCGGCCTCCCTCGGTGGCGTCGCGATCGCCGTCGCCCTCGTGCCCCCGTTGTCGGTGGTCGGGGTCGCGCTGAGCGACAACCGCCTGGAGGACGCGTTCGGGGCGCTGCTGCTGTTCGCCACCAACTTCGTCTCGATCGTGCTGGCGGCGGCGGTCGTGTTCGTCCTCGCGGGGGTCGCCGACCCCCGCAGCCTGCGCCGCGACGCCCGGCGCATCCTGTTCACCCTCACGCCGTTCGTCACGGCCGCCCTCTTCATCCTGCTGCCGCTGCTGCTGACGACGAACGGCCTGCTGACCACCTCGGCCCAGCAGCGCACCGCGCAGGACGTGGTGGACGACTGGCTGCCCGACGACTCCGCGCTGGAGCTCGGATCCGTCAGCGTGTCGGGCGACTCCGTGCGGGTCGAGCTGTCGGGCTCCCCCGACGACGTCCCCTCGACGTCCGACCTGCAGTCGGACCTGGACGACGCGCTCGGCGGCTCCTACGCCGTCGAGGTCGCGGTCACGCCCGTGCAGGTCGAGCAGGTGCCCGCGGTGTCGCCCTCGCCGTCACCGTCGCTGCGCATCGACCTCGGCTGACCGGCGCATCGGAGTGTGCGGGATGCCGTCCTCGAGGTACTCGGGGCCGTCCGGGACGAACCCGAAGCGGCCGTAGAAGTCGACGAGCGGCGACTGGGCACCGAGGACGACGTCGGCGGTCGGGTCGGCCGCCGCGGCGGCGTCGAGGGCCGCGCGCATCAGGTCGCCGGACGCGCCCGTGCCGCGCACGCGGGGGTGGCAGACCACGCGCCCGACGCGCTGGACGTCGTCGTCGTCGAGCACCCGCGCCGTGGCGGCCACCCCGTCGTCGTCGACGAGCACGACGTGCCGGGTACCGGGCTCGAGGTCGCGGTCGTCGAGGTCCGGGTAGGCGCAGTCCTGCTCGACGACGAACACGTCCTGGCGCAGGCGGCACAGGTCGAACACGGTGCGGGGGGCGAGCTCGTCGAGCCGGCGGGTCAGGATCTCCACGCCGACATCGTCACACGGCGGGCGTCTGATTCCCGCGGACGCTTCCGGTGGCTGCTTCCGGCGGACCGCCCGCCGTGCCCGACGTCAGGTCAGCCAGAGCCCGACGATCCACGTGGCGGTGGCGAGCAGCCCGCCGAGGAGCTGGATGCCGATGGTGATGGCGGTGGCCTGCAGGGCGGCGACGGTGGCCCGCCAGGCCGCCGCGCGGTCGCGGCGGCGCAGGTACTCCACGACCAGCACCGCGAGCGTGAAGAACAGGAACAGCCCCACGACAGGCACCACGAAGAAGCCCACGATGCCGGCGACGCCGCCCACGGCGAGGGTGGACCACGGCACCTCGGCCCGACGCATGTGCCGGCCGGCCACGAGCCAGTTGCCCGTCTCGGCCAGGGCGATCAGGAGCGCGGCGACGGCGAAGCACACCCAGGCGGTGGCGCCTCCGGTCGTCCAGGCCCACACCAGGATCGCGCCGAGGACCAGCGCGTTGCCCGGCAGGACCTGGACGACGATACCGACGAGCCCGACGGCGATCGCGAGGCCGACGAGCACCTCGGCCAGGACGCTCACGGGCGGCGCGCGGCCGCGGCGCGGCAGGTCGTGCGGCGGGGCGTGCGGAGGAGGTTCACCAGAAGACGGCGACGACGATGTTGACCAGCGTCAGGCCGCCGATCGTGTGCTTGAGGCCGGGGGTGACGGCGCCGGTGCCGTTGTCGCCCTTGCTGCCCTGGCGCTTGGCGACGAACGCCAGGACGCTGATGACCAGCGCGACGGCCAGCTTCACGCCGATCTTCGCCATGTCGGGGCCGCCGTCGTCCCACATCCCGCTCGCCTCGGCCACGCCGACCATGCCGATACCGCCGACCAGCGCCGACAGCGCGCCGTGGAAGACGCCGCGGTACAGGTCCGGGGAGCGCAGGGAGGCGAGGTACCCGCCGAGGACGATCGCCCAGCCGACGAAGTGCAGCACGGCGAGGACGTTGTAGAGGAACTCCATGGTCGTCAGCCTATCGAGATGACGCCGCTGTCAGAAACCGACGCCGGGGCAGCACTGCCGTCTCACCCCGTGGCATCTCGTCCCACGATGCGGACCGGGGGTTTCGCGAGGCGATCGGCCCGGGTTAGAATCACCCCCATGACCACGGCTGCGCCCCACCTCCGCACGACGACCCGTCGTGCCACGGCCGCACGCCCGATGCACATGCGCATGTGCAGCTGTCAGTGCTGCTGTCGCTGATCGCGCCCCACCTCAGCCCCCACCGCACCCCGCGGACCTGAGCACCGGCGCGCGCCGTCGGTCTCGGCCCACCCCCGCTGAGCCCCCGTCGTCGCGCGTCCCGCACCCGAGGACCCGAGGAACTCCCCCCAGATGACGACGCAGACCACCACCCCCGCGGCCCAGGACGCTCCCGCCCGTCCGGCCCGCCCCGCCCGCGCACCCAAGCCGAACGGCCAGTGGAAGATCGACGGCGACGCGCCGCTGAACCACAACGAGGTCTTCAAGCAGGAGGGCCCGCCGCTCGAGGTGCGCGAGCGCATCGAGAACGTCTACGCCCACGAGGGTTTCGACTCCATCACCGACGACGACCTGCACGGCCGTTTCCGCTGGTGGGGCCTGTACACCCAGCGCAAGCCCGGGATCGACGGCGGCCGCACCGCCACGCTCGAGCCGCACGAGCTCGAGGACCGCTACTTCATGCTCCGCGTCCGCACGGACGGCGCCGAGCTGACCCCCGCCGCGCTGCGCGTCCTCGGGGAGATCTCCGACGAGTTCGGCCGCGGCACCGCCGACATCACCGACCGCCAGAACATCCAGTACCACTGGATCGAGGTCGAGGCGATGCCCGAGATCTGGCGCCGCCTCGACACCGTGGGGCTGGAGACCACCACCGCCTGCGGCGACTCCCCCCGCGCGTTCCTCGGCAGCCCGGTCGCCGGGATCGCCTCCGACGAGATCATCGACGCCACGCCCGTCATCGACGAGATCAAGCGTCGCTACATCGGCGACCCCGCCCTGGCGAACCTGCCGCGCAAGTTCAAGACGGCCATCTCGGGCCACCCGAGCCTCGACGTCGTGCACGAGATCAACGACATCTCGCTCGTCGGGGTCGAGCACCCCGAGCTCGGCGCCGGCTTCGACCTGTGGGTCGGCGGCGGCCTGTCCACCGCCCCGCGGCTCGGCGAGCGTCTCGGCGTCTTCGTCACCGCCGAGCAGGCTCCCGACGTCTGGCACGGCGTCATCCGGATCTTCCGCGACTACGGCTACCGCCGGCTGCGCAACAAGGCCCGCCTGAAGTTCCTGCTCAAGGACTGGGGCGTCGACAAGTTCCGGGAAGTTCTCGAGTCCGAGTACCTCGGCCACACCCTGCCGGACGGCCCGCCCCCGGCACCGGCGACCCGACCGGGCGACCACGTGGGCGTCCACGAGCAGAAGGACGGCGACTTCTACGTCGGCGCGGCCCCGGTCGTCGGCAGGGTCGGCGGCGGCACCCTGACGGGGCTGGCCGAACTGATCGAGTCGGTCGGGGCCCGCTCGGCCCGGCTGACCGCCCACCAGAAGGTGGTGATCCTGGGCGTGCCCGCCGACCGCGTCGACGAGCTCGTCGACGGCCTCGAGCCCCTCGGCCTGACCGCCCGCCCGAGCCTGTTCCGCCGCAACACGATCGCGTGCACCGGCATCGAGTTCTGCAAGCTCGCCATCGTGGACACCAAGGACACCGCCGCCCGCGTCATCGGCGAGCTCGAGGAGCGCCTCGGCGAGGTGACCGAGCAGCTCGACCGCCCGATCTCGCTCAACGTCAACGGGTGCCCCAACTCGTGCGCCCGCATCCAGACGGCGGACATCGGCCTCAAGGGGCAGATCATCACGGTCGACGGCGAGCAGATGCCGGGCTTCCAGGTGCACCTGGGCGGCAGCCTGGCCGGCCGCGGGCAGGACGCCGGCGGGCTCGGCCGCACCGTGCGCGGCCTGAAGGTGCCGGCCACCGAGCTCGGCGACTACGTCGAGCGGGTCGTGCGCCGCTACTCCGACGCGCGTGCCGACGACGAGTCGTTCGCCGAGTGGGCGCACCGCGCCGACGAGGAGGCCTTGCAGTGACAGCCGTGTCCGTCTCCCTCGGCGTCGGGCCCACGTCGTCGGTGGCCTCCCCGGCCGGGGCGTCCCCGCTGGCCGGCACGGCCGCCGAGGCCCGCCGTCGGGCCGCGGAGCGCGAGATGTCCCGCGCGCGCCGCAACGCCCGTGTGGACGGCCGCGAGCGCCGCCGCCGCTCCGACGCCGAGCTGTCGCAGATCGCCGAGCGCGGCCGGCGCGAGCTGGGTGGTTCCGGCCCGGGCTCGGCGGACGAGGCGACGGCGCACGAGGTGATCGCCTGGGCCGTCGAGCAGTTCGGCGACTCGCTCGCGGTGGCCTCCTCGATGACCGACTCGGTGCTGTCCGCGCTGGTCGCCGAGCAGCTGCCGTGGGTGGACGTGCTGTTCGGCGAGACCGGCTACCACTTCGCCGAGACGCTGGGCACCCGCGACGCCGTCGCGCACTCCCTCGACGTGACGGTCGTGGACGTGCGTCCGCTGCTGTCCGTGGCCGAGCAGGACGAGGCCTACGGGCCGGACCTGTTCGCCCGCGACCCCGAGGCGTGCTGCCGCATGCGCAAGGTCGAACCGATGCGTCGGGTGCTGTCCGGGTACGAGGCGTGGGCCACGGGCGTGCGGCGCGCGGACTCGGGCTCCCGGGCGAAGGCGGAGCTGGTCTCCTGGGACGCGTCGAACAACCTGGTCAAGATCAACCCGATCGCGGCCTGGAGCGACGACGAGCTCGTCGGCTACGCCCTGCGCCACGGCCTGACCGTCAACCCGCTGCTCAACGACGGCTACCCGTCGATCGGCTGCGAGCCGTGCACCCGCCGCGTCAGCGCCGGGGAGGACGCCCGCGCCGGCCGCTGGTCCGGGGTGGACAAGTCCGAGTGCGGCCTGCACATCTGAGTCGTCCGCGCGAGGATCCGAGCATGAGTGACCTGTATCCGCTGGGCCTGCGCGTGCGCGGCCGGCTCGTCGTCGTGGTCGGCGGCGGGCCGGTCGCGTCCCGGCGTGCGGGCGGCCTGCTCGACGCCGGGGCCCGCGTGCGGGTGGTGGCCCCCGACGTCGTCGACGAGCTCGCCGACCGGGCGGCCGCGGGCGACCTCGAGCACGTGGCGCGCGAGTACGCCCCGGGCGACCTGGACGGCGCCTGGCTCGTGCACACCGCGACGGGGGTGCCCGCCGTGGACCGCGCGGTGGCCGCCGACGCCGAGGCGCGGCAGACGTTCTGCGTGGTCGCCTCGGACGCCGAGGCAGCCTCCGCCTGGGTCCCGGCCGTGGCCCGCACGGCGGCGCCCGACGGCTCCGGCGGTGAGCTCGTCACGGCGGTGCACGCCGGGCGGGACCCGCGCCGCGCCGTGCGCCTGCGCGACGGGATCGCCGCCGCGCTGGAGGCGGGCGAGCTGCCGCTGCGCCGGGGGCGCCCGACCGCTCCGGCGGCCGACGGCGGCACCCGGCCCGGGTGGGTCGCGCTCGTCGGCGGCGGCCCCGGCGCCACCGGGCTGGTCACCGGCCGGGGGCGCCGGCTCCTGGCGAGCGCCGACGTCGTCGTGGTGGACCGGCTCGGCCCCCGCGCGCTGCTCGACACGCTCGCCGACGACGTCGAGGTGATCGACGTCGGCAAGACCGCCGGCAACCATCCGGTGCCGCAGGAGCGCATCAACGAGCTGCTCGTCGAGCACGCGTCCGCCGGCCGGGACGTGGTCCGCCTCAAGGGCGGGGACCCGTACGTGTTCGGCCGGGGCGGCGAGGAGCTCGCGGCGTGCCGCGCCGCGGGCATCGAGGTGGAGGTGGTGCCCGGGGTGACGTCCGCCGTCTCCGTGCCCGCCGCCGTCGGCATCCCGGTCACGCACCGCGGGGTCGCGGCGGGATTCAGCGTGCTGACCGCGCACGAGGCGGTGGACTCCGTCCCGGGCGGGCCGCAGCACACCCTCGTGCTGCTCATGGGCGTGACGCGCCTCGCGGCGACGGCCGCGGCGCTGGTCGCGGCCGGTCGACCCGCCGACACCCCGGTCGCCGTCGTCGAGGACGGCTATGGCCCGCGTGAGCGGGCGACGGTCGGCACCTTGGCCGACATCGGCGACCGTGCCGCCGCGGCGGGCGTCCGCCCGCCGGCCGTGACGGTCGTCGGCGACGTGGTGCGCCTGGCGCCCGCCTGGGCGGCTCACGTCGCCGCGGGCGGCGCTGTGAGCACACCGTGACAGACCGACACGTCGGTGACACCCGCACGTACCACGCGCCGCGTAGCGTGGAGGGCATGCCCGCACCGACCCTGCTCGCCATCTCCCACGGCACGTCGTCCGCCACCGGGGCGGCCGCCGTCGCCGGACTGGTCGACGCCGTCGCCGCACGGCTCGACGACGAGGCGCCGGTGCGCGGCGGGTTCGTGGACGTCCAGCAGCCCGACGTGCCCGCCTGCCTCGACGAGCTGCGGGAGACCTCCACCGTGCTGGTCCCGCTGCTGCTGTCCGCCGGGTTCCACGTCCACGTCGACCTACGCGAGGACGTCGACGCCGCGCTCGCCGACGGGATCGCCGTCCGGCTCGGCGGGGCGCTCGGTCCCGACACCCGCCTCGTGGACCTGCTCACGCGGCGGCTCCACGAGGCCGGGCTCGCCGAGGGGGACGTGATCGTGCTCGCCGCCGCCGGGTCGTCGGACGCGCGGGCGGTGGCCGACTGCGAGCGCACCGGAGCCCTGCTCGCCGAGCGCACCGGACACCCGGTCCGTGTCGGCTACATCGCGAACGCCACCCCGCAGCTCGGCGACGTCGTCGGCTCGGTGCGCCTTGAGCACCCGGGCGCCCGCATCGTCACCGCGAGCTACCTCATCGCGCCCGGCTACTTCCAGACCCTGGCCGAGAAGGCGGGCGGCGACGTGACCACCGCTCCCCTGCTGCTGCCCGACGCCGCGGCCCCGGACGAGCTGGTCGGCATCGTGGTCGACCGCTACCGCGCCGCACTGCCGTAGCGCCCGGCGATACTCGCCGACGCCCTGGGATAGGCCACCCGGGAGACGGCGCCGCCGCTACAGCAACCGCCGTGCCGCCGCCCACCGCGTGAGCTCGTTGCGGTTCGAGAGCTGCAGCTTGCGCAGCACGGCGGACACGTGGGTCTCGACCGTCTTGACGGAGATGAACAGGTCGCTCGCGACCTCGCGGTAGGTGTAGCCGCGGGCGATGAGCCGCATGACCTCCTGCTCGCGCTTCGAGAGTCGGTCGAGCTCGTCGTCGGCCACGGCCACGTCGCCCGCGGCGGTGCCGAACGCGTCGAGCACGAACCCGGCCAGCCGCGGCGAGAACACCGCGTCCCCTCCGGCGACGCGCACCACGGCACCGGACAGGTCGGACGCCGAGATGTTCTTGGTGACGTAACCGCGGGCGCCGGCCCGGATCACCGCCACGACGTCCTCCGCGGCGTCGGACACGGACAGCGCGAGGAACCGCGTGGTGCCGTTCAGGTCGGCGCAGCGGCGCACCACCTCGGCGCCGCCGCCCCCGTTGCCGCCGGGCAGGTGCACGTCGAGCAGCACCACCGGCGGGCGCTCGGCGTGCACCACGGCGACCGCCTCCTCGACGTCGGCGGCCTCCCCGACGACGCGCACCCGCGCGTCGAGGCTGGCACGCACGCCGGTGCGGAACATGTGGTGGTCGTCGACCAGGACGACGGGCACAGGAACCGGCACGACAGGGTTCTCCGGCGCGGGGCTCTCGGTCACGGTCGGGCTCCTTCGGTCTCGGGCGCGGACCCGGCCGAGGCCGGCGACGCGCTGGTTGCTGCGGTCATCGGGACGCACAGGCGCACCTCGGTGCCCCACCCCGGCCGGCTGACGACCTCGGCGGTGCCGCCGCGCCGTCGGACCCGACCGAGGATGGACTCGCGCACCCCGAACCGGTCGGGGGCGATCGTCTCCGGGTCGAACCCGTCGCCCCGGTCGCGGACGAACACCTCGACGGTGTCCGTCACCTCCAGGTAGACGGTCACCGGCGGCGCCCCGTGCACGACGGCGTTCACGAGCGCCTCACGGGTCGCCTGCAGCAGCGCGGTGGTCGCCTCGGTCGGCGGGCAGTCGCCGACGACGACGTGCTCGATCTCGACCGCGCGGCCGTCCTCCACCTCCCCGACGAGGGTGCGCAGCTCGGCGGCCAGGGACGTGCCCGCCGCAGGGCGGTCGTCGTAGAGCCACTCGCGCAGCTCGCGCTCCTGGGCACGGGCCATGCGGGTCACCTCCGCGGCGTCCCCGGCGCGCGCCCGGATCAGGGACAGGGTCTGCAGCACCGAGTCGTGCAGGTGGGCGGCGATGTCGGCGCGCTCGGCCTCGCGCGCCCGCGCGGCCCGCTCGTCGCCCAGCTCGCGCACCAGCCGCAACCACCAGGGCGCCAGCACGAGCGCCACGCCCACGAGCACCGCCAGCGAGGCCAGGATGACGGTCAGCAGCTCGGCAGGGGGCGTGCCCTGGACGAACAGCAGCAGCACGCCCGCGGTGACCAGCACCAGCCCCCCGGCGAGCCGGAGCAGCATCCCCGAGCGGGACGTCGGCTCCCCCGACGCCCGGGCCCGCTGCACGGCGTCGAGCTGGCTCCACGCCAGCGCCGCGCCACCGGCGACGATGAGCAGCGGCAGCCATGTCGAGGGCAGGTCCCAGCCGGCCCGGACCGCGACCAGGAGCGCCGCGCCGACCAGCAGCGCGAGCCCGATCCCGACGTCGCGCCGCGAGAGGTCCTGCACGGCGCCGCTGCGCCGCAACCGGGGTGCGAGCCGCGCGACGGCGGCGGGCCGGGTCTCGGCGGCGGTGTCGTGGGGGTCCCCGGCCGGGATCGTCACCCACCAGAACACGTAGAGGACCGCCCCGGTGCCGCCGAGGAACGTCAGCACCACGATCGCCGCGCGCACCACCGCGACCGGCACGCCCAGGTGGGCCGCCAGGCCGGCACAGACCCCGCCCAACCACCGGCCCCGGCGGGGGCGGCGCAGCGGCAGGCGGAAGGGCGGGGACGGGCTCACCCCCTGATCGTGGCACGTCAGGGGCGCTGCCGCGCCGACCTGAGGGGCCGGCACCCCCGGTTTCAGGGTGCATCTCAGGGGACCACCCGATACCCCGCGGACCGGGCGACGACCAGGATGGTGGCATGACCACGAACGACACCCCTCCCCCGCAGGGGACCCACCCCGCGGGGGCGGCCGGCGACGCGCCGCCCCCGCCCCCGGCCGGCGACGGCTTCTTCGACTCGGTGCGCCGTATCGGCGTCACCCGGTCCGACGACCGCTGGATCGGCGGCGTCGCCGCCGGCGTGGCCGACCGGTTCGGCCTCGACCCCCTGCTGGTGCGCGGACTGCTGATCCTCAGTGTCTTCGTCGCCGGTGCGGGCCTGGTGCTGTACGGCATCGCCTGGGCGCTGCTGCCGGAACGCTCCGACGGTCGCATCCACCTGCAGGAGACCGTCCGGGGCACGTTCGACGTCGCGATCGTCGGCGCCGGCCTCGCCGTCCTCCTCGGGCTGGTCGGAGGCGGCGGGTTCTGGCCCTGGTGGGGCGGACCCGCCGAGTGGGTCGCCGCGCTGTTCTGGATCGCGTTCTGGGTCGCCGTCGTGTGGCTGATCGTCAAGCTGGTCCGCTCCCGCCGGAGCGACGCGCGCCCCGGCCCCGCTCCCGGAGCACCGGGCGCGGCACCGACGGCGGCGCCGACGGTCGAGCACACGTCCGACCCGTCGACGGGCTGGGACCCGGCCACCCACGCCGCCGAGGGATTCACCCCGGCGCCCCGCGTGCACTACGCCCCCGCACCGACGACGACGCCCGGCGCGACGCCGTCGTCCCCCGGACCCGCGGCCCCCACGGCGCACACCGCACCCACGGGCGGGTATGCGCCGCCGCCCCCGCCGGGACCGCGGCCGCGGCGCGCCGCCGGCGGCGGGACGGTCGGTGTCGTGCTCGGGATCGTGCTGCTGCTCGGCGCCGGCCTGCTGGCCGCCGACGTGGCGGGCGGTCTGGCCTGGCCGCTGTGGCCGCTCTGGCTCGCGATCGCCGTCGCGGTGCTCGGCGCGGCGATCGTCGTGACGGGCCTGCGCGGCCTGCGCGGCGGCTGGCTGACCGCCCTGGCGTGGCTCGGGATCGTCGCCGTGGCCGTGACCTGGCCGTTCGCCGACCGGGACGACGACTGGCCGTTCGACGGCTGGTCCTGGGACGACCGGGCGCAGATCACCACCCAGGCCGGGACCGTCCTGGGCTCCGGCGAGGTCGCCCCGCGCTCGACCGAGGCCGCCGAGGCCGGCTACCGGCTCCAGTTCGGCGACTCCCGCGTGGACCTGACCGAGCTCGACCTGGACGACGTGCCGCCCGGGAACCCGGTCGTCGTGCCCGTCGACGCCACCGCGGGCAACGCCGTCGTCACGATCCCCGAGGACACCGCCGTCGAGGCCGTCGTCGACGTGAACGCCGGCACCTTCGAGTGGTTCGTCGACGACGAGCACCTGCGGGTCGACGGCTTCACCGGCGGCCCGGCCACCTACACCACCGACGAGGTCGACGAGCTCGGCGGCGCGGTGCTGCGGCTCGACGTCGACAGCCGCGCCGGCCGCCTCGTCATCCAGGAGGAACGATGAACGACCAGCAGCGCCCCTGGGGCGAGGAGAGCTCGGACAGCACGGCCGCGGACGCCGTGCCCCCCACGCAGGAGCTCGGTCGGACGCCCGCGGGCGACGACGAGCCGGCGACCGGCACCCCGGCCGGGACCGACCCCGTCGTCGACACGTCCGCGGTCGACCGCGACCCGTCGGTGCCCGAACCGGACACCGCACCGGACGGCGGTGCCCGGCCGGGCACCGACCCGGCTGCCGGCGCGGCCGCCGTCGCCCCGCTGGTCCGGACCGGACCACGCGCCAGCACGATCGTCTGGGGACTGGTCGTGCTCGTCGTGGGTCTCGGCCTGCTCGCCCGGACCGCCGGTCTCGGCATCGACGGCCAGCTCACCGCGATCGTGCTGCTCGCGGCGGCCGGTGCCCTGCTGGTCGTCGCCTCCGTCGTGGGTGCCGTCCGGCGACGCGGACGCACCTGACCCGCTGCCCGCGGCAGGTCGCACGACGACGGCCGGCACCCCGTGCGGGGGTGCCGGCCGTCGTCGTACCCGGGTCAGGGACGGGTGTCGTCCGGCCGCTCGTCGGCCCGGTGCGTCGGGTGCTGCGTCGTCTCGCTGCCCGGACCGGTGGCCTCGGCCGACGTCGTCCCGGCGGTGGTCCCGCCGGTCGTGGGGGTCCCGGTGGACCGGCCCGGCGACGGCGCGGCCGCGGGCGGCGTTGCCGCGGGACGGTCCGCCGTGTGGGCGCCCGCCGGCTGCCGCACCGGCGCCTCACCGGTCGTGGTGTGGCCCGCGGACCCGGCGGGGGCGGCCGCGTGCGGGGTGTCGACGGCGACCGACGGGCCGCCGGCGAGCTTGCGCAACGCGATGCCGATGAGCAGGAACATCAGCCCCAGCCCGATCACCAGGGCGCAGACGCCGAACGCCACCACCGAGGTGAACAGCGAGGCCCGCAGGAACGACGCGTTCATCACGGTCGCCCGGGTCGGGTCCTCCTGGTCGAGCTCGGCGTACGTCATGCCGCCGGAGGCCTCGAGAGCGTGCTCGTTGATGACCTCCGCCTGCGCGTACGCGGAGAACGGCCCGTCCACCTCGTCACCGGCCAGGAAGCTCGCGTCCTCGGACACGGTGATCTGCTCGTCGGCCAGGGTCTGGGAGACGACCACCCAGACCACGGCACCGGCCACGATGAGGACGATGCCGACGATGATGGAGAACATCCCGATCCCGCCTGCTCCCTTGGCGGGCCGGACGGTGACTGTGCTCGACATGGCTGTGCCTTCCGTCAGTGGTGCTCACGTATGAGATACATCACTGTCAAGGTAGCCTCGCCGGCGGCCCGATGCACGGCGAATGCTCAGGTCACGACCGGTTCCGGGGCTCCCGGCCGTCCGGCACCGTGAACGTCGGCATCCCCCACCCGAGCCGCAGCGCCAGGAGTCGGATCGCGAGGATGATCACGATCGGCACCCAGAAGGCGACCTCGGCCGGCACGTCCGGCTGCAGTAGCCCGAGGTAGGCGGCGGCGCCCACGAGCGCCGCCGTGGCGTAGAACTGGGCGTTGCTGAGCACCTCGGGCAGCCGGTTGGCCAGCACGTCACGGATGACGCCGCCGCCCACGCCGGCCACGACGCCGACCACCGCGGCGGACACCCCGTCGGCACCCGAGTCGATCGCGACGTTGGTCCCGATCACCACGAACAGCGCCATGCCGGCCGCGTCGGAGACCTCGATGATGCGCAGACGCTGCAGCAGGTCCAGGGTCCGGGTGCGCGCCAACGGCACGACGGCGAGAGCCGTGGCCGCCCCGACCAGCAGGAACGTCGGCTCCGTCACCCAGAACACCGGCAGCTCGCCCAGGAGCAGGTCCCGCACGGTGCCGCCACCCACGGCCACCGCGCTGCCGAGCACGACCACCCCGACCAGGTCCATCTGCTTGCGACCGGCCGCGAAAGCGCCCGAGACGGCGAAGGCCACGGTGCCGAGGTACTCCAGCACGGTCTGCACCACGCCCAGCGTGGTGCTGACGGTGTCGCCCGCGGCCAGCACGGCCGACAGCATCGTCACGTCACCACCCCGACAGCCTCCCGGCTCACTCCCACTCGATGGTGCCCGGCGGCTTGCTCGTCACGTCGAGGACCACCCGG
Source organism: Isoptericola chiayiensis (assembly GCF_013149805.1). Lineage (GTDB taxonomy): Bacteria > Actinomycetota > Actinomycetes > Actinomycetales > Cellulomonadaceae > Isoptericola > Isoptericola chiayiensis. The sequence goes on from NZ_JABEZT010000007.1 coordinate 78,064, forward strand.
TTCACCTCGCTGACCTCGTTGGTGATGCGCGTCGAGATCGCCGAGAGCACGTCGTACGGCATCCGCGTCCAGTCCGCCGTCATGGCGTCCTCGCTGGAGACGGGCCGCAGCACGATCGGGTGCCCGTAGGTGCGGCCGTCGCCCTGGACGCCCACCGAGCGCACGTCCGCCAGCAGCACCACCGGGCACTGCCAGATCTCGGCGTCCAGACCGGCCCGGGTCAGCTCCTCGCGGGCGATCGCGTCGGCGCGCCGCAGGATCTCCAGCCGCTCGGCCGTGACCTCACCGATGATCCGGATGCCGAGCCCCGGCCCCGGGAACGGCTGGCGGGCCACGATCGGCTCGGGCACGCCCAGCTCGCGGCCCACGGCCCGCACCTCGTCCTTGAACAGGGTGCGCAGCGGCTCGACGAGCTCGAACTTCAGGTCGTCCGGCAGGCCCCCGACGTTGTGGTGGCTCTTGATGTTGGCCGCACCCTCACCGCCGCCGGACTCGACCACGTCCGGGTACAACGTGCCCTGGACCAGGAACTTCACCTGCTCACCGTGCTCGCCGGCGTCGGCGACGACGTCGCGCGCCGCGTCCTCGAACACCCGGATGAACTCCCGGCCGATGATCTTGCGCTTCGTCTCCGGGTCGGAGTGGCCCTCCAGGGCGTTCAGGAACCGCTTGCGCTCGTCGCGCACCACCAGGTTGACGCCCGTCGCGGCGACGAAGTCCCGCTCGACCTGCTCCACCTCGCCCTCGCGCAGCAGCCCGTGGTCCACGAACACGCACGTGAGCTGGTCCCCCACCGCGCGCTGCACCAGCGCCGCCGCGACCGAGGAGTCCACGCCGCCCGACAGCCCGCAGACCACCCGGGCGTCACCCACCTGCGCGCGGATCGCGGCGACCTGGTCGGCGATGACGTTGTCCGGGGTCCAGTCCGCGGCCAGGCCGGCACCGTCGTAGAGGAAGTGCTCCAGCACCGTCTGCCCGTGCGCCGAGTGCTTGACCTCCGGGTGCCACTGGACGCCGAAGAGGCGGCGCTCGCGGTCCTCGAACGCGGCGACCGGCGAACCGGAGGACGTGGCCAGCACCTCGAAGCCCTCGGGCGCCGCGTGCACGGAGTCGCCGTGGCTCATCCAGGTGGTCTGGGTCGCCGGGGTGCCGGCGAGCAGCGCCCCTGCCGAGCACACCTCGACCTCGGTGCCGCCGTACTCGCGCACGCCGGTCTGGGCGACCTTCCCGCCCAGGGCCTGCGCCATCGCCTGGAAGCCGTAGCAGATGCCCAGCACGGGCACGCCGGCGTCGAACAGGGCGGCGTCGACGAATGGCGCACCCGTGGCGTACACGGACGACGGACCGCCGGAGAGGATGATCGCTGCCGGGTCGCGGGCGAGCATCTGCTCCGGCGTCCACGTGTGCGGGACGATCTCGGAGTAGACGTTCGCCTCACGCACGCGGCGTGCGATGAGCTGGGCGTACTGGGCGCCGAAGTCCACCACGAGGACGGGACGGGGCGTGGGACCGGGAACGGCGGCGGGAGACGTCACCGTCCCAGGATAGGGGCCCGCCGACACGACGCCGGGCCCGTGTCCGCGGGTCAGGACGTCGGGTAGGTCACCTCGACCCGCCGGTTCTGCGCGCGACCGGACGGGTTGTCCTCGCCACCCACCCTGTTGTCGGCCACCGGGTCCGACTCGCCGTGGCCGGTGACCTGCAGGTCCAGGTCGTCCCGGGCGTCGGCGAGCACGTCGGCGACGGCCTGCGCACGCTGCTCGGACAGACGCCGGTTGTCGGCGTCCGAGCCGACCGCATCCGTGTGGCCGTCCACCCGGACGGCCACGCCCTGGGGGACGTCGTCGGCCAGCTCGGCGACGGCGTCACGGGCCCTGTCGGTCAGGTCTGCCGACCCGAACTCGAAAAGCAGGTCCGCGGTGAGCGTGACGACCGTGTCGTCCTCGACCTCCTCGGTCCGCTCCAGCGTCGTGGTGGCGTCGACGGTGTCGAGCACGAAGGTGGCGTCGGCGGCGTCGAGCACGAAGGTGGCGTCCGCGGCCTCCTCGGCGGTCGGTCGGAATCCGGCGGCGCGTTCGCGGTCATCGGCCAGCCGGGCCTCCACGTCGCTCATCAGTGCCGGATCCGGGCGGAGGACGGTCGGTGCGTGCGAAGGCTCGGTAGGGTCCGCCGTCGTGCTCACGGCCGGACCGCCACCGAGGACGAAGACGCCGAGGACGAGAGCCGCGCCTGCCCTCACTGCTCGCCGCCGTCGGCGTACGTGACGGTGGCGTCGGTGAACAGAGGCAGGCCCTCCATCGGCGTGACGGCCACCGTCTCGGGACGTCCTTCCGGCGCCGGCAGCATCGCCCACGACTCGACCGTCCCGTGGTTGGGGAAGGTGGCGGAACCGTTCGACGGCGACACGAGGACCGACGCCCGGCACCGGGCGAGCTCGGCCACGCCGCCCTGCCACGCACCCTCGGCGCAGTACGGCCGGTAGACCCGGAGGTTTTCCTGGTCGGTCACGGTGGTGATCGGCTGGATCCCCGTGTCCGCGAGGACGATCGAGGCGTCGGCCGCGGCATCGCCGTCGTCCCATCGCAGCGACCAGCGGACGGTCATCACGTCGTCGGCCACCTCGACCGACCTCAACGTGGTCGTGACCTGCCCGGGCTGTCCTCCCGGGGTGTCGATCGTCTGCTCGGCCATCACGACGTCGGTCCCGACCACCTGCGCCTCGCCCGGGTCGGACGGTGCGGCCGCGCCACCCTCGGCGCCCTCGGTGGCCTCGGCGGCGGGCGACCCGGTCGGGTCGTCGGTCTCGGGCTCGTCACCGGTGCACCCGGCGAGGAGCAACGCGGCACCCACCGCGACGCCGGCGACGCGACAGCGGACGGACATGACGGCTCCTGGGGTCTCGGCGAGCGGATCGCGCTCACTCTGCCACGGTGGCCCGCCAGGGGCGGAGAGCGTCTCAGCAGGAGGACCCGTCGCTCGCGCCGATCCGTCGCACGGGGGCGGCGACGGTAGCAGCTCTCAGGGCTCGAGCCGGTCCCGCAGCTGCCGTGCGGCACGCTCCGGGTCGGGCGCCTGCGTGATCGCGCGGACGACGACGACTCGCCGCGCTCCGGCGTCGAGCACGGCCTCCAGCCGCTCGACGTCGATGCCGCCGATCGCGAACCACGGGGTGCGCGGGTCCGAGGCGGCGACCTGTCGCAGCAGGTCGAGCCCGACCGCGGGGCGCCCGGGTTTGGTCGGGGTGGTCCAGAGGGGCCCCACGCAGAAGTAGTCGACGGCGTCGTCGGCGTCCGCGGTCGCGGCCTGCTCGGCCGAGTGCGTCGAGCGTCCCAGCACCGGTTCGGGTCCGAGCAGCGTCCGCACGGCGGGCACCGGCAGGTCGCCCTGACCCATGTGCACCGCCGGGGCGCCCGTGAGCCGGGCGACGTCGGCCCGGTCGTTCACCGCCCACAGGGCGCCGTGCTCGGCCGCGACACGGGCGACCAGGTCCTGCAGCTCGAGCTCGCGCGCGACGTCGAGGGTCTTGTCCCGCAGCTGGACCACGTCCACCCCGCCGCGCAGCGCCGCGTGCAGGAACTCCTCGAGGTCGCCGCGCTGCTCGCGGGCGTCGGTGCACAGGTAGAGGCGGGCGTCGGCCAGGCGGCGGCGGGCGGCGTCGGAGTTCACCCGGGCAGTGTAGGAGCGCGGCCCGGTCCGGGTGCTGTGCGGGTCCCGGGGCCGAGTAAGGTGGGCCGGGCACGGGAGCCCGCAGGGGCTGAGAGGGCGATGGCCGCCGACCGTCGACCTGATCTGGATCATGCCAGCGAAGGGAGCATCGGTGGACGCTGCCACCACACCGCCCGACGGCGGCCGCGACCTCGTCGTCGTCGGCGGCGGGATCATCGGTCTCGCCGTGGCCTGGCGCGCCCTCGTCGCCGGCCTGAGCGTCACCGTCCTGGACCCGGAGCCCGGGGACGGTTCCACCCACGCCGCCGCGGGCATGCTGGCGCCCGCCACCGAGGCCGAGTTCGCCGAGGACGCCGCCCTGCACCTGCACCTCGCCGGTGCCGCGCACTGGTTGTCGTTCGCCGCCGACCTGGAGGGCGCCACCGGGGTCGGGGTCGGTCTGCACGCGTCGGGGACGCTGACCGTCGCGCACGACCCCGACGACGCGGCGATGCTGCGGCGGGTGCTCGGCCTGCACACCCGCCACGGCGTCACCTCCCGCGAGCTCACGGTCGCCGAGGCACGGCGCGAGGAACCCCTGCTGGGCCCCCGCATCTCCGGTGCGGCCTGGGTCCCCGGCGACCACGCCGTCGACCCGCGGGCGGCCCATCGGGCGCTCGTGCGTGCGGTGACGTCGGACCCGCGCGGCGCGCTCGTCGCCCGCTCCGCGGTCCACCTGGAGCAGGACGCCGGCGGCCGGGTGACCGGAGTGGTCGACGACGCCGAGCACGTCCACGCCGCCGGTGCCGTCGTGGTCGCCGCCGGCTGGGCGTCGGGAGCCCTGCTGGCCGGCGTACGGGATGTCGCCGTCCCGACCCGCCCCGTCAAGGGGCAGACCCTGCGGCTGCAGACGGCGCCCGAGCTGGCGCCGCAGCACGTGATCCGCGGTCTGGTGCAGGGTCGCCCGGTGTACGTCGTGTCCCGTCCGCCCGCCGAGGACGGCCCGTGGGCCGGCACCAGCGAGCTCGTCGTCGGAGCCACCTCCGAGGAGAACCCGGACGACCGGCTCGCCACCGCGGGCGGGGTCTTCGCCCTGCTGCGGGACGCCCGCGCGCTCGTGCCGTCGCTGGACGAGGCGGCGCTCGTCGAGGTCACCCCCCGCGCCCGACCGGCCACCCCCGACAACCTGCCCCTCGTGGGCGCCACCGCCGTGCCCGGCCTGCACCTGGCGACCGGCCACCACCGCAACGGCGTGCTCCTGGCACCGCTGACCGCCGACCTCGTCGTCGCCGGGCTCACGGGCACCTGGTTCGACGTCGAGTCGGCGGCCGCGGACCCGGGCGCGACGCTGGCGGCGCTGCACGCCACGGACCCGCGGCGGTTCGTCCCCCCGGTCCAGGACCCCCGCACCCCCGACGGAGCACACGGATGAGCACGAGCACCCCGACCGGCACGACCGCCGTCGTCAACGGCGAGCCCTACGACCTCGGCACGACGGCCGGCACCGCGGTGTCCGACGTCGTCGCCCACGTCCTGCCCCGGCACGTCGCCGACGGCGTGCCTCGCGGTGTCGCGGTCGCGATCGACGACGCCGTGGTGCCCCGCGGCGCCTGGGGCGCGACCGTGGTGCGTCCCGGCGACCGGGTCGAGGTCGTCACGGCCGTGCAGGGCGGCTGAGGAGGAACGATGAGCACCACCGACCCGCTGACCGTCGCCGGCACCGCGCTCGGCTCCCGCCTGGTGATGGGCACCGGCGGCGCGCACAACCTGCTGACGCTCGAGGAGGCGCTGATCGCCTCGGGCACCGAGCTGACCACCGTCGCGATGCGTCGTGTCGCCCCGCGCGCCGGCGGGGAGGCCGGCCGCGACGCCGGCATCTGGGGGCTGCTCGACCGGCTCGGCATCCGTGCGCTGCCGAACACGGCCGGATGCTTCTCGGTGCGAGAGGCGGTCCTGACGGCGCAGCTCGCCCGGGAGGCCTGCGGGACGAGCTGGATCAAGCTCGAGGTGATCGCCGACGACGTCACCCTGCTGCCCGACCCCGTCGGCCTGGTCGAGGCCGCCGACGAGCTGGTCCGGGACGGCTTCGTCGTCCTGCCCTACACCAACGACGACCCCATCCTGGCGCGCCGCCTGCAGGACGTGGGCTGCGCCGCCGTCATGCCCCTCGGCGCACCGATCGGGTCGGGGCTGGGGATCCTCAACCCCCGCAACATCGAGGCGATCAGCGCCGAGGCCCGGGTCCCGGTGATCCTCGACGCCGGGGTCGGCACGGCCTCGGACGCCGCGCTCGCGATGGAGCTCGGCTGCGCCGGCGTCCTGCTGGCCACGGCCGTGACACGCGCCGAGGACCCCGTCCGCATGGCGCACGCGATGCGGCTCGGGGTCGAGGCGGGCCGGCTGGCGGCCGGTGCGGGCCGGATCCCCCGCCGCGAGGGTGCGCTGGCGAGCTCACCGACGGGCGGGCGCCTCGACCTGTCGCTCTAGGAGCGGGCCGTCAGCCGAGCAGCGCGGGGACGCCGCCGACGACGGAGCGTGCGTCGATTCCGGCCGCCCGGGCGACCTCGGCCACGCGGGTCGAGCGGGGACCGGCCGCGCAGACGAGCAGCACCGTCCGGTCGGTGGGCAGGTCGGCCAGCGCGGCCCGGGCGGCGTCGTCCGGGCCGCCGTCGACGCTGCCCAGGAACGCGGCGCTGGAGACCCGGCGGGCGCCCGCGACGGGCCGGACCTGCGCCTCCCACTCCTCACGCACGTCGACGAGCACAGCGTCCGCCCCGAGGAGGGCACGCGCCTCGGCGGCGGTGACCTCCGGGTCGTCCCCCGGCCCGCCGACGGACCCGGCAGCGGGGGCGGCGGGCGCGAGCCCGCAGAAGGCCGCGTACGCGTCGTGCCCGGCCAGCAGCCCGGTGACGGGTTCGCGGCCGGGGTCCGGGCGGACCGAGAGCTCGCGCCAGTCGGGCGCCAGGGCGTCGTAGACGGCGAGCCGCCCGAGCAGCGACCGTCCGACGCCGGTGACCAGCTTGACCGCCTCGGTCGCCATCACCGAGCCCACCGTGCCGCACATCGCGCCCAGCACACCCCCGGTCGCGCAGTCCGGGACGACGCCGGGCGGGGGCGGCTCGGGGAACACGTCCCGGTACGTGGCGCCCCGGCGCACCGTGATGCCGTCGGCCGTGCGGAACCGCGGGGCGCCCCAGAAGACGGCGACCTGGCCGTCGAACCGGTCGATCGAGCCCCACACGACCGGCAGCCCCAGGATCTCGGCGGCGTCGGAGACCAGGTACCGGGTCGGGAAGTTGTCGGCGCCGTCCAGCACCACGTCGTAGCCGCGCAGCACGTCCAGCACGTTGTCCGGGTCGAGCCGCACCCGGTGCTCCACCACCTCGACGTGGGGGTTGAGGTCCGCGATCGTGGCGCGCGCCGACGTCGTCTTGGGACGGCCCACGTCGGCCTCGCCGTGGGCGACCTGACGCTGCAGGTTCGTGACGTCCACGGCGTCGTCGTCGACGATCCCGATCGTCCCCACCCCGGCCGCCGCCAGGTAGAGCAGCGCCGGGCTGCCGAGCCCGCCGGCACCGACCACCAGCACGCGGGCGGCGGCCAGCCGTCGCTGACCCTCGGGGCCCAGCCCGGGCAGCGCCAGGTGCCGGGCGTACCGGTCGGCCTCGGCACCCGTCAGGTCCCGGCCCGGCTCGACGAGGGGGGCGAGCCGCTCGTCGTCCGCGCCCGCCGCTGCGTCCGCTCCCGTGCCGCCGTCGTGCACCGTCACGCCCCGTAGCGCTCCGCCAGGGCCGCCAGCTTCGCGTCGGCCTCCGCGTGCACCTTCTTCTCCAGGACGAAGGACATCACCGGCACCACGCCGGCGAACACCATGGTGGCCAGGCGCCCGAAGCCCCAGCGCATCTTCGCCCACAGGTCCAGGACGGTGACCAGGTAGACCACGTAGATCCAGCCGTGGGCGAAGGGGACCCACCCCATGTAGTCGATCACGGCGTCCACGGGGACGACATACTTGAAGAACATCTCGACGCACAGCACCAGCAGCATCACGCCGGTGATCAGGGCCATCACGCGGTACCGGGTCAGCGCCCCGCGTGCCTTGCGGATCGCGGTGGCCGCCTGCTCGGCGGTGGCGGTGGGGGTGTTCTGCTGGCTGCTCACGCCCTCCAGGATAGGGCGCGAAAATGCGGTGAACGACGCCCGTCCGGCCGCTTAGGCTGGACCCTCGTGCGACCCCTCCCGCTGCCCGACCCGGGCACCCCTCCGCTCTCCTCGGCCGCACGGCTGCTGACCTGGCAGGCGTGGCGGCAGCGCGACGTCCTGACCAAGGCGATCGTCGCCGGCAGCGTCTCGCTGATGGCCTCGGCCGCCTCCCCGCTGCTGCTGGGCGGCGCCGTCGACTCCGGCCTGGCCGCAGGGTTCGGCAGCGAGCTCCTCGTCTGGTGCGGGTGGATGCTCGTGGCGGCCGTCACCATCGTCGTCTCCGGCGTGTTCAGCCACACCTACGACGTCGAGAACTGGCTGCGCGCCTCGTTCTCCTTCACCACGCTCGTCGGCCAGAAGGCCACCCGGTCGGGTCACGCCGTCACCAAGAAGCTGCCCACCGGCGAGGTCGTCGCCGCCGTGGCCAACGACGCGCTGCGCGCCGGCGACATGTTCGCGATGACGGGACGGTTCGTCGGCGGCGTGCTCGCCTACGTCGCCGCCGCGGGCTACCTGCTGTGGCAGGACCTGACGCTCGGCCTCGTCGTCGCGCTCGGCATCCCCGTCGTGGGCGGCGTGCTCGCGCTGCTCGTGCGTCCGCTGCAGCGTCGCCAGCAGACCCACCGCGAGTCCGTCGGCCGGCTGACCGCGCTCGGCTCCGACACCGTCGCAGGCCTGCGGATCCTGCGCGGCATCGGCGGCGAGGACGTCTTCTCGGGCCGGTACGCCCGCCAGTCGCAGGAGGTGCGCCGCCGCGGCGTGCGGGTCGCCGGCGTGCAGTCCGTCCTCGACGGGCTCCAGGTGCTGCTGCCCGGCCTGCTCGGCGCCCTGGTGCTGTGGCTCGGGGCCCGCGCCGTCGTGCGCGGCGACCTGACCGCCGGCGAGCTCGTGACCTTCTACGGCTACACCGCGTTCCTGGCCTGGCCCGTGCAGATGGCCACCCAGATGCTGCAGATGACCACCAACGCGCTGGTCTCCGCGCGCAAGATCCTCGGGGTGCTGCGCGTGACCGAGGCGACGCCGCAGGCCGACGCACCCGCCGCGGCCCCGCCGTCGGGCAGCGACCTCGTCGACCACGCCTCCGGCCTGACCCTGCGTCCCGGACGCGTCGCGGCCCTCGTCTGCCCGGACCCCGACGTCGCGGCGGTCGTGGCCACGCGGCTCGGCCGGTTCGACGACGAGGCCGAGTCGGGCACGCCCGTCACCCTCGGCGGCGTGCCGCTGGCCGCCCTCGACAAGGAGGCCCTGCGGCACCGCGTCGTCGTCTCCGAGGCGACCGGGCACCTCTTCTCCGGGATCCTCGGCGAGGAGCTCGACGCCCGAGGCCGCGCCACCGAAGCCGAGCTCACCGCGGCGATCCTGGCCGCCGACGCCCAGGACGTGCTCGACTCCCTGCCCGGCGGCCTGGCCGGCGAGCTGCCCGAGAAGGGCCGGTCGCTGTCCGGCGGGCAGCGCCAGCGCGTCGCCCTGGCCCGCGCGCTGCTCACCGACCCCGAGATCCTCGTGCTCGTCGAGCCCACCAGCGCCGTGGACGCCCACACCGAGGCGCGGATCGCCGAACGCGTCGCCGCGGCCCGCCGGGGACGAACCACCCTGGTCGTCACCGCCAGCCCGCTCGTGCTCGACCACGTCGACGACGTCGTCCTGCTGTCCCCCGAGGGGAGCGTCGTCACCACGGGCACGCACGCCGACCTGCTCGCCCGCGGCGACGACGCCGGCACCCGCTACCGCGCCGTCGTCGGCCGCTCCCTGGCCGACGGCCACGACACCCTCGAAGGAGCCACGCGATGAGCGCCGCGACCGCCACCGCGCCGGGCACGACCGCGAAGCAGCTGCCGATCGCCGACCGGCACGAGGTGAAGCGCACCGTCGGCCGGCTGTTCCGCAGCCACCGCGCCCAGCTCGCCGGGATCGCCGTCCTGCACTCCGTCGCCGCCGTCGCCGGGCTCGCCGGACCGTTCCTCATGGGGCGGTTCATCGACGAGGTCACGGCCGGCACCACCCTGGCCCGAGTCAACCAGATCGCCCTGATCCTCGTGGGCGCCGTCGTCGTGCAGGCCGTCGTGACACGGTTCGCGCAGCGGCTGTCCATGGTGTTCGGCGAGCAGGTGTTCGCCGAGCTGCGCGAGGAGTTCATGCACACCGCCACCCGGCTACCGCTGTCGGTGGTGGAGAAGGCCGGGACCGGGGACCTGGTGGCCCGCACCACCAACGACGTCAACAAGCTGCAGCACGCCGTCCGCTTCGGCGTGCCGCGGGTGCTGGTGTGCGTCGTGACCATCGGGCTGACCCTCGTCGCGTCGTTCCTCACCGACCCGCTGGTGGCGCTCGCGCTCCTCGTCGGCGTCCCGCCGATCGTGGTCGCCGTGCGCTGGTACCTGCGACGCGCCACCCCCGGCTACCTGCGCGAGTCCGCCGCGTACGCCACCGTCAACGGCACCATCACCGAGGCCGTCGAGGGCGCGCGCACCACCGACGCGCTGTGGCTGGGCTCCCGGCTGCGACGCCGCCTGCGGGGCGACCTGTCCGAGGCGTTCGCCGCCGAGAGCTACACCCTCGGGCTGCGGCTGCGCCTCATCCCCGCGCTCGACACCGCGGTCGCGGTCGCGCCCGTCGCGGCGATCGTCTGGGGAGCCTGGCTCGTGTCCCAGGACGTCACCACGGTCGGGGCCGTCGCCACCATCGCCTTCTACGCCCACCAGATGGGCGGGCCCGTGTTCGACCTGGTGTTCTGGCTCGACGAGCTCCAGGTCGCCGCGGTGGCGCTGGCCCGCGTGGTCGGCGTCGGGCTGGTCGGCCCGGACCGGACCGCCTCCGGCGAGGTCCCGGCGTCGGACGAGGTCCGCGCCCACGAGGTGCGCTACGCCTACCGCGAGGGCCACGACGTGCTGCACGGCGTCTCCGTCGACCTACGCCCCGGGGAGCGGCTGGCCGTCGTCGGCCCGTCCGGGGCCGGCAAGTCGACGCTCGGGCGCATGCTCGCCGGCATCCACCCGCCCACCGGCGGGACGGTGACCGTCGGCGGCGTGCCGCTGGTCGACCTGCCGCTGGAGGAGCTGCGCGGCCAGGTGGCCCTGGTCACCCAGGAGCACCACGTGTTCGTCGGGACGCTGGCGGAGAACCTGCAGCTCGCGGACACCGGCGCCTCCGAGGAGGCGCTCTGGGAGGCGCTCGAGGCCGTCGACGCCCGCGGCTGGGCGGCGGCGCTGCCCTCGGGCCTGGCCACGGAGGTGGGCTCGGGCGGGCACCCGTTGTCCCCGGCGCAGGCTCAGCAGGTGGCCCTCGCCCGGCTCGTGCTGCTCGACCCGCACACCCTCGTGCTCGACGAGGCGACCTCGCTGCTCGATCCGCGGGCGGCCCGGCACCTGGAGCGGTCGCTCAACGCCGTGCTCACCGGACGCACCGTCGTGGCGATCGCCCACCGCCTGCACACGGCGCACGACGCCGACCGGGTGGCCGTCGTCGACGGCGGGCGGATCACAGAGATCGGCCCGCACGACGAGCTCGTGGCCGCCGGCGGCGAGTACGCCCGGCTGTGGCGGTCCTGGCAGGCCGGATAGCCGCCCGCTCGTCCGCTCGTCACGCCGAGATCGACGTACCCGTATCGAGATCGACTCACGGTACGTCGATCTCGATACGGGTACGTCGATCTCGGCGGCGGTTGTCCACAGATTCCGCGTGGGGGTCCCGCGGGCCCGGCCGCGCTGGCACGGTCGTGAGCATGACGACGACGTCCTCGGGACAGCCACGCCGCCGGAGCACGGTACGGCCGGGAGACCGCCGCGACCTGGAACGGGCGACCGTCCCCGTCCCGACACGGTTCAGCGAACGACGACGGGCCGCGATCCGGCGGCGCACCCGCGACGGCGTGCTGGAACGGGTCCGCAAAGGGGTGTACCTGCCACCGGCGCGGGGGGACGGCGTCGCCGTGCGGCGGCGTGCCGACCTGCTGCGACAGATTCGCGCCGTCGACGTCCGCCTCGACCTGGAGCACTGGTTCTCGCACACGAGCGCTGCGGTGCTGCACGGCTGCTGGACCTGGCGGCTGTCCGACGTCGTCCACCTGACCCAGCTCCGGCCTCCGAACCTGGAGCAGTCACGGGACCGGACGCTGCGGCGTCACTGGACCGATCTACCGGTGCGCGACCGCACCGAGGTGTCCGGGGTGCCGGCGACGACGCTGGAACGCACCGTCGTCGACTGCGCACGGATCCTGCGACCGGCCCGGGGCCTGGTCGTCGCCGACTCGGCGATCCGCGGCGGCGCCGACCCCACGGTGATCGGCATGATCCTCGAGGAGTGCGGGCGCCGGCGTGGCGTCGTGCAGGCTCGGGAGGTGCTCGAGCTGGCGGACCCGCGGTCGGAGTCACCGGGAGAGACGGTCCTGCGGTGGATCGCCCACGACGAGGGCCTGCCGACGCCGGTGCCCGGGTTCGACGTCGAGACCGACCGCGGCAGGTTCTGGCTCGACCTCGCGTGGCCGGAGTGGAAGGTCGCCGTCGAGTTCGACGGCGCCGTGAAGTACTCGGGCGGCGCCTACGGGGACCCGTCGGCACGGATCGTCGCGGAGAAGGCTCGCCAGGACGCCCTGGAGGAGGCCGGGTGGATCGTCATCCGCGTCGTCTGGCAGGACCTCGGCGACCCCGCGGGCACCGCCGAGCGGATCCGACGGGCACTGTGGAGCCGCGCTCGCCGGTGACTCGGCGACGCCCCCCCACCGCCGTCCCCGCCGAGATCGACGTACCCGTATCGAGATCGACTCACGGTACGTCGATCTCGATACGGGTACGTCGATCTCGGCGGGAGGGGTCAGGGGGCGGGCAGCCCGGCGATGCCGGTGCCGATCGGGTCGTCGTCGCGAGCGCCGTCGTCGCCATCGCCGTCATCGCCGCCCCGCCGGCGCCGGTCGCGCCGCGACTCCCGCCGCCCGCCGGCCATCTCGTCGCGCACCAGCCGCACCCACAGGGCGACGGCGAACAGCCCGAACACCCACCACTGCAGCGCGTAGAAGAAGTTCTGCAGGTCGACGTCGTCGCCGCCCTCCAGCTCCGGGCGCGGCAGCAGGGCCGGGCCGCCGTCCGACGCCGGAGCCTGCGCCGGGTCCGACGACGTCAGCACCGCGTAACCGGTGTAGATGGGCCCGTCCCAGGTGTTGGCGAGCGCCGACGAGGCGATGTCGCGTGTCAGGGGCGGGCCTCCGGGATTCTCCGGCAGCCCGCCGGCACGCGCCGTCGACTCCGAGGCCTGCAGCCAGCCGGTCACCCCGACCTCCCCGCCGGGGACCTCGAGGGCCTCGGCGCCCGGCGTCGGCGACTCCACCCAGCCGCGCACCACGGGCAGCACGGGGGCGCCGGACAGGTCGGCCCACGACGCCCCGCCGGTGCCGTCGTCGGACACCCGCAGCGGCGTGAGCACCAGGTAGCCCTCGACGCCGTCGAGCGCACGGCCGGCGACGAGCAGCTGCCCGTCGGGCTCGTAGACCCCGGTCACCGCGACCTCGCGTCCCACGAGCTCGCCGGGGAACGCCGACTGCGGGGCCAGCAGGTCGCCCAGGTCGGAGGCACCGGCGGCCGCGGCCTCGGCGGCCTCCTGCTCGGCGGCGAGGTTCGCCCGCTCGTAGGCCCGGTCGATCTGCCAGACACCGAGACGCCCGCACGCGAGAGCGGCGAGCAGCAGCAGCGCCAGGATCATCAGCATCCGCGGCTGGCGGGCGACCGCCCAGAACGAGCGTCGGGCGGGTGGGGCGTCGGGCACGGCACCACGGTAGCCGTGCCCACCTCACGCTCAGGAATCCGGTGACGGACCTCACGGCACGCGCAGGATCCGCACCGGATCGCGAGGGACGACCCACCGCCCGACCTGCACTCCGTCGCCGTCTGCGGTGGAATGAAGGCGCACCACCGATCGAACCGATCCCCACCCTGTGCAGGAGCGTGCGATGACCCAGACCGCTTCCACCGACCCGACGCCCCGGACCTGGCCCGCCACGGGTGTGGCCGAGCTGTCGGACACCGACGTCGAGCGCCTCGACCAGTGGTGGCGTGCCGCCAACTACCTGTCGATCGGCCAGATCTACCTGCTCGACAACCCGATGCTGCGCCGGACGCTCGAGCGCGACGACGTCAAGCCGCGCCTGCTCGGTCACTGGGGCACGACGCCGGGCCTGAACTTCCTGTACGCGCACCTGAACCGCGTCATCCGCGAGCGCGAGCAGTCCACGATCTACGTCGCCGGTCCCGGCCACGGCGGCCCCGGGCTCGTGGCGAACACCTACCTCGAGGGCACCTACTCGGAGATCTACACCGACGTCACCCAGGACGACGAGGGGCTGCGCCGCCTGTTCCGGCAGTTCTCGTTCCCGGGCGGCATCCCGAGCCACGTGGCACCCGAGACGCCGGGTTCGATCCACGAGGGCGGCGAGCTCGGCTACGCCCTGTCCCACGCCTACGGCGCGGCGTTCGACAACCCCGACCTGCTCGTCGCGGCGGTCGTCGGCGACGGCGAGGCGGAGACGGGTCCGCTGGCGACGAGCTGGCACTCGAACAAGTTCGTCAACGCCCGTACCGACGGCGTGGTGCTGCCGATCCTGCACCTGAACGGCTACAAGATCGCCAACCCGACCGTGCTGAGCCGCATCAGCGACGACGAGCTGCGCGACCTGATGATCGGCTACGGGCACACCCCGTACTTCTTCGTCGGCGGGTTCGACGGCGAGGACCACGCCGCGGTGCACCGCCGCTTCGCGAAGCTGCTCGACGAGGTGATGGAGCACATCGCCCGCATCAAGGCCGACGCGGCGGCCGGGAACGACGAACGGCCCGCCTGGCCGATGATTGTGTTCCGCACCCCGAAGGGCTGGACGTGCCCGCCCGAGATCGACGGGCACAAGACGGAGGACTCCTGGCGCGCCCACCAGGTGCCGCTCGCGAGCGCGCGCGACACCCCCGAGCACCTGCAGGTGCTGCGCGACTGGATGGAGTCATACCGCGCCCACGAGCTGTTCGACGACGGCGGACGCCTGCTGCCCGAGATCGCGGCGCAGGCGCCGGCCGGCGAGCTGCGCATGAGCGCCAACCCGCACGCCAACGGCGGGCTGCTGCTCAAAGACCTGCGGATGCCCGACTTCCGCGAGTTCGCCGTCGACGTGCCCGAGCACGGCGGCGCGGTGGCCGAGGCGACGCGCGTGCTGGGGACGTGGCTCAACGAGGTCGTGCGCCGCAACCCGGACAACTTCCGGATCTTCGGGCCGGACGAGACGGCGTCGAACCGGCTGCAGGCCGTGTACGAGACCACGGACAAGCAGTGGAACGCGGACTTCTACGGCCCGGACGTCGACGAGCACATGGCGCGGGCCGGCCGCGTCATGGAGATGCTGTCCGAGCACCAGTGCCAGGGCTGGCTCGAGGGATACCTGCTCACGGGGCGCCACGGCCTGTTCACCAGCTACGAGGCGTTCATCCACATCGTCGACTCGATGTTCAACCAGCACGCCAAGTGGCTCAAGGTCACCAACCACATCCCGTGGCGGCGTCCCCTCGCGAGCCTCAACTACCTGCTCTCGAGCCACGTGTGGCGCCAGGACCACAACGGGTTCAGCCACCAGGACCCGGGGTTCATCGACCACGTGGTCAACAAGAAGGCCGAGATCGTGCGGGTGTACCTGCCGCCGGACGCCAACACGCTGCTGAGCACGTACGACCACTGCCTGCGCAGCCGCCAGTACGTCAACGTCGTGGTGTCCGGCAAGCAGCCCGCACCGCAGTTCCTGTCGATGTCGGAGGCGATCGCCCACTGCACCCGCGGTCTGGGCATCTGGGAGTGGGCCGGGACGGAGACGCCGGGCGAGGACCCGGACGTCGTGCTCGCGAGCGCCGGCGACGTGCCGACCCTGGAGGTGCTGGCCGCGGTCGACATCCTGCGCAGCGAGCTGCCCGACCTGAAGGTGCGCGTGGTCAACGTCGTGGACCTCATGCGGCTGCAGGACGAGCACGAGCACCCGCACGGCATGTCCGACAAGGACTTCGACGGCCTGTTCACGCCGGACAAGCCGGTGATCTTCAACTACCACGGCTACCCGTGGCTGATCCACCGGCTCACCTACCGCCGCAGCAACCACGCCAACATCCACGTGCGGGGGTACAAGGAGGAGGGCACCACGACCACGCCCTTCGACATGGCGATGCTCAACGACATCGACCGCTACCACCTGGTGCTCGACGTCATCGACCGCGTGCCGGGTCTCGGCTCGAAGGTCGCGGGCTTCCGCCAGCGGATGGTCGACGCCCGCCTCGCGGCACGGCAGTACACGCGCGAGCACGGCGAGGACATCCCCGAGGTGCGCGACTGGGTGTGGCCGGGCGCCCGCGACGTCGTCGGCTCCGAGGCCTCCGGCATGGGCGACACGGGCGGCGACAACGACTGACCGCCGCCGGACGGGTGCCGGGCCGCCGTCGTCCCCGGGACGACGGCGGCCCGCCCGTGTCAGCACGATCGTGACGCACGCGACGCCCCGCACCCGGTGCGCCGGCGTCGTGCATGCGGTGGAATGGACGTGACCACCGCCCGGCACGGACGAACAGGCAGGCAGTGAGCACTCGGAGCATCTACATCGCCTCCCCCGAGGGGGACACCGGCAAGTCGACGGTCGCGCTGGGGGTGCTCGACCTCCTGGCCCGTCAGGTGCCGCGGGTCGGTGTCTTCCGCGCGGTGTCCCGCGTCCCGGAGCGTCCCGCGTCCGACGGCGGCACGGCGGTGCGCGACCACGTCCTGGAGCTGATGCTCGCGCACGACGGCGTGGACCTGTCGTACGGCGAGACCGTCGGCGTCACCTACGACGAGGTGCACGCCGACCCCGACGCGGCCCTGTCGCGCATCGTGGACCGGTACCACCGGGTGGCCGCGCAGTGCGACGCCGTGGTGGTGCTCGGCACCGACTACACGGACGTCTCGGGGGCCACCGAGCTGGCCTTCAACGCGCGGGTGGCCGCGAACCTCGACTCCCCCGTGCTGCTCGTGGTCTCCGGACGCGACCGCGGCATCGAGGACGTGACCACGCTGACGCGTCTCAGCCTCGCCGAGCTGCGCGCCAACCATGCCCAGCCGGTCGGCGTGATCGTCAACCGCGCCGAGGCCGGGGTGCACGACGCCGGTGCGGCGGCCCGGGCGGAGATCTCCGGCGACGACCTGCCCACCTGGGTGATCGCCGAGGAGCCGTTCCTCGGTGCGCCGACGGTCGCGCAGCTCGCCGACGTCGTCGACGGGACCCTCCTGCTCGGCGACCGCGACCTGATGTCGCGCGAGGCGCTCGACGTCATCGTCGGGGCCATGACGTTCGAGCACATGCTCGGCCGCCTCGCCGACGGCACCGTGGTCATCACCCCGGGCGACCGCACCGACGTCGTGCTGGGGCTGCTCGCCGTGCAGGCCGCCACCCGGTTCCCGTCGCTGGCGGGGATCATCCTGACCGGCGGGCACCGGCCTGCGGGCCGGTCCGGGCAGCTCGCCGCCGCGCTGCAGCCGCACGTGCCGATCATCGCCACGGCCATGGACACCTACGAGGTGGCCCGCGCGGCCTCGCGCACCCGCGGCATCATGTCCACCGACGCCCAGCGCAAGCACGACGTCGCGCGGGCCATGTTCGAGCAGAGCGTCGACGCCGACGAGCTGCTCGCCCGCCTCGACGTCGAACGCACCCCCGTGGTGACGCCGCTGATGTTCGAGCACGAGCTCGTCGAGCGGGCCCGCGGCGACCGGCGCCGTGTCGTGCTGCCCGAGGGGGACGACGACCGTATCCTGCGCGCCGCCTCCACGGTGCTGGCCCGCGGCATCGCCGACCTGGTGATCCTCGGCGACGAGACGGCGATCCGCACCCGTGCCACCGAGCTGGGCCTCGACATCTCCGCAGCCCGGGTGCTGTCCCCCACCGACCCCGAGCACGTGGAGCGGTTCGCCGCCGAGTACGCGCGGCTGCGCGCGCACAAGGGCGTCACGATCGAACGTGCGCGCGAGATCGTCACCGACGTGTCCTACTTCGGCACGATGATGGTCCACCTCGGCCTGGCCGACGGGATGGTCTCCGGCGCCGCGCACACCACGGCGCACACCATCCGCCCGTCGTTCGAGATCATCAAGACCCAGCCGGGCGTGTCCGTGGTGTCCTCGGTGTTCCTCATGTGCCTGCCCGACCGGGTCCTCGCGTACGGCGACTGCGCCGTCAACCCGGACCCGACGGCGGAGCAGCTCGCCGACATCGCGGCGTCGTCGGCCGCCACGGCGGCCCAGTTCGGCGTGGAGCCGCGCGTGGCGATGCTGTCCTACTCGACCGGCAGCTCCGGCTCGGGCGCCGACGTCGACAAGGTGCGGGCCGCGACCGAGCTCGTCCGGGACCGCGACCCGGCGCTGAGCGTCGAGGGACCGATCCAGTACGACGCCGCCGTCGACGCCTCGGTGGCGGCCTCCAAGCTGCCCGACTCGTCGGTGGCCGGCAAGGCGACGGTGTTCATCTTCCCGGACCTCAACACCGGCAACAACACCTACAAGGCCGTGCAGCGCTCGGCCGGGGCGGTGGCGATCGGCCCGGTGCTGCAGGGGCTGAACAAGCCCGTCAACGACCTCTCGCGCGGGGCGCTCGTGGCCGACATCGTCAACACCGTCGCCATCACCGCGATCCAGGCGCAGGGCGTCGCCACCCCCAGCACGTCGAACGGAGAGTCCGCATGAGCATCCTGCCCGCCGCCGAGCGTCCCAACCCGTACAGCGCCTACGGGGCGCACGGGTCCGTGCTGGTGCTGAACTCCGGGTCGTCCTCGTTGAAGTACCAGCTCGTCAACCCCGTCGGCGGCGAGGCGATCGCGGCCGGCACGGTCGAGCGGATCGGCGAGACGGGCGCGACCGGCATCGTCACGCACACGTACGCGGGCAACAAGACCCACCGCGAGCTCGAGGTCGCCGACCACGGAGCGGCGCTCAAGATCGCCCTCGGCATGTTCGACGAGGTCGGTCCGACGCTGGCCGACGCCGGGATCTACGCCGTCGGTCACCGGGTGGTGCACGGCGGGGCGGAGTTCTCCGGGCCGGTCGTCGTCGACGACGACATCGTCGACCGGATCGAGGCCCTGGTGCCGCTCGCCCCGCTGCACAACCCCGCGAACGTGCAGGGCATCCGGGTGGCGCGGGACCTGCTCGGCGACGTGCCCCACGTCGCGGTGTTCGACACGGCGTTCTTCCAGGCGCTGCCCGCCGAGGCGTACACCTACGCCATCGACCGCGACGTCGCGCGCGAGCACGACGTGCGCCGCTACGGGTTCCACGGCACCAGCCACCAGTACGTGACCGGCAAGGTGGCCCGCGTGCTGGGCCGCCGCGTCGAGGACCTCAACACGATCGTGCTGCACCTGGGCAACGGCGCGTCGGCGTCGGCGGTGCGCGGCGGCGTGCCGATCGACACCTCGATGGGCCTGACGCCGCTCGAGGGGCTCGTGATGGGCACCCGGTCCGGCGACGTCGACCCCGCGGTGGTGTTCCACCTCGCGCGCAACGCCGGCATGGACATCGACGAGCTCGACACGCTGCTGAACAAGCGCTCCGGCGTGCTCGGCCTGTCCGGGGTCAACGACTTCCGCGAGCTGCACCGGCTGGTCGAGGACGGCGACGAGGACGCCGCCCTGGCGTTCGACGTCTACATCCATCGGCTGCGCAAGTACGTCGGCGCGTACACGGCGCTGCTCGGCCGGGTGGACGTCATCGCGTTCACCGCGGGGGTCGGTGAGAACGACGCCGCCGTGCGTGCCGCCGTCTGCGCCGACCTGGAGGCCCTGGGCATCGCCGTCGACGACGAGCGCAACGCCGCCCGCGGCGCCGAGCGCATCATCTCCCCCGACTGGACCAAGACGCTCGTCATGGTGATCCCCACGATGGAGGAGCTCGCCATCGCCCGGCAGAGCGTCGAGGCGGTGGACGGGTTGCACCCGACCTCAGCGGTCACCTCCGGCTGAGCCGCAGCAGCGCAGGCTCAGGCGACTCCTTCGGTCGCCCGAGCCTGCGCCTCCGCTCCGCTGCAGCTCCGGCTCAGGCGAACCCTTCGGTCGCCCGAGCCTGCGCTTCCGCTCCACGCGCGCGCCTCGTTCCTCGGCCCCCACGCTCCGCTGCAGCTCCGGCTCAGGCGACGGCGAACACGAGGCAGGCGATCCCGAAGCCCATCACGCCGATCCCCGTCTCCATGACGGTCCAGGTGCGCAGCGTGGTGCGCACGTCCATGTCGAAGAACCGGCCGACCAGCCAGAAGCCGGAGTCGTTGACGTGGCTGAGCACCACGGACCCGGCGGCCACGGCGACGACGACGGCGGCGAGCTCCACGGCGCCGTAGCCACCGGCCGCGACGGCGGGCGCGATCAGCCCGGCGGCGGTGGTCAGGGCGACGGTGGCCGAGCCCTGGGCCACGCGCAGCACGGCGGCGATGAGGAACCCGGCCACGATGACCGGCAGCCCGAGGTCGCCGAGCACGTCGGCCAGGGCGTCGCCGATGCCGGTCGCGCGCAGCACGCCGCCGAACATGCCGCCCGCCCCGGTGATGAGGATGACGGAGGCCACGGGCCCGAGGGCGGAGTCGAGGGTCTTCTCCAGGGCGGTCCCCTCGATGCCGCGCCGCCGGCCCAGCACCCAGGCGGCCACCAGCACGGTGATCAGCAGGGCGACCGGCGTCGAGCCGAGCAGGCCGGCCACGGCCACGACCCCCGATTCGCCCTCGACCCAGCCGGCCGACGCCGCGGTCTCCAGGCCGGTGTTGGCGAAGATGAGCACCAGGGGCAGGAGCAGGATCCCGACGACGGCGCCGAAGCGCGGCGGGTTCGCGGTCTGGGCGTCGTCGGCGCGGCCGAGGATCTCGGGGACGGGCAGCTCGAAGCGGCGCCCGGCGAACCGGCCGAACAGGTAGGCGGTGACGTACCAGGTGGGCAGCGCGGCGACCAGCCCGACGAGCAGCACGATGCCGACGTTGGCGCCGAGGAACTCCGAGGCGGCCACGGGTCCGGGGTGCGGGGGCACGTAGATGTGCATGACGGAGAAGGCTCCGGCCACGGGCAGCCCGTAGAGCAGCACGGAGCCGCCGAGGCGGCGTGCGACGGCGAACACGATGGGCAGCATGACGACGAGCCCGGCGTCGAAGAAGATCGGGAAGCCGAACAGCAGCGAGGCGATGCCGAGGGCGAGGGGGGCGCGCCGTTCCCCGAAGCGGGAGATCAGCGCGTCGGTCAGGACGGCGGCGCCGCCGCTGGTCTCGACGAGCCGGCCCAGCATGGCACCGAGCCCGACGAGCAGCGCGACGGCGGCGAGCGTGGAGCCGAAGCCGTCGAGCAGCACGTCGACGATCCCGCCGGCGGGCAGCCCGGCGGCGACGGCGGTGAGCAGGCTGACCAGGATGAGCGCGACGAACGCGTGCAGCCGGACCTTGATGATGAGCAGGAGCAGCAGGGCGACGGCGGCGGCGGCGATGGCGAGCAGCGGGCCGGCCGTGAGGGTCTGGGTCCAGTCCTCGGGAGTCATGGGTGTCCTCGTCGACAGGTTCTCGGGGGTGGGGGCAGGGTCAGGCGGAGGCGAGGCGGGCGACGACCGTGTCGACGATCTCGCCGGGCTCGGAGGTGATGTCGAGGGTCAGGCCGTCCTCGTCGTCGGCCAGGGGTTCGAGGGTGGCGAGCTGTGACGGCAGCAGGGACGCCGGCATGAAGTGGCCGGACCGGCCCTGCATCCGTTCGGCGAGCAGCTCGGCGGGGCCGTCGAGGTGGACGAACCGGACGCGCCCGACGGCGGTGCGCAGCGCGTCGCGGTAGGCCCGCTTGAGCGCCGAGCAGGTGACGACGCCGGGGCGGCCCGCCTCGGCCTCGCCGCTGAGCCAGTCGCGGATCGCCGCCAGCCAGGGTTCGCGGTCGTCGTCGGTCAGGGCGTTCCCGGCGCTCATCTTGGCGATGTTCTCGGCCGAGTGGAACTGGTCCGCCTCGGCGTAGGTGACGCCGAGGCGTGCGGCCAGGAGGGTCGCGACGGTGGTCTTGCCGGAGCCGGCGACGCCCATGACGACGACGTGCGTGACGTCGTCAGGCGCGGCGCGCCCGCCGGGCGGGAGGGGGGTGACGTCGGTGTCCATGTCTCGACTTCCGTGTCGGTGGTGTGCTTCACCCGAGCATGAACCATTGATAGCACCTTTGGCAACCCATAGGTGCTACCAATTGCCGGTGGGTGGCACCTCGGTAGGCTCGGCACATGCCCTCCCCCGCCCTGCACAGCGCCGTTCTCGAGGCCGTCGGGCGCTCCATCACCAGCGGGGACGTCCCCGCCGGCACCTCGCTGACGCTGGAGGCGATCGGCGCGGAGCACGGCGTCTCGCGCACCGTCGCGCGCGAGGTCATGCGCCTCCTCGAAGGGCTCGGGCTGGTCCGCTCCCGCCGTCGGGTCGGGATCGTCGTGCTGCCGATGGCCGAGTGGAACGTGCTCGACCCCCATGTCATCCGGTGGCGGCTGGCCGGCCCCGGCCGGGACGCCCAGCTGCGGACCCTCACCGAGCTGCGGCACGCCGTCGAGCCCCTGGCCGCCGCCGGGGCGGCCCGCCACGCCTCGCCCGAGGCACGCGCCGAGCTCGTCGACCTCGCGGCACGCATGCGGGTGCTCGGCTCGGCGGGCGACCTCGAGGAGTTCCTCACGCTGGACATCCGCATGCACGAGCTGCTGCTGCGCGCCAGCGGCAACGAGATGTTCGGCGCGCTGGCCGACGTCGTCGCCGAGGTCCTGTCCGGGCGTACCCACCTCGGCCTCATGCCCGCCTCCCCCGAGCCGGAGGCCCTCGACCAGCACGAGGCCGTCGCCCGCGCGGTCCGCGACGGCGACGCACCCGCGGCCGAGCAGGCGATGGCGGCGCTGGTCGGCGAGGTCCGCCGCGCCCTCGGCGCCGCCGACACCGCCGACACCCCCGGGGCCGCGTCGTGACCGTCCTCGTCGACCCGCCGCTCTGGCCGGCGCACGACCGGCTCTGGTCGCACCTCGTCTCCGACGTCTCCCTGCACGAGCTGCGCACGTTCGCCCGCGCCGCCGACCTGCCCGACCGGGCGTTCGACGTCGACCACTACGACGTGCCGGCCGAGCGCATCGCCGACCTCGTGGCCGCGGGCGCCGTCCCGGTCGACGGCGGCGAGCTGAGCCGGCGGCTCGCCGCCTCCGGGCTGCGCGTCCCGGGACACGAACGGTCGCGTGCCAAGCGGCCGACGCTCCGGCAGCGCTGGGCCGGCCTGTGGTCCGACGGCGCCCTCGGCGCCGAGCAGGTCGCCGCCGTCGGGGAGGACCTGATCGACCGCTGGGCAGAACCCCACCGGGTCTACCACTCGCGCCTGCACCTGGCCGACACGCTCGACGCACTCGAGAAGCTCTCGCCCGCCGCCGGCACCGACGGGACGGCCCGGGTCGCCGCGCTGGCCCTGTGGTTCCACGACGCGGTGCACGACGGCGTCGCCGGCGACGACGAGGAACGTTCGGCCGCGCTGGCCCGCGAGCTGCTCCCGGCCGGCCCGCAGGCCGCCGAGGTCGCCCGGCTCGTCCTGCTGACCGCCGGCCACGACCCGGACCCTGACGACGTCACCGGATGCCTGGTCAGCGACGCCGATCTCGCGATCCTCGGCGGCACGCCCGCTCGGTACGCCCGCTACGTCGCACAGGTGCGCGCCGAGTACTCCCACGTCGGCGACGACGACTTCCGGGCCGGCCGGGCCGCCGTCCTCGCCCAGCTGCTCGCCCTGCACGCCGGCCCCGGCCTGTACCGGACACCGGCCGCCCGCGAACGCTGGGCGGACGCCGCCGAACGGAACCTGCGCCGCGAGCTCGCGAGCCTCACCGGACGGTGACTACGGCAGCCGCAGCCGACGCATGGCCGACAGCGCGCCGGTGAGCACCCTGCTGGGCAGCTCCCCGCCCAGCGCGTAGAGCGAGTCCACGCTCAGCCCGAACCGCTGGCCGCGCTGGGCCACGACGCTCTGCGTCTCGGTGACCGCCTCGACCGCCTCGCGGCCGTGCCGCCGGCCCAGGCCGGACGCCTTCATGCCGCCCATGGGTGCCGCCGTCGACCCCCACGCCTGCAGGTAGCCGTCGTTGATGGCGACGGTGCCGGCCTCGACGCGGGCGGCGAGGCGCCGCGCCCTAGCCACATCACCGGACCAGATCGAGGCGTTGAGCCCGAACTCGGAGTCGTTCATGACCCGCACGGCCTCGTCGTCGCCGGACACGCGCGTCACCGCCACGACGGGTCCGAAGGTCTCCTCGCGCAGACAGTCGGCGTCCGCGGGCACGTCGTCGAGCACCGTCGGGGCGTAGAAGTACGGGCCGACGTCCCCGCGGTGCACGGCACCGACCAGGGCGCGGGCGCCCTTGGCCAGCGCGTCGTCGACGTGCCGGGACACCTTCTCGAGCTGGTCGGCCGAGACGAGCGAGCCGATGTCGGCGGTGTAGTCCAGCTCGCCGCCGAGGCGCAGCCCTCGCACCGCCTCGACGAACCGCTCGAGGAACTCGTCCGCGATCCGCTCGTGCAGCACGAGCCGCTCGATCGACATGCACAGCTGGCCGGCGTTGGAGAAGCAGGCACGCACCACGCCGGGCACGGCCGCCTCGAGGTCGGCGTCGGCGGCCACGTACAGCGGGTTTTTGCCGCCGAGCTCGAGCGTGGCCCCGATGAGGCGCTCCCCCGCCCGCGCGGCGACCTTGCGGCCGGTGGCCGTCGACCCGGTGAAGGCGACGTGGTCGACGTGCTCGACGAGCGCGGCACCCACGTCCCCGCCGCCGGCGACGACGGTGAGGACGTCGTCGGGCAGCCCGGCCTCGGCGAGCAGCTCGGCGGCCCACAGCGCGGACAGCGTGGTCTGCGGGTCCGGCTTGAGCACGACGGCGTTGCCCGCGAGCAGGGCGGGGACCGCCTCGGACAGCGCGAGGGTCAGCGGGTAGTTCCACGGGGCGATGACGCCGACGACGCCGACGGGGCGCCGGTGGACCCGGGCACCCGTGAGCACCGACAGCGCGCCGGGCTCGCGCCGGTCGGCGAGGTAGCGCCGCCCGCGCACCACGTAGTGCCGGCACGTCTGGGCGATGTCGGCGACCTCCTCGAAGGCGCTGCGCCGCGACTTGCCGGACTCCATCTGGATCAGGTCGAGGATCTCCGACTGCCGCTGCAGCACCAGCGCCCCGAGCCGATCGACGACCCGGGCACGCTCGTCGAAGGACTGCTGGGACCAGTCGCGCTGCACGGCGCGGGCCCGCCCGGCCGCCGCGGCCACGTCGTCGGGCGACGAGAGCGGGATCGCGGCGAGCGGTGCGCCGGTGAAGGGCAGCGTGCTGCGATGGGTGCCCGCGTCCTGGGAGGTGGCGACGCGTCGGACCAGCGGGGCGACGACGTCGGGTTCGAGGACGTAGGTGGAGGCGGGCAGCTCGGGGTCCATGAGGTCGCCCAGAGCGCCGTCGCTCTCGTGCGCGGTTGCCATGAGCGACAGCGTACGTGCGCCCGGTGACATCCCGGTCAAACGAAGGTCAACTGCTCGTGACGTTCGCCGTCAGCGTGACGGCAGCGACCGGCCCAGCACGGTCGCCTCCCGGTCCGTGTACCCGAGACGGGCGTAGAACCCCAGCACCCGGGCGTTCGAGGTGCGCACCATAAGGCGCACCTCGGCGGCACCGGCATCCTGCAGCCAGGCCTCGGCCGCGGCCACGACACGGCGGCCCAGTCCGGTGCCCTGGAGGCCCGGCGCCACCGCCACGTAGTACAGCCACCCCCGGTGCCCCTCGTAGCCGGCCATGGCGGTGCCGACGACGGCGGAGCTCTCGTCGAGCGCGACCAGCACCGTGGACGTGGGGTTGCGCCGGGCCGCGGCGACGTCGGCGTGCGGGTCGTTCCACGGGCGCGTCAGCCCGCAGTCCCGCCACAGCGCGACGACCACCTCGACGTCGTCGTCCCCGACCTCGCGGATCGTCACCGGGGCTGGTAGGGCGAGATCACGACCTCGACCCGCTGGAACTCCTTGAGGTCGGAGTAGCCGGTCGTGGCCATCGCGCGGCGCAGCGCACCGACGAGGTTCGTGGTGCCGTCGGCGTGGTGGCCCGGGCCGAACAGGATCTCCTCGAGAGTCCCCCCGGTGCCGACCGAGACCCGCTCCCCGCGGGGCAGCTGGGAGTGGTGCGCCTCGGGGCCCCAGTGCCAGCCGCGTCCCGGGGCCTCGGCGGCGCGGGCGAGCGCGGCGCCGAGCATGACGGCGTCGGCCCCGCACGCGACCGCCTTGACGACGTCCCCCGAGTAGCCGACACCGCCGTCGGCGATGACGTGCACGTAGCGGCCGCCCGACTCGTCGAGGTAGTCGCGGCGCGCCGCGGCGACGTCTGACACGGCGGTGGCCATCGGCGCGTGGATGCCGAGGCTGACACGGGTGGTGTGGGCGGCACCGCCGCCGAAGCCGACCAGCACGCCCGCGGCACCGGTGCGCATGAGGTGCAGCGCCGCGGTGTAGGTGGAGGCACCGCCCACCACCACCGGGACGTCGAGCTCGTAGATGAACCGCTTGAGGTTCAGCGGCTCGGCGTTGCCGGAGACGTGCTCGGCGGAGACCGTGGTGCCGCGGATGACGAACAGGTCCACGCCCGCGTCGACCACCGTCTGGTAGTGCTCCTGCGTGCGCTGGGGCGACAGCGCGCCCGCCACGGTGACGCCGGCGGACCGGACCTCCTGGAGCCGCTGGGTGATGAGCTCGGGCTTGATCGGTTCGGAGTAGATCTCCTGCATGCGCCGCGTGGCCTCCTCGGCCGGCAGCTCACGGATCTCGGCGAGCAGCGGCTCCGGCGACTCGTAGCGCGTCCACAGGCCCTCGAGGTCCAGCACGCCGAGCCCGCCGAGGTTGCCGAGCGCGACGGCGGTGTCCGGGCTCATCACCGAGTCCATCGGCGCGGCCATGATCGGCAGGTCGAAGTGGTAGGCGTCGATCTGCCAGCCGGTCGACACGTCCTTCGGGTCACGGGTGCGGCGCGAGGGCACCACCGCGACGTCGTCGAAGGAGAAGGCGCGACGACCGCGCTTGCCACGTCCGATCTCGATCTCGTTGCTCACGCGGGTCAGCCTACCGGCCGGTGACCTGCGGGCCGCCCGGACGACGGCGCGCGCCCCGAGGGCCGTCCCGACCCCGGTGTCGGTGGCTCGTGGCATCGTCCGGGCCAGGACACCACGAGGAGGGATCCCCATGCAGGACACGGGCTGGTCGAGCGGGCCGCTGGTCGGCTTCGACACCGAGACCACCGGCGTGGACGTGCGCTCGGACCGCATCGTCACGGCGGCCGTCGTCCTGCGCACGGCACTGACGACCGAGGTGCGGACCTGGCTGATCGACCCGGGCGTCGAGATCCCCGCGGAGGCCGCCGCAATCCACGGCGTGACCACCGAGCACGCCCGGGCCCACGGCGTCGACCCGGCGGGCGCGCTGGAGGAGATCGCGGCGGAGCTGGTCACGCACCTGCGCGACGACGTCCCCGTGGTGGCGTACAACGCGGCGTTCGACCTCACGCTGCTGGACGCCGAGCTGAGCCGGCACGGGCTGCCCACCCTGCCGGAACGGCTGGGACGGCCCGTGTCCCCCGTGCTCGACCCGCTGGTCATCGACCGGTGGCAGGACCGCTACCGGCGCGGCAAGCGGCGTCTCGGCGACCTGTGCGACCTGTACGGCATCACCGGCGACGGCGACCTGCACAGCGCCGACGTCGACGTGCTGGCCACGCTCGACGTCCTCGACGCGCAGGTGCTGCGGTTCCCCGACCTGCGCTCCGTCGCCCTCGACGCCCTGCACTCGGCGCAGCGGGACGCCCACCGGGCGTGGGCGGAGAACTTCAACGCCTGGCGCGAGCGGCAGGGGCTGGAGGGCCCGGGGGCGTCGACGGCGTGGCCGGTCGAGCCCCGCCGGGCGGGCTGACCCGAAGCCTCAGCCGACGGTGTAGTTGGGCGCCTCGACCGTCATCTTGATGTCGTGCGGGTGCGACTCGGCCAGCGATGCCGACGTGATCCGCACGAACCGTCCCTGCTCCTGCAGCTCGGGCACGGTCCGCGCCCCGACGTAGAACATGGTCTGGTGCAGCCCGCCCACGAGCTGGTGCGCCACCGTGGACAGGGTGCCCTTGTACGGCACCTGGCCCTCGACGCCCTCGGGCACGATCATGTCGTCGCTGGTGACCTCGGCCTGAAAGTAGCGGTCCTTCGAGTAGGACTTCTTCCCGCGCGACGACATGGCGCCCATCGAGCCCATGCCCCGGTAGGCCTTGAACTGCTTGCCGTTGATGAGGATCGTGTCGCCGGGCGACTCCTCGGTCCCGGCGAGCATCGAGCCCAGCATGACCGCCTCGGCGCCCGCGACGATCGCCTTGCCGATCTCGCCGGAGTGCCGCATCCCGCCGTCGGCGATCACCGGGACGCCCGCCGGGCGTGCCGCCCGCGACGCCTCGTACACCGCGGTGATCTGCGGGACGCCGACACCGGTCACCACCCGCGTGGTGCAGATGGAGCCCGGTCCCACCCCCACCTTGATGCCGTCCGCGCCGGCGTCCACGAAGGCCTGCGCGCCCTCCTTGGTGGCGACGTTGCCGCCGATGACCTGCACGTGCCGCGTCGCCGGGTCGGTCTTGAGCTTGTGCACCATCTCGATGAGCATCCGCACGTTGCCGTGCGCGGTGTCGGCGACCAGGACGTCGACCCCCGCGTCGACGAGCGTCGTCGCGCGCTCCCAGGCGTCGCCGAAGTAGCCGATGGCGGCGCCGACGAGCAGCCGACCCTGGGAGTCCTTGGAGGCGTTGGGGAACTGCTCGGACTTCACGAAGTCCTTGACGGTGATGAGACCGGCGAGGTGACCCTCGTCGTCGACGAGCGGCAGCCGCTCCAGCTTGTGCTTGCGCAGCAGCGCCGTCGCGTCCTCGCGGGAGATGCCCGCGTGCCCGGTGATCAGGGGCTGCGGCGTCATCACGTCCGCGACCGTCGTGGAGGCCCACTCGGCGACCGGGGTGAACCGCAGGTCGCGGTTGGTGACGATACCGACGAGCTTGCCGGAGACGTCCAGCACCGGGAACCCGGAGACCCGGTACTCCCCCGCGCGCTGGTCGAGCTGCTCCAGGGTGGCGTCGGGCCCGATCGTGACCGGGTTGGAGATGATGCCGGTCTGGGTGCGCTTGACGAGGTCGACCTGGTAGGCCTGGTCCGCGATCGACAGGTTGCGGTGCAGCACCCCGAGGCCGCCCTGACGGGCCATCGCGATCGCCATGCGCGCCTCGGTGACCGTGTCCATCGCGGCGGAGACGAGCGGGACCTTCAGGGAGATCTCGCGGGTCAGCCGCGACGTGGTGTCGATGTCCGACGGAGCGAGGTCCGAGTACCCCGGCAGCAGCAGGACGTCGTCGTAGGTCAGGCCGAGAAAACCGAACGGGTCGTGCGCGGGCGAGGTCGTCTCCGTCATGGCACGAGTCTACGGTCCCGGGCGCGTGCCCGAGGGTGCCGTCGGTCACGCCCGACGGGTCAGGACACGATCGCGAGCACCTCGTGCAGCAGCCCCGTGAACGACCGGACGCGCTGGACCTGGGGGGCCAGCGGCAGGTCCGCGGCGGCGTCGTCGCGGCGCAGCCCGACGAAGATCGGCAGCTCGGGGAAGCCGTCGTGGACGGCCTGCACGAGGTCGAGGTCCGGGCGACGCTGGGTCGTGGCCAGGACCATCGCGGCCGGGCGCACCATGGTCACCAGCTCGAGCGAGCGGTGCGTGCTGGCCGGGCCGGTGACGATCCGTGCGGTCTTGCCCTTCGACGTCAACGCTGCGGCGAGCGTGTGCGCCGAGAGCGGGACGGCCTCGTCCGGGGCGGCGAAGATCAGCACGATGTTGCGCATGCGGCTGGGGTGGTTGGCCGGCGGTCCGCCGTTCTGCACGACGGCCTGCTCGAAGGCCTCGGTGAAGGACCGCAGCGCCTGCAGCGCGGCGGTCGCCAGCACGATCTCGGGCACGGCCCCCGGGCCGGCGAGCACCGTCCGCTCGGCGACGCGGCTCCAGGCCGGTTCCAGGAGCTGGGACCACCACGCGGCCGGGTCGCCCTGCGCGGGGATGCGCAGCAGGTCGTCGCAGCGGGCCTGGTCGTAGGACAGGGCGGCGTCGACGACGGCGGACACCTTGCCCGAGGTGGCCTTGCCCTGCCCCGGGGCCGGAGCCCCGGCGGCGGGGCGGCCGCCCTGGCCCCCGCCGGGCAGCGCGCGCAGGTGGGCGCGGCCGCCGCCCGGCTCCTCGGCCGGATCCTTCTCGCCGGCGGGGGGCTCGGGCTCGTCCTCCGGTGACGGCGGCACCGGGGTGCCGGCCCGCCGGGCGTCCTCGAGCTGCTCGAGGTCGGCCTCGAGAGCGGCCTCGGCCGCGTCCACGGGCGCCACGCCCTCGAGCGTGAGCCGGCGCATGACGAGCAGGCGCGCGACGTCCTCCGCCGTGTAGCGCCGGTGCGAACCCGCGGTGCGGTCGGACGGTCCGAGGCCGTAGCGCCGGTCCCAGGTCCGCAGCGTGGCGGGGGCGACGCCGAGACGTCGGGCGACCGCGGCGACCGCGAGTCCGGGGCCGGACAGGCGTGACCCGCCCGAGTCCTGGGCAGGTCGCGAGTTGGTCATGCGTCGATTCTGCCCAGGCGCGCGTGCCGCCGCCACCGGGCCTCCCGGCGCGTCCTGAACCGATGCGTGATCGCGGCCGGAAACCGGTCAGATGCCCCGGTAAGCGGTTCAACACCTGGTCAGCGCGCCGGACCGTGGCATCGGCGACCAACTTCGATCCGGACCTTGAACAACTTCTGCACAACTTGTAGGTTGTTCGCCATGACGGAGATCTCACGACTGCCCGGGCCGGTCATGGAACTGTGGGAGTGGCAGTACCAGGGTTCCTGCCGCGACGCCGACGACACGCTGTTCTTCCACCCCGAGGGTGAGCGGGGGTCCACCCGCCGACGACGTGCCGAGGCCGCCAAGGCGATCTGCCGCAGCTGCCCGGTGATGATGGAGTGCCGCGAGCAGTCCCTGCGGGTGCGCGAGCCCTACGGGGTGTGGGGCGGCCTCAGCGAGGACGAGCGGTCGGCCATCCTGGCCGGCCGGGAGCGCAAGGTCGGCTGACCGACGCACCGCCCCACCGCGAACAGCACGAGGCCCCGCATCGAAGACGATGCGGGGCCTCGGTGTCTCGGCAGGTCGGTGCCGAGACGCTGCGGCTCCGGAGAACCTCGTCAGCGGACGGTCAGGGACCGTCAGCCGACGACGACGGCGAGGATGTCGCGCGCCGAGAGGACCAGGTAGTCCTCACCGGCGTACTTGACCTCGGTGCCGCCGAACTTGCTGTAGATGACCTTGTCGCCGACCTTCACGTCGACCGGGACACGCTCGCCCTTGTCGTTGAAGCGGCCGTCGCCCACGGCGAGGACCTCGCCCTCCTGGGGCTTCTCCTTGGCGGTGTCCGGGATGACCAGGCCGGAAGCGGTCGTGGTCTCGGCCTCGACGGCCTTGACGACGATCCGGTCCTCGAGCGGCTTGATGGGGACCGACACGTCGGACCTCCTTGTTCGCGATGACTAGCTGGACTGGGACGCGCCGGAGCTGGCCGTCGTCGCGGGTGCCGGCACAGCGCGTGCGCTGGGACCAAATCTAGGCAGCCGTTAGCACTCTGACAAGTCGAGTGCCAGGATCCGGGCGCGGCGACCGGATCCGGGGCCTGCCGTCGGCTGAGACGATGGGTCGATGGACGTGGCCTCCCTGACCAAGCTGCTCAGCCCCGAGGGGTGGGCGCTGCTGAACGCCCTGCCGCCCTACGACGAGTCCCGGGCGATGGCGCTGGCCACACGGCTGCGGTCCGAGGGCGTCGACCCGGACCTCGCCGCCGCCGCCCTGACCCAGTCCCGGCTGCGTGCCAAGGCGGCCGCCAAGCTCGGTCCGTTCGCCGAGGGCATGCTCTTCACCCCCCACGGACTCGAGCAGGCCACCCGCCTGGTCGTGGCGGCCGTGCACGCCCGCCGCTACCTGAGTGCCGGTGTCGGCAAGGTCGCCGACCTGACCTGCGGGCTCGGCGCCGACGCCCTCGCCTTCGCCGGCGTCGGGCTCGACGTCCTGGCGGTCGACGTCGACGAGGCCACGGCCGCCCTGGCCACCGTGAACCTGCGGGCCTTCCCCGAGGCCGAGGTCCGGCACACCGACGGCCTCACCCTCGACCTGGTCGCCGAGGGGGTGGACGGCCTCTACGCGGACCCCGCAAGGCGCACCCGCGGCGGCAAGCGGGTCTTCGACCCGGCGGCCTACGCGCCCCCGCTCGACGCCGTGTGGGCGCTGCGGGACCAGGTCCCCGCGCTCGGCATCAAGGTCGGTCCGGGCATCCCCCATCAGGGGCTGCCGGCGGACGCCGAGACGCAGTGGGTCTCCGTCGACGGCGACGTCGTCGAGGCCGGCCTGTGGTTCGGGCCGCTGGCGCCCGAGGGGCCGGGTCGGTCCGCGCTGCTGCTGCAGACGCAGGACGACGGGCACCAGGCGGCGTCCTCCCGGGTGCTGCACGGCCGGCCCGGGGACGACCAGGTCCCCGACGTGGGCCCCGTGGGCTCCTACCTCTACGAGCCGGACGGCGCCGTGATCCGCGCCGGGCTGGTCGCGCCGGCCGCGGCCGAGCTCGGTGGGCGGCTCGTGGACCGCACCATCGCCTACGTCACCACCGACTCCCCCGCCCCGGCACCGCCGTCGGGCACCGCCCCGCTGGCCACGGGGTACCGCGTGCTGGACGTCATGCCGTTCGGCCTCAAGAAGCTCAAGGCCTACCTGCGCGAGCGGGACGTCGGCCGGGTGACGATCAAGAAGCGGGGGACGGCCGTCACGCCCGAGCAGCTGCGTGCCCAGCTCTCCCTGCGCGGGGACGCCGAGGCGACGCTCGTGCTCACCCGGGTGGCGGGACGCCAGCACGTGCTGGTGGTCGACCCCTTGCCGAGGTAGGCAACTTCCGCGCGAGGTAGGCAGGAATCTCGCCAGGTAGGCACTCTTCCGGGCGCGCACCGCGGCCCGGCCGTGGAAGCATGGCGCCATGGTGCTGGAGTTCGAGACCTCCCGACGGTCGAGCGTCGGCCTGGAGTGGGAGCTCGCCCTGGTCGACGCCGACTCGGGCATCCTGCGCCAGGTGGCGCCCGCGGTGATGACCGAGCTCGGTCCAGACTCGCGGGCCCGGCACGTCAAACCCGAGTTCCTGCGCAACACCGTCGAGATCGTCTCCGACGTCAACGACACCGTCGCCGGCGCCATCGCCGACCTGGAGAACGGCGTCGCGCGCGTCCAGGAGGTCATCCGGCCCATGCGCGCCGAGCTCATGGGCGCCGGCACCCACCCGTTCGCCCCCTGGTCCCAGCAGCAGGTGACCGACAAGGAGCGGTACGCCACCGTCGTCGACCGCGCCCAGGTGTGGGGCCGCCAGCAGGTGGTCTACGGCGTGCACATGCACGTGGGCATCGAGGACCGCGACAAGGTGCTGCCGATCGTGCGCTCCCTGCTGGTCTACGTGGCCCACCTGCAGGCCCTGTCGGCGTCGTCGCCCTACTGGGACGCGGCCGACACGGGATACGCCTCGATGCGGGCGCTGATCTTCCAGCAGCTGCCGACGGCGGGCCTGCCCTACCAGTTCACGGCCTGGGACGAGCTGGAGCGCTACGTGGCCGACATGCTCAAGACGGGCGTGATCGACGACTTCACGGAGGTGCGCTGGGACATCCGGCCCGCCCCGCACTTCGGCACCGTCGAGGTGCGCATCTGCGACGGCACCTCCAACGTCGCCGAGCTGGCCGCCCTCGGCGCCCTGGTGCACTGCCTCGTCGAGCACTTCTCCACCCTGCTCGACGAGGGCCGCCCGCTCCCCGTCATGCCGCGCTGGTACGTCCACGAGAACAAGTGGCGGGCCGCCCGCTACGGGATGGACGCCATCATCATCCTCGACGCCGACGGCAACGAGGAGCTCATCACCGACGCGCTGCCCCGGCTGCTCGACGACCTGGCGCCGGTGGCCGAACGGCTCGGCTGCGCGGCCGAGCTCGACGGGATCCGCGACATCGTGCGCCTCGGCGCCTCCTACCAGCGACAGCGGGCGGTGGCGGCCGCGCACGGCGGCGGGCAGCGCGGCCTGGAGGCCGTGGTCGGGGCGCTGGTGGCCGAGCTGCACGCGGGTCGGCCGCTCGACCCGGCCGTGCTGGGCCGGGGCGCGGCCGGCGCGGCGACCTAGACCGTGACGGTGGTCAGCGGCATCGAGGAGTCCACCCCGATGTCCAGGTCCGACGGCGGCAGCCCGGCGCGGACGACGGCGGAGCCGAGCGCGGCGATCATGGCCCCGTTGTCGGTGCAGTAGCGGATCGGCGGGATGCGCAGGTCGATGCCGGCCTCGGCGCACCGGGCGGCGGCCAGCTCGCGCAGCTGGCTGTTGGCGGAGAACCCGCCGCCGATCACGAGCGTCTCGACGTCGTGCGCCCGGCAGGCGGCGATCGTCTTGGCGGTGAGGACGTCGACGACGGCGGCCGCGAAGGAGGCGGCGACGTCGGCGACGGGCACCTCCTTGCCGGAGTCCTCGCACGCCTCGACCCAGCGGGCCACCGCGGTCTTGAGCCCGGAGAAGCTGAAGTCGTAGGCGTGCTTCTCCTGGTCCTTGCGGGCGGTCAGGCCACGCGGGAAGCGGATCGCCTCGGGGTCGCCCTCGCGCGCGAGGCGGTCGATGTGGGGGCCGCCCGGGTAGGGCAGCCCGAGCAGGCGGCCGACCTTGTCGAACGCCTCGCCCGCGGCGTCGTCGAGCGTGGAGCCGAGCTCGGTGACGTCCGTCGCGATGTCGTCCACGAGCAGCAGCGAGCTGTGCCCGCCGGAGACGACCAGCGCCATGGACCGTTCGGTGAAGGGGCCGTCCACGAGCTGGTTGACCGCGGCGTGCCCGATGATGTGGTTGACCCCGTACAGCGGCTTGTCCAGGCCGATCGACAGGGCCTTGGCGGCGCTGGCGCCGATCGTCAGCGGGCCGACGAGCCCCGGTCCGGCGGTGACGGCGATCGCGTCGACCTCGGACAGGTCGACGTCGGCCTCGCCGAGGGCGCGGCGGATGGTGGGGACCATGGCCTCGAGGTGGGCGCGGCTGGCGACCTCGGGGATGATCCCGCCGTACCGGGCGTGCTCGTCCATGGAGCTGGCCACGGCGTCGAACAGGAGGGTGTCGCCGCGCACGAGGGCGAC
The DNA here is from genome assembly GCF_013149805.1 of Isoptericola chiayiensis. Taxonomy (GTDB): domain Bacteria; phylum Actinomycetota; class Actinomycetes; order Actinomycetales; family Cellulomonadaceae; genus Isoptericola; species Isoptericola chiayiensis. The sequence continues at coordinate 113,183 of NZ_JABEZT010000007.1, forward strand.
GCCGGTCTCGTCGCAGGAGGTCTCGATACCGAGCACGAGGGGGTCTGGCATGGCCCACATTCTGTCACCAGCGGGCGGTGAGCGACGTCACGCCGGCCGCCGGAATCATCCGTTCGCATCGAACTGTTGGGGCAGGCATGACCGACACCCTTCTCGAGACCGCGCCCCTCGCCATCGACGACGCGGCCGCGGACCGCATCTTCCGCCACGCCCGTTCCACCTCGCTGTGGACCACCGACGAGGTCACCGACGCCCGTCTCGAGGCGGCCTGGGACCTGGCCAAGCTCGGTCCGACGGCGATGAACACGCTGCCCCTGCGTCTGCTGGTGGTCCGCTCCCCCGAGGCGAAGCAGCGCCTGTCGGCGCACATGGCGGAGGGCAACAAGCCGAAGGTCGAGGCGGCCCCGGTCTCCCTGGTGCTGGCAGCCGACCCGGCGTTCCACGAGCACCTGGACGAGCTCTTCCCGGTCTATCCCGGCATTCGCGAGCAACTGGCGCCGGCCACCGATGTGCGCGAGCAGATGGCCCGCAAGAACGCGTTGCTGCAGGCCGGCTACCTGATCGTGGCGCTGCGGGCGGTCGGCCTGGCCACCGGCCCGATGGACGGCATGGACGCCGACGGCATCGACGGCGAGTTCTTCGCCGACTCCGGCTGGAAGTCGCTGCTGGTGGTCAACGTCGGTATCGCCGACGGCGAGGGGTCCTCGCACCCGCGCGGCAAGCGACTCGGCTTCGAGCAGGTCGCCGAGATCCTCTGACCGCGGCGTCGCGGCCCGTCCGCGCTGCGGGCGGGCGGGTCAGCCGGTCGCCGCGGGCCGCGACGGGTCGTTCGACCACTGCGACCACGACCCGGGGTACAGCGCCGCCTCGACGCCGATCGAGGCCAGCGCCGCGACCTCGTGGGCGGCGGTGACCCCGGACCCGCAGTAGACGCCGACCGGCGCCCGTCCGGTCGCACCGAGCTCCGCGAAGCGTCGCGTCAGCTCCTCGGCGGACCGGAACGTGCCGTCGTCGGACAGGTTCGCGGTGGTCGGCGCGCTGACCGCACCCGGCACGTGGCCCGCACGGGGGTCGACCGGCTCGACCTCGCCGCGGTAGCGCTCCGCGGCCCGGGCGTCCAGCAGGACACCGCCGTCGTCCGTCCAGTCGGCGGCGCCGTCGGCGTCGAGCACCGGCAGGTGCCCGGGACGGACGACGACGTCCCCCCGCTCGCGCCGCGTCGCACCGGACTCGAGGGGGAACCCGCCGCGCACCCACGCGTCGAGGCCGCCGTCCAGGATGCGTACGGCGTCGTGCCCGAACCAGCGCAGCAGCCACCACGCGCGCGCCGCCGAGGTGCCGCCCACGGCGTCGTACACGACGACGCGGGAATCTGTACAGACGCCCCACCCGCGGGCGGCGGCCTGGAAGGCGGCCGCCCCGGGCAGCGGGTGCCGGCCCTCGGCCGGGTCCGGCGCCGCCGCCAGCTCCGTGTCCAGGTCTACGTACACCGCGCCCGGAAGGTGTCCCTCCTCGTAGCGGTCCCGGCCGTCGGAGCGTCCGAGCGCCCACCGCACGTCCAGCAGCACCGGGGCCCCGCCCGCGGGGTCGTCGAGCCCGCCGAGCTGCAGGTCTGCCGCCAGCGTCGCGGCGTCGACCAGCACCGCGTCCCGGGCCGACGGCGACCCGTCCGTCACGCCGCGTCCCCGTGCCCGCCGGTGGTCGACGCCCTCAGGTCCATCCGCATCGTGTACGCGTCCTTGTCCTCCGGCTGGTAGTAGCGCTTGCGGATCCCGAGGCGCTCGAACCCGAACGACGCGTACAGCGCCAGCGCGTGCTCGTTGTCCGTCGCCACCTCCAGCAGCAGCGACGTCGCGCGGAGCTGCCGGCTGCGGTCCACCAGCGCCTGCAGCAGCGCCCGCCCGACGCCGCGACCCTGGTACTCCCGGGCCGTGCCGAGCGTCATCACCTGGGCGACGTCGCCGTCGAACCACAGTCCGGCGTAGCCGATCACCGGGCGTGCGCCGAACCCGTAGCGCAGGGCGTCGATCCCGTCGGGCTCGGCCACCACGTACCACCTGCCGAGGCCGGCGAGCTCGTCGGCGAGCATCCCGTAGGTCCACGCCCCCGGCCCGAAGAGCTCTCGCTCGAGCTCGAGCACCCGGTCGAAGTCGCTGCTGGCCAGCGGCCGCATCCGCACCTGCAGAGGGTCGTCGCTCATGCCGTGCCCCCGGTGGCGGGGACCACCCGCTTGGCGCCGGCGGGCTCCTGGACGTCGGGGCGGCGCAGGTACAGCGGCTCGGTCGGCAGCTCCTCGCCCGCGGCGCGGCGGGCCAGCGCCAGACGCGCCAGCACCACGGCGTCGGGTCGCAGCGGCGCGTCCTCGTCCGCCGCGAGGTGCTCGGCGTACAGCTCGGCCCCCTCCCCGACGACAACGAGACGACCGTCCGGAGCGGGCGTCGCCTCGGTCGCGACGTCGGCCGGCCGGGCGACCTGCGGACCGTGCAGGGTCTGCACGACGGGCAGTCCGTGCGGACCCTCGTGCGCGACGACGCGGTACCGCCCCCAGTACACCTCCTTGCGCCGGGCGTCGGTCGCGACGAGGACCTCGTCGCCCGGGTCGAGGCCGAGGTCCGCGACCGCCTGGACGGCGACGGCGTCGATGCTGGGCACGCCGAGCGCCGGGACGCCGAGGCTGAGCGCCAGGGTCCGCGCCGTGACCAGCCCGACGCGCAGGCCGGTGAACGGGGCCGGGCCGGTCCCGCCGACGACGGCGGTCAGGTCCGTGCGGTCGACGCCGGCCTCGGCGAGGACCTCGGCGATCATCGGGGCGAGGGACTCGGCGTGCCGGCGCCGCTCGTCGGCGGTGCGGACGGCGAGCCGACCGCCTTCGTCGTCGGTCAGGGCGACGGCGACGGCTGCGGAGGTGTCGAGTGCGAGAACGGCCACGGTTCCCAGCCTACGGCTCGCCGCGGGCTGCCTGCCCCGCGACGATTCGGGCCAGGTCGACGGCGGCCCACCGGTCCCCCACGCCCCGCAGCGTGACGCGGCGGACGCCGGCGTCCGGGTGGTCGAGGGCCACCTCGCCGCCCCGCGGCCGCTCCAGGTCGATCTCGAGGCGGTCCTCGGTCAGCGCCTCGGCCAGCCCACGCCCCCACTCGACGACCGTGACCGACTCGTCCAGCGACGAGTCCAGGTCGAGGGCGTCGAGCTCACCGAGGTCACCGAGCCGGTAGGCGTCCACGTGCACCAGGGCCGGGCCCGTCGTGCCGTCCGGGCGCGGCAGCGGCGGGTGCTCGCGCGCCACGATGAACGTCGGCGAGGCGACCTGGCCGCGCACCCCCAGCGCCTCGCCGAGCCCCTGCGTCAGCGTGGTCTTCCCGGCGCCGAGGTCACCGGTGAGGATCACCAGGTCACCGGCGCGCAGCACCGCGGCGAGCGAGGCACCCAGCGCCCTGGTGTCCTCGGCCTCCGGCAGGTCCGTGCGGACGACGTCGCTCACGATGCTCCCTCTCCTTCGGTCGGGACGTACTGGCGGACCACCCGGCCGGCCAGCCGGGTGACGATCTCGTAGCTGATGGTGCCGGCGGCGTCGGCCCAGTCCTGCGCGTTGGGCACGTCGGCGCCGTGCGGGACGCCGTCGGACGCCCCGAACAGGGTGACGACGTCGCCGGGGCTGTCGGTCGCGCCGGGACCCAGGTCGAGGACGAGCTGGTCCATGCACACGCGACCGGCCACGCGCAGCACCCGACGCGCCGCGGGCGGGCCGACGGCGATGGGACCGCCCGGGCCCGCCGAGCCGCCGGAGCCGTGCCGCGGCACGCCGTCGCCGTACCCGACGGGCACGAGGCCCACGGTGGTGTCCTGCGTCGTCGTGTACAGGTGGCCGTAGGAGACGCCCTCGCCGGCGGCCACCTGCTTGACGCTCGCCAGCCGCGCCTGGAACGTCATCGCGGGGCGCAGGCCGTACCGACCGGGCGGGCCGAGCAGCGGGCCGGGTGAGTTGCCGTAGACGGAGATGCCGGGGCGGACCAGGTCGTGGTGCAGGTCGGGCAGGGTCAGCGTGGCCGCCGAGTTGGCCAGGTGGCGCACCTCGGGCCGCAGCCCGGCCGCCTCGACGACGCCGAGCGCGGCGTCGAACGCCGTGGCCTGCCGGGCGATCGAGGGGTGGTCGGGCTCGTCGGCGCACGCCAGGTGGGAGAACACCCCGACGACGCGCACCTCGCCGGACGCCTCGAGCGCGGCCAGCCGTTCGACGACGGCCCCCAGGTCCCCCGTGGCGACCCCGTTGCGGGACAGCCCGGTGTCCACCTTGAGGTGCACGCGCGCGACCCGGCCGGCGGCCCGCGCCCCGGCGGCGACCTCGTCGACCGCCCAGGGGGCCGCCACCGTGACGTCCACGTCGGCGGCCACGAGGTCAGCGAACGGTGCGCCGGGCGTCAGCAGCCACACGAGCACCGGGACGTGCTGCCCCAGCCCCGCGCGCAGCGCCAGCGCCTCGGCGGCCGTGGCCACCCCGAGCCACGTCGCCCCGCCCGCGAGCGCCGCGCGGGCGGCCGGGAGCATCCCGTGGCCGTACCCGTCGGCCTTCACCACGGCCATGAGGTCCGACGACGGCGCGTGCTCGCGCAGGGCACGGACGTTGTCGCTGATGGCGTCGAGGTCGACGACGGCGCGGGCGGGCACGCCGTCGGGGAAGGGCGGGAGCGTCACGGTCGCGATTCTCTCACCGGGCGGCCGGCCATCCGGCGAGACGGCGCCGGGAGGTGAAGGTGCGGGGCTCGCCGGTCAGCGGGTCGGCGAACGACACCGTGCGGGCGAGGAGCTGCAGCGGGGTCCCGGAGTCCTCGGCGCCGTCGGGCAGCACCTCGGGCCAGAACGGGTCACCGACCAGCGGCAGCCCGAGGCCCGCCATGTGGAGGCGGAGCTGGTGCGTCCTGCCGGTGCGGGGCTCGAGGCGGTACAGACCCAGGCCGCGTGCGTCGTCGCGGGCGACGAGGTCGATCCACGACTCCGCGTTGGACTCGCCGGGGACCTCCTCGGCGCGGACCGACCCGCGGCGCTTGACGATGCGCGACCGCACGGTGCGCGGGAAGCCGGGCGCTCCGTCGTCGTCCGCCGCTCCGTCCGTGGCACCGACGTCGGCCCCGGCGCCGTCCCGCAGCGGGGCGACGGCCTCGTAGACCTTGCGCACCCGGCGCTCCTGGAAGACGAGCTGGTACGCGCCGCGCACCTCGGGGCGGACGGTGAGCACGAGGACCCCGGCGGTGGGTCGGTCGAGGCGGTGCGCCGGCACCAGGTCGGGCAGGTCGAGCTCGCGCCGCAGGTGCGTGAGCACCGTGCGCGTCACCCAGCGTCCGCGCGGCATGGTGGCCACGCGGTGCGGCTTGTCGACCACGAGGAGTTCGTCGTCCCGGTGCAGGATCTCCAGGTCGGCGAGCTCGGGGACCTCCGGCTCGTCGGACGGCGGGTCCCGGTACAGGTACAGGAACCCGCGCGGCGCGTAGGGCGTGCCGGCGTCGACCGGCGTGCCGTCGCCGGTCACGACCTCGCCGGCGGCGATCTTCGCGCGCAGGCGGACCGCGTCGTCGGGGAACCGTTCCAGCAGGTATCCGGCCGCCGTGGCGTGACGGGCCACCGAGGCCGGGTCGTGCGGGAGCACCAGCCGGGTGGGGTTGAGGCCGTCGCGCACGGGCAGCGGGGGGACGTGCTTGCGCGGGGACGGCATGGCTCCATTGTCCGTCCCGGGACCCGCCGTCACGACTCCGTAAGGCGTCGCACCCTGGGTTCGCGGCCCGCGCCGACGCAGACTGGAGGCATGCGAACCACACGAGGTGCGGCGACGGCCGCCGCGACCCTGACCCTGCTGCTCGTCGCCGGCTGCGCCGCCGAGACCGAGCCGGCCGCGGACACCATGACGGCGTCCGAGGAGCCGATGGACGAGACGTCGGACGACATGTCCGACGACATGTCCGACGAACCCGAGGAGGACATGGCGGAGGACCACGAGGACGACGCCATGGCGGACGACGCGGCCGACGAGGACCTGGCTGCCGTCTACGACTTCACGGCCACCACGCTCGACGGCGAGGAGTTCTCCGGCGCCGAGCTCGCCGGCTCGCCGGCCGTGCTGTGGTTCTGGGCGCCGTGGTGCCCCACCTGCCGGGCGCAGATCCCCGCGGTGACCGCGCTGTCCGAGACCTACGGAGACGACGTGTCGGTCGTGGCGGTCGGCGGTCTCGACGACGCCGAGGCCATCAGCGCCATGGCGCAGAGCGACATCGCCGGGCCCACCCACCTGGTGGACGACGCGGGCGAGGTCTGGCAGCACTTCGGCATGACGCAGCAGTCCACGTTCGTGGTGCTGGACGACGCCGGCGAGGTCGTGCTCGAGGGCTCGGTGCCCGCGGACGAGCTCGACGCGACCGTCGCCGACCTCGCGGGCTGACGTGGGCGAGGGATTCGCGCTCGCCCTCGGTGCGGGCCTGGTCGCGGCGGTGAACCCCTGCGGGTTCGCGCTGCTGCCCGCCTACCTCGCCACCCTGGTGCGGCCCGACGACGGCCGGGCCGCCGCCGTCGGGCGTGCGCTGCGCTCGACGGCGGCGCTCACCCTGGGGTTCGTGGCCGTGTTCGGCACGTTCGGGCTCGTGGTGGCGCCGGTGGCCAGCTCGGTCCAGCGCTGGCTGCCGGTCTTCACGCTGGTGCTCGGCGTCGTGCTGGCCGCGGCCGGCATCTGGGTCGTGGCCGGACGCGAGCTGCCGGGCCTGCGCGTCCTGCGCACCGGGTCGGGGCGGCCGCTGACGGACCGCTGGTGGTCCGTCGTCGGGTTCGGCGCCTCGTACGCCCTGGCGTCGCTGACGTGCACCATCGCACCGTTCCTCGCCGTCGTCGTCACGGCGTTCCGGGCCGGGTCGATCGGTCAGGGCGTCGCCCTGTTCGCCACCTACGCAGCCGGCATGGCGCTGCTGGTCGGCACGGCCGCCGTCGTCGTCGCGGTCGCGGGAGCCGGCGTCGTGGGCCGCGCCCGCAGCGCCGGTCCGGTGCTCGCCCGCGTCGGCGGCGCCATCCTGCTGATCGCCGGGCTGTACGTCGCCTGGTACGGGTTCTGGGAGCTGCGCGTGCTGTACGGCGGCGCGGGCACCGACCCCGTGGTCGAGGGCGCCGCCGCCGTCCAGCGCTGGCTGGCCGCCACGGCCGAGGGTCTGGGCTGGGTCGGGCTGCTTGCCGTCCTGGTCGCGGTCGCCGGTGCCACGCTGGGCCTGACCTGGTGGCGTCGCCGCAGGGCATGATGGGCGGCATGGACATCTACGAGATCCCGTTCGACCGGATGGACGGCACGACCGCGACGCTGGCCGAGCACCGCGACGACGTGGTGATGGTCGTCAACGTCGCATCGCGCTGCGGCCTGACGCCGCAGTACTCGGCGCTGGAGGACCTGCAGAAGCGGTACGCCGAGCGCGGGTTCACCGTGGTCGGGTTCCCCAGCAACCAGTTCCTGCAGGAGCTGTCCACCGACGACAAGATCGCCGAGTTCTGCTCGGCCACCTACGGCGTGACGTTCCCCGTGGTGTCCAAGGTCAAGGTGAACGGCAAGAAGGCCCACCCGCTCTACCAGGAGCTGACGAGGACGCCGGACGCCGACGGTCACGACGGACGGATCCGGTGGAACTTCGAGAAGTTCCTCGTGCTGCCCGGCGGCGAGGTCCGCCGCTACTCACCCAAGACGGTGCCGGACGACCCCGCGATCGTCGAGGTCATCGAGTCGCACCTGCCGCGCTGAGGCAGGCGCGCGGTCAGCAGCAGCCCCAGGCCGCCGGCGAACGGGACGCGGTGGAACGACGGCGCCCGCGCGACCTCCTGGAACCCCCAGCGGCGGTGCAGCGCGATCGAGGCCGAGTTGGCGGCGTTGACGACGTAGTGCACCCGGTCGGTGCGCTCGCCGAGCCAGTCCAGCCGCGCCTCCGTCAACGCCGCACCGAGCCCGCGCCGTCGCCAGGCCGGGTGGACCGTCACCCCGCCGAGGTAGTGCCCTGCCGGCGCCGGGCCGTCGGGGCGGGCGAACAGGTGCGTCTTGGCCCAGCCGACCACCGCACCGTCGACCTCGGCGACGACGACGAGCCGCTGCGGGTCGAGCACCGCGGCCCGCACCGCGTCCGCGGTGGCGGACCGGTCCGCGGCGGCGTCGACGCGCTCGATGGCGGCCAGGTCCTCGACCGTGGCCGTCCGGACCGCGAGGCCGCCGCCCGTCGTCGCACGCGGCACGGGGTCCATGCGGACGATCCTGTCACGGTCCGGATCACGCCCCGCGCGAGGCGAGCAGCTCCGCCACGGTGCCCGGCACGGCCTCGGCCACGTCGAGCGCGGCGACCGGGCCGCCCGGGTCGGCACGTTCGGCGGCCAGGCCGTGCACGACGGCGGCACCCGCGGCGACCTCGGCGGCGAGCGCCGGGTCCTCGACCACCTCGGCGGACCGGCCGGCCAGCATGGTGCCGAGGATGCCGGCCAGGACGTCCCCCGCACCGGCGGTGGACAGCCAGGCGGGGGCGTCCGCCTGGGCGTAGGTGACGCCGTCGCCCACCACCACGGTCACGGCCCCCTTCAGCAGGATGGTCGCCCCGGTCAGCTCGTGCGCGCGGCGGGCCCAGGTCAGCGGCGCAGCCTCGACGTCGGCGCGGTGGACGTCCTCGCCGTGGCGGCGCAGCACGGTGCGCAGCTCTCCGGCGTGCGGGGTCAGCACGAACCACGGCGGGCAGGACTCGGCGACGAAGCTGAGCCCGCCCGCGTCCACGACGGCGGGCACCGGCCCGCGCGACAGCCCGGCGAGTTCCCCGCGGGCCGCCGCCAGCCCGGCACGCCCGCGGTCGAGCTGACCGTCGTCGGCGTCGTCGGCGGTGGGCGGCACGCCCGGACCGATCACCCACGACTGGACCCGGCCGGGAGCGGTGACGACCTCGGGCCGCGCGGCCAGCACCGTGCGGGCGACGGCGTCCGGGCCGCGGTAGCGGACCATCCCGGCCCCGGTGCGCACGGCGGCGGAGGCCGCGAGCACGGCGGCCCCCGGGAACGTGGCCGTGCCGGCGACGAGGCCGACCACACCGCGGGTGTACTTGTGGTCCTCCGCGCCCGGCACGGGCCAGGTGCCGGCGACGTCCGAGGGCTCCAGGCGGCGCACGGCAGGTGGTCCGGTGAGGGTCAGGCCGATGTCGACCACGGTGAGGTCGCCGACCAGGTGCGCGGCGGGCGGCAGGAGCAGGCCGGGCTTCGCGGCCCCGAACGTGACCGTGCGGTCGGCGGCGAGCACCGGGCCGGGGACGGTCCCGTCGTCGACCCCGATGCCCGAGGGGGTGTCGACGGCGACGACCCACGGCCCCTCGCCGAGGGCGGTGACGAGCTCGGCGGCCCGGCCGCGCAGCGCCCCCGACGCGCCGATCCCGACCAGTCCGTCGAGCACGACGTCGTCCCGGGAGACCTCCGCAGCCACGTCCCGCACCCGCTCCGGCGCGGCGGCGAGATCCACGACCCGCCCGCCGGCCGCCCGCAGCGCGGCCAGGCCGCCGTCGTGCACCCGGTCCGAGGTGAGCACCGCCCGGACCGCCACGCCGCGACGGGCCAGCACGGCTCCCGCGAACAGGGCGTCGCCCCCGTTGTTGCCGGCCCCGGCCAGGACGGACACCCGGGAGCCACGCACCGACCGGCGTCGCGCGCGCAGGTCGGCCAGGACCTGGGTGGCCAGGGCGAACGCCGCCCGGTCCATCAAGGGGACCCCGGCGGCGAGCAGCGGTTCCTCGGCGGCACGGACGTCGGCGACGGACCAGGCGGAGATCATCCCCGCATCCTCCCGCGAGGTGCGCGCCGGTGCAGCGTCAGGCATAGGCTCTCAGTCATGCGATTCGGACTCTTCATCCCGCAGGGCTGGCGGATGTCACTGACGGACGTCCCGCCGGAGCAGCACTGGGAGACGATGCTGTCTCTCCTCCACTACGCCGACAACGCCGCCGCCGGCGAGGCCGTCCCGGGCGGCGAGTTCGCCTGGGAGTCGGTGTGGGTCTACGACCACTTCCACACCGTGCCCGTGCCCAGCACCGAGGCCACCCACGAGGCCTGGTCCCTGATGGCCGCCTTCGCGGCAGCCTCCCAGCGGGTCCGCCTGGGCCAGATGTGCACGTGCATGGCCTACCGCGAACCGACCTACCTCGCCAAGGTCGCCTCGACCGTGGACACGATCTCCGGCGGCCGCGTCGAGATGGGGATCGGCGCCGGATGGTACGAGCACGAGTGGCGGGCGTACGGCTACGGCTTCCCGCGCGCGGGCGAGCGGCTGCGGGCCCTGGACGAGGGCGTGCAGATCATGGCGAACATGTGGCGCACGGGGTCCTCGGGACGTTTCGACGGCGAGCGCTACCAGGTGGACGGCGCGCTGTGCTACCCGCAGCCGCTGCAGCAGCTCCCGGTCGGTGACGGCGGCGCGAAGGTGCCCAGCATCCCGCTGTGGATCGCCGGCGGCGGGGAGAAGAAGACGCTGCGCATCGCGGCGCAGCACGCCCAGTACACGAACTTCTCGGGCGATCCGGAGGGCTTCGACCACAAGTCGCGGATCCTCGAGCAGCACTGCGCCGACGTGGGCACGGACTTCGGGGCGATCACCCGGTCGGCCAACTACAACGTGGTGATCGGCGAGAACCAGGCCGAGATCGACGACAAGCTCGCCTGGGTGGAGTCCCACTTCTCGCGCCACGCGCCGGGCGAGCCGGGCGAACGCGAGATCGCGAACTGGCGCAACGGCCCGCTGGTAGGCACCCCTGAGCAGATCGTGGAGACCCTCCGCAACCTGGAGGAGCGGGGCATGACGTACGCGATCACCTACTTCGCGAACGCCGTCGGCGACCGCGAGCAGATCGAGCTGTTCCAGCGGCAGGTCATCCCCGAGCTCCAGGGCTGACGACCCGCGCTCCCGTCCGGGCCCGGCCCTCGAGACCACCCCCCGCGCTGCGCCGAGATACCGGTGCGTCGCTCAGATACCGGTGCGTCGCCGTCGTCGACGTCGACCGTCCGGTATCTCGGCGACGGAGCGGTATCTCGGCGCGCGTCAGGGGCGGCTGCCCGGGCCGGGCACCACGAAGGTGACCGTCCGCACGGGGTTGTCGAACTCGGTGGTGCGCAGGGAGACCTGGACCGTCCACTCCCCGGCGGTCGGCAGCACCACGTCCCCGGCGTAGACGCCGGGGCCCAGCGACCTCACGGGGACCTCGCCGAGGTCGACGCCCTCCGACCGGAGGCTCAGTCGTGGCGCGTCGTACCCCTCCACCGGCTCGCCGGCGGCGTCGGTCATCGCGACGGAGACCGTCGCCGGCCCGATGGCCACCGGGTCCAGACCGACCTCTGCCCGGACGTCGTCCAGCAGGACCTGCTCCGAAGCGCCCTGCGACGACACCGCCCCGGCCGTGAGGTCGCCGCTCGGCTCCGGGCTGCGGTCGACCAGGAAGCCCGTGACCAGCAGGACCGCGACCAGGACGCCCGCCTCGGCGCGCGTGGCGCGGATCAGGAGGGTCGACGGCGCACGCCGGTCGCGCCGTCGGGTGGCGGCACGCAGGCGCGGCACCAGGACAAGGCGGTTCCAGGTGGCGACGGCGATCGCCACGAGTGCGGCGAGGACCTTGACCAGGAGGATCGGACCGTAGCCGGTCCCCAGGAGCGCCTCCCAGGTCTCGGCCACGCGCCAGGCCAGGAACGTTCCTGCGACGACCAGCACGGCCAGCGCTGCGGCGGCCCACGTCGAGAAGCGGGCGAGCACGACGGCGCCCGTGTCGTCACGGGTCAGGTCGCCGAGGACGAGGGCGAGCGCGACCACGCCGCCCAGCCACAGGGCTCCCGCCCCGACGTGGAGCACGTCCACGAGGATCACCAGCGCCTCGGGCGTGGCGGCTCGCGTGTGGCCGGTGAACGCCGGCGCGACGACGGCGGTGCCGGCGCCGACGAGGACCCCGACGACGTGCTTCCTGTCGGGCGCCCCTCCCCGCGGGAGCGACCGCACCGCGAGGATGAGCCCGGCAACCACCACGGCCGGCACGAAGTACTCCGACGGCGCGAGGACCGTCCAGGTGGACGGCTCGGCGAGTGCCGACAGCGGCGCGCCGAGCTGGTACAGCGCGATCAGCGGGACGGCCGCAAGCCAGCCGACCGCCGCGACCGCCGCCGCGACGGGGACCACGGGACGGAGCCGGGAGCGCGCACCGTCGCCGCGGCGGTCACGCGGAAGGAAGAGGACCGCGAAGGTTGCCGTGCCGGCGGCCACGAGGAGGCCCAGGTATCCGACCCCGCGGACCAGGCTGAGCACGACGGGAGCCGAGTCGTCGACCTCCGCACCCGCGCTCGGGACCGTCACCACGTCGCTGGGGGCACCCACGGAGAAGGTCAAGGAACCGCCGATCGGGTGTCCGTCCTCCGAGACGAGCCGCCAGAGCACCACGAGCGTGCCGTCGGAGACCTCCTCGTCGATGTCGACGAAGAGCTGCGACGCGCTCACCGAGGCCGACGACGCCACCTCCGTCCCGGTCGCGTCGAACACCTTGATCCCGGCCGGGACGCCGATCACCGACTCGTCGAAGGTGAACGTGACCCGCTCGGGAGCGACGTCGAGCACCGCTCCCTCGACCGGGTCGGTGCTCAGGAGCGTGGCGTGGGCGACGGAGCTGCCGGCCGGTCCCAGGACGAGTGCGCCGACGACGGCCAGCAGGAGGCACCAGAGTCCTGCTCGCCGTCCCGCGCGCCGAGGGTTCACCGGTGTCCGCGGCGTCGGATCATGACCGCGACGATCGCCAGGGCGCCGACGACGGCGGCGCCGGTCGCGCCGTAGACCATCAGCGGGTTGCTCGGGTCGTCGGTCGCGGCGGTGGCGTCGGCGCCGCCGGCCGCGGCGGGCGTCTCGGTCTGGGGGCTCACAGTCTCGGCGTGCTCGGACTCGGCGTGCTCGTTGTGGTCGTGCTCGGCATCGGCCGGGTCGCCGTCGGCAGCGGTCACGACGACGACCGGCGCGGGCTTGTCGAGCGAGTCGTGGTCCTGACCGGGCTCGGCGACCTCGGTCCACGCCACCTCGCCCTGCTCGCACTCCTGGACGACCGGGAACACGAGCGTCGCGCCCTCCTCGTCGGGGAGTCGCACGGTGAACTCGACCTCGGCCGTCACGGCGTCGGGTAGGGGTTCGTCCGTGGCGTAGGTGAGGCTCTCGCCCGTCTGCTCCACCGTCCACCGCTGCGTGCCGGCCGCGTCGACGTCCGTCACGCCGTCGGGGATGCGGATGGTGATCGCTGTCGTTGCCGACCCGTCGCAACCGTGCGGGATCTGGACACGGAGGACGGCCGTCTCGCCCGCGCCGGAGGTCGACGGCGTGACGGTCACGTGGGCCAGCGCGGACGTCGGTAGCGCGGCCACGAGGCCTGCGGCGGCAAGGGCGGACAGTGCGGCGCGGCGCGGCAGTGCGGCGCGGTGGTCGCTGGTGCTGCGGTGCATCGGAGACTCCTGACTTCGACGTCGTGGCGCCCACACCATCAGGCGGCGCCCCGCTTGTCAAGAGTGTGAACTTGGATCGAAATGATGGACGCAACGCTCCCCTACGCGTACGGTGGTTCATGTCACTGAATCAAGGTCGCTTCCGTGAACCTGGGAAGCGGTCGCCACGAGAGGACAACATGCCCAACATCACCGTCGAGCTGCTGCGAGGCCGCACCCTCGAACAGCGCCGTGACTTCGCCCGGGCCGTCGCCGACCATGCCGTGGAGATCCTGGGCGCCCGCCGCCAGGACGTCCGGATGGTCTTCAGCGAGATCACCCCCGACATCGTCGCCAACGGCGGCGTGCTCGCCAGCGAGGACGACAGCCGCGCCGGCGTGGTCGCGTCGCTGGCCGACGACTGAGAGACGACCGACCGCGACGCCGCGTGGGCCCGGAGGAAAGCTCCTCCGGGCCCACGCGGCGTCCTGGCTAGACGCGTACCGTCACCCTGACCTGTGCGGGCAGCGCGAGGTCGCTGCCGGAGTACGACGCCGTCAGGTTCAGCTCGCGCCCCGTCGATCGCGGAACCTCGAAGACGGCATGCCCGTCGTCGACCGTGCCGACGTACGTCCCGCCGCCCTCGACGGCGATCCGCACCTCCCCGGTCACCGGTACGTCGTGCGCCGCGGTGAGGAGCACGTCGACCACCGCCTGCTTCTTCGGCGCCTTCGTCGCCGAGATCTCGAGGGTGGGCACCACCTTCTCCACCTCGACCCTGACCGTCGAACGGGAGGGCTGGTGGTCGGCGTCGCCCCTGTATCGCAGGACGAGCTCGTGGGACCCTGGCGGCAGCGCACCGACCGGGAGGACCAGGGTCCCCCGACCGTCCGCAACCCTGGCCCTGGCGAGCGTGCTGCCGTCGTGCTTCAGCTTGACGATGCCGGTGGCCGTGTCGGGCGACACCGCCACCGAGACCGTGCCCGCCGTGCCGTAGGTGATCGGCAGGGCCACCCCGGCCACCGCGGTGACCGCCGGCGACTTCACCGTGATGGTCACCGTGGCCGGCTGGGACCGGGCCTCCCCGTCGTCGGCCCGGTAGGCGAACTCGTCCTTGCCGGAGAACCCGTCGTCGGCCACGTAGGTGAAGGAACCGTCCGCCTCCAGCGTGACCTCACCGTTGGCCGGCTGCGTCACGCCCGTCGCGGTGAGGACGTTGCCGTCCTCGTCGCTGTCGTTCGCCAGGACCCCGGGTGCCGGGATCGTCAGCGGTTCGCCACCCACCGCGGCATAGGCGTCGTCGCCGGCGACCGGCGGCGTGTTGACCGGAGGCTGGTCGGCCTCCTCCACGGTGATCGTCACCGTGGTCGCCTCCGACGTCGCGACGCCGTCCGACGCCCGGTAGGTGAACGTGTCGATCCCCGCGAACCCGCTCTCGGGCGTGTACGTGAAGGATCCGTCCGCCTCCAGGGCGACCTGTCCGTGCGCCGGCTGGACCAGCCCGGTCGCCGTCAGGTCGTCGCCGTCCGCATCGGTGTCGTTGCCGAGGAGCCCCGGCGCCTCCACCGTCAACGGCTCGTCCTCCACGGCCCCGTAGGCGTCGGCAGCGCCGACCGGGGCCTCGTTGACGGCCGGCCCGTCGAAGAGCTCGCCCACCTGCTCGGCGGTCAGCTCGTAGCCGAACATCCGGAACTCGTCGACCTGACCGTTCCAGCGACCGTCCGGCCAGCTGGTGCCGCCGATGAGGTTCGTCGTCGTCCGGCCCCCGACACCGACGTCCCCGATGTCCAGGGTGAAGTCGTCCCTCGTGGCCTGGAGCTCGCCGTCGAAGTAGATCCTCCCCACCGAGCCGCTCTGCGTGAAGACGACGTGCGTCCACTCGTCGAGCGGCAGGTCGTTGCCCTGACCCAGCACCAGGCGTTCCTGCGCGCTGCCCGGGGTGCCGGGCGCCTTGAACGTCGCGGCGAAGCCGGTGGCGCCGTTCGTCTGGGTGTTGGACTGCAGCAGGAAGAACGTGTCCGTGCTGCTGCCGATCTGCACGAGCGGCACCCACGTGGGCAGCGCCTCGGGCCTGGCCCACACCGAGATGCTGAACTGGTCGTCGAGACCCGCCTCGATGTCGTCCGGCAGCTCGACCTGGTTGCCCGTCCCGGCGGCTCCGCCCGGGAGGTCGAGCGCCGCGCCGAAACGACCGTCCGCCGTCCAGCCGGCCGCGCCCGAGAGCGTGGCCGCCCCGACCGAGCCGTCGAGCCCGGTGTTGGCCGCGGTCGGCCCCTCACCCTCGTCGAAGGCGTAGTGGATCGGCGTGCCCTCGCCGGGCGGCGGCCGCTCGACCGTGTGCTCCACGGTCTGCGCGGAGTCCCGCCACCCGTCGTCGGCCAGGAACCGGACCTCCACCTCGTGGTCGCCCGGCGAGAGCGCCACGTCGGTGAACCGCACCGCACCGTCGGCCACGTCCACCTGCCCGCCGATGCGGGACCCGTCGACCCAGAGCTCGGCGACGCCCGTCGGCGCCCCGTCGGCCGTATCGACGACCTCGGCAGCGACCGCGACCGGCTCGCCGAACGGAGACGGCGACGAGGGCTCGACCGTGACGGTGGTGGTCGTCGCGAGCTCGGTCCCCGCGGCGTGCAGGGCCGCGACGTCGACATCGGTGAGCGTCGAGGTGTAGACGCGCACGTCGTCCATCAGACCGTCGTACGCCGGGTCCGGGAAACCGTTGCGTCCCAGCCAGTTGTTCGACGTCGGCCCGACGTCGGTCATGTCGATCGTCAGGTCGTCGCGCGACGCGACGGGCTCACCGTTCAGGTACAGCGTGCCGGTCGCACCCTGCCGCGTGAACGCGACGTGGTTCCACTCGTCGGCCACCACGTCCCGGGTCGGCGTGGCGTAGACGCGTTCCTGGGCGGGATCGCCCTTCGCCTTGAAGGTCGCGGCCAGGCCGGTCCCTCCCGGGGCGGCGGCCGTCTGCATCTGGATCTGGAAGAAGCTCCCGTCCCCACCGAGACCGTCACCGATGTGGAACAGGCCGATCCAGTCCGACTTCGCGTCGGGCCGCACCCAGAACGAGGTGGTGAAGTCCTCCTCACCCTGGAGCAGGTCGTCCGGCAGGTCCACGGCGTTGGCGTTCGAGCCGCCACCGAGGTCGACGGCGCCCCCGAGGACACCGTTCTCACCCCAGCCGGTCTCCCCCGTGAGCGTCGCGGCCCCGACGGACGGGTCCGTCCCGGAGTTCACGGCGGTGTCCCCGGAGCCCTCGTCGAACGCGTAGCGCACCGGCGGGTCCGACGGGCCCGGGTCGGAGCCCACGACCACGAGGTCGTCGATCATGACGCCGGCACCCGAGTCCCCGGCGGCGACGGTCAGGTCCTGCGACCTGGCGTCCGCCACGAAGGTCCCCACGTACGTGCCGAACTCGTCCTGCGACGAGAGGTCCGCTCCGGCGCTCAGCGTCGTGGACAGGTCCCCGACCGAGAGGTCGGCCGTCCCCGGTGCGTCACCGCCGGACCGGCTGTCCCGGGCGTACCGCAGGGAGAGGCGGTACTCACGGCCCGGGTCGAGACCTTCGATCGTGCGGGTCATGCTGCCGTCGGTGCCCACGCCCAGGTGGTAGCCGGTCCGGCCCAGGCCACCCTGGCTCGGGGCGGCCGCGCGGACCAGCTGGACCTCGCTGTCGACCTCCCAGGGGGACATCCGGCCGTTGCCGGGCTCGACGTCCACGACGGCCGGCGGGTTGGCGGAACGCCACTCGGCAGGCAGGCGCGGGTACTCGAGCTGGTCGACCAGCTCCGGGGCGCGGGTATCCATCTCGACCGTCGGGTCGATCTGGACGATGTCGGCCACGGACGGAGTGCCGTCCGCGTCGAAGACGAACAGCATGTACGCACCGGGGGGCGCGTAGGTGCCGTCGACCGGCGTCTCGATGGTGAGCGTGCTCCCGTCCTGGGCGAACGCCAGGTCCTGGAAGTTCTGGTCGTTGTTGAACCCGTGCGTCACCGACCCGTTGCGGACCAGCGTCACGCGGGAGACGTCGCCGTCGGACTGCACCTCGAACGTGCCGTCGTATCCGACCTCCGCCGGGACGTCGGAGATCTCCGGACGCTCGGCCGGTTCGTCCCCGTCGAAGAGGTATGCCGGGGAGTAGAACTCGACGTCGGTGTAGTTGCGCGGGCCGGGCGTGCCGCCACCGCCCACCATCAGGCGACCGTCAGGCAGGAGCAGCGCCGTCGAATGGTAGAGCCGGGCGTGCTGGTAGGGCACGTCGACGGTCGTCCACTCACCGCTGTCCGGGTTCCAGATCTCGGCAGCGGTGACGTAGCCGCCGTTGCCGTTGTTGTCGCGCGACCCACCGGTCACGATCACGTTGCCGTCGGGCAGCACCGTGGAGGTGGCCCAGTGCCGCGAGTACTGCATCGGCTCGGTGGCCTCGACCACCGGTTCGTCGGTGCCGCCGGTGATGTCGATGGTCAGGCCGGCACGGGCGCCGGCCGGGCCGCCGCCGTTGGCCCACCAGCCGCCGCCGACCTGCAGGATCTTGCCGGGGCGGTACATGGTCGCGGTGGAGGTGGCGCCGACCGGGTTGCCGAGCTCGCCCTGGTTCGCGAGGTCCTCGGGCAGCCTGCCCCGGAGGATCACCTCACCGTCGCCCGAGGGGTCGAGCTCGTACATCTGCGTGCCGGTGATGTTGAAGACGTTGCCGTTGCCCGGTGCCACGAAGGCGCGCGGGTACCACCAGCGGTTCTCGTCCGGACCGGTGCCGTCGCCGCCGTCGCCGTACGCGGCCCTGCTCGTCGCGCCGTCGAGCAGCTTCCACGAGCTGCCCTCGTCCGGGGTGTAGATCTCCGGGGTCAGGACCCCCGGACCACCGGGGCCACCTTCCAGGCTGCCGCCCTGCACGACGACGGAGCCGTCCGGGAGCGTGGTGCCCGTGGGGTACCAGCGGGGGTAGTTCATCGGGGCCTCGTCGTGCAGGCCCGTGCTGGTCGAGTAGCTGGTGACGCCGAGCGCCGCGTCGTTGGGCGCGTTGCCGCCCAGTCCGTCGTCACCACCGACGGTGAACGTGGACCGGCGGTGCGGCATCTGCACCTGCATCGAGCAGAACAGGTCCGTGTACGTCGTGTTCGGGATGACGCCCGACGTGACGTTCTCCGCGGTGCGGTCCTCGGAGGGGTCCCAGACGTCGACCTCCATCTGGCCGCCCTGCGTGACGCAGGAGTTCCCGCTGAAGTCGTACGGCGTGGTGTCCGTGCAGCCCGAGGACACGCTGCCGAAGGACTGGACGTGACCGTCCGCCGTCAGCGAGGCGTTGATCGGGACCAGAGGCCACGGGGTGATGTCGCTCCACGACCCCTGCTCCGCCTTGCTCGGCGGTGAGCAGTCGGCCTCGAGGAGCCCGGCAGCATACGCGAGCCCCTTCTCCATCTGCGCGAGCATCGGGGCCTCGGAGTAGGCCGTGCCCTCGTGCCCCATCCCGGTGTACCAGGAGCGACCTCCGTCGATCTCCTGGCACCACGTGACCGGGTGGCTGGTGCCGTGGTTGCCCATGCCGTACGAGGTCTCGTCGACCTCGAGCAGCACCCGGACGTCCTGGGCGGGGTTGACCAGCCAGTCGTACCACTCGTCGCTGCGCGTGAACTCGGCCGGGACGCCCTGCGTCAGCGGGTGCCCGGTGTCCTTGACGGACACGTCGCCGGCGCGCACCGCCGGGTTCTCGGGGTGCCCCTCGGACACCGCGCCGACGAGCCGGGCGTAGAACGGGTTGACGTCGTGCTCGCTCTGCCCGACCGACCATCCGGCGTAGTGCAGGCCCATGTACCCGCCGCCGCCGCGGATGTAGTCCTCCAGCGCGGCTCGCTGCGCGACGTCGAACAGCACGCCGCCCGTCTGGGCGAAGACGACCGCGTCCTTCGTCGCCAGGTTCTCGGTGGTGAAGGCGGCCGGGTCGTCGGTCTCCTCGATGTCGACCGGCTGGTCGTACTCGGTCCCCAGCTGCGTGGCGAGGTCTCGCACGGCCTCGCGGGCCTGGACGTTCGAGGCGTGGAAGTTGGGCTTGTAGAACAGCAGGACCTGCAGCTCGCCGTCGTCGACGGAGCCGGGTGCTGCCGCGGCGGGGCCGGCGGCGAGGCCGCCGGCCAGGGGTGCGGCCACCGACACGGCGGCCGCCATGGCCACCAGGCGCGCGGGCGCCCGGAGCCTCCGGCGCGCACGGCGCGGCCGGTCCGATCTGCGGAACAGGTTCATCGTCGAATCCCTTTCGCAACTGTTGTCGGGCACGACGGCGGACCGGGCGACCGGTCCCGGATCGGGGACCGGCCGTCCAGGCCGTGTCGGGTACTGCTGCGGCTCCTCCGCCCGCGTCGGTGCGGGCGGAGCAGGCTCACCGGAGCTCGGCGATCACCGTCTTGAGCTCCGTGTAGTCGTCGAGGCCGAAGGAGCCGAGCTCGCGGCCCCAGCCGGACTGCTTGTATCCGCCCCGCGGGAGCGTGACGTCGTCCGCATGCCAGGTGTTGAGCCAGACGGTGCCGGCCCGGAGGCGGCCGCCGACCCGGTGCGCGGTGCCGAGATCCTTCGACCACACACCGGCCGCCAGGCCGTACACGGTGTTGTTCGCCGCGGCGACGACCTCGTCCTCGGTGTCGAACGGGATCGCGGTGATCACCGGACCGAAGATCTCGTCGGTCTGGACCGCCATCTGCTCGGTGACGTCGGTGATGAGCGTCGGGGAGAAGAAGTAGCCGCGGTCGGCCGCCGCGTCGGGGCTGCCGGCGCTGAGGGTGGCGCCGTCCGCCACCGCGCCGCGGACGTAGCCCATGACCTTCTCGTGCTGCTCGGCCGAGACCAGCGGCCCCATGGTGGTGGCCGGGTCGAACGCGTCACCGACCGTGATCGCCCGAGCCGCCGCCGCGACGCCCTCGACGACCTCGTCGAAGACGCTGCGCTGGACGTAGAGGCGCGAGCCGTTGACGCAGCACTGGCCTTCGTTGAAGTAGCCGGCGAGCGCCGCACCGGCGATCGCGGCGTCCAGGTCGGCGTCGGCGAAGACGATGTTGGGCGCCTTGCCGCCGAGCTCGAGCGAGACCTTCTTGAGGCTCGCGGAGGCGCCGGCGGCGATCTTCTTGCCGACCTCCGTGCTGCCGGTGAAGGCGACCTTGTCGACGCCGGCGTGGTCGACGAGCGCCGCGCCGGCGTCGCCGTAGCCGGGAAGGACGTTGACCACACCGGCCGGGACGCCCGCCTCGAGGAGCAGCTCGCCGAGACGCAGCGCCGTCAACGGCGTCTGCTCGGCGGGCTTGAGCACCACGGTGTTGCCCGCGGTGATCGCCGGGACGACCTTGAAGCAGGCCATGGTCAGCGGGAAGTTCCAGGGCACGATCCCGGCCACCACGCCGATCGCCTCGCGGCGCGTGTAGGCGTGGAACTCCTTGCCGGGCACCGACATCGGGATCGAGGTGCCCTCCATCTTGGTGGCCCAACCGGCGAAGTAGCGGAACAGCTCCGCCGCCACACCGACGTCGCCGCGGGCCGAGGCGAGGCTCTTGCCGTTGTCCAGCGACTCGAGCTGCGCGAACTCCTCGGTGCGCTCCTCGATCATGTCGCCGATGCGCCACAGCAGGTGCGAGCGTTCGCGGGGACTCGTCCGTGACCAGGCGGACTTCTCGTCGAAGGCGTGACGTGCCGCGACGACGGCACGGTCGGCGTCGACGGCGGAGGCGCGGGAGACCTCGACGAGGGTCTCCTCGGTCGCCGGGTTCACCGTGGCGAACGTCCGGCCGTCCTTCGCGTCGACCCACTCGCCGTCGATGAGGAGCTGCTTGGACGACGACAGGAACGAGGAGACGGCGGGCAGGAGCAGGGAGCTCTCGGACATGAGGGGCCTTTCCGTGGTGGGGTTCGGGTGCGGTCGGTGAGACACGGTCATTTGATGATGAGCAGCTTGGACCGGTCGAGGGTGAGCGCGACGGCGGCGACGATGATCGCGCCGTAGAGGATCTGCTCGTAGGCCGACGGCACGCCGACGATCGGCAGGCCGACCCGGAGCAGCGTCACGACGAGCGCACCGGCGAGGCTGCGCCAGAGCGAGCCGTGGCCACCGGTGATGGCCGTGCCGCCGACCACGATGGCTGCCACGGCGGGCAGCAGCAGGTTGTCGGCCATCGTCGGGCTGCCGCTGAAGTTGCGTGAGACGAGCATGACGGCGGCGAGGCCTGCGCAGGCGCCGGAGACCGTGAACGCGGCGACCTTCACCCGGTCGACGGGCGCGCTGGCCAGCCGTGCCGCGGACTCGGAGTACCCGGTGGCCCGGATCCAGGAGTCCAGCGGGGTGAAGCGCTGGACGGTCCAGACGACGGCCACGACGAGCAGCGCGACGACGAACGCCATCGGCAGCACGCCCGCGAGGTAGAGCGTGAGCCAGTGGGTGGCCTCCCGGTCCACCACCCGGATCGGGCCGGCGTCGGAGATCACCAGGGCCACGGCGCCGAAGATGCTCATGCCGCCGAGGGTCACGATGAACGACGGGATGCGCAGGAACACGTGGGCGAGACCCTGCAGCGCGCCGATGGCGCCGGTGGCCGCGACGACCGCCAGGAGGGTGAGCCCACCGAGGTCCGGCAGCCACATGGCGAACAGGACGGTGCCGAGCGAGCAGAGCGCGGCGATCGAGAGGTCGATGCCGCCGCACAGGACCACGAGCGTGGCCCCGGCGGCCAGCACGACGAGAGGTGCCGCGGTCCGGACGACGGCGGTCAGGCTGCTCTGGGTGAGGAAGCTCGGGTCGGCGACGGTCAGGGCCGCGAGCAGGACCACGAGCGCGATCACCGGCATGAAGGCCGTGAGGCGCTGCCCGACGGTGGGGCGGGCGACCGTCGCCGCGTCCGGAGCAGGCTTGGTGACGACAGGGGTGGACATGCTCAGACCATCTCCTTGACGAGGTCGAGAGGCGTCGGCTTGTCCCCCACGGGAGCGTCGACCTCGGTGGTCGCCCGACCGTCGTTCATGACGACGATCCGGTCGGACATCCCGATCGCCTCCTCGAGGCTGTCGGCCAGCAGGACGGTCGCGACCCCGCTGCTCGCGAGCTCGCGCATCAGCCGGTACACCTCGGAGCGCGCCCCGATGTCGAGGCCACGGGTGGGGTGGTCGAGCAGCAGCAGCCGGACGTCGCCGGACACCAGCCAGCGCGCCAGGACGACCTTCTGCTGGTTGCCGCCCGACAGCCGTTGGATCGGGGTGCCGCGGTGCGGGGTACGGATCGAGAGCCGCTGGATCCAGGTGTCGACGAGCTTCGCCTGCTTGCGGGGTCGCACCAGGGGGCCGCTGCAGCGCGCCTCCTGCTTGGTGAGGGTCATGTTGTCGGCCACCGACATGGGCCCGACCATGCCCTCGGTCTTGCGTTCCGCCGGGACGTAGCCGACACCGGCTGCGCACGCCGCCCGGGTCCCGGAGAGGTCGAGCTCCTCGCCGTCGAGGGTGACCTCGCCGGCGGTCGTCGGCTCGGCGCCGAACAGCGCCCGGCACACGTCCTCGCGGCCGGAGCCGTGGACCCCGACGATGCCGACGATCTCGCCGGCGTGCACGTCGAGGTCGACGTCGCGGAACGTCCGCCCGCACAGCCCCCGGACCACGAGCCGTGGCTCGCGCGGCTCGGCGGGGGGCTCGACCGCCGCGCCGTGGTAGTGGTCGTCGGACCCGGTCGACCCGATCATCATCCGGTGCAGCTGGTCCGGTGCGGCGTCCGCCGTCGGAAGCTCGCCCACGGACTGCCCGCCCCGCAGCACGGCGACCCGGTCGCAGACGTCCAGCACCTCGTCGAGCCGGTGCGAGACGAAGACGACGGAGGCGAACTCCCGCAACCGCCGCACCTGGGTGAACAGCGCGTCGATCTCCTTCGACTCGAGGACCGAGGTCGGCTCGTCGAGGATGATCACCGGCGGGTGCGACGTGCGCTCCTCGATGCGGAGCACCTTGGCGATCTCGACCATCTGCCGGTCCGCGAAGGTCAGCGTGTCGGTCCGCGCGAGCGGGTCGATGCGGGACCCGATCTTGTCGAGCTGCTCCTGGGCGAGGCGCCGCATCGCGTCCCAGCGGTAGACGCCACGACGCACACCCAGGCCCTCGCTGCCGAGCACGATGTTCTCGGCGACCGTGAGGTTGGGGACGAGCGACTGCTCCTGGAACACCATGCCGATGCCGTGATCGGCCGCGTCGACGACGCTCCGGAGCCGCACCTTCTCCCCCCGCACCCAGATCTCACCGTCATCGGGCCTCACCAGGCCGACGAGGGCCTTGAGCAGCGTGGACTTACCGGCGCCGTTCTCCCCCGCCAGGCCCACCACCTCGTGCTGCCGCACGACGAGGTCGACCCCGTCGAGCGCCTTGACACCCGGGTAGTGCTTCACCAGGCCCCGGACCTCGAGCGCGGTGACGGGCGCCGTCGCCCGCTGCTCCGGCTCGATCTGCATGTTCATGGTCACTTCGTCACCTGATTCCTACGACGCTGCGGGATGACCGCGGCCGCGACGGCCGCCACGACGATGAGCCCCTGGACCCCGCCCTGCCAGTAGGGGCTCACGCCGACCAGGACGAGCCCGTTGGTCAGGACCGTCACGAGCAGGACACCCACCGTGGAGTGGAGGACGCCGCCCCGGCCGCCGGCGAGGAGCGTGCCGCCGACCACGGCCGCCGTGATGGCGGAGAAGTCGTAGCCACGTCCCGCCTGGACGAGACCTGCCCCGAGCTGGCTGGTCACCATCACGCCGCCGAGCCCGTAGAAGGCGCCGGCCATGGTGAAGACGGCCACCTTGTAGGGCTTGACGTTCACGCCGGACAGGGCCAGGACCTCCTCGGCCCCGCCGATGGCGAACGCGTACCGGCCGAGCCGCGTGTAGCGCTGCACCATCCAGCCCACGAGCACGCACGCGACGGCGATCCAGGTGAGCGTCGACAGTCCGAGGAACCGGTCGACGGCCCAGCCGGAGAGCGTCCCGTCGGAGATGTTCGGCTGGACGCCGGCGAACAGCAGGGTCGCCACGCCCAGCCCCACGGCGGAGACGCCGAGGGTGGTCATGAAGGACGGGACCTTCAGCAGCACCAGGGCGAGGCCGCTGAGGCAGCCGAGGCCGGCGGCCACGAGGATCGCGAGCGCGACCCCGAGGAGCCCGAGCTCGTTGTCGTTGCGGTTGTTGGCGACCAGGAGGGCGACCGTGATCGCGGACGCCCCCATGATCCCGGGGGTGGACAGGTCGATCGAGCCCATCATCAGCACGAAGGTGACACCGCAGGTCACGACCGCGAGCACCGCGGCGGCATCCATGATGTTCTGGGCGTTGGACAGGGTGCGGAACCCCGGGCTGAGCGCGGCGAAGATCCCGACGATGACGACCAGGGCGATGAGCGGCCCGGTGTCGCGGAACGACATCCCCCGCCTCGGCTGGGGGCGTCCTTCTCGCACGACCTCGGCGTCGGCGGGGGATGTCGTGGTCACGAGATCGCGCCCTGCGAACGGCTGAAGAGGTTGTCGCAGGCGAAGTCGGACTCGCTGGTCTCCGGTGCGACGAAGTCGCCCACGTTCTCCTGCTCGATGAGGAACTGCTCGGCGTACCAGGCGCGGTCCTCCGCGGCGATGTCCTCCACGGCGAGCTCGCCCGTGGCCACGCAGTAGCCGATGGCCAGACCGATGCCTCCCTGCCAGGGACCGTCGCTGGAGACGGTGGCCGTCATGGTGCCGTCCTCGATCGCCGTCAGGGCGTCGGGCACCGCGTCGATGCCGACCACGGCCACGTCCGTGCGCCCGGCCTGCTCGAGCGCCTCGAGCGCGCCCAGCGCCATGTCGTCGTTGGCCGCCCAGATGCCCTTGACGTCCTCGCCGTGCTTGGTGAGCAGGGTCTTGGTGACGTCGAGGGCCTCCGCCCGGGAGAAGTTGGCGGTCTGGTCGTCGAGCAGCTCGACGTCGGGATTGCCCGCCAGCGACTCCTCCAGGCCGGCGAAACGGTCCTTCGCCGCACCGGTGTCCAGGATGCCCTGCAGGGCGATGATCCCGCCGGAGCCGCCGATGGCCTCGGCCAGCGCGTCACCGATCTGCTTGCCGGAGTCCACGCCGTCGTACGTGATGTGGGAGAGCCAGGAGTCGTAGTCGGTGACCGCGAGGTCGGCCGGCTTGTTCCACTGGGTGACGAGGAAGGCGCCGGCCTCCTCGGCACCCTCGACGATGGGCGGGGTGTCCGAGTCACCGTTGGGCAGGACGTTCATCACCAGACAGTCGGTGTCGCCGGCGAGCAGCTGGCTGATCTGCTCCTGCTGCCGGGTGGAGTCGCCGTCGTAGGTGAGTCGCTCCTGGCTGAGCCCGACCTGTTCGGCGAACGCGTCACCGCCGTCGAGCCAGGAGGCCTCGTACGGGTTGGACTCGTTGCGCACCTGACCGACGAGAGTGACCTCGGACGGGTCGCAGCTCTCGGTCGCTGCACCGGCGTCGCCGGTGTCGTCCCCGGCGGCTTCCTCGGTGCAGGCGGTGAGCGTGGCGGCCGCGAGGGCGACGCCGACGACGGCGGCGGTGCGGCGTGAGGTGAACTTCATTGTCTGTCCTCGTTCTCTGTGAGTGCCGGGATCCGGCAGGTGGGTGGTGCGTCGACGGTGACGCCGGGGTCAGCGGGCCATCCATCCGCCGTCGACGGCCAGGAGGTGGCCGTTGACGTAGTCGGCGGCGGGCGAGCTGAGGAACACCGCTGCTCCGGCGACGTCCTCGGGGGTGCCCCAGCGTCCGGCAGGGATGCGTTCCAGGATGGAGCGTGAGCGGTCCGCGTCCTTGCGGAGCGCCGTGGTGTTGTCGGTGACCATGTAGCCGGGCGCGATGGCGTTGACCTGGACGCCGTGCGGGCCCCACTCGTTGGCCAGCGCCTTGGTCACCCCGGCCACGGCGTGCTTGCTGGCGGCGTACGAGGCGACACGCAGCCCGCCCTGGAAGGACAGCAGGCTGGCGATGCTGACGATCTTGCCGCGCCCTCGCTCCACCATCGGACGGCCGAGCTGCTGGGTGAGGAAGAACAGCCCGTCGAGGTTGACGTCGAGCACCCGCCGCCACGAGTCGCGGGCGACGGCGGTGCTGTCCTCGCGCTCGATGATCCCCGCGTTGTTGACCAGGACGTCGATCTGCCGCGAGTCGTCGAGCGTGGCGGCGGTCCGTTCGACGGCGTCCAGGTCGGCGACGTCGAGGTCGACGACGTCCACCCGGCCACCGAGGGCGGCGACCTGGGCGCGGGTCTCGTCCTGGCGCCCCGGCCGGCCGAGCAGGACGACGTCCGCACCGGCTCGTGCGAGCCCGAGCGCCACCGCACGACCCAGGCCGCGCCCGGCGCCCGTGACGGCCGCGCACCGACCGCGCAGGTCGAAGGGAGTGCGTGCCTCGTCGGCGGCGCGGGTCGTCACAGCTCCTCCACCGGGACGACGCCCAGGTCGGTGTAGCAGTTGTTCTCGCCGGCCATCGCCCAGATGAAGGCGTACGACCCGGTGCCCGCACCGGAGTGGATGGACCACGGCGGTGCGATGACGGCCTCGCGGTTGCGGACCACGAGGTGGCGCGTGGCTCCGGGCCGACCCATGAGGTGGAAGACGCGGTCCTGCTCGTCGAGGTCGACGTAGCAGTAGATCTCGGTCCGACGGTCGTGCAGGTGCGGGGGAAAGGTGTTCCAGACGGACCCCGGCGCGACGACGGTGACGCCGAACTGAAGCACCGAGGTCTGCACCTCCTGGCCCCAGGCGTACCGGAAGAGGTGTCGCTCGTTGGCCGCCTCGGACGACCCGAGCGCCACCGGCTCCACGTCGCGGTGACGGAGGAGATGGGTCGGGTACGTCGCGTGCGCGGTCGCGGAGACGAAGTAGAAGGCGGCGTCGTCACCGGCGAAGGACACCTCGCTCCCCCGGCCCACGTAGAGGCCGTCGAGGTGGTCGAGCTCGAACTTCTCCCCGTCCACGACGACGTGACCGGCCCCGCCGATGTTCATGACACCGAGCTCGCGCCGCTCGAGGTGCGAGTCCGTGCCGAGGACGTCGCCCCACGCCGGGAGGTCGAGCTGGGCGGTCCCGGGGAGGGCACCTCCCACCACCATGCGGTCGTCGTGGGTGTAGGTCCCGCGGACCTCGCCGTCGACGAACAGGTCCGGAACGAGGAAGGCCTCGCGCAGGTCCGGGGTGGTGGCCGTCTCGGCGTCGGACGGGGATGTCGAGTATCGAACCTGGATCACGAAGGCGCCTCTCGTCTATGAACTGCGTTCGTCTATGTGAACTGCGTTCAGACTAGAGGCGATCCGAGTGTCGGTCAAGGGGTGGAAACCGATCCATATATGCGAACTGCGGTAGGCTGGAGCAACCGGGGTGCCCGGACCAGGCGCAGGACCGAAGGAGAACGCTCATGAAGCCCCAGCAGGAGCTCGCCCGGGAGGCGAACGGCACGACCGGCGCCGGACCGGTGAAGTCCGCAGCCCGCGCCCTCGATCTCCTGGACGAGATCGCGGCCCACGGGCCCGGGACCCAGCTCCAGCTCTCGGAACGCCTGAGCATCCCCAAGAGCAGCCTGCACGCCCTCCTGCGCACCATGGTCGACCGTCGCTGGCTGCAGACCGATCCCACGGGCAGCATCTACCAGCTGGGCATCAACGCCCTCGTGGTCAGCTCCGCCTACCTGGACGGCGACCCGGTCCTCGCGCGCGCCACCGCCGTGCTCGACGAGGTCGCCGCCGCGACGGAGGAGACCGTCCACCTCGGACGCCTCGACGGCACCGACGTCATCTACACCGCCAAGCGCGAGTCCGTGCACCCGCTCCGGATGCACTCCGCCGTCGGACGCCGCCTGCCGGCGTACGCCACCTCCCTGGGCCGGGCCCTCCTGGCCGAGATGCCCACCGAGGCGCGGCGCGACCTCGTGCCCGAGTCGATCACCGCGATCACCCCGAACACCACCACCGACAAGGACGCCGTCCTCGACATCATCGACCGCGCCGCCTACCAGGGCTACGCCACCGAGAGCGAGGAGTCCTGCCTCGGCGTGCGCTGCTTCGGGGTGGCGCTCCCCTTCGGCCCCCACGCCGTCGACGCCATGAGCGTCGCCGTCCCCATCAGTCGCCTCGGGGACGGTCGGGAGGACCACATCATCGAGACCCTGCTGAGCGTCAAGGCACGCCTCGAGCACGCCTCCACGCGCCGGACGGGGATCTGAGCGTCGCGCTCCGGGTCAGCCCTCGGTACCCCCGGTCGAGCCGACCCTGCACTCGCATCCTCGGTCGAGCCGACCCTGCACTCGCACGCTCGCTCCGGGTCAGCCTTCGGCGACCACCATCGCCGAGGAGATCCCGGCGTCGTGAGAGATCGACAGGTGCCAGTGCCGCACCCCGAGCTCGTCCGCCCGCGCCTGCACCGAGCCGCGCAGCTCAACCTGCGGGGGCCCGCCGACGATCCGGTGCACGGTCGCGTCGTGCCAGTGCATGTTCCCGGGCGCGCCGAGCGCCTTGGCGATGGCTTCCTTCGCCGCGAACCGGGCCGCCAGCGACGACGCCGGCAGGTCCCGCTCGGCCTCCGTGAACAGCTTCTCCCGCAGCCGGGGCGTGCGGTCGAGGGTCGCCATGAACCTCTCGACGTCCACGACGTCGATCCCCACCCCGATGATCACGACGGAGCCTCTACTCGACGGTGACGGACTTGGCCAGGTTGCGGGGCTGGTCCACGTCGAGGCCCTTGGCTCCGGCGAGCGCCATCGCGAAGATCTGCAGCGGTACGACGGCGAGCAGCGGCTGGAGCAGCGAGGGCGCCTGCGGGATCCAGAAGATCTCGTCGGCGTACTGGCGCACCACGTCGTCGCCGTCCTCGGCGATCACGAGCGTGCGGGCGCCGCGCGCCCGGATCTCCTGGATGTTGGAGACCACCTTGGAGTGCAGCTGGTCGCGGCCCCGCGGGGAGGGCACGACGACGAACACCGGCTGGCCCTCGTCGATCAGCGCGATGGGGCCGTGCTTGAGCTCGCCGGCGGCGAAGCCCTCGGCGTGGATGTAGGCGAGCTCCTTGAGCTTGAGCGCCCCCTCCATCGCGACGGGATACCCGACGTGGCGTCCGAGGAACAGCACCTTGTCGGCGGCCTGCATCGAGCGGGCCGTGGCGCGCACGTACTCGCCGCGCTCGATGACGGTCTGCACCTTGCGGGACATGTCGCGCAGCTCGTCGAAGAGCTGGGCGACCTCGTCCGGGAACTTGTTGCCGCGCAGCTGCGCCAGGTACAGCCCGAGGATGTACGCGGCGGTGATCTGCGCGAGGAACGCCTTGGTGGAGGCGACGGCGATCTCCGGTCCGGCGTGCGTGTACAACACGGCGTCGGACTCGCGCGGGATCGTGGAGCCGTTGGTGTTGACGATGGCGAGCACCTTGGCGCCCTGCTCACGGGCGTGGCGCACCGCCATGAGGGTGTCCATGGTCTCGCCGGACTGGGAGATGGCGACCACGAGGGTGCGCTCGTCGACGATCGGGTCGCGGTAGCGGAACTCGTGCGCGAGCTCGACCTCCACGGGGATGCGGCACCAGTGCTCGATGGCGTACTTGGCGACGTGCCCCGCGTAGGCGGCGGTCCCGCAGGCGATCACGATGATCTTGTCGACGCTGCGCAGCACGGACTCGTCGATGCGCAGGTTGTCGAGGATGATCCGCCCCGAGGAGTCGGTGCGGCCGAGCAGCGTGTCGGCGACGGCGTGCGGCTGGTCGTGGATCTCCTTGTCCATGAAGGAGTCGAAGCCGCCCTTCTCGGCGGCGGCGGCGTCCCAGTCCACGGTGAACCGCTTGCCCTCGGCGGGGTTGCCGGCGAAGTCGGACACCTCGACCGACGTCGGGGTGATGGTGACGATCTGGTCCTGCGCGAGCTCCAGCGCCTCCTTGGTGTGGGCGACGAACGCGGCGACGTCGGACCCCAGGAAGTTCTCCCCCTCCCCCAGTCCGACCACCAGCGGCGAGTCGTGGCGCGCGCCGACGACGGTCTCGGGCGCGTCGGCGTGGACCGCGAGCAGGGTGAAGGTGCCCTCGAGCTGCCGGGCCGTGGCGGCCATCGCGGCGGTGAGGTCACCGGCGGTCCGGTACTCACGGGCGAGGAGCTGGGCGGCCACCTCGGTGTCGGTGTCCGACAGGAACGAGACGCCGTCTCGTTCCAGGGACCCGCGCAGCTCGCTGAAGTTCTCGATGATGCCGTTGTGGATGACGGCGAGCCGGCCCTCGTCGGCCAGGTGCGGGTGGGCGTTGACGTCGGTCGGTCCGCCGTGCGTCGCCCACCGGGTGTGCCCGACGGCGGCGGTCGCGTCGGGCAGCGGCTGCTCCGCCACCGCGGCGACGAGGTTCTCGAGCTTTCCGGCCTTCTTGGCGAAGGCGGCCGTGGGGCTGCCGGGTCCCACCAGCGCGACGCCCGCGGAGTCGTACCCCCGGTACTCGAGCCGCTTCAGCCCGCCGAGGGCCACCTCCAGGGGGCGCGCCGAGGCGCCCGACGCCGCGGCGTCGTCCCCGGCGAGCAGGGACGTACCGGCGTATCCGACGATGCCACACATGAGCCGGAGTCTACCCAGCGCGCCACGGGCCCCGGGCCGTCGCGGGCCGCCGGTTTGTCACGGACCCGCCCCGCTCGGGCAGAATCGACCAGGTGACCTCCGCGAGCACGCCCGCACCCGCTGCCGGCGACCCTGCGCCGCCGCACCCCCTGAGCGAGCACCTGTCCCGGTTCGCCCCGGTCTCGCCTTACGTGGACTTCGACCGGGCGACGTGGAGCCGGCTGTCGGAGCAGACGCCGCTGCCCCTCACGGACGCCGACGTCGACCGGCTCCGCGGCCTGGGCGACCCGATCGACCTCGCGGAGGTCGACGCCGTCTACCGTCCGCTGTCGCGGCTGCTCAACCTGTACGTGACCGCGACGTCAGGGCTGCACCGCGCGACGTCGACGTTCCTGGGCGAGGACCCGCCGCGCACCCCGTACGTCATCGGCGTGGCGGGGTCCGTCGCGGTGGGCAAGTCGACGACGGCGCGCGTCCTGCGCGAGATGCTGGCCCGGTGGCCGGAGACGCCGCACGTGGAGCTCATCACCACCGACGGGTTCCTGTACCCGAACGCGGAGCTGGAGCGCCGCGGCCTCATGTCCCGCAAGGGCTTCCCCGAGTCGTACGACCGCCGCGCGCTCATCCGCTTCCTGTCCCGCGTCAAGGCCGGGCAGAGCGAGGTGCGGGCACCCGTCTACTCCCACGTCACCTACGACATCGTCCCGGACGAGCACACCGTGGTGCACCGCCCGGACGTGCTGATCGTCGAGGGCCTGAACGTGCTGCAGCCGGCGCGGTACTCCTCGATCGACGAGTCCACGGTGGCGGTCAGCGACTTCTTCGACTTCTCGATCTACGTCGACGCCCGCACCCGCACGATCCGGCAGTGGTACGTGGACCGGTTCCTCAAGCTGCGGCGCACGGCGTTCAGCCGGCCGGAGTCGTACTTCCGCCGCTACGCCGAGCTGTCGGACGCCCAGGCGACCGAACGCGCCCTGAGCATCTGGGAGTCGATCAACGCGGTCAACCTGGAGCAGAACGTGCTGCCGACCCGCGGTCGCGCCACCCTGGTCATGACCAAGGGCACCGACCACGCCGTCCAGCGCCTGCGGCTACGCAAGCTCTGAGGACTCCACCGGCTGCTCGTCGGGCAGCGGGGCCTGCTCGCGCATCTCCTCGAGCACCTCCTCGCGCGGCGTGAAGAGCTGGACGACCCGGTCGACGAGGAGCCCGAGCAGACCGCCGCCGACGACGCCGACCACCATGGCGAGCAGCGGGTCGTGCCCGAGCACCTCGGCCGCAGCGACACCGATCAGCGCCGAGTAGGTGCACCAGAGCACGGCGGCGATGGCGGAGAACGTCATGAACCGGCGCTGCGGGTAGCCGACGGCACCGGCGGTCATGTTCACGGCGACGCGGCCCACGGGGATGTAGCGGGCGGCGATGATGAAGACCGCTCCGCGCCGGGCGAGCGCCCGCCGTGCCCACGCGACGGCCTTGCGGCCCCGCCGCGAGCGCAGGAGCCCGATCCGGTCCGTGCCCACCCGTCGTCCGAGCACGTAGGCGAGGTTGTCACCCAACCAGGCGCCGATGCCCGCGATCGGGATGATCAGCCACCACAGCGGCTGACCCGTGGACTGCGAGGAGATGACCAGGGTGACGAGCACCGACTCGCTGGGGACCGGCGGGAAGAACCCGTCGATGAAGGCCGAGGCGAACATCGCCGGGTAGATCCACAGCGACGCGGCCATCTCGAGGATCACGTCCTCGAGCTGCTGCAGAAAGGCGGTGATGGCCGGCACGCGGTCCCTCGTTCGTCAGCCGGGACGGTCCCGGCGGTGGGCGGCACCGGGCGGTGCCGTGCACCAGCGTAGGGGGCCCGCGGACCGCCGCGCATCGGGGATGTCCCGGGGTGTCCCCTGAACGGCGAACGTTCACGAGCGTTTCACAGTCGGGGCACGACGGCGGCACCACGGCGCCGCTCGACGGCCCGTCGCGGGCCGGGGCGGCCCGCCTCGCCGCGGCGTCAGGTGGGCAGCGGGAAACCGAGCTCGACGGCGGCGCGCTCCGCGGCGGCGTCGGGCGCCCCGAACCGGGCCAGGTTCTCGTGGGAGGTGAGCGACCGCGGCTCGGCGCGGTCGAGGTACAGCCGGCCGGCCAGGTGGTCGGTCTCGTGCTGGACGATGCGCGCGGGCCAGCCGTGCAGCACCTCGTCGAACGCGGCACCGTGCTCGTCCTGGCCGGTCAGGCGGACGCTGCGGGGCCGGGCGACGACGGCCTGCCAGCCGTCGACCGAGAGGCACCCCTCGTAGTGCGCCGCACGGTCCGGGGTGCCGCCGTCGTGCACCGGCTCGTAGCGGGGGTTGACCAGGACCCGGAAGGGCAGCGGCTCGCGCTCGCGGGAGTCGCCGGGCACGCCGGGGTCCGCGCACACCGCGACGGCCAGGGGGATGCCGACCTGCGGTGCGGCGAGCCCGACGCCGGGGGCGTCGAGCATGGTGCGGCGCATCGCCTCGACGAGCCGCGGCAGCTGTGCGCCGAGCTGTCCGGTGTACGGGGTCGCGACCCGGCGCAGCACGGGATCGCCGGCCTGCACGATCGGCAGGACGCCGGGCCGGCCCTCCCGCGCGAAGGCGGCGTCGAGCAGTCCGGCCACCGCCTCGACGAGGTCCGCGTCGGGCTCGTCGGGCCAGGCACGGCCGTCGCTCACAGGGCGAGCCGCTCCCGCACGACGGCGGCGAGCGTCTCGGCCACGCCGTCGGCCTGCGTCTGCGAGGACGCCTCGACCATGACGCGCACCACCGGCTCGGTGCCGGACGGCCGCAGCAGCACCCGCCCGGTCTCCCCGAGCAGCGACTCGGCGTGCTCGACGGCCCGGACCAGGTCGGCGTCGTCCGTGCGCGCCTTGTCGACGCCCTTGACGTTGACGAGCGTCTGCGGCAGGCGCGGGATCTCGGTGGCGAGGTCGGCCAGGCGGCGACCCGACGCCTTCACCCGTGCGGCCAGGTGCAGGGCCGTCAGCACGCCGTCGCCCGTGGTGGCGTGCTCGGCGAGGATGATGTGTCCCGACTGCTCGCCACCGAGGCCGTACCCGCCCGAACGCATCTCCTCCAGGACGTACCGGTCGCCGACCGCCGTCTGCAGCGTGGCGATGCCGGCGTCCTTCATGGCGAGCAGCAGCCCGAGGTTGCTCATCACGGTGACGACGAGCGTGTCGCCCGGGAGGCGGTCCTCGTCCCGCAGCGACTTGGCGAGGATTCCGAGGATCTGGTCGCCGTCGACGAGGACTCCCCCGTGGTCGACGGCGAGACACCGGTCGGCGTCGCCGTCGAACGCGACGCCGAAGTCGGCCTCGGCGGCGACGACGACGGCCTGCAGCTGCTCCGGGTGGGTGGACCCGGCCTTCTCGTTGATGTTGCGTCCGTCCGGGCTGGCGTTGATGACGACGACGTCGGCGCCGGCCTCGCGCAGTGCCTCCGGACCGACCTGGCTCGCGGCGCCGTTCGCGGCGTCCACCGCGATCCGCAGGCCGTCCAGCGGCCGGTGGTCCGGCGTCGCGCCGATGCTGCGGGTCAGGTGCTGGACGTACTGCTGGGCGGCGATGCCCGTGTCGGTGCGCATCCGCCCGACGGCGGCCCCCACGGGACGCTCGCGCGCCGCGCCGAGGTTGGCCTCGATCTCGTCCTCGAGGCGGTCGTCGAGCTTGAGCCCGCCCCGGGCGAAGAACTTGATGCCGTTGTCCGGCATGGCGTTGTGCGAGGCGGAGATCATGACGCCAATGTCCGCGTGCATCGCGCTGACGAGGTGCGCGAGCGCGGGCGTGGGCAGCACGCCGAGGTCGACCACGTCCACGCCGGAGCTCGCCAGCCCGGCGGCGACGGCCGCGGACAGGAACTCCCCGGAGGCGCGCGGGTCGCGACCGACCACCGCCTTGGGCCGGTGCGACGTGTCGGTGCGCGCACCGAGCACCTGCGCCGCGGCGCTGCCGAGGTCGAGCGCGAGCTCGACCGTCACGTCACGGTTGGCCAGTCCACGAACACCGTCCGTGCCGAACAGTCGTCCCATCGCCTCGTCCTTCCTCGGTGACACTCGCTCGATCGTAGTGCGCCGCGGCGGCGCTCGGGACCGGTCCTCGGCGCCACGGCCACGGCGGACGTGCCCGCGCACGGGGACGGCCCCGCCGGCAGGAGCCGACGGGGCCGTGCGGTGAAGCCTCGATCAGCGCTTCGAGTACTGCGGAGCCTTGCGGGCCTTCTTGAGACCGGCCTTCTTGCTCTCCACGGCACGGTCGTCGCGCGTGAGGAAGCCGGCCTTCTTCAGGGCCGGGCGGTTCGCCTCACGGTCGATCTGGTCGAGCGCGCGGGCGATGCCCAGGCGCAGCGCACCGGCCTGACCGGAGGGGCCGCCACCCGCGATGCGGGCGATGACGTCGAAACGCCCCTCGACCTCGACCAGCTTCAGCGGGTCGTTGACGAGCTGCTGGTGCACCTTGTTCGGGAAGTACTCCTCGAGGGTGCGACCGTTGATCTTCCACTGCCCGGTCCCGGGGACGAGGCGCACGCGCGCCACGGCCTCCTTGCGGCGGCCCAGGGCCTGGCCGGGAGCGGTGATGGACTGACCGCTGTTCGCCACGGG
Organism: Isoptericola chiayiensis; assembly: GCF_013149805.1. GTDB lineage: Bacteria > Actinomycetota > Actinomycetes > Actinomycetales > Cellulomonadaceae > Isoptericola > Isoptericola chiayiensis. The sequence continues at coordinate 148,825 of NZ_JABEZT010000007.1, forward strand.
GGCGGCGGTCTCGGTGGTGTAGTTGCTGGGCGTGTTCTCGTCCAGCTCGGTGTCGACGGTGGTGTCAGCCACGGTGGTTCCTTCGCTCGGCATCGGGCAGCGGCTCAGGCCTGCTGCGAAAGCTGGGTGATCTCGAACGGCTGGGGCTGCTGCGCCGTGTGCGGGTGCTCCGCGCCACGGTAGACCTTCAGCTTGGTGAGCTGCTGGCGCCCGAGCTTGTTCTTGGGGAGCATGCCGCGAACGGCCTTCTCCACGGCCTGCTCCGGGTTCTTCTCGAGCAGCTCGCCGTACGAGACGGAGCGAAGACCACCCGGGTAGCCGGAGTGACGGTAGGCCCGCTTGTCCTCGTGCTTGTTGCCGGAGAGCGCGACCTTCTCCGCGTTGACGACGATGACGAAGTCACCGGAGTCGACGTGCGGGGCGAAGGTCGGCTTGTGCTTCCCGCGCAGGAGCTGGGCGACCTGGCTGGCCAGGCGTCCGAGGACGACGTCGGTCGCGTCGACGACGTGCCACGTCGGCTGGACGTCGCCGGGCTTCGGGGTGTAAGTACGCACGGTTGCGTCACCTTTTCGTGTTCGGTGTCGTCGGGCGAGAAGCGGCGCCCGATGAGTCAGGTGTTGTGCGCGGGTGCTCCGGTGGCGTCCTGGCCGTGCGTCGTCTGGCGGTGGGAACGCTGACGACGCCGGACGCCGGAGGCATAGCACAACGACTGGTCAGTCTAGCGCGGTGCTTTCGAGGTGGTCAAAGCGACGTCGGTCACGCCCGTCGGGCGCCGGCTCGCAGGTGCGAACCTGCCCCCACGGGTGCACCGTGGAGGCATGAGCGAGGACACCTCAGCGACACGACCGGACCCCGAGGGCGTGGCCGAGGGCGACAACGACCAGCTGCCCCACGAGGACACGCTGGTCGACCGCGGCATCCGCGACCCGTTGGACGAGGGGTACTCCCCGCCGGAGCGCCCGCGGCCCAACCACTGGGGCGAGACCGCCTGGGAGGAGTCCGTCGGGGAGCCGCTCGACCGCCGTCTCGCGGACGAGGTCCCCGACACCTGGGCCGACGAGCGCGCCGAACGCGTGGACACCACCCGCGCGGGGCGCCTCGTGTCGGACCCCGACGCCGACCCGAACGCCGACGGCGAACGGTCCAACGACCTGTACGGCACCGACGCCGGGATCGACGGGGCCGGAGCCACCGCCGAGGAGGCCGCCGTCCACTGGGTCGAGGAACCCTGACCCGACCCCACGAGGTAGGCAACTCTCCCGCGAGGTAGGCAGTCTTCCAGCGAGGTAGGCGACCGCGCCTACCTCACCGGCCGCGGGTCGACCTCCTCCGGCGACCGCCGCGCACGGATCCGCTCGGCACGCGACGCGAGCTCGTCGTCCGGCGGGTAGTCGACCCGCTCCAGGGTCAGCCCGTGCGCCGGCGCGACGGCGGCCGCCGCCGACCGGTCGCGGCCGGCGAGCACGCGGTCCGGCTCGTCGCCGCCGCGGCGCCCCTCCCCCACGGCCAGGGACATCCCGACCAGCGCCCGCACCATCGAGTGGCAGAACGCGTCGGCCACCACCTCGGCGACCACCAGCCCGGCGTCCGGCCCGGCGTCCGGACGCGACCACGTGAACCGGGTCAGCTCGCGGATCGTCGTGGCCCCCTCCCGGGGCCGGCAGTAGGCGGCGAAGTCGTGCAGGCCCACCAGCGGCCGGGATCCGGCGTCCATCGCGGCCACGTCCAGCCGACGGCGGTGCCACAGCACCGCCTCGCGCCGCAGCGGGTCGCGCAGCGCGTGGTCGTCGGCGATCCGGTAGCGGTAGGTGCGCGCCGCCGCGGAGAACCGGGCGTCGAACCCGTCCGGCGCCGCCTCGGCACGGTGCACGACGACGTCGGTCGGCAGGACGCCGGAGAGCCGGTCCACCAGGGCCCGCCCGGGGGTGCGGTCCGACCGCCCCGGCAGCACCTCCCAGCGAGACCTGGGCACGTCGACGTGCGCCACCTGGCCCCGGGCGTGCACGCCGGCGTCGGTGCGTCCCGCCACCGTCAGCCGCGGCCGGGGCAGTCCGAGCGGCTCGCAGCGCAGGATGGTCGCCAGCGCGTCCTCGAGCACGCCCTGCACGGTGCGCAGCCGGGGCTGGGCCGCCCAGCCGGCGAAGTGCGTGCCCGCGTACGCGAGGTCCAGGCGCACGCGGACGGCACCGTCGTCGGACGTCGGGGTGGCTGTCGTCGTGCTCACCCGCCCATTGTGCCCGGATGATGGACCGGTGACCGGACCTCTGACACTCTCCGTGGACTGCGGCGGCAGCGGCATCAAGGCCAACGTGCTGGACGGCGCAGGGACCGCGCACGCCGCGCCCGTCCGCGTCCCGACCCCGTATCCGCTGCCGCCCGAGCTGCTCGTCGACACCGTCGCCGGGATCGCCGCCGGGCTCCCGGCCGCCGACCGCGTCACCCTCGGCATGCCGGGGATGGTGCGCCACGGCGTCGTCGTGCACACCCCGCACTACGTGACCCGGGCCGGCCCTCGCACCCGCGTCGACCCCGACCTCGTCGGTCGGTGGCGCAACGCCGACGTGCAGGCCGCGCTCCGCGACCGGCTCGGGGTCCCCGCGCTGGTCCTCAACGACGCCGAGGTGCACGGCGCCGGCGTCGCCTCCGGCTCCGGGGTGGAGCTGGTGCTGACGCTCGGCACTGGCCTGGGTGCCGCGCTGTTCGACGGCGGAAGGCTCGCCCCGCACCTGGAGTGGTCGCGTGCGCCCGTGCGCCGCAACACCTCCTACGACGCGTACCTGGGCGAGCCGGAACGTCGCCGGCTCGGCGACGGGCTCTGGTCGCGGCGCGTCGTGACCGTCGTCGACGGCCTGCGGCCGGTGTTCTGGTGGGACCGGCTCTACGTCGGCGGCGGCAACTCGCGGCGCCTGACCGCGACGGCGCTCGCCCGGCTGGGCGACGACGTCGTCGTGGTGCCGAACTCCGCCGCGCTCGTCGGCGGGGTGCGCGCGTGGGACCTGCCGCGGCCGTAGGTGGCGCACGCCGCGTGGGCCTCCAGCACGGCCCGGCTGAACGCGACCGGCGCGTCCAGGCTCACCAGGTGGCGCGCCCGCGGCACGATCACCAGGCGGGCGTCCGCCCCCGAGGAGCGGGCCGCGGCCAGCATGGAGCGCTCGTGCCCCCGGAAGTGGTCCCACTGGCCGTTCACGAGCCGCACCGGGCTGTCGGCGGCGGCGAGCGCACGCCGGGTGTCCAGAGCGCCCACCTCGACGAGCACGTCGCCCATGGCGTCCAGGGCGAACCCCCCGGCCGCCAGGTCGCGCACCGAGGCGTCGTCGAGCATGCCGCGCACGAACGTGTCGTTGAGCCACGCCCCGCTGTCCGGCCAGCGCTCGATCCACCGCGCCAGGTGCAGCCAGGCCGCACGCAGAGGCGTGTCCGGGCTCGTGCAGCACGAGGCGGCGACGAGCCCGGCGCACTGCTCCGGCCGGCGGGCACGGTGCTCGATGCCGACGTACCCGCCGAGCGACAGCCCGACCACGAGGGCCCGACCCCCCACGGAGTCGACGGCGTCGCCCACGGTGGCCACGGCGTCGTCCAGCCCGAACGGCACGTCCCGCCGGGACCCGTGACCGGGCAGGTCGGGCGCGACGACGGTCGCGCCGGCCGCGTGCAGGGCGTCGACCTGCCGGCGCCACATCGTGGCCGACGTCCGCGAACCGTGCAGCAGCACCACCGGGAGCATGAGTTCACCGTAGGGACGACGAGGGCCCCGCACCATCGGTGCGGGGCCCTCGTGACGTCCGGAGCGGAAGGGGACTCAGTCCTCCTTCTTCTCCTCGGTCGACTCGGCCTCGGTCGTCTCGGCGGCCGGGGTCTCCTCCGCCGGGGTCTCCTCGGCGGGCTTCTCGGCCTCGGGCTTCGACGCCTTCTCGGCGGCCTGGGTGGCCTCCTTGACGACGCCCTGCTTGGGGCTGACCGGCTCGGTCACCAGCTCGATGACGGCCATCGGGGCGTTGTCGCCCTTGCGGTTGCCGACCTTCGTGATGCGCGTGTAGCCGCCGTCGCGCTCGGCCATCGACGGAGCGATCTCCGTGAACAGCGTGTGCACGACCGACTGGTCACGCACGACGCGCAGCACCCGACGACGGGCGTGCAGGTCGCCGCGCTTGGCGAACGTGATCAGGCGCTCGGCGACCGGACGCAGCCGCTTGGCCTTGGTCTCGGTCGTGGTGATCCGGCCGTGCTCGAACAGCGCCGTCGACAGGTTCGCGAGGATCAGGCGCTCGTGAGCCGGGCTGCCACCGAGCCGCGGACCCTTGGTGGGGGTAGGCATTTCTGGTTCTCCTTGAGGGTGGTTCCGCACCGCGCGGCCCCGTCATGTCGATCGGTGCCGCAGCGGGCGCGGTACGTCAGTACGTCTGCTCGTCCGGGTACGCGGTCTCGTCGTCCCCGAAGTACTGCGCCGCCGACGGGTCGAAGTCGAGCGGGGAGTCCTTGAGAGCAAGGCCGAGCTCCGCGAGCTTCTCCTTGACCTCGTTGATCGACTTCGCACCGAAGTTGCGGATGTCGAGCAGGTCCGCCTCGCTGCGCGCGACGAGCTCACCGACCTGGTGGATGCCCTCGCGCTTGAGGCAGTTGTACGAGCGGATGGTGAGGTTGAGCTCCTCGATCGGCAGCGCCAGGTCGGCAGCCAGCGCGGAGTCCGTTGGGGACGGACCGATCTCGATGCCCTCGGCCTCGACGTTCAGCTCCCGGGCCAGGCCGAAGAGCTCGACGAGCGTCTTGCCGGCCGACGCGAGCGCGTCCCGCGGCGCGATGGCCTGCTTGGTCTCGACGTCGACGATCAGCTTGTCGAAGTCCGTGCGCTGCTCCACACGGGTCGCCTCGACCTTGTAGGTGACCTTCAGGACCGGCGAGTAGATCGAGTCCACCGGGATCCGACCGATCTCGGCGTCCGGGGTCTTGTTCTGCGCGGCGGACACGTAGCCACGACCCCGCTCGACGGTCAGCTCGATCTCGAGCGTGCCCTCGTCGTTGAGCGTGGCGATGTGCAGGTCGGGGTTGTGCACCTCGACACCCGCCGGCGGCACGATGTCCGCCGCGGTCGCCGCACCGGCGCCCTGCTTGCGCAGGTACATCACGACCGGCTCGTCGTTCTCGGAGGAGACCACGAGGTTCTTGATGTTGAGGATGATCTCGGTGACGTCCTCCTTCACCCCCGGCACGGTGGTGAACTCGTGGAGCACACCGTCGATGCGGATGGAGGTGACCGCCGCGCCCGGGATGGACGACAGGAGCGTCCGGCGCAGGGAGTTGCCGAGCGTGTAGCCGAAGCCCGGCTCCAGCGGCTCGATGGAGAACCGCGAACGGTAGTCCGAGATGACCTCTTCGGTCAGCGTGGGGCGCTGTGCGATGAGCACTGTGTTGGTCCTTTCAGTGTGCGTCCGCTATATGACGCATCACGGATCCGCGCTCTGGCGCGGCCCCGGGCGGGACTCGGTCCACCCGTCCGGGCAGGGTGCGGACCGGCCGGCCCGTCGGGGCCGGCCGGTCCACGAGGTCAGACGCGGCGACGCTTCGGGGGGCGGCAGCCGTTGTGCGCCTGGGGGGTGACGTCCTGGATCGAGCCGACCTCGATGCCGGTCGCCTGCAGGGAGCGGATGGCGGTCTCACGACCGGAACCCGGGCCCTTGACGAAGACGTCGACCTTCTTGACCCCGTGGTCCTGCGCACGGCGCGCGGCCGACTCGGCGGCGAGCTGCGCGGCGTACGGCGTGGACTTGCGGGAGCCCTTGAAGCCGACGTGGCCGGCGGACGCCCACGAGATCACGGCGCCCGACGGGTCGGTGATCGAGACGATCGTGTTGTTGAACGTGCTCTTGATGTGTGCCTGGCCGTGCGGGACGTTCTTCTTGTCCTTGCGACGCGGCTTGCGCGCGGCGGTGGCGCGAGTCTTGGGAGGCATGTGCGTTGATACTCCTGGTCTGAGGTCGTCGGACCGGGGCGGAGGTCAGCGGTGCTGACCCGCTCCACGGACTGCTGACGTCAGCGGGCCTTCTTCTTGCCCGCGACGGTGCGCTTCTTGCCCTTGCGGGTACGCGCGTTGGTCTTGGTGCGCTGACCGCGCACCGGCAGCCCGCGACGGTGACGCAGACCCTGGTAGGTGCCGATCTCCACCTTGCGGCGGATGTCGGCCGCGACCTCGCGGCGGAGGTCACCCTCGAGCTGGTAGTTGCCCTCGAGGAAGTCGCGGAGCGCGACGAGCTCGGCGTCGCCGAGGTCCTTCACGCGCTGGTCCGGGGAGATCCCCGTCGCCGCGACGGCCTGCTCGGCGCGGGTGCGTCCGACGCCGTAGATGTAGGTGAGCGCGACCACGACCCGCTTCTCGCGGGGGAGGTCGACGCCGACAAGACGTGCCATGTGTCTTCCGGCTCCTGTGCTTCGTCCAGAGGTCTTCCGCACCGCCTTCCCGCGAGGACCGCGGGCCCCGGCCCCTGGACCGAGGGTTCCCCTCGCCGTGCCCGTCGGAGCGGGAGGTCGAGGTTCGTGGTGGTGCGCTGCCCGCGCCGGTCCGTGGACCTGGTGCGGGGTCGTGCTCGTGATTCAGCCCTGGCGCTGCTTGTGGCGCTGGTTCGAGCAGATCACCATGACGCGACCGTGCCGGCGGATCACCTTGCACTGGTCGCAGATCTTCTTGACGCTCGGCTTGACCTTCATCAGTGTTCCTCCGCCACCTCAGGACCGGCCGTGGGCCGCTCCGTCCGGGTGGCGATGTCGATCGGGTGGGGGATGACGACTACTTGTAGCGGTAGACGATCCGGCCACGGGACAGGTCGTACGGGCTCAGCTCGACGACCACCCGGTCCTCGGGGAGGATCCGGATGTAGTGCTGACGCATCTTGCCCGAGATGTGCGCGAGAACCTTGTGACCGTTGGCCAGCTCCACGCGGAACATCGCGTTCGGCAGGGCCTCGATCACGCTGCCCTCGATCTCGATGACACCGTCCTTCTTTGCCATGTCCTCCGCTAACTCTCGTCTGTGTCTTTCGACGGACTGCTGCCACGCGCCTCGGCCCGGCCGCGGAAAGACCACGGGGAGAGCGTCGGGGACGTGGATCGCGTGCTTCCGCTCCCTGGCCGACGGCCTGCCGGACCCCGGAGACCGGGACGACAGGGAGGGCTCACGAACGGACTACACCCGACAGACCATCGTACTCCATCGGCACGGAAGGGCAACCCGCTCTGCGTCACACCTCGGCGCGGGTTCGTCTCATCCACGCTCGTTCAGCCCAGGGCGACCGGCTGCACCTCGAACGGCGCCAGCCCGGCGGTGCCCAGGTCGTGCGCCGTCAGGACCGCGATGCCGTCCTCCAGCACCGCGACCGTGTGCTCCCAGTGCGCGGCGCGGGACCCGTCGGTGGTGACGACGGTCCAGTCATCGGCGAGCACACGGGTCGCGGCACCACCGCGGGTGACCATGGGCTCGACGGCGAGGCAGAGGCCCGGCCGGACCCGCGGACCGCGGTCGGAGGCGCGGAAGTTCAGCACGTCGGGCGGCTGGTGCATCGCCGTCCCGATCCCGTGCCCTGTGTACTCCTCGACGATGCCGTACCCGGCACCGTCGATCTCCCCCGCCAGCTCCACGGCGGTCTCCACCGCATCGCCGACCTCGCCGACGCGCCGGGCGCCCGCCAGCGCGCTGATGCCGGCCCACATCGCCGTCCTGGCGGCGCGCGAGAGCCGCGCGTCGCCGGGATCGGCGACGGCGGCCGCCGGCTCGGCGTCGTCGTCCATCGCACCGTTCGGACCGACGAGGAACGTCACCGCGGAGTCCCCGTGCCAGCCGTCGACGACCGCGCCGCAGTCGATCGACACCAGGTCGCCGGCGTGCAGGATCCGGTCCCCCGGGATGCCGTGCACGACCTGGTCGTTCACCGACGCGCAGATCGTGGCCGGGAACCCCTGGTAGCCGAGGAACGACGGCGTGGCGCCCGCCGACGCGATGGCGTCCGCCGCCACCCGGTCGAGCTCCGCCGTCGTCGTGCCGGGCCGCGCGGCGTCGCGCACGGCGGCCAGCGTGTCCGCCACCACCAGCCCGGCCCGCCGCATGAGCAGGACCTGCTCGCGGGACTTGAGCTCGAGGCGGGGGCGGGAGCGGAACACGGGACTCCTCAGCCGAGCTGCTGCGCGAGGGCCGCCACGACGCGGTCCGTGACCTCGGAGATCTCCCCGATGCCGTCCACCCGCGCCAGGAGCCCGCGCTCGGCGTAGGCGGCGGTCAGCGGCGCCGTCTCGGCGTCGTAGATGTCCAGGCGACGCGCGATCGCGTCCGGGGTGTCGTCCTCGCGGCCCTCGAGCTCCGCCCGCTTGGCGATGCGGGCGAGCAGCTCGTCGCGGTCGGCGGTGAGCTCCACGACGCCGTCCAGCTCCCAGTCGAGGTCGCCCAGGATCTGGTCGAGGGCCTCGACCTGGTGCGCGTTGCGCGGGTAGCCGTCGAGGAGGAACCCGCCGCGGACGTCGTCCTCGGCCAGGCGGTCCCGGACCATCGAGTCCGTCACCTCGTCCGGGACCAGCTCGCCCTTCGCCGAGTACTCCTGGGCGAGCTTGCCCAGGTCCGTGCCGCCGGCGATGTTCGCGCGGAAGATGTCGCCCGTCGAGATCGTGGGGATGCCGAAGAGCTCGGCCAGGCGGGCGGCCTGGGTACCCTTGCCGGCGCCCTGCGGCCCCATGATCACCAGGCGCGTCAGACGGCCCTCGGCGCTCGGGGAGCCGTGCAGCTCGCGGCGGGTGGTCGGGGTGTTCGACTCGGTCAACGGAGGAACCCTTCGTAGTGTCGCTGCTGGAGCTGGGAGTTGACCTGCTTCACGAACTCCAGGCCGACGCCGACGATGATGAGGATCGACGTCCCGCCGAACGGGATGTTCGTGGTCACGCCCAGGAACACCAGCACCAGCGTCGGGATGAGCGCGACGATGGCGAGGTACAGGGCGCCGGCGGACGTGATGCGGGTGATCACGTAGTCCAGGTACTCGGCCGTGGGCCGGCCGGCGCGGATACCGGGGATGAAGCCCCCGTACTTCTTCATGTTGTCCGCGACCTCGTCCGGGTTGAACGTGATCGAGGTGTAGAAGAACGCGAAGAACACGATCATCAGGACGTACACCGCGATGTAGATCGGCTGGTCCTGCTGGGCGAGGTTGTTCGAGATCCAGATGACCCAGCCGGCCGTCTGGTCGCCGAACTGCGCGAGGAGCGCCGGGATCGCGAGGATCGACGCCGCGAAGATCACCGGGATCACGCCGGCCATGTTGATCTTGATCGGGATGTAGGTGCTCGTCCCGCCGTACATCCGGCGGCCGACCATGCGCTTGGCGTACTGCACCGGGATCCGGCGCTGCGACTGCTCCACGTAGACGACCATGCCGATCACCAGGACGATCACGGCGATCATGATCATGAAGTTCAGCGGGCCGTTCGCGCCACCGGCGATGGACCACAGGGCCGTCGGGAAGCTGGCGACGATCGAGGTGAAGATCAGCAGCGACATGCCGTTGCCGATGCCCTTCTCGGTGATCAGCTCACCGAGCCACATGACCAGGCCGGTACCGGCGGTCATGGTGACCACCATGAGGAAGGCGGTCATGAAGCTGTCGTCGACGACGACGTCGACCGGGCAGCCGGGGAACAGCAGCCCCGTGCGGGCCGTGGTGATGATCGTCGTCGACTGCAGGATCGCCAGCGCGATGGTCAGGTAGCGCGTGTACTGCGTCAGCTTGGCCTGACCCGACTGGCCCTCCTTGTGCAGCGCCTCGAACCGCGGGATCACGACACGCAGGAGCTGCGTGATGATGCTGGCCGTGATGTACGGCATGATCCCGAGGGCGAACACCGACAGCTGCAGGAGCGCGCCACCGCTGAACGTGTTGACGAGACCCAGCAACGACGTGCTGCCCTCCTGGGCCGCCACGCACTGCTGGACGTTCGCGTAGTCCACGCCCGGCGTCGGGATGAACGACCCCACGCGGAAGAGCGACATGATCGCGATCGTGAACAGCAGCTTGCGCCGCAGGTCCGGTGTCCGGAAAGCCCGGCCGAATGCGCTGAGCACCTATCCTCCTGACCCGCCACGGCGGGGTGTCGTGCCGCCGGTGGAACCGGCGAGATGAGGTCCGTCCACGCTGCGGGCCGTCCCGCGGCGCCGACGCACCGACTCGGTCGTGGTCCGGCCGGCGTCTGCCGGCGACCCACCGCGCACGCCGCGCGCGGTGCGGACCGTGACGGATTCTACGTGCCTTCGCACGTGACCTGGACCACGATGGTCCGATCGAACCTAGCAGATCGGACGTACCGGGCGTGATCCACGCCGCGTCCGGGGCTCCGTCACGTCCGCCCCGGACAGCGCACGGGGCCGGTGGCGCGTCGCGCCACCGGCCCCGTGGTTGGGACTCAGTCCTCCGAGACCGAACCGCCGGCCGCCAGGACCTTGTCCTTGGCGGAGCCGGAGATCGCGTCGACCGCGACGTCCAGCTTGACGGTGATCTCACCCGTGCCGAGCACCTTCACCGGCTGGCCGGAGCGGACCGCGCCCTTGGCGACGAGATCGTCGACCGTGACGGAGCCCCCCTCCGGGTACAGCGCGGCGAGCTTGTCCAGGTTCACGACCTGGTACTCGACGCGGAACGGGTTCTTGAAGCCACGCAGCTTCGGCAGACGCATGTGCAGCGGCATCTGCCCGCCCTCGAAGCCCACCGGCACCTGGTAGCGGGCCTTGGTGCCCTTGGTGCCGCGACCTGCCGTCTTGCCCTTCGACGCCTCACCACGACCCACACGGGTCTTGGCCTTCTTGGCGCCGGGGGCCGGACGCAGGTGGTGGACCTTCAGCGGCTGCGACTGCGCGCCCTTGTCCTGGGTGCTGTCGGCCATGATCAGTCGACCTCCTCGACGGTGACGAGATGCGCCACCGTGGTGACCATGCCACGGATCTCCGGACGGTCCTCCTTCACGGCGATGTCGCCGATCCGCTTGAGGCCGAGGGTCCGCAGCGTGTCACGCTGGTTCTGCTTGCCGCCGATGGCGGACTTGACCTGGGTGACCTTGAGTCGAGCCATCACGCACCCACCTTCTCGTCGGCCTTGTCGGCCTTCGCGGCGAGACCGGCGGCCTGCGCGCGCAGGAGCGGGGCCGGAGCCACGTCCTCGAGCGGCAGACCACGGCGCGCGGCCACGGCGGCCGGCTCCTCGAGGCCCTTGAGGGCCGCGACGGTGGCGTGCACGATGTTGATCGCGTTCGACGAGCCGAGCGACTTGCTCAGCACGTCGTGGATGCCGGCGCACTCCAGCACGGCGCGCACCGGACCACCGGCGATCACACCGGTACCCGGGGAGGCCGGGCGCAGGAACACGACGCCGGCAGCCTCCTCGCCCTGGATGGGGTGCGGGATGGTGCCCTGGATGCGCGGGACGCGGAAGAAGTTCTTCTTCGCCTCCTCGACACCCTTGGCGATCGCCGAGGGCACCTCCTTGGCCTTGCCGTAGCCGACACCGACGGTGCCGTCGCCGTCGCCCACCACGACCAGCGCGGTGAAGCTGAAGCGGCGGCCGCCCTTGACGACCTTGGCGACGCGGTTGATCGTCACCACGCGCTCGACGAAGGCGTTCTTGTCGTCACCGCGGTTGTTGCCGCGGCGGTCGTCGCGCCGGTTGGAACGGCGACCGTCGTTCTTGGACTCGTTGGCGCCCTGGGGGGCGCCGGTGTTGCGCTGCCCTGCAGCCATCAGAGGATCCTCATCTTCCGTGCGAACGTGGTCGTCATCACAGCGCCAGACCGCCTTCGCGCGCGCCGTCGGCGACCGCAGCCACCCGACCGTGGTACTTGTTGCCGCCACGGTCGAAGACCACGGCGTCGACACCGGCAGACTTCGCACGCTCGGCGACGAGCTCGCCGACCTTGCGGGCCTTGGCGGTCTTGTCGCCGTCCATCGCACGCAGGTCGGCCTCGAGCGTCGAGGCGGACGCGACGGTCTTGCCGACCGTGTCGTCCACGACCTGCGCCACCATGTGACGCGACGAGCGGGTCACGACGAGGCGCGGACGCGCCGTGGTGCCCTTGATCTTCTTGCGCAGGCGAAGGTGACGACGCTGACGAGCGACGCTCTTGCCCTTGCCGAGAACCTTGAGAGCCATCACTTACCAGCCTTTCCGACCTTGCGACGGACGACCTCGTCGGCGTACCGCACACCCTTGCCCTTGTACGGCTCGGGCTTGCGGATCTTGCGGATGTTCGCCGCGACCTCGCCGACCTGCTGCTTGTCGATGCCGGCCACGGAGAACTTCGTCGGGCTCTCGACCGCGAAGGAGATGCCCTCCGGGGCGGAGACCTTCACCGGGTGCGAGAAGCCGAGGGCGAACTCGAGGTCCTGCCCCTTGGCCACCACGCGGTAACCGGTACCGACGATCTCGAGCTTCTTCTCGTAGCCCTGCGTCACGCCGACGATCATGTTGGACAGCAGCGTGCGGGTCAGACCGTGCAGCGCACGCGACTCGCGCTCGTCGTCAGGACGACGCACCGAGAGGGTGCCGTCGTTCTGCTCGACGGTGATGGGGGCGGCGACCGTGTGGTCCAGGGTCCCCTTGGGGCCCTTGACCGTCACGAGCGCGCCGCTGATGGTGATCTCCACGCCGGACGGGACCGGAACGGGGAGCTTGCCGATTCGAGACATTGGCGTCTCTCCTTTCCGGATTACCAGACGTAGGCGAGGACCTCGCCGCCCACACCCTTGTCCTGCGCCTGACGGTCGGTCAGGAGGCCGGAGGAGGTGGACAGGATGGCCACGCCGAGGCCACCGAGGACCTTGGGCAGGTTGGTGGACTTCGCGTAGACGCGCAGGCCGGGCTTGGACACGCGGCGCACGCCGGTCAGCGCGCGCTCACGGCTCGGGCCGTACTTGAGGGTGAGGGTGAGGTTCTGCCCCACCGTCGCGTCCTCGACGGTCCAGCCGGCGATGTACCCCTCGGCCTGCAGGATCTCCGCGATGCGCGACTTCAGCTTCGAGAACGGCATGGTGACCGTGTCGTGGTGCGCCGAGTTCGCGTTGCGCAGACGCGTCAGCATGTCTGCGATCGGGTCGGTCATAGTCATCGGGCTCTAGCCCTTCCTCGCCGGGGTATCCGTGCGGTGCTCGCCGAGCACCGCACGGACCTGCGGCGTAGTGGTTTTACCAGCTGCTCTTGGTGACGCCGGGGAGCTCACCGCGGTGGGCCATCTCCCGCAGGCAGATCCGGCACAGGCCGAACTTGCGGTAGACCGAGTGCGGACGACCGCACCGCTGGCACCGGGTGTAGGCACGCACGGCGAACTTCGGCTTGGCGTTCGCCTTGTTGATCAGGGCCTTCTTCGCCATATCAGTTCTCCTTGAAGGGGAAACCGAGACGGCGCAGCAAGGAGCGGCCCTCGTCGTCGGTCGTCGCCGTGGTCACGATCGTGATGTCCATACCGCGGACACGGTCGATCTTGTCCTGGTTGATCTCGTGGAACATCGACTGCTCCGTGAGACCGAACGTGTAGTTGCCGTGGCCGTCGAACTGCTTCGGGCTCAGACCGCGGAAGTCGCGGATGCGCGGCAGCGCGATCGACAGCAGCCGGTCGAGGAACTCCCACATGCGGTCGCCGCGCAGCGTGACGTGCGCACCGATCGGCATGCCCTCGCGCAGCTTGAACTGCGCGATGGACTTCTTCGCCCGGTTGATCGCCGGCTTCTGACCCGTGATCGCCGTGAGGTCGCGGATCGCGCCCTCGATGAGCTTCGAGTCCTTGGCGGCGTCACCGACACCCATGTTGACGACGATCTTCGTCAGACCGGCGACCTGGTGGAGGTTCTCGTGGCCGAACTCCTCGCGGAGCGCCGCGACGATCTCCTCGCGGTACTTCTGCTTGAGGCGCGGCAGCGCCGGTGCCTCGAGAGTGGTGTCGGTCATCAGATGTCCTTCCCGGAACGCTTGGCGTAGCGGACGCGCACCGTGCGGGTGCGACCGTCCTGCTCGACCTCCTCGAGGCGGAAGCCCACGCGGGTCGGCTTCTTGGTCTCGGGGTCGACCAGCATCACGTTGGACACGTGGATCGGGGCCTCGACCGTCTCGATGCCACCCGTGCGGGTGCCGCGCGCCGACTGGCCGGCCTTCACGTGCTTGGTCACGCGCTGGACGCCCTCGACGACGACACGGTCGGTGTCGGTCAGGACCTCGAGCACGCGGCCCGTCTTGCCCTTGTCGCGACCAGCGATCACCTGGACCTGGTCGCCCTTCTTGATCTTCGCCATGGTCAGAGCACCTCCGGGGCCAGCGAGATGATCTTCATGAACCGCTTGTCACGCAGCTCACGGCCGACCGGGCCGAAGATACGGGTGCCACGGGGCTCGCCGTCGTTCTTCAGGATCACGGCGGCGTTCTCGTCGAACTTGATGTAGGAACCGTCGGGACGACGGCGCTCCTTGACGGTCCGGACGATGACGGCCTTGACGACATCGCCCTTCTTCACGTTGCCGCCCGGGATCGCGTCCTTGACGGTGGCGACGATGGTGTCGCCGATACCGGCGTAGCGACGGCCGGAGCCACCGAGAACGCGGATGCAGAGGATCTCCTTGGCACCCGTGTTGTCGGCGACCCGCAGTCGCGACTCCTGCTGGATCATCGATTGATCTCCTGTCGTCGAGCTGGTTCTCGGCCCGGGCTGTCCCGGGCGAGCCTGGCCGAACGGATAGTTGCTGTGGTGGGGACCCGGCGCATACGTGTGTCACACCGCGCCCCCACCGGGGAAGGTCTGTCTTACTTCGCCTTCTCGAGGATCTCCACCAGGCGCCACCGCTTGGTCGCGGACAGCGGGCGGGTCTCCATGATGACGACCAGGTCGCCGATGCCGGCGGTGTTCTGCTCGTCGTGCACCTTGACCTTGTTGGTGCGGCGCATGACCTTGCCGTAGAGGGGGTGCTTCACGCGGTCCTCGACGGCGACGACGATGGTCTTGGCCATCTTGTCGCTGACGACGTAGCCACGGCGCACCTTGCGGGTCGACCGCTCCTCGGTGGTCACCGTCTCGGTGTTCTCGCTCATCAGTGCCTCACTCACTCACGCTCGGGGCCGTACGGATGCCGAGCTCGCGCTCGCGCAGGACCGTGTAGATCCGCGCGATGTCGCGCTTGACCGCCTTGAGGCGGCCGTGCGACTCGAGCTGGCCGGTGGCGGCCTGGAAGCGCAGGTTGAAGAGCTCTTCCTTCGACTCCTTGAGCTTCGCGACGAGGGTCTCGTCGTCGAAGCCGTCGAGGTCGGCGGGGGCCAGGCCCTGGGTACCGATAGCCATCAGTTCGCACCACCTTCGCGCACCACGAAACGGCACTTCATCGGAAGCTTGTGCATCGCGCGGCGCAGGGCCTCGCGTGCCAAGTCCTCGGGGACACCGGCCAACTCGAAGACGACGCGGCCGGGCTTGACGTTGGCGACCCACCACTCCGGGGAGCCCTTGCCGGAACCCATGCGGGTCTCGGCGGGCTTCTTGGTCAGCGGGCGGTCCGGGTAGATGTTGATCCAGACCTTGCCGCCACGCTTGATGTGGCGGGTCATCGCGATACGAGCAGCCTCGATCTGGCGGTTCGTGACGTAGGCGGGCTCGAGAGCCTGGATGCCGTAGTCGCCGAACGAGATCGTGGTGCCACCCTTGGCCACGCCGGAGCGCTTGGGGTGGTGCTGCTTGCGGTGCTTGAGCCTGCGCGGGATCAGCATGACTCAGGCCTCCGTTCCGGACTCGGGGGCCGCGGCCTGGTCGGCCGGGGCCGGCGCGTCGGACGCTGCGGGCGCCTCGGCAGCGGACTGCTTCGGCTGCGACTGACGCTCGTTGCGGTCGTTGCGACGCGGACCGCGACGCTCGCCACCACGGCCACCACGGCCCTGACGGGGAGCGGCGGCGGCCTGCTGCGCGGCGAACTCCTTCTCGGTGAGGTCGCCCTTGTAGACCCAGACCTTCACGCCGATGCGGCCGAACGTCGTCCGGGCCTCGAAGAAGCCGTAGTCGATGTTCGCGCGCAGCGTGTGCAGCGGCACACGACCCTCGCGGTAGAACTCCGACCGGCTCATCTCGGCACCGCCGAGGCGACCCGCGACCTGCACGCGGATGCCCTTCGCGCCGGCGCGCTGCGCGGACTGGATGCCCTTGCGCATGGCGCGACGGAAGGAGACGCGGCTCGCGAGCTGCTCGGCGATGCCCTGTGCGACCAGCTGCGCGTCGATCTCGGCGTTCTTGACCTCGAGGATGTTGAGCTGGACCTGCTTGCCCGTGAGCTTCTCGAGCTCGCCGCGGATGCGGTCGGCCTCGGCACCGCGCCGGCCGATGACGATGCCCGGACGCGCCGTGTGGATGTCCACGCGGACGCGGTCGCGGGTGCGCTCGATCTCGACCTTGGAGATGCCGGCCCGCTCGAGGCCGGTGCTCATGAGCTTGCGGATCTCGACGTCCTCGCGGACGTAGTCGCGGTACCGCTGACCAGGCTTGGTGCTGTCGGCGAACCAGCGCGACCGGTGGTCGGTGGTGATGCCGAGGCGGTACCCGTGCGGGTGAATCTTCTGCCCCACTATCGGGCCCCTTCCTTCTGCTCACGCGGTGCGACGACCACGGTGATGTGGCTGGTGCGCTTGAGGATCCGGCTGGCACGCCCCTGAGCACGCGGACGGAACCGCTTGAGGGTCGGGCCCTCGTCCACGTACACCTCGGAGACCACGTAGTCGGTCTCGTCGAAGCGCTCGCTCGCGCGGTCGGCCTTCACCCGTGCGTTGGCCACAGCGGACTCGACGACCTTGCGGACCGGCTCGCTCGCGGCCTGCGGCGCGAACTTCAGCACCGCGACGGCCTCGGCGGCCTGCTTGCCACGGATGAGGTCCACGACGCGCCGGGCCTTCTGGGGCGTGACACGGACGAACCGCGCCTGCGCCTTGGCTTCCATTGCTGTCCTGCTTCCTTTTCTCAGACCGTCGGGGTCGACGCCGCTCAGCGGCGACGGCCCTTCCGGTCGTCCTTCACGTGGCCGCGGAAAGTCCGCGTGGGGGCGAACTCGCCCAGCTTGTGGCCGACCATCGCCTCGGTCACGAAGACCGGGACGTGCTTGCGGCCGTCGTGCACGGCGAAGGTGTGACCGAGGAAGTCGGGCGTGATGACCGACCGACGGGACCAGGTCTTGATGACGTTCTTGGTCCCCTTCTCGTTCTGGACGTCCACCTTCTTCTGCAGGTGGTCGTCGACGAAGGGGCCCTTCTTCAGGCTACGAGGCATCTGTCAGGCTCCTTATCAGCGCTTCTTGCCGGTGCGACGACGGCGGACGATCATCCGGTCGCTGGACTTGTTCGGACGGCGGGTCCGGCCCTCGGGCTGGCCCCACGGGCTGACCGGGTGGCGACCACCGGAGGTCTTGCCCTCACCACCACCGTGCGGGTGGTCGACCGGGTTCATGACCACACCGCGCACGGTCGGGCGGACGCCCTTCCAGCGCATGCGGCCGGCCTTGCCCCAGCTGATGTTCGACTGCTCGGCGTTGCCGACCCAGCCGACCGTGGCGCGGCAGCGCAGGTCGACGTTGCGGATCTCGCCGGACGGCATGCGCAGCTGCGCGTAGGGGCCGTCCTTCGCGACGAGCTGCACCGAGGCGCCCGCGGAACGGGCGATCTTGGCGCCGCCACCGGGGCGGAGCTCGACGGCGTGGATGACGGTACCCGTCGGGATGTTGCGCAGCGGCAGGTTGTTGCCGGGCTTGATGTCGGCGCCGGGACCGGCCTCGACGGTGTCGCCCTGCGACAGCTTGTTCGGCGCGATGATGTAGCGCTTGGTGCCGTCCGCGTAGTGCAGCAGCGCGATGCGCGCCGTGCGGTTCGGGTCGTACTCGATGTGCGCGACCTTGGCCGGCACGCCGTCCTTGTCGTGACGACGGAAGTCGATCACGCGGTAGGCGCGCTTGTGACCGCCACCCTTGTGCCGGGTGGTGATCCGGCCGGAGCTGTTGCGGCCGCCGCTCTTGGACAGCGGGCGGACCAGCGACTTCTCCGGCTCCGAGCGCGTGACCTCGACGAAGTCGGCGACGCTGGAGCCGCGGCGGCCGGGCGTCGTCGGCTTGTACTTACGGATTCCCATGGAAGTAGTCCTCGATCTGCTCTCGTGCGGCTCAGCCGACCGGACCGCCGAAGATGTCGATCGAACCCTCGCGGAGGGTGACGATCGCACGCTTCGTGTCCTTGCGCTTGCCCAGGCCGTAGCGCGTGCGACGCGCCTTGCCCTTGCGGTTGATCGTGTTCACCGAGGCGACCTTGACGCCGAACACCTGCTCGACCGCGATCTTGATCTCGGTCTTGTTGGCGTCCGGGGCCACGACGAAGGTGTACTTGCCCTCGTCGAGGAGGTTGTAGGACTTCTCGGAGACGACCGGCGCGATCAGGATGTCGCGCGGGTCCTTCGTCACGGCGGTCACTTGGCGGCCTCCTTGGCGGTCGCTGCTTCACCCTCGGTCGCGACGGCCTTCACGGACTTGCCCGTGGCCGGGCCCGCCAGGAACGCGTCGAGCGCACCCTGCGTGAAGACGACGTCGTCGGAGACGAGCACGTCGTAGGTGTTCAGCTGGTCCGCGGTCAGCAGGTGGACCTGCTCGACGTTGCGGAGCGACTTGACGGTCACCTCGTCCGAGCGCTCGGTCACGACCAGCACGTGGGTGCTGTCGGTCAGCGCGGAGAGCGTGCCGAGAGCGGTCTTGGTCGAGGGCACGCCGTCGAGGCCGAAGCCCGACACCACGTGCACGCGGCCGGCGCGCGCCCGGTCCGACAGGGCACCGCGCAGGGCGGCGGCCTTCATCTTCTTCGGGGTGCGCTGGTCGTACGAGCGCGGCTGCGGGCCGTGGACGGTGCCACCGCCGGCGAACTGCGGGGCGCGGACCGAACCCTGGCGGGCGCGGCCGGTGCCCTTCTGCTTGTACGGCTTCTTGCCACCACCGCGCACGTCGGCGCGGGTCTTGGTGGCTGCGGTGCCCTGGCGCGACGCAGCGCGCTGGGCGACGACCACCTGGTGGATCAGGGGGACGTTCGTGGCGACGTCGAACACCTCGGCCGGGAGCTCGGCGGTGCCGGCCTTCTTGCCCGAGGCGTCGAGCACGTCGACGGTCAGGTTAGCCATCGGTCTCAGGCTCCCTTCGCGGCGGTACGGACGAGGACGATGCCGCCCTTGGGGCCCGGGACGGCGCCCTTGACGAGCAGCAGACCCTTCTCCGCGTCGACCGCGTGGACGGTCAGGTTCTGGACGGTCTTGCGGGCGTGGCCCATGCGACCGGCCATGCGCATGCCGCGGAAGACGCGCGACGGCGTGGAGGCGCCGCCGATCGAGCCCGGCTTGCGGTGGTTGCGGTGCGCACCGTGCGAGGCGCCGACGCCGGCGAAGCCGTGACGCTTCATCACACCGGCGGTGCCCTTGCCCTTGGTGGTGCCGACGACGTCGACCACGGCGCCGGCCTCGAAGGCGGCGGCGGTGATCTCCTGGCCGAGCGTGTACTCGGAGGAGTCGTCGGTACGGATCTCGGCCACGTGACGGCGCGGCGTGACGCCGGCCTTCTCGAAGTGGCCCTTGAGCGGCTTGGTGACCTTGCGCGGGTCGATCTGGCCGGCGGCGAGCTGGACGGCCGCGTAGCCGTCCGCCTCCGCGTCGCGGACCTGCGTCACCACGTTGGTGGGGACGGACACGACGGTCACGGGGACGACCTTGCCGGACTCGTCCCAGGCCTGCGTCATGCCGAGCTTGGTGCCGAGCACCGCGGTCACGTTCTTCTGCTGGTTGGTCATGATCTCTTCCAGCCTCAGAGCTTGATCTCGATGTTCACGTCGGCCGGCAGGTCGATACGCATCAGCGAGTCGACGGCCTTCGGCGTGGGGTCGATGATGTCGATCAGCCGCTTGTGAGTACGCATCTCGAAGTGCTCACGGCTGTCCTTGTACTTGTGAGGCGACCGGATGACGGTGAAGACGTTCTTCTCCGTCGGCAGCGGCACCGGACCCACGACCGTCGCACCAGCGCGGGTCACCGTGTCGACGATCTTGCGCGCCGAGCTGTCGATGACCTCGTGGTCGTAGGACTTGAGCCGGATGCGGATCTTCTGTCCCGCCATGGCGTCGTCTGACTCTCTCTCTCGAACCGCTACTGTCCGACCCCCGCGCTCGGGCGTGTCGCTTAGCGCGACAGGCTCGGGCGCACCGATTGGCATGGGGCCGTTGGGTGTGGACCGCGGTGCGGACCACGACGTTTGTGCACGCCTGTCGAAACTTGTGTCTCGTGGGGCGCTCGTGCGCGTCGACAGCCGGCATCCCCACGACTCCCCCGGCAGGGGGAGGCCGCTCCTGGTACCGCCACCGACCGGAGGCCGTGGCGTGCACCGCGGTGCTACACACTGTTCGACACGAGAAAGAACGCGCCCTTGACAGGCAACTTGACCATCTTGCCACACGAGGGCCGGTCAATCCAAGCCCTCGCGGGTGTGACGCCGGACGCACCCGAGGCCCGGACCCCGCTGACGGGGGCCCGGGCCTCGGGACAGGTCCGGTGGAGCTCAGCTCCCCAGGATCACCTGATGATCAGACGATCACTTGGTGATCTTGGTGACGCGGCCGGAACCGACCGTGCGGCCACCCTCGCGGATGGCGAAGCCGAGGCCCTCCTCCATGGCGATCGGCTGGATCAGCTCGACCGACATCTCGGTGTTGTCGCCCGGCATGACCATCTCGGTGCCCTCGGGCAGCGTGATGACGCCGGTGACGTCCGTGGTCCGGAAGTAGAACTGCGGGCGGTAGTTCGAGTAGAACGGGTTGTGACGGCCGCCCTCGTCCTTCGCCAGGATGTAGACCTGGGCCTCGAAGTTGGTGTGCGGGGTGATCGAACCCGGCTTCACGACGACCTGACCGCGCTCGACGTCCTCGCGCTTGAGACCGCGCAGGAGCAGACCGGTGTTGTCGCCGGCCTGGGCCTGGTCCATCTGCTTGTGGAAGGTCTCGATACCGGTGACGGTCGTCTTCTGGGCGGCACGGATGCCGACGATCTCGACCTCGGAGTTGAGGTCCAGGGCGCCGCGCTCCACCTTGCCGGTGACGACGGTGCCGCGACCGGTGATGGTGAAGACGTCCTCGACCGGCATGAGGAACGGCTTGTCGAGGTCGCGCTCCGGCTCCGGGACGTTCTCGTCCACGGCCTCCATGAGCTCCAGGATCTTCTTGGTCCACTCGGGGTCACCCTCGAGGGCCTTGAGACCGGAGACGCGGATCACCGGGGCGTTGTCGCCGTCGAAGTCCTGCGACGACAGCAGCTCGCGGACCTCCATCTCGACGAGCTCGAGGATCTCCTCGTCGTCGACCATGTCGGCCTTGTTCAGCGCCACGAGCAGGTAGGGGACGCCCACCTGGCGGGCCAGGAGGACGTGCTCGCGCGTCTGGGCCATCGGGCCGTCGGTCGCGGCGACCACCAGGATCGAGCCGTCCATCTGGGCGGCACCGGTGATCATGTTCTTGATGTAGTCGGCGTGACCGGGAGCGTCGACGTGCGCGTAGTGACGGTTCGGCGTCTCGTACTCGATGTGCGCGATGTTGATCGTGATACCGCGCTGCTTCTCCTCCGGCGCGGCGTCGATCTCGTCGAAGTTCTTGAGAGTGTTCGCCGGCAGGTCCGGGTACGTCTCCGCAAGGGTCTTCGAGATCGCGGCGGTCAGCGTCGTCTTACCGTGGTCGACGTGACCGATCGTGCCGATGTTGACGTGCGGCTTGGTCCGCTCGAACTTGGCCTTAGCCACTGGGTCCTCCTGGGACTTGGGTAGATGTTCCGAACGATTGCGAGTGTCGGCCGATCAAGCCTAACCCGCGGGGCGTTGCGGTTCTCCTACAGGTTGATGGTTGTGCAGGTGTTCGACCTGTGGGGACTCACTCGCCCCGGGTCTTCTGGATGATCTCGTCAGCCACGGCCTTGGGGACTTCGCCGTAGCTGTCGAACTGCATCGAGTACACCGCGCGGCCCTGCGTCTTGGAACGCAGGTCACCGATGTACCCGAACATCTCGCTCAACGGCACCTGGGCCTTGACGACCTTGACGCCGGTGGCGTCCTCCATGGACTGGATCAGCCCACGCCGCGAGTTGATGTCGCCGATGACGTCGCCCATGTACTCCTCGGGCGTGCGCACCTCGACGGCCATGATGGGCTCGAGCAGCACCGGGTCGGCCCGCCTGACGCCCTCCTTGAACACCATGGATCCGGCGATCTTGAACGCCATCTCCGAGGAGTCGACGTCGTGGTACGCACCGTCGAGGAGCGTGGCCTTGACGCCGACGACCGGGAAGCCCGCCAGGACACCCTGCTGCATGGCCGACTGGATACCAGCGTCCACCGACGGGATGTACTCGCGCGGCACACGACCACCGGTGACCTCGTTGGCGAACTCGTAGAGCTCGCCCTCGGTGGTCTCCAGCGGCTCGAAGTTCACGATGACCTTCGCGAACTGACCCGAGCCACCGGTCTGCTTCTTGTGCGTGTAGTCGATCTTCTCCGCCTTGCGACGGATCGTCTCGCGGTACGCGACCTGCGGCTTGCCGACGTTGGCCTCGACCTTGAACTCCCGCTTCATGCGGTCGACCAGGATGTCGAGGTGGAGCTCGCCCATACCGCCGATGACGGTCTGGCCGGTCTCCTCGTCCAGCTTGACGCGGAACGTCGGGTCCTCGTCGGCGAGCTTCTGGATCGCCGTCGAGAGCTTCTCCTGGTCCGCCTTGGTCTTCGGCTCGATCGCCACGTCGATCACGGGCTCCGGGAAGGTCATCGACTCGAGGATGACCGGGGAGTCCGCGGCGCTGAGGGTGTCACCCGTGGTGACGTCCTTCAGCCCGATGAACGCGTAGATGTGGCCGGCCTGCGCCTCGGGGACCGGGTTCTCCTTGTTGGAGTGCATCTGGAACAGCTTGCCGACGCGCTCCTTCTTGCCCTTGGTGGTGTTGAGCACCGCGGCGCCGGTCTCGACCTTGCCGGAGTAGACCCGGACGTAGGTGAGCTTGCCGAAGAACGGGTGCACGGCGACCTTGAACGCGAGGGCCGAGAACGGCTCCGTGGCGTCCGAGTGACGCTCGATGACCTTCTCCTCGTCCTTGACGTCGTGACCCTGGACGGCCGGGACGTCGAGCGGGGAGGGCAGGTAGTCGATCACGGCGTCGAGCATGGGCTGGACGCCCTTGTTCTTGAACGCCGAGCCGCACAGCACCGGGAAGGCCTCGGAGTTGATCGTGAGCTTGCGGATGCCGCCCTTGATCTCGTCGACCGTGAGCTCCTCGCCACCGAGGTACTTCTCGAGCAGGTCCTCGTCGGACTCGGCCACGGCCTCGATGAGCTCGTTGCGGTACTCCTCGGCCTTGGCCTGCAGGTCCGCCGGGATCTCCTCGATCTCGTAGGTCTCGCCCAGCTTGGTCTCGCCGTGCCAGACGAACGCCTTCATGCTCAGCAGGTCGACGACGCCGGTGAAGTCGTTCTCGGAGCCGATCGGCAGCTGGATGACCAGCGGCTTGGCCTTGAGGCGCTCGACGATCGTCTTGACCGTGAAGTAGAAGTCGGCACCCAGCTTGTCCATCTTGTTGACGAAGCAGATGCGCGGGACGTCGTACTTGTCGGCCTGACGCCAGACGGTCTCCGACTGGGGCTCGACGCCCTCCTTGCCGTCGAACACGGCGACGGCGCCGTCGAGGACGCGCAGCGAGCGCTCCACCTCGACCGTGAAGTCGACGTGCCCCGGGGTGTCGATGATGTTGATCTGGTTGTCGTTCCAGTAGCAGGTCGTCGCGGCGGACGTGATCGTGATGCCGCGCTCCTGCTCCTGCTCCATCCAGTCCATCGTCGACGCGCCGTCGTGCGTCTCACCGATCTTGTAGTTCACACCCGTGTAGTACAGGATGCGCTCGGTGGTGGTGGTCTTGCCGGCATCGATGTGGGCCATGATGCCGATGTTGCGGACCTTCTTCAGGTCGGTCAGCACGTCGAGTGCCACGGTGTCTTACCCCTCGGGTCAGTGGGACGTCGGGAACCGGTGCCGGAGACCCGGCCGCGGGCCGGCTCCGGATCCGCGGACGACCCCGGGGATCCCCCGGGGTCGTCCGAGCGCATCACCAGCGGTAGTGCGCGAAGGCCTTGTTGGACTCGGCCATCTTGTGCATGTCCTCGCGGCGCTTGACCGCGGCACCGAGACCGTTCGAGGCGTCGAGGATCTCGTTCATGAGCCGCTCGGTCATCGTCTTCTCGCGGCGGGCCCGCGAGAAGTCGGTGAGCCAGCGCAGCGCGAGGGTCGTCGAGCGCGACGGGCGCACCTCGACCGGCACCTGGTAGGTCGCACCACCGACACGGCGGGAGCGGACCTCGAGGGCCGGGCGGACGTTCTCGAGCGCGCGCTTGAGGACGACGACCGGGTCCTGGTCGGTCTTCGCCCGGACGCCCTCGAGGGCGCCGTAGACGATCGCCTCGGCGGTGGACTTCTTGCCGTCGAGCAGCACCTTGTTGATGAGCTGCGTCACGACGGGGGACCCGTACACCGGGTCGACGATGAGCGGCCGCTTGGGGGCCGGACCCTTGCGGGGCATCAGGCCTTCTCCTTCTTCGCGCCGTACCGGGAACGCGCCTGCTGGCGGCCCTTGACACCCTGGGTGTCGAGGGCGCCGCGCACGATCTTGTACCGGACACCGGGCAGGTCCTTCACACGACCGCCGCGGACGAGCACGATCGAGTGCTCCTGGAGGTTGTGGCCCACACCGGGGATGTAGGCGGTCACCTCGATACCGGAGGAGAGCTTCACACGCGCGACCTTGCGGAGCGCCGAGTTCGGCTTCTTGGGGGTGGTGGTGTACACACGGGTGCACACGCCGCGCCGCTGCGGGGAACCCTTGAGCGCCGGAGTCTTCGACTTCCCGGCCTTCGAGGTCCGGCCCTTGCGGACGAGCTGCTGGATCGTAGGCACTACGTCTCCGTCGTCTCTCGAGCTCTCGGAGGCCGTGCCGGCCCCCGACTGGTGGTCTGTTCTGGCTTGTGCGCGCCGATCGCAGGCGGCACCCGCGGCCCTCGCGGACCGCAACGCCACTTACCACCGGCTCGATGGCCCGGGGCTGCGCTCGACCTCCTCGCCGAGGAGTGGGCGCCCGACCCGGGATGCTCGTGCGATCGTCGGCGGCGCATCCGGCCGACCGTCCGAGTGCAAGCTCGGAGGAACAGCGGAGGCACGGCACGACGGCACGGGCACGGCTTCCAAGACTACCCGCGGTGGCAAGCGTGGTCAAAGGGTGAGACGACGGCGCCGCTGTGACGTCCGTCGCCCAGGTGCCGGAGCAGGCAAGAACGCCGCGAGGCAGCACTCCGGGCCGGACACGGGGTCCGGCGCACGGGTGCTGCCTCGCGGCGTTCTCGACTACCTCGGCAGGAGCATCAGCGGAAGTCGCCGAAGTCCAGGTCCTCCAGCGGGATCGCCTCGCCCGAGCCCATGCCGAGCGTCGGGAAGTCGATCTCGTCGTAGCCGAAGCTCGGGTAGAGCTCCGCCTTGGCCTGCTCCGTCGGCTCCACGTCGATGTTCCGGTAGCGCGCCAGGCCGGTGCCGGCCGGGATGAGCTTACCGATGATGACGTTCTCCTTGAGGCCGAGCAGCGGGTCGCGCCGGCCGCTCATCGCCGCCTCGGTGAGCACCCGGGTCGTCTCCTGGAAGGAGGCGGCCGAGAGCCACGAGTCGGTGGCGAGCGAGGCCTTCGTGATACCCATCAGCTCGGGACGGCCGGCGGCCGGCTGGCCACCCTCCGCCACGGCCTTGCGGTTGGCGTCCTCGAACCGCGTGCGCTCGGAGAGCTCACCCGGCAGCAGGTCGGAGTCACCGGCGTCGAGCACGGTCACGCGGCGCAGCATCTGGCGCACGATGACCTCGATGTGCTTGTCGTGGATGTCCACGCCCTGCGAGCGGTAGGTCTCCTGCACCGCGTCCACGAGCTGCTTCTGGGCAGCGCGCGGGCCGAGGATGCGCAGCACCTTCTTCGGGTCGACGGCGCCCTGGACGAGCTGGGTGCCGACCGCCACGTGGTCGCCGTCGGCGATCAGGAGCCGGGCACGCTTGGTGACCGGGTACTTGATCTCCTCGCCGCCGTCGTCCGGGGTCAGCACGATGTGCCGCGTCCGGTCGGAGTCCTCGATGGTCACCCGGCCGGTGTACTCCGCGATCGGAGCCTCACCCTTCGGGGTACGGGCCTCGAAGAGCTCGGTCACACGGGGCAGACCCTGGGTGATGTCCTCCGCGGAGGCGACACCACCGGTGTGGAAGGTCCGCATCGTCAGCTGCGTGCCCGGCTCACCGATGGACTGCGCGGCGATGATGCCGACGGCCTCGCCGATGTCCACCAGCTTGCCGGTGGCCAGGGAGCGGCCGTAGCACTTGGCGCAGGTCCCGACGCGCGACTCGCAGGTCAGGACCGAACGGACCTTGACCTCCTCGATCCCGGCCGCGATGACCTCGTTGATCACCAGGTCGCCCGCGTCCGAGCCGGCCTCGGCCAGCACCGTGCCGTCGGGGCCGACGACGTCCGTGGCGAACGTGCGCGAGTAGATCGAGGTCTCCACGCGGTCGTGCGGCACGAGCTGGTCGCCGATGCGCTCGGCGACCGGCAGCGGCAGGCCGCGCTCGGTCCCGCAGTCCTCCTCGCGGATGATGACGTCCTGCGAGACGTCGACGAGACGACGCGTCAGGTAGCCGGAGTCCGCGGTACGCAGCGCCGTGTCGGCCAGACCCTTGCGGGCACCGTGCGAGGCGATGAAGTACTCGAGGACGGACAGGCCCTCACGGTAGTTGGACTTGATCGGGCGCGGGATGATCTCGCCCTTCGGGTTCGCCACGAGACCGCGCATACCGGCGATCTGACGGACCTGCATCCAGTTACCGCGCGCACCCGACGACACCATGCGGTACAGCGTGTTCCGCTGGTCGTTCTCGAGGTTGTCACGCATCGCCGCGGCGATCTTGTCCGTGGCCTGCGTCCAGATCTCGATGAGCTCCTGGCGGCGCTCGTCGTCGGTGATCAGACCGGTCTCGTACTGGCCCTGGACCTTCAGGGCGCGGGCCTCGTGCTCGTCGAGGATCTCGTCCTTGTTCACCGGCATGGCGACGTCGGAGATCGCGATGGTCACGCCCGAGCGGGTCGCCCAGCGGTAGCCGGCGTCCTTGAGCGCGTCCAGCGACGTGGCGACGTCGACCTTCGGGTACCGCTCGGCGAGGTCGTTGACGATCGCCGAGAGCTCCTTCTTGCCGACGACCTCGTTCTGGAACGGGTAGTCGGTCGGCAGCGCCTCGTTGAACAGGGTGCGGCCCAGGGTGGTCTCGAACAGCAGCTGCTGCCCGGGCTCCCAGCCCTCGGGCGCCTCGAAGCCGCGCAGCGGCGGCACGAGGTCGGACATGCGCATCTTGATCGTGGCGTTGATGTCCAGCTCGCCGCGGTCGAACGCCATGATGGCCTCGGCCTGCGTGCCGAACACGCGACCCTCGCCCTGGGCGCCGGGACGCTCCGCCGTCAGGTGGTGCAGACCGATGATCATGTCCTGCGAGGGCATGGTCACCGGACGGCCGTCCGACGGCTTGAGGATGTTGTTGCTCGAGAGCATCAGGATGCGGGCCTCGGCCTGCGCCTCCGCGCTCAGGGGCAGGTGGACCGCCATCTGGTCACCGTCGAAGTCGGCGTTGAACGCGCCGCACACGAGCGGGTGCAGGTGGATGGCCTTGCCCTCGACGAGCTGCGGCTCGAAAGCCTGGATGCCCAGGCGGTGCAGGGTGGGCGCACGGTTGAGCAGCACCGGGTGCTCGGTGATGACCTCTTCGAGGACGTCCCACACCACGGGTCGGGTGCGCTCGACCATCCGCTTGGCGGACTTGATGTTCTGCGCGTGGTTGAGCTCGACGAGCCGCTTCATGACGAACGGCTTGAACAGCTCCAGCGCCATCTGCTTGGGCAGACCGCACTGGTGCAGCTTGAGCTGCGGACCGACCACGATGACCGAACGGCCCGAGTAGTCGACGCGCTTGCCGAGCAGGTTCTGGCGGAACCGGCCCTGCTTGCCCTTGAGCATATCGGAGATCGACTTCAGCGGACGGTTGCCCGGTCCGGTGACCGGACGGCCGCGGCGGCCGTTGTCGAACAGCGAGTCGACGGCCTCCTGCAGCATCCGCTTCTCGTTGTTGACGATGATCTCCGGCGCGCCCAGGTCCAGCAGCCGCTTGAGGCGGTTGTTGCGGTTGATGACGCGGCGGTACAGGTCGTTGAGGTCCGACGTCGCGAAGCGGCCGCCGTCGAGCTGCACCATCGGGCGCAGGTCCGGCGGGATGACCGGCACCGCGTCCAGCACCATGGCCGTCGGCGAGTTCGTCGTCGTCAGGAACGCGTTGACGACCTTGAGCCGCTTCAGGGCACGGGTCTTGCGCTGGCCCTTGCCGGTGCGGATGATCTCGCGCAGCGCCTCGGCCTCGGCGTCCAGGTCGAAGCTCTCGAGGCGCTTCTGGATCGCGTCGGCGCCCATCGAGCCCTCGAAGTAGGTGCCGTAGCGGTCGACGAGGGTGCGGTACAGCATCTCGTCGCCCTCGAGGTCGGCGACCTTGAGGTTCTTGAACCGGTCCCAGACCTGCTCGAGGCGGTCCAGGTCCTGGTCGGCCCGCTTGCGCAGCTGGGCCATCTCCCGCTCGGCCGAGTCGCGCACCTTGCGGCGCGCGTCGGCCTTGGCACCCTCGGCCTCGAGCTCGGCCAGGTCGGCCTCGAGCCGCGTGGCGCGGGCGTTGATGTCGTTGTCGCGGCGGTCGGTGATCTCCTTCTTCTCCAGGTCGATCTCGTTCTGGAGGTTGGGGAGGTCTTCCTGGCGCGCTTCGTCGTCGACCCACGTGATCATGTAGGCCGCGAAGTAGATGACCTTCTCCAGGTCCTTCGGCGCGAGGTCGAGCAGGTAGCCCAGGCGGGACGGCACACCCTTGAAGAACCAGATGTGCGTGACCGGGGCGGCCAGCTCGATGTGGCCCATGCGCTCACGGCGCACCTTGGAGCGGGTGACCTCCACGCCGCAGCGCTCGCAGATGATGCCCTTGAAGCGCACCCGCTTGTACTTGCCGCAGTAGCACTCCCAGTCCCGGGTCGGACCGAAGATCTTCTCGCAGAAGAGTCCGTCCTTCTCGGGCTTGAGGGTGCGGTAGTTGATGGTCTCGGGCTTCTTCACCTCACCGTGCGACCAGGAACGGATGTCCTCGGCCGTGGCCAGGCCGATGCGCAGCTCGTCGAAGACGTTGACGTCGAGCAAGATGTCCTACTTCCTACAGCAGATGGTCGTCTGTGTCGTCAGCTGGTCGCTGGATCAGACCTCGTCGATGGTGGCGGCCGAGTTCGGGCGGCGGGAGAGGTCGATGCCGAGCTCCTCCGCCGCGCGGTAGACCTCGTCGTCGGACTCCTTCATCTCGATGGAGACACCGTCGCTCGAGAGCACCTCGACGTTCAGGCAGAGCGACTGCATCTCCTTGAGGAGCACCTTGAACGACTCCGGGATGCCCGAGTCGGGGATGTTCTCGCCCTTGACGATCGCCTCGTAGACCTTGACGCGGCCGGGGATGTCGTCGGACTTGATGGTGAGCAGCTCCTGGAGGGTGTACGCGGCGCCGTACGCCTCGAGCGCCCACACCTCCATCTCACCGAACCGCTGACCGCCGAACTGCGCCTTACCGCCCAGCGGCTGCTGGGTGATCATCGAGTACGGACCGGTCGAGCGCGCGTGGATCTTGTCGTCGACCAGGTGGTGCAGCTTGAGGATGTACATGTAGCCGACCGCGACCGGGTCCGGGAACGGCTCGCCGGAGCGCCCGTCGAACAGCGCCGCCTTGCCGTCGAGGCCGACCATGCGGTCACCGTCGCGGTTGGGCAGCGTCGTCGAGATCAGCCCCCGCAGCTCGTGCTCCTCCAGGCCGTCGAACACCGGCGTGGCGACCGGGCGGCCGGGCTCCGAGCGGTGCGCGTGCTCGGGCAGCTCGTCCCGCCACGACAGGTCGTCGCCCTCGGCCAGCTCGATGTCCCACCCGCGGCTGGCGACCCAGCCCAGGTGCGTCTCGAGGACCTGGCCGACGTTCATGCGGCCGGGCACGCCGAGCGGGTTGAGGATGATGTCCACGGGCGTGCCGTCCGGCAGGAACGGCATGTCCTCCTGCGGCAGGATCTTGGAGATGACGCCCTTGTTGCCGTGACGGCCGGCGAGCTTGTCACCGACGGTGATCTTGCGGCGGTTGGCGATGTAGACGCGCACCAGCTGGTTCACGCCGGCGGGCAGCTCGTCGCCGTCCTCCCGGTTGAACTCGCGCACGCCGATGACGGTGCCGGACTCGCCGTGGGGCACCTTCAGCGAGGTGTCGCGCACCTCGCGGGCCTTCTCGCCGAAGATGGCGCGCAGCAGGCGCTCCTCCGGGGTCAGCTCGGTCTCACCCTTCGGGGTGACCTTGCCGACCAGCACGTCGCCCGCGCCGACCTCGGCGCCGATGCGGATGATGCCGCGCTCGTCGAGGTCCGCCAGCACGTCCTCGGAGACGTTCGGGATGTCCCGCGTGATCTCCTCGGGCCCGAGCTTGGTGTCTCGGGCGTCGACCTCGTGCTCCTCGATGTGGATCGAGGACAGGACGTCGTCCTCCACGAGGCGCTGCGACAGGATGATCGCGTCCTCGTAGTTGTGGCCCTCCCACGACATGAACGCCACGAGCAGGTTGCGGCCGAGCGCGAGGTCGCCCTCGTCGGTCGCCGGGCCGTCGGCCAGCACGGAGCCGACCTCGACCCGCTGCCCCGCCTCGGCGAGCACGCGCTGGTTGTAGCTGGTGCCCTGGTTCGAGCGGCGGAACTTGGCCACGCGGTACGTCGACGTCGTCGCGTCGTCGTTCTCGACCGTGATGAGGTCGGCCGAGACCTGCGTGACGACACCGGGCTTGTCCGCGGTGATGACGTCGCCGGCGTCGACCGCCGCGCGCCGCTCCATGCCGGTGCCGACCAGCGGCGCCTCGGAGCGGACCAGCGGCACGGCCTGACGCTGCATGTTGGCGCCCATGAGGGCGCGGTTGGCGTCGTCGTGCTCGAGGAACGGGATGAGCGCCGTGGCGACGGAGACCATCTGCCGCGGGGAGACGTCCATGAAGTCGACGTCGGAGGCCGGCACGTCGTCGGTCTCGCCGCCCTTGGTGCGCACGAGCACGCGGTCGTTGGCGAAGGAGCCGTCCTCGTTCAGCGTGGTGTTCGCCTGGGCGATGACGTAGGAGTCCTCGTCGTCGGCCGTGAGGTAGACGACCTCGTCGGTCACCTTGCCCGCGAGCACCTTGCGGTACGGGGTCTCGATGAAGCCGAACGGGTTGATGCGGCCGAACGACGCGAGCGAACCGATCAGACCGATGTTCGGGCCTTCCGGCGTCTCGATCGGGCACATGCGGCCGTAGTGCGACGGGTGGACGTCGCGGACCTCCATGCCGGCACGGTCGCGGGACAGACCGCCCGGGCCGAGCGCGGACAGGCGGCGCTTGTGCGTCAGGCCGGCCAGCGGGTTGTTCTGGTCCATGAACTGCGACAGCTGCGAGGTGCCGAAGAACTCACGGATCGAGGCCACGACCGGGCGGATGTTGATCAGGGTCTGCGGCGTGATGGCCTCGACGTCCTGGGTCGTCATCCGCTCGCGCACGACGCGCTCCATGCGGGACAGGCCGGTGCGCACCTGGTTCTGGATGAGCTCGCCCACGGCGCGGATGCGGCGGTTGCCGAAGTGGTCGATGTCGTCGGTCTCGACGCGCACGTCGTGCGGCTCGCCGTCGCGGGTGCCCGGGATCGACGTCTTGTCGGCGTGCAGCGCGGCCAGGTACTTGATGGTGGCGACGACGTCGGACACCGACAGGGTGCTGTCGCTGAGCTCGGCGGTGACGCCGACCTTCTTGTTCAGCTTGTAGCGGCCGACCTTCGCCAGGTCGTAGCGCTTGGGGTTGAAGTAGAAGTTCTCCACCAGCGCGCGACCCGCCTCGACCGTGGGCGGCTCGCCCGGACGGATCTTGCGGTACAGGTCCACGAGGGCCTCGTCCTGGGTGTGGACGTGGTCCTTCTCCAGGGTGTCGAGGATCGTCGGGAAGTCGGCGAACTCCTCGCGGATCTCGGACTCGGTGAGGCCGAGCGCCTTGAGCAGCACGGTGACGGGCTGCTTGCGCTTGCGGTCGACGCGCACGCCGACGGCGTCGCGCTTGTCGATCTCGAACTCGAGCCACGCGCCGCGCGACGGGATGATCTTCGCCGAGAAGACGTCCTTGTCGGAGGTCTTGTCGGGGGTGCGCTCGAAGTAGACGCCCGGGGACCGCACGAGCTGCGAGACGACGACGCGCTCGGTGCCGTTGATGACGAAGGTGCCGCGGTCGGTCATGAGCGGGAAGTCGCCCATGAAGACCGTCTGGCTCTTGATCTCACCGGTGGTGTAGTTGACGAACTCCGCCGTGACGAACAGCGGGGCCGCGTAGGTGAAGTCCTTCTCCTTGCACTCGTCCACCGTGTACTTCGGGGGCTCGAAGCGGTGGTTCGAGAACGAGAGCGACATCGACTGGCCGAAGTCCTCGATCGGGGAGATCTCCTCGAAGATCTCCTCCAGGCCGGAGGCCTCGGGGACGTCGTGGCGGCCGGCCTCGAGGGCGGCCTCGATGCGGGCCTGCCAGGCCTCGTTCCCGAGGAGCCAGTCGAAGCTCTCGACCTGCAGCCCGAGGAGGTCGGGCGCCTGGAGCGGCTCGTGGATCCGGGCGAAGGAGACGCGGCGGGAAGCGGTGCGGTTCGCGATGGCGTCGGCGGACGGAGCAGAAGGGGTGCGCGAGGCAGCCAAGAGGGGTCCTTCCCTGCAGTTCGATGGCACGCTGTACGCTCGGACGTGCGTCGGGCGCCGGACCGCTGTGGAGAAGGCCGTTCCGAGGGGTCACGACACGTGACCTCAGGGGCGGGACAACATCGGCGGGAGGGCGTCGGGACACAGGCGAGCGCAAAGCGCTAGCGTAGCCGAAGTCGAAAAGAAAGTCCACCCACGCGGGCGTGCGAGCGGACGTCCTCGGCTTCGTCGTGGTCGGAGGACGTTGTCTCGGTGGCCGCCATATGCCGCCCAAGAAACGGTACCTGGACACGCTACCCGCGCCGTCTTCCCCCCGCCACCGATCCCGACGAGCGATCCGTCACACCTGGGACCGCCACCCGGCCGGCGGCGCACCCCGGTGAGGCACCCCGGGCACGACGACGGCCCGCACCCCCGGTGGGGATGCGGGCCGTCGCGTGGGTGATCAGATCACCGGGTGCGGCTGGTGCCGCGGGGGCTCACTTGAGCTCGACGGACGCGCCGGCGCCCTCGAGGGCCTCCTTGGCCTTCTCCGCGGCCTCCTTGTCGACACCCTCCAGGACCGGCTTCGGGGCGCCGTCGACCAGGTCCTTGGCCTCCTTGAGACCGAGGGACGTGAGCGCGCGCACCTCCTTGATGACCTGGATCTTCTTGTCACCGGCGGCGGTGAGGACGACGTCGAACTCCGACTGCTCCTCAGCGGCCTCGGCCTCGCCGCCACCGGCGGGGGCGCCACCGGCCACGGCCACGGCGGCCGGAGCGGCAGCGGTGACGTCGAACTTCTCCTCGAAGGCCTTCACGAACTCGGAGAGCTCGATGAGGGTCAGCTCCTCGAAGACGGACAGGAGCTCTTCGGTGCTGAGCTTCGCCATGATGGCGTTCCTTTCATTCAGCGCTTCACGGACCGTGCGGTCCGCCAGAAGCAGGGGTGATGTGTCGGCACGGCCACCTGGTCAGGCGGCAGCGCCCGCCGATTCCTGCTTCTGACGCAGGGCATCGATGACTCGGGCGACCTGGGTCGGCTTGGCGTTGAAGGCGTAGGCAGCCTGGCTGATCTTGGCCTTCATCGCGCCGGCCGCCTTGGCCAGCAGAACCTCGCGGGACTCGAGGTCCGCGAGCTTCGTGATCTCCGCAGGGGTCAGGGCGTTCCCGTCGAGGACACCGCCCTTGATGACCAGTGCGGGGTTCGCCTTGGCGAAGTCACGCAGACCCTTCGCGGCCTCGACCGGGTCACCGGTCACGAACGCGATCGCGGAGGGACCCTGGAGGTCGGCGTCGAGACCCTCGACACCGGCTTCCTTGGCCGCGATGGTGGTCAGCGTGTTCTTCACCACGGCGTAGGTTGCGTTGCCGCGCAGCGACCGCCGCAGCTCCTGGAGCTGCGAGACGGAGAGCCCGCGGTACTCGGTCAGCACGGCCGCGTTGGAGTCGCGAAGCCTGTTCGCGATCGCTGCGACAGCGGCTGCCTTGTCCGGCCTCGCCATGGCAATCCTTCCGGTGGTGGAGCCACCGGTCACCCCGGGAAAGAGAAAGAGCCCCGGCGCAGGCGCACGGGGCTCGGATGCTCACGGCCGGAGCCGCGGATCGTCATCGTGTCACCTGCGCAGGCCTCCGCACTCTCGCGGGACTTCGGTCTTCGGCTTCCGGAGCGAGCTCTGGGCAGCCTGGGACGACCGGCGGTCTTGGGTTACCCGTGAACTCTACACGACCAGCGGCCCACCACGGTACTCACGCCCACGAGGCGCTCGTCACACGGCGGCAGGGCGCCCGTCGACGGAGAGCGGCCCGAAGCACACCAGCGGTACCGGCTCGGGCTCCGCGGCGACGGCACGGGCGAGCGCCGCAGCAGGGTCGGTCCCCGCCCGCAGCTCGGCGTGCAGGTGCGGCATGACGCGCGCGGCGACGTCGTCCCGCAGCGGTGCGACCGCGCTCACCACGGCGCGCGCGCCGAGCCGCAGCAGGACGCTCGTCATGCCGAGCGGCTCTCCCCCGAGCCGCACCGAGGCGCGTCCGGTCTCGCAGGCGGACAGCACGACGACGGCGCCCGAGAGATCGACGCCGTCCAGCTCGTGCGCGTACAGCGGCCCGTCGGCGAGCCGGACGCAGGAGAACAACGGGTTGTCCGGCTCGTGCACGCCGTGCGCGGCGAGGTGGACCACGTCCGCCCCGGCGATCGCCGCCGTCGTGGCCGCACAGGTCGCCGCCGCCCCGGACAGCGTCGTCACCTCCCCCCACGTCGCGGCGACGAGGCGGGCCTCCAGCTCGGCGGCACGCAGGCCGGGCCCGGCGACGACGACGGCGCGGGACGGGCCGGCACCGGACCGGGACTCGTCGTCGCGCCAGCTCACCCACGAGTCGACGCCGGTCGCCACGCCCTCCCGGGACGGGAGCGAGGCCCACGGCACCGAGAGCAGCTCGCGGCGTGCCGCGACCTGCAGCGGTCCGTCCACCGCGACCGGTCGCAGCAGCAGGTCGTCCAGGCGGGCGAGCGCACGGCGAGCCGAGGTCGCGGCGACCTCCCGCATCGGCGCCGGGATGAGCGCGTTGGCCAGCACCTCGACGTCCTGGCGCACCCGGCGGGCCAGCTCCGTCACCTCGGACAGCGGCCCGAGCTCGAGCAGCCGTGCACCCGTGGCGTCGACACGCACCGCCCGCACCTGGTCGGTCAAGAGGTACGACACCACCGTCGTGCCCGACGACGCCGACCGCAGCCGGGCGATTACGGCCCGCGCCGTGGTGGGCTCCGGCACCAGGCCTTCCCCCGGCCCCGAGAGCTGCCAGGACCGCCGACGCGCCTGGTCCTGGAGCCGCCGTGCCTCCTTCGTGCCGCGATCGGCCGCCGCACGGTCCTTCGGGTCCGCGCTGCCGGCCAGCTCGCGGGCCTCCTCGGCGGCGGTGCGTGCCCGGGTCAGCAGCTCGGCGAGCTCCTCGTCCTGAGGCGGTCGCACCCGGGCGGCCCCGGCGTACGCGGCACGCCCGCGCTCGGTGGCGTCGAACACCGCCGCGGCGCGACCCGTGGCCAACGCCGCCTCGACGTCGACCCGTGCCAGGCGGGATCCGTGCGCGGCGGCGGCCGTGACGGCGTCCACCGAACCGAGGCGCGCCCGATGGTCCGCGAGCACCCGCAGGCCGCGGCGCACGGCGAGCAGGCCCCGGCGGCGATCCCCCGCAGCGAAGGCGACCTGCGCACGGACCGACTCGTGGTGGATGCGCAGCGGGAGGGGGCAGGTGGTCAGACGCCGGACGCCCGCCACGATCGTCTGCGCACGCTCGACGTCGCCCGCGAGCAGCGCCCACTCCGCCGCGAGCAGCCGTGCCCCGGCTCCCGCCTCACGACTCGCCAGAACGCTGCCGTCCACTGCGGACAGAGCGAGCGTCTCCTCGCAGCGGCGGCGCAGGGTCGACCGGCGCGGGCCGGCACGGCGGTCCAGCTCCAGCCGTGCCTCGAGCGCGACGAGCTCCGACTGCAGGGCCCAGCCGTCGTTCCCGACCCGGGCGAAGACGCGCCGGGCACCGCGCGCCCACCGCACCGCTTCCTCCGGCCGACGCAGCAGCAGGGCGCAGCGTGCGCGAGCGAGCATGGTGTCCGCGAGCTCGCCGGTCAGGTCGTCCGCGGCCAGCAGGTCGGCGCACTCGGCCAGCACCTGCTCCGCCTCGGTCACCAGGCCCGCGTCGAGGAGCACCTGGGCCCGTGTCGACTCGGACCAGCCGTCCGGTCCCCCGGGCTGAAGACGTGCCGCCTCGTCGAGCTGCGAGAGCGCCGCCGGGAAGTCGCCCTGCTGATACCTGGCGTAGCCGAGGTTGAGCAGCGCGAAGGCCGCGTACCGGTCGTCCCCGATCTCGCGCGCGTGGAACAGGGCCAGCTCGTGGTCGGACACGACCTCCCCGAGGTCGCCGCACTCGAGCTGGGCGGCCGCACGATTGATGCGCAGGACGGCCTGGTCACGATGGTTCGTCGTGTCCACGGTCGCCAGCGCCCGGTCGAAGGAAGCCACCGCCTGGCGCGCGCGGCCGGCCCGGAGGAGCAGCAGCCCCTCCTGTCCGTGCGCGAGCGCCTCCCAGCTCTCCTCCCCCGCGGCGACCGACAGTGCGAGAGCATCCTCGACGAGGCGCCGCGCGGCCTCGAGGTCACCGGTCAGCGCGTGCGTGCACGCCGCCTGACCGATCAGCGCACGCACGCGCATCTCGACCACCCACGGGCCGTGAACCGCAGGGTCCAGCGGCCCGACGTCCTTCAGCAGCCCCCGGTAGGCTCGCGAGGCAGGGCGCACCTTCGACGCAGCGTTGAGCTCCTGCGCCTCGCGGAGACGTTCGTCGAACGTGGTCCTGCTGGTCACCCGGGGCTACCCCTCCTATGTCACGGAGCCCTCGCCCCCGTCGCCCGTACCGGTGACGGCGAGGGAAGTCGCGCGGGTCACAGCATCCCACGCCACCTCCACGGCGTTGCCGGCCCGGACCTCGGCCGACAGCAGGGCCTGCGCGACCTCGGCTGCGAGGTAGGGCGCTGCGAAGGACGTCCCGCTCCAGGTGGCGTAGCCCCCGGTGAAGTCGTCGGGATCCACCGTGGCTCGGATGCCGGGGCGCAGGCGTTCGGGGAGGCGAGCCTCCGGCGTCTCGGGACCGTCGATCGTCGTCGGCATGGTCGACAGCACCGCGGCCCCGGGACGCACGCAGGTGACCCAGCCGCCGTCGTTGCTGAAGATCGCCGTCGTGCCGTCGGGGTTGGCGGCCCCGGCCACGAGCAACGGCGGATGGGCAGAGGTGAGCTGATCGGCACCGGCGGGCCGGGGCCCGTCGTCGACCTGGGCGACGCGCGGCGCCCACGCCGCGGGGAACATCGGGCGGGTGGTGCCGTCGTTGCCCGAGGCGAGAACCACGACGACTCCCGCTCGCCGAAGTGCGCGCAGCACTCGTCGCAGGGGCCCGTCGTACCCGTAGTCCTCCGGCTGCTCGTGGTAGTAGCCCATGGCCAGGACGACGACGTCGACCTGGTGGTAGCCCGCGTGGCCGGCAACCCCTCGACGGTGGTACCGCAGCAGCCGCCACAGCGTGTGCAGCATCTCCCACTCCGGGATGTCACCAGAACCGCCGAAGGCCCGGACCGCCATGATCACGGCATCGGGGCAGACCTGGTGGACGACGCCGGCCATGAACGTGCCGTGGCCCGCCACCGGATCCAGCGGTCCCGTCAGCGGATCGACGCTGAGCCCACCGAACTCGGCGTCCTCCGAGTCGATCGCCGGGACGGGGAACGTGCCGACCGGGCGTCCGTCGAGAGCCGCTGTGCGCACGACGACCGGGCTGTCCTGCGGGTCCTGCGGGTCGTAGTCTCCGAACCAGGGATGTGACCCGACACCCGTGTCGACCACGGCGACGACGGGCCGGCGCGTGCCGTCCGCGGCCTCCCACGGCGTCGGACCGTCGTCGAGCGTGCGCCGTGGCGGGCCACCGAGGTAGCGCACCGGTGTCAGACCACCGGTGCCGGGCGTGCCGTACTCGTCGATCGCGCCCACCGGCAACGGCGTCGACCGGGGCCGGGCGACCGGGACGAACGGCAGCGGTGTCGACTTCCCCCGACGCTGGGCGCGCAGCACGTGGTCGAGCCCGACCCGGGGCGTCGGCCGGTCGCCCTCGTCCTCGGCGTCCGGCGAGTCCAGGCCGCCGAGCTCGGCCGTGATGCGCTCCAGGACCTGCCAGACGTCGACCTCGAGATCGTCGTCGCGCTCCGGGACGAGTCGCAGCGCGTACCCGAACGTCTCGTCCTCAACGTCGTCCACGGCCAGGTCGCCGAGGGTCCCGTCGTAGACCACCCGGTAGCCCATCTGCGTGGCGATCCGCCGGACTCCGTCGATCCACTCCGTCGGCTCCTCCGTTCCGGCCCAGGGCTCGAGCCCGGTGACGGCACCCTGGCCGCCGGCGGTCAACGCGTCCGCCTCGGGCGTCACGACCCGGCGCAACGCGTCGGGCAGCTCACCCCGGACGATGAGCCGGTCGGCGACGTAGTCCGTCTCGCCCACCCGGGAGGCACCCGGGCTCCGGCGAACCCGCTCTGGGTCCAGGTGCCGGACGGGCCGCCGACCCCCCGCGGCGTCGGCGATGGTCGTCTCGCTCACGTGCTCCTCCTCGAGTCAGGGCACGACGCTCCGGCCCCGTCGGTGGTCGTGGGTGTGTCGTGGTGCGGCTAGAGCTCGACGACCGGCGTCGTCACCGGCGTCTCGCCCTGGCGGATCAGCAGGCTGGCCGGGCCGCGCGGGACGTCGTCGATCACGAAGCGCCCGTCCTCGTCTGACGTCGTGGTGCGCGGATCCTCGTCGGGGCGACGCAGCTCGATCGCGAGCGGCGCCGCCGGGGCCAGCCAGCCGTCGACGCGGACGGTGTCCCGGTCACCGCCGGCGGACAGCGCGATCATGACGGTGAGTCGTTCGTGCGTGAAGGTGATGGTGCGGGTCTCGACCGGGGCGTCGCTGCGCACCGAGCCCACCGGGGCCTCGACGACCTGCAGCTCCATGACCTCGGCCTCCAGCCCGGCCAGCGTCATCGCGAACAGGGACCGCTCGGTCAGACCGTCCGGCACGGGATCCAGGCGCTCGTCCAGCGCCGCGACCCGCGCGAGCAGCGCGGCGTCGGACGCGTCGAACGCCTGGTCGGCGCCCGGCACGTCGTCGAACTCGGTCATGTCCATGAGGTCTCCCCTCGTTCGGTGAGGACGGTGCGCAGCTTGGCCAGGCACCGCCCCCGCGTGGCGCCGATGCTCCCGACCGGCATGCCGATCGCGGCGGAGATGGAGCGGTAGTCCGGGCGGTCGGCGAGCGAGACGAGCCGGAGCAGCTCACGGCAGCGCTCCGGCAGCTCCGCGAGGGCCGCCCACAGCGCGCGGTCCCGCTCGTTGCGCAGCACCTCGGCCTCCGGCCCGGGGGCCGGGTCCGGCAACGTCGTCGTGGTCTCGGCGTCGTCGTCCGGCAGCTCGGTGCGCCGCACGTCGTCGGTGCGGTCCTTGCGCACCGCCTCCCACGCGGCCCGCCGCGCCGTGACCAGGAGCCACTTGAGCGTGGCCTTCGGCTCGTCGATGGAGTCGGCGTGCCGCACCAGGGCGGCCCACGTCTGCTGCACGACGTCGTCCGCCCCCTCGCGTGCCACGCCCTGCGAACGGACGGTGCGCCACAGCAGCGGGTTCGCCTCGCGGACGAACCCGCTCATCGCGTCCGGCCGGCCCTCCCGGAAGGCGAGCAGGGCCTCGGCGGCCCGGTCACCCAGGCTCGATGTCTCGGCAGGACGGTTCATGGCTCCTCGTGCGGCTCCGGCGACGTACCCGGACTCGGGTGGACGCACCGAGCCTAGGGTGGCGTCCCGCCACCCGCGGCTGTCCGGCCTGCCACCCATCAGATTTCACCCTCCGCTCGGCAGTGTCACCTGGTGGGAGGGACACCCGGGCGTCCTGATACGTCCGATCCGGAAGAACTCCGGGAGAGCTCGGGGAGAACGACGAACGGCCCGGCACCCCCTCGGGGGTACCGGGCCGTTCGTGCGGAGCGGGAGGCTCAGGCCTCCGTGAGCTTCGCCGTCTTCGACTGGTCGAGCGGGATGCCCGGACCGAACGTCGTCGTCAGCGTCGCCTTGGTGATGTAGCGGCCCTTCGAGGACGACGGCTTCAGACGCAGGACCTCGTCCAGCGCGGCGCCGTAGTTCTCCACCAGCGCGGACTCGTCGAACGAGGCCTTGCCGATGATGAAGTGCAGGTTCGCGTGCTTGTCGACACGGAACTCGATCTTGCCGCCCTTGATGTCGGACACGGCCTTGGTGACGTCCATGGTCACGGTGCCGGTCTTCGGGTTCGGCATGAGGCCACGGGGACCGAGGACCTTACCGAGACGACCGACCTTGCCCATGAGGTCCGGCGTCGCGACGGCGGCGTCGAAGTCCGTGTAACCGCCGGCGACCTTCGCGATGAGCTCGTCGCCACCGACCTCGTCGGCACCGGCCGCGGCGGCCTCCTCGGCCTTCGGGCCGTTGGCGAAGACGATCACGCGAGAGGTCTTACCGGTGCCGTGCGGCAGGTTGACCGTGCCGCG
The DNA here is from genome assembly GCF_013149805.1 of Isoptericola chiayiensis. Taxonomy (GTDB): domain Bacteria; phylum Actinomycetota; class Actinomycetes; order Actinomycetales; family Cellulomonadaceae; genus Isoptericola; species Isoptericola chiayiensis. Next base: position 189,817 of record NZ_JABEZT010000007.1, read on the forward strand.
GACCAGCTGGTCGGCCTTGCGGGGGTCGACGCCCAGGCGGAAGACGACCTCGACGGTCGCGTCGGCCTTGGTCGACGCCGTCTCCTTGGCCAGCTTCACGGCCTCGAGCGGGGTGTACAGGGTGTCGCGGTCGATCTTCGCCGCGGCGGCGCGGTACGCCTTGCTGCGCTGTGCCATCTGCATTCTCCTTGCTGCAGTCGTGGTCGTCGGGTCTGCGCAGACCCTCCCACGTGCCCGACGGCGGTCGTCGGGTCTTCGTCCTCCCGGCCGCGGGGCCGGGAGCCCAGGATCAGTCCTGGACGGTGATGCCCATCGAACGGGCGGTGCCGGCGATGATCTTCTTCGCGGCGTCGATGTCGTTCGCGTTGATGTCCGGCATCTTGGTCTCGGCGATCTCACGGACCTGGTCCTGGGTGAGCTGCGCGACCTTGACGGTGTGCGGGGTCGAGGAGCCCTTGGCCACGCCGGCGGCCTTCTTGATGAGCTCGGCGGCCGGCGGGGTCTTGGTGATGAAGGTGAAGGAGCGGTCCTCGTAGACCGTGATCTCCACCGGCACCACGTTGCCGCGCTGCGACTCGGTCGCGGCGTTGTAGGCCTTGCAGAACTCCATGATGTTCACGCCGTGCTGACCCAGCGCGGGGCCGATCGGCGGGGCGGGGTTCGCGGCGCCCGCCTGGATCTGGAGCTTGATGAGGCCGGCGACCTTCTTCTTGGGAGGCATGTTGCTACCACTTTCTGTTGCTGGGCCGACGCCGTGGGCGATGACCCGGTTGCATGGTCGTGCCGCTCGCGCGGCGCGCCGGAGGACCGGCGCGACGGTCAGATCTTGGCGACCTGGTTGAACGACAGCTCGACCGGGGTCTCCCGGCCGAAGATGGACACGAGGACCTTGAGCTTCTGGGCCTCGGCGTTGATCTCGGAGATCGTGGCGGGCAGCGTGTCGAACGGACCGTCGGTGACGGTGACCGACTCGCCGACCTCGAAGTCGACCTCGATCGCGGGACGCGCTGCGGCGTCGGACGAACCACCGGCGGCCGCGGCAGCGGTCTGCTTGGCCGGCGCCTGCTCGAGCATGGTCGGGGCGAGCATGCTGAAGACCTCGTCCAGCGACAGCGGCACCGGCTGGTGGGTGTGCCCGACGAACCCGGTGACGCCCGGGGTGTGGCGCACGGCGCCCCACGACTCGTCGGTGAGGTCCATGCGCACGAGGACGTAACCCGGGATCCGGACGCGGCGGACGGTCTTCTTCTGCGCGTTCTTGATCTCGGTCACCTCCTCCATGGGGACCTCGACCTGGAAGATGTAGTCCTCCATGTTGAGGCTCTGGGTGCGGTTCTCCAGGTTGACCTTCACCCGGTTCTCGTACCCCGCGTAGGAGTGGATGACGTACCAGTCGCCGAGCTGGCCGCGCAGCGTGCGCTTCAGCTCCTCGGCCGGGTCCTCGATCTCCGCGTCGACGGGCGCCTCGGCGTCCGCCGCCTGGTCGGTGGCGTCGTCCTCGCCGCTCTCGACGTCCTGCTCGACCTCGGACTGCTCGTCCTGCTCCGTGGCGTCCGCGTCGGCGGGCACGTCGAGGTCGGCCTCGGCGCCGGTGGCGTCGGGCTGCGTGGGGTCGACGTTCTCCGTCTGCTCCAGAGGATCCTGGGACACGAACGAACCTGCTTTCTGACTTCGGGGGTGGAGTGTGCGGCTGCCGGGTTCCGGTCGGGTCAGGCCCCGAAGAGCCAGAAGGCCCCGAGCCCGAGGACGTAGTCGAGCGCCGTGACGAACAGCATCGCCACCGTGACGAACACGATGACGACGATCGTGTAGTTGATCAGCTCCGAGCGGGTCGGCGTGACGACCTTGCGGAGCTCACCCACGACCTGGCGGACGAACAGGGCGATGCGACCGAAGAAGCCACGGCGTTCCGTGTCCGTTCCGGCGCCGTGCGCCCCAGAGGCCTCGGCCGGCGACTCGCTCACTTCGACTACCCCGTTTCGCGTTCACACCGCAGCCACGCCGCCTGCCGGCGGCGCACCCACGGCACATACTCCTGGCGTCCGAGGACACGCGGTCGCATGGCCCCGCTGCGCGCGGCCCCGCGGGGGAACACGCTGGCAGGGTAGACAGGACTCGAACCTGCAACCTGCGGTTTTGGAGACCGCTGCGCTACCAATTGCGCCACTACCCTTCGTGCTCGACGGTTCCCGCTCGCTACGCCCGAGGGCGCAGGCCAGCATGGCGGCCGTCAACCACCGAGGGACTACTGTACGCGAACCTGGGCCCTGGGTCGAACCACCTCCCGCACGACGTCGGTCACACGGCGGGGTCGCGCGGCCCGGGTGCCAGACTGACCCCGTGCGCGACCTGGCCCTCCTCCCGAAAGCCCACCTCCACCTGCACTTCACCGGCTCGCTCCGGGTGTCGTCGCTGCGCGAGATGTCGGCGGCGCACGGGATGCGGCTCCCGCACGCCCTGACCGACGGCGTCGCCCTGCGGGTGCCCGCCGACGAGCGCGGCTGGTTCCGGTTCCAGCGGTTGTACGACGCCGCCCGGCACTGCGTCCGCTCCGAGGCCGACATGCGCCGCCTCGTGGACGAGGCCGCGGCCGACGACGCGGCGGAGGGGTCGGGACGCCTCGAGATCCAGGTGGACCCGACCTCCTACGCCCCGTTCGTCGGCGGCATCACGCCCGCGCTCGAGATCGTGCTGGACGAGGCGCGGTCCGCGAGCGCCCGGCACGGCGTGGAGGTGGCGGTTGTCGTCGCGGCGTCGCGGATGCGCCACCCGCTGGACGCGCGCACCCTGGCGCGGCTGGCCGCCCGGTACGCCGGCGACGGGCCGGGCGAGGTGGTCGGGTTCGGGCTCAGCAACGACGAGCGCCGCGGGGACACGTCCGCGTTCGCGCACGCGTTCCGGATCGCGCAGCGGGCCGGGCTGGCGTCGGTGCCGCACGGCGGGGAGCTGCTCGGCCCGGGGCACGTGCGCGAGGTGGTCGGTGCGCTGGCACCGGACCGGCTGGGGCACGGCGTGCGATCGATCGAGGACCAGAGCCTGCTGGCCTCGCTCGTGGAGTCGGGGGTGGCGCTGGAGGTGTGCCCCGCCTCCAACGTCTCGCTCGGCGTCTACTCCCACGACGAGGACGTGCCGTTGCGCGAGCTGTTCGACGCCGGTGCCCAGGTGGCGCTCGGCGCCGACGACCCGCTGCTGTTCGGCTCGCGCCTGCTGGACCAGTACGAGACGGCGCGCACGGTGCACGGCTTCAGCGACGCCGAGCTGGCCGACCTGGCACGGTCCTCGATCCGGGCGTCCCGGGCTTCCGAGGGCACCAGGAAGCGGCTGCTCGACGGTGTGGACGACTGGCTGGCCGCGTGAGACGTGCGCCCGTGAGGTCACGGGACGGTGTCGATCCTCGGGAGATCGGCCGCGCCGGGTCGCCGTGCGGCGGGCGCCGGTGCACCGTAGGAGTCGCGGACCCCGCCCGACGGTGACCGCACCCGGGAGGTGGAGGCATGACCACGACGACGACGCGCCGTCGCTGCGCCGCGGCGACGATCGCCGTGCTGCTGCTGCTCCTGCCCGGGTGCGCGGCCCTGTCCGAGCTGACCTCGGCCGACCCGGCGTCCGGTTCGTCCCCGTCGACGGCGGAGTCGCCGACCCCTGCCGCGTCCGTCCCGGCCTCCCCGACGCCGGAGCCCACGGCGCCGGCCGACCCCACGCCGTCGGACACTCCGACGCCGGAGCCCACCCCGAGCGCGGAGGCCACGCCGTCGCCCAGCCCGACGCCGACCGCGTCCGCTCCGGCCGAGGAGTCCGAGGCAGAGGGCACGGACGACGCCGCGAAGAAGGACCAGAAGAAGAAGGACGAGAAGAAGCAGAAGAAGACCCCCGAGCCGGAGCCCGAGCCGCAGTACCTGCAGGTCGGAGCCACGGGCGCCGAGGTCAGCGCGCTGCAGGAGCGCCTGGTCGAGCTGGGCTACTACCTGCCGGGCGTGGACGGCGTGTTCGGACCGATGACGCAGCAGGCGGTGTGGGCGCTGCAGAAGTCGGCCGGCCTGTACCGCGACGCCGTCGTCGGCCCGAACACCGAGGCCGCGCTGGACGACGGCGTGCGGCCCTCACCGGTGTCGTCGTCGGGCAAGGTCGTCGAGATCGACCTCGACCGCCAGCTCCTGCTCGCCGTCGAGGACGGGCGCGTGGTGCGCACGTTCAACGCGTCGTCGGGCAACGGTGAGACGTTCGAGGCCAAGGGCCGCACCTACCGGGCGACGACGCCGACCGGGACGTACGCCGTCTACATGGAGCGCGACTACCTGCACGAGTCGACCCTCGAGCTCGGGTCGATGTACCGGCCCAAGTACTTCACGGGCGGCATCGCCGTCCACGGGTCCGGGTCGATCCCGCCGTACCCGGCGTCGCACGGCTGCATCCGGGTGTCGAACTCGGCGATGAACTGGCTCTGGGACTCCTGGGGGATGCCGCAGGGCACGACCGTCGTCGTGCACTGACGCCCGACCGCGACGGGCCGGTCGGGCGTCAGAGCGCGACGCCCACCAGGACGGGCTCGGGCTCCAGGGCGACGCCGAACGTCTCACGCACCCCGGCGCGGACCGTGCGGGCGAGCGCCACGAGGTCCTGCGCCGTCGCTCCCCCGCGGTTGGTCAGCGCGAGCGTGTGGCGGGTGGACAGCCGCGCCGGGGAGTGCTCACCGGCCACGCCGTAGCCCTTGTCGAACCCGGCGCGGTCGATCAGCCACGCCGCCGACGTCTTGACCTGCCCGTCGCCGGCCGGGAACCGCGGCGCCTCGGCCGGCAGCGCCTCGGCGTCCGCCGCCGGAAGGATCGGGTTGGTGAAGAACGAGCCCGCCGACCAGCGGTCGTGGTCCGGCGCAGCCGCTCCCCCGACGCCGTCGAGCAGCATCCCCTTGCCGCCGCGCAGCTCCAGCACGGCCGCGCGCACGTCCGACGACGGCGTACGCTGCCCCACCTCGACGCCGAGGCGGCGTGCCAGCTCGGGGTAGACGACCGGCTCGGACAGCGATCCGATGCGCATCTGCAGGTTCACCTCCAGCACCACGTACCGGGGGGTCGGGTACCAGACCTCGCCGTCGGGCGACGTGGAGGCGCGCATCGACCGCTTGAGGACGCTCGTGCGGTAGCCGAACCCGAGCTCGCTCAGGGTGAGCGTCCGCCGTCGACCCGTGGCCCGGTCCCAGGTGCGCACCGAGGCGATCACGCCGGACACCTCCTGGCCGTAGGCGCCGATGTTCTGCACCGGGGCCGCGCCCAGCGTCCCGGGGATGCCGGAGAGCGCCTCGACCCCGATCCACTCGTTGGCGACCGCCTCGGCGACGAACGCGTCCCAGTCCTGACCGGCCGGCAGGGTGAGGTTCGCGCCGCCGCAGGCCGGGCCCTCCAGCTCGCAGGAGGCCGACAGGTCCGCGTCCAGGCCGGAACGCACGTCCCGCACCACGACGCCGTCGAACCCCTCGTCGGAGACCAGCAGGTTGGAACCGCCGCCGACCACCAGCAACGGCGTCTCGGCGTCGTCGGCAGCGCGCACGGCGTCGATCAGCTCGGCCTCGGAGGTGGCCTCCACGTACCCGCCCACCGGGCCTCCGACGCGCAGCGTCGTCAGGTCGGACAGGTTCGGGGAGGCGTCCGGGCCCAGGGCGGGGCGGGCGGCCCCGGCGGGCTTCGCGGCGGTCTGGCTCACGGATCCAGGGTAGACGGGCCACGCAGGGGCCGGGCCGCGCCCGCGACGAACAGCCCGACCACCACGGGCAGGGCCAGCACCAGCAGAGCGAGCCGGTAGCCCGTGTAGTGGGCGAGGAAGCCGATGAGCGCCGGGCCGACGAAGAACGCCGAGTAGCCGACGGTCGAGACGACGGCGACGCGCAGGGCGGCGCGCCGCGGGTCGTCGGACGCCGCCGACATCCCCATCGGGAAGCCGAGCCCGGAGCCCACGCCCCACAGGAACACGCCCAGGAGCGCGAGCGGCAGGCTGGGCACGAGCGCGAACAGCGAGACGCCGACCAGGGCGCAGGCGCCGCTGGCGCGCAGCACGGGGACGCGCCCGAACCGGTCGATGATCTCGGTGCCGACCAGGCGGGTCACGGTCATCGCGACGAGGAACACCGCGAGCGCCACCGCCCCGATCCCGTCCCCGGTCCCGAACCCGTCGACGGTGGCCAGGCCCACCCAGTCGTTGGCGGCGCCCTCGGTGAGGGCGGCGGCGAGCACGACGAGCCCGATGAGCAGCGTGCGCGGCTCGCGCCACGTGGCGAGCGTGTCCTTGACGGTGTGGCCGTGGGACGGCTCGACGGCGGTGGCCGGGTCGGCGACCGCGTCCTGCGCGCCGGGCTGCGAGACGTCGGGGCCGGCGTCGTGCGCGGGCAGGAACGCCCGGACGCACAGCGCCACGGCGAGGGCGTCGAGGACGACGACGGTGGTCAGGTGGGCGGTGAGCGGCACCTGCGCCCAGGCGGCGAGCGCGCCGACACCGGCGCCGGCGACCGTGCCGAAGGAGAACGCGGCGTGGAAGCGCGGCATGATCGCCTTGCCGAGCTTCTGCTCGACGACGGCGCCCTCGAGGTTCATCGCGGCGTCCCAGACACCCATGCCCATGCCGCCGAGGAAGAGCCCGACGCGCACGAGCCAGGGCAGGTCGACATCGATGGCCACCGTGGCGACGGTGAAGCCGGTGGCGGCGAGGACGGCGAACCCGAGGACGGTGCGCGCCGCGCCGCGGCGGGAGGCGATCATCCCGGACAGCGGCAGGGCGCAGATCGAACCGATCGACGCGGTGAGCAGGAGGACGCCCATCTGGGCCTCGGTGAACCCGAGACCGTCCCGCACGGCGGGGATGCGCGAGGCCCAGGTCGCCATGCCGAACCCGGCGGCGACGAAGACGCCGTAGACGGCGACGACGGCGGCACGCAGGTGGCGCGCGTCGGGCCGTGCGGAGGCAGAGGTGGTCACGGGACAACGATCTCCGGCGCCGCCCGCGCGGTCAAATCGTTTCGATCCAGGTGCGCCGGTAGGCTGGCGCGCACTTGCCGGGCCTGGAAGGAGTGGCATGGGTCGCACACCGAGCAGCCGACCGACGTTGGCGCGCGTCGCCGAACGCGCCGGGGTGTCCGTCTCGACCGCGTCCCTCGCGTTCTCGGGATCGGGCCCCATCACCCCGGAGACCCGGGACAAGGTGCTCGCCGCCGCCTCCGAGCTCGGGTACACCGGACCCAACCCCCTCGGACGCCAGCTGCGCCGCGGGCGGTCCGGCATCGTCGGCGTCGTCATCGGCGACCACCCGGGCCGGGCCTTCCGGGACCCCGTGGCCGTGCAGGTGCTGGACGGGCTGGTCGACGTGCTGGGCACCGAAGGGCTCGGCGTGCTGCTGATCCCGGGGGTGGACCTCGGCCAGGACGCCGTCGACCCGCTGCTCGAGACGGCCGCGATGGACGTCGCCGTCCTGGTGTGGGGGGTGCTCAGCGAGGACCCGACCCTCAACGCGCTGCAACGCCGCAACGTCCCCGTCGTCGTCGGCGAGGGTCGTGCCGTGGAGGGGGCACCGCTCGTCGCGCTGGAGGACCGCGCCGGTGCCGCCGAGGCAGTGCGCCACCTCGTCGAGCTCGGGCACACACGGATCGCCGAGATCTCCCTGCCGTTCGGCCGGGGCGAACGGTCCGGACCCGCCGACGCCGAACGCCTGGCGTGCGCCGACCGCACCCCCACCGCGCACCGCATGGCCGGGATCCGCGACGTCGTCGACCCGGTCATCACGTGGGAGACCCCCGCCTCGCTCGTGGAGCACGGCCGCGACGCCGCCACGGAGATCCTCGGTACGTGGGTGCCGGCGTCGGAACGGCCCACCGCGATCGTGGCGCACTCCGACCTGCTGGCCGCGGGTGCCGTCATCGCGGCGCGCGAGCTCGGCCTGAGCATCCCCGAGGACGTCTCGATCGCCGGGTTCGACGGCCTCGACCTGCCCTGGCTCTCCCCCGACGTGCTCACCAGCGTCCACCAGCCGCTGCGGGAGAAGGGCGCCCGGCTCGGCCGGGCGGTCATCGACCTGCTGGCCGGCGAGGAGCCCACGTCGATCGCGCTGCCCGTCGGGCTCGTCCCCGGGACGACCACCGGTCCGGTACCCCGGACGTAGACCGACCGCCGAGGGAGGCGACTCCCCGCGAGGTAGGTTGCCCACCTCGCGGGAGGTTCGCCTACCTCGCGGTGGAATTGCCTACCCCGCGTGAGGTCGGCCTACCTCGCGAGAGGGCGAGCGCGCGCTCCCGGGTGAGGAAGGCGAGCATCGCGTCCTTGGGTCCGTGCGGCGACTCGAAGTGGATCTTCCCGGCAGGCTCGAACCCCATCGCGACCATCCGCGCGATCGCCGCGCGGTGACGCACGTCCGGCTCGACCACGATCCGTCGCACGGCCGGCAGCGCGAACCCGAACGCCAGCAGCGCCGGACCGAGCGCCGGCCACCCGGACCGCCGCGACCCCAGGAAGAAGTGCGCCCCGACGTCACCGGGCTCGACGTCGTAGGCCGCCGCCACCGGGTCGTCCTCCGGGTGGTAGAGCTGGACCATCGCCACGGGCTCCCCCGCGTCCCGCACCAGGTAGGCGTGGTGCGTCGGCAGGGACGCCACGAACTCGTAGGTCTCGCGCAGCTCGTCCCGGGTCAGCGCACCGAGCCCGAAGAACGCCGCGTTCGGGCCGGTCACCCAGGCGTGCAGCACGTCGACGTCGGCCGCGGGGTCGAGCACGTGCACCGAGATCGCGCCTGACCGCCACACCTCGGACCCGGGCTCCCCCGTCAGCAGTCGTTCCGTCATGGGGCCTCCCAGGTCTCGCGCCGCAGGCGCGTCCAGTCGGTCTCGATCTCGTGCGTCGCGGCGCGTGCCCACTCGCCGTGCTGGTCGGCGAAGTGCACCGACCGCGGGTCGCCGGCAGCCCCGAACGGGACTCCCCACCGGCTGCGCCGCCGGTCGGCCAGGTCCCACACCCAGCGCGCCACCGACCCGCGCCAGGACGCGGTGGACACGCCCGGCACCGAGCCCGTGCACCGCACGGTGTCCGCGGCGCCCGAGACCGGGACGCGCAGCGCGCGCGGCACACGGGGCACCGCCGAAGGGTCGACGCCGGTCGCGTCGGCCAGGGCGTGCAGGGGCAGCACCGGGTGTCGCCGGCCCCAGGTGTCCGACGCCGACGAACGACCACGGCGGCCGCCCGCGGCCCCGGTGAGCTCCCCGTGGGCGGTCACGAGGGCGTCCCGCGCCTCGGCCCGAGCGTCCAGCGCCGGTGTGAGCGACTCCCCCGCGGCCAGCAGCGCGCCGAGCACCTGCCCCACCCGGGCCGACACGTCGAACCAGGGAGCCAGCACCCCCGGAGCGCCGTGGGGCTCGCGCACCGCCGCGAGCGCGGGGTGTGCCGCGACGCGTCGGGCCAGGGCGTCGCGCCAGACGGCGAAGAGTGCCGCATCGCCCGAGTCGGCGTCCATGCGGGCACCGCGGGCGACCCAGGTCCGCAGCCGGGCGGCCGCAGGGCCGATGCCCGGTCCGACGACGTGGGCCAGCCATCCCACCAGTCCGGCGGCCCCGGGGTCGGACACGTCGCCGTGCACCCGTGCCTGCTCCGCCGCGAGCTCGCCGCCGTCGGGTGGCGTGGCCAGGAGCTCACGGATCCGGTCCGCGCGGTGGGGTGCGTACGTCAGTCCGAGGTCCGGCACCCGCGCACCGTCGGGGCGTTCGTTGGCGTCGACGGCGAGGTCCGGCACCGCGACCGGGTCCGACGCCGGTCGCCACGGCGGCAGCGTCCCGGCCCGGCCGGCGTCGCGCCAGACGGCGTGGGGCAGCACCCGCTCGTCGCGCGGCCGGGCGGGCACCCGGCCGGCCGTCACGCTGAGCACGGTCCCGCCGGAGTCGGCGGCCAGCACGCGGTTGACCGGCTCGACCCACCCGGCGAACGCCGATGCGACGTCGTCGGCCGACCGCACCCGCTGCAGCGCCCGCCAGGACGCGACGCCCAGGTCGGCGTCGGCCCGCACCGGCCAGCGCAGCGCGTGGGTGTCGGTGACCAGTGGTCCGCGCGGCGTCTCGGTCCAGGCGACCTCGACGTGGTCGCCACCACGCACGGGTACCACGTCGACGCCGGTCCCGACCGGCCCGCCGGACCCGTCGAGGGACTCGGGGGTCTCGACGAACAGCTCGGCGGCGTGCGCCAGGGCGTTGGTGATCCCCCACGCCACCGAACCGCCCGCGCCGGGTCCGCCGTCGTCGGGCACCTGCACCTGACCGAAGTGCAGCACCCCGGGCACGCCGGGGAACGCCAGGCCGACGACGTCGTAGGCGTCGCAGGCGAGCCGGACCTGCTGGTAGACGCCCGGCAGCTCGAGGAGCCGATGCGGGTCGCCGGCCAGCAGCGGGAGCCCGCTCGCCGTCCGTGTCCCGGCGAACGCCCAGGCGTTCGACCCCGACCCCGCGCCGTCGTCGGCCCCGGACAGGAGGGCGGTCAGGGGATGACCGGCCCCGAGCGTCCGGACCACGTGCTCGCGCCACAGGAGGTGCGGCCAGGTGCCGAAGAGGACGTGGTTGGTCAGGAACACGCCGAGCGGCATCCAGTCCGGCCACGGCTCGTGCTCGGGCAGCCCGCCGGGGGCCGCGGCCAGGGCGTCCATCTCCGGGACGTCGCGGCCGCCGTCGGACAGGCCGGCGTTGACGCCTTCGGTGTACGCCGCGAGCCACGCCCGCTCGGGCTCGGTCAGGGCCGCGTGGACGCGTCGTGCCGTGTCGGCCAGGCGCACCCGGACGGCGAACCGGTCCCACGTGAGCCCGCCCGGCCCGAACCGCGCTGCGAGGCGCCCCTCGGCGCGCCACCGGTCGGACTCGAGCTGCCAGCCCCGGTCCCGGGCCGTGACGTAGCCCTGCCCACGGGCCAGGTCCAGCTCGCCGGCGGCACGCACGTGCGGCACGCCCCAGGTGTCGCGGAAGACCTCGAACGTCACGTGCGCGCCACCGGGTTCGCCAGCGTGCCGGCGTAGATGAGCGAGCTCGACTGGTCGGCGAGGTCGACCATCTGCAGGGTGTTGCGCAGCTGCAGCCGGTTGAGGCACGAGTGGGCGAACCGCGCGGCCCGCAGGTCGACGCCGGACTCGAGGTCCGGGTGCTCGGCCTCGTGCCGGGCGAGGCACTCGCCGACCAGCGCCCAGAACCGGTCCTCGCGCAGCACGCCGTCGACCGCGAGGATGCCGGCCAGGTGGCGCAGCACGCCGTCGAAGACGTCGGTGAAGATCGCCAGCGCCTTCTCGGCGTCGTCCACCGGGGCGGCGATCCGGGACACCTGCTCGGGAAGCGACCGGTCCGCGAGCACGGCGACCTCCTCGCCGATGTCCTTCATGAACGCCCGCCGCACGACGCCGTCGCGCAGCACGAGCACGAGGTTCTCCCCGTGCGGCATGAACGCCAGGTCGTGGGCACGCAGGCAGTGCACCAGGGGGTAGAGGTAGGCGTCCAGGTAGGCCCGCACCCAGTCGGCCGGGTCGATGCCGGACGCCCGCACGAGCTCGGTGACCAGGGCGCGGCCCGCGGCGTCGCGGTGCAGCAGGGACGCCATGGTGGCCAGCCGCTCGCCGGGGGCGGTGCGCGGCAGCGGGGACTCCCGCCACAGCGCCGCGAGCATCTTGCGGTGGGCGTTGGGGCGGGGGGTGCGGTGGTAGACGTCGCCGGTGTAGCCGGCCGCGGCGAGCTCGCGCAGCACGCCGAAGCCGGCGCCCCCCAGGGTCGCGTCGCCGTCGACGAGGTCCGCGACCCAGTCGTTGATGGCGGGCGTGGCCCGCATGTACGCCGGGGACAGTCCCCGCAGGAACCCCATGTTCTGGATGGCCAGCGCCACCTTGACGTAGTGCCGTTCCGGACGGGTCCGGTTGAACATCGTGCGGATCGACTGCTGCGGGGTGTACTCGTCCGCGCCGGGGCCGAGCGGGACGAGGTCGCCGCGCGCGACGTCGGCGGCGAACGTGATCGGCAGCCGGTGCTCGGCCTGCCACGGGTGCAACGGCAGGAACAGGTATTCCGCCGGGTCCAGCCCGCGCGCGGCGAGCCGGTCCGCGAACGCCGCCCGTTCGGCGCTGGACAGCTCGGCGTCGTACAGCCCGGACTCCGTCTGGTCGTCCGCGAGCGCCAGGTGGGTGTGCTCGCGCCGGGCGGCGACCCACTGCAGTCGCAGCCGGCCGCCCCGTTCGGGGGCGAACGCCTCGTAGTCCGGAAGGGAGAAGCCGATGCGGCCGTTGTTCGCGACGAAGCCGGGGTGCCCCTCGGACATCGCGGCCTCGACGGCCTGGAACGTCTCGGCGGTCCGACGGCGGTCCTCGGCCTGGTCGGCAGGGCCCTGATGCGCCGCCTCGGGCCCCGGCGCGGTGAGTCCCGCGACCAGACGCGTGGCGTCCGGGGTGAGTCCGGACAGCTCTCGGTCCCGCTTGGCCATGGCGGCCGCCAGGGTGCTGGAGAGCTCCTCGAGGTAGGTGGCGAGCAGGTCGTCGGGGATCTGGAGCGACGGCTGCAGCTCGGCGATCAGCTCGAGGGCGTCGACGGGCAGCTCGGTGCCGTCCTGATCGCCGGAGTCCCCCGTGCGTGTGATGGAGCCGGGGTCGATCACCCAGTGCTCGAGCGCGAACGTCCGCGCGGCGAAGCGGTAGGTGACGCCGTCGAGGTCGAGGCGGTACCGCGCCGGTCCGTCTGCTCCGGGAGCGCCGTCGGCGGCTCCGTCGGCGACCGGCGCGAAGAGCCGTTCGTGGGTCAGCTCGGTCAGCGCCTTGGCGACCACGTGGCGGTGGGCGTGCTCCGCGAGGTCCCCGCGCAGGTGCGGCGCCGGGTCCACCCCGGCACCGAGCGGGGAGGCGGCGAAGTCGTCGCGGGTGCACACGCTCAGCGCGGCGGTCTTCGTGTGCCCGCCGTCGGTGACCTCGACCTCGCCCAGCACCCGGAACCCGGCCGCGGCGTTCTTCGCCGCGATCTTCGCGCCCGTCACGTCGGGCTCGACGACGACGCGCGCTCCCCCGCGTCCGCCCTCCGCGACGTCGGTGAGGCAGCAGCGCACGACGGCGGACATGATCGCGTCCGTCAGGCCCGGGCGCCGCTCGGCCGGGTCGACGGGGGCGGGTGCGACGAGCAGGTGCATGCCGACGTCCCCGGGCAGCGCGTCGTGGACCTCCGTGAGCAGCACCCGGGCCGGGTCGTAGGTCTCGACGTAGGCGACCGCCGCGTCGTCGAGGCGGACGAGCCAGCCGTCCTGGGCGTCGTCGGCGACCAGACCGGCCAGGTAGGCGCGGACCTCGTCGACACCGAGGCCGCCCATGTGCCACGCCGACGACGCCGGATGGGCCAGCCAGCCCTGGACGGTCGCCGCGTCGGCGTCCGGGTCCACCGGCGAGAGCGTGAGCTCGCCGAGGCGGGTCCACGCGGTGAACGTGCCGGCCGACGAGGCCGCGGGCGCGCTGGTCGCGGTCGCGAGGATGTCGGTCGCCGCGGTCACCGGGCCACCTCCTCGGCCGGAGCTCCCCCGTCGGCCGGGGTGCCGCCGTCGGACCGCTGCGCCGGGACCCCGCCCGGCAGCCCGAACTCCTGGAAGGCGATCCGCCGCTCGATCGGGTACGGCTCACGGCCCGTGATCTTGGCGAGCACCACGGAGTTGCGCCACGGGCCGAAGCCGAGATCCGGGGCGGTGACGCCGTGAGAGTGCTCCTCGCCGTTGAGGGTGTGGATCCGTCCGTCCGAGCTGACCGTGTAGTCGGCCGTCGCGGCGAACCGCCCCTGGTCGTCCAGGAGCAGGCGGCCGCGCACCGGGTCCAGCAGGTCGGGCACGCCGGCCGCGTAGCCCGTCGCCGCAACGACTGCGCGGGTGCGGTGCTCCGCCGTCGTGCCGAGCTGGCCGTGCCGCAGGGTCAGCACGTACTCCGTGCTGCCGTCGTCGGCCCGCTCCGCGCGGGCGGCCACCACCTCGGTGTCGCTGAGCAGCGTGGTCGGGACGTCGCGGCCCAGGGCCGTGCGGCGGTAGAGGGTGTCGTAGATGTCGTCGATCAGGTCGGCGCTGATCCCCTTGTACAGGTTGCGCTGCTCGCGCCCCACCAGGTCGCGCAGCTCGGTGGGCAGGCCGTGGAAGTGCGCCGTGTACTCCGGGGACGTCATCTCCAGGGTGAGCTTGGTGTACTCCATCGGGAAGAACCGCGGCGAACGCGTCACCCAGTCCAACCGGTAGGCGCCGGCGTCCTCGAGCAGGTCCCGGTACACCTCCGCCGCGGACTGGCCCGAGCCCACGACCGTCACCGCGCCGGACGCCTGCAGGGCGTCCCGGTGCGTCAGGTAGTCCGCGGTGTGGATCACGGGTCCGGCGTCCGCGAGGCCGGCGGCGCTCTCGGACCGGTCCGCCAGGTCCGCGAGCGGGGCCGGCAGCCGTGGCGAGGTGCCGACACCGAGCACCACGTGCCGGGCGCGGTACTGCTCGCGGCGGATGCCGCCGTCGGAGGCCGTGCCGTCCGCCCCAGCACCGCCGTCGGACACCTCGGCCGTGACGACGTACGCGTCGCTCGCCGCGTCGTGCTCCACCGCGACGACGCGTCGACCCCAGCGCAGGGTGTCCAGGCGACCCGCCACCCAGCGGCAGTACTGGTCGTACTCGGCGCGCAGCGGGTAGAACGACTCACGGATGTAGAACGGGTACAGCCGCCCGGTGTCCTTGAGGAAGGCCAGGAACGAGTACGGCGAGGTCGGGTCGGCCATCGTGACCAGGTCCGCCAGGAACGGCACCTGGATGGTGGCGCCCTCGAGCATCATGCCCGGGTGCCAGGAGAACCCCGACCGCTGGTCGAGGAACACCGCGTCCACGTCGTCCAGAGGGTCCGCGAGCGCCGCGAGGCCCAGGTTGAAGGGTCCGATGCCGATGCCGACGACGTCGTAGGTCCTCATCGCGGGTCTCCGGTCGTGGTGCGGGCCAGGTGCGGGTGGACGTCCCGGCAGGGCGGTGCGGCCAGGTCCGCGAGCTCGCGACCGGCGAGCAGACCGTGCGCGGCGTCGCGGACCAGGGTCAGCACGCGGCGCACGTCGTCGAGGGTGACGTCCGGGTTGAGCAGCGTGAGCTTGAGACAGGGACGGCCGTCGATCACGGTCTTGGCGACGCTCGCCCGGCCGGAGTCGAACAGCACCCGGCGCACCGCGGGCACCAGGGCGTCGGCCTCGGCGTCCGTGACGCCGTCGGGCTGGTAGCGGAAGATCACCGTGGACAGGTCCGTGCCGCACACCAGGCGGAGCTCGGCGTCGTCCGCCAGGTCGGCGTGCACGGCCGCCGCCAGGTCGCACACGGCGTCGACCATCGCGCCGATGCCGTCCGGGCCGATCGCACGCAGGGTCGTCCACATCTTCAGCGCGTCGAAGCGTCGGGTGGTCTGCAGCGAACGGTCCACCTGGTTGACCTCGGCGGCGTCCTCGACCGGGTTGAGGTAGTCGGCGTGCCACGCGGTGCGCGCCAGGTCGGCGGCGTCGCGGAACAGGACCGCGCTGGCCGAGACCGGCTGGAAGAACGTCTTGTGGAAGTCGACCGTCACGCTGCGCGCCCGCTCGATGCCGGCGAGCAGGCGGCGCCGGGTCGGCGAGACGAGGAGGCCACCGCCGTAGGCGGCGTCGACGTGCAGCCAGGTGTCGGTCGCGTCGCACAGCTCGGCGACGCGGGCGAGCGGGTCGACGGTGCCGCGGTCGGTGGTGCCGGCGGTGGCGACGACGGCCATCGCCACCGCCCCCGCCCGCTCCGTCGCGGCGAGGGCGTCCGCGAGAGCGGCCGGGTCCATGCGGCCGGCGGCGTCCGTGGCGACCGAGGTGACGGCGTCGTCGGCGAGGCCGAGGATCATCGCGGACTTCGCGACCGAGAAGTGGCTGGCGGCGGTGGCCAGGATGCGCAGCCGCCCCTGGAGGCCGTGCCGCGCGGCGCCGGTGAGGCGGACGCCGTCCGGGCCGGTCAGCGCACGTTCCCGGGCGGCGAGCAGCGCGTGCAGGTTGGACTGGGTGCCGCCCGAGGTGAAGACACCGTCGCCTGCGGTGAGACCGATGCGCTCGGTGGTCCAGGCGATCAGGCGGCGTTCCATCAGGGTGGCGACCGTCGACTGGTCGTAGGTGTCCACGGACGTGTTGATCGCGGCGAGCATCGCCTCGGCGCCGACGGCGGGGATCGCGACGGGGCAGTTGAGGTGCGCGGCGTAGGCCGGGTCGTGGAACCAGACGGCGTGGGTGGCGTACAGGTCGGCGGTCTCGCGCAGGGCGCCGCCGGTCCCGATGCCCGGGCTGTCGAGGTCGACGGCGTCGACGAGCGCGGTGAGCTCGACGCGGCTGGCGCCGCTCCAGGGCTGGTCGACCGCGGCGAACCGGGCCGCGACGTCGTCGACCACCCGGTGGACCGTGCGGGCGTACGCGCTCGCCGTCGCACCGGTCAGGAGGGTGTCGGTGCTGGTCAGCGTGGTATCGGGTGGCGTGGTGGGCACGTCCTCGGGCTCCTCGGATGAGAGGGTGAAAAGGCCAGGCTCGCCTAACTTAGACACGCCTAACTCCCCTGTCCAGCCTGACGCCACCATCCGAGACCCGACCCTCCCGAGGTAGGCATTTTCTCCCCGAGGTAGACCAGGGTTGCGCGAGAGGCTTCTATGGGTTGTCAAGGGGTCTGTGAGAGGTCGGCTCGTTTGAGGGCTCGGTAGAGGTTGCGGGCGATGTAGTTCTTCAGGCAG
>NZ_JABEZT010000008.1 GCF_013149805.1 Isoptericola chiayiensis
TGCCCTGGAAACGGGGTGGGAGAGTAGGACGCCGCCGGACACCCTTCACAGCAGGCCCCCCACACCACCAGGTGCGGGGGGCCTGACTGCTACCCGGAGGTGCCACGAGGCAGGGCGAACTACCGCGGGCGTAGTTCACAGGATCGGTGCCCCAGCACGGCTCGGCGGGCCCGAGCGGCCACTAGACTGGCGGCCATGTCCACCATCTCCCGTGACGAGGTCGCGCGTGTCGCCGCGCTGGCGCGGATCGAGCTGCGCCCAGACGAGCTGGACCGGCTCTCCGGCGAGCTCGACGTGATCGTCGAGTCCATCGCCAAGGTGAGCGAGGTCGCGACCCCCGAGGTCCCTGCCACGAGCCATCCGCTCCCGATGTCCAACGTGTTCCGCCCGGACGTCCCCGTCGCGGCGCTGCCGGTCGAGGACGTGCTCGCCGGCGCCCCGGACGCGGAGGACGGCCGGTTCGCGGTCCCGCAGATCCTCGGGGAGGACTGAGATGACCGACCTGACCCGCCTGTCCGCGGCCGTGCTCGCGGAGAAGCTGCGCGCCCGCGAGATCACCAGCGTCGACCTGACCCAGGCTTTCCTCGACCGCATCGTGTCGGTCGACGGCGCGATCCACGCGTTCCTGCACGTCGACGCCGACGCCGCTCTCGCCACGGCCCGTGACGTCGACGCCCGCCGGGAGGCCGGCGAGGACCTCCACCCGCTCGCGGGCGTCCCGATCGCCGTCAAGGACGTCGTCGTGACCAAGGGCCAGCCGTCCACCGCGGGATCGAAGATCCTCGAGGGCTGGATCCCGCCGTACGACGCCACGCTGGTCGAGAAGATCCGTGCCGCCGGCATGCCGATCCTCGGCAAGACGAACATGGACGAGTTCGCGATGGGCTCGTCCACCGAGCACTCGGCATACGGCAACACGCACAACCCCTGGGATCTCGAGCGGATCCCCGGCGGGTCCGGCGGCGGCTCCGCGGCCGCGCTGGCTTCCTTCGAGGCGCCGCTGGCGATCGGCACGGACACGGGCGGCTCGATCCGCCAACCCGGTGCCGTCACCGGCACGGTCGGCGTCAAGCCCACCTACGGCAGCGTGTCGCGCTACGGCCTGATCGCCCTGGCCTCGAGCCTGGACCAGGCGGGCCCGGTGACTCGCACGGTGCTGGACTCGGCGCTGCTGCACGAGCTCATCGGCGGGCACGATCCTCGCGACTCGACCTCCATCGACGAGCCCCTGCCGGACCTCGTGGAGGCTGCACGGCAGGGCGCCGCGGGCGACCTGTCCGGGGTGCGCGTCGGCGTGGTGACTGAGCTGCAGGGCGAGGGCTACCAGGAGGGCGTGCAGGCTCGCTTCGACGAGTCGTTGGACATCCTGCGTGCCGCGGGCGCGGAGGTCGTCGAGGTCTCGTGCCCGCACTTCGAGTACGCGCTGGCGGCCTACTACCTGATCCTGCCGGCCGAGGCGTCCAGCAACCTCGCCAAGTTCGACGGGATGCGCTTCGGGCTGCGGGTCGAGCCCGAGGAGGGGCCGGTCACGGCGGAACGCGTCATGGCGGCCACCCGGGGCGCGGGCTTCGGCGACGAGGTCAAGCGCCGCATCATCCTCGGTACCTACGCCCTGAGCGCCGGGTACTACGACGCCTACTACGGCAGCGCGCAGAAGGTGCGAACGCTCATCCAGCAGGACTTCGACGCGGCCTTCGGCCAGGTCGACGTGCTGGTGTCCCCGACGGCGCCCACGACGGCGTTCAGGCTGGGCGAGAAGCTCGACGACCCGCTGGCGATGTACCTCAACGACGTCGCGACGATCCCGGCCAACCTCGCCGGCATCCCGGGCATCTCGGTCCCGAACGGTCTGACGGCGCCGCCCGAGGGGGGCGCCGAGCTGCCCACGGGGTTCCAGATCCTCGCCCCGGCGAAGGCCGACGACCGCTTGTACCGCGTCGGCGCCGCGCTCGAGGCGGCGCTCGAGAAGTCCTGGGGCGGCCCCCTGCTCGACCGTGCACCCGAGCTCGGCTGACGGACCCACGAAGGAGATGACTGTGACCCAGCTGGTCGACTACGCCGACGCGGTCCGACGGTTCGACCCGGTGCTCGGCATCGAGGTGCACGTCGAGCTCGGCACCCGCACCAAGATGTTCTGCGCGGCCGAGGTGGAGTTCGGCGGCGAACCCAACACGCAGACGACGCCCGTCAGCCTCGGGCTGCCCGGCGCGCTGCCCGTCGTCAACGGCACGGCCGTGGAGTACGCCATCCGGATCGGCCTGGCGCTGAACTGCCAGATCGCTGAGTCGTGCCGGTTCGCCCGGAAGAACTACTTCTACCCGGACGTGCCGAAGAACTTCCAGACGTCCCAGTACGACGAACCGATCGCGTTCGACGGCTGGCTCGACGTGGAGCTCGAGGACGGCACGGTCCACCGGGTCGAGATCGAGCGCGCCCACATGGAGGAGGACGCCGGCAAGAACACGCACGTCGGCGGCACCACGGGGCGGATCCACGGCGCCGAGTACTCGCTGGTGGACTACAACCGGGCCGGCATCCCGCTGGTGGAGATCGTCACCAAGCCGATCACCGGTGCCGGTGACCGCGCTCCGGAGGTCGCCCGCGCCTATGTCCAGGCCCTGCGGGACATCTTCCGGGCGCTCGACGTCTCCGAGGCGCGCATGGAGCGCGGCAACGTGCGCGCCGACGTCAACGTCTCCCTGCGGCCCACCGCCGAGGACCCGCTGGGCACCCGCACCGAGACCAAGAACGTGAACTCGTTCCGGTCCGTTGAGCGCGTGGTGCGGCACGAGATCTCGCGCCAGGCCGCCGTGCTCGACGCCGGCGACGCCATCGTCCAGGAGACGCGGCACTGGCACGAGGACACGGGTGTGACGACGTCGGGCCGCGTGAAGTCCGACGCCGAGGACTACCGCTACTTCCCGGAGCCCGACCTCGTGCCGGTCGAACCGTCGCGCGAGTGGGTCGAGGAGATCCGTTCCACGCTGCCGGAGCTGCCTCAGGCCCGCCGCCGTCGGCTGCAGATCGAGTGGGGCTACGCCGACGCCGAGATGCGGGACGTGGTCAACGCGGGCGCCGTGGAGCTCATCGAGTCCACCGTCGCCGCCGGTGCGACGCCGGCCGCCGCGCGCAAGTGGTGGATGGGCGAGCTGGCCCGCCGGGCCAAGCAGGACGAGGTCGAGCTGGCCGAGCTGCCGATCACCCCGGCCCAGATCGGCGAGCTGCAGCGGCTGGTCGACGACGGTCGCATCAACGACAAGATCGCCCGACAGGTGCTCGACGGCGTGCTCGCCGGTGAGGGCGACCCGGAGGCGGTCGTGACTGCCCGGGGCCTGGAGGTGGTCTCCGACGACGGTCCGCTCCTCGCCGCCATCGACGAGGCGCTGGCAGCCCAGCCGGACGTCGTCGAGAAGGTCCGTGGCGGCAACCAGGGTCCGGTGGGGGCGATCATCGGCGCCGTCATGAAGGCGACGAAGGGGCAGGCGGACGCCAAGCGCGTGCGCGAGCTGATCCTGGAGAGGATCGGCAGTTGAGGCCGCCGGTTCTGGCAGGGGAGATGGTGCGGCTGCGGCCGATCGAGGCCCGTGACGCCGACCGGCTCTGGGAGTCGTTGCACGACGCCGAGGGCATGCGCCTGACGGGGACGACGGCGACGTTCAGCCGCGAGCAGATCGACGACTGGGCGGCGAGCGTCGCCGACCGGGACGGTCGCCTGGACTGGGCGATCGTGCCCGGCGCGGTCCGGGACGGCGAGCCGGTCAGCGACGAGCTGATCGGCGAGATCGTGCTCAACGAGATCGACCCCGTCAGCCGCAGCGCGAACCTGCGCCTGCAGATGCTGCCCGACTACCGTGGCCGCGGGTACGGGCGGGAGGCGATCGAGCACGTGCTGCGGTTCGCGTTCGACGCCGCGCGCGAGGACGGCGGCCCGCGCCTGCACCGGGTGGGCCTCGACGTGCTCAGCATCAACCCGCGGGCCAAGGCGCTGTACGCGTCGCTCGGCTTCGTGGAGGAGGGACGCCTGCGCGACGTCTACCGGGACGGCGACTCCTGGGCGGACGCGATCGTGATGAGCGTCCTGGAGGACGAGTTCCGCGACCTGCAGGCAGCCGCGGGCTAGTCCTTGGCCCGCTGGAAGTCGTCGAGAGCGACCCGCCTCTCGTGGGCGTGGTCGACGAGCGGCTCCGGGTAGTCGGCGGGCGGTGCGTCGAGCTTCCACGGCTGGTGCACCGCCCGTCCGGGCACGTCGCCCAGCTCGGGCACCCAGCGCCGCACGTAGACCCCGTCGGGGTCGAACTTCTCGCCCTGGGTGACCGGGTTGAAGATCCGGAAGTACGGCGCGGCGTCGAACCCGCTGCCGGCCACCCACTGCCAGTTGAGCTGGTTCTGGGAGACGTCGCCGTCCACCAGGTGCGCCATGAAGTGCTCGGCGCCGCGCTGCCAGCGCACGTGCAGGTCCTTGACGAGGAACGACGCCACGACCATCCGGACGCGGTTGTGCATCCACCCCGTGGCCAGCAGCTGGCGCATCCCCGCGTCGACGAAGGGGTAGCCGGTCCGCCCCGCGGCCCAGGCGTCGAACCATCGGCTCTCCTGCTCGCCCGTGGTCCAGGAGTCCTCGGGGACGACGACGCGCACCGACCGGGTCCGGGCTGCCGGCCGGTGGTGGAGCACGTCGGCGTGGAACTCGCGCCAGGCGAGCTCGGAGCGGAAGGTGGCGACGTCGTCGGACGGGGCGCCGTCGTGCTGCGCGGCGGCGAGGTCGGCGAGCATGGTGCGCGGGTGGATCTCGCCCCAGCGCAGGTGCACCGACATCGCCGACGTCCCGGCCCGGTCCGGTCGGTCACGCCCGGCGTCGTACTCCGCGAGCCCGTCGCGGACGAAGTCGTGCCAGCGCCGCCGGGCGGCCTCCTCACCGGCGCGCGGCAGGTGCGCGGTCGGCTCCGGACCGTCCGGCAGGTCGTCGCCGTCCAGCGCGGCCCAGGGGATCTCGTGGGGCCGGCGGGCCGGTGACGGCCAGCCGTGGTCCAGCCAGGCGTTCCGGAACGGGGTGAACACGCGGTACGGGGTGCCGGACCCGGTGAGCAGGCGACCGGGGGAGACGGCGTAGGCCGACCCGGTGCGCACCAGGGCGGCGCCGTCCCGGCCGAGCGCCTCCTCGACGCCGTCGTCCCGCCGTCGGCCGTAGGGTTCGTGGCTGGCGGCGACGTGCACCTCCCGTGCTCCGGCCTCGCGCACGACGGCGGGCACGACGTCGTGCGGGTCGCCCCGGCGGATCACCAGCCGCCCGTCGCACGCCTCCTCCAGGGCGCGCAGCGAGTCCAGCAGGTAGGCGAGCCGGTTGGCGCCCGCGCGCGACCACAGCGCGTCGTCGAGCACGTACAGGCCGACGACGTCGGCGTCGTCGTCCCGGGCGGCCTCGACCGCGGCGACCAGCGCGGGGTTGTCGGCGAGGCGCAGGTCGCGGCGGAACCACATCACGGACGTCGGCATGGCCCCCACGGTACGGGCGGACGGACGATCGCACAGGGGGACGCCGAACCGTCCGGTCGCAGGTCAGCGGGTCCGGTGCCAGAGTTTGTCCATGAGTGCGTCCGACGGCGAGCAGCCCGCAGCGTCCGAGCGTTCGGCCGACCGCGCGTTCTTCGGCCAGCCCCGCGGGTTGATGACGCTGTTCACCACGGAGCTGTGGGAGCGGTTCAGCTACTACGGGATGCGCGCCATCCTGGTGCTCTACATCACCGACGCCGTCGTCAACGGCGGGCTCGGGTACGACGAGACCACCGGCGAGGCCATCGGCTCGGTCTACGGCAGCTCGGTCTACCTGCTGTCCATCGTGGGCGGCTGGCTCGCGGACCGGGTCATCGGCGCCCGGCGCTCGGTGCTGTACGGGGGCGTGGTGATCGCGGCGGGCCACGTGTCCCTGGCGATCCCGCAGGAGTCCTTCACCTGGCTCGGGCTCGTCCTCGTGGCGCTCGGCACCGGCCTGCTCAAGCCGAACGTGTCGGCGATGGTCGGCGAGCTCTACGACCGCGACGACCCGCGCCGGGACAGCGGCTTCTCGATCTTCTACATGGGCATCAACCTCGGCTCGCTGTTCGCCCCCCTGATCGTCGGGACGGTCCAGCGCGTCTGGGGCTACCACGCCGGGTTCTCGGTCGCCGCGGTCGGGATGGCGATCGCCCTGGTGTTCTTCGTCCTCGGCCGCCGTCACCTGCACGGCGCAGGTGACGCGGTGCCCAACCCGGTCCAGCCCGAGGAGCGCGCCGGGATCGCGCGGATGCTCGCCCTCGTCGTCGTCGGCGTCGCCGTGATCTACCTGATCGCCGTGGTCGTCACCGGGTCGTGGGGCGGCACCACGTTCGTCGACGCGTTGAGCTACCTCGCCCTGGTCACCCCGGTCGTGTACTTCGTGATCATGTACCGGTCGCCGAAGGTCCTGGCGACCGAGCGGCCGCGCCTGCTGGCCTACATCCCCCTGTTCGTCGCCGCGATGCTGTTCTGGATGATCTTCGAGCAGGCCGCGACGACGCTGACGACGTTCGCCCGGGACCGCACCGAGCTGACGGTGCTCGGCCTCGAGGTCAGCCCCGCGTTCTTCCAGTCGGTCAACCCCGCCTCGATCATCCTGCTCGCCCCCGTGTTCGCCTGGCTGTGGCAGCGCACGGGCGGGCGTCCGCCGACGCCGTACAAGTTCGCGATGGGGCTCGCGCTGGCGGCGCTGTCGTTCCTGTTCCTGTCCGGGGCGTCCGCCGTCGTCGGCGACGACCGTGCCCCGGCGTGGGTGCTCATCGTCGTCTACGTCGTGCAGACCCTCGGGGAGCTGTGCCTGTCCCCGGTGGGCCTGGCGGCGACGACGCTGCTCGCGCCGCAGGCGTTCCGCGGGCAGGCGATGGCGCTGTGGTTCCTGGCCAACGCCTCCGGCCAGGCCATCACCGCCCAGCTCGTCCAGGCGACCGCCGACGTCTCCGACACCGCCTACTTCGGCTGGATCGGCGTGGTGGCGCTGGCGGTCGCCGGGCTGATGTGGGCGCTGTCGCCGTGGGTCATGCGGCACATCCGGGCGGCCGACGAGGCGGAGGGCGTGCACACCGCCGGAGCGTGACCGGCCGGGTCCGGCACGCGCGGCCCCGCCCGGTCACGGCACGCTCAGCGCATCCAGGTCCGGGCTCCCGGGACCCCGGAGTCAGCCCACGCACGACCGAGACCCCAGGTGTCGCCCGACCGCGTCAGGGCCAGAGCGGCCAGGAGGCCCACGTACACGAGGTGTTCGTCCACGACCGGGTTGTGCGACCCGGCGGCGAACGGCCATGCCGCCAGGTACAGCATCGCCATCACGAGTCCACCGGCGACGGCGGCGACCCGCAGTCCGATGCCGAGCAGGAGCGCCAGCCCGGTGCCGGCCATGGCCGCGACGAACAGCACGTCGGTGACGGGTCCGGCGAGCGCGGCGAACAGCGCGGCCGGCGGCGTGTCGAGGTGGGTGAGGTAGCCGGCGGTCGGGGAGCTCCCGGCGATCCACGACCGCTCGGGGGTGGTGGCGTGGCCGAGTCCGAAGACCTTGTCGAGCGCGGGCCACAGGAAGACGACGCCGAGCAGCAGCCGGCAGCACGCGAGGGCCCGGCGTGCTGCCGGGGAGCTGACGGGCCCGCTCGTCGGATCGGTCGGGGCGTGGGTGGTGGCGGTCTCGTGCATGGTGTCCTCGTCTCTGGTCGGGATGTGCTGCGACGCCGAGCAGCGTGCGGAGCGGGAGCGCTCCCTGACCAGGCAGGACGGGCGATCTGAGCGGTGCTGCGTAGGGATTCGTCCCGGGTGGTGAGACGCGTAGGGGAGTTCCCGTAGGACCACCTCGCGGACCGGTCGGGGCGGTCGGTCGACGACGGCGTAGTGTGCCCTCCGAACGTCGCTCACGTCACGCACGTGAACCGGTACGAAGGAGCAGACAGATGAGCCGCCCCCTGCGTTCGCGCACGTCGACCCACGGCCGCAACATGTCCGGAGCCCGCGCCCTGTGGCGCGCCACGGGGATGGGGTCGGAGGACTTCGGCAAGCCGATCGTCGCGATCGCCAACTCGTACACCCAGTTCGTCCCGGGGCACGTGCACCTCAAGGACATGGGCGACCTCGTGGCGGGAGCCATCCGCGAGGCCGGGGGAGTGGCCAAGGAGTTCAACACCATCGCCGTCGACGACGGCATCGCGATGGGTCACGGCGGCATGCTCTACTCGCTGCCGAGCCGCGACCTCATCGCCGACTCGGTCGAGTACATGGTCAACGCGCACTGCGCGGACGCCCTGGTGTGCATCTCGAACTGCGACAAGATCACCCCGGGCATGCTCAACGCGGCGCTGCGGCTCAACATCCCCGTGGTTTTCGTCTCCGGCGGGCCGATGGAGGCCGGCAAGGCCGTCGTCGCCGACGGCGTGGCGAGGACCAACCTGAACCTCATCAACGCCATCAACTACTCCGCGGACGAGAACGTCTCCGACGAGGCGCTGGCGAAGGTCGAGGAGAACGCCTGCCCCACCTGCGGGTCCTGCTCCGGGATGTTCACGGCGAACTCCATGAACTGCCTCACCGAGGCGCTCGGCCTGTCCCTGCCGGGCAACGGGTCGACCCTCGCCACGCACGCCGCGCGCAAGGAGCTGTTCCTCGAGGCCGGGCGCACCGTCGTCGAGCTGGCGAACCGGTACTACGACGGCGAGGACGACACCGCGGCGCCGCGCGGGATCGCCACCAAGGAGGCGTTCGCCAACGCGATGGCGCTCGACGTCGCGATGGGCGGGTCGACCAACACGGTGCTGCACGTGCTCGCCGCTGCGCAGGAGGCCGAGGTCGACTTCACGCTGTCCGACATCGAGGAGATCTCGCGCCGGGTGCCCTGCCTGAGCAAGGTCGCGCCGAACCACCCGAACTACCACATGGAGGACGTCCACCGGGCGGGCGGCATCCCCGCGCTGCTGGGCGAGCTGCACCGGGCCGGCCTGCTGGAGAAGGACGTGTCCAGCGTGCACACCCCCACACTTCAGGAGTGGCTGGACGACTGGGACGTGCGCGGTGGCAAGGCCACCGAACGCGCCCTCGAGCTGTTCCACGCCGCTCCCGGCGGGGTGCGCACCACGCAGGCCTTCTCCACGCAGAACCGGTGGGAGTCCCTCGACACCGACGCCGCGGAGGGCTGCATCCGCGACGTCCAGCACGCCTACACCGTCGACGGCGGCCTGGCGGTGCTGCGCGGCAACCTCGCCGAGGACGGCGCCGTGTTCAAGACCGCCGGCGTCGACCCCGACGTGTTCCACTTCCGGGGTCGGGCGCTCGTGTGCGAGTCGCAGGACGAGGCGGTCGAGAAGATCCTCACCAAGCAGGTCGAGCCCGGGCACGTCGTCGTGGTGCGCTACGAGGGGCCCGCCGGTGGGCCGGGCATGCAGGAGATGCTCTATCCGACCTCCTTCATCAAGGGCCGCGGGCTGGGCAAGGTGTGCGCGCTGATCACCGACGGACGCTTCTCTGGCGGGTCGTCCGGCATCTCCATCGGGCACGTCTCCCCGGAGGCCGCCGCCGGCGGGCTCATCGGCCTGGTCGAGGACGGCGACGAGATCGAGATCGACGTCGACTCGCGCTCCATCCGGCTCGACGTCCCGGACGAGGTACTCGCCGAGCGTCGCGCCGCGATGGAGGCCTCGGAGCACCCGTGGCAGCCGAAGGACCGCGACCGCTACGTCTCCCCGGCGCTGCAGGCCTACGCCGCCATGGCGACCAGCGCCGACAAGGGTGCCGTGCGGGACGTCTCGCTGGTCGCGCGTCGCTGACCGTGCGCGTCGTCGATCCCACGGCGCAGGACGTCGACGCGGTCGAGCTGCTGCTCGCCGACGACGGCGGCTACTCCCGCCGCGTCCTCGGGCGGGCGCCGCGCCGCCACGACGCGGTCGAGCGGGTCGCGCGGTGGCCGGAGATCTCCCGACTCCGTCTCGCCGTCGTCGACACCAACCGTGACGTGG
This sequence comes from Isoptericola chiayiensis, assembly GCF_013149805.1. Classification (GTDB taxonomy): domain Bacteria; phylum Actinomycetota; class Actinomycetes; order Actinomycetales; family Cellulomonadaceae; genus Isoptericola; species Isoptericola chiayiensis. Next base: position 9,999 of record NZ_JABEZT010000008.1, read on the forward strand.
CCGCGCCTTTCTGGCGTGCGCTCGGCTACGAGCCCACGGGAGACGTGACGCCGTTCGAGTCCGGGAGCGTGCGCAGCACCGCGCGCATCTGGGCACGCCCGGCCGCGCGCCGGTGACCTGCCGGGCCGGGTGCCGCCGTCGGCCCTAGCCTGGGGACATGACGAGCACCGACGACCGGACCACGCCCGACCTCAAGCCCCGCTCCCGCCAGGTCACCGACGGCCTGGAGGCCACCGCGTCGCGCGGCATGCTGCGCGCCGTCGGCATGGGTGACGACGACTGGGACAAGCCGCAGATCGGCGTCGCGAGCTCGTGGAACGAGATCACGCCCTGCAACCTGTCGCTGGACCGGCTCGGCGGCGCGGTGAAGAACGGCGTGCACGCCGGCGGCGGCTACCCGCTGGAGTTCGGCACGATCTCCGTCTCGGACGGCATCTCGATGGGCCACGAGGGCATGCACTTCTCGCTGGTCTCCCGGGACGTCATCGCCGACTCCGTGGAGACCGTCATGCAGGCCGAACGCCTCGACGGCTCGGTGCTGCTCGCCGGCTGCGACAAGTCGCTGCCCGGCATGCTGATGGCCGCCGCCCGCCTGGACCTGGCCAGCGTCTTCCTCTACGCCGGCTCGATCATGCCCGGCTGGGTGAAGCTGTCGGACGGCACGGAGAAGGACGTCACCCTCATCGACGCCTTCGAGGCCGTCGGCGCCTGCTCGCGCGGGCTGATGTCCCGCGACGACGTCGACCGCATCGAGCGTGCCATCTGCCCCGGCGAGGGCGCCTGCGGCGGCATGTACACGGCCAACACCATGGCCTCGGTGGCCGAGGCGATGGGCATGTCCCTGCCCGGCTCCGCCGCCCCGCCGTCGGCCGACCGTCGTCGCGACTCCTTCGCGCACGCCTCGGGCGAGGCCGTCGTCGAGATGCTCCGCCGTGGCATCACCGCCCGCGACATCATGACCAAGGAGGCCTTCGAGAACGCCATCGCCGTCGTGATGGCGTTCGGCGGGTCCACGAACGCCGTGCTGCACCTGCTGGCCATCGCCCACGAGGCCGAGGTCGAGCTGACGCTCGAGGACTTCGACCGGGTGGCGAGCCGCGTGCCGCACCTGGGCGACCTCAAGCCGTTCGGCCGGTACGTGATGAACGACGTCGACCGCATCGGTGGGGTCCCCGTGATCATGAAGGCGCTGCTGGACGCCGGGCTGATCCACGGCGACTGCCTGACGGTCACCGGTCGCACCGTCGCCGAGAACCTGGCCGACATCGCCCCGCCGGACCCGGACGGCAAGATCCTGCGGGCCCTCGACCAGCCGATCCACCCCACCGGCGGGATCACGATCCTGCACGGGTCGCTCGCGCCCGAGGGCGCCGTCGTCAAGAGCGCCGGGTTCGACTCCGATGTCTTCGAGGGGACCGCCCGCGTGTTCGAGCGGGAGCGGCACGCCCTCGACGCGCTCGAGGACGGCACGATCACCGCCGGGGACGTCGTCGTCATCCGCTACGAGGGCCCCAAGGGCGGCCCCGGGATGCGCGAGATGCTGGCCATCACCGGCGCGATCAAGGGCGCCGGGCTCGGCAAGGACGTGCTGCTCGTCACCGACGGCCGGTTCTCCGGCGGCACCACCGGGCTGTGCGTCGGGCACATCGCCCCGGAGGCCGTCGACGCCGGACCGATCGCGTTCGTGCGCGACGGCGACCGCATCCGCCTCGACGTCGCCGCCAAGACGCTCGACCTCCTGGTCGACGCCGACGAGCTGGCCGCCCGGCACACCGACGACTGGCAGCCCGTCCCGCACGGCTACACCCGCGGCGTGCTCGCCAAGTACACCAAGCTCGTGCAGTCCGCCTCGACCGGCGCCGTGCTCGCCTGACCCCCGCGCGTGGCCGCGGCACCGGGCCTAGCGTGGAGGGATGAGCGACACCATCACCTCGGAGCAGTTCCACGCCGCCGACGGCACCCAGGACTGGCAGGTGCTCGACGGCGTCGCCGCCGCGGTCTTCGCCACCGGCTCGTTCGCGACCGGCGTCCAGCTCGTCGACGCCATCGGCGAGCTGGCCGAGTCCGCGAACCACCACCCGGACGTCGACCTGCGCTACCCGTCGGTGGCGGTCCGCCTCGTCTCGCACGACGTCGGTGGGCTCAGCGACCGCGACGCGGCGCTCGCGGCCCGGATCAGCGAGGCGGCCCGCGAGCTGGACGTGCCCGCGGAACCGCCTTCGACGGACTGAGACCGGCGCCATGACGTCGCGGCCGAGATACGGTCGCGGCCACCCGAGGGCGCCCGCCCGGGTCCCGGCCGTGCCAGGATGACGGCATGGGCACAGTGCACGAACGGATCGACGACCGGATGCGCGAGTTCCTCAGGGCCCAGCACGTCTTCTTCGTCGCGACCGCCCCGCTGGCCGCCGACGGCAGGGTCAACCTCTCGCCCAAGGGGATCGACGGGTCGTTCGTGGTCCTCGACGACCGGACGGTCGCGTACCTCGACATCACGGCGTCGGGTGCCGAGACCATCGCGCACCTGCGCGAGAACGGCCGCATCACCCTGATGTTCTGCGCCTTCGACGGGCCGCCGAACATCGTTCGTCTGCACGGGGTTGGCCGGGTGGTGAGTCTGTACGACGCCGAGTTCGACCGGCTCGTCACGCTGTTCGACGAGCGGCGGGGAGCCCGGGCGGTCGTCGTCGTCGACGTGCAGCGGGTGTCCGACTCGTGCGGGTACGGCGTGCCGCGCTACGAGCACAGGGGGGAGCGGGACCTGCTGCCGCCGTTCATGGAGCGCAAGGGACTCGAGGGGCAGGCCGACTACCGTCGGGCGAAGAACCGCATCAGCATCGACGGCCTGCCCGCCTTCGACGACGACCCGGCACCGACCGGGGTCGACGGGGGGTCCCGCCCGGACTGAGCGGTTTGCGCAGAACGCCCTCGCCGGCACTATGCTCCGCATCACACCCGGCGATGCGGTCGGGTGCCCACGAGGTGGTCGACGGCCACGAGGAGGCGGAGTGCCGACGGCGGACGGCGAGCTGGCGATCGAGACGCGCGGCCTGCGCAAGACGTACCGCAGCGTCCGGGGGCGGCGCGTGGGCGTCGAGGGGCTCGACCTCCAGGTGCCGGTCGGGGGCGTGCACGGCTTCCTCGGCCCGAACGGCTCCGGCAAGACCACGACGATCCGGATGCTGCTCGGCCTGGTCCGCCCTGACCGGGGCACCGCGAGCATCTTCGGTCACGACGTGCCGCGGCACCTGCCCGACGTCGTGGGCAGGGTCGGCGCCATCGTCGAGAGCCCCAAGTTCTTCCCGGCCTTCAGCGCGCGCGCCAATCTGCGGCTGCTCGCCGACGGCATCGGCGCACCGCGCGAGCGGGTCGACGCCGTGATCGACCAGGTGGGCCTGTCGGGACGGGCGAAGGACCGCTACCGCACCTACTCCCTCGGCATGAAGCAGCGGCTGGCGATCGCGGCGACCCTGCTGAAGGACCCGGACCTGCTGATCTTCGACGAGCCGACCAACGGGCTCGACCCCGCGGGCATCCACGAGATCCGCCGCACCATGCGAGGTCTCGGCGACCAGGGCAAGACCGTGCTGGTCTCCAGCCACATCCTGGCCGAGGTCGAGCAGATCGCCGACACGGTCTCCATCGTCGCGCGCGGCCGGCTGGTCGCGTCCGGCAGCGTCGCCGAGCTCATCGGTGGCCAGGGCGGGCCCGCGGTGCGGGTCGGGCTGGCCGCCGACGACGTCGCAATCGCCACGAGCCTGCTCACGAGCCGCGGGCTGGTGGTCCGCCGCGAGGACGACGCGCTCCTGGTCGACGGCGCCGACGCCGCGACCGTCAACCGCATGCTGGGCGAGCAGGGGGTTTGGGCCGGGGAGCTGACCGTGCGACGCGCCGACCTCGAGTCGGTCTTCCTCGGGCTGACCCAGCACGAGGTTCCGGGCGGACGGGACCATCGCGGCGGTCGCCGTCGGCGCAAGGAGGAGGCGCGGGACACCACCTCCGGGGCGGGTGCCGCATCCGGGCCCGGCGCTGCCGTCGCGAGCACGACGATGGGGGAGGACGCCTGATGCGGCTGCTGAGGGTCGAGCTGCGCCGGTTGTGGCTGCGCCGGGTCACCTGGGGCGGGCTCCTGCTCGCCCTGCTGATCGCGGGGCTGGCGGTGCTCTCGCAGATCTCCGCCGCGACGCCGCCCAGCGAGCGGGAGATCGCCGAGGCCGAGGAGTTCTACGCCCAGGAGCTCGAGTACTGGGAGGAGCACGGGGAGGAGGACGTCGCCGCGTGCGAGGAGTCCGAGGCCGACGACCCCGACCCGGCCGCGGACTACGGCTGCGACCAGATGGAGCCACGGCTCGAGTGGTTCCTGCCGACGGCCACGACGTTCGTGCCCGCGCCGGAGATGCGTGAGGCAGGGACGGACGGCATCGAGCCCGGCGACGGGGACGACCCCCGGATCGCCGAGATCCAGGAGTCGATCTGGTCGGGCTGGTCCGGGATCGGCGCGGCCGGCGAGTACGCCGCCGCGTTCCTCATGCTCGCGTTCGTGGTCGGTGTCAGCTTCGTGACCGCTGAGCAGAGCTCCGGGGCGCTCGGGATGTGGCTGACGTTCGAGCCCCGGCGCTCGCGGGTGTACTGGTCCAAGGCCGCTGCTTCCGCCGCGGGCACCCTCCCGCTGGTGGTGGTGGGCTGGCTCGCCACGGCCGGCGGCATCTACACGCTGCACGCCGTCTTCGGCACCGTGGGGGAGGTCAGCGGTGAGGACTGGGCCGAGATCGCCGGGTTCTCCGTGCGTCTCGTGGCGGCCGGCGCGGCGTGCGCCGCGATCGGCACGGCGCTCGGCGTCCTGTTGCGCCACGCCGTCGCCGCCGTCGGCGCCGCGGCGGTCGTGCTCTGGGCGAGCGTGGCGTTCGCGTTCTCCTTCGGGTCGGCGCAGCGCTGGCTGCCCACGGTGAACCTGACCGCCTGGCTCGAGGGCGGGACCCGCTACTCGGTCGCCGAGGACGTCCGTGACGACGCCGGTGTCGTCACCACCACGTGGACGACCGAGGTGGTCTCCGCGACCCAGGGCGGCCTGTACCTGCTGGCCGTGGTGGCCGTGCTGACCCTCGCGGCGCTCGTCGTCTTCCGGCGCAAGGACGTGTCCTGACGCGATCCGCGTGCCGTCCGTCGACGCCGGTGAGGGAGACGGTGTCCCAGCATCTGGGACGCTGGAACCGGGACGTGACATTCCCGCGACGACGGCGTAACGTGCGTCACGTGCAGACGATCTTCCTCGTAGTACTTCCTGGGCGCGCCGGCTGAGGCCACGCACCGGGCTTCGTCAGCGCGCTCACCCCTCGTCACTCCCGCCGCAGGCCGGGACCGAGGGGTTTTTCATTGCATCGAGCACCCTCAGCACACCCAGACACGTAGTTCCGACGGCAGGAGAGACCGATGGGCCAGCCGAACCCGACACCCGCCCAGGTGGCAGCGCGCACCACTCCCCGTGCGGTCGGCCAGCAGGTCGGCGAGCAGGTCACGGGCGCGCAGTCGATCGTCCGGTCCCTCGAGGAGGTCGGCGTCGACACGGTCTTCGGCATCCCCGGCGGCGCGATCCTGCCCACCTACGACCCGCTGATGGACTCGGCGAGGCTGCGGCACATCCTCGTGCGGCACGAGCAGGGCGGCGGGCACGCGGCGTCCGGCTACGCCCACGCCACCGGACGGGTCGGGGTGACCATGGCGACGTCCGGACCCGGGGCGACCAACCTGGTCACCCCCATCGCCGACGCCAACATGGACTCCGTCCCCCTGGTGGCGATCACCGGGCAGGTCGCGGCACCGGCGATCGGGACCGACGCCTTCCAGGAGGCGGACATCGTCGGCATCACCATGCCGATCACCAAGCACTCCTACCTGGTGACGGACCCCGACGACATCCCGCGGACCATCGCCGAGGCCTTCCACATCGCCTCGACCGGCCGGCCCGGCCCCGTGCTCGTCGACATCGCGAAGTCGGCGATGCAGGCGCAGACCACCTTCCGCTGGCCGCAGGAGCTCGCGCTGCCCGGCTACCACCCGGTGACCAAGCCGCACGCCAAGCAGATCCGCGAGGCCGCGAAGCTGCTGGCCACCGCGCGCCGGCCCGTGCTGTACGTGGGCGGCGGCGTGATCCGCTCGGGAGCGGCCGACGTGCTGCGCCGCCTCGTGGACGTCTCGGGCGCGGCCGTCACGACGACGCTCATGGCGCGGGGTGCCGTGCCCGACTCCCACCCGCAGCACCTGGGCATGCCGGGCATGCACGGGACCGTGCCCGCCGTCGCAGCCCTGCAGAAGGCGGACCTGATCGTCGCGCTGGGCGCCCGGTTCGACGACCGCGTGACCGGCAAGCTGTCCAGCTTCGCGCCGCACGCGGCGATCGTGCACGCCGACATCGACCCGGCCGAGATCGGCAAGAACCGTGCGGTCGACGTGCCGATCGTCGGGGACCTGCGCGAGGTGATCGGCGAGCTCATCCCGGCCCTGGAGGCCGAGCACGCCAAGGTCGGCAAGCCGGACATCGAGGCCTGGTGGCACCAGATCGACACCTGGCGCGAGACGTACCCCCTGGGATTCACCTCCACGGACGACGGCCACCTCGCGCCGCAGCACGTCATCTCGCGTCTGGGCGAGATTGCAGGTCCGGACGCGATCTACGTCGCCGGCGTCGGCCAGCACCAGATGTGGGCCGCCCAGTTCATCCGGTACGAGCGCCCCAACACCTGGATCAACTCCGGTGGGCTCGGGACCATGGGCTACTCGGTCCCCGCGGCGATGGGCGCCAAGGTCGGCGCACCCGACCGGGACGTGTGGGCCATCGACGGTGACGGGTGCTTCCAGATGACCAACCAGGAGCTGGCCACCTGCGCCATCAACGACATCCCCATCAAGGTGGCGCTGGTCAACAACAGTTCGCTGGGCATGGTCCGGCAGTGGCAGACGCTGTTCTACAACGAGCGCTACTCCAACACCGACCTGCACACCGGCCACGGCACCGTGCGCATCCCGGACTTCGTCAAGCTCGCCGAGGCGTACGGGTGCGTCGGCATCCGCGTCGAGCACGAGAACGAGGTCGACGAGGCGATCAAGCGCGCGAACGAGATCGACGACCGTCCCGTCGTCGTCGACTTCACCGTGTCGCGCGACGCCATGGTCTGGCCGATGGTCGCCGCCGGGGTCAGCAACGACGACATCCAGTACGCGCGCGGCATCTCGCCCGCCTGGGAACGCGAAGACTGAAGCGGAGGACCGATAGTCATGTCCCGTCACACCCTGTCCGTGCTGGTCGAGAACAAGCCGGGCGTCCTGACGCGGGTCGCCGGCCTCTTCGCCCGCCGTGCGTTCAACATCCACTCGCTCGCCGTCGGGCCCACCGAGCACGAGGAGATCTCGCGCATCACGGTCGTGGTCGACGTCGAGGACCACCCGCTGGAGCAGGTCACCAAGCAGCTCAACAAGCTGGTGCACGTCATCAAGATCGTCGAGCTCGACACCGAGGCCTCGGTGCAGCGCGAGCTGCTGCTGGTCAAGGTCAAGGCCGACGCGGCGACCCGCTCCGGAGTGCTCGAGGTGGTCCAGCTGTTCCGCGCGAAGGTCGTGGACGTCGTGCCGGACACGGTCGTCATCGAGGCCACCGGCACCGACAGCAAGCTGGACGCGCTCCTCACGGCGCTCGAGCCCTACGGCGTCCGCGAGATCGTCAAGTCCGGGACCCTCGCCGTCGGGCGGGGCTCCCGGTCCATCACCGACCGGGCGCTGGAGCGAGTGCGCAGCGCCTGAGACGCCGACGCGACCCGACGTCGCGCCCTGGCACAATCCCCGTCGAGGCAAGAACCCTGAGGAAAGAGGAGCACCACCGTGGCTGAGATGTTCTACGAGGACGCCGCCGACCTGTCCATCATCCAGAGCAAGAAGGTCGCCGTCATCGGCTACGGCAGCCAGGGCCACGCCCACGCGCTGAACCTGCGCGACTCCGGCGTGGACGTCCGCGTCGGCCTGCGCGCCGGGTCGTCGTCCGCGGCCAAGGCCACCGACCAGGGCCTCAAGGTCCTGCCGGTCGCCGAGGCCGTCGCCGAGGCCGACGTCGTGGTCGTCCTGGCCCCGGACCAGGTCCAGCGGGACCTCTACCGTGACGAGATCGCCCCGAACCTCACCGAGGGCGCGGCGCTCGTGTTCGGGCACGGCTTCAACATCCGCTTCGGCTACATCAAGCCCGAGGCCGGCCACGACGTCCTCATGGTCGCCCCCAAGGGGCCGGGTCACCTGGTCCGCCGCGAGTACGTCGACGGGCGCGGCGTGCCGGTCATCGTCGCCGTCGAGCAGGACGCCTCCGGCTCGGCCTGGGACCTGGCGCTCTCCTACGCCGCCGGCATCGGCGGCCTGCGGGCCGGCGGCATCAAGACGACCTTCACCGAGGAGACCGAGACCGACCTGTTCGGCGAGCAGGCCGTGCTGTGCGGCGGTACCTCGCAGCTCGTGCAGTACGGGTTCGAGGTCCTGACCGAGGCCGGCTACCAGCCCGAGGTCGCCTACTTCGAGGTGCTGCACGAGCTCAAGCTCATCGTCGACCTGATGGTCGAGGGTGGTCTGGCCAAGCAGCGCTGGTCGATCTCCGACACCGCCGAGTACGGCGACTACGTCTCCGGCCCGCGCGTCATCTCCCCGGACGTGAAGGAGAACATGAAGGCCGTGCTCTCCGACATCCAGTCGGGCGCCTTCGCCGAGCGCTTCATCGCCGACCAGGACGCCGGCGCCCCCGAGTTCAAGGAGCTGCGCGCCAAGGGCGAGCAGCACCCGATCGAGACCACCGGCCGCGAGCTGCGCAAGATGTTCGCGTGGATCAAGCCCGCTGACTCCGACTACACGGAGGGCAGCGCCGCCCGCTGACACCACCCCTGTCGCGAGCGACGCGTGCGGCCGCCACCCCGACCCGGGGGTGGCGGCCGCGCGTGCGTCCGGACCGGTGCCCACCCGCGAGGTAGGCAACGATCCCGCGAGGTAGCGCTGCGGTCCGCGAGGTAGGCCAGATACGCGTGAGGTAGGCGTCGCTGGTGCGACGGCGGTTTGGACGCGACCTACCCCGGCGAGAGGTTGCCTACCTCGCCGAGATGTTGCCTACCTGGGCAAGGAGTTGCCTACCTCGCGTGATGTTTGCCTACCTCGGCACTTCGCGGCGCACGTCGCGAGGAGGTTGGTGGCAGGATGACGACCATGACCGACGACGACGTGACCACGGGCGACGCCGTAGGGCAGGGCGACCCGCAGCTCGACGGCGAGCCGCAGCTCGACGACACCGTGCAGGCCGAGCGCATCACCGCCTTCTGGGACGCAGCCCGCCCCAAGGCAGGGCGCACGAGCCACGGGGGAGCGGTGGGTGAGCGTTCCGAGAACGTCGTGCCGCCACCCGCCTGGGCCTTCGGTGACAACCCGGAGCTGGCGGACGAGCTGCTCGCACTCGTGCTGTCGGGCACGAAGACGGCGACGGCGTCGCTCGTCGTCGAGTACGCGGAGGCCGACGAGCCGCAGCCGCGCAAGGGCGACCTGTCGATCCTGCTCGACGGCGCGGGGGAACCGAGGGCGCTGATCCGCACCACGCAGGTGGACGTGGTGCCGTTCTCGGACGTGACCGAGGAGTTCGCCTACCTCGAGGGGGAGAACGACCGCACCCTGGCGAGCTGGCGCGAGGGCCACGAACGCTACTGGCGCCGGACGCTGGCCGGCACGGAGCACGAGTTCGACCCCTCCCTGGAGGTCCTCTGCGAACGCTTCAAGGTCCTCTACTCCGAGTGAGGTGAGCGTGCCGTGACGTTGCGCTGGTACTCGACGGTGGTGGAGACCACCGACACCCGTGCGCTGGCCGGCTGGTGGGCCGAGGCGCTGGGCTGGCAGTTCGCCCACACCTCGGACGAGGAGTGCGTCCTCGTGCCGCCGTGGGCCCGCGAGCTCGTCGACCGGTTCGAGTTCCACCAGGTCCCGCCCGGGATGGTGTTCGTGCGCGTCGAGCACGAGAAGACATCGAAGAACCGGCTGCACTGGGACTTCGCGCCGCACACGAGCGACGACCGGGACGCGGAGATCGACCGCCTGGTGGCGCTCGGTGCCACGGTGGTGGACGTCGGCCAACCGGCCGACGCCTCGTGGACGGTGCTGGCGGACCCGGACGGCAACGAGTTCTGCGTGCTGTCCTCGCGCGAGTACTGAACCTCCTAGCGGGCGTCCGGATGGTGGGACGGTTGTCCCGCATCCTGGCGCGAGGCGCGTAGGATCGGTGCATGACGCGCAACATCGATCTGGCAGTGGTGGCAGGCGACGGCATCGGCACCGAGGTCGTCGAGCAGGGGCTGACGGTGCTCGACGCCGCGCTGGCCGGGTCCGACGTCAAGATCTCGACCACCGAGCTCGACCTCGGCGCACGCCGGTGGCACGCCACCGGTGAGACGCTGACCGACGCCGATCTGGCGCGCATCAAGGAGCACGACGCCATCCTCCTCGGCGCCATCGGCGACCCGTCGGTCCCGTCCGGCGTGCTCGAGCGCGGTCTGCTGCTCAAGCTGCGCTTCGCGCTGGACCACTACGTGAACCTCCGCCCGGGCAAGCTCTACCAGGGCGTGACCAGCCCGCTGGCCGACCCCGGCGAGGTCGACTTCGTCGTGGTGCGCGAGGGCACGGAAGGCCCGTACGTCGGCAACGGCGGCTCGGTGCGCACCGGGACGCCGCACGAGATCGCCACCGAGGTGTCGGTCAACACCGCCTTCGGCGTCGAGCGGGTCGTGCGCGACGCCTTCGCCCGTGCCCAGGCACGTCCCCGCAAGCACCTGACGCTGGTGCACAAGCACAACGTGCTGGTGCACGCCGGCCACCTGTGGCGCCGGACCGTCGAGGCCGTCAACGCCGACTTCCCCGACGTCACCACCGACTACCTGCACGTCGACGCCGCGACGATCTTCCTGACCACGAACCCCTCCCGGTTCGACGTCATCGTCACCGACAACCTCTTCGGCGACATCATCACCGACCAGGCGGCCGCGATCACCGGCGGCATCGGCCTGGCCGCGTCGGCCAACATCAACCCGGACCGCACGGCACCGTCGATGTTCGAGCCCGTCCACGGGTCGGCGCCCGACATCGCCGGCCAGGGCAAGGCGGACCCGACGGCGACCGTGCTCTCCGTGTCGCTGCTGCTCGACCACCTCGGTCTGGCCGACGCCGCCGCCAAGGTCGAGGCGGCCGTCGCGGCCGACCTCGCCGAGCGGGGGAGCCGAGTACGCTCGACGGCCGAGGTCGGCCGCGAGCTCGCCGCGCGCGTCTCCGGCTGAGGCCGACGCCGACCGGCCCGGACCAGCCGGGCCGGTCACCGCCGTCGGACCTCTGCGACCCGGTCGTCGCCCCGTCCCCCGATCACTCCTGCGACGGGTGACCGCTGTGGCCGGCGTACTGGTGCCCACCGGGCGGCGAGACGTGGAAAACTACAGGGGTTACCCGGTGAAAGGCCCCATCATGACCACGACCTCGCACAACGTGCTCCCCGCGGAGCTCGAGGACCTCGTCGCCCTCTTCGACGTCCGCGGAACCGACGCCCCCACGCCCGACGACGAGCGGGAGGCGGCACTCGCCCAGCCGAAGTTCGGCACCGTGTTCACCGATCACATGGCCCGGGTCACCTGGCGCCAGGACTCGGGCTGGCTCGACCGCCGCGTCGAGAAGTACGGGCCGTTGCAGCTCGACCCCGCGACCGCCGTCCTGCACTACGCGCAGGAGATCTTCGAGGGGATGAAGGCGTACAAGCACTCCGACGGGTCGGTGTGGACGTTCCGACCCGACGCCAACGCCGCACGGTTCGCCCGGTCGGCGCACCGGCTCGCCCTGCCGGCGCTGTCGGTCGACGACTTCATCGGCTCGATCGCGGCGCTCGTGCGCACCGACAAGGCCTGGGTGCCCGGCGGCGAGGACTCCAGCCTCTACCTGCGCCCGTTCATGTTCGCGTCGGAGCCCTTCCTGGGTGTGCGGCCCTCGGCCGAGGTCGAGTACCTGTGCATCGCCTCGCCCGTGGGTCCGTACTTCGCCGGGGGCGTCAAGCCCGTGTCCATCTGGGTCTCGCAGGACTACCACCGGGCCGGCCCGGGCGGCACCGGGGACGCCAAGTGCGGCGGCAACTACGCCTCCAGCCTGCTCCCGCAGACCGAGGCGCAGCGCAACGGCTGCGACCAGGTGTGCTTCCTGGACGCCTCGAGCGACACCTACCTCGAAGAGCTCGGCGGCATGAACATCTTCGTGGTCATGGCCGACGGCACCGTGCACACCCCCGAGCTGACCGGTTCCATCCTCGAGGGCGTCACCCGCTCGTCGATCCTGCGCCTGCTCGCGGACCGGGACCTCGACGTCGTCGAGCGCAAGATCCCGCTGACCGACGTCGTGGAAGGGCTCGCGGACGGCAGCGTGCGCGAGATCTTCGCGTGCGGGACCGCCGCCGTCGTCACGCCGGTCGGGCGCCTGGCCGGGGGGACGTTCGACCACGTGGTGGGTGACGGAGAGCCGGGTGAGCTGACCATGGCGATCCGGACCGAGCTCACCGACATCCAGTACGGCCGCGCCGAGGACCGCCACGGCTGGATGCGCCGGCTCGCCTGAGCCCGGGCGCAGGTCGCGCCCCGGGCCGCAGGGTCCGGGGCGCGACCGACGACGGCGGCAGCGTGCGTCAGCGGGGCGGACGCCGCACCAGGGTCCGGCTCAGGACACCGCTGAGCATCGAGTAGACGGCGATCCCCAGGATCAGCCATGTGAGAGCCGTCATCGAACCGGCCAGCGGGTCGGGGTCGCCCGTGAAGGGCAGCACCGCCAGGATCACGGTCGTCAGGGCGACGAGCCAGCCGAAGAACATCCGCGCCTTCGGCGCGATCAGCACCAGGAGCTGCAGGACGACGGCCGCCACCAGGGCGTACAGCGCCCCGGCCGCCGCCCACGAGGCCTCCTCACCCGCGCCGAACGCGTCCGGCGGAGGGTAGAGGCCGATGTCGAAGACCTCGTCGAAGATCACCGCGGCGGCGAACCCCAGCAGCGCGCAGACCAGCACGGTGGCCCCCGCACCGGCCCAGTAGCGGCCGACGTCCAGGCGGGCGCGCTCCGGCTCCGCCGGGGGCTTCGGCTCCCAGGCGGGCTGCCCGCCGGGGACGACGCCGGGCGCCGGCTCCTGCGACTCAGGGTATCGCTGGAACGGCTGCGTGGGGTCGTCCTGGCCGTAGCGTGGGTCGCTCACTGTCATGTCTCCTCGCGCGACGGACGGGCGCCGTCGTCGCCGCCTCCAGCGCACCACAGTTGGGCACGGAGCACCACGCAACACCCCGTACCGGGCGGTAGTTCACCACCGCCAGGTCGCGGAACGTCCACGGTGCGGGACTCCGTGACCGCAGGGTGGGCGGTGTGGCACGATGTGACCTATGACTCGCACCCGGCAGCACCGCCACCGCCGCTGCCCGATTAGCTAGCGCGTCCGGTCCAACCCGGCCGGACGCGCAGACCTTCCGTACCCGGAGGGTCTTTTTTGTTGTCCAGATCGCACCCCCGGAGCCCCTCGATGGCCACCGCCCCGTTCCACGTGTACGACACCACCCTGCGCGACGGCGCGCAGCAGGAGGGCATGAACCTCGCGATCGCCGACAAGCTCGCGATCGCCCCGCTGCTCGACGAGCTCGGCGTCGGGTTCATCGAGGGCGGCTGGCCCGGCGCGATCCCCAAGGACACCGAGTTCTTCCGCCGTGCGGCGAAGGAGCTGGAGCTCAAGAACGCCGTCCTGGCGGCCTTCGGCTCCACGCGCAAGGCGGCCACCCGGGCCTGGGACGACCCGCAGGTGCGCGCGCTGCTCGACTCCGAGGCGCCGGTGGTGACCCTGGTCGCCAAGTCCGACGTGCGCCACGTCGAGCGCGCGCTGCGCACCACGCCCGACGAGGGACTGGCGATGATCCGCGACACCGTCGAGTTCCTGGTGGGCGAGGGACGCCGCGTCGTGGTGGACGCCGAGCACTTCTTCGACGGCTACCGGTACGACCCGGGCTTCACGACGGCGGCCGTGCGGACCGCGTTCGAGGCCGGCGCCGAGGTGGTCGCCCTGTGCGACACCAACGGCGGGATGCTGCCCAGCTGGGTGACCGACGTCGTCTCCGAGCTGCGGGACACCCTGGGCATCGTGCACGGCCGCGACGCCCGCCCCGGTGACGGGCTGCTGGGCATGCACGCCCACAACGACTCCGGCTGCGCCGTCGCCAACACCCTCGCCGCCGTCGAGGCCGGCTGCGCGCACGTGCAGGGCACCGTGAACGGCTACGGGGAACGCACCGGAAACGTCGACCTGGTGACCGTGGTGGCGAACCTCGCCCTCAAGCACGACCTGTCGACGCTCGCGGGGGACGGGCTGGCCGAGTCCACCCGGATCGCCCACGCCGTCGCGGAGATCACCAACATCGCCCCGTACACGCGCCAGCCCTACGTGGGGGCGAGCGCGTTCGCCCACAAGGCGGGGCTGCACGCCAGCGCCATCAAGGTGGATCCCGACCTCTACCAGCACGTCGACCCGACCGCCGTGGGCAACGACATGCGCATGCTCGTCTCGGACATGGCCGGCCGGGCGTCCATCGAGCTCAAGGGACGTGAGCTGGGCTTCGACCTGGCCGGCCAGGGCGAGCTGCTCACGCGGGTGACCCACCGGGTCAAGGACGCCGAGGCGCAGGGTTACACGTTCGACGCCGCCGACGCCTCGTTCGAGTTGATCCTGCGCGAGGAGCTCACCGGGGCACGGCCGCAGTTCTTCCGGATCGAGTCCTGGCGAGCCATCGTCGAGACCACGGGCGGCACCCGCAACGCCGACCGGCACGACGCCGAGGCGCTGGCCGAGGCGACCGTGAAGCTGCACGCGGGCGGCGAGCGCATCGTCGTCACCGGTGAGGGCAACGGCCCGGTCAACGCGCTCGACCAGGCGCTCCGGCACGCCCTGACCAAGGTGTACCCCGACATCGAGCGGTTCGAGCTGGTCGACTTCAAGGTGCGCATCATGGACGCCCAGCACGGGACCGACGCGACCACGCGCGTGCTGGTCGAGACGACCGACGGGCAGCACACCTGGTCCACGGTGGGTGTCGGGCCGAACATCATCGAGGCCGCCTGGGAGGCCCTGATCGACGCGCACGTCTTCGGGCTGCTGCATGCCGGCGTCGAACCGCGCTGACCTGTCGGCCTCAGCTGTCCGGCCCCATTCGGTGCTGCTGCACGGCGTCGTAGGTGTGCTTGAGCGCGGCGGTCGTGGCGTCGAACCGGCGCTGCGCGACGTTGACGAACAGGAAGTCGACCACCGCGAGCTGTGCGATGCGGCTCGCGAGCGCCCCGGTGCGGAACTGCGTCTCGCGCACCGCCGTGGTGAGGACGGTGTCCGCCAGGCGGGCGAGCGGTGACGTGGGAAACCCGGTGATCGCCACGGTGCTCGCCCCCCGCCGTCCGGCCAGGGTGAGGGCCTGGTGGACCTCGACGGTCCGGCCGGTGTGGGAGATGCCGATCGACACCGAACCCGGCCCGAGCAGCGCGGCGGACTGCAGCTGCTGGTGGGAGTCCATGGGGGCGAAGCACACCAGTCCGATGCGCGAGAGCTTCTGTGCCAGGTCCTGCGCGGTGAGCCCCGAGGCCCCGACGCCGTAGACGTCGATACGGTCCGCGGCGGCGACTGCCCGGACCGTCTCCTCCAGTGCGTCGAGGTCGATCGACCTCGCGGTGCTCTCGATGGTGCGGGCCTCGTGGAAGGCGATCTTGGACACGACCTCGGCGAGGTCGTCGTCGCGGGTGATCTCGCCCTGCGCCACCCCGGACCTCTCGCGTTCGGCGGCGCGCCGGCTGGTGGTCCGGGCGAGGTCGATACGGAAGCCCGGGTACCCCGGGTACCCGGCGCTGCGGCAGAAGCGGACGACGCTCGCCTGGGACACGCCGGCGCGGGCTGCGAGATCGGAGATGGTGGCACCGACGACGGCGACGGGGTCGTCGAGGACGGTCTCGGCGATCCGCAGCTCGGCGGGCCGCAGGCTCGGCAGCATCTGTCGCAGCCGGACCAGGAGGTCTCCGTCCACGGTGCGGTCTCCTCTCGTGGCTCTCGGGCAGCAGGCCCAGTCTGGCACCGGGCCCGCCGTGCGGGTCTATCGTGGACCGGTGCGAGGAGAGTACAAGGTTCCCGGTGGCAAGCTGGTCGCGGTCGAGCTGGAGGTCGCGGAGGATCGGCTGACGCGAGTCAGCGTCTCGGGCGACTTCTTCCTGGAGCCGGACGACGCGCTCGAGGTCATCGATCGCGCGTTGACCGGGGTGTCGGCGTCGGCCGGGACGAGCGAGCTCGCTCGCCAGGTGTCCGACGGCCTGGAGCGGGCGGAGCGGGAGGGCGTGGTCGCCGGTCCGGTGGCGATGGTGGGGTTCGACGCCTGGGCGGTCGCCGTGGCCGTCCGCCGGGCGCTCGGCCTGGCCACGACGTGGGAGGACCACACCTTCGAGGTCCTTCGTCCCGGCCCCCTCCCGCCGCGTCATCTCGCTGCGCTGGACCAGGTGCTCACCGAAGAGCTCGCCGCGGGTCGGCGGGGACCGACGCTGCGCTTCTGGGAGTGGGACGAGCGCGCCGTGTTCATCGGGTCGTTCCAGTCGTACCGCAACGAGATCGACGACGACGGTGTGGCCGAGCACGACGTCACCGTCGTCCGCCGCATCTCGGGTGGTGGCGCGATGTTCATGGAGGCGGGCAACTGCGTGACCTTCTCCCTCGTGGTGCCGGGGTCGTTGGTGGACGGGATGAGCTTCGAGCAGTCGTACGCCTTCCTGGATGCCTGGGTGCTCGAAGCGCTGGGAGAGCTGGGGGTGGAGGCGCACTTCTCCGGGATGAACGACGTCGCCTCGCCCGCCGGCAAGATCGCCGGGTCCGCGCAGAAGCGCCTGGCCGGGGGAGCGGTTCTGCACCACATGACCATGGCCTACGACATCGACGCCGACAAGATGATGCAGGTGCTCCGGATCGGTCGCGAGAAGATGTCGGACAAGGGCACCCGCAGCGCCAACAAGCGCGTGGACCCGTTGCGTTCGCAGACGGGGATGTCTCGCGAGGACGTCGTCGACGCGTTCGCCACCTCGTTCGCTGCGCGGTACCGGACGAAGGACTCCGAGCTGCGACCGGAAGAGTCGGAGCGGGCAGAGGAGCTGGTGCGCAGCAAGTTCTCCGCCGTGGAGTGGATCCACCGGGTCCCCTGACCCCCGACCGGCGCCGCGGGTCGAGGTCACCGTCCGATCACGATGTGGTCAGGGGGTTTCGTTCGCCCTCCTCTGGTATTAATCTTCACCGAAGGCCACCGGCCAGAAAGTTAGTTTCAGTACCGGACCGGACGACGCGGCCCGGAACACCGATCGAACAGACGGAGGAACGCGATGAAGCGGATCGACTCCCACCGGGCGGCCGTCGCCGCCGCCGGCGCCGTGGCGATGCTCGCCGTGGCCGGGTGCTCGGGGTCCGACGGCGGGGACGCCGAGCAGGGCGCGACGGGTGCCGAGGGGCAGACGCTGGACGTCTGGATCATGCAGGGCACCAACCCCAGCGCCGACGAGTTCTTCGACGGTGTCGCCACGGCGTTCACCGAGCAGACAGGTGCCGAGCTGAACGTCGAGTTCGTCGAGTGGGGTGACGCCCACGACCGCTTCGTCACGTCCATCGCCGGCGGCACCACCCCGGACGTCGCGGAGACAGGAACCACGTGGACGCCGGAGTTCGCCGACGCGGGTGCCCTGGCCCCGCTGGGCGACTACGTGAGCGACGCGGGCCTGGACGGCGACCTCGTGGAGGGCCTCGTGGACGCCGGTACCTACGACGGAGACCTGTACGGCATGCCCTGGTACGCCGGCGTGCGGTCGCTGGTGTACAACACGGAGATCTTCGAGCAGGCGGGCGTCGAGCCGCCCACCACCTGGGACGAGCTCGAGCAGGCCGCGCGGACGATCAAGCAGGAGCTGCCGGACACGATCGCGGTGGCGGTGCCGGGCGACGCCGAGTTCACCGTGTACCCGTGGATCTGGGGTTCCGGCGGCCAGATCGCCTCGCAGGACGGCGAGACGTGGACGTCCGAGCTCGACAGCCCGGCCTCTCAGGAAGGACTGGAGTTCTGGACCGGCCTTGCCGAGGACGGCCTGTCCTCCGCCGGTGCGACGACCTGGCGCGAGACCGACGTGCTCGACGCCTTCGCAGCCGGCGACGTCGGGATGGCCGTCATGGGCTCCTGGACGCCGGGCGCGATCGTGGAGGCGAACGCCGACATGGAGGGCAAGTTCGCGGCCGTGCCGATCCCGGGGCAGGACGGCGGCATCGCGCCGTCCGTGCTGGGAGGCTCGCACCTGAGCATGTTCTCCACCGCCGAGAACCAGGACCTCGCCTTCGCGTTCATCGAGATGATGACCACCGGTGAGTTCGCCACGCAGTGGGGTGAGCAGGCGGGCTACTTCCCGGGGCAGACCTCGCTGCTGGAGGAGACCCTGGACAGCACCGACCCCCTCGTCGCGCCGTTCGCGCAGCAGTTCGTCGAGGGCGGGGCCTCGGTCCCGGTGTCGCCGGACTTCGGGGCGGTGCAGGCCAAGGCCACCACCTCGACCATGATGCAGTCGATCCTCTCGGGCAACGCCGACGTCGCTACCGCGAGCTCCTCGGCCGCCGAGGAGATGACGAACCTGCTCAACGGGGGCAGCTGACGCATGGCGTCCAGCGTCCCCGTGGCCGTGCGGGCGGACGACGGCCCGTCGTCCGCCCGCACGGGCCGTCCCCGTCGGTCCTGGGTGGCTCGTTCGCGCCCGTGGCTGCTCCTCGCCCCCGGCCTGGCAGTCCTGGCCGTCCTCATGCTCTGGCCGCTGCTGCGGGTGTTCCTGTTCTCCCTGCAGGACTACGGCCTGCCGCAGATCGTGTCCGGAGAGCCCAACTGGATCGGCCTGGGCAACTTCGCGGAGGTCCTCACCTCCGAGCAGCTGTGGTCCGTCGTGCTCCCGAACACGATCGGCTTCGCCGTGCTGGCCGTGTCGGCGACGGTCGCGTTCGGCACCGCCGTGGCGGTCCTTCTGGCGTCCCTCGGCACGGCATGGCGCGCCGTCGTGTCCAGCTGCATCATGGCGGCCTGGGCGATGCCGGCGGTGACCGGCACCTACGTCTGGGTGTGGATCTTCGACGCGGACCGCGGCGTGTTCAACCACGTCCTGCAGTCGCTCGGACTCCAGGACGCACCGGTGAACTGGTTCACCGACCGGTGGAGCTTCTACGCGATCGTGCTGCTCAACATCGTCCACCACGGGTTCCCGTTCGTGACGGTGACCGTGCTGGCGGCACTGCTCGGCGTGCCGCGCGAGCTGATCGAGGCGGCCGAGATCGACGGTGCCGGGGGCTGGCGCCGCTTCTTCTCGATCATCGTCCCGCAGCTGCGGCAGGTCTTCGCCGTCGTGATCATCATGTCGACGATCTGGGACTTCAAGGTGTTCGCGCAGGTCTTCCTGATGCCGGGGGGCGCCGGGACCAATCGCGAGGTGCTGAACCTCGGTGTCTGGTCCTACGTCGAGTCCTTCGGCCAGAACCGCTACGGGTTCGGCGCGGCTATCGCGGTGCTCCTGACCCTCATGCTGCTCGCGATCACCGTCGTCTACGTCCGTACGATCCTGAAGGAGGAGGAGCTGTGAGCGTCCTCAGCGTCCGGCGCCCGACGCCGAGAGCACAGGTCGGCAAGGCCGTGGCGGTCGTGGCGCTGCTCGTCTTCACCCTCTTCCCTGCCTACTGGATGCTGGTCAGCGCGTTCGACGCGAAGGCCGGCCTGGGCACGTCGTTCGTGCCCGCCGAGCCGACCGTGGAGCACTTCCGCTTCGTCCTGACCGAGGGCGGGTTCGACGTGTTCCTGCGCAACTCGGCCGTGGTGGCGCTGGTGACCGTCCTGGTCTCCGCGGTCCTCGCCCTGCTGGCCTCGGTGGCGGTCGCGCGCTTCCGGTTCCGCCTGCGTACTCAGATCCTGCTGATGATCCTCGTGGTCCAGATGGTCCCGCTCGAGGCGTTGGTGATCCCGCTCTTCGTCCAGGTCCGCAACCTGCAGCTGCTCGAGACCCTGCTCGGCCTGATCGTGGTCTACGTCGCGCTCGCCCTGCCGTTCGGCATCTGGATGCTGCGTGGCTTCGTGGCGGCCGTCCCGGTGGAGCTCGAGGAGGCTGCCTACATCGACGGGGCGAGCTGGGGCCGGATGTTCCGGTCGATTCTCCTTCCCCTGGTGGCACCCGGCCTCGTGGCCACCAGCATCTTCAGCTTCATCACCGCCTGGAACGAGTTCCTGTTCGCGATGACGCTGCTCGGCGGCGCCACCGAGAACTACACCGTGGCCATCGGGCTGCGCTCCTTCTTCGGGCAGTTCTCCAACGAGTGGGGAGCCATCATGGCCGCGTCCACCCTCATCACCGTTCCGGTGATGGTTTTCTTCATCCTGGTCCAGCGACGTCTCGCCGCCGGCCTCACGTCCGGGGCGGTGAAGGGATGACGGCGCTGCACCATGAGGGAGCACACGGGCCGACGACACTGCGCCGAGCGGTGCTCGGCGTGCTGCTCCCCGGTTTTACCGGGACCTCGGCCCCCGACTGGCTCCTCGACGCCGCCCGCGACGGGCTCGCCGGTGTCGTCCTCTTCGGGCACAACACCCCGGACGTCCGGACGACGGCGGCCCTCACCTCCGCGCTCCACGACGCCGCTCCGGACCTGCTCGTGACGATCGACGAAGAGGGTGGCGACGTCTCGCGTCTCGAGGCCGCGACCGGCTCGTCGATCCCGTCGGCAGCAGCGCTCGGCGCGATCGACGACGTACGGCTGACCGCCGACGTGGCGAGCGCCCTGGGGCGCCTGCTGGCCGCGTGCGGCGTGGACCTGGACCTCGCACCGGTGCTGGACGTCGACACCCCTGGCAACCCGGTGATCGGGACGCGGGCCTTCGGCGACGACGCCGGCAAGGTGTCACGGCACGGGCGAGCATTCGTCCGAGGGCTGCGACGCGGTGGGGTCGGCGCCTGCGCCAAGCACTTCCCGGGCCACGGGAGCACGACCGTCGACTCGCACGTCGGCCTGCCCCGCGTCGACCGCTCGCTCGACGCCCTGCGTCGGACAGACCTCGTGCCGTTCGTCGACGCCCAGCACGCCGGCGGGACGGCCGGGGGCATGGACGCCGTGATGGTCGCGCACGTCGTGGTACCCGAGCTGGGGCCGGGGCCGGCCTCGCTGGAGCCGGCCACGGTCGCGCTCGCACGCGAGCTCGGTATCGACGGACCTGTCATCACCGACGCTCTCGACATGCGTGCCGTCTCCGACGGCACGCACGTCGGCGAGGCGGCCGTCCGCGCGATCGAGGCGGGAGCCGACCTGCTGTGCCTGGGCACGACCGCCGGGCGGGACGACGCAAGCCTCCTCGCCGACGCCGTCGACGCATTGACCGCCGCCCTCGCCTCCGGGCGTCTCACGGCGGACCGGCTGGCCGCGTCCGCCGAGCGCAACGCGCGCTGTGCCGCAGCGCAACGAGCGCGGCGCGAGCGCGCGACGGCGCCGTCCGGGCTGGAGGCCGCCACCCGCGCGCTCCACAACCTCGCCGAGGTCGGTCGGACGGCCGCGCGGGCCGCTGTCCGCTGGGCCGGGCCGCCGCGCCCGGTGATCACCGCACCGGTCGTCGTCGACCTGCGGCGACGGACCGATCACGCGGCAGGACACCGCGGACGCCACGTCACCGACGCCCTGCACCGCCGATGGGAGGACCTCAGGATGTACCGACCGGACGACGTGCTGCCCGGCAGCACCGACGACCCGCAGCGACCCGTCGTGCTGGTGACTCGGGAGGCGCCCGGCTCCGACCAGGAGCGGCGCCGGTTCGCGCCACTCATCGGCCGTCCCGGCACGGTCGTGCTGCACACCGGTGTGCCCTCCTCGCTCGAGCAGTGGTTCGAGGGGACCGACGGCGACAGTACGTCGGCCGTCCTCGCCTACGGCACCGGGCGGGCCACGGCCGACGCGGCCGTCCGACTGCTGGCGGGGGGTGGGCGATGATCGTCGCCGGCCTGATGTCGGGCACGTCCGCCGACGGCCTGGACGTGGCGCTCGTGGACCTCGCGCTGGACGGCTCCGCGCTGGACCTCCGGCTGCTCGCCCGGCGCGAGGTGGCGTTCCCCGACGCGCTCGCGGACGACATCCTGCGGCTGCTCGAGCCGCGAGACGTCCCGCTGTCGCTGGTGAGCAGCGTCGACGCCCGCCTCGGACGCCTGTGCGCTGAAGCGGTCGCCGAGACCGTCGCGGACTCCGGTGCGGAGTGCGAGCTGGTGGTGATGCACGGCCAGACGGTCCGTCACGACGTGACCGACGGCGTCGTGACGGCGACCTGGCAGCTCGGGCAGCCCGCCTGGGTGGCCGAGCGGACGGGCTGCCCAGTCCTGTCCGACGTACGCTCGCGCGACGTGGCTGCCGGAGGTCAGGGCGCGCCGCTGGCGAGCATCCTGGACCACCTGCTGCTCGCCGGCGGCGACGAGCCGACGGCGGCGCTCAACCTGGGCGGCATCGCGAACATCACCGTCGTCGCCCCCGGCGAGGACACGATCGCCTTCGACACCGGGCCGGCCAACGCGCTCATTGACATCGCCGCCCGCCGGATCACCGGGCAGCCGCGCGGCTTCGATCGGGACGGGAAGCTGGCCGCGCGCGGCGAGGTCGTCCCTGAACTGCTCACCGACCTGATGGCGGAGCCCTACTACGCCCTGCGCGCGCCGAAGTCCACGGGCAAGGAGCTGTTCCACGGCGACTACCTCGACCGGTTCCTGAGCCAACGGCCCGAGGCGACCGGACCCGACGTGGTCGCCACGCTCACCGAGCTCACGGCACGCACCGTCGCCGACGCGTGCGTGGCGCACGGCGTCCGGTCGGTCGTCGCCTCGGGAGGCGGGACACGCAACCCGGTGCTGCTGGCCGCGCTGCGGCGAGCGCTCGGCGACGTGCCGCTCACCACGACCGACGACGCCGTCGGGCTGCCCGAGGGCGCCAAGGAGGCTTCGCTGATGGCCCTGATCGGCTGGCTGACCTGGCACGGTCTGCCGGCCACGCTGCCGTCCGTCACCGGTGCCGGGCACGGCACGGTGGCCGGCCGGCTCTCGCCGGGTGCCGGTCCGCTCCGGTTGCCGGAACCCCTGCCCACCCTGCCCGAGACGCTCCGCGTCCACTGACCGAGCTACCCACGACCGACGAGGGAGAACGAGACACATGCTGCAGACCGTCGACCTGGTGGTGATCGTCGCCTATCTGGCCGCGACCGCCTGGCTGGGCCTGAAGCTCAGCGGCAAGCAGAAGGGCTTGCGCGACTACTTCCTGGGCAGCCGCCGGTTGCCATGGTGGGCCGTGTGCCTGTCGGTGGTCGCCACCGAGACCAGCGCCCTGACCGTGGTCGGGACCCCGGTGATGAGCTTCGTCGGGAACATCTCGTTCCTGCAGGTCGCACTCGGCTACCTGCTCGGCCGGGTGGTCGTGGCCTTCCTCATGCTCCCGCGCTACTACGACGGCGAGATGGTCACCGCCTACGCCTACCTCGGCAAGCGGTTCGGGTCGAGCACCCAGACCACCGCGGGCGTGACCTTCCTGTTCACGCGCCTGCTGGCCGACGGCGTGCGGGTCCTGGCAGCGGCCATCCCGCTGAAGCTGATCCTCGACGGTCTGGGCATCAGCACCAACTACTTCACGATCATCGTGGTGCTGGCCGTCGTCACCATCCTGTACACGTTCATCGGCGGCATCCGGGCCGTGGTCTGGGTCGACGTCGCCCAGATGCTCCTGTACGTGCTCGGTGGCGTACTCGCGATCGTGGTGATCTCGGTACAGACCGGTGGCGGCTGGCTGACGCAGGCTGCCGAAGCGGGCAAGCTGCAGCTGTTCGTCTTCTCCGGGAATCCGATCTCCGACTCGTCGTCGTTCGTCGCCTCCCTGCTCGGCGGTGCGGTCTTCGCCATGGCGTCCCACGGGGCCGACCAGCTCGTCGTGCAGCGGCTGCTCGCCTGCCGCAGCAAGGTCGAGGCGCAGAAGGCCCTCATCTGGTCCGGCGTGGTGGTCTTCGTCCAGTTCTCCGTGTTCCTGCTGGTGGGTCTCGCGCTGTGGGGGTACTACGACCAGATGACGCCCGACCAGCTCGGCCTGACGCGGGACGACGAGATCTTCCCGAGGTTCATCGTCGAAGGTCTTCCCGCGGGCGTGTCCGGCCTCCTGCTCGCCGCCATCCTCGCGGCCGCGATGAGTACGTTGTCGTCCTCGCTCAGCGCGCTGTCCTCCTCGACCGTCACCGACGTGTACGCCAAGCTGCGCCGCACGCCGATCACCGACGAGCAGGGCCTTCGCGTCGGGCGGTGGGCCACCATCGGCTGGGGCCTGGCGTTCATCGCACCCGCCGTCTTCTTCCAGTCCGACGAGGGCAACATCGTCGTGCTCGCCCTCGGCATCGCCGGGATCACCTACGGCGGGCTCCTGGGAGCTTTCGTCTTCGGCATCGTGAACAAGCGGGCCACGGCGCTCGACGCGAACGTCGCGTTCGTCGCGGCCGTCGGGGTGAACCTGTACTTCTTCGTGATGGAGAAGTACGTCACCGGTGAGGTGTGGGTCGCCTGGCAGTGGTACCCGCTGCTGGGCGTGCTCGTGACGTTCGCGGTCGGCGGGCTGCTGTCGTTGCGTCACCCGTCCCGCCCGGCGACCGTGGAGCCCGTGGAGCAGGTCCGATGAGCCACGCGCTGTCGCCCACCGAGCTGAGGCACCCCGGCACGGCGGACATCGACGACGTCCCCATCCTCGAGGTCCTGCGCCGGATCAACGCCGAGGACCGGACCGCCGTCGACGCCGTGGCCGACGTGCTGCCCGACCTCGCCACGGTGGTGGACGCAGCCGCCGCACGGTTCCGCCGCGGGGGGAGCGTGCACTACTTCGGTGCCGGGACCTCGGGCCGCCTGGGCGTCCTCGATGCCAGCGAGCTGATGCCCACCTACAACCTCGAGCCCGGTCGGGTCGTCGGGCACATCGCCGGCGGCCGGGAGGCCCTGGTCCGCGCCGTCGAGGACGCCGAGGACTCCGCGGCCGAGGGTCAGCGCGACGCCGCCGGGATCGGCCCCGACGATGTCGTGATCGGGCTGGCGGCCAGCGGCACGACCCCGTACGTCGGCGGCGCGCTCGACGCGGCCCGACGTGCCGGGGCGTACACCGTGCTCGTGTCCAGCAACCCCGGGGCGCCGCTCGCTGCCGGCGTCGACACGAACCTCGTGCTGCGGACCGGGCCCGAGGTCGTCACCGGGTCGACGCGGCTGAAGGCCGGCACCGCGCAGAAGCTCGTGCTCAACAGCTTCTCGACGGCGCTGATGATCGCCGTCGGGCGCACCTACGGCAACCTCATGGTCTCCGTCGTCGCCACCAACGCGAAGCTGCGGGAGCGGACCGTCCGCATCCTGCGGGAGGCGACCGACCTCGACGAGGACGCGGCACGGTTCCTGCTCGAACGCTCGGACGGCGAGCTCAAGACGGCGATCGTCGTCGCCCTCGGCGATGTCGACCCCGACCGGGCCCGAGAGCTGCTCCGGGAGACCGGCGCGTCGGTCCGTGGGGCGCTCGCGGCCGGACGGGCCGCGGAGCCCGGCGCATGACCGTCCTGGCGATCGACGTCGGTGGCTCCGGCAGCCGCGTGGCGCTCCGCGACGAGCACGGCGCCACCCGGTGGGAGCGCAGCGGGTCGCGGGCCGGCGTCGAGGCGGGCGGCAGCACCGTGCCGGGGGTGGTGCTGGCGCTCGTGGAACGAGCCCGCGAGACCTGGCCCGTCGACACTGCGGTCCTGGACGGGGTCGCCGTCGGTGGCACGGGGCTCGGGAGCCTGGTGACCGACCCGACCGGGCTCGCCCGCTCGGTCCGGGCCGCGGCCGGTGCGCCGGCAGCGGTCGCGATCGATGCCGTCACCGCGCACCTGGGTGCGCTCGCCGGAGCCGCGGGCGCCGCCGTGGTCCTCGGGACCGGGGCGGTCGCCGTGGGCGGGGATCCGGGACGTCCCGGGTCGTGGCGACGCGTGGACGGCTGGGGCCACCTGCTGGGGGACCGCGGCAGCGGGGCGCAGGTCGGTCTGGCCGGGCTGCAGGCCGCGGTCCGTGCCTTCGACGGTGTCGATGCCTCGGGTAGCGCGCTGCTCGCCGCCGCCCGACGACGGTTCGGTGACCCGGCGACCTGGCCCGGGCAGCTCTATCCGCGCCCCGACCGTGCCGGCGTGGTCGCCGAGTTCGCGACCGACGTCGTCGGACTGGCCGAGCGGGAGGACCCCGCGGCCCACCGGGTCGTTGCGACGGCGGGCCGGGAGGCGGCTCGCAGCGTCGTCGCGGCGCTCGGCACGGACCTGCCCGGCGTCGTCTCCCTCACCGGCGGGCTCTCCAACGCTCGCGTGCTGGCACGGCAGTTCGTCGCGACCGTCGCCGACCTGCGCCCCGACGTGGAGGTCCGTGCCCCCGTCGGCGACCCGGTGGACGGCGCGCTGCTGCTGGCCGACCGCGTCGCTGCGGGGGCGTTCGTGGCCCAGGAAGGATTCGTGTGGACCTGCTCGACGACCTGACGCGGGAGCTCGGTGCCGACCAGGTGCTCGGGCGCTCCCTGGACCGACACGTGCGTGCGCACGACGCCTCCCACTACCTGCTCGTGCCCGAGGTGGTCGCGATCGCGCCCGACGCCGCGGCGGTGGCCCGGACCTTCGCCACGGCAGCGCGGCACGGCGCTCCCGTGACGTTGCGGGCCGGGGGCACGAGCCTGTCCGGGCAGGCGTGCGGCACGGGCGTGCTGCTGGACACGCGACGCGGGTTCCGCGGGATCGAGGTGCTCGACGGCGGAGCCAGGGTCCGCGTGCAGCCAGGGGCCACGCTGCGTGCGGTCAACGCCCGTCTGGCACCCTACGGACGTGCTCTCGGCCCCGACCCGGCCAGCGAGTCGGCATGCACGGTGGGCGGTGTCGTGGCCAACAACTCCTCCGGCATGGCCGCCGGCACGGAGCACAACAGCTACCGCACGGTGGAGTCCATGACGGTGGTGCTCGCCTCGGGCACAGTCGTGGACACGGCGGCACCGGACGCCGCCGACCGCCTCCGGGCCGCCGAGCCGGGACTCGTCGCGACGCTGGAGCGGCTCCGGGACCGGGTGCGGCACGACCCGGGGGCCGTCGCCGAGATCGCAGAGCGGTTCGCGATGAAGAACACCATGGGCTACGGGATCAACGCCTTCTGTGATGCCACCGACGTCGTGGATCTGCTGCGCGGTCTGGTCGTCGGTTCTGAGGGCACGCTCGGGTTCGTGGCCGAGGCCGTGTTCCGGACGGTGCCCGTCCAGCGCGCGGCGGCCACCGGCCTGCTCGTGCTCGAGGACGTGGAGGCAGCCGCCGCGGCGCTGCCCGGCCTGGTCGCCACCGGCGCGGCCGCTCTGGAGCTGATGGACGCCACGTCCCTGCGGGTGGCGCAGCGTGCCGAGCACGTCCCCGCGGCGCTGCACGGGCTCGAGGTCGACCGCCACGCCGCGGTGCTCGTCGAGTACCGCGCCGACGACGAGGTCCAGCTGCGTGGGCGTCTCACGGCCGCCCGTCCGTTCCTCGACGGACTGCCGGCCGTCGTCCCGATCGAGCTGTCGAGCGACACCACCGTGCGTGCCGACCTGTGGGCGGTCCGCAAGGGGCTCTACGCCGCCGTCGCCGGGGCCCGTCCCGAGGGCACGACGGCGCTGCTCGAGGACGTCGTCGTACCCGTCGAGCACCTGGCGGACACCTGCCGCGAGCTCGCCGCGCTCCTCGTCGAGCACGAGTACGTCGACCCCGTCGTGTTCGGGCACGCCAAGGACGGCAACCTGCACTTCATGCTCACCGACGACCTGGAGGACCCGTCGTCGGTGGCCCGCCTCGAGGCGTTCACCGAGGACCTCGTCGACCTGGTGCTGCGCCACGGCGGCAACCTCAAGGCCGAGCACGGCACCGGGCGTGCCATGGCACCGTTCGTGCCACGGCAGTACTCGGCGGGTCTTGTGGCCGTGATGCGTGAGCTGAAGGACGCGTTCGACCCCGTCGGCATCCTCAACCCGGGCGTGCTGCTGACGGACGACAGCCGTGCCCACCTGGCCGACCTCAAACCGGTAGCCCGCGTGGAGGAGGAGGTGGACCGCTGCGTCGAGTGCGGGTACTGCGAACCGGTGTGCCCCAGCAAGGACCTCACGCTGACGCCGCGGCAGCGCATCGTCGCCCGACGGGCCCGCGCTCTGGCAGACGCGGCGGGCGACACGGCGCTGGTCCGGGAGATCGACGACGCCTACCGCTACGACGGCGTCGAGACCTGTGCGGCGGACGGCATGTGCGCCACGGCGTGCCCCGTCGGGATCGACACCGGTGCGTTGGTGAAACGGCTGCGGTCTCAGGACCGCGGGCGTCTGGAGCAGGAGGTCTGGCGGGGCACCGCCCGGCACTGGTCCGTCCTGACGTCTGCCGCGGGGGCGGTGCTCGACACGTTGCGACGGGTCCCGGCGCCGTGGGTCGAGCTGCCCAACGCGGCCGCGCGGGCGGTGCTGGGGCACGACACGGTTCCGCGATGGACCCCCGACCTGCCGGGCGGCGGCCGTGCGCGCAGCCGTGGGACCGGCGGCCGCGAGGTCCAGGGTCGTGCCGCCGCGGTGTTCCTGCCGAGTTGTCAGGGGGCGCTGTTCGCGCCGGCCGACGACGGCCCCGGGGTGCAGGCGGCGCTAGCGCGACTGTGCGAGGAGGCCGGCGTCGGACTCGCCGTGCCGGCAGGTGTCGACGGTCTCTGCTGCGGAACCCCGTGGTCCTCCAAGGGGTATACCGACGGCCACGCCCGGATGGCGGAGCATGTCCTGCAGGCGGTGTCGCAGGCCCGCGACCGGATCGGCCACGACGTGCCGGTCGTGGTTGACGCGAGCTCCTGCACCGAGGGTGTCGCGCGGATCATGTCCGACGCCCGCGCCGCCGGGGATCCGCGTGCCACCGAGGTCCAGGACGCGGTCACGTTCGTCGCCAGGGACGTCCTGCCCCGCATCGCGCAGGGGCGGATCCGACCCGTGGACTCGTTGACCCTGCACCCCACCTGTGCCTCGACCCGCTCAGGGATCGACCACGACCTGCGCACCGTGGCGGACGCGGTGGCACGGACGGTGCACGTGCCCGTGGACGCAGGATGCTGCGGGTTCGCGGGGGACCGCGGGATGCTGCACCCCGAGCTGACCGCGTCGGCCACCGCCGCGGAGGCGGGAGACGTCGAGCGGCTCGACGCCGTGGAGCACGCCTCGTGCAACCGGGCGTGCGAGATCGCGATGTCCCGTGCGACGCGGCGCACCTACCGGCACGTGCTCGAGGTGGCCGCCCGCGCGCTCGACGGTCCGGGCTGACCGGACTCGGTCAGGCGGCCGGGCGCTCTCCGAAGACCGCCGTGCCGACACGGACGGTGGTGGCGCCCTCGGCGACGGCGAGCTCGAGGTCGGTGGACATGCCCATGGACAGCTCGCGGGCGTCGCGGGTGCCCGGCGCGCCGGAGGCGAGCACCTCGTCGCGCACCTCGCGCAGCCGGGCGAACCCGGCGCGCACCTCGGCCTCGTCGGACGTGTTCGCGCCGACCGTCATGAACCCGGTCAGGTGCAGCCCGTCGAGGGCGGCGACGGCGGTGGCCAGTGCCGTGGCGTCCGACGGCGCGGCACCGGACTTCGAGGACTCCGCGGAGACGTTGACCTGCACCATCACGTCCAGGACCCGGCCGGCCCGGGTGCAGCGCTGCGCCACCGCCTCGGCGAGCGGCAGGCGGTCGATGCTGGCCAGTACGGTGACGGTGGGCAGCATCTGGTTGATCTTGTTGCGCTGCAGGTTCCCGATCATGTGCACCTCGAGGCGCCCGGCCGCCACGAGGTCCGCGAGGTCCGGCGCCTTGGCGACCAGCTCCTGGACCCGGTTCTCCCCGATGAGGACGGCGCCGTCGTCCCCGCGGTCCGCGGCGATCTCGGTCGCCGCGAGCACGGCCTCGAGCACCGTGCCGGCGTCCTGCGTCTTGGTCGCCAGCAGCAGCCGCACCTCGGACGGATCGCGGCCCGCGGTGCGGGCGGCGTCGTCGATGCGGGTGCGCGCGGCCAGGACACGGTCGTGGAGCGTGGGCATGGGGCCAGTGTAGGAACCTCGGGTCGATCTCCGGGTCCTCCCGGATCCCCACGCCCGCGGCCCGGTGGGAGAATCGTCGGTGTGAAGGCCATCCTCAACGTCATCTGGCTGGTGCTCTCGGGCTTCTGGCTCGCGCTGGGCTACGCTCTCGCCGGCATCATCTGCTGCGTCCTGATCGTGACGATCCCGTGGGGGATCGCCTCGTTCCGCATCGCGGGCTACGCCCTGTGGCCGTTCGGTCGGACCGTGGTGGACCGGCCCGGTGCCGGTGGGTGGTCCGTGCTCGGCAACATCGTCTGGATCGTCTTCGCCGGCTGGTGGCTGGCCCTGGGGCACATCATCACCGCGGTGCCCCTGTTCGTGTCGATCATCGGGATCCCGCTGGGCATCGCGAACCTCAAGATGATCCCGATCTCGTTGCTCCCCCTGGGCAAGGACATCGTCTCGACGGATACCCGGTACCCGGCCTACCAGCCGGCCTGACGTCTCGCGGAGCCGGTCAGCGCGCGACCGAGGCGACGACGGCGTCGGTGAGGCGGACGAGGTCGTCCGGAGCGACCGAGACGTCCAGCCCGCGGCGCCCTCCCGAGACGAACACGGCGTCGAAGTCGGCGGCAGATGCGTCCAGCACCGTGCGGTGCGCGCCACGCTGACCCAGGGGAGAGATGCCTCCGGCGACGTACCCGGTGGCCCGCTCGGCTCGGGCGACCGGCGCCATGGCGGCCTTCTTGCCGCCCACGGCGCGCGCCAGCGCCTTGAGGTCCAGGCTCCCGGTGACGGGGACGACGGCGACCACCAGCTCGCCGTCGACGTCGGTCATCAACGTCTTGAACACCTGCTCGGCCGGGACACCGAGCGCGGCGGCGGCCTCGAGGCCGTAGCTCAGCTCGGTGCGCGGGTCGTGCTCGTACGGGTGCAGCTCGTGGGCGACGCCCGCGCGGGCGAGCGCGAGCACGGCCGGCGTGGACGCGGCGGACTGGTGGCGGGCCATCGACCCAGTGTGCCCGACGTCGCGCCGGCCGACGGAGGGACGTGCGCGCCGTCGTCGGCCCGGCCACCGCGTACCGTGGGGCCCGTGCTCGCACTCCTCGTCCTCGCCATCCTCGTCGGGGGAGTGCTCCAACGGGTGTCGGGGATGGGCTTCGGTCTCGTGGCGGGGCCGTTCATCGTGCTCATCGTGGGGCCGCTCGAGGGCGTGCTGTTCGTCAACCTGGCGGGCGCGACGGCGTCGGCGATCATCCTCGGTCGGGTCGTCCGGGACGTCGAGTGGCGCAAGTTCGCCTGGCTGACCCTCTCCTCGCTGGTGGTGACGGTGCCGGCGGCGCTGCTGCTGCGGGACGTCAGCGCCCCGGCGCTCGAGATCACGATCGGGCTGTTCGTCGTCGCCGCGATGACGCTGGCCGTGCTCACGACCCGCCTGCGCCGCGAGGGCGCGCACCCGGTCGACCCGGAGGTGCGCTGGCCGCTCGCGGTCACGGGTGCGGGCAGCGGGATCGGGTCGGTCGCCGCGGGCATCGGCGGGCCGCCGGTGGCGGTCTACGCGGTGCTCAGCGGCTGGGACCCGAAGCGGTTCGCCGCCACCGCGCAGCCGTTCTTCGCCGCGAACGCCCTCGCCGCGCTGGTCGCCAAGCTGGTGCTCGCGGACGCCTCGTTCCCGTCGATGGCGCCCTGGCAGTGGGTGCTGCTCATGGTGGCGATTCTCGGCAGCCTCGCGATCGGCGAGGTGCTGGCCCCGCGGGTCTCGCCGATAGCGATGCGACGCGTGCTCATCGTGCTCGCCTACGTGGGCGGCGCTGCGACGCTGATCCGCGGCGTCGTCGGCCTGCTCTGAGCTAGAGCCGCCCGACCTGCAGCACCTGGACCACCGGCATCCCCGCCTCGTCGGAGGCCGGCAGGTCGACGAGGGCGGTGATCGCCCAGTCGCGGTCGCCGTTCGTGTCGTCGAGCACCTGTCGCACCCACCAGGTGTCGGCCGGCACGGTCGCCAGGGCGGCCCCGTCCGACGCCGTGGCGCCGGCGGGCGGCTCGGCGCCGGGTTCGAGGATGGTCAGCAGCGCGGTGGCGCGGGCGTTCGCCCCGAAGCCGATGGCGTCGTCGCCCTGCGTCTCGAACAGGTCCTCCAGGGCGTCGGCCCAGGCGTCCCCGTCCCAGCCGGACGCCTTGTCGAGGGCCTCGAGGGCGTCGTAGTCCTCGCGGGCGGCGAGCTCGACGCGGCGGAACATGGCGTTGCGCACGAGGCGCCGGAACGCACGCGGGTTGCCGGTGACGGGCCGTGCCGGCGCTTCGGCGCCGGCGTCGGCGAGCTCGCCCTGCACGACGTCGTCGGCGTCGTCGTCGACGGGGTTCTGGAGGCGCTCCCACTCGTCGAGCAACGAGGAGTCGACGCCGCGCACGAGCTCGCCGAGCCACTCGACGATCTCGGTGACCTCCTCGGTGCGGTGCTCCTCGGGCACGACCTGGCGCACCGCGCGGTAGGCGTCGGCGAGGTAGCGCAGCACGACGCCCTCGGTGCGCTCCAGCCCGTAGGTGCTGACGAGCTCGGCGAAGGTCATCGCCTGCTCGAGCATGTCGCGCACCACGGACTTGGGCGCGAGCTCGGCGCCCGCGACCCACGGGTTGGACTGCTTGTACTGGGCGAACGCGGGCTCGAGCAGGTCGGCCAGCGGGCGGGGCCAGGTGACCTCCTCGAGCAGCTCCATGCGCTCGTCGTACTCGATGCCCTCGGCCTTCATCGCGGCGACTGCCTCGCCGCGGGCCTTCTTCTGCTGGCCGTACAGGATCTGGCGCGGGTCGTCGAGGGTGGCCTCGATGACGGAGACGACGTCGAGGGCGTGCGTGGGCGACTC
Source organism: Isoptericola chiayiensis (assembly GCF_013149805.1). Lineage (GTDB taxonomy): Bacteria > Actinomycetota > Actinomycetes > Actinomycetales > Cellulomonadaceae > Isoptericola > Isoptericola chiayiensis. The sequence goes on from NZ_JABEZT010000008.1 coordinate 43,075, forward strand.
GACGTCGAGCAGGTCCATGGCCGCCAGGGCGAAGGGGGACAGGGGAGCGTTGAGCGCGAAGTCGCGCGGCAGGTCGACCTCGAGCCGGACGCTGGGCCGGTAGCCGGCGGGTCGGGAGTCGTCGGGGACGCGGACCTTCTCGACGACGCCGGCCACGCGCAGGGAGCGGTAGATGCGCAGCGCCTGGCGCACGTGGGCCGCCTGCTGGGCCGCGGTGTCGTGGTTGGCGGTGAGCAGGTGGCGCATCGCCTCGACCGGGTCGACGGCGGTGCCGGAGCTGCCGCCGTCGTGCCGCGGACCGCCGTCGTGCCGCCCGTCGTCGCGCGTGCGCGCGAGCACGTTGAGCACCATGGCGTGGTTGACGCCGAACTGGCTGGTCAACGGCTCGGGCGGGGCGTCGCGCAGGCGCTCGAACGTGGACTCGGTCCAGTTGACCGCACCGGAGGGTGCCTTCTTGCGGACGATCTTCTTCTTTTTCTTCGGGTCGTCGCCGGCCTTGGCGAGCATCTTGCGGTTCTCGATGACGTGCTCGGGCGCCATGACGAGTACCTCGCCGAGCGTGTCGTACCCGGCGCGGCCGGCCCGTCCCGCGATCTGGTGGAACTCGCGGGCGGTGAGGTGACGCATGCGTTCTCCGTCGAACTTCACCAGGGACGTCATGAGCACGGTGCGGATGGGGACGTTGATGCCCACGCCGAGGGTGTCGGTGCCGCAGACGACCTTGAGCAGCCCCTTCTGGGTGAGGCGCTCGACGAGCCGACGGTACTTGGGCAGCATCCCGGCGTGGTGCACGCCGACGCCGGCGCGCAGGTACTTGGACAGGATCTTGCCGAACCCGGTGCCGAACCGGAACGCGCCGATCTCGTCGACGATCGCCTGCTTCTCGTCCTTGGAGGCGAGCTTGGTGCTGAGCAGCGCCTGCGCGCGGTCGACGGCGTCCTTCTGGGTGAAGTGCACCACGTACACCGGGGCGCGGTGGGTGGTGACGAGCTCCTCGATGACCTCGGGCAGGGGGTCCTGGACGTAGGAGAACTGCAGCGGCACCGGGCGCTCGGCGCCGGTGACCTCGGCGACGTCCCGGCCGGTGCGCTCGGTGAGGTCCTCGCGCAGGCGGGTCGTGTCGCCGAGGGTGCCGGACATGAGCAGGAACTGGGTGTGCGGCAGCTCCAGCAGGGGCACCTGCCAGGCCCAGCCGCGCTGCGGGTCGCCGTAGTAGTGGAACTCGTCCATGACGACCTGGCCGACAAAGTCGTCCTCGCCCGGGGTGCCGGCACCGTTGCGCAGCGCGAGGTTCGCGAGGATCTCGGCGGTGCAGCAGATGATGGGGGCGTCGGCGTTGACGGCGCTGTCGCCGGTCATCATGCCGACGTTTCGGGATCCGAACGCGGCGACCAGGTCGAAGAACTTCTCACTGACCAACGCCTTGAGCGGAGCCGTGTAGTACGTGCGGCCGCCCATCCCGGACCGGCGTGCAGCGAGGGCCGCGAACTGGGCGCCCATCGCCACCATCGACTTGCCCGACCCGGTCGGGGTGGCCAGGACGACGTGCGAGCCCGTCATGAGCTCGAGCAGCGCCTCCTCCTGGTGCGGGTACAGGGGGCGGCCGGACGACGCCGCCCACTCGCCGAACCCCTCGAACAGCGCGTCCGGGTCCGGTGCCGACCCCGTCGGGGCGGGCAGGTGCGGCAGCAGGGTGCCGGCGGCCCGGGGGAGCGCGGTGGTCGTGGACGGGGCGGCGGAGTCGGTGGCAGTCATCGTGCCGTCATTGTGTCAGCCCCTCCCGGCGGGCGACCCCGACGGCTTCCCCGGATGCCTGCCCGAGACGGCATCGAGCGTGCCGGGTTCTTCCCCTCCGCCGACGGGAGGGGAAGAACCCGGCACGCTCGATGCGTCGAGGGGTGGGTCAGCAGACCCCGAGGTCGTTCCAGACGCCCCACTGGCCGGAGGCCGCCGGGTCCTCGCCGGTGGTCCACCACTTGGCCCGGTAGGTGTGGCCGTCGTAGGAGACCTCGTCACCGCCCAGGTAGACGGCGTCCGGGTCCCACGCTGCCGCCTCGCAGTCACCGGGCTCGGGGTCCGGCGTCGGCGTCGGGTCCGGGGTGGGCGTCGGGTCGGGGTCGGGGACGCCGTTGCTGTCGACCGTCACGTCGACGCACGCGTAGAAGGCGTTGACGGTGTCGGCGATGTTCCAGCGCGCCAGGATGGTGTGGTCGCCGGCCGGCAGGTTCTCGAGCCGGTGCTCGACGACGGAGTTCGGCTGGGCGCCGCCGTCGTCGAACGTCCGGTGCAGGACGCCGTCGACGAAGTACTCCCAGGTGCTGGTCGCGTGCATGGCGGTGAGCTGCCACTTCATCGTGACCGAGTTGCCGATGGTGGTGCGCGGCCACGGCAGGGAGTCGTCGTCGAGGACCTCGAAGCCCCCGCCGCCGGAGCACTGCATGGAACCCTTGGGGGCCTCCACGCTCTGCGGCTCGTACTGGATGCCGCCGCAGTCGAAGGAGACGGTGCCCTCGGCGCAGTGGTCCTGGCGGCTGGGCGGGTCGGTGACCCAGCCGTGGGCGGACGCGGTCGGGGCGACAACGATCGGCGCGAGCAGTGCGGCCGCTCCGGCCACTGCGGCGACCAGGGTCGAACGCCAACGCATGGTGAACTCCTGTTCGTCAGGAAACTGGACAAATTCGACGCTAGGCGGCCCGTCCCGCTCCCGCATCGGGTGAACTGCGTAACCTTGCCGCGATCGACGGCCGCGGCGGTACGCGGTCACCCGTACGGGGAATCGCTCAGCCGAGGTTCCACAGGCGGCGGTAGAAGGCGATGCGCTCGCGGTCGGGCTCGACTCCGTACGCGGCGAAGAAGGCCGGCTCGAACCCGTCGCCGTAGTTCCAGCCCAGGCTCATGCTCGCCACCGCGAGGTCGGCCCACCGGTCGCCCACCCCGAGCGAGCCCAGGTCGACGTGCCCGGACCAGGTGCCGTCGTCGGCCATCAGCGTGTTGGGTGCGCAGGCGTCCCCGTGGCAGACGACCAGGCGGTCGACGGCGGGCGGCGGGCCGACGGCGGCACGCGCCGCGGGGGACAGGCGCGCGACACGCACCGCCACGTCCCAGGTGTACGGGCAGTCGGCCACGGGCAGCGTCTCGTGCCACGCCCGCAGGCCGGCGCCGATCGCCCGCGCGGCGGCCTCCGGCCGTGCGACCCACCTCGGGTCGACGGCGGAGCGGCCGCGCAGCCCCGCCGTCAGCAGCCAGGTGCCGGCCGGGTCGGTGCCGGTGCCGAGCACGCGGGGGACCGGCGCGTACCGCCCGGCCCACCGCAGGCGGGCCGCCTCGGCGGCCAGGTCGAGCCCGTCGGTGCCTGCCGGCACCCACTTGACGTAACGGTCGCCGTCGGACCCCGAGAGCCGGAACGTCAGGCCGCCGAGCTCGTTGCGCCACACCGGGATGACGTCGTCGTCCCCGGCGAGCCGGCGCACCGCGGCCGGCACGGCGACGGCACCGGTCGGCGGGGCGGCGAGCTCGCGGGGCACGGTCCCATCCTCGCAGGAGGTCAGGCCGCGGCCGCGAGCCGGCGGGCCGTGGCCGCCTCGGCGAGCTGGACCACGACGACGCCGGCCAGCACCAGGGCACCGCCGGCGAGCTGGATGCCGCGGGGCAGCTCGCCGAGCAGCAGCCAGGCGAGCCCGACGGCACTGACGACCTCCAGCAGGCCCGCGAACGCCCCGGCGCGTGCCCCGAGACGGCGTCCCGCCGCCACGCCGGTGGTGTAGGCGACGCCCGCGGTGACGAGGCCGAGCAGAGCGAGGACCGCCCACCACGGCAGTGTCCCGCCCGCGAGCGGGACGGCTGCTGTGGAGGCGGACACCGGCAGCAGCCCGACGGCGGCCAGCATGCCGAGCAGCACGGCGCCGACCGTGAGGCCGCCCGCGGCCAGGGTCATGGGCGGCAGCCCGGTGTCCAGGCGGGCGTTGATGAGGAAGTACGCCGAGGCGCCCACCATCGCGCCGAGCGCCCAGCCGGCGCCCACGAGGTCGACGCTGGTTCCGGTGAGGTCCAGGACCAGCACGAGGCCCACCGCGGCCAGCGCGATGCCGCCGAGCGTGGCCGGGGCAGGCCGCTGGCCGTGCCGCAGCCACAGCCAGACGACCACGGCGGCGGGTGCGGAGTACTCGATCAGCAGGGCGGGGCCGACCTGCATGTGCTGCACGGCGGCGAAGTAGCAGAACTGGGTGGCGGCCACGCCCAGGACGCCGTAGACCACGATCAGCCGCAGGTTGCGTCGCACGAGCCCCCAGCGGCGGCGCAGGGCGACCACCCCGAGGGGCAGGACCACGAGTGCGCCGACGGCCACGCGGACGAGCACCACCGCGCCGGGGCTCCATCCGGTGGCGAACATCCCGGCGGCGAGCGGGCCGGAGAGGCTGAAGGCCACGGCGGAGACGACGGCGAGGACCAGCCCGGCCCGACGCCCGGCGTCCACCGTCCGCGTGTCAGGCGTCACTGTGCTCATGGCGCATGACCGTACGCGGTGGCTGATAACGTGTCAACGTGGCTTTCGCTCATGACACCGCTGAGGCGCTGCGCTCCGCCGTCGAGCTCGTCAACAGCGTCGAGCCGCCCGTGACGCTCGGGACCGTCGCCGACCTGGCCGCCTTCTACCGCCGGCACGGCTACACCGGCCGGCACGACGGGACCGCCGCCGAGCTCGCCGAGGTGCTCGCGCTCGCCCCCCGCCTGCGCACCCTGCTGCTCACCCCGAGGGACGACGTCGCCCCGATCGTCAACGCGATGCTCGCCGAGGCGGCCGCCGTCCCACGACTCGTGCGGCACGAGCACGAGGACTGGCACCTGCACGCCGTGGCCGACGACGCCCCGCTGGCCGACCGCATCGTCGTCGAGACCGCCCTGGCCATGGTCGACGTCGTCCGCACCGACGAGACCTCCCGCCTCGGCACCTGTGCCGACGACGACTGCGGCGGCGTCGTCCTCGACCTGTCGCGCAACCGGTCACGGCGCTACTGCTCCACCGCCTGCACCAACCGCAACGCCCAGGCCGCCCACCGCGCCCGCGTCGCGGGCCCGCGCTAGGCCCCCGCGCAGGGGGCCCACCTCACGCCAGCAGGGCGTCGCACACGGCGAGCAGCCGTCCGCGCAGACGCTGGGCCCGCTCGGCGAAGCCCCGCTGGCGGCGCACGTACTCCGCCTTGCCCCCGGGGGTCTCGATCTGCACGGCCTCGACCCCGTAGGGCGACACGTCGTACGGGGACGCGGCCATGTCCGTGTACCGGATGTCGCGGGCCAGCTCGAAGGCGTCCAGCAGCAGCTCGCCGGGAACCGCGGGCCCCAGCTTCTGGCACCACTTGTACAGATCCATGTTGGCGTGCAGGCAGCCCGGCTGTTCCATCGCGACCTGGCGCTCGCGGGTCGGCGCGAGCTGGTTGGCGGCGCGCGCCTCGGGCGTGAAGAACCGGTACGCGTCGAAGTGCGAGCAGCCGATGCGGTGCGACTCGACCACCGCGTCGGTACCGTCGGCCCCCAGCCGCAGGTGCAGCGGATGGCGGTGGTCGCGTCCGGCGTCCGCGTCGCGGTAGACCATCGCCCACTCGTGCAGTCCGAAGCAGCCGAACGTCCCCGGCCGCCCCGCCGTCGCGCCGACCAGCGACCGCACGTAGCGCACCGTGTCGCCGCGCGCATCCAGGAACGCGGGGACGTCCAGCGTGGCGCCCGTGCCGCCGTCGGGCAGGTCGACGAGCCGGTACCAGCGCCAGGAGGCACGGTCCGTGGCGTCGGGCAGCACGCACCCGACGCCGGGGTGCCAGCGCCGCAGGTGCGCCACCCGGGTGGGGTAGTAGGTGAAAAGGAAGTCCTCGATCGCGTGCGCCTCGCCGCGGTCCCGGGCCGCGCGCCGGACGGCGGTCAGCTCCTCGGCCCGCGTGGCGTGCGCGGCCGCCCGCTCGCGCCAATCGGGCACGACGACGGCCGACGGCGCCGGGGCGTGGTCGGTGGCGGTCAGGACGTCGGGCACCCGTCCAGGGTACGAGCCGCACGGTGTGACAGCGGTCGCCGCCGATAGTCTCGGCGCATGCCGAGCTTTCCCTTCCGCCAGGTCGACGTCTTCGGTGCCGGTCCGTTGGCCGGGAACCCCGTCGCGGTGGTGCACGAGGCCGAGGAGTGGGGCGAGGCGCAGATGGCGGCGTTCGCCCGCTGGACGAACCTGTCCGAGACGACGTTCCTGCTGCCCGCCACCGACCCGGCGGCCGACTACCGCACCCGCATCTGGACCCCGGGCGGCGAGCTGCCGTTCGCCGGGCACCCGACGCTCGGCACTGCCCATGCCTGGCTGGAGGCCGGCGGCACCCCGCAGCGCGACGGCGTCGTGGTCCAGGAGTGCGAGGTCGGTCTCGTGGAGGTCGCCCGGGAGGGGGACCGCCTCGCGTTCGCCGGCCCGCCCCTGCGGCGCTCCGGGCCCGTGGCCGACGCCGACCTGGCGCGCATCGTGCGGGCACTGCGGATCGCGCCCGCCGACGTCGTCGACGCCGCCTGGGTGGACAACGGGCCCGGCTGGGTCGGCGTGCGCCTGGCCGACGCCGACGCCGTGCTCGCCCTCGACCCCGACTTCACCGCCTTCGACGGACTGGACATCGGCGTGGTCGGTCCGTACCCGGCGGGTGCGAGCGACGCCGACGTCGAGGTCCGCGCGTTCGTGCCGGCGATCGACGTGCCCGAGGACCCGGTCACCGGATCGCTCAACGCCGGCATCGGCGAGTGGCTCGCCGGGACGGTGCTTCCCACGCGGTACGTGGCCTCCCAGGGCACCGTGCTCGGTCGTCGCGGGCGCGTCCACGTCCGGCGCGCCGACGACGGCACCGTCTGGGTCGGCGGCACCACGGTGACGACGGTGCGCGGCGACGTCACGGTCTGATCGCGGTCGGGACGGTCGCTACGCGGCCGGGCGGTCCGCCGTCGGCGCCGGAGCCGCGCGCACCGCCACGGCCGTGAACAGCCGTTCCAGCGGTCCGCGCCGCCAGGCGGCGCGCCACGCCGTCGCCGCCACCAGCGTCACGACGGTCATGAGGACCAGCGGTCCGTTCGACTCGGCGTCGAGCAGGTCCCAGTACCAGACGGCCACGACCTGCAGGGAGTACGCCGTCAGCGCCATCGACCCGACCGCGGCCAGCGGCGCCAGGACCACCGCCCCGACCCGGCCCGCGAACAGGCACGCCGCCACCACCGCCACGGCGAACCCGCCCGAGCCCAGGACCTCCGTCCAGCTCTCCTCGTGCGGACCGGGCAGCGCCAGGTAGAACGGCGTCGGCCACGGGGCCGACCATGCACCCGTCCCCGAGGTCGCCGACACCTGGTCGCGCACCGCCGCCTCCCGGGTGGGGTCGCTGTACACGCCCACCGAGAACCCGTAGCCCACCACCGTCGCCGCCAGGCCGCCCACCAGCAGCCGCGTGCGCAGCGCGGACGAGGACAGGTCGCACCGACCGATCGCCATCCCCGCGAACACGTACGCCATCCAGACCACCGCCGGGTAGTGGCCCGTCAGCACGAAGTCCGTCACCGCCCCCGACCCGTCGTCGGGCAGGTGCAGCCCCGCCCGCACCAGCGCGACCGGACCCCACAGCGCGAGCGGCGGGCCGACGACGGCGACCACCACCGCCAGCGCCGCCAGCCGGCGCGGCCCCCAGGTCAGGAACGGCAGCGCGAGCACGAAGTAGGCCGCGTAGAAGCCCAGGATGAGCAGGATCCGCGTCCCCAGCAGGTCCAGCAGCGCGACGACCACCAGCAGCAGGGCCGCCCGGACCAGCAGCCGGCCGCGGGCGTGCACCAGGGCGTCGCCGGTCAGCGGCCGCGCACCGCCCGTCACCAGCGCGAGGGAGACCCCGGCCACGAGGGCGAACAGCACCGACGAGCGGCCGTCGACGACCGTCAGCCACAGCGTCGCCTCGTCGACGTCCACCACCCCGACGTGGGCGGTGAACATCCCCAGCACGGCGAGCCCGCGGGCCACGTCCAGGCCGACCACGCGCCGGGGACCGCCGGTCAGGCGCTCGCGGAGGGTGGGCATGCGTCGATCCTGCCAGGCGTCCGCCCCCTGAGAACCGGATCGTCGCGGCGCGCCGCATTCACTAGGTTGGTGCCATGAGCGACCAGAGCACTGCCTCCGAGCCCGACTTCCCGGAGCCGCCGAGCCTCGGCAGCCCTGCCGAGGGGCCGACCGGGAGCGCGACCGACGAGCCGTCGGGTGCCGCGCTGTCCGACGCGATCGAGGCGCCGAGCAGCCACCAGACGGTGCCGAGCCAGGAGTCGGAGTCGTACACGCACGGCCACCACGAGTCCGTGCTGCGGGCCCACCGTGCCCGGACCGCGCAGAACTCGGCGGGCTTCCTGCTGCCGCACCTCAAGGACGACCTGCACCTGCTCGACGTGGGGTGCGGGCCGGGGACGGTGACCACCGACCTGGCGCGTGTCCTGGCGGGAGGGAAGGTCGTGGGCGTCGACGCCTCGGCCACCGTGCTCGAGGCCGCCCAGTCCCACGCCGACGCCCTCGGTGCGCGGAACGTACGGTTCGAGCAGGCCAACGCCTACGAGCTGCCGTTCGACGACGACACGTTCGACGTGGTCTACGCCCACCAGCTGCTGCAGCACCTGTCCGACCCGGTCGCCGCGCTGCGGGAGATGAAGCGGGTCGCGAGGCCCGGCGGTCTGGTGGCCGTGCGGGACGCCGACTACGCGGCCATGGCCTGGTACCCGGAGTCGCCGGGACTGACGGAGTGGAACACGCTGTACCACGAGGTCACGCGCGCCTACGGGTTCGAGCCCGACGCCGGACGTCGCCTGTTCTCCTGGGTCCAGCAGGCCGGGTTCGACGTCGCCGGCACCGTGCCGAGCGCGTCGTCCTGGTGCTACGCGACACCCACGGACCGCGAGTGGTGGGGCCAGGTGTGGGCCGAGCGCTGCGTCGAGTCGAACTTCGCCCGCCAGGCCCAGGAGTCGAACCTGGCGGACGACGTCGCGCTCGAACAGCTCGCCCACGACTGGCAGTCGTGGGCCCAGGCGCCGGACGGCTGGTTCGCGATCCTGCACGGCGAGGTGCTCGCCCGGGCCTGAGGCCGGGCGGCTCAGCCGCCCAGCAGCTCGTCGATCTCCTCGTCGGAGAAGCCGTCCTCCTCGAGCTGACGCTCGATCTCGTCCTGGATGGCCGGCGCCTGCTCCTCGAGCACCGAGAACAGGAAGACGTTGACGACGATCGACAGCACGATCGCGACCGCGGACAGGGCGGTGCCCACGATCGCCATCACCTTGCCGCCGGCCCGTCCCTTGGACACCTGGACGAGGGCGACGACGCCCAGCACCACGCCGATCAGCCCGAGCCCGATGGACCCGAAGTTCAGGATCGGGATCCAGCAGCCGAGCAGCGCCACGATGCCCAGCACCAGGGCGGTGATCGCGAGGCCCTTGCGCTCGGACGCCGGCCGCTGCGGCGGCTGCTGGGAGTAGCCGGGTGCCGGGGGCTGGTGGGAGTAGCCGGGTGGCGGGGGCTGCTGCCCCGGGTTCGAGGGCGGCTGCGGCTGCGAACTGGAGCTGTAGGGATCCTGCGGGTCGTACGGCGTGCTCATCTGGTCCTCCGTCGGGCGGTGAGTCGGGCGGTTGCAGGCTACCGGGAACGCTCCGCCCCGCCCGTCGTCGGCGTCGGCGGGCCGTGGACCGGAGGGCGGATAGCCTGGGAGCGTGCGTATCGCGAGATTCACCACCGGCGACGACCCCCGCTTCGCCTTCGTCCAGTCCGAGGGGGACACCGACTACCTGGCCGTGCTCAGCGGGGATCCGCTGTACATGCCGGCGATGCCGACGGGGGAGCGGATCGAGCTCGGCGACGGCGTCCGGCTGCTGTCCCCGGTGATCCCGCGCTCGAAGGTCGTGGCCGTCGGGCGCAACTACATGGACCACGTGCGCGAGATGGGCGGCGAGGCCCCCACCGCACCGCTGCTGTTCCTCAAGCCCAATACGTCCGTCGTCGGCCCGGACGACCCGATCGTGCTGCCCGAGTGGACGCAGGAGGTCTCCTACGAGGCCGAGCTCGCCGTCGTCGTGTCCAAGCTGTGCAAGGACGTCGAACCCGAGAACGCGCGCGCCTACGCGCTCGGCTACACGGTGGCCAACGACGTGACCGCCCGCGACGCCCAGCGCACGGACGACCAGTGGGCCCGCGCCAAGGGGTTCGACTCCGCGTGCCCGCTGGGACCGTGGATCGAGACCGACCTGAACCCCGAGGACGTCGGCGTGCTGTCCCGCGTCAACGGCGAGCCCAAGCAGGACGGCCGCACGGCCGAGATGATCTTCGACGTCGACTACCTGATCTCCTATGCCTCGAAGGCCATGACCCTGCTGCCCGGCGACGTGCTGCTCACCGGCACCCCGGCCGGCGTCGGCCGGATCGACGCCGGCGATCGCGTCGAGTGCGAGGTGGAGGGCATCGGCGTGCTCGCCAACCCCGTGGTGCGCCGCGAGGACTGAGCCGGGCCGTCGCGATGCCGGGGTGCTGCGAACCGCAGGGGTACGAGAAGGTCTTCGACGGCCGGGAGGCCCGCCGCGCGGCGGCCCGGTACGCCCGGTCCGGTCTGACGACCCTGCCGCGGCGCACCGTCGAGCTCTACCGGTCCGGCGTCGTCGGCGGTGCGACGCTGCTGGAGGTCGGCAGCGGCGTCGGGGACTTCGCCGTCGAGATGCTGCGAGCCGGGATCGAGCGTGCCACGTGCCTGGACCTGTCCACGGGGTACGACGACGCCGCCGCCCGGCTGCTGGCCGACGCCGGCCTGACCGACCGTGTCCGTCGCCGCACCGGCGACCTGGTGACGCACCCGGACCTGGCCGGCCCGGCCGACGTCGTCGTCCTGCACTCCGTGGTGTGCTGCTACCCGGACGCCCGCGCGCTCGTGGCCGCCGCCGCCGAGCGCACCCGGGAGTACCTCGTGCTGGCCTTCCCGCGCCGCACCTGGTCGATGCGCCTGGCAGCCCACCTGGTGAACGTCTACCCGCGGCTGCGGGGCAGCGACTGGCGGTTCCGCGTGCACCCGCGCTCCGAGGTGGTGCACGCCGCCACCGACGCCGGGCTGCGGGAGGTGCGGGCCGAACGCCTCACGTTCGACCACCACCTGGTGCTCGCCCGCTGAGGGAACCCCCGCAGTCCCCACCGCGTCGGGGGAACTAGGCTGTGCCCGTGATCCCCGCACCTGGTTCTTCCGACGTCCGTGTCCGCTTCGCCCCCTCGCCGACGGGCATGTTCCACGTCGGCGGCGCACGTTCCGCGCTGTTCAACTGGGCCGTCGCCAAGCAGACCGGCGGGACGTTCGTGCTGCGCATCGAGGACACCGACGCCTCGCGCAACAAGCCGGAGTGGGTGGACGGCATCCTGGCCGCGCACGCGGCGCTCGGCATGCACACCGACGACCCGACCTTCGAGGGCCCGTACTTCCAGTCCGAGAACCGCGGCAAGCACCAGGACGCCACCCGGCGCCTCCTGGACGCGGGCAGCGCGTACTACTGCGACTGCACCCGCGACGACGTCGCGGCCCGCACCGGCAACCAGCACTCCGGCTACGACGGCCACTGCCGCGACCGGGGCCTGACCGAGGCGCCCGGTCGCGCCCTGCGGTTCCGCACGCCGGACACCGGCGAGACGCAGGTCGTCGACCTGATCCGCGGCAACCCCGTGTTCCCCAACGACGCGATGGAGGACTTCGTCGTCGCCCGCGGGGACGGGTCGCCCGTGTTCCTGCTCGCCAACGTCGTCGACGACCTCGACGAGGGCATCACCCACGTCATCCGCGGCGAGGAGCACCTGTCCAACACGCCCAAGCAGCAGCTCCTGTGGGCCGCGCTGGGCGCCGAGCCGCCCGTCTGGGCGCACCTGCCGGTCATCGTCAACGAGAAGCGCCAGAAGCTGTCCAAGCGGCGCGACAAGGTGGCGCTCGAGGACTACCTCGCCGAGGGGTACCTGCCGGACGCGATGGTCAACTACCTCATGCTGCTCGGCTGGGCGCCCGGCAACGACGAGGAGATCCTGCCGTTCGCCGAGATGATCGAGCGCTTCCGCATCGAGGACGTCAACTCGGCGTCGGCGTTCTTCGACCTCAAGAAGCTCGCGGCCTTCAACGGCGAGTACATCCGGAAGATGGACGTCGACGCCTTCGTCGCCGCCTGCGGCCCCTGGCTGCGGGCACCGCACGCGCCCTGGGCCGAGGAACGGTTCGACGCCGCGGCGTTCGCCGCCGTCGCACCCCTCGCGCAGTCCCGCGTGGCTCTGCTCGGCGACATCACCGACAACGTCGACTTCCTGTTCCTCGACGAGCCGGTCCACGACGAGAAGTCCTGGAACAAGGCCATGAAGCCCGGCGCGGCCGAGCTGCTCACCGACGTGCGCGCGGCGCTCGCGGACCTGGAGCCGTGGGCGGCGGAACAGCTCAAGGACACCGTCGCGTCCACGGGGGAGCAGCACGGGATGAAGCTGGGCAAGGCGCAGGCACCCGTGCGCGTGGCCGTCACCGGGCGCACCGTCGGGCTGCCGCTGTTCGAGTCCCTCGAGGTGCTCGGTCGTGAGCGCACCCTGGGTCGGATCGACGCCGCGCTGGCGGCGCTCGCCGAGAACCCGCCGCAGGCGCCTGCCCAGTGACCGCTTTCGGGGCGACGCGCGTCGACGGCGTCCTGCTCGACGTCGACGACACCCTCGTCGACACCAGGGGGGCGTTCGCCGACGCCTTGGCGGCCGTCGCGGACGCCCACCTGCCGGACGACGTCGACCACGCCGCGGTGCTGGCGCACTGGCGCTCCGACCCCGGAGGGCACTACGGCCGCTACACCCGGGGCGAGACGGACCACCGCACCCAGCGGCGGCTGCGCGCCGACCTGCTGCACCGCACGTTCGGCGGCGCCCCGGTGGGCGAGGACGCCTTCGACGCCTGGGACGAGCTGTTCTGGGGCACGTTCGAACGGTCCTGGCGCCCGTTCGACGACGCGGCGGGGCTCGTGGCCGGGCTGCGGTCGGCGGGGCTCGCCGTCGGCGTGGTCACCAACGCGGCCGTGGCCCTGCAGGAGCGCAAGCTCGCCGCCGTCGGCCTCGACCTGCCCGTGCTGGTCGGCCTGGACACGCTCGGCTACGGCAAGCCGCACCCGGACGTCTTCCTCGAGGGGGCACGGCGCCTCGGGACGTTGCCGGGACGGACGGCGTACGTCGGCGACGAGCCGCGCGTCGACGCCACTGCCGCGCACGATGCCGGTCTGCTCGGCGTCTGGCTGGACCGGCCGGGTGCTCGGCGCCTCGACGAGGCCGACGCCGACGCGGCGGCGATGCGTGCCGCGGGGATCGTCGTTGTGCCCGGGCTCGACGCCGCCCTCGCCGAGCTGTCGGTGTGAGGACGGCGTCCGCACCCGCCAGGTGCTGACCGCCCGGGTCAGGGCGTGAGCACCAGGACCGCCGCCAGCGCGGTCCCGGCGACGACGACGGCGGAGCACGCGCCGAGCAGCAGCGGCCGACGGCCGGTGCGCACCAGCCGCGGCACGTCGACCCCGAGCCCGAGGGCGAACATCGCTGCGACGAACAGCGCCGTCGTGAGGGCTGCGGCGACGTCCAGCACGGGGGCGGGGACGATCCCGAGGCTGCTGAGCGCCACGGCGGCGAGGAACCCCACCATGAACCCGGGCACGGGTGCGGGGCGACGGACACCGTCGTCGCGGCCGGGCTCCGTAGTCGCCGTGCGCGCCACGCGGCGGCTGCGCACGGCACCGACGGTCGCGACGAGAGGAGCCAGCAGCGCGACCCGCGCGAGCTTGGCGACCGTGGCGGTGGCCAGGGCGGTCGCGCCCGCCAGGCTGCCTGCTGCGGCGACGACCTGGGCGACCTCCTGGACGCTCGCCCCGATCCAGAGTCCGGCCTGAGCGTCCGACAGCCCGAGGAGCCCGGCCAGCCATGGCAGCACGACGACGGCGGCCGTCCCGTACAGCGCGACCAGCGCCAGGGCCGCCGCCACCGCGTCGGACCGGTCGGCCTCCTCCCGGCGCCGGCCGGGGAACCGGTCGAGCACACCGGTCATGGCGGAGACGGCCGCCGCGCCGCAGATCGAGAACCCGGTCGCGACGAGCAGGGCGGCGTCCCGCGGCACGCGCAGCCACCGTCCCAGCGCGAGCGTGCCGGCGAAGGTCACCGCGACCGTCGTCGCGACGACCGCCAGGCCGCGCCACGCGAGGTCCAGGACGTCGCCCACGGAGAGCTGCAGCCCCAGGAGCACGACGCCGGCCCGCAGCACGTGCCGGGCGGTCCAGGAGGTGCCGGGAGCGGTCGCCGCGAGGAACCGTGCAGCAGGCCCGACGGCGGCGCGGCCGGTCGCGCCGGAGTCCGGCGTCCCGCGCCGGGCGGACCACGCCAGGGCGGAGCCGACGACCGCCCCGGCCAGGAGGGCGACGACCAGCGGGGAGAGCGCCGGGGCGGCGGCGGTGAGCGCGGGAGCGGCGGCCAGCAGCACGGCGGTCGCGACGGTGGCCAGTCCCAGGCCCGGCAGGAGGCGGGTCATGGTGACCAGCCTGGATCGCGCCGGGCGCGCCCGGAAGGCCGAACCCGTGATCCATCCATAGACTCGCCCTATGGCCGAACGGATCTCGCTCGCCGCGCTCGAGCTGCTCGTCGCCGTCGACACCCACGGGTCCATCAGTGCCGCCGCCCGGGCGCTGGGGGTCGCCCAGCCCACCGCGTCGTCCGGGCTGCGCCGCCTCGAGCGCCGGCTCCGGCTCGAGCTCGTCGCCCGTGGCGCCCGCGGCACCGACCTGACACCGACCGGGCGGGCCGCGGCCGGATGGGCGCGCGACGTGGTCGCGGCCTCCGACCGGTTCGAGCGGTCCGCGGCCGGCCTGCGTGCCGGGCCCGCCACCGCGCTGCGCGTCGCGGCCAGCCTCACCGTCGCCGAGTACCTCGTGCCCCGGTGGCTGGCCGTGCTGGCCTCCCGCGACGACGCCCCCGAGGTCGAGCTGACCGTGCGCAACTCGGCCGACGTGATGGACCTGGTGCTCGCCGGCGAGGTCGAGACCGGGTTCGTCGAGAGCCCCGGGGTGCGCAACGGCCTGCGCAGACGGACCGTGGCGCGCGACGAGCTCGTCGCCGTCGTCGCGCCGGGGCATCCGTGGGCCCGACGCCGGTCGGTGGGCGCCGAGGACCTGCTCGGCGCCCGCCTCGTCCTGCGCGAGTCCGGGTCCGGCACCCGGGAGATCCTCGAACGGGCCCTGGCGCGGGCCGGGTGGTCGCTGCCCGACCACGCACCGACGCTCGGGTCGACGGCGGCGCTCAAGGCCGCGGTCCGGCACGGCGGGTCCGTGGCCGTCCTGTCGGCGCTGACGGTGGCCGACGACGCCGACGCGGGCCGGCTGGTCGCCGTCGAGGTCGCGGGGCTCGACCTGTCGCGTCGGTTGCGCGAGGTGTGGCGCGACGGGAACGTGCCCTCCGCGGCGGCCCGACGGCTCAGCGCCGTCGCGCGCGGTACGCCGTCGTGACGTAGGGCAGGACGACCTGCTCGGTCCCGGACAGGTCCGGGTGGGTCGTGGTCAGGTCGTCCACCCGCTGCAGGAGCTCCGCCCGTTCGGCGTCCGGCAGGGTCAGCGCGTAGCTGCGCGACGCGACCAGGTTGCGCAGGTCGCGGGTCGCCAGCCGCTGGTGCCAGGGGAACGTCGAGCGGTCGGACGCGTCGAACGCCGGACCCAGCGCCGGGGCGTGGACGCTGTGGCTCCCGTCCGGTGCCAGCGGGTCGCCGCGATGCATGATCTCGCCGAGCCGGGCGACCCACTCGACCCGTTCGTCGCGGTCGTTCCACAGCACGCAGGCCCGGCCCCCGGGACGCAGCACGCGGGCGATCTCGGCGGCGGCCCGCGCGGTGTCGAACCAGTGCCACGCCTGGGCGACGACGACGGCGTCGACGGAGGCGTCGGGCAGGGGGATCTCCTCGGCGGTGCCGAGCCGTGCGTCGACGGACGGCAGGGCGGCCCGCAGCCGGTCGAGCATCGGTGCCGACGCGTCCACCGCGACCACCTCGAGCTCGCGGCGCACCAGGCTGCGAGTGAGCAGTCCCGTGCCCGCAGCCAGGTCGAGGACGCGTGCGCTGTCCCGTGGGAGCAGCCAGTCGACGGCGTCGTCGGGGTACCCCGGACGGACGCGGGCGTACACGTCCGCGCCGGTCGAGAACGAGGCAGCACGGTCGGCGTGCGAGGTGGGGTCCGGTGTCGGCGGCATGGCTGCAGCCTGCCACGGACGTGACGAAGGGCACCCGTGATCGAGTTTGGAATCCCGGTGGTGTCTCCGGTAATGTTCTCGGTCGTTGGGCCTCTTCGGACAACGCCGACAGATGTCGGTTTTGTGACAGAAGGTCCGGACACCATGGGGTATGGTGTAATTGGCAGCACGAGTGGTTCTGGTCCACTTAGTCTAGGTTCGAGTCCTGGTACCCCAGCGCAGCGCTCTATCTCACACGAGGAGCGACCGTCGCCGGTCCTCCCGTTGCGCTAGAGTTCTCACGGCGCATCGACCTCACGGCCGATGAACCATAGGCCCCCATCGTCTAGCGGCCTAGGACGCCGCCCTCTCACGGCGGTAACGCGGGTTCAAATCCCGCTGGGGGTACGCAGTCACCCGTCTCGGGTGAACGCACGGTCCTGGTGACAGGATCACGTCCGGCCCCCATCGTCTAGCGGCCTAGGACGCCGCCCTCTCACGGCGGTAACGCGGGTTCAAATCCCGCTGGGGGTACAGCAGAAGGCCCGGTCCACGCGGACCGGGCCTTCGTCGTTCCAGGGCCTCCGCCGACGGTTCCGACCGCTGTGCGGTCGCAGGTCTCACAGGAACGGGTCGGGGACCGTGGTCCCGGCTCCGTCGCTCGACGGCGGCCGGGGACCCGGTTCCGGTCGGCGCCGGCGCCGACCGCTGCGCGGGTCCTGCGCGGTGTCGAAGGGTTGCGGGATCGTGACGCCCCCGGTGTCGGGATGCGTGTGGCGGCGGCGCTCCCGCCGGTCTCGCTCGCCGTCGTCGCGCGGGGCGGCTCCCGTGGGGCTCCACGCGGTCCCGCGGCCCTGATCAGTGCCTGCTCCGTCCCCGCCCCTGCTGTCGGAACCCCCGCCGTCCGTGCTGACCACGGGGAGCTCCGCCGTCGTCGGACGGGGCTCTCGCGGTCCCTGCGGCACGATCGCCGGCGGGGGAGCCGGGCGCTCCTTCGCGGGGGGCGTACCGGGCCGGAAGATTGTGCCCACCAGCGTCCGGTAGGTCTGGTCCGGGTCCGGCATGTAGTCGACCTGGCGCAACGCCTGGTCCTGGCCGGCGGACTCCATGACGAACCGGCCGTACCCGAGCACCTGACCCACCGGGGTCCGGGTGTAGCCCATGTCCGTCACCTTGGCCAGGGGCATCATCGCGACCTTGTGGATCACGAACCCGTAGGTGAGGATCAGCCGCTTGTCCGTGGCCACGAACCACTCGTAGTTCCACTCCGCCCAGCGCACGACGAGCCGCAGCACCGCCGGGAGCCAGAGCACCCAGACGCCGCCGACGTCCGTGGCCTGGTGGATCCAGGCGCACAGGACGGCGACGGCGACGGTCGTGGCGGCCGGTTCGAGGAGCTTGGCGAGGTGCAGCCGGGTCGCCACCGTGACGTTCTCGCTGTTGAGGACGTACCGGCGCAGATGCTTGTGCGCGCGGACGGCGTCGTCGGGCGAGGCCACGTCAGTCGAGCAGACCGGCCAGGAACTCGCCGAAGGCGCCGACCGCGTTGACGATGACGTCCCAGATCGCCGTCACGACCTCGGACGCTCGGTCCGGGCTGTTGTAGATCGCGAAGATCACGAAGATCACCACGAGCCAGATCAGGATGGTCTTGGCCTTGGCCGGCATCAGGTCCTCACGCCTCTCGGTTCGCGAAGTGCGGTCACGTCGCTGGCCAGGAGCCTACTGACACCGCGGTGACCTCTGCCACAAGCGCCTCGGCGTGCCGTCACTCACCCGCGCGCTGCAGCACCTCGGTGAGGCGGTTGGCGGCGGCCATGACGGAGGCCGAGTGCAGGCGTCCGGGTTGCCGGGTGAGGCGCTCGACCGGGCCGGAGACAGACACGGCGGCGACCACCCGGCCGGACGGGCCGCGCACCGGGGCCGAGACGGAGGCGACGCCGAGCTCGCGCTCGGACACCGACTGCGCCCAGCCGCGACGTCGGACGCCGGACAGGATGGTGGCGGTGAAGACCGCCTCGCGCAGCCCGCGGTGCAGGCGGTCCGGCTCCTCCCAGGCCAGGAGGATCTGCGCCGCCGAACCGGCGTGCATCGTCAGGGTCGCGCCCACGGGGATGGAGTCGCGCAGGCCCACCGGGCGCTCCGCCGCGGCGACGCACACGCGGTGGTCGCCCTGGCGCCGGTAGAGCTGGGCGCTCTCGCCGGTGTGGTCGCGCAGCGCGGTGAGCACGGGGTTCGCCGCGGCCAGCAGGCGGTCCTCGCCCGCCGCCGTCGAGAGCTCGTTGAGCCGGGGCCCGAGCACGAACCGGCCCTGCATGTCGCGCGCCACGAAGCGGTGGTGCTCGAGCGCGACGGCGAGCCGGTGGGCCGTCGGCCGGGCCAGTCCCGTCGAGGCGACCAGCTGCGCGAGGGTGGCGGGTCCGGCCTCGAGCGCGCCCAAGACGGACGCGGCCTTGTCCAGTACTCCGACTCCGCTAGAATCGTCCATAGGTCGATACTGACGTCTCGCTTGCTGAGATTGCAAGTCCTGGGAACCGTCAGGTCGCGCACAGAGAAGACGACAGCCGCCCGCAGGCGGCGGACGAGGAGCACGCCATGGCCGGCACGCTGGCAGAGAAGGTCTGGGAGGCGCACCTGGTGCGCCAGGGGAGCGACGGGGCGCCCGACCTGCTCTACATCGACCTGCACCTCGTGCACGAGGTGACCAGCCCCCAGGCCTTCGAGGGCCTGCGCCTCGCCGGCCGTCCCGTGCGTCGGCCGGACCTGACGATCGCCACCGAGGACCACAACACCCCCACCCTCGACATCGACCTGCCCATCGCGGACCTCACCAGCCGCACGCAGATCGACACCCTGCGCAACAACGCCCGCGAGTTCGGCGTCCGGATCCATTCCCTGGGCGACGCCGACCAGGGCATCGTGCACCAGGTCGGCCCCCAGCTCGGCCTGACCATGCCCGGCCTCACCGTGGTCTGCGGCGACTCGCACACCTCCACCCACGGGGCCTTCGGCGCCCTGGCGTTCGGCATCGGGACCTCCGAGGTCGAGCACGTGCTGGCGACCCAGACCCTGCCGCTCACGCCCTTCAAGACCATGGCGATCACCGTCGACGGCGACCTGCCGCCCGGGGCCACCAGCAAGGACATCATCTTGGCGATCATCGCCAAGATCGGCACCGGCGGCGGCCAGGGCTACGTCCTGGAGTACCGCGGCGAGGCCATCCGCCGGCTCTCGATGGAGGCGCGGATGACCATCTGCAACATGTCCATCGAGGCCGGTGCGCGCGCCGGCATGATCGCCCCGGACGAGACCACCTTCGAGTACCTGAAGGGTCGCCCGCACGCCCCCGAGGGCGACGACTGGGACGCCGCCGTCGAGTACTGGAGGACGCTGCGCAGCGACGACGACGCCGAGTTCGACGCCGAGGTGGTCCTCGAGGCCGCCGACCTCGAGCCCTTCGTCACCTGGGGCACCAACCCGGGTCAGGGACTGCCGCTGTCCGCGAACGTGCCGGTGCCCGCCGAGATCGCCGACGAGAACGAGCGCGTCGCCGCCGAGCGCGCGCTGGAGTACATGGGCCTGACCGGCGGCACCCCGCTGCGCGACATCTCCGTCGACACCGTGTTCATCGGCTCGTGCACCAACGGCCGCATCGAGGACCTGCGCTCGGTCGCCAAGGTGCTCCAGGGTCGGCGCAAGGCCGACGACGTGCGCGTGCTCGTGGTGCCGGCGTCGGCCCGCGTGCGGCTCCAGGCCGAGGCCGAGGGCCTCGACGTCATCTTCAAGGAGTTCGGCGCCGAGTGGCGCAACGCCGGCTGCTCGATGTGCCTGGGCATGAACCCCGACCAGCTCGCCCCGGGCGAGCGGGCCGCCTCGACGTCGAACCGCAACTTCGAGGGACGTCAGGGCAAGGGCGGACGCACGCACCTGGTCTCCCCGCTGGTGGCTGCCGCCACCGCGATCCGGGGCACGCTGTCGTCCGTGTCCGACCTGGACCTCGGCCAGGACGTGGACCTGACCAGCTTCGACGGCACGCCCCTGGCGCCGCTGACCGCGCCGTCCTTCGTCTGACCCCGCGCCTTCCGACAGGAGATCCACCATGGAGAAGATCGTCACCCACACCGGCGTCGGGGTCCCGCTGCGCCGCAGCAACGTCGACACCGACCAGATCATCCCGGCCGTCTACCTCAAGCGGGTCACGCGCACCGGGTTCGAGGACGCCCTGTTCGCCGCCTGGCGCGGCGACGAGTCGTTCGTGCTCAACCAGGACGCCTACCGCAACGGCTCCGTGCTCGTCGCCGGACCGGACTTCGGCACCGGCTCCTCGCGCGAGCACGCCGTGTGGGCGCTGAAGGACTACGGCTTCCGCGTGGTCCTCGCCTCGCGCTTCGCCGACATCTTCCGCGGCAACTCGGGCAAGCAGGGCCTCGTGGCCGGCATCGTCGCCCAGGAGGACATCGAGCTGCTCTGGAAGATCCTCGAGGCCAAGCCCGGCACCGAGATCACCGTGGACCTGGAGCACCGCACCGCCCAGGCCGACGACGTCACCGTGCCGTTCCAGCTCGACGACTACACGCGCTGGCGCCTCATGGAAGGGCTCGACGACATCGGCCTGACCCTGCAGAACGAGGACGACATCTCCGCGTTCGAGGCGCAGCGTGCGCCGTGGCGGCCCAGGACGCTGCCCGCCAAGCACCTGCCGAAGGTCGACATCGAGCCCGCGCGTCCCGTGTCCTGACCCACGGGTGCCCGGGCAGGGGCCGCCAGCGCGTCAGAGCGCCGGCGGCCCCTGCCGCACCCGGTCCAGCAGCCGCTCCGGGGTCGTCGTGGTCGGGTCCCACCAGGACTCCAGCCACCACGTGGCACCGGCGTCGGCCACCTCGCGCGCCTGGTCCCGGGCGGCGACCGGGTCGGCGGGGAGCCTGCCCTGGTGCACGACGTCGAAGGGCCCGGCCGGGGCGTCGCGGTGCGCGGCGATCCACGCGGTCAGGGCGCGCACGTCGTCGGGGCCGGGCTCGGCGTCCTCGGGGGAGTCGCCCCGCACCTGGGGCACGATCCCGTCCCAGCGCAGCGCCCGGTCCAGGCTGCGGCGCGGGGGCCGTGCCGCGTCCCACACACCCACAGGCCACACCGGGACGCGTCCGCGCACCGGTGGCTGCGGGAGCTGGAAGTCTCCCGTGCGCGTCCACTCGCCGTCGTGGCTGAAGACCTCCCCGGACCACGACAGCTCCAGCCAGTCGAGCACCTCGTCGAGCGCGCGGGCGCGGTCGCGCAGCGACGTCGGCTGCCCGGGCACCGAGGTGAACGCCCGGTCGATGGGCACTCCGACGCCCACGGGCAGCACGAGCCGGCCGCCGGAGAGGTGGTCGACCGTGAGGACCTGCTGCGCCAGCTCCCAGGGTCGCCGCCGCGGGACGGCGAACACCATCGCGCCCAGCGTGATCCGCTCGGTCACCGCGGCCGCCGCCGCGAGCAGCGAGAACGGGTCCCACGTCGGGTGGGCGCCGAACCCGGCGTCGTCCAGGCTCACGCCGTCCCACGTGAAGAACCCGTCCCAGCCGTGCTCCTCGCACGCGCGCGCCAGCTCGACCTGCTGCGCCGGGCTGCCGTAGCTGCCGATGAACCCGAACCGCATGGTGACCTCCTCGTCGTCGGTACCGTCGTCGTCCCGTCCGGTCACGACGCTACGTCGGACCACCGACACCCTTGCCAGGCCATCGAGCGTGCGTGCTTCTTCCCGCAAGGATGACCATGGGGGAGAACCCGGCACGCTCGATGCGGCAGAGGACGGTCGGAGGACGCCGCGTCGCCGCATAGGGTGACCTGCGTGAGCGACGCACCCCTGGTGGAGATCTGGACCGACGGCGCCTGCAAGGGCAACCCCGGCATCGGCGGCTGGGGCGCCCTGCTGCGCTCCGGCGAGCACAGCAAGGAGCTGTTCGGCGGCGAGCGGTCCACCACCAACAACCGCATGGAGCTCACCGCCGTCGTCGAGGCGCTGCGCGCGCTCAAGCAGCCCAGCGGCGTCACCGTGCACACCGACTCCTCGTACGTGATGAACGGCATGAAGACCTGGATCGCCGGGTGGAAGCGCAACGGTTGGCAGACCTCGGCGAAGAAGCCCGTCAAGAACGTCGACCTGTGGCAGGCGCTGGACGCCGAGGTCGCGCGGCACCAGGTGCAGTGGGTGTGGGTCAAGGGCCACGCCGGCGACCCCGGCAACGAGCGCGCCGACCAGCTCGCGAACGACGGCGTGGACTCGGTGCGCTGAGCCCGCGGCCGGGTGCGACACAGATCACGCCGCGCCGGGGCGCGACACCTCATAGGGTGGCCCCATGGCTTCCCACTACGACGTCGTCCTCCTCGGAGCTGGCCCCGGCGGCTACGTCGCCGCGATCCGTGCGGCACAGCTCGGCAAGTCCGTCGCCATCATCGAGGAGAAGTACTGGGGTGGTGTCTGCCTCAACGTGGGCTGCATCCCCTCCAAGGCACTCCTGCGCAACGCCGAGCTGGCGCACATCTTCCACACCCAGGCCGACGACTTCGGCATGTCGGGAGATGTGAGCTTCGACTACGGCAAGGCGTTCGACCGGTCCCGCGTCGTGGCGGACGGCCGGACCAAGGGCGTCCACTTCCTCATGAAGAAGAACAAGATCACCGAGTACGACGGCCGCGGCACCTTCCGTGACGCGAACACCATCGAGGTGGCGCTCAACGACGGCGGCACCGAGACCGTGACCGGCGACAACGTGATCATCGCGACCGGCTCGCAGGTCAAGCTGCTCCCGGGCGTCGAGCTGTCCGAGAACGTCGTGACCTACGAGAAGCAGATCATGACGCGTGAGCTGCCGACGTCGGTCGCCATCGTCGGCGCCGGCGCCATCGGCATGGAGTTCGCGTACGTCATGAAGAACTACGGCGTGGACGTCACCATCGTCGAGTTCCTCGACCGCGCCCTGCCGAACGAGGACGTCGAGGTCTCCAAGGAGATCGCCAAGCAGTACAAGAAGCTCGGCGTCAAGATCCTCACCTCCACGGCCGTGCAGTCGGTCCAGGACAACGGCTCGTCCGTCAAGGTCGAGTACAAGGGCGTCAAGGACGACAAGCCGGGCTCGCTCGAGGTCGACAAGGTCCTCATGGCCGTCGGCTTCGCGCCCGCCGTCGAGGGCTTCGGGCTGGAGAACACCGGCGTCGAGCTCACCGACCGCGGCGCCATCGGCATCGACGACCACATGCGCACCAACGTGCCGCACATCTTCGCCATCGGTGACGTCACCGCCAAGCTCATGCTCGCCCACGTGGCCGAGGCCCAGGGCGTCGTGGCCGCCGAGACCATCGGCGGCGCCGAGACCATGACCCTCGGCGACTACCGCATGATGCCGCGCGCCACGTTCTGCCTGCCCCAGGTGGCCTCCTTCGGCCTCACCGAGGCGCAGGCCAAGGACGAGGGGTACGACGTCAAGGTCGAGAAGTTCCCGTTCATGGCCAACGGCAAGGCGCACGGCCTGGGCGAGCCCACCGGGTTCGTCAAGCTCGTCGCCGACGCGAAGTACAACGAGCTGCTCGGCGCCCACATGATCGGACCGGACGTCTCCGAGCTGCTGCCCGAGCTCACCCTGGCGCAGAAGTGGGACCTCACGGCCGACGAGGTGGCGCGCAACGTGCACACCCACCCGACGCTGTCGGAGGCCATCCAGGAGGGCGTCCACGGCCTCGCGGGGCACATGATCAACCTCTGACCACTCCTGCCCGACGGCGGTGCCGCCGTCGCGCCGAGAGGCCCGGATCTGCGAGTCGTCGCAGGTCCGGGCCTCTTGCTGCTCTGCCGGGCGTCGTGATCCAGGCCGACGTCGGAGACCGAACTGACCGTTGTTGCTTACTGTATACAGGTCTAGCATTGCTGTAGACAGTAGGGAGGTGGGAGAGGTGACGGTTCTGACGCTGGCGTCGGCGCGCGCCGCGGGACTGCGCAAGGACGAGGTGTACCGCCTGGCCCGGTCCGGCGAGCTGGAGCGGATCGGCAGGGGCGTCTACATCCGACCCGGGGAACTGGACCCTGCCGTGGCGTCGCTCGCGGGTGCGACAGCGGTGAAGCCGGCCGCGACGATGTGTCTGACGAGCGCGCTCGTGTACCACGGGTTGTCCGACGAGATCCCGCTCGCGACAGACATCGCGTTGCCGCGGGGAAGCAGGTTCCCTGCGGGCTTCGATCACGTGACCTGGCACTCCTTCGGGCAGTCGACGTTCGAGGTCGGTCGAATCGCCATGTCCGAGCATCCGGATCTGGCGGTGTACTCCGCGGATCGGAGCATCGTGGACGCGTTCCGGATCGCGCATCGCGAGGGCATCGACCTGGCCGATGAGGCGTTGCGTCGTTGGGTGCGCGCACCAGAGAACTCGCCTGCCGACCTGCTCCGCACTGCAGGGCACTTCCCCCGGACGGTCGACGTGATCCGCCGATCGCTCCAGGTGCTCCTGTGAGTCCGAACCCGTCGCGCGCGACTCCCGCCGGCCGGGCGTACAACGACCTACGCAACCTCGCCAAGGCGCACCAGCGAGACCCGGCCGAGTACATGGCACTCTATGCGCTCGAGGGCTTCTTGACGCGCCTGGCGGCTTCCGGCCTCCGGCAGGACTTCGTGCTCAAGGGCGGCGTCCTGCTCGCCGCGTTCGCCGCACGCCGTCCGACACGTGACATCGACCTGGCTGCCTCAGGCTTCCCCGACGACATCGACGACGTCGAGCATCGAGTGCGAGAGATCCTGGCGATCGACGTCGTCGACGGCCTGACTTTCGACGCCGACGAGATCCGCAGCGAGACCATCTGGGACGAGGCCGACTACTCCGGCGTCCGCGTCCACGTGCGCGCGACGGTGTCCACAGCGCGGATCCCGATCCACATCGACGTCAACTTCGGCGATCCGATCTGGCCCTCACCTCAGGCGACAAGACTGCCCTTGCTGCTCGGTGGCGAGGTCGAGCTGCAGGGCTACCCGCCGCACATGGTCCTGGCGGAGAAGATCGTCACGGCGATCGACCGAGGTGTGGCCAACACGCGGTGGCGGGACTTCGTCGACATCGTCTCGATCACTCGCACCCAGACCATCGACGGAGCAGATCTCGCGGCAGCGATCCGAGTCGTGGCCGATCACCGGGAGGTCGACCTGCGCAGCCTGGACGAGTCGCTCCTCGGTATGGGCGAGATCGCGCAGGCACGGTGGAGTGCGTGGAGGCGCAAGCAGCGCCTGGCCGGCAGGACGCCGGACAGCTTCCAGTCGCTCCTCGACGAGGTCACGGAGTTCGCCGACCACGTCCTGTCCGACCGGTCGGACGCGCACGTCTGGCAACCGGCTGCGCGTGCTTGGGTACGTGTCGGCGGCTCCTCCGACGACAGTGCAGCAGGTGGATAGAAGTCCGGGACCCCGCACTTGTCGCGATCGACCACCTGGAAACCCGGGGGTGGTGCTCCGGCACACACTCCGCGATGGCCAGCACTGTTGACCGGTTCCTGCCGCCGGGCCCCGGACGACCTGGCGCCCTCGCGCTGTCGTCAGCTGACGACGTCGTCCACCGCCGAGGCCAGGTCTGGCCAGCGGAACGTGAACCCGGCGTCCAGGAGACGCCGTGGCAGCACCCACCGGCTCTTGAGCAACAGCTCGGACTCGTTGCGCAGCGCCCACATCGCGGGCTCGAGCAGCCAGCGGGGTGCTGGTACTCCGACCCGAGTCCCGACGGCGCGGCGCAGATCGGCCATGAGGGTGCGGTTGTCACTCGGGTGGGGTGCCGCGACGTTGACCGGGCCGGCGAGCTCATCGTGCTCTTCGAGGAACTGCACGGCACGCACGACGTCTTCGACGTGGACCCAGGAGAACTTCTGGCGACCTCGGCTCCGGTGCTCGGGGACGGGGCCTCCGGTGGGCCGGTCACCGATGCCTCGGTACCGCCCGTGCTGGAACCATCGCCCGTCGAGCTGAGGACCGCCGACGCCCAGCCGTGCGACACGGGCGAGCATGTCTGACGCGGGGCCACCGAGGACGATGGCCATCCGCAGCGCGACGCGTCGGGTGCCGGGCAGGTCTCCGGCGAACAGCTCGTGCTCCCAGCTGCGGGCCACGTCCACCGAGAAGCCAGCACCGAGCTCGCCGTCGTCCTCGTTCTGCGGGCGGTCGAGCGCATAGCGGTAGATGGTCGCCGTGCTCGCGTTGAGCCACAGCCGGGGCGGGTTTGCCGACGTCGCGACGGCGTCGTGCAGCGCACGCGTGGTCGCGACGCGGGAGCGAAGGATCTCGTCCCGGTTCGCCTCGGTGTAGCGGCAGCCGACGTTCTTGCCGGCGAGGTTGATGAGCAGCTCGGCGCCGTCCACGACGCGTCGGAGCGCCTCGGGCCCTTCCGACCAGGCGACGTCCGGGCCCTGGCGCCCGACCTCGACGACGGCGTACCCCCGGTCCCGCAGGTCGTGCACCAGTGCTCGGCCGAGGAAGCCGCCGGCTCCGGCGACGACGGCGTGCGGGGAGCGGTGCGAGATCATCCTGACTCCAGAATTGATCGAGTGATTAAAGCGTGTGGTCAAGCATAGGATCAACGCATGGCAGACGCGACGTCGAGGCGGGGGCGCAACGCGGACGAGACCCGCCGCAGGCTCCTCGACGCGGCCGACGTCGTGCTCCGGGAGCGCGGCTACGCGGGGACCTCGGCGCGCACGATCGCCGCGGAGGCCGAGGTCAACGCCGCGCTCGTCTTCTACCACTACGGGGGCGTGGACGACCTGCTGCTGGCAGCCCTGGACCGGGCCAGCGCCACGAGGCTCGAGCGGCACCGCGAGACGGCCGCCCGCGCGGGCGACCTCGAGGAGCTCGCCGCAGCCGCCGCTGCGATCTATCGCACCGATGCCGAGCAGGGATACCTCGCCGCGTTCAGCGAGCTCGTCGCGGCAGCCGTCACGAAACCGCAGCTGCGCCGCGAGATCAGCAGCCGCGCAGAGGTCTGGGTGGACTTCGTCGCCGAGCAGTGGCAACGGGTCGTCGGTGGGTCCCCGCTCGGTCACCTGCTGCCCGCCCGCGACGTCGCGAACGCCGCCGTCACCTTCTACCTGGGTGCCAACCTCTTCTCGGTCCTCGACCCGGACGGCGCCCGGACGGAGGGTGTTCTCGACCTGGCCTCCCGCCTCGCGCCCCACGCCGGGCTGCTGACCTTGAGACTGCCCGGCAGGGGTAGGCGAGGCTGACCGCGCACGCGCCTTCCCAGCGCGGTCCCAGGCTGATCGCGTAGCGTTCGCCCTCCTCGCTCCCCACCGACACGGAGGACACCGGTGACACCCCTCGACGTCGTGCTCGTGGTGGTCCTGGTCGTGGCCACGGTTGCCGGCATCAGCCGCGGGCTCCTGGCGACCGTCGGCGGTCTCGTGGGGCTGGTGGTCGGGGGGATCGCGGCGTTCTTCCTCGTGCCCCTCGTCGTCGACGCCCTCGGCGAGCCCCAGTGGCGCGGCCCGGCCACGGTGGTGCTCGCCGTCGCGCTCCCGCTGCTGGGCGCCTCGATCGGCTCCTCGCTCGGGCACGGCATGCGTCGACAGGTCGACCGGACTCCGCTGCGTCCGCTCGACCGTCTGCTCGGGGGAGCGACGAGCCTGCTCGTGGCGGCTCTCGCGATCTCGTTCGTCGGGAGCACGATCGTCGCCACCGGCGCGCCGGGACTGGCGTCCGCCGTCTCCTCGTCCGCCGTCCTGCGCGTCATCGAGGAGCACACGCCCGCACCCGTGCGACGCACGATGGCGCAGGCCCGCGCGGCGGTGATCGACGACGGGCTGCCGCAGATCGGGACGCTCCTGGAGCCCGGTCCGGCCACCGTCGCACCCGACGTCGACCTCGCCGACCCGGCGCTGGAGGCGTCTGCGCAGTCGGTCGCCCGGGTCTGGGGGACGGCCTACGCGTGCGGCACGAGCGTGACCGGGTCGGGCTTCGTCGTGGCATCCGACCGGGTCGTGACCAACGCGCACGTCGTGGCCGGCGTCGAGCGCCCGCTCGTCGAGCTGCCCGCCCGCCCGGCCCAGGAGGGGCGCGTCGTCTACTACGACGACGGCGCGGATCTCGCGGTCGTGGCGGTCGACGGGCTGGACGCCGACCCCCTCACCATCGCACCGACCCTCGCGACCGGGGACGCCGCCGTCGTGCAGGGCTACCCGTACGGCGGCCCGTTCACGTCGGTCGGCGGCCAGGTGCTCGACGTCGGGCCGGCACGCATGAACGTCTCCGGTGCCGGACCCGTCGAGCGGGACGTCTACGCGCTCGCCGCCGAGGTGCACGGCGGGAACTCCGGGGGACCGGTGCTCTCGACCGACGGCGAGGTCGTGGGAGTGATCTTCGCCCGGTCGGACACCGACGACGACCTCGCCTACGGCGTGACGACCACCGAGCTGATGCCCGTGGCCGCCCGGGCCGGTGACCTCGCCGACGCCGTCACCCCCGGGAGCTGCGCCGCCTGAGGGCTCGCGCTCACGGTCGCGCCGGTCGCCCGCCGGTGTCCAGGCGGAACGGCGGGTACTCGTCCGTCATCAGGGCGGCGTAGGCGGAGACCCGGAGCGCCCAGCGCTGCAGGCCCAGGACCAGGTCGTACAGGCTGCGCGGGTACGCGCCGCGGAAGAGCAGCACCACGGCGGCGAAGAGGACGAGCACGCCGACGAGGCCGACGGCCGGCGGCCAGCCCTGGACCGTCACCACGACCCCCTCGTCCGTCGTGTACTCCGTCGTGGAGGTCCCCCCGAGGAAGAAGGCCACGACGACGTAGTGGGGGATCGCGAGCAGCCACCACTTGACGAGCACCAGGCCGCGGGAGAGGCGCTGCGGAGGCTCCACGTCCAGACGGGTGGGGTAGTCGGGGACGTCGGCGAGCGTGAACGGCGGGTAGCGGTCGGTGCCCAGCGCCCCGTACGAGTAGTAGGCGACGCGCCAGCTCCAGCGCAGCACACCGACGTTGAAGGTGAAGATCGCCCGGGGGTAGCGCTCGGTGAACAGGATCGCGAAGAACGCCACGACGGTGAGCACCCCGAAGGCGATCCACAGACCGATCAGGACGACGACGTGCGGGACGACCAGGATCCACTTGACCAGCCACAGGCCCCGTGAGACGTCGACGGGCGGGTCGGCGTCCATCCGCAGGGGGTAGGCGGCGGGCTGTCGCTCGGACGTGGCGGTCATGACGAGCTCCTTCCGGTCGCCAGCCGCACGAGGCCGACGACGATCGCGATCGTGCTGCCCACCACGGCGATGACCAGCAGGACTCGGACCACCGGTGCCCAGTCGAAGGACCCGGTGAAGGCGAACGGGAAGACGACCCAGATCGTGACGACCGCGACGAGTCCCACGGCGGTCGTCACCACGTCGCCGAGGGCGCGCAGGCGGGGCGGGTCGACGACGAGGTACACGAGGTTGGCGACGATGCTCACGACGACGGAGGCGTCGACGGCCGGCAGCACCTCGACGGTCTGCTCGGTCAGGACCGGTAGCGTCTCCCACCCCGGCCAGCCGTGGATCAGGACGAGCAGCAGGCCGTTGACGGCCACGGCGACGGCGTATCCGGCCCGTCGGGAGGCGGGTGAGGCGCGGCCGGCGGGACGGCGTCCGTCGCTCGCGGTGGCTCCTGAAGCGTCCATGACCGGCGATCCGCGTCCGTGCGGGCACCGGTGCGGTGCCCGTCCTGGTTCGATCATGCCTACCGGCCCGTGCCCGCGTCCCGGGCCGGAGGTCCCGCGGTCGAGGGACCTTCGGCCCGCCGCCCCGGTACCGTGGCGACATCCCGTCGTCAGGGCGGAAGGAGTGCAGGTGCGAGCGGTGATCCAACCCGTCTACGGGCCACCCGACGTCGTACGTGTCGACGAGGTGCCCGAACCTGTCGCGGCGGACGACCAGGTCCTGATCGAGGTGCGGGCCGTGTCGTTGAACGGCTCGGACCGGGAGAACCTCGCCGGTCGGCCGGCGTACGCCCGCATCGCCGGGCTCCGCCGTCCCCGGAACCCGGTGCCCGGGTCGGACGTGGCCGGGGTCGTGGTCGCCGCCGGGCCGGAGGTGACCGCGTTCGCCCCCGGGGACGAGGTCTTCGGCGAGCTGCCGGGCTACCGGGGCGGGTTGGCGGAGCGCGTCGCGGTGCGGCCGACCACCCTGGTCCGCAAGCCCGCCGGGCTCACGTTCGTCGAGGCCGCCGCGATCCCGCAGTCCGGCTGCATCGCGCTGCGTGCCACCCGCGGACTGAGCGGTGAGCCCGGTGCACGGGTCCTGGTCAACGGCGCGGGCGGCGCCGGCGGCGCGTTGCTCGTGGGCCTGGCGCGCCACCACGGCGCCGAGGTGACCGCCGTCGACCGGCGTGACAAGGCCGACCACCTGCGTCGCCTCGGCGCCGACCAGGTCGTGGCCCACGAGGACGAGGACTGGGCGGACCATCACGACCGCTACGACCTGGTCGTGGACCTGATCGGACGGCGGTCGCCGTGGCGCGTGGGTCGAGCGCTGCGCCGTGGCGGCCGCTACCGGATGGTGGGCGGGCGCACCGATCTGCTGCTCGCCATGGTCATGGTCGGCCCGCTGGTGGGGCGGGCCACCGGTCGGAGCATCGGCATGCTGGTGGTCCCGCAGTCGGCAGCCGACCTCGCCGAGGTCACCAGCCTGGTGACCGGCGGCGCCGTCCGGCCGGCGATCGACCGCATCGTCCCGCTCGACGACGTCCCGGCGGCGTTCCGCCGGCTCGCGACCGGCGACAACTCGGGCAAGATCGTCGTCGAGATCGGCTGAGCCCGAGGCGTCGAGTCGCCCCGGCCACCGGTGCGTCAGGCGTGCAGGTGCACCGGATGGTGCTCGATCGCGGCGATGTCTTCCGACGTCGCTGCCAGCAGCCGATCGGCCAGGTCGCGCAGCGCACGCGATGCGGCGAGCTCCAGACCGATCTCGGGCACGGACGGGTCCTGGGGGTTGCGGCGTGCGTGGCCGTGCCCTTCCAGCGTCGCCCCCTCGGCCGTGGTGAGCACCGCGTGGGCCGAGGTGCGCCGGCCCTCGCGCACCAGGTCGTCGGCGTCGAAGAACTGGAGGGCGATCTTCCAGGTGTGGGTCATGGCGATCCTCCTGCCCGTGCGGCCGACGGGCGGTGGGTCGTCCGTCGGTGCTCCGATCCTGCCCGACGCGCTCGCTGCCGTCACGGGTCGGAGGTCCCGTCCTCCCGGGACCTCCGGCCCGGCTGTCATGGCAGCTTGACCCTGCCGGCCCTCATCTTGGCCAGGGAGTACTTCTCGAAGCCGATCTTGAACGCGTGGTTCTGCGGTCCTGGCACCATGACCGCAGCCTTGCGCGGAGGCAGCATGTGGTCGGCGACCATGGCCACGCCGTTGTTCCCGGCGTCCATGACGCACAGGGCGGGGATCTTGGCGAACTCCTTGGCGGCCGTCGGCTCCTCGCCGCGCACCTGGGCGACGATGTTCTCGGCGGCGATGTGCGCCTGCTGCTCGCTCGGGAAACCGGTCTTGGGGATGCCGGTCGCGACCTGGGTCGTCCAGGGCACCGGGACGGCGGCGGCGATGCCGACGGCGTACACGTCGTCCCACTTCTCGGACTGGTAGGTCGGGCGGACCTTCACGTAGTTCCCGGCGTCGACCAGTTCCGGGGTCCTGACGAGGAAGTCCTGCCCTCGGAAGGGCGGGACGATCATGGCGAACTTGTACGGCAGCTCACGCCCATCGGACA
Organism: Isoptericola chiayiensis; assembly: GCF_013149805.1. Taxonomy (GTDB): domain Bacteria; phylum Actinomycetota; class Actinomycetes; order Actinomycetales; family Cellulomonadaceae; genus Isoptericola; species Isoptericola chiayiensis. The sequence continues at coordinate 75,043 of NZ_JABEZT010000008.1, forward strand.
GCACGACGACCTCGGGCTTGATCTCCGCGATCTACTGGTTCGACTCGACGGTGATGCCCTCCTTCTTGGCGAACATCTTCATCAGCGGCTTCGCCCCGGGCATGCCGTCGATGCCGAAGTGGCCGGCGAACGGCTCGGAGGTGACGTAGGTCAGCTTGACCTTGCCGTGCAAGCCGGCCCGACGCAGCTGGTACGAGGTGTTGAACAGGAACTCGTACGCGGCGCCGAAGCAGCTCGCGCGCTGCGTGGCACCGATGACGACGTCACCCGGGTCGTCGAGGAACCGGCGCCAGGCGTCGTAGGTGCGTTCGGCGTCGTGCAGCGTGGTGATCGTCGGGGTGTCGCGCATGCCCGGGACGACGTCGAGGTCGTTGCGGTACCCGGTCGCGATCACGAGGTAGTCGTAGTCGAGCGTCCCCTCGGTGGTCTCCACGCGGTGGTGCTCCGGGTCGACGAACGTCGCCGCGCCGTGGACGAACGTCACACCCCGCTTGGTGAACGTCGGCTCCAGCGGGAACGTGATGTCCGTGCGACCTCGCCGGCCGAACGGCAGCCAGATCAGCGACGGGTTGAACACGAAGCGGTCGGAGGCCGACACGACCGTGACCGCGACCTCGCCGCCCAGGTCGGACTTGATGGACAGGGCGGCCGTCATCCCTGCGAAGCTGCCGCCGAGAACCAGGACACGAGCAGTCATGATCGGCTCCTTCATCGTGGATCTCCCCGTGCTGACAGCCTACTCCAGAAACCCCCGGGGGTATTTGCTGCGATCGGTTTCACCCGTTGCCGGGTCCGGGCTGCCGACGCCGTCCGGTCTCGGCGGGCATCACGATCCGGCTCCCGTCGGCGTGCCCCCGCGCGAGTCCGCGCCGAGCGCGTGAAGGTGTGGTGAACGTGAATAACGCGGCAGTGCCGGATGTTGGCACCAGCGCTGTCCGAGGGGCAGGATCGTTCCCGCTGCGCGCGATCGATGTGCGGCGAGGCCCCCGGGCAGCTATGCCGGCGACGCCACCGCGCCGCCGGTCCTCGTGAGGACAGGACGAATCGACGAGTCATGACTGATCTGCTGTACGTCAACGGCGGGACGCCGCTGGAGGGCACCATCACGGTGCGTGGAGCGAAGAACTTCGTGTCCAAGGCGATGGTGGCGTCCCTGCTCGGAGACTCGGCGTCCGTGCTGCGCAACGTGCCGCAGATCCGTGACGTCGGTGTCGTGTCCGGGCTGCTCGAGCTGCACGGCGTGAACGTCAAGTACGACCCCGAGGCCGGCATCCTCGACCTGGACCCCTCGAACGTCGAGTCCGCGCACGTGGCGGACATCGACGCCCACGCCGGGTCGAGCCGCATCCCGATCCTGTTCTGCGGCCCGCTGCTGCACCGCCTGGGCGAGGCGTTCATCCCCGACCTGGGCGGATGCCGGATCGGCGACCGGCCGATCAACTACCACCTGGACATCCTGCGCCAGTTCGGTGCCGTGGTGGACAAGCGCCCCAACGGCATCCACCTGCGCGCCCCGCGGCGCCTGCAGGGCACCAAGGTCGACCTGCCCTACCCCTCCGTGGGGGCCACCGAGCAGCTCCTGCTCACGGCCGTGCGGGCCGAGGGCATCACGGAGCTCACCGGTGCGGCCACCGAGCCGGAGATCATGGACCTGATCGCCGTGCTGCAGAAGATGGGCGCGATCATCTCGGTGGACACCGACCGCGTCATCCGCATCGAGGGCGTCGACCGGCTCGACGGTTACGCGCACACCGCGCTGGGGGACCGCATCGAGGCGGCCTCCTGGGCGTCGGCGGCGCTGGCGACCGGGGGTGACGTGACCATCAAGGGTGCCTCGCAGCCCGAGATGATGACGTTCCTGAACACCTACCGCAAGGTCGGGGGGCTGTTCGACGTCCAGGACGACGGCATCCGGTTCTGGCACCCCGGCGGCGACCTGCGCTCGATCGTGCTCGAGACGGACGTGCACCCCGGGTTCATGACCGACTGGCAGCAGCCCCTCGTGGTCGCGCTCACGCAGGCGACCGGGCTGTCGATCGTCCACGAGACGGTGTACGAGAACCGCTTCGGCTTCACCGAGGCGCTGCGCAAGATGGGCGCGACGATCCAGGTCTACAAGGAGTGCCTGGGCGGTGGGAACTGCCGGTTCGGGCAGCGCAACTTCCACCACAGCGCCGTCGTGTCCGGACCCACCACGCTGGAGGCCGCGGACATCGAGGTGCCGGACCTGCGGGGCGGGTTCTCCCACCTCATCGCGGCCCTGACCGCCAAGGGCACCTCCACGGTGCGCGGCATCTCCCTGATCGACCGTGGCTACGAGGCCTTCGGGGAGAAGCTCGAGGCCCTCGGCGCCGACGTCTCCCGGGACTGATCCGATCCGGGACCCATCCGCCCCCTGATCGTCTCCGAACCCTCGATGGGTCGCGAACGTCGCGACCCGTCGAGGAAGGGAACGATCATGAAGGCACGTACCCGCGCCGCGCTCGTCGCACCCGCGCTGTCCCTCGCCGGCCTGCTCGCCGTCACGGGGTCCGCGTCCGCCGCCGAGGGCACCGCCTCGGGCGACCTGACCCCGGTCCCGCTGAACGGCGTCGACGGCAGCGGTGACGCGATGGTCTGGGTGGACGGGACCACCCTCACCGTCGAGTTCGCCGCGTCCGGCCTCCTGGCCGGCAGCCCGCACGCCGCACACCTGCACTACGGCGAGGACGCCGCGAACCAGTGCCCGACCGAGGCCGACGACGCCGACGGCTCCGGCACCATCACCACGACCGAGGGCGTGCCGTCCTACGGTTCGGTGCAGGTGTCGCTGACCACCGAGGGGGACACGTCGGGCGACTCGGCCCTGGCCGTGGACCGCTTCGACACCGCCGAGGGCGGCACCATCGACTACCAGCGCGGCGAGATCGAGGTCTCCCAGGACATCGCGGACGACGTGCTCGCCGGTGACGTCGCGCTCGTCGTGCACGGCGTCGACTACGACGGCAGCGGCGCCTACGACGGCGACACCGAGTCCGACTTGGACCCGTCGCTGCCTGCCGAGGCCACGGACCCGGCGCTGTGCGGCATCCTGAGCGCCGGGCAGATGGACGAGATGCCCGCGGGCGGCGTCCAGACCGGTACCGGCAGCACCGCCGGGACGGAGAACGCCGGGCTGATCGCCGGTGGCGGTGTCGCGCTGCTCGCCGGTGGCGGGCTTGCCGCAGGCCTGGTCGCCCGTCGTCGCCGCGCCGACCAGGAGTCCTGATGTCCGTCCGACGACCGGCCGTCGTCCTCGCCGCCGGGCTGCTGCTCGGCGGCGGGGCGGCGGTCGCCGTCGGGCTCGGTTCCGACGGTCCCGCGCCCGCGCCCGCACCGGTGGCGGAGTCGACGGTGGCGCCCCAAGGAGTTCCGGCACCGACCGCGGACCCGGGCGCGCCGCCCGAGCCTGCGGAGCCGAGCCCGACAGCGACGCCGAGCCCGACGGCGGAACCCGAGCCGGAGGCCGCCACCGAGGCCGAGGCCGTGGCCCCGCCCCAGCGGGTCCGCATCCCCGCCATCGACGTCGACTCGCGGCTGCTCCACCTGGGGCTGAACGACGACGGCACGATCGAGGTGCCTGCCGGGAAGGACATCGACCGGGCCGCCTGGTTCGACGGTTCGCCCCGGCCCGGGCAGGACGGTCCGGCCGTCGTCGAGGGTCACGTCGACAGCCCGAACGGCGCCTCGGTGTTCTACCGGCTGTCCGAGCTGGAACCTGGGCAGGAGGTGCACGTCGACCGGCGCGACGGCACGACCGTGACGTTCGTCGTCGACCGCGTCGAGCAGTACGCCAAGGACGAGTTCCCCACCCGGCAGGTCTACGCCAACACCGACGGACCCGAGCTGCGGGTCATCACGTGCGGTGGCGACTGGGACCCGAGCGTCGGGCACTACGAGGACAACACGGTCGTGTACGCGCACGCGGCGTGATGCCGGCGCGATACCGGCGTGATGCCGGCTCGGTGCAGCCCGCACGATGCCGGCACGCGCCGTCGGGCAGGTAGGCTCCGGGGCGTGCCCATCGCCAGACCGGAGTCGCGGCTGTACCGCCTGATCGCGAAGATCGTCCGCCCCCTGATGTTCTCGATGTGCCGCTACGAGTGGAGCGGCGCCGAGAACCTGCCCGCCCAGGGCGGCTTCATCGCCGCGGCCAACCACGCCACGGAGATGGACGCCCTGACGTTCGTGCACTACCTGTTCGACCAGGGGTACGAGCCCCGCGTCCTGGCCAAGCGCAGCCTCTTCGACGCGCCCGTCGTGGGCACGGTCCTGCGCGGCACGAAGATGATCCCCGTCGACCGGGGCGGAGCCGCGGCCGCGGCCTCCCTGGAGCGGGCCGGGCGCGAGCTCGGCGACGGGGCCTGCGTGGCGATCTTCCCCGAGGGCACCCTGACGCGGGACCCCGACCTGTGGCCGATGGAGCCCAAGACCGGTCTGGCGCGCGTGGCCCTCGCCAGCCGCCTGCCGGTGGTGCCCGTCGCCCAGTGGGGCGTCACCGAGCTGCTGCCCCGCTACGGCAAGCTGCCCCGGCCCTGGCCGCGCAAGCGGATCCGGGTGCACGCGGGCGCGCCGGTCGACCTGTCCGACCTGTACGACCGACCGATCGACTCGACCACGCTGCGGGAGGCGATGGACCGCGTGATGGACGCCCTGACGCGAGAGGTGGCGGCGCTGCGCGGCGAAGAGCCGCCCGCGCACCGCTTCGACCTGCGCAAGCACCCGGAGTACGAGGCGAGACAGCGGGAGTACCCCCCGGTGGAGCGACCGTGAGCGGGCTGCGCGCGGCCGTCCTCGGGTCCGGCTCCTGGGGGACGACCTTCGCCGCGGTGATGGCCGACGCCGGCTGCGACGTGACGCTGTGGGGTCGCGACGAGTCCGTCGTGCGCGACGTCGCCGAGAAGCGCCGCAACAGCAAGTACCTGCCCGACGTCGTGCTGCCCGAGATGGCGGCGACCACGGACGCGGCGGACGCCCTCGCCGGCGCGCGCGTCGTCGTCGTCGCCATCCCGTCCCAGGTGGCTCGCGGGACCCTCGAGGCGCTGCGCCCGCACCTGGAGCCGGACGCCGTCGTCGTCTCGCTCATGAAGGGCGTCGAGCTGAGCACCGACAAGCGGATGAGCCAGGTCGTGGCCGAGGCCCTGCAGATCTCGGAGGGCCGGGTCGCCGTCGTGTCCGGGCCCAACCTCGCCAAGGAGATCGCCGAGCGTCAGCCCACCGCGACCGTCGTGGCGTGCTCCGACGAGGCGAACGCCCGGCTGGTCGCCGACGCCTGCTCGAACACCTACTTCCGCCCCTACACCAACAGCGACGTCGTCGGTGTCGAGCTGTGCGGTGCGGTGAAGAACATCATCGCGCTCGCGGTGGGCATGGCCCACGGGCGCGGCTTCGGGTGGAACACCACCGCGACGGTGATCACCCGCGGGCTGGTGGAGATCACCCGGCTGGGCCGCGCCCTCGGGGCGGACGCCGAGACGTTCTCGGGGCTCGCAGGGATGGGCGACCTGGTCGCGACGTGCGCCTCCCCGCTGTCCCGCAACCACACGCTGGGCAAGCACGTCGGGCAGGGCATGACCCTGGACGAGGCGCTCGAGGCGACCGGCACCACGGCCGAGGGCGTCAAGTCGTCCCGGTCGGTGCTGGAGCTGGCCGAGAAGCACGGCGTCGACATGCCGATCACGGCCGGGGTGGTCGCCGTCCTGCACGGCAGCCTGTCCGTGGAGGACATGGCCCGTGCGCTGCTCGCCCGCCCGCAGAAGGCGGAGAGCACGTCCTGACCCCGGCGGGGCCTCAGTGCCCGACGTCGACCACGACGCGGGCCGGGTCCTCGAGCGCGAACACGCGGAACGGTCGCGGCTCGCCGTCGACACCCACGAACGCCGTCGTGATCCCCTCGAACACGAAGCGGTAGACCACCTGGTCCACCGACGTGCCCGGACCGTCGACCGGGTCGCCGGAGTACTCGGTGACCCCCGAGTCCATCGGCATCGCCGTCCCCGTGATCGCGACCTGCAGGACGGCGTCGCCGTCGACCTCGACCGGGTTCCCGCTGCCGTCGTCGAGCGCCTCGTCGACGTACTCGACGCGCCACCCCGGGGTTCCCTCGCCGTCCAGGTCGAAGACGACCCGGTCGTAGCCGTCGTGGGCCCCCACCCGCACGTCGGTGACGGTGAGCATCGCGCTCCCGCCGGGTTCCGCGGTGGCCTGCCCGGTGCCGCCCTCGAACGGCTCCTCCGGTTCGTCGCCGGGACTCGGGGAGGCCGACTCGCTCGTGGCGGCTCCGTCGCCCGAGCCCTCGTCGGTGGGCTCCGTCGGCTCTGTGGGCTCGGAGGTCGCGGTCTCGCCCGCCGTCGCGTCGTCGTCACCGGTGCCGCCGCCGTAGCCGGGCAGGTCGGCGTCCCCGCACGCCCCGACGAGGAGCACGGTGGCCAGGGCGGCCGCGGCGGTCGCGGTCCGACGGCGGGGCTGGGTGCGCATGGGACCTCCGGGTCTCGGGGACGGCGGTCGTCGCCGCTGCCTCGAGCCTATGCTGCGTCCAGGGCGGCGGCCAGGTCGGCCCACAGGTCCTCGACGTCCTCCACGCCCACGGACAGTCGCAGCAGGTCCTCCGGCACCGTGGGTGACTCCGTGGCGAAGCGGCGTCGCCGCTCCAGCATGGACTCGACGCCGCCGAGGGAGGTCGCCGGCAGCCAGAGCCGCACGGCGGCCACCACGGCGTCGGCTGCGGCCGGACCACCCACGGGCCGCACCCCGACGATCGCCCCGAAGTGCGCCATCTGCGCCGTCGCCCGCCGGTGGCCCGGGTCGTGCGGTAGGGAGGGGTGGCGCACCTCGGCCACGGCCGGGTGGGCGTCCAGGCGCCGCGCGAGCTCCGCCGCGTTGGCCGCGGCCCGCTCGACACGCAGGTGCAGCGTGCGCAGGCCCCGCAGCGCCAGGTACACCTCCAGGGGGCCGGCGATCGCGCCGTGCAGGGTCCGGTAGGCCTGGATCCGGTCCGCGATCGCGTCGTCGGACGTCACCACGGCACCGAGCACGACGTCGGAGTGCCCGGCCAGGTACTTGGTCACCGAGTGCACGACGACGTCGGCGCCCAGCTCGAGGGGTCGCTGCCCGAGCGGGGTGGCGAAGGTGTTGTCCACCACGGACGTCACGCCGCGCTCGCGGGCGGCGGTGAGGATCGCCGGCAGGTCGGCCACCTCGAGCATCGGGTTGGTGGGGGACTCGGCGAGCAGCAGGTCGGCGCCGTCCAGGGCGGCGAGGACGGCGTCGGTGTCGGCCACGTCCACGCGCCGCACCTCGACGTTGTGCCGGCGGGCGAGGTCGTCCAGGTACCCGAGCGAGACCTGGTACGCGTGCCGGGGCACGACGACGGTCCCGCCGGGGGGCACGTCGCCGAGGGCCGCGGCGATCGCGGCCATGCCGGAGCCCAGCACCACCGCGTGCGTCCCGTGCTCCAGCGCCGCCAGGGTCTCCTCGAAGGGCACCCAGGTCTCGTTGCCGGCCCGGGCGTACAGCAGCTCGTCGCCGGGTATCCCCTGGGACACGTAGGTGGAGCTGAGGACGACGGGCGGGTTGACCGGCCTGCCCTGGACCCGCGGCGGGCGTCCGGCGGTGACGGCGACGGTGTCCGGGTGCAGGGCGGGGCGGGGCGTCGGGTCTGGCTGCTGCATGGCAGCAGACTACGGGCGCGGTTCGACCAACCGTGCCAGGAGCTCGACCAGCAGACGTTCGGCGACGGGTGCCGGCAGGGCCTCCACGGCTGCGAGCAGCGGCGCCATCGCCCCGACGCCCGGCCCGTCCTCGCCGATCCGCGAGGCGTCGAGGCCGATCGCCGCGAGCAGCCCTGCGGCGGTGTCGCTGTCGATCGGCGCCCCGTCGGGTGCACCCGACGGTTCCGTGAGCCCCGTGAGCCCGGTGAGCGACGCCGGGTCGAGCAGCGCGGCGGCCTCGGGGCGGGGCTCGCCGCGCACGGTGTCGGCGGCGGCCCGCAGGGCGGGCACGAGCTCGTCGAGCACCTGCTCGGTGACGGGGGTGACGGTCAGGTGGGTGGTGTGGGGCAGGGTGGTGCCGTCGGCCTGGGCGAAGGCGGGCTGGGCCTGCAGCACCCAGCCGTGGGCGGTCGTCGCGTCCGCCCACCGGTGCGGGTCCACCCGACGGTGCGGGGCGACGTCGTCGTCGGTCGCCACGGCCAGCAGAGGGCCGACGGGGTCGCCCACGACGCGCAGGCCGTCGATCTCCTCGATGGCCTGCCGCAGCGCGAGGGTGGCGCGGCGGGCCCGTCCGGCGAGCTCGGCGAACCCGTCGCGGCCCAGCGCCTGCGTGATGGCCCAGGCGGCGGCTAGCGGGCCGCCGGATCGGGAACCGAGCAGGGTCGGGTTGACGACCGGGTACCCGGGCCAGCGGGTGGTGGCGAAGTACTGGCCGCGCTGCCGGTCGCGACCTCGCTGCAGCAGCACCGAGACGCCCTTGGGGGCGTACCCGTACTTGTGCAGGTCGACGCTGAGGCTGGTCACGCCGGGGACGCGCAGGTCCCAGGCGGGCAGGTCGGGCCAGAACGGCAGGGCCATGCCGCCGATGCAGGCGTCGACGTGCACGGGCACGCCGTGCGCGGCGGCGGCCGAGGCGACGTCCGCGACGGGGTCGAGCGCGGCGTGCGGGTATGCCGGCGCGGAGACGACGGCGAGCGCGACGTCGTCGCCGAGCCGTGCGACCAGGTCGTCGGCCGCGACGGCGCCGTCCTGGCCGACGGGGACCGGGTCGAGCTCGAGGCCGAAGTAGTGCGCCGCCTTCTGGAAGGCAGCGTGCGCGGTGGTCGGCAGGACCAGTCGGGGTCGCGCGCTGCCCGGCGCGAGGCCGCGGGCGGCGAGCCAGGCGTCGCGGGCCGTCTTGACGGCGAGCAGGCAGCTCTCGGTGCCTCCGGAGGTCACGGTGCCGACCACCGTGCCGTCCCCGCCCAGCAGGTCGCGGGTGAAGGCCACCAGGTCGCGTTCCAGCGCGGCGACGGAGCCGAACGTGGTGGGGTCCAGCCCGTTGACGGGCTGCATGGCGCGGACCGCGGCGGCGGCGAGCTCGTCGAGCTCCGGTTCGCCGGAGTCGTAGACGTAGCTGAGCACGTGCCCGCCGTGGGTGGGGGCGTCCTGGGCGCGCAGGGCGTCGAGCCGGTCCAGGACGACGTCGGGCGGGGTGGTCAGCTTCATGCGGGGTGCTCCTCGGGCTCGGTGGCGGACGGTGCCGCGTCGATGTCGGTCCGGCGCAGCGGGTAGCGGCGCAGGGTGGCCAGGCTGACGGCGACGAGGGCGGCGGGCAGCACCGAGAAGGCGAGCGTGATGCCGAGCACCGCCGCCTCGGGCTGGACGACGACGACGTCGGCGCGCGACTCCAGGTACCCGGTGGCGGCCAGCACGCCGGCCAGCACGGCGGTGCCGAGCCCGAAACCGGTGGTCTCGCCGGCGGTCCACATCCCGGAGAACGTGCCCGCCCGCCCCGGACCGCGGCGCGCCGCGTCGTCGCTGACGACGTCGGGCAGCATCGCCATGGGCAGGGACTGCAGGCCCGCGTAGGCGGCGCCGGCGACTCCGACGACGACGTAGACCCACGCACCGGGTGCCCAGTACATCGCCACCAGGGCCGCGGCCGCCAGGGTGAACAGACCGGAGGCGAGCGCGAACGACCGCTCCTTGCCGATGCGGCGGGCCAGGCGGCCCCACAGCGGGGCGAAGACGACCGCGGGGCCGACCAGCGCGGCGAACAGGAAGGTGACGGCGCCCTCGTCGCCGAGCACCCAGGTGGCCACGTACTGCGCGCCGGCCAGCATGGTCCCGGTGGCCAGGGCCTGCAGGACGAACGTGCCCAGCAGCGCGCGGAACGCCGGGCTGGTGCGCAGCGCGTCGATCCCGGCGCGATAGTGTTGGCGCGCGGTCGGGGTGGGGCCCGCCGGTGCCCGGTCCGGTGCCCGGTCCGGTGCCAGGTCCGGTGCCCGGCCCGACCCGGCCTGGGCACCGTGACGCGCGCCGCGCCGTCGTGCCTCGACGCCGGCGGCGACCAGCAGCGAGGCGCCGAGGACGAGCCCGGCGACCGCGGCCATGAGCAGGTACCCGGCGAGCTCGTCCGGGACCGCGCCCCGCAGGGCGGGCGCGCCCCCGCCGAAGGCGAGGATCGACACGGTCAGGACCACGACGCGGGCCGTCAGGAGCCGGGTGCGTTCGTCGTAGCCGGGCGTCAGCTCGGCCGGCAGGGCGATGTAGGGGACCTGGAACAGGCTGAACGCCGTCGCCGCGCAGAGGAAGGCGACCAGGACCCAGGCGGCCCCGGCCGCGGACCCGAACGACGGCGGGACGGCGAACGTCAGCAGGAAGAACACCGGGAGCAGCACACCACCGGCCACCATGAGGCGGCGGCGCGACCCGCGGCGGGCGCGCTCGCGGTCGCTGGCGGCGCCGATCAGCGGGTCCACGACCACGTCCCACACCTTCGCCAGGGTGACGATCGCGCCGGCCGCCAGGGCCGCGACGCCGAGGGTGTCGGTGAGGTAGTAGACCAGCACCAGGCCGGGCAGGGTGCCGAACCCGCCCGTGCCGACCGAGCCGACGGCGTAGCGGGCGACGGTGCCCCTGCTCAGACTCATGCGGGGGATCCTACGAGACGGGCGCGGCCCGTCACGCCCGTGTCTCCCTGCTTCCGAGGCCTCAGGCGCGAACGGACCCCGCCGCGACGACGTCGCTCGCGCGGCCGGGGCGGAGGCCGACCCAGAGGAGCAGCCCGATCATCCACAGCTCGCCGACGGTGGCGGGCAGCACGAGGAGCTCGGCGAGCACGCCTGCGTCGGGGGCCATGACGACGACGAAGGTCTGCAGCAGGTACCCGGCGCCGCCGACCAGGAGGAACCACCCGAGCGCGCGGGGCATGCCCGCGCGCAGGGCGAGCAGACCCATCGGGATCAGCCACAGGCCGAAGAAGGCGGAGCCGGCGCCCCAGAAGCTGTCCGAGAGCTCGTACATCAGCTGCGGGGTGGCGGTGTCGCCGGCCAGGGCGCGGTCGAGCGCGGTGCCGAGCGCTGCCGTGCTGCCGAGGATCGCGACGGCGTTCATCATGCCCAGGGCGCCGACCGCGGTCGCCGAGAAAGGGTCCACCGGGCGGAAGAGCCGCACGAACCACAGGGCCGCCAGGGCCTGGCTCACCACGACGGCGAGCTCCAGGGTGATGCCGACGCGTGCCAGCACCTCGTGGTCGACGAGCTGGGCGGCGGTGGCCGCGGCGTCCGTCGGGTCGAAGAGCTGCGGGCGGACGAGCAGGAAACCGGCCATGCCGGTGATCCCCAGTGCCAGGTACAGCAGGCCGGTGGTGCGGGCGACCGGGCGTGCGATGCGTTGGTCCATCATGGTTCCTCCGGGCGGATGTCTCGTCTTACGGCGTAAGGCAACCATACGGCGTAAGGTTGATGGAGGGAAGAGAGGGCGGCAGATGGTGTCGAACGGGCTCAGTCGCGGTCGGGTGCTCGAGGCCGGCGTGGCGCTCGCGGACGAGCAGGGCCTGGCGGCGGTGACCATGCGAGGAGTGGCGGCACGCCTCGGTGTCGAGGCCATGTCGCTCTACCATCACCTGCCCGGCAAGAAGGACGAGCTGCTCGACGGCCTCGTCGACGTCGTCGCCGCCCAGATCCATGCCGGGCTGGCCGACCGGCCCGACGGCGACGACTGGCGGTTCGACGTGCGGAGCCGCTGTCTCGTGGCCCGCGACGTCGTCCTGGGTCACCCCTGGCTCCCCGGGCTGCTCGGCAGCCGGGCGCAGATCCGACCCGGCATCTACCAGCTCTACGACGGCGTGCTCGGCGCCATGGTCCGGGGCGGGTGCACCTACCGCCTCGCCCACCGCGCCATGCATGCCCTCGGCAGCATGGTGCTCGGGTTCACGCCCGAGCTGTTCAGCCCCGAGGCCGGCGACGAGGACGCCTCCGCCGATGCCCTCGAGGCCATGGCACGCACGCTGCCGCACATCACGGCCATGGTCGCCGCCGAGCTGCACGACCCCGCCGACCCGACGCTCGGCTGGTGCGATAGCCAGACCGAGTTCGAGTTCACCCTCGACCTGCTGCTCGACGGGCTCGAGCGTCAGCGGCTGGCCGAGGATGCCTCCCTGCGTCCCTGACGCGAGGTCGTACCTCCCGCTCTGCGGTCGTACCCTCCGCGTACGACCTGGGCGCCGAAGGTACGACCTCGCGGATCGGGCTCGCGAGCTCGCTCCGGCTCGGTCCGCTGTGCCGAGGGTCTGACCGTGCCTGCGCTCGCGAGCTCGCTCCGGCTCAGTCCTCCAAGGGACCGAGGAGCGACTGCGCCACCTGCGAGTGCGCGGACTCGTCGTCGCTCGGATGGAAGATCCCGGCCAGCACGTCCCGGTACAGCCGGCCCAGCTCGGAGCGGTTGAAGTACGTCGACCCGCCCGAGCAGCGGATCGCCTCGTCGACCACCTGGCGGGCCGTCTCGGTGGCGCGGACCTTGAGGCCCGACGTCGCGCGGAACCAGCCGGCGCCGCGGTCCTCGCGGGCGTCGATCCCACCGGCGATCTGGTCGATCTGGGGCCAGATCCCGTCCTGCGCGAGCGCCGCCGTGGCGATCCGCCACCGGATGTCCGGGTCCTGGGAGTACGCCTTGCCGGTCTTCATCGAGGTGCGCCGGCCCACGGTCTCCACGGCGAGCGCCAGGGCCCGGTCGGCGATGCCCGCGTACACGGAGGCCAGCAGGATCTCGAAGCTCGTGAAGATGCCGAGGACGTACGGGTCGAGGCTGGGTCCGGGCGCGATGCGTCGCATGACGCGCGACGCGGGCGCGTGCGCGCCGTCGAGCAGCGTGGTGCACGACTGCGAGGCGCGCATGCCGATCGTGTCCCAGTCGTCGAGGATCTGGTAGCCGCCGCCGTCGCGGGTGACGAACGCGTGCACGATGCGCGGGTCGTCGGGGTCGGTGGTCGAGTCCAGTCCCATGACGCCGAGGCGCGTCCAGCCGGGGGAGTTGGACGTGAAGATCTTGCGGCCGTGGAACGTGTAGCCGCCCTCGCCGTCGGGCCGGGCCTCGGTGCGCGAGCCGAGCAGCACCAGGTCGTTGCCCGCCTCGGAGTAGCCGAACCCGAAGATCTCGCCGGCGGCTGCCTCCGCGAGCAGCCAGTCGAGCGTGTCGTCGCCGCGCTCGTGCAGGTAGCGCGCGACGCCGGTCCACACGTGATGCATGTTGACGGCCAGCGCGGTGGCGGGTGCGGCACCGGCGAGCGCCGCCTGGTCGTGGCACACCTCGCGCAGGGTCAGTCCCGCGCCGCCCATCGACGTCGGGACGAGCGCGCCGAGATATCCGGCGGCGCGCAGGTCGGCGAGATCGTCGGTGAAGTACGAGTTCTCCCGGTCGTGGATGCCGGCGCGGCCGCGGATCGTGGCGAGCAGGTCGGCGGAGAGCAGCGTCGTCATGGTCCGAGTCAAGCACGGACGGCGGACCCGTCGGGAGGCGTGCCCCGACGTCGGGCATACCGTCCGGTCGGTTCTGTCGGCTAGGGTGGACGCAGAAGCGGTCGACGAGGACCGCGTCGGAGAAAGGAGCCACCGTTGGTCATCCGCAGCCCCCACGCTGACGTCGACATCCCCGACGTCAGCCTGTATGACTTCCTGTTCGCGCCGCTGTCCGAGGACGACCTGGACGAGGTCGCCGTCGTCGACGGCCCGAGCGGGGCCACCACCACCTACGGCGAGCTGCGCGGGCAGGTCGACGCCATCGCCGGCGCCATCAGCGCCCGCGGCTATGAGGTGGGCGACGTCGTCGCCCTGCACAGCCCGAACGTTCCCGCCTTCGTCAGCGTCTTCCACGGCCTGCTGCGCGCCGGCATCACCGTCACCACGATCAACGCCCTCGCCTCGGGGACCGAGGTGGGCAAGCAGCTCGCCGCGTCCGGGGCCAAGGGGCTGATCACCGTCTCGCCGCTGCTCGCGCAGGCCGCGGAGGGCGCCGAGGCGGCGGGCCTGCCGCCGGAGGCCGTCGTCGTCATGGACGGCGCCGACGGTTACGCGAACCTGCGCGACCTCCTCACGTCCGGCGCACCCGCACCGGAGGTCTCCTTCGACCCTGCCACCCACCTGGCGGTGCTGCCCTACTCCTCGGGGACCACCGGGTTGCCCAAGGGTGTGATGCTCACGCACCGCAACCTCGTCGCGAACGTGCTGCAGGCCGAGCCGTACATCCCCCTGACGCGCGACGACGTCATCCCGGCCGTGCTGCCGTTCTTCCACATCTACGGCATGACGGTGCTGATGAACGGGGCGATCTATCAGAAGTCGTCCGTCGTCACGATGCCGCGCTTCGACCTGCCCGAGTACCTGCGCATCATCGCCGAGCATCGCGCCACCGTGCTGTTCGTCGCCCCGCCCATCGCGCTCGCGGTCGCGAAACACCCGCTCGCCCTCGAGGCGGACCTGTCCAGCGTGCGGCTGATGATGTCGGGCGCCGCGCCCTTCGACGAGCAGCTCGCTGCGGCGGTCTCCCAGCGGCTCCCGCACGCCAGCGTCACGCAGGGCTACGGGATGAGCGAGATGTCGCCCGTCTCGCACACCATCCCCGTGGGCCGCGACGACATCTCGCCCGGATCCATCGGGCTCCTCATCCCGAACATGCAGGCCAAGATCGTCGATCCGGCCACGGGGGAGGAGATCGAGCAGCCCGGCGAGGGGATGAGCGCGCCCGGTGAGCTGATGTGCGCCGGGCCGAACATCATGGCCGGCTACCTCGGCAACGAGGCGGAGACCCGGGACACCATCACGGCCGACGGATTCCTGCACACCGGGGACATCGTCACCGTCGACGCCGACGGCGCGTTCTACGTCGTCGACCGGCTCAAGGAGCTCATCAAGTACAAGGGCTACCAGGTGCCGCCCGCCGAGCTCGAGGCGCTGCTGATCGCCCACCCGCAGATCGCCGACGCCGCCGTCATCGGGGTGGTCGACGACGAGGGCGAGGAGATCCCCAAGGCGTTCGTCGTCGCCGCCGACGGCGCCGAGCTCAGCGCGGACGACGTCATGGAGTACGTGGCCGCCAAGGTCGCCCCGTACAAGAAGGTCCGTGCTGTGCAGTTCACGCACGCCATCCCGAAGTCCGCGGCGGGCAAGATCCTGCGCAAGGAGCTGCGGGCGGCGTGAGACGTCCGACGGCGTCGCACCGGGGCGGGGGACGGGTCCGGTAGGGTCGGGCCGATGTCCGAGACCCAGTCCTCCGCCCCCGCGCGCAAGCCGCGCGTCGCCCTGCTGTTCGGCGGGCGGTCGGGCGAGCACGCCATCTCCGCCGCCACCGCCGCCGGGGTGCTCGGCGCCATCGACCGCGACGCCTACGACGTCGTCCCGATCGGGATCACCCGGGACGGGCGCTGGGTGCTGGCGGCCGACGACGCCGAGCGGTGGCGGATCACCGCCGGGCGGCTGCCCGAGGTCACCTCCGACGAGGGTGCCGAGGTGGTCCTGTCCCTGGCGGCCGGTGAGCGCACGCTGCGCACCCTGGAGCCGGGACAGGTGCCGCACGTGCTCGGCGAGGTCGACGTCGTCTTCCCGCTGCTGCACGGCCCGTTCGGCGAGGACGGCACCGTCCAGGGCCTGCTCGAGCTCGCCGACGTGCGGTACGTCGGCGCGGGCGTGCTCGCCTCCGCCGTCGGCATGGACAAGCACTTCATGAAGCTCGTGCTCGCCGGCCACGGCATCTCCGTGGGTCCGTTCGAGGTGATTCGGCCCCGTGACTGGGACGCCGACCCGGAGGCCTGCGTCGCACGCGTCGAGCACCTCGGGCTGCCCGTCTTCGTCAAGCCCGCCCGCGCCGGGTCCTCCCTCGGCATCACCCGCGTCGACGACCTCGCCGACCTGCCGGCCGCCGTCGAGGAGGCCCGCGAGCACGACCCCAAGGTGATCGTGGAGGCCGGCATCGACGGCCGCGAGATCGAGTGCGCCGTGCTGGGCGGCCGCGGGGGCGAGCGTCCCCGGGCTTCGCTGCCCGGCGAGATCGTCGTCGACGGCACGCACGACTTCTACGACTTCGAGGCCAAGTACCTCGACGAGGCGCACGTCGAGCTGGCCTGCCCCGCCGACCTGCCCGAGCCCGTCGTCAAGGAGATCCGCGAGCTCGCGGTACGCACCTTCGAGGCGGTCGAGGCCGAGGGGCTGTCCCGCGTCGACGTGTTCGTGACCCCCGAGCAGCAGGTCATCGTCAACGAGATCAACACCATGCCGGGCTTCACGCCGTTCTCGATGTACCCGCGCATGTGGGAGGCCTCCGGGACGAGCTATCCCGCGCTCGTCGACGAGCTCATCCAGCTCGCCCTCGAGCGGCCCACGGGCCTGCGCTGACTCACGCGCCGCCTCCCGGCGGCACCAGGAACTCGCTGAGCTCGCCGGGGGCGTGCGCGACCTCCCACCAGAAGCCGTTCGGGTCGGTGAAGTAGCCCGAGTAGCCGCCCCAGTCGCGCTCCGTGGCGGGCCGGACGTCCGCGCCGGCGCGGTGTGCGGCGTCCAGGACGGCGTCCACCGCCCCCGGAGAACCGACGTTGTGCGCCAGCGTGAGCGGGGGAGTCCCGCCACGGGTGACCGGCCCGATCTCCCGGGCGGCAGCACGCTCGTCCCACCACGACAGCACGAGACGCTCGCCCGTGCGGAACATCAGCACCTGGTCCGGGACGTCGAACAACGGCTCCCAACCGAGCCCGTCGACGTAGAAGCGTCGCGCGGCGCTCAGGTCCGCGACCACCAGGGTGATCAGGCTGACACGTGGGTCCATGCCGCGATCGTGCCACCGACCTCCGACAGCCGGGAGCTCACGTGCACTGGCGCGTCGCGGGGATCAGGTCGATCGCCGAGGTCAGGTCCACGATGAACGACGTCGAGTGGCCCTCGGTGACCGTCGGCGGGACCGTCACCTGGATCGCCGGCTCCCGTCCGTACGTGGTGAACCGCCAGGTCCCCTCCTCGTTCTCCTCGACCACCCAGTCCACGGTGCCGTTCGGCGAGTCGAAGCGCTGGCAGTCCGGGGAGGGCGGCGGCTGCTCGACGCCGCACCGCAGCGTGACCGCGGCCCCGCGGTCGCCCCAGGCCGCCGTCGCCTGCGCGGTGACCTTCGTGCGCTCGAGGTCGCCCGCAACGACGTCGGGCAGCGCCAGCATCACCGGGGCGCAGGCCGGGTCCGCGGCGTCGGCCGCCGGTTCCGTACCGATGGTCGGGGTGCAGGCCGCGAGCAGCGCGAGACACCCCAGGGCGAGCAGCGTGGCGAGGCGGCGGACGAGCACCCGCCTACGGTAACCGGCCCGCCCGGCCCGCCCGGCCCGCTAGGGTTCGGTCGTGACCGACCCCACCCTGCGCGTGCGCGACCTGGACGAGACCGAGCTCCTGGCACGCATCGTCCCGCTGCTCCCCTCCGGCGAGGGGATCGACGTCGGACCGGGCGACGACGCCGCCGTGGTGCGGGCCGCGGACGGGCGTTTCGTCGTGACCACCGACGTCCTCGTCGAGCGGCGGCACTTCCGCCGCGAGTGGTCCACCGGGTACGACGTCGGGCACCGCGCCGCCGTGCAGAACCTCGCGGACGTCGCCGCGATGGGCGCCCGGCCGACGTCGATGGTGGTCTCGCTGGTCATGCCCGACGACCTGCCCGTGCAGTGGGTGACGGACTTCGCGCGCGGGCTCGCCGACGCCGCCCCGCCGGCCGTCGTCGTCGGCGGGGACCTGTCCGGCGGGGACGTCGTCATGGTGTCCGTCACCGTGCACGGCGACCTCGAGGGCCGGGCGCCCGTGCTGCGCTCGGGAGCCCGGCCGGGCGACGTGCTCGCGCACGCCGGGACGCTCGGGGCCTCCGCCGCCGGGCTCGACCTGCTCACCAGCGGTGCGGCGTCGCCCGACGACGGCGCACCCGGCGTGTCGAACGCCCGCAGCCCGTTCGTGGCAGCCTTCCTGCGACCCGACTCCCCGGTGGCCGCCGGCCCCGCCGCCGCCCGGGCCGGCGCGACCGCCATGCTGGACGTGTCCGACGGCCTGCTGCGTGACGCGGGTCGGCTCGCCCTCGCCAGCGGCACCGACCTCGACCTCTCCGAGGGCGCTCTGATGCTCGACGTCACCGCACTCGTGCCGGCCGCGGTCGAGGTCGCGATGGCCACCGACGACCCCGACGGAGCCGGACGGGCCCGCACCTGGGTGCTGTCCGGCGGTGAGGACCACGGGCTGCTGGCGACGTTCCCCGCCGAGGTGGCCGACCGCGGGCTGCCCGACGGGTTCCGCGTCATCGGCGACGTGAGGACCCCCGGCGCCGCCGGGCCGCGGGTGCTCCTGGACGGTGAGGAGCCCGAGGCCGCGACCGGGTGGGACCACTTCCGTCCCTGAGGAGCAGCTTCGGGTCAGCGCTCGGGCTCGATGGTCGCGCTGCCCCTGCGCTCGCAGGCTCGCTCCGGGTCAGCGCTCGGGTGCCCGGACGAAGCGGACCTCCGTCACCGGCACCTCGGCGATCTCCTCGATGCGCTCGATCCCGTCGGGCTGGAACCCGTGGCGGCGGTAGAAGTGGTGGGCGCGCTCGTTCTCGGACAGGACCCACAGGGTCATCTGCACCTGCGGGGGCACGTCACCCAGGACCGTGCGCATCAGGTCGCGCGCGACCCCGCGGCCCCACGACTCCGGATCCAGGTAGATGGCGTACAGCTCCAGGCAGCCGTTCTCGGCGTCCTCGTCGCGCGAGGGACCGTAGCTGGCGAACCCGAGGGTCCGACCGTCCGCCTCGGCGACCAGCGTGGATCCACGCTGCGCCTCGAGGATCTCCTGCCACTGCCGGGTGCGGTCCTCGACGTCGAGGGAGTCCAGGTAGTCGGCCGGCAGGACGTGGGCGTAGGCGCCTCGCCACGACGTGAGGTGCACGCGGGCGATGGCAGCGGCGTCGGCCGTGGTGGCCGAACGGATGAGCACGTCGTTGTCGGTCTCCACCATCATGGGCCAAGCCTGCCACGCTGCCGCGACGTCGCCAAGAGGTATTGGTGAACACTTCACGAACCCTTTGCAGTAGGTCGTGGGGTGCACGACGGAAAGCCCGCCGGGACGGACCCGACGGGCTTCGCGTTCGAGACGCCCCCGGGATCAACCCGGGGGAGAGGCTCAGGCCTGGCGCTGGACCTTGCCGGCCTTGAGGCACGAGGTGCAGACGTTCACGCGCTTGGGGGTGCCCGCGACGACGGCACGCACGCGCTGGATGTTCGGGTTCCAGCGGCGCTTGGTGCGGATGTGGGAGTGCGAGATGCTGTGCCCGAAGCCCGGGCCCTTGCCGCAGACGTCGCAGTTGGCAGCCACGGTGTCTCCTGAATCGTCGTGCACGTCCCGCGCCAGGGCAGCAGGACGTGAATGGAAGTGGTCTGGGGGCGCCCGGCGGACCGGGCAACCACACGATGATAGCCGATCCGTGACGCTCCCCTCAACGGGGCGCCGACGTGCGCTCGGTCACCGCTACGGTGGGGGCGTGGATCAGCCCGAGCTCCTCGACGCCGTCGTGGTGCGCTCCTGGGCGCGTACCGCCGTCGACGCCCTGGCCGCGGCACGCGACCAGCTCGACGGCGTCAACGTCTTCCCGGTGGCCGACGGCGACACCGGGACCAACATGTACCTCACCGTGCGCGAGGCCGCGGCGGCCGTGCACGACGCCGAGCCGGGCACCGGCGGCGCCCGCCTGCTGCGGATGGCCGCACGTGCCGCGCTGCTCGGGGCGCGCGGGAACTCCGGCGTGATCCTCAGCGAGTGGTGGCGGGGACTCGCAGTGGCGGCCAGCCGCCGGGACAGTCTCGCCGTCGCCCTGGACGTCGCCGCACGCTCGGCCCGCCAGGCCGTGGCCCACCCCGCCCCGGGCACGATCCTCACCGCGGCGGACTCCGCGGCCGCCGCCGCCCGGCACGCCGAGGCCGGGGGCATGAGCGGTCCGCTCGGCGCACCGGCGCGCCTGCCCGTGCTCGACGCGGCCCGGCGCGGGGCCCGCGAGGCGGCGCTGCGCAGCGTCGGCAGCCTCGCGCCGCTGCGTGCGGCCGGCGTGCTCGACGCCGGTGCGTGCGGGCTGGTGCTCGTCCTGGCGGCCCTGGCCTCGGCGCAGCGGCACCACTCCGCGGCCGTGTCGGAGGGCACCGGCACGATGGCCCTCGTGCAGCTCGACATGGACCTGCGGGGGTACACGACCACGCTCGAGGCGGCCCCGCCCGGCCCGGCCCACCCCGACGCCCACGGGGCCGCGGGTCACCCCGACGCCCCTGAGCTCGGCGGCGACGCCGACATCGAGCTGATGTTCGTCCTGCGCCGGGCAGCGGACGCCGGCGAGTTCCGCAGCGGTGCCGTCGCCGACGCCCTGCGCGCCGACCTCGACGACGTCGGCACCTCCGTCGTCGTGGTCGGCGGGGACGCGGGGGAGGCGACCGACGGCGTCGACTCCCTGTGGCAGGCGCACGTGCACGTCGACGACCTGGCACCCGCCCTGGACGTCCCTCGTCGCTGGGCCCGCCGCGGCGGGGTCTCGCAGGTGTACGTGCGGCACCTGGCGGTCCCGCCCACGGACTGGGCCGTCGTGGTGACGACGTCGGCGCCCGAGCTGGCGACCGAGCTGGCCTCCGGGGGTGCCGTGGTCCTGCTCGACCTCGACACGGCGCCGACCGCCCGCGACGTGGCCCAGACCGTGCTGGCCGCCGGCACCCCCCACGTCCTGGTCCTGGCGCCACCCGCCCTGCTGTCCGCAGTGACGCCCGCGCTGGACGACCTCGTCGCGCGCGACGTGGGCCGCGGCGGCCCCGGCAACCGGCCCGACCTCGCGCTCGTCCCCGCCCCCGACGACGTGCATCTCGTCAGCGCGGTGTCCGTGCTGGCCGGAGCCCTCGACGCCGCACGGGTCGAGGGGGCGAGCGTGGACGTCCCGGGGATCGTGCGGTCGGCGCACGAGATGCTGCACGCGGACCGGGTCGCCGCGACCGAGGCCGTCGACGCCCTTTCGAGGCTGGTGGCGCGGGGGGACGGGTCCGTGGGGATCGTCGCGGTCCTGCCCGACGACGACGTCCCCCCGGACGTGCTGGACGCGATCGTCGCGCAGGCGGGACGGTGCGCGCCCGAGGCGGACGTCGTCGTGCTCGGCACGGGCCGTGCCGGCGACCGGGTCGGTCTCGGCGTCGAGCCCGCCGAGGAAACGGCGCCGTCCGCCGTCGGACGGCGCGGGGCGGGCTCGTGAACTCCCGCTCCGCGGAACCGCTGGCGACCGCGCTGGGCAAGCGCGCGGCGGGGCCGCTGGCCAAGATGGGGCTGGTCACCGTCGACGACCTGCTGCGCCACTACCCGCGGCGCTACGGCGACCCGGGCACGTTGACCGACATGGACCGGCTGCAGCTCGGCGAGCACGTCACCGTCATGGCGCGCGTCGCGAGCGCGACGGTCCGCCCGATGCGCAGCCGCGGCGGCGCGCTGCTGCAGGCGACGGTGACCGACGGGCGTCACGAGCTGGCGCTGACGTTCTTCGCCAAGCGCCCCGGCGCGCTGCGACCCCACGAGGACAAGCTGCGGCCGGGCCGGGCGGGACTCTTCACGGGCGTGGTCTCCGAGTACCGGGGCACCCGCCAGCTCACCCACCCGGACTACGTGCTCGTCGGGGTGGACGCCGACGACGACGAGGCCGCCATGACGGAGGCCTCCCGACCGATCCCCATCTACCCGGCCACCGCCTCGGTGCCCACCTGGCGCATCCAGAAGGCCGTGCGGACCGTCCTGGACCCCCTCACCGAGGACGACGTGCCGGACCCCGTGCCGGACGAGGTGCGGGCGCGCCTGGGCCTGCCGACCCGCCTCGACGCGCTGCGGGCGGTGCACGTGCCCGACTCGCCGCACCACTGGCAGACCGGTCGGCGGCGGCTCCGCTTCGAGGAGGCCTTCGTCCTGCAGGCGGCGCTCGCCCAGCGACGCGCCGCCGTCGCCGCGCAGGAGGCGACCGCACGACCGCCACGGGCCGACGCCGACGGCCTCCTCGCGGACTTCGACGCCGCCCTGCCCTTCACCCTGACGGACGGCCAGCGCACGGTCGGGACCGAGATCGCCGCCGAGCTCGCCCGGCCCCGCCCGATGCAGCGCCTGCTCCAGGGCGAGGTCGGGTCGGGCAAGACCGTCGTGGCGCTGCGGGCCATGCTGCAGGTGATCGACGCCGGCGGGCAGGCCGCGCTGCTGGCCCCCACCGAGGTCCTCGCCGCCCAGCACGCCCGGACCCTGCGGGCGATGCTCGGCCCGCTGGCGCAGGGCGGCCTGCTCGGCGGCGCGGCGCACGGGACCCGCGTGGCGCTCCTGACCGGCTCGCAGAACGCCGCGTCGCGCAAGGAGGCGCTGCTGGACGCCGCGAGCGGCGAGGCGGGCATCGTCGTGGGCACCCACGCCCTCCTGGGGGACCAGGTGCAGTTCGCCGACCTGGGGCTGGTGGTCGTCGACGAGCAGCACCGGTTCGGCGTCGAGCAGCGGGGCGCCCTGCGCGCCAAGGCGCGTGTGGCACCGCACCTGCTGGTCATGACCGCCACGCCGATCCCGCGCACGGTCGCCATGACCGTCTTCGGCGACCTGAGCACCTCGACCCTCACCGAGATCCCCGCCGGCCGCGCCGGCATCACCTCCCACGTCGTGCCGGCCGACAACCCGCGCTGGATGCAGCGCGTCTGGGAGAAGGTGCGCGAGGAGGTCGACGCCGGCCGCCGCGCCTACGTCGTCTGCCCGCGCATCCACCCGGACGACGACGTCGACGTCCCCGGGCGCAGCGGTGCGGCGGCCCGCCGCGCGGCCGAGGCGGGCGAGTTCGACGACGTGCCCGAGTTCCTCGAGCTCGCCGGCCCCGAGGACGGTGCGCCGGACCGCGCCCCGCTGCGCGCGGTCCTGGAGGTCGCCGACATGCTGCGCTCCGAGCCGCGCCTGCACGGCGTGGAGGTCGGGGTGCTGCACGGGCAGATGGGCCCGGGGGACAAGGAGTCCGCGATGGCGCGCTTCGCGAGCGGCGACGTCCCCGTGCTGGTGTCCACCACCGTGGTCGAGGTCGGCGTCGACGTGCCCGAGGCCACCGTGATGGTCGTCTTCGACGCCGACCGGTTCGGGATCTCCCAGCTCCACCAGCTGCGCGGGCGCATCGGCCGCGGCGCGGACGCCGGGCTGTGCCTGCTGGTCTCGACCGCCGGACCGGGCACCCCCGCGGCCACGCGCGTCGAGGCGCTCGCCGCCACCACGGACGGCTTCGAGCTCGCGACCCTGGACCTCGAGCTGCGGTCGGAGGGCGACGTGCTGGGCGCGGCGCAGTCGGGACGCGCCAGCTCGCTGCGGCTCCTGCGCGTGGTCCAGGACGCCGACCTCATCGCCTCGGCGCGGACCGAGTCGAGCGGCGTCGTCGAGGCCGACCCGGATCTCGGGCGGCACCCGGCGCTGGCCGCCGCGATCGCCGCCGAGCTCGACGCCGAGCAGGAGGAGTTCCTCGAGCGGGCGTGAGCGCGCCGCCCTGCCCGGCGCGCCGCCGGTCGCTACCGTCGGCGTCGTGAACCACCTCGCGCCGCCGGGTCCGTCCGACCGCAAGGCGTCGCCCCGGCAGCCCCGGCAGCCCCGGTCACCGAGGCAGCCACCGGGCTCGCGCCGACGCTCGGGAACCGTCGTCGTGGTTCTCGCCGCGACGACCGCGGTGGTCGTCGCTCTGCACCGACGGCTGCCGGACGCCGGCGGCGCGGGCAGCCTGGTCGAGACCTTCCTGCCGTGGACGGCCGTGGTGCTGCTGGGTCTGGGCGTGCTCGCCGTCGTCCGGCGCACCGTGGTCGGAGGGATGGCCGTCCTGTTCGGTGCCGGCGCCTGGCTGTGGGTGTGCTGGCCGTTCACGGCCGCCACCGCGACGGGCGTCCCGGATCTCGTCGTCGTCCAGCACAACGTCTCCGACACCAACGCCGACGTCCGCGGCACGGCCGAGGTCCTGCTGGACGCCGACCCCGACGTCGTCACCCTCGTCGAGGTGACGCCCCGGCTCGCCGACGCGTTCACCGAGGCCCTCGGCGAGTCGCTGCCGCACCATGCCGTCCAGGGCACCGTCGGTGTGTGGTCCCGCACGGCCGTCACCGACGCCGAGCCCGTCGACCTGCGTCCGGAGGGTGTCGACGGCTCCTGGGACCGAGGGCTGCGGGTGCGCGTCCGCGTGGCGGGCCTGCCGGAGCTGCGGGTGTACGCCGTCCACCTGCCGTCGGTCCGGCCCGGTGCCGGCGGCCTCGACGTCGAGGCCCGCGACCGCTCGCTGCGGCTCCTGGGCGACGTGCTCGCCGCCGACGACGCCGAGCACGTCGTCGTCGGCGGCGACTTCAACACCGTCCTCGCCGACCGTGCGTTCGCACCGGTGCTCGACCAGGTCGCCGCACCCGCCGGGTCCTTCGACTTCACGTTCCCGGCGGTGCTCCCCGTGGTCCGTATCGACCACGTCCTGTCCCGCGGGGTCGAGACCACCCGTGTCGCCACCCTCGGCAGGACGAGCAGCGACCATCGGCCGGTGGTCGCCGACGTCTCGCTGACCGACTGAGGGTCGACCGGTCGGTGCCGCGTGGGGGATACCCTCGGCGCATGACCAGGATCGTCGCCGGGACCGTCGGTGGACGCCCGCTCACCGTGCCGCCGTCGGGCACCCGCCCCACCAGCGAACGCGTCCGCGAGGCGATGTTCTCCCGGCTGGAGCACTACGACGTCCTCGACGGCTCCCGCGTGCTGGACCTGTTCGCGGGGTCCGGCGCGCTCGGCCTGGAGGCCGCGAGCCGGGGCGCCGTGGAGGTCACGCTCGTCGACGCCGCCCGCAAGGCCGCCGAGGTCGCCCGCCGCAACGTGCGCGACCTCGGTCTGACCGGCGTCGTGACCGTCCTGGCCGAGCCGGCCGAACGCTGCACCGCGCGGCTCGCCGCGGAACCACCGGGGGGCCGTGGCCTCGACCTGGTGCTGATCGACCCGCCCTACGAGCTGGACCCCCGGGTGCTGACGCGGGTCCTGTCCGATCTCGCCGCGCCGGGGGTCCTGGCGCCCGAGGCCGTCGTCGTCGTCGAGCAGGCGAAGCGCACCGGAGCACCCGCCTGGCCCGCGGGACTCGTGCCGCTCGACGCGAAGACCTACGGCGACACCGCCGTCCACTACGCCGAGCCCGACGGTCGTCCGGACGGCGAGGCGCGCGACGCCGAGGCAAATCCCGCCGAAAGCTGACCACGACGCCTACGGTGGGCGGCGTGAGCATCGCCGTCTGTCCCGGGTCCTTCGACCCGATCACGCTCGGCCACCTCGACGTCGTCCGGCGCGCGACCCGCCTGTTCGACACCGTGGTGGTGGGCGTGGCCCGCAACGCCGCCAAGAACGCCCTGCTCGACGCCGACACCCGCGTGGAGGTCGCCCGCCGGGCGCTGGAGGCCGAGGCCGAGACCGCCGCCGTGCGGGTGGAGGTCGTGCCGGGCCTCCTGGTGGACTTCTGCCGCCAGGTCGGTGCCGCGGCCGTCGTCAAGGGGCTGCGTGGCGGCGCCGACTTCGACGGCGAGTTGCCCATGGCCCTGATGAACCGGCACCTGACCGGTGTGGAGACGGTCTTCCTGCCGGGGGAGCAGCGCTACGCCCACGTGGCGTCGTCGCTGGTCAAGGACATCGCCCGCCACGGCGGGCCGATCGAGGACCTCGTGCCGCCCGCCGCGGCCGAGGCGGTGCGCGCCGCCGTCGCGCACCCTGCGTGAGGAGCACCCCATGACCGAGACCACCAACCCGACCGCCGGACTGCTCGAGATCATCGACGACCTGGCGGCGCTCGTCGAGAACGCGCGCACCTCGCCGCTGTCCACGAACGTCAAGGTCGACCGCGACCAGGCGCTCGGGCTGGTCGAGGAGCTGCGGCGGAACCTGCCCACCCAGGTGGCGCGGGCCGACCAGGTGCTCGAGGACGCCGAGCGGTCGCTCGAGGACGCGCACCGCAAGGCCGAGGAGATCCTCGCCACGGCGCGGGCGCGTGCGATCGAGCTGGTCCAGGACGAGCAGGTCGTGGTCCAGGCGGAGTCGCGCGCCGCGGAGATCGTGGCGGAGGCCGAGCGTCGCGCCGAGTCGCTGCGCGCGGACGCCGACGAGTACTGCGACGGGCGCCTCGCCGACTTCGGGCAGGACCTGGCGCGGCTGACGCAGCAGGTCGAGGCCGGCCGGGCCAAGCTGTCGGCCCGGGTGCGCCCGGGAGGGCCGCGGGTGCGCTGGGACGCCGTCTCCTCACCGGAGTGGCCGGGCGACGACGAGCCGGCGGACCGGCGCAGCGCCTGAGCCTCCGGCCGGCCCGCACGACGACGGGGGTGGCGTTGCGCACGTCACGTCCGACCGCCGTTGGTCACCGCCGGGCCATCACGTAGACTGGGTCGCTGGTCCGTAGGGACCGTCCCACCTTCCACAGCGCCCGTCGTGGCGCGCCCGTCGTCTGGAGCTCGTCATCGCCACCGAGAAGCGCTCGCCGCTCGTGCTCGACACGCACGAGCTGTCGCGGCGTCCCGGCACCATGCGGGAGGTCGCGCGCGTCGTCGCCGCGCCCGCCGACCTGGGTACGGCGGTCATCGGCGTGCCCGAGGGTGCCGACCTGACGCTGGGCCTGCGCCTCGAGGCGGTCCTGGAGGGCGTGCTCGTCTCCGGCGTCGTGCGCGGCACGGCGGTCGGTGAGTGCGTCCGGTGCCTGGACCCGGTCTCCGACGAGGTGACCGTCCGCGTCCAGGAGCTGTTCGTCTACCCCGAGCGCGCCGAGGCCGCCGAGGACGCGGGTGACGAGGACGCCGAGGACGAGGCCCTGCTGACCGACGACCTGGCGGACATCGAGCCCGCGGTTCGGGATTCGCTGGTCACTGCACTACCATTTCAACCGCTGTGCCGGCCGGACTGCCCCGGACTGTGCTCCGAGTGCGGAGCACGGCTGGAGGACGACCCCGAGCACCACCATGACGTCGTCGACCCGCGATGGGCGGCGCTGCAGACCATGCTCGAGGAGTCGAGCGTGTCCGACGAGACGAAAGAGAGCTGACCGTGGCTGTTCCCAAGCGCAAGATGTCGCGCAGCAACACCCGCGCGCGCCGCTCGCAGTGGAAGACCACCGCAGCGCCGCTCGCCACCTGCCCGAGCTGCAAGGGCCAGAAGCTGTCCCACACCGCGTGCCCGACCTGCGGTGCCTACAAGGACCGCCAGTACGCCGAGGCGCTGCGCACCGAGCACGCGGGCTGACATGCACCCGCGCGGCACCCGGGACCGTCCGGAGCCGACCGCTCTTCTCGAGAAGCTCGGGGTCCACCTGGATCCCGAGCTTCTCGTGCTTGCCCTGACCCATCGGTCGTTCGCGCACGAGGCCGGCGGCATCCCCACCAACGAGCGCCTGGAGTTCCTCGGGGACACCGTGCTCGGGCTGGTGGTGACCGAGGCGCTGTACCGGCGGCACCCGGACAAGCCCGAGGGCGAGCTCGCCAAGATGCGGGCGGCGACCGTCTCCCAGCGTTCCCTCGCGGCGGTGGCGCGCCGTCTCGAGCTGGGCGGCTACGTGCTGCTCGGCAAGGGCGAGCTGCGTACCCGCGGGTACGACAAGGACTCGATCCTGTCCGACACGGTCGAGGCGCTGCTGGGCGCCACCTACCTGTCCCACGGCCTCGAGGTGGCCCGCGACCTGGTGCACCGCCTGGTCGACGCCACCATGGACGCCGCCGCGGACCTCGGTGCCGGCCTGGACTGGAAGACCTCGCTGCAGGAGGCGGCGGCGGAGCGCGGCTTCGAGGCCCCCCGCTACGAGGTCACCGGTGAGGGCCCGGAGCACGCCCGGCGCTTCTCGGCACAGGTCACGACGGGTCCCGTGGTGGGCCTGGGCGAGGGCACCGCGAAGAAGCACGCCGAGCAGGCGGCCGCCGAGCAGGCCTACCGCGCCGTCGTGGCCCTGCCGGTCCCGGGTGAGGACGCCACGGGGACGTCGGGCAGCGGCACGGCCGGCGCGGAGCAGCCCGCCGGTGCCTGAGCTGCCCGAGGTCGAGACCGTCCGCGACGGCCTCGACCGGCTGGTGACCGGCGCCGTCGTGCGGGACGTCGAGGTCTTCCGCGACTACTCCGTGCGTCGGCACGACGGCGGTCCGGCGGGCTTCGTCGACCAGCTCCGCGGGCGTCGCCTCGCCGGGGCGGCCCGCCGCGGCAAGTACCTGTGGCTCCCCCTGACCGACGTCGCGCCCACGGGTCAGACGGTGCCGGCCGCCGCGCTGCTCGCCCACCTGGGCATGTCCGGTCAGCTGCTGGTGCGTGACCCGGCGGTCGCGGGGGAGTGGGAGCACCCGCACCTGAGGGCGCGCATCCACCTGGACGGCGCTCCGTCGGGCGCGCGGTACCTGGACTTCGTCGACCAGCGCACGTTCGGGCACCTGTCGGTCACGGACCTGGCGCCGACGCCGGACGGTGCGCCGGGCGGCCGCGGCAGCCCGCTGCCCGCCGTCCCCGAACCGGTCGCGCACATCGGTCGCGACCTGCTCGACCCCGCGCTCGACCGGCCCGCGCTGGTCGAACGCGTCCGCCGTCGTCGGACGGGGATCAAGCGGGCGCTGCTGGACCAGGCGGTCGTGTCCGGGGTCGGCAACATCTACGCCGACGAGGCGCTGTGGCGGGCGCGCGTGCACTACGCCCGCGCGACGGACCGGATGACCCGACCCGTGGTGGGTCGGGTGCTCGACGCCGCCACCGAGGTCATGACCGAGGCGCTGGGGCAGGGCGGCACGAGCTTCGACGACCTGTACGTGGACGTCAACGGCGAGTCCGGCTACTTCTCGCGCTCCCTGGCCGTCTACGGGCGGCTCGGCGAACCGTGCCGGCGGTGCGCGACGCCGGTGCGTCGCGACGAGTTCATGAACCGTTCGTCGTTCACGTGCCCGGTGTGCCAGCCGCGTCCGCGGAACGGCCGCTGGTAGCCGGCGCCCGCATCTCGCGTCCGGAGGGACGACGTCGCTAGGCTCGGCGGGTACCCGACCCGTACCGCGAGGGAGTCCTGTGCTCGACGCCGACATGATCGGCTCCATGACGACGTTCGCCGGGCCGACGGCCGCGTCGTTCCTGACCACGCGGTACTGGGCCGCCCGGGAGGACGCCGACCCCCGCCGCCACGCGTGGTTCGTGCTGTACCTCGCCGTCGTGCTCGCCCTGCTGGTGGCGGTCCTGGCGACGGCGGCCCCCGAGGACCGGCTGAAGACCGTGGGCCTCTTCTTCGTGGTCACGATCCTCGCCACCGCGCTCCAGGAGCGGCGGGCGCGTCGAGCGCGTCGCATCAACGACGCGGACCGCGGCACCCCGGAGTAGCCGCGCGGCTCAGCGGGCGACGACGTTCTCCAGCGCCTCCGCCCCGCCCTCGAGCCAACGGCGCACCTGCGCGGTGACGAACGCCGCCGCACCCTGCGGCCGCCCGCCCGCCACGTGCGGCGTGAGGATCAGCCCGGGCGTGTCCCACAGCTCCGAGTCGGCCGGCAGCGGCTCGGTCTCGGTGACGTCGAGCGCCGCCCCCGCGAGCGTCCCGGCACGCAGGGCCGCGGCCAGCGCCGCCTCGTCGACCGTGGCGCCGCGCCCGGCGTTGACGAACCTCGCGTGGGCGGGCAGGAGCGCCAGGACGTCGGCGTCGAGCGCGTGGTGGGTGGCCTCGGTGGCGGGCAGCAGCGAGATCAGCACGTCGGCGGTGGGGAGCACCTCGGCCAGCCGGTCGCTGCCGACCACGGGGTAGCCGTACCGCTCGCCGTCCGACGACGCCACCCCGGACACCCGAGCGCCCAGGGCCTCCAGCAGTGGGGCGAGGCGTGCCGCGATCGAGCCGAACCCCCAGACCACCACGTGCGCGCCGTGCAGCGTGAACGACCGCTCGTCACGCGCCTGCTCGCGGCCGAGGTCGCGGTCCCACTCGTGCCGGCGCTGCGCGTCGAGCGTGCGGTCGATGCGACGCACGGAGGCCAGCAGCAGGGCGAGGGTGTGCTCGGCGACGGTGGCGTCGTGCAGGCTGCGCCCGGAGGCGATGACGACCTCGGGGGAGAACCCGGTCGCGAGCGCCTGGTCGGGTCCGGCGTTGAGGGTCTGCACCCACCGCAGGTTCGGCAGCCGGCGCGCCGCGTCGTCCATGACGCGTTGCGGGCTGGCCCACGTGACGATCGCCTCGGCGTCCGTGTGCTGGTCGGGGATCTCGTCGCGCATGACGTAGGGCGCGACGTCCACCCCCTCGACGTCGATCGTCAGGTCGAAGGGCACGTTGCTCGGCACCAGGATCTTCACGCCCGAGACGTTACCTCCCGTGCCCGGGGCGGTGCCGTGCCACGATGACTGCCATGGAGCCATCGCGTCCCACCGCCGCCCGCTACGACGTCGTGATCGCCGGCGGCGGGCACAACGGTCTGACGGCCGCCGCCTACCTGGCCGGGGCGGGCCGGTCGGTGCTGCTGCTGGAACGCCTCGACCACGTCGGCGGGGCGTCGGTCTCGGCACCGGTGTTCGACGGCGTCGACGCGCGGCTGTCGCGCTACTCCTACCTCGTCTCCCTCATGCCGCGGCAGGTGGTCGACGAGCTCGGCCTCTCGCTGCGCCTGGCCCGGCGCCGGTACTCCTCCTACACGCCGGTGGGCGGCCGCGGCCTGCTGGTGGACACCGGGTCCGACGCCGCGACCCGCGCCGCGTTCGACGCCGTCGGTGCCTCCGGGGACCACGCCCGCTGGCAGGAGCTGTACGCCGGGCTCGAGCGTATGGCGGGCCGGGTCTTCCCCTCGGTCACCGAGCCGCTGGCCACGGCCGCCGAGATGCGCGCGAGGGTGGACGACGACGCCCTGTGGCGCGCCGTCGTCGAGCAGCCGCTCGGCGAGACGCTGCGCGAGCGGTTCTCCTCCGACGTCGTCCGCGGCGTCGCGGCCACCGACGGGCTCATCGGCACCTTCGCCGACCTGGACGAGGCCTCGCTCATCCAGAACCGCTGCTTCCTGTACCACGTGATCGGCGGCGGGACGGGCGACTGGGACGTGCCCGTGGGCGGCATGGGCGCCGTCTCCGGGGCGCTGCGCGACGCGGCGCTCGCCGCCGGGGCCACCCTCGTCACCGGCGCCGAGGTGACGGCGATCGATCCCGGGCTGCACACGGGCGACGCCGAGGTCACCTGGACCGACGACGCCGGCCGTCTCCACGGGGCACGGGCCGGCGCCGTGGTCTGCGGGGCGGCTCCCACCGTCCTGGACGCGCTGCTGGACGCCGGTGGTGCCACGCCGTCGGGCCGCGCCACCGCCGCGGCGCCCGAGGGCGCCCAGCTCAAGGTCAACATGCTGCTGCGTCGTCTGCCGCGACTGCGCGACGACGTCGACCCGGTCGCGGCGTTCAGCGGCACGTTCCACGTCCACGAGTCCTTCGACGAGCTGCAGACGGCCCACGCCCAGGCCGCGGCGGGCCGGATCCCCGACGTGCCGCCCTGCGAGATCTACTGCCACTCCCTGACCGACGACTCGATCCTCGGCCCCGACCTGCGCGCCGCCGGCGCGCACACCCTGACCCTGTTCGGGCTGCACATGCCCGCCCGGTCGTTCCGCGACGACCCCGACGGCGCACGCGAGGAGGCGCTCGCGGCCACGCTGCGCGCCCTGGACTCCGTGCTCGCCGAGCCGATCGAGGATGTGCTGTGGCGCGGCCCCGACGGGGAGCCCTGCCTCGAGGCCCGCACGCCCGTCGACCTGGAACGCGACGTCGGGCTGCCGGGCGGGCACATCTTCCACCGCGACCTGTCCTGGCCCTGGGCGGCCGACGGTCCGGAGGACGCGGATCCGCACGGCCTGGACGCCCCGGGCACGTGGGGCGTGGAGACGCTGCACCCGCGGGTCCTGCTCGCCGGCGCCGGGGCGCGGCGCGGCGGGGGAGTGAGCGGCATCCCGGGGCGGGCCGCGGCGATGGCGCTGCTGGCAGCACCGACGCCGTAGCGCGAGGGCGGCTCAGACGTCGATCGGGGCCTGCTCCTCCTGGTCGGCCGCCCACCGGTAGGCCGGTACGGAGCCCAGCAGCGCGGCGTGCGTCCCGCGGGCGAGCACGCGGGCCGGAGCGCCCGGTGCCTCGGCGTCGAGCAGCATCACCTCGTCGGCGACGTCCAAGGGCGTCAGGCGGTGCGAGGCGACGACGACGGCCCGTCCGGACGTGCGGGCCACGCCGGCCAGCGTCTCCACGAGCGCGTCCGCCGTCGCGGCGTCGAGGTGCTCGGCGGGCTCGTCCACGAGCAGGACCCGGTGCGGGGCCAGCAGGGCGCGGGCGACGAGGAGTCGCCGGCGCTCGCCGCCGGAGACGTCCGTGCCACCGGTACCGAGCGTGGTCCCGAGCCCGCCCGGCAGGCCGTCCAGCCAGCCCGCGAGCCCGACGGCGGCCAGCGCCTCGCGGGCGTCGTCGTCGGTGACGTCCGCACGGGCCACACGGAGGTTCTCCAGCACGGTCGTGCCGAACACGTGGCCGTCCTCGGCGACGAACAGGCCCTCGCCCCGGACCACGCCCGCCACGGGGTCCAGCAGCCCCGCGGCGGTGAGCAGCAGGGTCGTCTTGCCGACGCCGGAGGCGCCCGCGAGGGCGACGACGGCACCGGGCCGCAGCGTGAGGTCGACGTCGCGGACCACGGGTGCCGACGTCGACCAGCCCGCCGCGACGTGGTCGAGCTCCAGCAGCGTGCCGGTGGGCGCCGCCTCGCGCGCGGGGCGCGACCCCGTGCTCTCGGGAAGCAGGTCCACGAGCCGGCGGGCCGCCGCGCGGGAGCGTCGCAGCTGCACCGCGGCGGCGGGCAGCGCGGCGGTCGCCTCGAACACGGCCAGCGGGGTGAGGACGACGACGGCGAGCTCGGTCGCCGCCAGGTCGCCGGCCAGGGCTGCCGGGACGCCGAGCAGCAGGCAGCCGAGCACCGCCAGGGTCTGGGCGCCGGCCTCGACGGCGGCCGACAGCCCGGAGACGCGGGCGCCGTCGTCGGTCGTGGCAGCGAGCCGACGGTCCGCCGCCCGCAGCCCCGCGGTGCGGTCGGCGAGCCGGCCGGCGACGCGCAGCTGCTGGCCGTCCTCGAGCAGCTCCAGGGTGCGGGCCGTGACGTCGCCGCGCGCCTCGGCCCCGCGCTGCTCCACCGACGCCGACGCGCGTGACGCCAGCCAGGGGGAGACGACGCCGGTCAGCAGCAGGCAGGCCAGCAGCACGGCGCCCGCCGCGGGCAGGAAGACCCCGACCAGCAGCACCGAGCCGAGCCCCGCCACGACGGCGACCCCGGCCGGGATCAGCGCACGCACGACCACGTCACCCACGTCGTCGACGTCGCCCCCGACCCGCGCGAGCAGGTCGCCGCGGCGCAGCGCCACGACGTCGGCGCCGCTGCGGGCGAGCCGGTCGTAGAGGTTGGCCCGCAGCGCCGCCATGCCGCGCAGCGCGACGCCGTGGGAGGCGAGCCGTTCGAGGTACCGGAGGAACGCCCGGCCCGTGCCGAACGCCCGCACGCCGACGGCGGCGACCGACAGGGTCAGCACGGGCGGCATCTGCGAGGCCCGCGCGATCAGCCACGCCGCGGCAGCGGCGAGCCCGATCGCGCACACGAGCGTCAGGGTGCCGAGGCCGACGGCGCGGGCGACGCGGCCCCACGAGACCTCCAGCAGGGGGAGCAGCCGCACCAGCGGGTCCCGGGCCGCACGGCGACGCAGGTTCTCAGGCACGGGCCACCTCCCGGGCGACGACGTCGACGACCTGGTCGGCCACGGCCAGGAGCGAGGCCCGGTGCGCCACCACGACGACGGTACGGCCGGCGTCGCGCCAGGTGCGCACGGTCTCGAGCACCACCTGCTCGCCGCGGGCGTCGAGGTGCGCGGTGGGTTCGTCCAGCACCACCACGGGGCGGTCGGCGCCGGCGACGAGCGTGCGGGCGAGGGCCACCCGTTGCCGCTGCCCGACGCTCATCCCGACGCCGCCCAGCCCCACGCGGGACTCCCACCCGTCCGGCAGGTCGGCGAGCACGGCGTCGAGGCCGGTGGTCGCCGCGGCCGCCGCGAGCGTCTCCGGGGCGACCTCACGGCCGTCGGTGACGACGTCGTGCACGGTCCCCGGCCCGATCGCGGGGCGTTGCGGCACCCAGGCCACCTGCTCCCACGGCAGGGTCGAGGACACGGTGCCGGCGTCCGGGCGCAGGAGCCCGAGCAGCACCAGCACCAGGGTGGACTTGCCGCTCCCGCTCGGCCCGCGCAGCGCGACCACGCGGCCGCCACCCGGGACGCCGGTCCCCAGCCGGATCCGTGCGGACAGCCCGGCCGGGGCCTCGACGTCGCGTCCCGGCGCCCGCACGGTGACGTTCTCGAGCACGAGCGTGGGTCCGGGACGGGCGGCGGTCGGCGCGTCCTCGCCGCCCGCGGCGACGGCCGGCAGGTCCAGGACGGCGAAGGCGCGCTGCGTCGCCGCCACCCCGTCGGTGGACGCGTGGAACTCGGACCCGACGCGGCGCAGCGGCAGGAAGATCTCCGGGGCCAGCACCAGGACGGCGATCGCGGGCACCAGCTCGATGCCCCCGTGCACCAGCCGCAGGCCGACCCCGACGGCGATGATCGCGACGCACAGGGTGGTCAGCAGCTCCAGGACCGCACCGGACAGGAACGCGACCCGCAGCGTGCCCAGGGTGGCGCGCCGGGACGACTCGCCCAGGGCGCGCACCCGGGCGGCGGGGCCGATCTCCCGACCGAACGCCCGCAGGGTGGGCAGCCCGGCGATCAGGTCGAGCACCTGCGACCCGAGCCGCTCCACCGTGGCCAGGCGCCGCTCGGACGTGCCGGCCGTCATGGTGCCGATCAGCCACATGAAGAACGGCACCAACGGGATCGTGCAGACCGCGATCAGCGCGGAGACCCAGTCGAGCCCGAGGACCACGAGCACCGTGGCGGGCGTGACGAGCGCCGTGAGCAGCAGCTGCGGCAGGAACCGCACCAGGTACGGCTCCAGGTCGTCCAGCCCGCGCGTGGCCAGGGTCGCGACGTCCGAGGGCGCCGCCCCGGCGGGTGGTCGGGGCCCCAGGGTCACGGCGTGCTCGACCACCTGCTCGCGCAGGTCCGCGACCACCCGGGTGGCCGCGCGGCGTCCGTAGCGTTCCTGCGCCCAGGCGACGGCGGCGCGCCCGACGGCGGCACCCGCCAGCACCGCGAGCCACCGGACGATCTCGGCCCGGTCGAGCGCGCCGTCCCCGCCGGGGCTCGTGGCGACGATCGCGGGACCCAGCGTGTTGGCGATCGCGAAGGCCTGTACCACCACGAGAGCGGCCGAGGCCACGCCGAGGACGGTGGTGAGCAGGACGTAGGAGCGGGCTGCCCGGGCCTGCCGCAGCAGCCGGGGGTCGAGCGGTCTCACCTCAGAACGCCGCGTCCTTGATCTTCTGCCAGCTCAGGCCCGCGGGTGCGGGGATGTCCTTCGTGGACAGCCGGCGCCGGAAGACCCAGTACGTCCACGACTGGTAGGCGATGACCAGCGGGGTCAGGACCACCGCGACCCACGACATGACCGTGAGCGTGTAGTCGGTCGAGGAGGCCTCGGCGATCGTCAGGGCCTCGCCGCCGTCGAGGGCCGGGATGACGTCGGGGTACATGGATCCGAAGATCAGCACCACGGCCGCCACGATGGTCACGGCCGACAGGGTGAACGCCGTGCCCTCCCTGCGGGCACGGGTCGCGGCCACGACGCCGAGCAGGGCCAGGGCGGCGACGGCCACGGTCGCCCACGTCCAGGTCACCGAGTAGGCGACCTGCGCCCAGATCGCCCAGCCGCCGGCCACGACGAGCGCCGCCACCGACAGGCCGGACGCCAGGCGGGCGGCGCGCTCGCGGATGTCGCCGTCCGTCTTCAGCGCGACGAACACCGACCCGTGCAGCAGGAACAGCACCGCCGTGGTCAGGCCGCCGACGAGGGCGAACGGGTTGAGCAGGGCCCAGAAGCCGCCGACGTACTGGTGGTCGGCGTCGAGCAGGAGGCCGCGCACCAGGTTGCCGAACGCCACGCCCCAGAGCACCGCGGGGATCCAGGAGCCGAGCTGGATCGCCTGGTCGCAGCGGCGGGCCCAGACCCGGTCGGCGATCTTGCCGCGGTACTCGAACGCGACGCCGCGGGCCACCAGCCCGACGAGGATGAGCAGCAGGGGGATGTAAAACCCGGAGAACATCGTGGCGTACCACTCCGGGAAGGCCGCGAAGGTGGCGCCGCCCGCGGTGAGCAGCCACACCTCGTTGCCGTCCCAGACGGGTCCGATGGTGTTGACGAGCACGCGCCGTTCCTTCTCGCGGTGCTCCTTGTCGCCGCGGGGCAGGATCGACAGCAGCATGCCGACGCCGAAGTCGAAGCCCTCGAGCACGAGGTAGCCGGTCCACAGCACGGCGATGATGACGAACCAGAGGATCGCGAGGTCCACGTCAGGTCTCCAGTCTTCTCGGGCTCGGCGCTCAGTACGCGAAGGACAGGGGGCGGTCGGTGTCGTCGGGGTCCTGCGCCTCCGGCGACTCGTCGCGGACGGAGTCCGGGACGCCCTCGATCGTGTACCGGTGCATGAGCCGGTACCAGACGACGGCGAGGATCGCGTAGATGACGGTGAGGACGATCATCGAGGTGAGGATGACGCCGGGCGGTACCGCGGTGGAGACGCCGCGCTCGGTGAGCAGCCGCACCTGGTCGATGCCGGTCGGGTTCGGTGCGACGACCCAGGGCTGGCGGCCGACCTCGGTGAAGATCCAGCCGAACGAGCAGGCGACGAACGGCATCGGGATGGCCAGGATGCCGAGTCGGCCGAGCCAGACGTTGTCGCTGACGCGGCCCTTGCGGGTCAGCCACAGCGCGGCCAGCGCCAGGGCGACCGAGAACGCGGCGAAGCCGATCATGAGGCGGAACGACCAGTACGTGATCGCCAGCGGCGGGGTGTAGACGACCGGCTCGCCGTCGGCGGTGACGTCCCCGTAGCGCTCGGTGTACTCCTCCTGGACGTCGTAGACGCCCGGCAGGTAGGAGTCCTCGCCGGAGAACTGCCCCGTCCCGAGGTAGCTGGTGAGGCCGGGCAGGGAGATGACGTGGTTGACGTCCTCGCAGCCGGCGTAGAGCGGACCGATGGCCAGGATGGAGAACTCGGCGGACTCGGTGCCCTCGCAGAGCGCCTCCGCCGAGGACATCTTGCCGGGCTGCTGCTCGTACATGAGCTTGCCCTGCACGTCGCCGGACCAGATGACGCCGATGCCGGCGAAGATCATCACCCACACGCCGACCAGCACGGCCGGGCGGTAGACGTTCCGCGCGGTCTCGACGTGCTCGGGCTTCTTGGTGCGGGCGAGGCGGACCATCCACCAGGCGGCGATGCCGGTGACGAACGTCCCGGCCGTCAGGAACGCGGCCGTGATGGTGTGGGGGAACGCCGCGAGCAGCGTGTTGTTGGTCAGGACCGCCCAGATGGACTCCATCTCGGCGCGGCCGGTCTCCTCGTTGTAGATCACGCCGACCGGGTGCTGCATCCACGAGTTGGCCGCGAGGATGAAGAACGCCGAGAGGTTCGTGGCGAGCGCGAAGAGCCAGATCGAGGCGAGGTGGATCTTCTTGGACACCCGGTCCCACCCGAAGATCCACACGCCGAGGAACACCGACTCGACGAAGAACGCCGCCAGGGCCTCCATGGCGAGCGGAGCACCGAACACGTCGCCGACGAACCGGGAGTACTCGCTCCAGGCCATACCGAACTGGAACTCCTGCCAGATGCCCGTCACCACGCCGAGGGCGAAGTTGATGAGCAGCAGCTTGCCGAAGAACTTGGTCAGCCGCAGCCAGCGCTCGTTCTTCGTGACGACCCAGGCGGTCTGCATCCCGGCGACGATCGGTGCCAGCCCGATCGTCAGCGGGACGAAGATGAAGTGGTAGACGGTGGTGATGGCGAACTGCCACCGAGCCAGGTCCAGGGCTTCCACGTCGGGGCTCCTTCTCTCGGTACCGGACCAGGACGTCGCCGAGGCGGCCCGCGGTCCGACGGGGGTCGCCGGTAGTCCGACGGTAGGCCCGTCGCCGCAGGTCCGCACGGCGTGGCGACCCTCGGGGCGACTTGTGAGGACTTTCACGACCCTCTCGTGAAGGCGTTCACAAGTCAATCGGATCCGGGCCGCTGTGGTGCATGCCACGCCGGTGGCCCGGCCGTGCCGCCCGAGGTTGCTGCGGGGTGCGATACTGGAGCGAAGACCGACGGGGACCACACCCCTCGAGGTCGACAAGCTTGCAGCTCCCGCGTCCGCACGCGGTGCCGCGACCGGTATGAAGGGACTGGTCGCCCGGCGTCCGCGAAGTCGTGGGGGCAGTGGCCGAGACAGAGACTTCCGTCCGGGCGGCGCGCTGAGCAGCGCGGCCACCCGACGGCGACCGCCGCGAGACCGGCAGGTGTGGGCCGGTCGGCGCGGAGCAGGAGCGTACGTCGTGACGTCCGATACCCCAGACCAGTCGACCGGGACGAGCGGGACGGCTCCCCGCCGCGCGACCCGCCGTCGCGTCACCCGCCCCACGTCCGCGCCGCAGGCGCCGCCCGAGCCGATCGTCGTGCCGCAGGCCGCGCCCGGCGCGGCGGAACCGGAGCAGCCGGTCACGAGCGCCGCCCCGCAGCGGGCCACGAGCACGGAGCCCGCCCCGTCGACGCCGGCACGCCGGCCGCGCCGCGCCACCCGCCGCACCGCCGGCCCCGCGGCCGCACCGGCCGAGACCGCTCCCGCCGAGACCGCGTCGACCGAGACCGCTCCCCAGGACGTGCCCGGGACCGAGCCCGCCGAGGTCGCACCTGCCCCGACCGCCGCGGCCGGTGACAGCGCGGCGTCCGCGACCGATGCCGACGCCGGCGCCGGCGCCGGCGCCGGCGCGAGCAGCATCTCGCTGCCGCCGGCGGCCGCGGCCTCGGACACCGACACCACCGAGGCCCCGCTCAGCCTGGACGACATCGTCCTGCCGGGCGGCCCGGCGTCCGAGCGCCGCCCCGGCGACGGCGAGGAGGAGTCGGCTGCTCCGCGTCGGAGCCGGCGCTCCGGCACGAAGAGCGCGACCTCGAAGGGCGCCACCTCGAAGGGCGCCACCTCGAAGGGCGCCACCTCGAAGGGCACCTCGAAGGGCAAGACCTCGAAGAGCGACGAGGCGGCGGACGCCACGTCGAAGGACTCCACCGAGGAGACCGCAGCTGCGCCGACGGCGGGGGCCGAGGCTGCCTCGACCACCCGCGGCTCGCGCCGTGCGTCGACCAGGAGCGCGCGCACCGAGAGCACGAAGGAGTCCTCGACGGCCGGCCAGGCGGGTACGCCGCGCCTGGCCACGACCGCTCTGCTGTTCCAGGCGCCGGACCTGACCGGCACGCGGGCGTCGCGGCGGGCCCAGGCGCCGGCCGGCCCCGCCCGTCCGCACGACGAGCCCGCGTCGGACGGCCCTGCCGAGGACACGACGTCGGCGGCCCCGGCGGCGGACGCTGCCGAGCCGACCCGCGAGACACCCGGCGGCGGTGCGGCGAAGGGCACGGAGAAGCCCGCGAAGAAGGCCACGTCCAAGTCCCGGAAGCCGGCGCGGGACGAGGCGACCGGCTCGGACGGCGCTGCCGCCCAGGCGACCACCGAGACCCCGGGCACGCCCGAGGCCGGTCCCCTCGACCTCGGCGAGGCCGACGTCGCGGCCGTCGACGAGCTCGAGGTGATCGAGTCCGAGCTCACCGCCGAGGGCCTGGAGCTGGTCGAGCTCGGCCCGGAGGACTTCCGCGAGGACGGTGACGAGGGGGACATCCGTCCGCGTCGCCGCCGCCGGCGCGGCGGCCGCGGCCGCCGTGGCGGCCGCCGAGGCGATCGCCCCCAGGGCAGCGAGAGCGCCGCGTCGGGTGACGACGGCGAGAGCACGGACGGTCCTCGGGGCGACGAGTCCGAGGGCGACCGCCCCCAGAACGGTCCTGCCGAGCCCGGGGACGGCGAGACCGTGCCCGAGGACGCCTCCTCGACGCCGTCGGGCTCCACGTCGTCCGGCGAGCAGTCCTCCGCCGAGCAGTCCTCCGACGACGGGGACGAGTCGGACGACCGCTCCTCCTCGAGCCGCCGTCGCCGACGCCGCCGTCGTGGCGGGCGCGGCGGGGACCGCGAGGCGGGCCGTCCCGGCCGCGCCGAGGACGAGGTCGTCGCCCTCAAGGGCTCGACCCGACTCGAGGCCAAGCGGCAGCGGCGGCGCGAGGGTCGCGACGCGGGCCGCCGCCGCCAGGTCATCACCGAGGCCGAGTTCCTGGCCCGGCGCGAGTCCGTCTCGCGGTCGATGATCGTGCGCGAGCAGGACGCCCGGACCCAGATCGCCGTGCTCGAGGACGGCGTGCTCGTCGAGCACTACGTCTCCCAGCAGGCGCAGGCCTCGATGGTGGGCAACGTCTACCTCGGGCGGGTGCAGAACGTGCTGCCGTCGATGGAGGCCGCCTTCGTCGACGTCGGCAAGGGCCGCAACGCCGTGCTGTACGCGGGCGAGGTCAACTGGGACGCCGCGGGGATCGAGGGCCAGCCGCGCCGCATCGAGGAGGCCCTGAAGTCGGGCGACTCGGTGCTCGTGCAGGTCACCAAGGACCCGATCGGGCACAAGGGCGCCCGCCTGACCTCCCAGGTCACGCTAGCCGGCCGCTACCTCGTGTTCGTGCCCGGCGGCGGGATGACGGGCATCAGCCGCAAGCTCCCGGACACGGAGCGCAACCGGCTCAAGAAGATCCTGCGCGACGTCGTCCCGGACGGCGCGGGCGTCATCGTGCGGACCGCCGCGGAGGGCGCCTCGGAGGAGGAGCTGCGCGCCGACGTGGAGCGCCTGCAGTCGCAGTGGCAGTCCATCGACGACAAGGCCGCCAAGTCCTCGACGTCGGCTCCCGCGCTGCTCCAGGGCGAGGCCGACATGGCGATCCGCGTGGTGCGCGACATCTTCAACGACGACTTCGCCTCCCTGGTGGTGGAGGGCGACCGGGCCTGGTCCGAGATCTCGACCTACGTCGAGGAGCTCGCGCCGGACCTGCGCGAGCGGGTCTCGCGGTGGACCGGTGCGCAGGACGTCTTCGCCGTGCACCGCGTCGACGAGCAGCTCGCCAAGGGCATGGACCGCAAGGTCTGGCTGCCCTCCGGCGGCTCGCTGGTCATCGACCGCACCGAGGCGATGACCGTCGTCGACGTCAACACGGGCAAGTTCACCGGCAGCGGCGGCACCCTCGAGGAGACGGTCACCCGCAACAACCTCGAGGCGGCCGAGGAGATCGTCCGGCAGCTGCGCCTGCGCGACATCGGCGGCATCATCGTCATCGACTTCGTCGACATGGTGCTCGAGTCCAACCGCGACCTGGTGCTGCGCCGGCTGGTGGAGTGCCTGGGTCGTGACCGTACCAAGCACCAGGTGGCCGAGGTCACCTCGCTCGGCCTGGTCCAGATGACGCGCAAGCGTGTCGGTCAGGGCCTGGTCGAGGCGTTCAGCTCGACGTGCGAGCACTGCAAGGGCCGCGGGTTCATCGTCCACGAGCACCCGGTCGAGAAGAGCCCGGCGCCCGCCGGCGAGGGCGACGGCGGCTCCAAGCGGTCGCGACGCAAGCGCGGCGGCGCGAAGAAGGGCGCGGAGGAGTCGTCGGGCTCCGACGTGCCCAAGCTCCCGGACGACAAGTCCAAGGAGCGCGCGGCCGTGAAGGCCACGCTGGCGACCATCGCGGCCGCTGCGGCGCACGCCCACGAGCACGAGGACGAGGACCGCTCGGCCGCGTCGGGTGCGGAGGCCGCCGACGCGTCGGCCGCCGCCACGGCCGACGTCCCGGAGTCGACCCCGGTGTCCCCGGACCCGGAGGCCCCCGAGCCCACGGTCCCGGTGGCCGAGGCCCCGGCGGACGCGCCGCGGGCGGGGTCGACGCCGGACGTCGTCGAGCCGGAGCCGGCCGCCGAGCCGGAGACCGCCGCCGAGCCGGAGTCGGCCGACGCCGACGCCGCGCAGCCCGCGGCGGAGCCGGCCGACCCCCCGCGGTCCGAGCCGGCCCGAGCCGACGAACCGGCGAAAGGAGCCGGGGCCGAAGAGGCTCCTGAGCAGGTTGAGGGCGAGGCTGCGGCGGTGACCGAGAAGGGCTGACCCGCCGCGCGCCGGCTGCGCGGCCGGGTGCTTGACTGGTCGTATGGACGCAGGTTCGGCACCCGGTCGCGTGACCGTCGTCGGCGGCCCGATGTTCGCGGGCAAGACCTCGGAGCTGGTGCGACGGGTGGAGCGCGCGCGGATCGCCGGCCTGGAGGTCCTGGTCGTGGCGCACGAGGTCGACACGCGCAGCGGCCCGGGCCGGCTGGTGACGCACTCCGGGCTCGAGGTCGCCTCTCGCGCCGTCGGCGCGGCGACCGAGATCCCGGGGCTGGTCGTGCCCGGGACGCGGATGGTCGCCGTGGACGAGGCGCAGTTCTTCGGCGCGGATCTCGTCGCCGTGGTCCAGCGGCTCGCGGACGACGGCGTCGACGTCGTGGTCGCCGGGCTGACGGTGACGTTCGACGGTCGGCCGTTCAGCCCGGTCCCGGAGCTCAT
Source organism: Isoptericola chiayiensis (assembly GCF_013149805.1). Classification (GTDB taxonomy): domain Bacteria; phylum Actinomycetota; class Actinomycetes; order Actinomycetales; family Cellulomonadaceae; genus Isoptericola; species Isoptericola chiayiensis. The sequence goes on from NZ_JABEZT010000008.1 coordinate 117,638, forward strand.
GGCCCTGGCCGAGCACGTGGTCCGACTGACGGCGGTGTGCTCGGTCTGCGGGCGCGAGGCCGCGTACCACGTCCGGACGCCGGGCGGCGGGCGGTCGGGTGACGCCCTCAACGCGATGTCCGCGCACGTGGGCGGCGCCGAGGCCTACCAGGCGCGCTGCCGCAGGCACCGGGTCGTGGACGGTCCCGGCTCGGACGCGGGTCAGTCCTCGACGAGCGGGACGAAGCTGTAGGTGCCGTGCTCGGTGGTGCGGACGGTGCCGTCCGGGTCGCGGTCGACGACGGTCATGACGTGCACGACGGGCACCACCATCCGGCCGCCGGGCGCGACCTGGTCGACGAGCGCCGCGGGCATCCTGGCGGCCGCGGCCGAGACCAGCACCCGGTCCCAGCCGTCCGGGCGCGGGGCGCCCAGCTCGCCACGGCGCGCGGTCCGTACACGGGCCCACGGCAGCCCGGCCCGCGCGACGTTGGCCGCGCCCCACGCCGCGATCTCGGCGATCCGTTCGACGCCCAGGACGGACCCCGTCGGCCCGACCAGCCGTCCGAGCAGCGCCGTCGTCCACCCGGACCCGGCACCGACGTCCAGCACGTGCATCCCCGGTCCGACGCCGAGCAGCCTGAGCATGGCCGCCACGGTCGACGGCTGGGAGCACGTCTGGTCGTACCCGATGGGCAGCGGGCGGTCGTCGGCCGCCCACCGGTGCTGGGCGCGGGGGAGGAACCCGCGGCGGTCGACCGCACGCATCGCCGCCGTGACGGCGTCGGGCGTGCCGTCGGCGGATCCGGCGCCGGCCGGCGGCTGGGCTGGCGTCATCGTCCCATCGTGGGCCCGTGACCTGCGGCTCGCACGGCACCGGCGTGCCGCACGTCACGCCGCCGTGCTCCCGGCCGTGCTTGATGGTGCGGGTGCGATCGCGTAAAGTTGAGCGTCGGCGCGCCCTCAGCGCGTCTGTCCCGTGTGCCCACGGCTCACCGCACTCGTCCGCCGCGGCGGCACGAGTTACCGACCAAGCCGGTGACGAACGTCGTGCGAGCACGCCAAGACCAGGAGAGATGAGCATCAGCATGGTGTACGCGATCGTCAAGGCCGGTGGCCGTCAGGAGAAGGTGTCCGTCGGGGACATCGTCGTCATGGACCGGCTCGAGAGCTCGGCCGGTGACACCGTCGAGCTCCCCGCGATCCTGCTCGTGGACGGGGAGAAGGTGACCACTGACGCCAGCAAGCTCGCGAAGGTGAAGGTCACCGCCGAGGTCGTCAAGGACGCCAAGGGTCCGAAGATCTCGATCCAGAAGTACAAGAACAAGACCGGTTACAAGAAGCGCCAGGGTCACCGTCAGCAGCTGACCCGCCTGAAGGTCACCGGCATCAAGTGATGCCCGCCGCGGGCCCAGCCCGCGTGGCGACCACACTCTTCGGACCTCCCAGAAAGCAGGACTGACATGGCACACAAGAAGGGCGCGAGCTCCTCGCGCAACGGCCGCGACTCGAACGCCAAGTCCCTCGGCGTCAAGCGCTTCGGCGGCCAGGTGGTCGGCGCGGGCGAGATCATCGTCCGCCAGCGCGGCACCCACTTCCACCCGGGCGAGAACGTCGGCCGCGGTGGCGACGACACGCTCTTCGCCCTCGCGGCGGGCGAGGTCGCCTTCGGGACGCGTCGCGGCCGCAAGGTCGTCGACATCGTCTCGGCCTGACCTCCGCGTGACGCTGCGCGCCGCGCAGCACGCTTCCCACGAGGGGCGCACCGCACCGGTGCGCCCCTCGTGCGCGTTCCACCACCCTCGTCCTGAGAGGATCTGACCATGGCCAGCTTCGTCGACCGTGTCGTGCTGCACGCCTCCGGGGGTGACGGCGGGCACGGGGTCGCCTCCGTGCGCCGCGAGAAGTTCAAGCCGCTCGCCGGGCCCGACGGCGGCAACGGCGGTGACGGCGGCAGCGTGCGGCTGGTCGTGGACGCCCAGACCACCACGCTGCTCGAGTACCACCACTCGCCCCACCGGCGTGCGCCCAAGGGCGGTCAGGGCATGGGTGACGACCGGGACGGCGCCAAGGGTGAGGACCTCGTCCTGCGCGTCCCGGACGGCACGGTGGTCAAGGACCGGGACGGCAACGTGCTGGCCGACCTGGTCGGTGACGGCGCCGAGCTCGTGGTCGCCGCCGGCGGCCGCGGCGGGTTGGGCAACCGTGCCCTCGCCTCGCCGCGCCGCAAGGCGCCCGGGTTCGCCCTGCTCGGGGAACCCGGCGAGGAGCGCGACGTCGTGCTCGAGCTCAAGACGATCGCCGACGTGGCGCTCGTGGGCTTCCCCAGCGCCGGCAAGTCGTCGCTGATCGCCGCGGTCTCCGCCGCGCGTCCGAAGATCGCCGACTACCCGTTCACCACGCTGATCCCGAACCTGGGCGTCGTGCAGGCCGGGTCGTCGCGGTTCACCGTCGCGGACGTGCCGGGCCTGATCCCCGGGGCGAGCGAGGGCAAGGGGCTCGGCCTGGAGTTCCTGCGGCACGTCGAGCGCACCGCCGTCATCGTCCACGTCCTGGACTGCGCGACCCTGGAGCCGAACCGGGACCCGATCACGGACCTCGAGGTGCTCGAGGCCGAGCTCGCCGCGTACGCGGGCGACCTCGGCATCTCCGGCGGGCGGGTACCGCTCACCGAACGTCCGCAGCTCGTGGTGCTGAACAAGATCGACGTGCCGGAGGCCCGCGAGCTCGCGGACTTCGTGCGTCCCGACCTCGAGGCGCGCGGCCTGCGCGTCTTCGAGATCTCCACGGCCTCCCACGAGGGCCTGCGCGAGCTGACGTTCGCCCTCGCCGAGCTCGTCGAGCAGGCCCGCGCGGCCGCGCCCCCGCCGGAGCCGGCGCGCGTGGTCATCCGACCGCAGGCCGTCGACGACGCCGGATTCACGGTGACGCGCCGCCACGACGACCGCACCGGCGGCGTGTACTACCTGGTCCAGGGGCGCAAGCCCGAACGCTGGGTGCGCCAGACCGACTTCAACAACGACGAGGCCGTCGGCTTCCTCGCCGACCGGCTGGCCAAGCTCGGCGTCGAGGAGAAGCTCTTCGCCACGGGCGCCGTCGCCGGCGACGAGGTCCGCATCGGCACCGTGGACGACGCCGTCGTCTTCGACTGGGAGCCCACGCTGTCCACCGGCGCCGAGCTGCTCGGCGCCCGCGGCAGCGACCTGCGCCTCGAGGAGACCGCGCGACCGACCCGTGCGGACAAGCGGCGCGAGTTCACCGAGCGGATGGACGCCAAGACGGCGGCGCGCGAGGAGCTGTGGACCGAGCGCGAGGCCGGCCACTGGGCGGACCCCACCGACGAGTGAGCGCCGCAGGCGCGATGATGGCCCCGTGAACGCCCGGACCCGCTCCGCCCTGCCCGCCGCCCGCCGCGTCGTCGTCAAGATCGGCTCGTCCTCGCTGACGAGGCCCGACGGCCACCTGGACCTGGACGCCCTGCGCGCCCTCGTGGACGTGCTCGCCGCGCGGCGCGCGGCCGGCGGGGAGGTCGTGGTGGTGACCTCGGGCGCCATCGCCGCCGGGATCGGACCCGCCGGGCTGACCTCGCGGCCCCGCGACCTCGCCACCATGCAGGCGTGCGCCATGCTCGGGCAGGGTGAGCTCGTGGCGCGCTACTCCGAGGCGTTCGCCCGGCACGGCATCCGGGTGGGCCAGGCGCTCCTCACCGCCGAGGACACGGTGCGCCGTGCCCGGTACCGCAACGCTCAGCGCTCCCTGGAGAAGCTGCTGGCGCTCGGCGTCGTCCCGGTGGTCAACGAGAACGACGCCGTGACGGTCGACGAGCTGCGGTTCGGCGACAACGACCGGCTCGCCGCGCTCGTCTCCCACCTGGTCCGCGCCGACGCCATGGTGCTGCTCACCGACGTCGACGGCCTGCACGACGCGCCGCCCAGCCGGCCGGGCGCCCGGCGCATCGGGCACGTCGAGGACCTCGCCGACGTCGCCGGCGTGGAGGTCACCGCCCGGGGCAGCGCCGTGGGGACCGGGGGCATGGTCACCAAGCTCGAGTCGGTGCGGATCGCGACCTCCGCCGGGGTGCCCGTCGTGCTGACCGCCGCAGGCCGGGTCGCCGACGCGCTCGCGGGCCGGGACGTGGGCACCTTCTTCGCCGCGGGGGGCCGCCGGACCACGGCCCGGCGCCTCTGGATCGCGCACGCGGCACGGCCGGAGGGACGCCTCCACCTGGACGCCGGAGCGGCCCGCGCCGTCCTCGGCGGGCGCGCCTCCCTGCTCCCGGCAGGGATCACGCGCGTCGAGGGCGACTTCGAGGCCGGTGACCCCGTCGAGCTGGTCGCGCCGGACGGCACGGGGGTCGCCCGCGGGCTGGTCGCCTACGGCTCCGGCGAGATCCCGACCCTGCAGGGTCGGTCCACCTACGAGCTGCGCGCCGAGCTGGGCGAGGGGTACGACCGTGAGGTCGTGCACCGCGACGACCTCGTGCTCGAGGGGCGGAACGGCCTGTCCTCACCGACCACGGCGTCGTAGTCTCGGAGGCATGACCACGACGTACGAGTCCACTCCCGCGCCGACCCACGACGGGTCCGGGCGACCGGGGGACGACGTCGTCGCCGCGGTGCGCGACGTCGCCCGGAACGCGCAGGTCGCCTCCCGGACCCTCGCCACCGCCACCCGCGCGACCAAGGACGCCCTCCTGCACGCCCTCGCCGACGCGCTGGTGGCCGCCGACGAGGAGATCGTGGCCGCCAACGCCGACGACCTCGAACGGGGCCGCGACGCCGGGATGGCCGAGGGGCTGCTGGACCGCCTCGCCCTGACCCCGGAACGCGTCGCCGCGATCGCTGGCGCCCTGCGCGAGCTCGCCGGCCTCCCCGACCCGGTCGGGGAGGTGGTGCGGGGACAGACCCTGCCCAACGGGCTGCGGGTACGCCAGCTGCGGGTGCCGATGGGCGTGGTCGGGATGATCTACGAGGCCCGTCCGAACGTCACCGTCGACGCCGCCGGCCTCGCGCTCAAGTCCGGCAACGCCGTCGTCCTGCGCGGCGGCTCCGCGGCGGCGTCGTCCAACACGGTGATCGTCGACGTCATGCGCCGGGCCCTGGAGGCGGAGGGGCTGCCGGCCGACCTCGTGCAGTCGATCGACGGGTTCGGCCGCCCCGGCGGCGTGGCGCTCATGCAGGCCCGCGGCCTGGTGGACCTGCTCGTCCCGCGCGGCGGCGCCGACCTGATCCGCACCGTCGTGGAGCAGTCGACCGTGCCCGTCATCGAGACGGGTACCGGCAACGTGCACGTGTACGTCGACGCGACCGCCGACGTCGCGTCCGCGGTCGAGATCGTGATGAACGCCAAGACGCAGCGCGTCGGCGTGTGCAACGCCGCCGAGACGCTGCTCGTGCACGCCGACGTGGCCGACCGGTTCCTGCCCGCGGCGCTCGCGGCCCTGGGCGGCGCCGGGGTGGTGCTGCACGCCGACGACCGCACCGTGTCCCACGCGCCCGAGACCGTCGAGATCGTGCCCGCCACCGAGGACGACTGGGCCACCGAGTACCTGGCCGCCGAGCTCGCCGTGCGGGTGGTCGACTCGCTCGACGAGGCCATCGAGCACATCCGCACCTGGACGTCCGGCCACACCGAGGCGATCGTCACGCAGGACCTGGCGGCCTCGGAGCGGTTCGTGGCCGAGCTGGACTCCGCCGCGATCATGGTCAACGCCTCCACCCGCTTCACGGACGGCGGCCAGCTCGGCATGGGTGCGGAGGTGGGCATCTCCACCCAGAAGCTCCACGCCCGGGGGCCGATGGGCCTGGCCGAGCTGACCACGACCAAGTGGGTGGTGCACGGGGACGGGCACGTGCGGCCCTGATCCGGGCTCGTGAGAGACTGTCCTGCGACCCGCACCGTACCGAGCCCGAGGAGCACCAGTGCTGCACACCGTCGTCCTGGCCGCCGAGGAGGCCGCCGAGCACTCCGGATACGCCATCTCGCCCATCGCGCTGGGCGTCCTCGCCTTCGGCGGGTTCGTCGCCGCCCTGCTGGCGACGTACGCGTTCCGCAACGCCGGCAACAAGCACTGACGAGCCCGTCACCCGCGTGAGCGAGCAGCGTCGTCCCCGGCTCGGGGTGATGGGTGGGACGTTCGACCCGATCCACCACGGGCACCTGGTGGCCGCGAGCGAGGCCGCAGCACTTCTCGACCTCGACGAGGTCGTCTTCGTGCCCACCGGCAAGCCGACGTTCAAGCAGGACACCCGGGTCTCCTCCGCGGAGGACCGCTACCTGATGACGGTGATCGCCACCGCGTCCAACCCGCGGTTCACCGTCAGCCGCGTGGACATCGACCGGCCCGGCCTCACCTACACGGTCGACACGCTGCGGGACCTGCGCACGGCCCGCCCGGACGCCGATCTGTACTTCATCACCGGCGCCGACGCGATCGAGCAGATCCTCACGTGGAAGGACGCCGACGAGCTCTGGCGCAAGGCGCACTTCGTGGCGGTGACCCGACCCGGTCACCCGCTCACGGTCGAGGGTCTGCCCCGGGACGGGGTGACGACGCTCGAGGTGCCGGCGCTGGCGATCTCGTCGACGGACTGCCGTCGTCGGGCCGCCGCGGGTCAGCCGGTCTGGTACCTGGTGCCGGACGGCGTCGTCCAGTACATCGCCAAGCACGGTCTGTATCGAGGTCTCGATGAGTGACAACACGTCCCGGCCCCTGACACGCCGGGAGATCCGCGAACGCGAGCGTGCCGCGGCGGCCGCGCAGGAGGCGTCGGCCGGCTCGGCTCCGTCACCGGGCGTCCGTCCGTCCGCGTTCGGCAGCGGCGCCCCCGCGAGTCCGCCGGTTCCGGCACCGGTGCCCGCGCCGGCCCCTGCCCCCGCCACGGGCGGCCCGGGCGGCCCGGGCGGCCCGGCGCGTCCGGCCGCCGCGCCGTCACGACGTTCGCTGCGCGAGCAGTCCGACCCGCCCGCCGCACCGTCGCCGGCGCCGACCGTCCGCCCGCCCAGCACGTCCGGCGGGGTGCGGGGCCTGGACGAGACCGGACGGCTGACGCCGGTCCAGCGACCGGGAGGCTCCACCGGCCCCGGCCCCGGCAACGGCTCAGGCGACGGCTCCGCGCCCGCCTTCCCGTCGACCGGTGGTTCCGGCGGTGCTCCGCCGCGCCGCACGGCGACCCGCGCCGGGGCGGGCGGCGCGACGGCGCGCCCCTCGGCCTTCGGCGGTGGCCCGACGGCGGCGCCGGGCACCGGGCGACCCGCCGCACCCGCGGCGGGGGACAGCGGCCCGGGTGCCCCCGCACCTGGCACCGGAGCACCCCCGGCACGCTCGCCGTTCGGTCCGACGGCGGGGTCGTCGGAGCCGACGGGCCCGGGGGAGGGCACGACCTCGTCGGCACCCCGGTCCGAGGCCTCGCCGGCGCCCGCGCCGTCGTCGCCGTTCGCCGGCTCCGCCCCGGGCCGCCGCTCGGCGTTCTCCGCCCCGTCGGCGAGCGCCGGCGCCCAGGCACCCGCTCCCGGTCCGGCGGCCGGAGGCACGACCGCTCCGCCGTCACCCTTCGGCGCCGGAGGCGGTGCCACGTCGGCGGGGGCCGTCGAGAGCGCCGACGCCTCGGCGCCGCCCGCGTGGCCGGCCGCGACCGGCAGCGCCCCCTCGGCGGCCACGAGCGGTGCGAGCGCGCCGCCGTCGTTCCCCTGGGGAGGCGGTGCCCCCGCGGAGGGCGCGGGCGCCGTCCAGCCGGCGGCGGGCGCGTCGCCGTTCGGCGCCGTGGTCGGGGACGCTCCGGCCGGCGCGGGAGCGCCGGGAGCGCTCGCCGTGCCGATCTCCGAGGAGGAGGACGACGACTGGGAGGAGTCCGAGCCGTCGTACACGTGGTTGCACTACATCGTGCTGGTGGTCGTCGCGTTCGTGCTGGGCATGCTGATCTGGAACCTGCTGCTCAAGGAGCCGGACCCGGACGACTTCGGCACGGAGGAGGCGGCGCCCGCGGTGGCCGTCGCCGTCGCACCCGTTCCCGGCGCCGGAGGAGCACGATGACCGCGACCGACCATGCCGTGGAGATGGCCGTCGTCGCGGCCCGGGCGGCCTCGGACCGCAAGGCGCAGGACGTCGTCGCGCTGGACGTGAGCGACCAGCTGGTGCTGACGGACGTGTTCGTGATCGCCTCCGGCACCAACGAGCGCCAGGTGGTCGCCGTCGTCGACGCGGTCGAGGAGGCGATGCACCGTGCCGGCGCGACGGCCACGCGTCGCGAGGGCAAGGCGGAGGGCCGCTGGGTGCTGCTCGACTTCGGCGACGTCGTCGTGCACGTCCAGCACGCCGAGGACCGCACCTACTACGCCCTGGAACGGCTGTGGAAGGACTGCCCCGCGGTCCCGCTGCCGGCCGACGCCCGCGGTGAGGACCCGGCCGCGGCGCGCGCCGAGTTCGGCGACGGTCCCGGCGACGCCGCGATCCGCCTGACCGGGGAGATGTGAGCGCGCCGTGACCGCCGGCACCGTCGTCCTGCTGCGGCACGGACGGACCGCCTACAACGCGACCCTGCGGCTGCAGGGCCAGATCGACATCCCGCTGGACGAGGTCGGACGGTGGCAGGCCGAGCAGGGGGCGGTGGCGCTGTCGGCCTCGCACCGCGCGGCGCGCGTCGTCTCGTCGGACCTGGAGCGTGCCTCCGACACGGCCGCCGCCTACGCCGACCAGGTGGGTGTGCCCGTGGAGACCGACCCGCGGCTGCGGGAGCGGTCGTTCGGCGTGTGGGAGGGGCTGACGTCCGAGGAGATCGCCGAGCGGTGGCCCGCCGAGCACGGCGAGTGGCGCCGGGGCGGGGAGCCCGCCGGCGTGGGCGCGGAGACCAAGGCGGACGTGGCGGAGCGCATGGCGGGAGCCGTGCGGGAGCACGCCGAGGCGTTGAGCAGTGACGAGTGTCTCGTCGTCGTCTCGCACGGCGCCGCGATCTCCCTGGCCATCACGGGCCTGCTCGAGCTGGACGCCACGGCCTGGCGGGGCATCTCCGGGATGCACAACGTGCACTGGTCCCACCTGCACCGATCCGCTCCGGGCGCCGTGCCGGGCTGGCGGCTCGTGGCCCACAACGTGGGTGCGGGCTACCCGCTCGACCGGTGGCGGGCGGGTCCGCACGCGGATTTGGAACCTGAGCCGAAGTCTGCCTAAGATATCGACGTTCCCGAGGGGCCAAGCCCCTCAGAACTCCACGAATCAGGCCTTCGGGTCAGGTTCTCCGGGGCTGTGGCGCAGCTGGTAGCGCATCTGCATGGCATGCAGAGGGTCAGGGGTTCGAGTCCCCTCAGCTCCACATCGCAAGGCCGTCTCCCTCGTCGGGAGGCGGCCTTCGTCGTGCGCCGGTCCTGTCCGTCAGTCGGCCTGGTGCGGGATGCTCGTGACCGTCGTGAGCAGGAACGCCGAGTCCTCCAGCGCGACCACGGAGTGCCGTTGATGGGTCAGGACGCGGAGCTGGCCGGCGAGCACGACCTCGCCGTCCAGGGCGGTCACCCGGATGCTGCCGTGCAGGACCAGGACCGAGGCGGCGGGCGGTGAGTTGTGCTCGCCGAGCTCCGTGCCGGCGCTCAGCGCCAGGACGGTCTGCCGCAGGGGACCGTCGTGCACCACCACCTCGGCGCTGCGCCCGTGGGCGTCCGTCCTCGCCGCTGCCAGGTGCCGTTCCACGAGGTCGTCCACGTTCGCCATGCGGCCTCCGTCCGGGTTCCCGGCCGCCCCGCTGCGGCCGTCGGCAGCACACTACGGCGGGGCGGCTCCCGGCGCGCGACGACCGTGCGGGCAGCCGTCCCGGGCGGCACGACGAACAGCGCTCCGAACGGCGCGACGAACGGCGAAACGTGGCGGACACCGAAACGTCATCGTGCTGCTGTTGACAGCCCTCGTACCCCCACGTAGAAGTGGACGATGGAGGCGTTCGAGAAGTGGGAATCAGAGATCCGTGGGTACAGCCGGACATATCCGACCGTCTTTGCGTCGGCGTCCAACGCGCGGCAGACCGATGAGTCCGGACGGAGCTTCATCGATTTCTTCGCCGGTGCGGGAGTGCTGAACTTCGGGCACAACAATCCGCGCATGAAGCGGGCCATGATCGATTTTCTCGAGGCGGACGGCGTCGCGCACAGCCTCGACATGGCGACGACGACGAAGCGGGACTTCATCGAGAAGTTCGCCGAGACCGTCCTGGCTCCCCGGGACATGTCCGTGCGGATGCAGTTCATGGGCCCGACGGGGACGAACGCGGTCGAGGCCGCGCTCAAGCTCGCCCGGCGCGTCACGGGACGGCGTGACGTGGTGGCCTTCACCAACGGGTTCCACGGCATGACCCTCGGCTCGCTGGCGCTGACGGCCAACGACTACTTCCGTGCCGCCGCCGGGGTGCCGCTCGACCACGTGGTGCGCCTGCCGTTCGAGACGGCACCCGGAGGTGGCCTGGAGCAGCTCGCGGACTTCCGCGCCCTGCTCGAGGACTCCTCGAGCGGCATCCTGCCGCCGGCCGCGTTCGTGGTCGAGGTGATCCAGGCCGAGGGCGGCGTCCACGTGGCGAGCGCCGAGTGGCTGCGCGAGGTGCAGCGGCTCGCGCACGACGTCGGGTCCCTGTTCGTCATCGACGACATCCAGGTGGGCTGCGGCCGCACGGGCAGCTACTTCAGCTTCGACGGCATGGGGCTCGACCCCGACATCGTGTGCCTCGCCAAGGGCATCGGCGGGTTCGGGACGCCGCTGGCGATGAACCTGGTCAAGCCCGAGCACGACGCGCACTGGTCGCCCGGCGAGCACACCGGGACCTTCCGGGGCCAGGGCCTGTCCTTCGTCGCGGGCCGCGAGGCCCTGACCTACTTCGACGACGACGCGCTCATGGACCGGGTGCACGCCCGCAGCGAGGTGATGGTCGTCGCGTTGACGCGGATCGCCGACGAGGCGGACGCCGGGTTCGACGTGCGCGGGCGAGGCATGATCCAGGGCCTCGACGTCGGCGACGGCGTCCTGGCCAAGGCCGTCACCAAGGCGTGCTTCGACGACGGCCTGCTCATCGGGCCGTGCGGGACCGGTGGCCGCGTGCTGAAGCTCATCCCGCCGTTGACCATCGACGACGAGGACCTCACCGAGGGTCTGCAGATCCTCACCTCCGCCGTCCACAGCACCATCTGACCGTCTCCGGGAGGCACCCTTGAAGCAGCGCGACGACATGACCTTCCCCTTCGAGGAGTACCAGCGGCGGCTGGACGAGCTGCGCGGGCGCATGGCCGACCGCCTGCTCGACGCGGTGGTGATCACCGACCCCGAGAACCTGATGTACCTCACGGACTACCAGACCTCGGGATATTCGTTCTTCCAGGCACTCGTCGTGCCGCTGGAGGGCGAACCCTTCATGATCACCCGTGCGATGGAGGAGTCGAACGTCTATGCCCGGACGTGGGTGGAGATGACCCGCCCCTATCCGGACACCGGCGACGCCATCCAGTCGCTCGTGCAGTCCTTGCGGGAATTCGGGCTGCACACGAAGGACGTGGGTTACGAGCGCAACAGCTACTACTTCCCGGCCTATCACCAGGACTACATCCACACCGCGTTCACCGAGGGGCGGCTCCTCGACTGCTTCGGCATCGTCGAGGAAGGGCGGTTGTGCAAGTCCGAGGTCGAGATCGAGATCATGGGCAAGGCCGCGGCGGCGACCGAGGCCGGCATGAGCGCCGGGATCGAGGCCTGCGCGGCCGGGGTCAGCGAGAACGAGATCGCGGCGGAGATCAGCGCCGCGATGTTCCGCGCGGGCGGGGAGTTCCCGGCCGTGATGCCCTACGTCACCTCCGGGCCGCGCAGCATGATCGGGCACGCCACCTGGGAGGGGCGTGTCGTCCAGCCGGGCGAGCACGTGTTCCTCGAGGTGGGCGGGTGCTTCCGGCGCTACCACACGGCCATGATGCGCACCGTGCTGCTCGACGAGCTGTCGCCGTCGATGCATGCCGCCCAGGAACGCATGAAGCTGGCCCTGGCGGAGGTCAAGGCGGCGATGCGTCCCGGTCTGACCGTCTCGGACGCCGACAACATCGTGCGCAGCATCATCACGGACAACGGGGTGGGTGCCCGGCTGGTCACCCGCTCTGGCTACTCGATCGGCATCGCGTTCCCCCCGAGCTGGGACGAGGGCTACATCGCCAGCCTCAACCAGGGCAACCCGACGATCCTGCGCGAGGGCATGACGTTCCACATCATCCCGTGGATGTGGGGCGTCGACGGGGACAAGACCGTCGGGATCTCGGACACGGTCCACGTCACCGCGCGCGGGTGCGAGTCCTTCTTCACGATGGGCGAGGACTTCACCTGCAAGCCGGAGCACGCCGCGAGCCGGGCGTCCACCGACGTCGACGGCGCCACGCCCATCCGTCCCGACGTCGTCGCCTGAGAGGAACCCGCATGCTCACTGCCACCGATCCGACCACCGGACGCGTCGTGCGCGAGGTGGAGCCGTTGGACGCCGCGGGGGTCGAGGCCGTGCTCGCCGCGGCCGAGGCCGCCCGCCCCGCCTGGGAGAGGCTGGGCCTGGCGGGCCGGGCCGAGGTGCTGCGGGCCGTGGCCGCCCGGCTGCGCGAGCGGACCGAGGAGCTGGCGCCGCTGATGACCGAGGAGATGGGCAAGCCGATCTCCGAGGCGCGGGGCGAGGTCGCGAAGGCGGCGTGGTGCCTGGAGCACTACGCCGACCACGGCGCCGAGTACCTGGCCGACCAGGTGCTGGAGTCGGACGCGTCCCGCAGCTACGTGCAGCACCTGCCGCTCGGCACCGTCCTGGGGGTGCTGCCCTGGAACGCCCCGTTCTGGCTGGCCTCGCGGTTCGCGGCGCCGGCGCTCATGGCGGGGAACACGGCGCTGATGAAGCACGACCCGCACGTGCCCGGGTGCGCGGCCGCGATCGGTGCGGCGTTCGCCGACGAGATCGAGCGCGCCGGGCTCCCGGCGGGGGTGTTCGCGAACCTGCCGCTCGAGACGCCGCAGGTCGAGGCCGTGATCCGCGACCCCCGTGTCGACGCGGTCTCGTTCACGGGGTCGGCGCGCGGTGGGGCGGCGGTGGCGAGCATCGCCGCCAGCGAGATCAAGCCGACCGTCCTGGAGCTCGGCGGGTCCGACCCGAGCATCGTGCTGTCCGACGCCGACCTGGACGTCGCCGCGGACACCATCACGCTGTCGCGCATCATCAACGCAGGCCAGTCGTGCATCGCGGCCAAGCGGATCATCGTCGAGGCGTCGGTGTACGAGTCGTTCGTGGACCGGCTCAAGGTCCGGCTCGAGAAGCTGACGGTGGGCGACCCCGCCGCGGAGGGCACCGACGTCGGGCCCATCGCGCGCGCCGACCTGCGCGAGGAGCTGCACCGGCAGGTGACCGAGACGGTCGACGCCGGGGCGCGGCTGCTGCTGGGCGGTCGGCTCCCGGACGGCGACGGCTACTTCTACCCGGTGACGATGCTCGCGGACGTCGGCGAGTCGATGGCGGCGTGCCGGGAGGAGACGTTCGGGCCGGTGATGGCCGTGATGCCCGCGGCCGACGCGGAGGAGGCCCTGGCGATGGCCAACCGCACGCAGTACGGTCTCGCGGCCGCGGTGTGGTCGACGCCGGAGCGCGGTGAGGCGATGGCCCGTCGGATCCAGGCGGGTCAGGTGGCGGTGAACGGCATCGTCAAGACCGACCCCCGCCTGCCGAGCGGCGGGATCAAGCGGTCCGGGTACGGCCGTGAGCTCGGTCCCCACGGGATCCGCGAGTTCGTCAACGCCCAGCAGGTGTGGGTCGGCCCGCGGCGGGACTGACTGCGTGGAGCGGACCACCGAGGACGTGGACGCCTTTCTCGAGGCGCGGGGGCCGACGTCGGACCTGGCCCGCACGGACGCCCTCGTCCGCGCCGCGCTGCCTGACCTCTCCCGCACGCTGTGGCGCGGGGTGTTCTGGGGCGGCACCGAGCAGGCGATCGTCGGCTACGGCGACATCGTCCAGTCCCGGCCGCGGGGGCCGGACGTCGAGTGGTTCCTCGTCGGGCTGGCCGGGCAGAAGCGGCACCTGAGCCTGTACGTCAACGCGGTCGACGACGGCGCCTACCTCACGCGGCAGTACGCGGACCGGCTGGGCCGCGCCAGGGTCGGTGCGGCGGCCATCACCTTCTCCCGGCTCGACGACGTCGACACGGCGGCGCTCCACGAGCTCCTGGTCCGCGCGGGGCGCACCCTCGGCGACACCTCCGGCTGAGACTTCGTCTCGCTGCGCGAGCGCTGCTCGTCCCGGACCGCCCGACCCGATAGGTTGCAGGTGACCTGGACCGAAGGAGGTTCGAGCCCGTGCAGATCGGTGTCCCCCGAGAGTCGCGCGAGGGCGAACGGCTCGTCGCCGCGACGCCCGCGACCGTCCGCGGCCTGACGTCGCTCGGCTACGACGTCGTCGTCGAGTCCGGTGCCGGCGAGCGTGCCAGCATGCCCACCCCGGCGTACGTCGAGGCCGGCGCCCACGTCGGCAGCCGCGAGGACGTGTGGCGGTCCGACGTCGTCACCTGCGTCAACGCCCCGAGCCCGGACGAGCTGGACCTGCTGCGTCCGGGTGCCGTCCTGGTCTCCCAGCTGGGCCCGGGCGGGCGGCCCGAGCTCGTCGAGGCCCTCGCCGAGCACCGGGTGACCGCCCTGGCGCTCGACGCGGTGCCCCGCATCTCCCGCGCCCAGGCGCTCGACGTGCTCTCCGCCCAGTCGAACGTCGCCGGCTACCGGGCCGTGGTGGAGGCTGCCGAGGAGTTCGGCGGCATGTTCACCGGCCAGGTCACCGCGGCGGGCACGACGCCACCCGCGGCGGTGTTCGTCATCGGCGCCGGCGTGGCCGGGCTCGCGGCGATCGGCACCGCCTCCTCCCTGGGGGCGAAGGTGCGGGCCTTCGACGTCCGCCCCGAGGTGGCCGAGCAGATCGAGTCGCTCGGCGCCACGTTCGTCCGCGCGGAGGGCGCCTCCCAGGAGGTCTCCGCGGACGGCTACGCCCGCGAGCTGTCGACCGACCAGGAGGCCGCCACCCGGGCCACCTACGCCGCCGAGTCCGCCGGAGCGGACGTCGTCGTCACGACCGCGCTGGTCCGCGGTACGGCGCCCACCACCATCACCGCGGAGATGGTCGCCGCCATGAAGCCCGGCTCGGTGGTCGTCGACCTCGCCGCACCCGGCGGCGGGAACTGCGAGCTCACGGTCCCGGGGGAGCGTGTCGTCAGCGACAACGGCGTGATCGTGCTGGGTTACACCGACCTGCCCGGCCGCATGCCGCAGCACACCTCCCAGCTCTTCGGGACCAACGTCGTCAACCTGCTGACCCTGATGACACCGGGCAAGGACGGCCGGCCCGAGGTCGACCTCGACGACGTCGTCGTGCGGGGCATGACCGTCTCCCACGAGGGCGAGGTGCTCTGGCCGCCGCCCCCGGTGCAGGTCTCGGCGGCACCCGCACCCGCCCCGGCCGCCGAGCCGACCGCGGAGCCCGGACCGTCCCCGGAGGAGCTGGCCGCCGAGCGGCGGCGTCGCTCGCGGCGCCGCACCGTGCTCGCCGGCCTCGGCGCCGTCGTGGGCGGTCTGGCGATCGCGTCCTCACCACCGGACGCCGTGGGCCACTTCACGGTGTTCGCGCTGGCCGTCGTGGTGGGCTTCTACGTGATCTCCGCGGTCACCCACGCCCTGCACACCCCGCTGATGGCGCAGACCAACGCGATCAGCGGCATCATCCTCGTGGGCTCGCTGCTGCAGATCGGCGTCGACGACTGGCTGGTCACGGCGCTCGCGGTCGTGGCCGCCACCGTGGCGAGCATCAACGTGTTCGGCGGGTTCCTCGTCGCCAACCGCATGATCCGCATGTTCCGCAAGGGGGCCCCGGCCCCGCACGTCGCCGCGCCCCGGCAGGGGGTGGCCCGATGACCGTGCTGTCCGCCGTCCAGGCCACCTATGTCGTCGCCGGCGTCCTGTTCATCCTGTCCCTGGCGGGGCTGTCGAAGCAGGAGTCGGCCCGGCGCGGCAACGTCCTCGGCATGATCGGCATGGTGCTGGCGCTGATCGCCACGGTCGTGCTCGCGCTGGAGAGCTCGGCGCGCCCCTGGCAGGTCACCGCCGCGCTGATCCTGCTGGTCTTCGTGGTCGGCGCGGGGGTGGGCGTCTGGCGCGTGCGCCGCGTCGAGATGACGCAGATGCCCGAGCTCATCGCCCTGCTGCACTCGTTCGTGGGCCTGGCCGCCGTGCTCGTGGGTTTCGGGTCGTTCCTGACGGAACCGCAGTCCGACACGGTCCACCTGGTCGAGGTGTTCCTGGGGGTGCTGATCGGTGCGGTGACGTTCACCGGGTCGATCGTCGCCAACCTCAAGCTGTCCGCGAAGATCAAGTCGGCACCGTTGATGTTGCCGGGGCGGCACTGGCTGAACCTCGCGATGCTCGTCGCGTCGGCGGGTCTGTTGGCCTGGTTCGTCACGGCCGCCCACGACGGCGCCGACGGGGCGGCGCTCGCGGCGCTGCTGGCGCTGACCGTGGTCGCGCTCGCGCTCGGGTGGCACCTGGTGGCCTCGATCGGCGGCGGTGACATGCCGGTCGTCGTCTCGATGCTGAACTCCTACTCCGGGTGGGCCGCCGCGGCCGCCGGGTTCATGCTCGGCAACGACCTGCTGATCATCACCGGTGCACTGGTGGGCTCCTCCGGCGCGATCCTGTCCTACCTGATGTGCCAGGCGATGAACCGGTCGTTCGTGTCGGTGATCCTCGGCGGGTTCGGCGCCGAGCCGGGCAGCAGCGCCGCGGCCGGCGTCGACGGCGAGCACCGCGAGACCTTTGCGGCCGACGTCGCCGAGCAGCTCGCGGGAGCACGCTCCGTCATCGTGGTGCCCGGTTACGGGATGGCGGTGGCGAAGGCCCAGTACCCGATCGCGGAGCTGACGGAGATGCTGCAGGACCGCGGCGTGGAGGTGCGGTTCGGGGTCCACCCGGTGGCCGGCCGCCTGCCCGGCCACATGAACGTGCTGCTCGCCGAGGCCAAGGTGCCCTACGACGTCGTGCTCGGCATGGACGAGATCAACGGCGACTTCGCGGACACCGACGTCGTCCTCGTGATCGGTGCCAACGACACGGTGAACCCCGCGGCCCAGGAGGACCCGGGCTCACCCATCGCCGGCATGCCGGTCCTCGAGGTCTGGAACGCCCGGGACGTCGTCGTGTTCAAGCGGTCGATGGCCACCGGGTACGCGGGCGTGCAGAACCCGCTGTTCTTCCGGGAGAACACCGCGATGCTGTTCGGGGACGCCAAGGAGCAGGTGCAGAGGATCATCCAGGCGCTCTGACCCGGCGCGGCCGCGGCACCGCACGTTCGGCGGGCCGCGGCCGGGTGCTTGATCGTCCGGGCCGGTCAGAGCCGGGAGTCGGCCTGGTCCTCGTAGACGCTGGCGGGCAGGACGCCGTCGACCGCCTCGGGCAGGGGAGCGGCGAGCTCGCCGGCCGCGCTGGCGGTGGTGTCGATCTCGCGGGTGTCCGTGGGGCCGCCGTCGAGGCTGGGCATCATGGTGGCCAGGTGCGAGCGCCACTGCGGGAAGTCGGTCGGGAAGCAGCGCTCGAGGACGTCGACCATCGCCGACACGGCGGTCGAGGCGCCGGGGGAGGCGCCGAGCAGACCGGCGATCGAGCCGTCCGCGGCCGTGACGACCTCGGTGCCGAACTGCAGCACGCCCTTGCCGTCGGCGTCGCGCTTGATCACCTGGACGCGCTGGCCCGCGGTGATCTTCTCCCAGTCCTTCGGGTGCGCGGTGGGCATGAACTGCTGCAGCGCGTGGAACTTGGTCTCCGGCGCCGCCGCGAGCTGGCCGACCAGGTACTGGGTGAGGTCCATGTTCTTCAGGCCGGCACCCAGCATCGAGGTGATGTTGTTCGCGCGCAGGGAGGTGATCAGGCCCAGGTACTTGCCCTGCTTGAGGTACTTGGGGCTGAACCCGGCGTACGGGCCGAACATGAGGTAGCTCTTGCCGTTCACGACGCGCGTGTCCAGGTGGGGCACGGACATCGGCGGGGCGCCGACGTCGGCCTTGCCGTAGACCTTGGCGTGGTGCTGGGCGACGACCTCGGGGTTTTCGGTGCGCAGGAACTCGCCGGAGATGGGGAACCCGCCGAAGCCCTTGATCTCGGGGATGCCGGCAGACTGCAGCAGCGGCAGCGCGCCGCCGCCGGCACCGACGAACACGAACCGGGCCGTGACGGTCGACGTGCGCGGGCGGGCGTTCCAGGAGCGGTCCTTGAGCCGCAGCCGCCAGCGGCCGTCCTTGGTGCGCTTGATCGAGCGGACCTCGTGCTGGAGCTGCAGCTCGGCGCCGTGGGAGACCAGGCCGTCGATCATCTGGCGGGTCAGGTTGCCGAAGTCGACGTCGGTGCCGGCTGCGGAGCGGGTCGCGGCGACGGGCTCGTCGGCGTCCCGGGCGGCGGTGAGCAGCGGGGCCCAGCGGGAGATCTCGGCGCGGTCGGTCGAGAACTCCAGGTCGCGGAAGAGCGGGTGGGCCCGCAGGGCCTCGTAGCGGCGGCGCAGGTAGTCGACGTTCTCGCTGCCGCGCACGAACGTCATGTGCGGGGTCCGGTGGATGAACGACGAGTCGGCGAGCGTGCCGGTGGCGAGCAGGTGGTGCCACAGCTCGCGCGAGGTGTGGAACTGCTCGTTGATGGTCACGGCCTTGGAGATGTCGACGGTGCCGTCGGCCTTCTCCGGGGTGTAGTTGAGCTCGCACAGCGCGGCGTGCCCCGTGCCCGCGTTGTTCCACGGGTTGGACGACTCGAGCGCCACGTCGTCGAGGCGTTCGACGATACGGATCGACCACGTCGGCTCGAGCTGCTGGAGCAGCGTGCCGAGGGTGGCGCTCATGACGCCGCCGCCGATGAGGACGACGTCGACGGCGTCGGAGGGGGCGGTGCTGGAGGCCGTTGCGCGCGAAGTCACCCGGCCATGCTACGGCGTTGGTGAAAAGTGTCACAAAGAATGAGAGCAACGTCACAAGGCCTCTGACCTGCAGTGACGCAGGTCACATCGTTGCTTCGGTGTCGTCGCACGTCAGCGCAGCGGGCTTCGCTGCCGTGCAGCGCCGTCGGCGGTCAGGGCCACAGCAGGGCACGCTGCCAACCGCCCTGCGTGCTGCCGGCCCCAGCTCCGGGAGCTCCGGCGTCGGCCGCGCGGCGGTACCGCATGCGGGTCTGTCCGGTGCCCGCACCGGACCCCCAGAACTCCACCTCGCGCGGCTCGAGGCACCACGCCGTCCACGTCGGCGCGACCAGCTCGGGGTCTGCCCGCACCTGCTCCAGGGCGGCCGCCCACGCCGCCCGGTGCTCGGCGAGCGACCCGAGCTCCTCGCTCTGGTGGCCGACCAGTCCCGTCGCGCGTGACGCGTCGGGACGGGCCCGGAAGTCCGCGGCACCGACGTCCGGCCGCGACGTCACCGCCCCGGCGACCCGGACCTGGCGGCCCGTCTCGCGCCACAGGAACGTCAGCGCCGCCCGCGGGTTGGCCTGCAGGTCCTGCGCCTTCGGGCTGGTCGCGTGCCCGGCGAACCACCAGCCGGCGTCGTCGAGGTCCTTGAGGATGACCGTGCGGGCGCTCACCGTGCCCTCCGCGTCCGCCGTCGACAACGTCATCGCCTGGGGCGCGATCGCTCCCCGCGCGACCGCGTCCTCGAACCACCGCGCGAACAGCTCGTGCGGGTCCGGCGGCAGCGCGGCGACGTCGTCGACCTGCCAGCCCTCGAGCCCGTCGGGCAGCACCGGCAGGGCGCGGAGCCTCTCGCGGAAGGTGGTCATCGTCTGCTCCTCGCCGGGCGGCCCGCCGCCCTCTTGTGCCGCCGTCGTCCGCACGCCACCATATGACCGAACCGGCCCCGGCCCGAGAGACGAGTCCGATGACGCACGAGCACCACCAGCCAGGACGCCACCGCTCCGGCGGGCGGATCGTGCGGCGCGACGCCGTGGACCCCGGCCCCGTCACCTCCGTGACGACGCTCTTCGCGCCCGCGCCCGCCGCGACAGGTCCGGTGCCGTCCGTCCCGCCGGCCCCGCGGACCGAGACCCGCCCCTGGCAGACCGTGCTCATCGCCGCCGCCCTCGTGGTGGCGCTCGCCGCGTCGGTCGGCGTGGCCGTCCTGTGGGCGGCGAACCGGAAGCTGACGGCCGAGGTCGAGGCCGCCGTCGCGCAGGTCGAGGCAGCGCAGGCCGACACCGCCGCGGTGCGGACCGCCCTCGAGGCGGTGCCCGACGCCGCCACCGTGGACGCCCTCGCCGCACGCGTCGACGGCGTCGAGTCGTGGACCGGCCTGCCCGAGGGCGGGATCACCGACCAGGACGACCTGCAGACGCGGCTGCTGGAGGTCTCCACCGGGATCGAGAGCCTGCAGGACAACCTCCAGGACGGGCTCGGCACCGTCCGCAACGACATCGCCTCGGTCCGCACTGACCTCGCCGCCGACGACGGCGACGCCGACCGCGCGGAGGTCGACGCCGTGCGGAGCGACCTCGACGCCCTGCGGTCCGCCGTCGACGACGTCCGTCGGGACGTCGGCGTGCTCTGCTGGGCGCTCGGCTACCGCAAGGACGTGGCGGCCTCCTGCTGATCCCCGCCCGGTGCACCCGGCCGGTCGGGCGCGAGCGGCGTAGCGTGGCCGTCGTGGTGGACGCACCCCTGCAGCGACGTGTGCTGATCGTCGCGATCCTCGCCTCGTTCGTGTCGTTCCTGGACGGCACGGTGGTCAACGTGGCCCTGCCCGCGATCGCGGACGAGCTCGGTGGCCCCGGGGAGGCCGGGCTGACGCTGCAGCAGTGGGTCGTCGACGGATACCTGGTCACCCTCGGCTCGTTCATCCTGCTCGCCGGGTCGCTGTCCGACGTGCACGGCCGCCGCCGGGTCCTGGTGGTGGGCCTCGCCGGGTTCGCCGCGACGTCCGTGCTGTGCGCGCTCGCCCCGACCGGACCGGTGCTGGTCGTGGCGCGCCTGCTGCAGGGCGTCGCGGGAGCGCTGCTCGTGCCGAGCTCCCTGGCGCTGATCATCTCCACCTTCGACGGTCCCGCCCAGGGACGGGCCATCGGGCGCTGGACCGCCTGGACCGGCACCGCGATGATCGTCGGGCCGTTCGTCGGCGGGGGGCTCGTGGACCTGATCTCCTGGCGCTGGGTGTTCTGGATCAACGTGCCCGTCGTCGCAGTCACGCTCCTGCTGCTGCGCCGCGTGCCGGAGGCGGAGGCGACGGTGCAGCGGCGGATCGACGTCCCCGGGGCCCTGCTCGCTGCGGTCGGCCTGGCGGCCGCCGTCCTCGGGCTCATCGAGCAGTGGTGGCCCGTCGTGGTCGTCGGTGCGGGGCTCCTGGTCGCGTTCGTCGTCGTCGAGCGACGCGCGCCGGACCCGATGCTGCCGCTGCGGCTCTTCGGCGCGCGCACCTTCGCGTGGGGGAACGTGGCGACCTTCGCGGTGTACGGGGCGCTGGCGTTCGGCGGGTTCGTCCTCACGCTGTTCCTCCAGCAGGTGGCCGGGTACTCGGCCACCGCGGCCGGGGTGGCGCAGCTGCCGACGACGTTGGCGATGCTGGCGCTGTCGACGCGCTTCGGCACGCTCGCCGGCCGGTACGGCGCACGGTGGTTCATGACGGTCGGACCGATCGTGGCCGGGTGCGGGTTCCTGCTGATGCTGACCATGGACGAGCAGGCGACGTACCTCACGCAGGTGCTGCCCGGCATCCTCGTGTTCGGGCTGGGACTGGCGATCACCGTCGCTCCGCTGACGGCCGCGATCCTCGGCGCGGTGCCGGCCACCGACGCCGGGATCGCCTCGGCCGTCAACAACGCGATCTCGCGCGTCGCGGGACTCGTCGTGATCGCGTTCGCGGGCGTCATCCTCGGGGGCGCGCTCGACGTCGAGTCGTTCCACCGCTCGCTCGTGGTCACCGCCGCGCTGCTCGTGGCCGGAGGGCTGGTCAGCATGGTCGGCATCGGTGACACCCGGGTGCGCACCGCGCCATAGTGGGCGCATGAGACTCCTCGTGCTCGGCGGGACCGGGTTCCTGTCCCGTGCGGTCGCCGCGACGGCCATCGTTCGCGGCCACGACGTCACCGCCGTGCACCGCGGGCGCACCGGGACCGTGCCCGACGGCGTGACCCAGGTGCTCGCCGACCGCGGCGACCCGATGCCCCCCGACCTGGCCGGCGCGTCGTTCGACGCCGTCGTCGATGTCTCGTCCACCCCCTCGCACGTGCGCCGCGCCGTGGCCACCTGGCCGGACCGCCACTGGGTGTTCGTGTCCACGGTCAACGTCTACGCCGACGACTCCGACCCGGGCGGCCCGGGGGTCGGCCTGCTGCGGGAACCCGAGACGGACGACGTCGGGCCGGCGTCGAGCCCGGACGCCTACGGGCGGATGAAGGTCGCCTGCGAGCAGGCCGTGCTCGACGGCGTGGCGAGCGCCGCCGTCGTGCGCCCGGGCCTCATCGTCGGCCCCGGTGACCCGACCGGACGCTTCACCTACTGGCCCGCCCGGATGCTGCGCACCCTCGACGGCGACGGCGCCGACGCCCTCGCACCCGGGAAGCCCTCCGACCCCGTCCAGGTGATCGACGTGCGGGACCTGGCGGCCTGGATCGTCACGCTCGCCGAACGGCGCGGTGCCGGGGTGCTCGACGCGGTCGGGCCCGTGACCCCGATCGGCGACGTGCTCGACGCGGTGGCCCGCGGCTGCGGAGCCGCGCCGCGGTGGCGGTGGGCCGACGGCGGCCGCCTCGCGGCGCTCGACGTGCGGCCGTGGGCGGGCGACCGGTCGCTGCCGTTGTGGCTGCCCCGTCCGGACTACGCCGGGATGGTCGCGCACGACGCCGGGCCGGCGCTCGCGGCCGGGCTCGAGGTGCGGCCGGTCGAGGACACGTCGCGCGACGTGCTGGCCTGGTTGCGGAGCACGCCGGACGCCCCGGTCAGCGGTCTCACGGCCGCGCAGGAGGCCGAGGTGCTCGCGGCGCTCCGGTGATGGCGCTGCGGGGAGCGCGGGGCCGTCAGAACGGTGGCGGCCCGGGGTCGGCGAGGGCCGTCGACGGCGGGGCACGATGTCGCGTCGACTCGACGGGTTCCGGTGCGGTGTGGCGGACCCTGCCCGTGGGGGAGGTCCACCGCAGCACCCCGTCGCCCTGCTGTTCGGCCTGCCATCGTGTCTGGTGCTTGACCACGTGGTGCCGGCGGCACAGGTGCGCGAGGTTCTCGAGGTCGGTGGTGCCGCCGTCGGCCCAGGCGACGGTGTGGTCCAGGTCGGTGCGGGCGGCGGGACGGGTGCAGCCGGGAAACCGGCACGTGGTGTCCCGCTCGGCCAGCACCGCCTTGAGGTCGGCCGGTGCCTGGTACGCGGAGCGGCCCACGGACAGCACCGCGCCGGTCTCGGGGTCCGTCAGGATCCGGCGAAAGGACGGGGCGTGGGCGCACAGCGCACGAGCCGTCTCCGCGTCGATGGGGACGTGACCGTCGAGGCTGGCCGGAGCGTCCACGACGCCGAGCAGCGACAGCACCGGCACGGTGACGTTCACGCGAGGCCGGATCGCGCGGGCGACGGGTGCGAGGGATCCCACGGGCCGGGCCGGTCGCGGACCACCCGTGCGGTCGGGTTCGATGCCCTTGCCTGTGCTGCCTGTGCTGCCTGTGCTGCCTGTGCTGCCTGTGCTGCGTGTGCCGTCGGGTGGCATGACGTCCGCCCGGGGCAGCATCGAGTCCGCGCCGACGTCGAGCGTGCCGTCGTCGAGCAGGAGGTCGGCCAGCACGTCGGCCCGGAGCTGACCTACGGTCCGGGCCTCGCCGTCGGCGCGCAGCCGGGTGGCCGTGCTCGTCAACCGGTCGTGGGCGGCGTGCGCGAACGGTGCGGGCAGGTGAGCGGTGAGCCATGCCATGCCGTCGCGTCCCGGGTCGAGCCAGACGTCCCTGCGGGTCGCTGCCTCGGCGTGCCGGACGTCCGGTGGTGTCGGGTGCACGGTCTCCCGGGCGCGCCGAGCGCGGGCCCGCAGCTGGGACGGGGTGCACCCGCGCGCTGCCGGGAGGACGCTCGCCTCGACCCGTGCGGCGTCCTGGGAGGGCAGGTCGTCGATCTCCCGCGCGACGACGTCGGCGTGCCGCCACGAGACGGAACCGGCCAGCACGGCGTCGAGCAGCCGCGGGGCGTTCTGCGTGATCGTGGCGGAGTGGTCGACGAGGGTCTGCGCCGTGCTCTCGCCCACGTGCAGCGACGTCGCGAGATCGGCGACGGCAGCCCGGTGAGCCAGCTCGCGACGGCGTCGGACGGACGCCGTGCGGACGGTGGGGTCGACCGGGTCGAGCAGCGACCGGTCGAGACCCTCGGCCTGCTGGCGGTAGCGGTCGACGAGCAGGGCGCGGACACCTTCGAGCGCGTTGACGGCGGCCTGCGTGGCCTCCACGGCCGTCAAGGTGGCGTCGAGATCGGCCAGCGTGAGCGGAGGTACTTGCGGGGAACCGGGGCGGCAGGGGTCGAGCGTGGCGACCATGTCCAGGACCCGGCGCGCGACGGCTGCGACGTCCTCGGAACCCGCCGTCGTCGCCTCTGTCATGCCTGGTAGCCTAGCAGAAATCGAACACCTGTACTACTGAGGGCGATCACTCGGTCGTCGGGTTGCAGCGCTCCGCCAGCACCGCCAGCAGCCCGACGTCGGGGCGCCACGGTTCCAGGTTCCAGGTCTCCTTGTCGGGTGCGCCGATCGAGTGGCAGACGAGCTGGTCGTGCATCGTGGCGCTGTCGATCTCGGGATCGTCGGCGACCAGATCGGACCAGACCACGTCGACACCCGCCTCGCCGGCGTCCCGCGCCCAGGAGGTCGCGTCGACAGCGAGCGACCGGCCACCCTCGCGGTCTCCCCACCGGGCGCTCACCACGCCCGAGGTGCCCAGCACCGCCGTCACCTCCGGCGGCCTCGGGGTGGTGGACCCGTCGTCGGCCGGAGCCGGCACCAGGTCGACGGCCTCGGGGCCGACGGCGGTCCACCGCGCTGTACCCGTGGGGGCGGTGAGGCCTCCGATCGCGGCGTCGCCGTCGGTGTCGACGACGGTGACCGTGCCATCGACGTTGACCTCGAGCGTCCCGGGAGTGCGCAGCGTGAGCCGCACCGGGGCGACGTCGCCGGCGTCGGGGTCGGCTCCGGCGATCACGACCTGGAGGAGGCCTGCTCCGTCCCCGATCGCCCGGACCTCGGTCGCCGGCACCGGGTCGGCTCCGGCGGGCGCCGACACCTCGAGGTCCACCTCGCCGGACGTCAGCACCGCGAGGGGACTGCCGTCGTCGCCCGGAGGTGAGGCAGAGGCGTCCGGTGGCGAGGCGGAGGTGTCCGACGGCGAGCGCCCGGGGGACGAGGTGCCCGACGGCGGTGCGGCAGGTTCCGCCGTTCCCTCGCCGGTCGCCGGTGTGCAGGACGCCAGGACCAGGACGGCGCCGAGCGCGAGGGCGACCAGGCGGGCCGGGAGGAGCGTCGAGGTCCGAGGGTGGACGCCAGGGGGCACAGGCCCAGTGTGGACCATGGCCGCGCCCATCCGGTCCGCGGACGGGTCTGGCCAATGGTGGTGAGGTTCGCCTAACCTCGGACCGTGAGTGGATACCGAGGTCGCAAGCCCGTCGAACCGCACGTGCTCCTGGCCGAGGTGGTCTCGACCAAGCAGATCTCGCCGCACCTGGTCCGCGTGACGCTGGGCGGCGAGGCGATCGGCCGGCTCACGCTCCAGGGCCGCGACCAGTGGTTCCGGCTGTTCCTGCCGCGCCCCGGGCAGGACGCGCTGCGCCTGCCCACCCGCACGTCGGGCCTGGGCTGGTACGCCCAGTACCTCGCGACGCCGCGGGCGAGGCGACCCTGGGTACGCAGCTACACGATTCGGTCCGCGCGGCCCGAGCTGCGGGAGATCGACGTGGACTTCGTGCTGCACGGCACGGACGGCACCGACGGACTCCACGGCACCGACGAGGCCGGGGACCACGGACCGGGTACCACGTTCGCCGCGACCGCCCGGCCGGGGGACACCGTGGGGATCCTCGACCAGGGCGTCGGCTACCACCCCCGCCACGAGCACGACTGGACCCTGCTCGTGGCCGACGAGTCGGGCCTGCCGGCGGTCGCCGGCGTCTGCGAGTCGCTGCCCGACGACGCCCGCGGCGTCGCGATCGTCGAGGTCCCGACGGCGGACGACCGGCAGGACTTCCAGGTCCCGGACGGGATCGACCTGCTCTGGGTCGAGCGCGACCGTGCCGGGTCCGACCCGGTGCCCGGCCGGACCGCCCTGCAGGTGCTGCGCGACGCCCAGCTCCCGTCCGGGACGGTCTACGCCTTCGCGGTGGGTGAGTCGGGGCTCGCGACCGGCGCGCGGCGCCACCTGGTGAACGACCGCGGCGTGCCGAAGACGCACGTCGACTTCGTCGGCTACTGGAAGCACGGCCGCGCCGCGGCGAGCTAGAAGGGCCGCGGCACGGCGAGGGTCAGACCTCGACGACGATCTTGCCGCGCACGTGCCCCGTCTCGCTGGCGCGGTGGGCGTCCGCCGCGTGCTCCAGGTCGAACACCTGGGCGACCTCGACCGTGATGCTGGCCTCGTCGATCATCGCCCCGACCTCCTCGAGGTCCTCGGTGGACGGGCGGACCCACACGTAGTGCCCGCCGTGCTCGTCACGGGCCGCGGGGTCGGTGATCGACGCGATCGTGCCGCCGGGGGCGAGCACGGTGGCGCTGACCGCCACGGCGTCGCCGCCCACGTAGTCGAGGGCGACGTCCACACCGCCGGGAGCCAGGGCCCGCACCCGCTCCGCCAGCCCCTCGCCGTACTCCACGGGCTCGACGCCGAGCGAACGCAGGTAGTCGTGGTTGGCCTCGCTCGCCGTCCCGACCACGCGGGCGCCCAGGGCCCGGGCGATCTGCACGGCGAACGACCCGACGCCACCGGCCGCCGCGTGCACGAGCACGGTGTGGTCGGCGCGGACCCCTGCGCGACGGATCGTCTGGTACGCCGTGAGGCCGGCGAGCGGCACCGCGGCGGCCTCGGTGAAGGACAGCGTCGACGGCTTGCGCGCAAGGGTGCGCACGGGGGCGGAGACCAGCTCGGCGAACGTGCCGCCGTGCACCCAGTCCTTGCGCACGTAGCCGAACACCTCGTCGCCGACCCGGAGCTCGGGGGTGTCCAGGCCCACCTGCTCGACGACGCCGGCGACGTCCCAGCCGGGGATCACCGGGAACTGGGCGTCGAGCAGGCCGTCGAGGTGGCCCTGGCGGACCTTCCAGTCGACCGGGTTCACGGAGGCC
This sequence comes from Isoptericola chiayiensis, assembly GCF_013149805.1. GTDB lineage: Bacteria > Actinomycetota > Actinomycetes > Actinomycetales > Cellulomonadaceae > Isoptericola > Isoptericola chiayiensis. The sequence continues at coordinate 144,933 of NZ_JABEZT010000008.1, forward strand.
GCCTTGACGCGGACGACCACGGCGTCGGCACCCGGGTGCGGGTCCGGCTGCTCGGTCAGCTCGAGGACGTCGGCGTCGCCGTACTTCGCATAGGTGATGGCTCGCATACCCCCGGCAACCACCGTGGCGGCCTCAGGAATTCCGTGCCGCACCGGACTCCGGTTCGACGACGACGTCCGCCGGCGCCTTGTCCGGGCGCCAGCCCCGCCACACGGCGTGCCGCAACCGCGCCTCCGCGCCGTCCGCCCCCACCGACGTCCAGCCGGCGAACCCCACCTCGGCGACCCGCTCCGGCGTGGCCCAGCGGGCGTGGCGCGCCTCGACGGCCGGCACGCCCTCGAGGGGCGCGGACGGCACCTCCTGCAGCGCCGCGACGACGTCACGCCGGTCACGGTCCCGGAACCCGGTGCCGACCTTGCCCACGTAGCGCCACGTGCCGCCGTCGGGCACCGCCAGCAGCAGCGACCCGGCGGTCCGGACGTCCTCGCCGGGCGCCCCGGCGTGGAGCGGACGCCAGCCCACCACGACGACCTCCTGCGTCCGGGCGTGCTTGACCTTGAACCAGTCGTGCGAACGGCGACCGGGCCGGTACCCGGCGTCGCGCCGCTTCGCCACGACCCCCTCCAGACCGAGGCGCCGCGACTCCGCGAGCGCCTCCGCGAGCGTCCCCTCCAGCGGCGCCGGGACGTGCACGGGCGGGCGCGGTGACACGACGCCCTCGAGGGTGGCCCGGCGTGCGGTCCAGGGACGGTCGGCGACCGGGCTCCCGGCGACCTCGAGCACGTCGAACAGGACCAGGTCGACGGTGACGCGGCGTCGTGCCCGCTCGACGTCGCGAGGCTTGGCCAGGTTCGCGCGCTGCTGCAGGCGGCGGAAGCTCGGACGCCCCTGCCCGTCCAGCGCCACGATCTCGCCGTCCAGGACCAGCGGCAGGTCCGCGGGCCGGACCATCTCGCCCAGGGCCGCCAGCTCGGGGAACGTCGGGGTGAGGTCCTGCCCGGACCGGGAGGTCAGCCGGACCTGCGGATCGCCGTCCGGGCCCGCGCTGACCGTCACCACCGCGCGGAAGCCGTCCCACTTGACCTCGAACGCCCACCGCTCGGGATCGAGGCGGTCGAGCTCTCCGGTCGAGGCCGTCGTGGCCAGCATGGGGCGCGGCGCGCGGCCGGGCGATGTCGGCGGCGCGGCCGCCTCGGGCGGCGCGGGGGTGCCGGCGTCGTCGGGCTGGGCCTTGGTGCGGTGGATCAGCCAGGAGTTCGCGTCCTGTCCGTCCCGGCCGCCGGTGCGGATGAGGGCCAGGCGGCGCGGGCCACGGCGCTCGCTGTGCAGCGTGACGATCACCTCGGCGTCCTCGCGCCACTTCTCGAGCTCGTAGGTGCCGGCGTCCCAGATGGTGACTTCCCCGGCCCCGTACTCGCCGGCTGGGATCGAGCCCTCGAACGTGCCGTACTCGAGCGGGTGGTCCTCCGTCTGGACGGCCAGGTGGTTGCGTCCGGGGTCGGTGGGTTCGCCCTTCGGCAGCGCCCAGCTCACCAGGACTCCCTCGTGCTCGAGCCGGAAGTCCCAGTGCAGGCGCCGGGCGTGGTGCTCCTGGATGACGAACGACGGCGCGCCGGGCGTCTCCTCGGTGCTGTCGGTGCCGGCGTCGGCCGCTGCGTCGGCGCCCGGGGCGGTCCTCGCGTCGGATCCGGCCTCGTCCGGGCCGAACGGCTCCGGGGTGCGTCCCGGGTCCCGCTTGGCCCGGTACGTGCCGAGCCGCGTGAACGTCGCCAGCCGCTGCGGCGTCGGTTCCAGGCGGTCCAGGTGCCCGGCGAGCAGTGGGGCGAGCAGGTCGCCGTCACGCTCGAAGCGCTCCACGACCTCGTCGAGCTCGAGGTGGCGCAGGTCCGGGTCGTCGAGCTCGTCCCACGTGCGGGGGGCCGCGACCGTAGGGCGCTCGCGGCCGCGGGGGGAGTAGGGCGCGATCGTGGTCTTGGACTCGTTGTTCTGCGACCAGTCGACGAAGACCTTGCCCTCGCGCAGCGCCCGCTTCATCTCGAACACGACCGTGTCGGGGTGTTCGGCGGCCAGGTGGCGGGCGAGCTCCTTGGCGACGGCGGAGACGGCGTCGGAGGTGAGCTCGCCGTGCTGCCCGGTGAGGGCGGCGTACAGGTGGATGCCCTTCGAGCCGCTGGTCACGGGCACGGGCTCGAGGTCCATGCCGACGAGGATGTCGCGGGCGTGGCGGGCGACCTCGGCGCACTCGGGCAGGCCGACGCCCGGACCGGGGTCGAGGTCGAGCACCAGCCGGTCCGGCGGCAGGGGAGTGCCCGTGCGGCCGAACCGCCACTGCGGCACGTGGATCTCCAGGGTGGCGGTCTGCCCGAGCCAGGTGAGCGTGGCGAGGTCGTCGACGAGGACGTAGTCGTTGGACGACGACGTGTGCCGGATGGTGCGCCGCGGCACCCAGGCGGGGGTGGAGGCGTCGAGGTTCTTCTGGAAGAACGGTGTGCTCTCGACGCCGTCGGGCCAGCGCTTGCGGGTGGCCGGGCGGTGCGAGGCGTGCGCCAGCAGGGCGGGGGCCACGCTGGCGAGGTAGTGCAGGACCTCGCCCTTGGTGGTGGCGGTGGCGGGGTAGAGCACCTTGTCGAGGTTGGACAGCGTCAGCGTGCGGCCCTCGACGGTCACGCGCTGGGTCCGGCTCACCCGGCCATCGTGCCGCGGCCGGGTGAGCCGTGCAGGTCAGCAGGTCTGGTCGCTGCTGTTCTCCCAGGTGATGTTGCGGACGGTGGTGTTGGTGCCGCACGGCGACTCGCGCAGGGTGGTGCCGCGCAGCGTCAGGTTCTCGAACGTCACGTCACGCGTGTTCGGGAACTCGCTACGGGCCGCGATGCGGACGGTCCCCGGCCCGACGATCGTGCCGCCGGCGATGGTGACGCCGTAGCAGTTCTCGATGAGGACCGCGTTGGAACCGGTGTCGGCGATGTCGACGCGGTCGATGACGGCGCCGCCGGACTGCGAGACGCAGAAGACACCGCGGCCGCCGCCGCGGGCGACGACCTCCCCGACCCGGACGTTGGTCGGGTAGGAGCCGCCGAGCGACCCGTTGCGGTTGGCCATGCGGAACGCGGCGTAACCGGTCCCGGTGCCGGCGCCCTCGGCGTCGACCCGGCCCACCGTGGCGTTGACCGTGTCGTTGAGCAGCAGGCCGGAGTAGCCGGTGTCTCGCGCGGTGACGGTGCCGATCGTCAGCCCGTCGACCCCGTAGGTCTCGACGCCGTGATTGGACGTGCCGGAGACGTAGACGTCGTCGAGGCGGATGTCGCGGGCCTCGCGCACGCTGTCGTCGTCGCGCGAGTCGATGCGGATGCCGAGGCCGCCGGTCAGGCGCAGGTCGATCTGGCCGAGGTGGACGTCCGAGGAGGTGCGCACCCAGATGCCGAAGTAGGGGTTGCCCGTCAGGGACAGGTGCGGGACGGACACGTCCTGGGCGTGGCGGATGCGGATCGGGGCGTTGTTCCCGGTGGGCGTGCCGGTGACGTCGATGGTGCCGCAGACCTCCAACGACGTGTGGCTCGGCAGGTCCACCGAGGTGCCGGCGGACATGGTGCCCGACCCGCGCACGACGACGCGCTCCTGCGAGGTGCGTCCGGCGGTGAGGCCGCCGACGGCGGCGCGCATCGCGGAGGCCAGGTCACCGCCGGAGTACAGCGTGGTGGAGCCCCGGTGCGCGGTCCACGTCGATCCCGAGCGTGTCACCTCGGTGGTGAAGGTGCCCGTGCCGCACGCGCCGGTGCCGGCTCCGCTCCCCGCCTCGACGAGGTCCCACACCTGGGACGTGCCCCCGTGGGAGGTGTACTGGCTCAGGCGGCCGCCCGCCGTCGTCGACCAGTCCCAGACCTCGAGCGCCTTACCACTTCGGCGGTTGACCAGCTGGACCCCGCCGGCGGTGTCCACGGGGCGGAACTGCTGGTTCCAGCCGTCGTTCGCCGTGTACTGGCGGATCTCGGCACCGTCGGCGGTGGACCGTTCCCAGACGTCGATCGCCTTGCCGGAGTGCACCGAGACGATGCGGTAGTAGCCGTCGCCCATGTCCTGGAACCGCCACCGCTGCCACGGGGCGTCGGCGAGCCGGTGCCACTGGATGATCTCGGCGCCGTTCTGCGTCGAGGCGTCGAGCACGTCGGCGGCGAGGCCGCTGTGCCGGTTGACCAGCACGTACTCGGCGGACGTGTCGATGGTGGCCGCGTGGGCCGGTGCGGCCGCGACGGTGAGGCCGACCGCCCACAGCGCGGTGGCGGCGAGCGCGGCGAGCGTCCGCCGCAGTCGTGTCGTGCCGGGTGCCCGGTCGGGCGGGTGGGCGCCCGTCGGCGCCTCGGGGGCGGGCTGGATGTCACGCATGGTCTGCTCCTTCGCAGTCACGGGATCCGGCACGGCTCTGCATCGTTGGAAATGCCGTGTGAGCGCCAACATAGGGCGTAGTTCGGTCGGGCGACAATCGGTGTATCAGCAGGTGGGATACTCGGCGGCGTGGAGATCCCCGTGCTCTGGTCCGTCGTCCTGCTCGTCGCCGCGGTGTGGAACCTGGTGGTGTGGCCGCAGTTCTGGCGGCGCGTGACCAAGGATCCCCGGGCCCGCGACGACGCCGGCCGGCCGACCCGGTTCTACACGGTGCACGCGGTGCTGGTCGGGGTCTCGGTGCTGCTCGCGGTGCTGGTGGGTGTGGTCGGGGTGCTCGGCCTGCTCGGCTGAGCGGAGCCCTGGGACTGCGCGAGCCCTGCTCCGGCGTCACCATGGGGTGATGAGGGCGATCTGGAAGGGTGCCGTGACGTTCGGTCTGGTGAACGTCCCGGTCAAGCTGTACAGCGCCACCGAGGACCACGACGTGCCGCTGCACCAGGTGCACGACGCCGACGGCGGACGCATCCGCTACCGGCGCGTGTGCGAGGTGTGCGGCGAGACGGTGCCGTTCGAGCACATCGACAAGTCCTACGACGACGGCGAGCAGGTCGTGGTGCTGACCCGGTCCGACCTCGGTGCGCTGCCCGCGGAGTCGGACCGGGAGATCGAGGTGGTCGAGTTCGTCCCGAGCGACCAGGTCGACCCCATCCTGTTCGACAAGACCTACTACCTGGAGCCCGACTCGAAGAGCCCGAAGGCGTACGTGCTGCTGCGGCGGACGCTGGAGGAGACCGAGCGCACGGCGATCGTGAAGTTCGCGCTGCGCCAGCGCACCCGGCTCGCGGCGCTGCGGGTGCGCGACGAGGTCCTGACCCTGCAGACGCTGCTGTGGGCCGACGAGGTCCGGGAGGCGGAGTTCCCGGCCCTGGACGGCTCGCCGACGGTCAGCGACAAGGAGCTCGCGATGTCGGCCCAGCTCGTGGCGAGCTACGAGGCGGACTTCGCGCCCGAGGACTACACGGACGACTACCAGGTCCAGCTGCGGCAGCTCATCGACGCCAAGATCGAGCAGGGCGACACCCTCGATCCCGCCGAGACGTTCGGGGAGGCTGAGGAGTCCGAGGGGGCCGAGGTGGTCGATCTCATGGACGCGCTGCGTCGTTCCGTCGAGTCGTCGAAGGGCTCGAAGGGCTCGAAGAGCTCCGGGGGCTCGACGTCGAAGAAGTCCACCAAGAAGGCCGGCTGACCCTCAGGCCGCGGGCGTCGAGCCGAGACGCCGAACCAGCTCGAGCAGCTCGTCGAGCTCGGGCGGCGCCGCCCCGAGCGACGTGCGGTGGTAGATCCCGTCGCTGAGCAGGACGACGGCGCGGGCCACCGCGGGGTCCCCGACGGCCTCGGTCACGGCGTCGGTCCAGGCGCGTTCGGCGGTGTCGAGGGCGCCGCGCGCGTGCGGGTAGGCGCCGCGGGCGAGCTCGGCGACGGCCAGGTAGGAGCGGTCGAACTCGGCGTCGACGTCGGACGAGGTGCGCAGGAGGTACGCGACGGGCCCCTCGGGGGCGGCGCGCATGGTGGCGACGTCGGCGGTGATGAGCTCGGTGAGGTGCTCCACGAGCCCGTCGACCAGGGCGTCCTTGGACCCGAAGTGGTACAGCAGGCCCCCCTTGGAGACGCCGGCGCGGTCCGCGACGGCGTCGAGGGTGGCGGCGCGCTCGCCGGTGGTCACGAGGATCTCGGTGAAGGCCGCCAGCACCTTGGCGCGGGCCGCGGGTGGGGGAGGCATGGTTGCACCCTACCGCCGGGCGCGTTACTGTACCGTCTGGACGGTTCAGAAGTTCGGCGCGTCGCGTCGCCCTGGCCGTCCGCCGTGCGAAAGGCCCGCCCCATGGTCCAGCTGCCCACGGCACCGGGTCCGACGACGGCACGCGCCACCGCGGCACGCCGCTGGGTCGCGCTCGCCGTCCTGATGCTCCCGGTGCTCCTCGTCTCCATCGACAACACCGTCCTGTCCTTCGCGCTGCCGCAGATCTCCGCGGCGCTGGCACCCACCGGCACCGAGCTGCTGTGGATCGTCGACGTCTACCCGCTCGTGCTCGCGGGCCTGCTCGTGCCCATGGGCTCCGTCGCCGACCGCGTCGGCCGTCGGCGTCTCCTGCTCGTCGGCGCGGTGGGGTTCGCCGCCGTCTCGGTGGTCGCGGCGTTCGCGCCCAGCGCCGAGGCGCTGATCGCCGCCCGAGCCGGCCTGGGCTTCTTCGGCGCCATGCTCATGCCGTCCACGCTGTCCCTGCTGCGCAACATCTTCACCGACCGCACCGAGCGACGGCTCGCGATCGCGATCTTCGCCTCCGGCTTCGCGGCGGGCGCCGCCATCGGACCCGTCGTCGGCGGCGTGCTGCTCGAGCACTACTGGTGGGGCTCGGTGTTCCTGCTCGCGGTGCCCGTCCTCGCCCTGCTGCTGGCGCTGGCACCGGCCTACGTGGCCGAGTCCCGCGACCCCGCACCCGGACCGATCGACCCCGTCTCGATCGGCCTGGTGATGGTCGCGATGACCACGCTCGTGGCCGGGCTGAAGACCCTCACCAAGGACGACCCGCGTCTCGCGGCCACGCTGCTCGCCGCCGGGCTGGTCGCCGGCACCCTGTTCGTGCGGCGCCAGCTGCGCCGGCCGGAGCCCATGCTGGACGTGCGGCTGTTCACCATCCCCGCCTTCTCGGGCAGTGTCGCGGTCAACCTGCTGTCCGTGTTCTCGCTGGTCGGCTTCGTGTTCTTCGCCTCCCAGGACCTGCAGCTCGTCATCGGGCTCTCACCCGTGCAGGCCGGGCTCGTCCTGCTGCCCGGGACGGTCGCGATGGTCGTGGCCGGGCTCACCGTCGTGCGGGTGGTGCGCAGGGTGCGGCCGGCCCGCGTCGTCGCCGCCGGGCTCGCCGTCTCCGCGACGGGCTACCTGCTGACCGCGCTCGTCGCCGGCCGCGGCGAGGCCGTGTGGGTCAGCGTCGCGTTCGTCGCGCTCTCGCTCGGCATCGGCATGGCCGAGACCATCTCCAACGACCTGATCGTCTCGACCGTCCCGGCCGAGAAGGCCGGTGCCGCCTCGGCGATCTCCGAGACCGCCTACGAGGGCGGCTCGGTGCTCGGCACGGCCGTGCTCGGGAGCATCCTGACGGCGTCCTACCAGGCGCACGTCGTGGTGCCCGACGGCGTCGCCGCGGCCGACGCGGGCGCGGCGGCCGAGACCCTGGGCGGGGCGACGAGCGTCGCCGCCGGTCTGCCCGCCGGGCAGGCCCACGCCCTGCTGGAGTCGGCGCACGCCGCCTTCGCCGACGGCGTGACGATCACCGCCGGGATCGGCTGCGTCGCCGTGCTGGCGGCGGCCGTCGTGGCGCTCGTCACCCTGCGTCGCGTCGAGTCCTGACGAGCGCGGGGCGGGTTGGCACCATCCGGACCTTTCGGCAACAGTGGACCCGATGACCGGACGAACCCCGCCCCGCTGGCTGCGGTGGACCCTCGTGGTCGCCACCGCCGTCGCAGCCTGCGTCGCGTTCGGCGTGACCACGGCGACGGCCACCCTGAGCCTGGGCCCGCACGAGGCCGTCTACGAGGTGGACACCGACGGGCTCGTCGTGGCCGACCTCGGCCCGCTCGGCACCATCGAGATCGACTCTCCGCTGCCGCTCGGCCTCGGTGTGGACGTCACCGTCAAGGAGATCCCCGCCGACCTCACCGCCGTCGAGGGGGCGTCGACCCTCGACCGGCTCGTCGGCGACCTCGACCAGTACCTGCAGTTCTACAACACCCCCGAGGTGACGATCGAGGCCGTCGCCCGGGCGCTGGCGGGGGACGCCGTCCGCCGCACGCTCGTGGCGCTCGCCGTCGTCGCGCTGGCCGGCTGGGGCGTGCGCGTCCTGCTGGGCGCGGCACGGCGGCGTGAGCTCGCGGAGTGGGCCGCGCCGCGCACCTGGCGTCTGGCGGCCGGGACCGCCGTCGTCGCGCTCGTGGCCACGACGGTGGTCTCCGGTGACGTCGACCCGCCGCGGGCCGGACGTCCGGCCACGGAGGTCTTCGCCGGGACGGCGCTCGAGGGGGCGCGGATCACCGGGCGCCTCGCGGGCGTGGTGGACGACTACGGCGGTCAGCTCACCGCGCTGTACGACGAGAACGAGGCGTTCTACGCCGAGGCCCGCGGCGAGCTGTCCACCGCGTGGGACTCCTGGGACATCCGCCACGCCGTGCGCACCAACCTCGGCCAGGAGGCCGCCGACGGCGAGGACGTCGTCTCGATGCTCATCGTGTCCGACCTGCACTGCAACACCGGGATGTCCGGCCTCATCGAGGAGTCCGCGGTGCGCTCCGGCGCCGACGTCGTGCTCAACGCCGGCGACACGACGATGAACGGCACGGCCGTGGAGAAGACCTGCGTGGACTCGTTCGCCGCGGCCGTGCCCGAGGGGGTGCCGATGGTCGTCGCGGACGGCAACCACGACTCGGTGCTGACCTCGCAGCAGGAGGCCGCGCACGGCCAGATCATCCTCGACGGCGGGGTGGTCGAGGTGGCCGGCGTGCGCATCCTCGGCGACCGCGACGCGCTCGAGACGCGGATCGGTGAGGGCACCTCGGTCGCCCGCGAGCGCACCCCGGCGGAGCAGGCGGCCGAGCTGGCGGAGACCGCGTGCGCCGAGAACGGCGTGGACCTGCTGCTCATCCACACCCCGCCGGTCGGGACGCCGGCCCTGGAGACCGGGTGCGTCCCGTTCCAGGTCTCGGGGCACACGCACCGGCGGGCCGGTCCGGAGCAGGTCGGTCAGGGGATCCGGTACGTGTCGTCCAGCACCGCCGGGGCGGCCTCCGGGCAGCCGACCGTGGGTCCGTTGCGCGGTACCGCCGAGATGACGGTGCTGCGCTTCGACCTCGACACCCGGGAGATGCTCGACACCCAGCTCGTCGAGGTCACACCCGACGGGCGGGCCGTGGTCCACGACCGCGTGCCCGTCCCCGGCGTGGTGCCGCCGGTCGGGGAGCTCAAGGCAGGGGTGCCGGGGACGGGGCCGTCCGCGCCGGCGTCGGACGCGCCGGCGACCGTCTCGCCCGGGCCGACGGCGCCGTGAGCCGCGGGCGTCGGCGGCCGGTGCCGGCCGGTCGCCACGTAGGCTCGTCGTCGTGAGCGACACCAGCACCGACCTGACGCCCGTGGCCCAGGACTACCTCAAGGCGATCTGGTCCGCCCAGGAGTGGAGCGACGAGAAGGTCACGACGGGGCTCCTGGCCGACCGGCTCGGCGTGGGACCGTCCACGGTGTCCGAGACGGTGCGTCGGCTGACGGCGCAGGGTCTGCTGGGCCACGAGCCCTACTCGGGCGTCTGGCTCACCGACGACGGCCGCCGGCACGCGTTGACGATGGTGCGTCGGCACCGGCTGATCGAGACGTGGCTGGTGCGTGAGCTCGGCTACACCTGGGACGAGGTGCACGACGAGGCGGAGGTCCTCGAGCACGCCGTCTCGGACCGGCTGGTCGAGCGGATCGACGCACGCCTGGGCCACCCGGTGCGGGACCCGCACGGCGACCCGATCCCGACGGCGGACGGACGGGTGGTGCGACCGGACGCGGTGCCGCTCGTGGACCTGGCGGCGGGGGACCGGGGCGTGGTGGCGCGGATCTCCGACGCGGACCCCGAGGCGCTGCGCTACCTGGCCGGGCTGGGGCTGGAGCTGGACGTGGAGGTGGCGGTGGTGGACCGCCGCGACTACGCCGGGACCCTCTCCGTGGAGTTCGCCGGGCCGGACGGGCCGGTCGCGGTGGACCTCGGGCATCTCGCGGCCTCGCGCGTACGGGTCGTCCGCGCGTAGGCTGGGGCGCAATCCCGACGACGTGCACGCCTGAGCTGCGTGGCGTCGTCGAATCGTTTCGAGAGGATGATGCCGTGACCGTCGCCCCGCCCCGCCCGTCGACCGCCCCCGCCCGTGCCGCCGGCGCCGGATGGGCCCTGCTGGCCCTGGCCCTGGGTGGGTTCACCATCGGGACCACCGAGTTCGCCACGATGGGCCTGCTGCCGCAGATCGGCGCCGACCTGGGCGTGAGCGACCCCGTCGCCGGGCACGCCATCACCGCCTACGCCGTCGGCGTCGTCGTGGGTGCCCCGCTGCTGACCGTGGCCGCCGCGCGCATGTCCCGGCGTCGGCTCCTGCTGGTCCTCATGGGGTTCTACACGCTGGCCAACGTCGCCTCGGCCGCGGCGCCGAGCATCGAGTGGCTCGTGGCCGGGCGGTTCCTCGCCGGGCTCCCGCACGGCGCGTTCTTCGGCGTCGGGGCCGCCGTCGGCGCCTCGGTGGCCGGACCGGGCCGGCGGGGGCACGCCGTGGCGATGATGATGACGGGCCTGACGGTCGCGAACGTGGTCGGCGTCCCGCTGTCCACCGCCGTCGGGCAGGCCATGGGGTGGCGGGCGGCCTTCGTGCTCATCGGGGTCCTCGGCGCCGCCGCGCTCGCCGGGCTGTGGTGGTTCGTGCCCGAGCGCGGCCCCGTCGAGTCCTCCGTGCGTCAGGAGATCGGCGCGCTGGCCAACGGTCCGCTGTGGGTCGCGTTCGTCGCCGGCTCCATCGGGTTCGGTGGGCTGTTCGCCGTCTACACCTACGTCGCACCCACCGTGACCCGCGTCTCCGGCATGACCGAGAGCTCCGTGCCCTGGGTCCTGGCCGTGATGGGCGTCGGCATGACCGTGGGGACCCTGCTGGGCGGGCGGCTGGCGGACCGCTCCGTGCTGGGCACGGTGATCGGCGGCTTCGTGGCGACCGGCGCCTCGCTCGTGGTCTTCGCCCTCGCCGCCGGCACGCCGGTCGGCGCCGTCGCGGGGCTGTTCCTCCTCGGCGTGACCTCGCAGGTGCTGGGGCTGGCGATGCAGACCCGGCTCATGGACCTCTCGCCGCGCGCGGAGTCGCTCGGAGCCGCCCTGTGCCACTCGGCGCTCAACCTCGGCAACGCGAGCGGCGCGTTCTTCGGCGGGCTCGTCATCGCCGCCGGATGGGGGTACGTGGCCCCTGCCTGGACCGGCCTGGCCCTGACCGTCGTCGGCCTGGCGATCGTGCTCGCGACCGCCCGGTGGCGCTCCGCCGGGCGTACGGGGACCGCCTGAGCCGACGCGCGTGATCGGCTCGCGCCGAGGGAGCGCCCAGCCTGGTGCGGTACCGTGCGCGCGTGACCGACACGACGGTGAGCACCGACGGCGACCGGACCGACCTCGCGGCCGGCGGCCCCCGGCCCCTGTCCACCCGTGCCTTCGGCACGCTGCTCGTGGCGCTCGGCGCCGTCGGGTTCGGCGGGTCGGTGTGGTTGGCGATCGAGAAGGTCCTCAAGCTCGCGGACCCCGACCGGGTGACCTCGTGCTCGATCAACCCGTTCCTCGACTGCGGCGTGGCGATGGGGTCCTGGCAGGGTTCGCTCCTCGGGTTCCCCAACCCGTTCCTCGGCGTCGCGGCGTTCCCCGTCGTGATCACCACCGGCGTCGTGCTGCTGGCCGGCGCCCGGCTGCCCCGCTGGTTCCACCTGTGCCTGCTCGGCGGCACGGTGCTGGGCCAGGCGCTGATCTTCTTCCTCATGTGGACGAGCTTCTACGCGCTGTTCGCCCTCTGCCCGGCCTGCATGGTGGTGTGGACCATCATGTGGCCGCTGCTGTGGTTCCAGGTCGTGCACGCCGTCCAGGACGGCCACCTGCGCGTCGGCGACGGGCTGCGCGGCCTGGTGCTGGGCTACCGCGGCGTGATCCTCGTCATCGGGTACGTCGTGGCCGTCGCGTGGATCCTGTTCGCCGTCGGACCTGCGCTGATCGCCTCGTTCTGAGGCGCGAAATCCCTGCCGGCCGGGGCGTGGCCGGCCGGTAGACTCGCCGGCGTGAGCACGCCAGAGACCGACACGCAGCGACCCGACCAGCCCCAGCACCGGTACACGCCCGCCCTCGCGCAGGAGATCGAGCTGCGCTGGCAGGACCGCTGGGAGGAGCGCGGCACGTTCCACGCCGCGAACCCGACGGGCGAGCTCACCGGCGCCGACGGCTCCGCACCCGCCGGCGAGCCGTTCTTCATCATGGACATGTTCCCGTACCCCTCGGGGGCCGGCCTGCACGTCGGCCACCCGCTGGGGTTCATCGCCACCGACGTCGTCGGCCGCTTCCGCATGATGTGCGGCGACAACGTGCTGCACGCCATGGGGTTCGACGCGTTCGGCCTGCCCGCCGAGCAGTACGCCGTGCAGACCGGTGAGCACCCGCGCCTGGTCACCGAGCGCAACATGGTCACCTACCGGCGCCAGCTGCGGCGCATGGGCCTGGGGCACGACCCGCGGCGCTCCTTCGCGACGATCGACAGCGACTACGTGCGCTGGACCCAGTGGATCTTCCTGGAGATCTTCGACTCCTGGTACGACGCCGACGCGGAGCCGGCCGGGAAGCCGGCCGACGGCGGCACGCAGCGCGGCCGGGCGCGCCGGATCTCCGAGCTGCGCGACGAGCTGGCCGCGGGGACCCGCCCCGTGCCCGGGCACGACGGCGACAACACCGGCGGCGCGGTCTGGTCCGCCCTGGACGCGGGCGAGCAGCGCGACGTGCTCGACGCGCAGCGCCTGGCGTACGTCGACTCCTCGCCCGTCAACTGGTGCCCCGGCCTGGGCACGGTGCTGGCCAACGAGGAGGTCACCGCCGAGGGCCGCTCCGAGCGGGGCAACTTCCCGGTGTTCACCAAGAACCTGCGCCAGTGGAAGATGCGGATCACCGCCTACGCGGACCGCCTGGTCGACGACCTGGAGCTCATCGAATGGCCGGACAAGGTCAAGGCCATGCAGCGCAACTGGATCGGCCGGTCCACGGGTGCGAACGTGCTGTTCGACGTCGTGGGCGCCGGTGACGCCGACGTCGACGCTGCGGGAGCCGGCGGTTCGATCGAGGTCTTCACGACCCGGCCGGACACCCTGTTCGGCGCGACGTTCATGGTCGTGTCCCCGGAGCACCCGCTCCTGGACGAGGTGCCGGCCACCTGGCCCGACGGCACGCGTGACGTGTGGACCGGCGGGCACGCGACCCCGGTCGAGGCCGTGGCCGCGTACCGTCGCGAGGCCGCCGCGAAGACCGCCGTCGAACGGCAGGCCGACGCCGGCAAGAAGACCGGCGTGTTCACCGGCCACCTGGCCGTCAACCCCGTCAACGGCGAGACCGTGCCCGTCTTCACCGCCGACTACGTGCTCATGGGCTACGGCACGGGCGCCATCATGGCCGTGCCCGGCGGCGACGACCGCGACCACGCGTTCGCCGAGGCCTTCGAGCTGCCGATCGTGCATACCGTGGAGCCCGCCGGCGGGCTGCCGGAGGGCCACGAGGGCGCCTGGACCGGCGACGGCGTCACCGTGCGCTCGGCCAACGACGAGATCTCGCTGGACGGGCTGGGCGTCGCCGACGCCAAGGCCAAGATCGTCGACTGGCTGGAGGCGCGGGGCGCGGGGCGCGGCACCACCACGTACCGGCTCAACGACTGGCTGTTCAGCCGGCAGCGGTACTGGGGCGAGCCGTTCCCGATCCTGTGGGACGCCGAGGACCGCCCGGTCGCGATCCCCGCGGACCGTCTGCCCGTCGACCTGCCGGAGGTGCCGGACTACGCCCCGCGCACCTTCGACCCGGACGACCGCGACTCCGAGCCGGAGGCGCCGCTGGGCCGCAACGACGACTGGGTGCACGTCACCCTCGACCTGGGCGACGGTCCCCGGCAGTACCGCCGCGACACCAACACCATGCCGAACTGGGCCGGGTCGTGCTGGTACTACCTGCGCTACCTGGACCCCACGTGGGGCACCGACGACGGGGCCGACGGCGAGCGCCCGGTGGTCGATCCGGCGCTGGAGCGGTACTGGATGGGACCGCGCCACAACGACACGTCCGGCCCGGCCGGCGGCGTCGACCTGTACGTCGGCGGCGTCGAGCACGCCGTGCTGCACCTGCTGTACGCGCGCTTCTGGCACAAGGTGCTGCACGACCTGGGCCACGTCAGCTCGATCGAGCCGTTCGGCAAGCTGTTCAACCAGGGCTACATCCAGGCCTACGCCTTCACCGACGACCGCGGCACCTACGTGCCCGCGGCCGAGGTCGAGGGCGACGAGCAGGCCGGGTGGACGTACCAGGGTCAGGCCGTCGAGCGCGAGTACGGCAAGATGGGCAAGTCGCTGAAGAACGTCGTCACCCCCGACGACATGTACGCCGAGTACGGCGCCGACACGTTCCGGGTCTACGAGATGGCCATGGGGCCGCTGGACCTGTCCCGGCCGTGGAACATCCGCGACGTCGTCGGGTCGCAGCGGTTCCTGCAGCGGCTGTGGCGCAACGTCGTCGACGAGACCGACGGTTCGCTGGTCGTCACCGACGACGAGCCCACGACGGACACCCTCAAGGCGCTGCACCGCACCATCGCGGACGTCCGCGTCGAGATGGAGGGCATGCGCCCCAACACGGCCATCGCCAAGCTCATCACCTACAACAACCACCTCACCGGTCTGGACGCCGTGCCGCGCGCCGCCGTCGAGCCGCTGGTGCTCATGGTGGCTCCGATCGCCCCGCACATCGCCGAGGAGCTGTGGGAACGCCTCGGGCACGCCGCGTCGCTGGCCCGCGAACCCTTCCCGGAGGCGGCCGAGGAGTACCTGGTCGCCGAGACCGTCACCTGCGTCGTGCAGGTCAAGGGCAAGGTGCGCGGACGCCTCGAGGTCGCGCCGTCGATCTCCGACGACGACCTGACCGCCGCGGCGCTGGCCGAGCCCAACGTGCTGCGCGCCATCGACGGCGCCGAGATCCGCAAGGTGATCGTGCGGGCGCCGAAGCTCGTCAACGTTGTCGTCTGAGCGGGTGGCCCCGCCGTCCCAGCCGGCCGGGCCGAGGCTCGCCGGGGTGCTCGCCGGGGTGGAGCGCGCCTTCGCGACGCCGACGCTCGGGCTGCTGCACAAGGCGGAGGCGCCGCTCGTCGTGGCGGTGCTGAGCAGCGTGTTCACGCCGGACCGGCCGACCGTGGCCACCGAGCAGCTCCACGTGGAGGTCGACGACCTGCTGGCCGGGCTGCGCGGCGCCGCGGACGCGGCGGGCGCCGTGGTGCCGCCGGAGCCGGCGCGCGTGCTGTGCACCCGGTGGGTGCGCGAACGCTGGCTCGTGCGTTCCCTGGACGACGACGGCGCCGAGCGCTACCAGCTGTCCAGCTACGCCACCGAGGCGCTGGACGTGATCGCCCGGGCCCAGGGCGGGCGCGGACTGGTCAGCGAGTCGCGCATCCGGACGCTGCTGGTCGCGCTCGACGACCTCGCCCGTGACGCGCACCCCGACCGCGAGGCGCGGATGCGGCGCCTGCGCGCGCGCATCGACGAGGCGAGCAGCGAGCTGGCCCGGCTGGAGGCCGGGGGAGAGGTCGAGCCCGTCCCCGACGATCGCCTCTCCGAGCAGTACGACCACCTGCTGTTCCTGGTGCGTGAGCTGCCGGCCGACTTCGCGCGCGTCGCCGAGTCCCTGAGCGTGCTCCAGCGCGACCTCGTCTCGCGCCTGCGGCACGACGAACGGTCGGCCGGGGTGGTCGTCGAGGAGTACCTGGACGCCTCCGAGAGCCTCCTGGAGGGCACGACCGAGGGGCGGGCGTTCTCCGGCGCGATGGAGCTGCTGGGGGACCCGGACCTGCTGGACTCGCTCGAGCAGCGGGTCGGGGAGATCCTCGAGCACCCGTTCGCCGCCGACCTGCCGCCCGCGCGCCGGGCCGTGCTGGCGAACCTGCGGTCCCAGCTCGTGGCCGCCATCGAGGTGGTCCTGGCGGCCCAGACCCGGGTCTCCCGGACCGTGACCGCCCAGATCCGCCACCACAACCCCCTGCGGGACCGGGAGGTCGACACCGCGCTGCGCGAGGCGACCGCGGCGATGGCCGACTGGTTCCCGGCGAGCGGCCGCGCCGCGCGGGTGGAGCCGCTGCGCTGGTTCGAGCGTGCCGCGCCCGGCAGGCTGCGCACCACGCTGCACGACCTGCACCCCGAGACGCCCCCGGCACAGCTCGAGTCCTGGGCCGACGACGGCGACGGCGGCGAGGACGAGATCGACGACCTGCGCGCGATGGGCGGCCCGCACCACGGCGAGCTCCTCGCCCGCCTGGCGGCGCTGGAGGCGCCCGCCACCGTCGCGTCGGTGTTCGCCGACGGCCCCGCCGCGCTGCGCCGCCCGGTCGAGCTCCTCGGCTACCTGGACCTGGCGGGCGACGGCGGGTCCGAGGCCACCCGCAGCGGCGACGTACCCGCGCAGGACGTCGACCGCGTCACCGCCGTGCGCGCCGACGGCACCACCCGCGAGTTCGCGCTGCCCCGCACCCCGATCTGGAGGACCGATGACTGACGTCACCGAGGCCGACCCCGTCACGCGGGACGACGACGGCGATCAGGTGCCGTCGTCGGACACCTTCGTGGAGTCGGTCCCCCTCGAGGACGAGGACACCGCGCTGTTCACCGGGGACACCGGCGTGCTGCCCGTGGAGGCGCGGCGCGTCCTGGCGCTGGTGCTGCAGCGCCGGTACGTCTCCGCCGCGGAGCACCCGGCCGACTGGACGGCGCTGCTCACCCACCAGCAGGTGCTGTCCTCGCGGCTGCACGACATCTTCGTCGAGCTGGTCGTGGACCGCGACCACGAGATCGCCTACAAGCGCCAGGTGCGCTCGGACGGCCTCACGATCCCGGTGCTGCTGCGCGACGAGCCGTTCAAGCGGGTCGAGACGCTGCTGATGCTCTACGTGCGCAACCGGTACCACCAGGAGCAGGGCGCGGGGCACCCGGCGGCCTACGTCGACGCCGAGGAGATGACGGCGTACGCGCTCGGGTTCCTCTCCCACGACGAGACGAACCTCGCCGCGCGGCACCGCGAGATCGACAACGCGGTGGCCGCGCTGGTGCGCGAGCGGGTGCTCGACGAGGTCGCCGCCGGTCGCTACCGCGTGGGCCCGGTCGTCGAGATCCTGCTGCCGGTGGACCGGCTGCGCGAGCTGACGGCCTGGCTGCAGGACGGCGAGGGTTCCGCGGATCTGGCCGATAGGACGCCGCAGACGGAGGAGACCCCGTGACCGTGACCTCGAGCGCGCGCATGACCGACTCGCTGTTCGGGCTGATCCCCGCGGCGTCGGACGGCCGCCAGTGGATCGCCACGTCCATGCAGCTGGTGAACTGGGGCGGTTACCACGGGCACCACGAGGTGCGGTTCTCGCCGCGGGCCACGCTGCTGTCCGGGGCGTCCGGCTCGGGCAAGTCCACCCTGCTGGACGCCTACATCGCCCTGATGATGAGCCACACGACCCCGTTCAACGGGGCGTCCAACGGCGCCGCGGCCGGCCGGGCCCGGGGCCGCGAGCAGCGCAACGTGCTGTCCTACGCCCGGGGCAAGCTGGACGAGTCGCGCGCCGACGGCGCCACGAGCCGCGAGCAGGTGCTGCGCGGCGACGGCGTGGACACGTGGACCGCGGTCGCGATGTCGTGGTCCGACCAGTCCGGCGGGTCGTTCACGGCGCTGCGCGCCTGGTACGTGCCGCGCGGGGCCACCCGCAACGAGGAGTGCGTCGTCGTGCGGGCCACCGCCGACGCCGCGTTCGACCTGTGCACGCTCGAGGACCTGGCCCCCGGCCGGTTCGCGCGGGCCGGGCTGACCGAGGCCGGGCTGACGCTGTTCGACACGGACATCGCGTTCGCCACCCGGCTGCACGCCGCCCTCGGCATCGGCGCGGCCGGCGACGGGCACAAGGCCATGCAGCTCCTGGGCCGCATCCAGGCCGGTCAGGCGATCACCACTGTCGACGCGCTCTACAAGGCGATGGTGCTCACCGAGCCGGAGACCCTCGAGATCGCCGACCGTGCCGTCGAGCACTTCGACGAGCTCAGCGCCGTGCGCACCGAGATGCTCACCGCGTCGCGCCAGGTCGAGGTGCTGCGTCCGATGCGCGGGCTGCGCGAGCAGGTCGACGACGCCGAGGCGACGGTCGCGCTCCTCGACTCGCTCGGCGCGTCGGGCGGGACCGGGTCCGACGACACCACGCCCTTCGCGGTGTGGCGCGACGCGCGGCGCCTGGACCTGGTGCGGGCCGAGGAGGAGGTCAACCGCACCGCCCACCGCGCCGCCGAGGAGCGGCGGACCACCGCCGCGTCCCGCATCGCCGCCACCGAGTCGGACCTGGAGGAGGTCCGCACCACGTTGCGCCGGCAGGGCGGGGACGCCGTGGAGTCCGCCGAGCGGGAGGTCCGGCGCCGCACCGAGGAGCTGGAGCGGGCGCGCACCGCGCGGGCCGCGCTGGACACCCACCTCGCCGTGCTCGAGGCCGACGTCGCCGGACGGCGCGACCTCGACCGGGTCCGACGTCGGGCGCAGGAGATCGTCGACGGCCGCACCGAGCAGGCCGCGACCCTCGAGGACGAGGTGTTCGCCGCGCGGCAGGCCGTGTCCGACGCCGAGCAGCGGCTCGCCCGCCTGGAGCAGGAGCAGGCCTCGCTGGCGCAGCGTCGCGGCAACGTCGGTGCCGAGGACCACGCGGCGCGGGTGGCGCTCGCGGAGGCCGCCGGCATGACGGTCGACGAGCTGCCGTTCGTCGGCGAGCTGCTCGAGGTGCGCGGCGAGTACGAGCCGTGGCGCGACGCGATCGGGCTCGCCCTCGGCGGGTTCGCGACCACGCTGCTCGTCGACGCCGACCGGCTCGCCGCCTTCCGGGCCGCCATCGACACCGTGCCGCTGCGCCGACGCCTGCGGTTCGAGGGGGTGCCCACGCACCTGCCCCTGGACGACGACGCGGACCCGGCCACGCTGCCCGGCCGCGTGGAGATCAAGGCCGGCCCGTTCGGCGGCTGGCTGGCGGAACGGCTCGCGCAGCGTTTCGACCACGTGTGCGTCGACGACCCGGGCGAGCTGCGCCGGCACCGACGTGCCCTGACGCGGACCGGCCAGATCGCCGACGGCGAGCGCGGCGCCCACGGCGGCAGCCCGCGCGGCTCCGTGCTCGGATTCTCCAACGCGAGGCGCCGCGAGAAGCTCGGCGCCGACGTCGAGGCCGCCCGCAGCGCCCTGCACGACGCCGGCGCACGCCTCGAGGGAGCGCGGCTGCGGCAGTCGGCCCACACCGACACGTTCGTCGCCGCGGGCCAGGTCCTCAAGGTCGCCTGGGAGGACGTGGACGTCGACGGTGCGGCCGAGGCCCTGGCCGACCGCGAGGAGCGGCTCGCCGCGCTGCGCGACGGCTCCGACGTCGTGCGTGCGCTGACCGCCGACGAGCAGCGGCTGCGCGACCGGCTCACCGAGCTGTACCGCGAGCGCGCCGACGCCGAGAACCGGGTGCGGGAGCTGGGCGAGCAGTGGGCGGCGATCACCGACCTGGTCGACCAGGTCACCGACGCGGTCGAGCGGGCCGAGGCCTCGGGAGCCGTGTGCACCGAGGCGCAGCGCCGTCGGCTGGACGCGACGCTGGCCGCCGTGGCACCGTCGGACCCGGACCACCTGCCGCTCGCCGCGCTCGACCAGGCGATCACCGCCGTCGGGCGCGAGCTCGCCCGCGACCGCGAGAGCGCGGTGGCCACCGCCGAGTCCGCCCGCGCCGGGCTGCGCGGGTTGTTCGAACGGTTCTGCGACGCCTGGCCCAACCCCAACCTCGGCACCGACCCGGACGCCTCCTACGACGACTACGGGCGCATCCTGGCCGAGATCGAGGACCAGCGCCTGTACGAGCTGACCGAACGGTGGTCCCGGACGCTGGGCCGGCTCAGCGGTCACGACCTCACGCTGCTGGGCAACGTGATGAGCCGGTCGATCGCGCAGATCCGCGAACGCATGGAACCCGTCAACGCGATCCTGTCCACGCTGCCCTTCCGGGACGACTCCCACCGGCTGCGCATCAGCGCCCAGGTCACCGAGGCGCGCGACGTGACCTCGTTCCGCCGCCGGCTGCGCGAGCTCGCCGCGGACCCCGGCGAGCTCCCACCGGCCGAGCGGCAGCGCCGCTACGAGCGCATGGCCCGGCTGATCGACCGGATCCGGCCGGACTCGCCGGAGCGACGGCGGCTGGTCGACGTGCGCGAGCACGTGCGCATCAGCGCCGAGTGCGTCGACCTGGACGGCCGCCACGTGTCCGTCTACGACCACATCGCCGGCAAGTCCGGCGGGGAGTCGCAGGAGCTCGTGGCGTTCATCGTCGGCGCCGCCCTGCGCTACCAGCTCGGCGACGCCGGAGCCGAACGGCCCCGGTACGCGCCGGTGTTCCTCGACGAGGCGTTCATCAAGGCCGACGCCCGGTTCGCCGGACGTGCCGTGGGGGCGTGGCAGGGGCTCGGCTTCCAGCTCGTCGTCGGGGCGCCGCTGGACAAGGTCAGCGCACTGGAGCCGCACGTCGACGTGGTGCTGCAGGCCGTCAAGGACCCGGCGGGGCGTTCGCGGCTGGTGACGTTGGTCGGTTCCTGAACGGTGGGCTACGGCCGTGTTTCGGTCCGGGGTCGGCTTGCCCCGCCACCGGGACACGCGGGCCCGGCGTGGGTAGTGTCGGCCAGGTGAGCGAGACGACACCGCTGATCGCCAGCCCGGAACACTCCGTCGAAGGATTCGTGCGTGAATACCTGCGCGAGCTGAACTTCACCCAGGGGACGGTGCTGCAGCGAGCGAGCACCAACGACGAGTACCTCGCGCTGGCCCGGACGGTGCGGCACTACCTGATGTCGCGCTGGATGGAGACCACCACCGAGTACTACCGCACGCAGCCCAAGGGCGTCGCCTACCTGTCGGCGGAGTTCCTCCTGGGCCGACAGCTCGGCAACGCGCTGCTGGCCGCCGACCTGACCGACATCGCCACCGAGGCGCTGGCCTCGCTGGGCATCGACATCGCCGAGCTCGCCGAGGCCGAGGTGGAGCCCGGGCTGGGCAACGGGGGGCTGGGACGGCTGGCCGCCTGCTTCATCGACTCGCTGGCGACCATGGGCGTGCCCGCCATCGGGTACGGGATCCGCTACGAGTACGGGATCTTCCGGCAGAACTTCGTCGACGGCCGGCAGGTCGAGGAACCCGACCACTGGCTGGACAACGGCTCGCCGTGGGAGTTCGCCCACCCGGAGCACGAGGTCACCGTCTCGTTCGGGGGCAGCACCGAGCGGTACACCGACGGCGAGGGCGACGACGCCGTCGAGCGCACCCGCTGGACGCCGGGCTGGCAGGTGCTCGGCGTGCCGTACAACTACATGGTGCCGGGCTACCGCAACCAGCAGGTCAACACCCTGCGCCTGTGGAGCGCCCGCGCGACCCACGCGTTCGACCTGAAGATCTTCAACTACGGCGACTACGCCGAGGCCGTCCGCGCCCAGACCTTCGCCGAGAACATCTCCAAGGTGCTCTACCCCGAGGACTCGACGCCCCAGGGCAAGGAGCTGCGCCTGCAGCAGCAGTACTTCTTCGTGGCCTGCTCGCTGCGCGACTTCATCGACCGGCTGCTCCCGGGCGGGTTCGACCTGCGGCGGCTGCCCGAGCGCATCTGCTTCCAGCTCAACGACACCCACCCGGTCATCGCGATCCCCGAGCTGCAGCGCATCCTCGTCGACGAGGAGGGGCTCGACTGGGACGAGGCCTGGGACATCACGCGCCGGTGCTTCGCCTACACGTGCCACACGCTGCTGCCCGAGGCGCTGGAGGTCTGGCCCGTCGAGCTGCTGGGCCGCCTGCTGCCGCGCCACCTGGAGATCATCTACCGGATCAACGACGACTTCCTCGCCGAGGTCCGAGAGTCCCGGGGGGACGACGAGCTGCTGGTGCGGCGCATGTCGATCATCGCCGAGCACCCGCAGCGAGCCGTGCGCATGGCCCACCTCGCCACCGTCGCCGCCACCAAGGTCAACGGCGTCGCCGAGCTGCACTCGCAGCTCCTGCGCGACAAGGTCCTGGCCGACTTCGCGACGCTGTGGCCCGAGAAGTTCACCAACGTCACCAACGGCGTCACCCCGCGCCGGTTCGTGCGGCTGGCCAACCCGGGGCTCTCCGGGCTGATCACCGAGGCGATCGGTGACGGGTGGGTGACCGACCTCGACCGGCTGCGCGAGCTCGAGCCCCTGGCGGACGACCCCGAGTTCCGCCGCCGCTTCCGCGAGGTGAAGTCGGCGAACAAGGACCGGCTGGTCGAGCTGCTGGCCCGGCGCGACGGCATCGACATCGACCCCGGCACCATGCTGGACGTCATGGTCAAGCGCCTCCACGAGTACAAGCGCCAGACCCTCAAGCTGCTGCACGTCATCACGCTCTACGACCGGCTGCGCTCCGGCGAGCTGGACCTCGCCGACACCGTGCCGCGCACCGTCGTCTTCGGCGCCAAGGCCGCGCCGGGCTACGTGATGGCCAAGGAGATCATCGCGCTGATCAACCACGTCGGCGCCGTCATCAACGCCGACCCCGAGATCTCCCGCGTGCTGCGGATCGCCTTCCCCGCGAACTACGACGTCACGGTGGCCGAGACCCTCATCCCGGCCGCCGACCTGTCCGAGCAGATCTCCCTGGCCGGCAAGGAGGCCTCGGGGACCGGCAACATGAAGTTCGCCCTCAACGGCGCCCTCACGGTCGGCACCGACGACGGAGCGAACGTCGAGATCCGCCAGCTCGTCGGCGACGACCACTTCTTCCTGTTCGGCCTGACCGAGCCGGAGGCGGCCGCCGTCGCCGAGGGCGGGTACCGCCCGTCGGCGTACTACGAGGAGAACGCCTCCCTGCGACGCGCGCTCGACCTCGTGGCCCGCGGGGAGTTCTCCGGCGGCGACCGGTCCACGTTCGAGCCCGTGGTGTCCAACCTGCTGGGCGAGGACCGGTTCATGGTGCTGGCCGACTACCAGTCCTACCTCGACGCGCAGGAGCGGGTGGAGGCCGCCTACCGCGACCCGGACGCCTGGAGCCGTTCGGCGGTGCTCAACGTCGCGCGCACCGGGTTCTTCTCCTCCGACCGGTCCATGCGCGACTACCTCGACCGCATCTGGCACGCCGAGCGCCTGGGCGGCGCCTGAGGCCTCGCGGCGGCCCCGTCGTCGGGCACCGGGAAGGTGCCCGACGACGGGTCTCCCTGCTCAGGGACGGTGCCGGTGACCCGGACCCGTGCGGTGGTGGCGGGTGCGCCCTGGCGCGCACCTTCCTTCCGCCCGTGCCCCGACCTCGCCGGCCGTGACGAGCGACCACGTCCCGCCGCGGCGGGTGCCGACCCGGGCCACCGGTACGGCGGCGGATCGCGTGGTGTCGTCGGGCATGCCGTGCACGCTATCGCGGCGTCGCACCCGACGCGATCCGGGGGCACCGTCCGCGCCGTGGGGCACCGCCGCGGCTAGACTCGCTGATCATGCGCGACGTTCCCGCCGTGCGAGTCGTCACCGACTCGACCGCCAGCCTGCCCCGTCCCGGACACGCCGCCGTCGCGGACGTCCTGACCAGCCCTGACGTCGCCCCGACGGTCGTGCCACTGCACGTCCTCGTCGACGACGAGGTGCGGCGCGAAGGGGTCGAGATCACGGCCGCGGAGGTCGCCGAGCGCATCTCGCGCGGCGAGCGGCTCACCACGTCCCAGCCCTCGACCCAGGAGCTCGCGGAGGCCTACCGGGACCTCGCCGCGCAGGGCGCCCGCGCCATCGTCTCGGTGCACCTGTCCGGAAAGCTGTCCGGCACCGTCGCGACCGCGGAACGGGCCGGGCAGCGCGCCATGCTGCCCGTGCGCGTGGTCGACTCGGGGACGGCCGCCATGGCGCTCGGCTTCGCGGCCGTCGAGGCCGCTCGGTGCGCCGCCGCCGGGTGCGACGCCGACCACGTGGCCCGCCGGGCCGAGCAGGTCGCGGCCTCGGCACGCGCCCTGCTGCTCGTCGACTCCCTGGACCACCTGCGCCAGGGCGGTCGCCTCTCCGGGCCCGCCGCGGCACTCGGCCAGGCCCTGGGCGTGCGACCCCTCCTCGGTCTCCAGGACGGCACCGTGGACCTCGTCCAGCGGGTACGCACGCGCAAGGCCTCCGTCGGCCGCCTCCTCGCGCTCGCCGAGGAGCACGCGGACCGGGCCACGCGCCCCGTGGTGGCCGTGCACCACCTCGGCGCCGAGGACCGCGCCGAGGAGATCGCCGCCACCCTGACCGAGCGGATCGGCGTGCGGCCCGTCGTCACCCCGGTCAGCGCGGTGCTCGGCACGCACGTGGGCCCCGGGGCGCTCGCCGTCGTCGTCGCCGACCGCGGGGGGCACGTGCACGACCTGGAGCCGGGCGGGCCCTGGTAACCCCCTCGGACGGTGCCGGCGCGCCGGTCACCCTGACGCGCTCGCGCCCGGGAACGCTCGTCCACAGGTGGTGGTCGTCCACCGGTCCCGGCGGTGCCCGGCCGGAGAGCCCCGCGCGCACCTAGCGTCCCGGGCGTGACCACCACCACGCCCCGGCACAGCCCGGAACCGACGCCCGACCCGGCCGCCGACGACGGTCCGCGCGACGAGCCCGAGCACGGGGACGCGCGCGGGACGACGGCGCGGCTCGCGGCGCTGCGTGCCGCCCTGGCCGACCACGACCCGGCCGCGGCGACCCCCGGGCAGGACTCGGCCGGCGGCCAGGACGCGACGACGGCGGCCGACGAGCTGGCCGACCGGCTCGTCCGACGACGGTCCGCCGGCCACGTCGCCGCCGCGTACAGCGCTGCCCACGGGCACCCGACGTCGGCGCACGAGCGTTCGGGGCGCCGTCGCTGGGCGCTGACCACCCCGGTCGCCGTCGTCGCCTCGGCAGCCCTGACGGTGCTCGCCCTCGGCGTGCTCGTGGTCGCGTCGTGGCCCCAGCCGGTGGTCCCCGCCGTCCCGGCCGCGGACGTGCAGCTCGACGGTGCGACAGGTCCGGCGGGCCCCGTCGAGAGCGAGGTCGCCGAGCCGCCGGTGGGCGACGACTCGCTCGCGGACCAGGAGCCGGCGCCCGCGGACCGCGGACCGGCCGGCTCGGTGCCGGCTCCCGTGGCCGGTTCCGCCGGGGTGGAGGTCGTCGTGCACGTCGTCGGGCAGGTGGCCCGACCGGGTCTGGTCGGCCTGCCCGCCGGGGCCCGTGTCGCCGACGCCGTCGAGGCCGCCGGGGGAGCGAGCGACGGCGCGGATCTCGCCGCGCTCAACCTCGCACGGACCGTGACCGACGGCGAGCAGGTCTACGTGCCCGCGCCCGGGGAGGAGGTGCCCGCGCCGCCGCCGACCCGCAGCGCCGGGGGCGGTGCCGCCGAGGAGCCGACCGCCCCCGTGCGGGTGAACGAGGCCGACGCCAGCACCCTCGCCACGCTGCCCGGCATCGGCCCGGTGCTGGCCGAGCGGATCGTCGCCCGGCGGGACGAGAACGGCCCGTTCACCCAGGTGGACCAGCTCGCCGAGGTCTCGGGCATTGGTCCGGTGCTCCTGGACGAGCTGCGCGACCTCGTCACGGTGTGACCGTCGACCTGCGCCTGGCGCCGACCGTGCTCGCGGCCTGGGTCGGAGCCTGGGCGCTCACCGGTGCCCACGGACCTGCCGCCGGACACGTCGCCGCGGCCGCCACGCTGCTGGTGCTCGGCGCTGTCGTCCTCGGCCCGCGCGTCGGCGCCCGTCCCGGCCACTGTCCCGGCCACTTGTCCCGCGCCCGGCTCCGGCAGTTGGCGGCCCACACGGTGCTCGCCGGGACCTGCCTGGCGGCGGTCGGGGCGTCCGTGCACGTCCAGCAGGCGGCCCGCGAGCCGCTGCCGGCACTCGCGGAGCAGGGCGCCGTCGTCACGGTCGTGGGCACCGTCGCCTCGTCCGACCGGCCCGACACGTTCGGCGGCCGGCGCTGGGTCCTGGACGCCGCACGGGTCGAGCACCGCGGCGTGACCACCCCGGTGCGCGCCCACGTCGCCGTGACGGCCCCGGGTCCCGCGCCCCGGTTCGGGGCGTCGGTCGCCCTGCGGGCGCGGCTCGCCCCACCGGGGATCGGCGCCGGCGTTGTCGCGGCCGCCGACGCGGACGACCCGGTGGCCGAGGTCGCGCCGCCGGGAGCGACGGGACGGCTGACCCACCGGATGCGCACCGCTCTGCTCGAGGTGACGGACCCCTTGTCGCCGCAGGCCCGGGGACTGGTGCCCGGAGCCGCCGTGGGGGACACCTCGCGGCTGCCCGACCCTCTCGACGAGGCGATGCGCACGACCGGCCTCACCCACGTCACCGCCGTGTCGGGCAGCCACTTCGCGGTGGTGCTCGCCGCGGCGACCGCGCTGTGCGTGGCCGTGCGGGTCCCGCGGGCGGTGCGCGTCGTCGTGCTGGCCGCGGTCGCGGTCGGGTTCGTCCTGCTGGTGCGGCCCGAACCCAGCGTGCTGCGAGCGGCGTGGACGTGCGCGGTGGGGCTGCTCGCCCTCACGCTCGGCCGTCCCACCGCGGGTCCGGCCGCGCTCGCGACGGCCGCCACCGTCCTGCTTGTCGTCGACCCCTGGCAGGCGCGGTCGTTCGGGTTCGCGCTCTCCTGTGCGGCGACGGCGGGGATCGTGCTGCTCACCGGACCGCTCGCCCGGAGGCTGGCCCCCTGGTGCGGGCGGGCGGGAGCCTTCGCGCTCGCCGTGCCGCTGGCGGCACAGGCGGCGTGCGGTCCGATCCTGGTGCTGCTGGACCCGGTGGTGCCCACCACCGCGGTCGTGGCCAACCTGCTCGCCGCCCCGGCGCTCGTGCCCGCCACCGTGCTGGGTCTGGTCGCCACGCTGCTCGCGCCGTGGGCCCCGGTCGTGGCGGCGGCGGTGGCGTGGACGGCGGGGCTGGCCACCGCATGGATCGCGGGGGTCGCGACCTTCTTCGCGGGGCTGCCCGGCGCGCGGATGCCCTGGTCGGAGGGTGTCCCGGGCGCTCTGCTGCTGGCCGCCGTCACCGGCGTCGCGCTGCTCCTCGTGCTGCGCCGACCCCCGGGGGACGGGTGGCCGGCGGACCGGGCGGGAGCGGTGCTGCGACGGCTCCGCTCGCCGCGCGGCGGCGCACGGTCCCGGCACCGGCCCGGGGTCCGGCTGCTGGTCGTCCTGCTCGCCCCGGCCCTGGCCACCGGCGCCGGGCTGCTCGTGCTGCGTCCCGGAGCGTCCGACCTGCCGACGGACTGGCAGGTCGTGGCCTGCGACGTCGGTCAGGGCGACACCCTGGTGGTGCGGACCGGTGCGCGGTCCGCCGTGGTCGTGGACGTCGGTCCGCCCGGGGACGCCGCGGCCACCTGCCTCGACCGGCTCGGCGTCGAGCACGTCGACGTGCTGGTGCTCAGCCACTTCCACACCGACCACGTCGGCGGCCTCGAGCCCGTCCTGGCCGGACGCACGGTCGCCGCGGCGCTCGTCTCGCCCCGGGACGAGCCGGCCGGACCCGCCGCCCGGACCCGTGCGGTGCTGTCGGACGCGGGCGTGCCGGTCACCGTGGCCACACCGGGCTCCCGAGCCGCCGCGGGGACCACGCAGTGGCAGGTGCTCGCCGCGCACGACGCCGGCACGCCGGGCGGCGACACGGCGAACGACGCGAGCGTCGTGCTGTGGCTGCGCACCGCGGCCGGGCTCGACGTCGTCACGCTGGGTGACCTCGAGGAGGGTGGCCAGCGGGCGCTGCTGGACGCCCTGCCGGCCTCGGGGCTGCCGGCCGGAGACCTCGACGTGGTCAAGATGGCCCACCACGGCTCGGCCGACCAGTCGGCGGCGCTGGCCCACCGGCTGTCGCCGCGGCTGGTGCTGGTACCGGTCGGGGAGAACGACTACGGGCACCCGACCCGCAGCGCCCTGGACCTGTACGCGGAAACGGGGGCGCGGGTGCTGCGCACGGACCGGTGCGGGGCGGTCGCCGTGGTGGTGCGCGACGGTGCGCCGGCCGCGACCTGCTGACGGGGGACACCGGTGGCGTCGGCGCGAGCCGACGCCACCGGCGCGTCACTGCGAGCCGTGGGGGAGACGGCCCGCGACCCGGACGGCGTCTCGATCGCCTCCCGGGTCCCGCGACCATCCTCGCGGACGGGGTCCGGTCAGGGCGTCCGTCGATCGACGTATTTGTCCATGACCCACCGGGCGACCTGCACGCGCGTGGACACCCCGAGCTTGGTGCGGATCCGCTCGACGTGCGTGCGCGCGGTGCCGGGGGAGATGACCAGCCGGGCGGCGATCTGGGGGTTGGTCAGCCCCTCGGCGACGAGCTCGGCGACCTCGTCCTCGCGCGGGGTGAGCACCTCGTCGCCCGCCGGCGCGGCGCCGTCGCGCACCAGCCGCACCACGGCCGCGATGCCCAGGGACACCTCGTCGCCCTCGTCGTCGCCGGCGTGCGGCGAGCCGACCCGGCGTCGCATCCCGGCCGCCGCGCGTCGGCACTCGGCGGCGTCGTCCTCGCGGCGGGTCGCGGCGAGGATCTCGGCCAGCTCCTCGACGAGCGGGGCGGCCTCCGCGAGCGCCCCGTAGGCCGCGAGCTCGTCCAGGCCCGTCACGAGCAGCTCGCGGGCCTCGGCGAGCTCGCCGCGGTGCCGGGCGAGCACGCCGAGCTGTCCGTGCACGCGTCCCGCCAGCCACACCTGCGGCTGGTCGTGCTGGCCGGAGAACACGTCGCGGGCTTCGAGCAGCAGGGTCCGGGCGGCGTCGTGGCGGCCGGCCCGCAGCTCGATGTCGCCGAGAGTGGCGCACCACACGGCGTGCAGACGCCGGTCCTCGGCGGGGTCGTAGAGCCCGAAGACCTCGGTGAAGAGGTCGCGGGCCTGGTCGTACCGCCCGCGGTCGGCGAGCACGGTGCCCAGGATGCCCGTCGCGGTCGGCAGCGCGGGGGCGAGGGCGGGCCCGGCCGAGCGGATGGTGGCCAGGGCGGCGCGGGCGTGCTCCTCGGCGTCGTCGAGCAGACCGAGGACTCGTTCGAGGTCGGCGCGGATGAGCCGTACCAGCGCGAGCTCGACCCCGTCCAGGCCGGGCGTGGAGGCCGCGATCCGCTCGACGCCGAATCGGATCCGGCCGGTGACGCGCCAGAACCGCATGAGCGCCATCAGCAGGTGCACGACGGCGGTCGTGTCGCCGTCGTCGACGGCCCGGTCGAGCGCTGCGACGGCGTCGTCGTGCATGATCTCGATACGCCGGACGTCGATCCGGGTGAAGAAGGGCGTGGTGCGGGCGGCGACGCCGACGGTGCCGACCAGGTGGCGCCGGTGGGCGGCGACGGTCTCGGCGTGCAGCGCGGGACCGGTCCGTCGGCGCACGTGCTCGCGGACGACGGCGAGCAGGTGGTACCGCGTCGGGTCGGTCGTGGTGTCGGCGACCAGGAGCGAGTGGTCGACGAGCCGGGCGAGCAGGTCCCGCGCCGCTGCCGGTGCGGCGTCCGGCAGGCACACGGCACGGCAGTCCTCGGCGTCGAACGTGCCGACGAACACCCCGGCACGCAGGAGGAGGTCCCGCTCGGGCGCGGTCAGCAGGTCGAGGCTCCAGTCGAGGGAGGCCGTCATCGTGCGCTGGTGCACGGCGCCGCCGCGCAGGGACGGCAGCGTCAGGTCGGTCGCCAGCTGCTCGGCGACCTCGGCGGGTCCGGCGCCGCGCAGGCGGTGCGCCACCAGGACCACCGGCAGGGGCAGTCCGTCGAGACGGCGGCAGATCTCGATCAGGGCGGGGGTGGTGCGGGGGTCGACGACGACGTCGGCGCCCGCCGCACGGGCCCGCTCGACCAGCAGGTCCACGGCGGCCCCGGGCGAGCCGTCGGGTCGGGTCACGCTCAGCGGGGCCAGCGGGACCGTGCGCTCCGCGGGCACGTCCAGGGGGCGGCGGCTGGTGGCCAGGACGGTGAGCTCAGGGCATCCCGCGGTCAGGTGCCCGACCAGCTCGGCGACCGCGTCCAGCACGTGCTCGCAGTTGTCCAGCACGAGCAGGGCAGGTCCGCGGCGCAGCTCGTCGACGAGCACCTGGTCGGGGTCCAGCCGTCCCGGGCGCAGGCCGAGCCGGTGGGAGACGTGCACCGCCACGTCGTCGGGATGCTCGACGCGGGTCAGGTCCACGAACCACCGGCGCCCGAACTGCACGGTCAGACGGTGGCAGACCTCGAGGGCCAGGGCCGTCTTGCCGCTACCGCCCGTGCCGGTGACGGTGACGACCGCCTGGGCCGCGGCGTCGACCGCGGCGAGGACCTCGTGGACCTCTCGGTCCCGTCCCAGGAGGCGAGGTCGGCGAGCGGGCAGGGGAGGTGCGTCGGCGTGCGGGTGGTCCACCGGGCCATGCAAGCATGCGGTTCCGGCGCGGGGCCCGACGGCGCGCGGTGCGGGCCCCGGGCGCCGGGTCGACCGGGCGCGGGGTGGGTCGGGCGTCGGCTCAGGTGTCGTCGGCCGTGAGCAGGCGGCGCAGGATCTCGAAGCGTTCGTCCCAGGTCCAGGACTCCGTGACGAACCCGGGTCCCGCGGCGCCCATGCGCCGGCGCAGCGGCTCGTCGCCGAGCAGGGTGACCAGCCGTCGCGCCACGTCGGCCGGGTCGGTGCCGTCGACGACGTACCCGGTGACGCCGTCGCGGACGGCGTCGGGGGCGCCGCCCGAGTCGCCGACGACGACGGGCAGCCCGGCGGCCTGCGCCTCCAGGTAGACGATGCCCAGACCTTCGACCTCGAGGCCGCCGCGTCGGGTGCGCGACGGTCCGGCGAAGACGTCGGCGGCGCCGTAGAACGCCGGCATCGCCGCGTGCGGGTGTCCGCCTGCGAGCACGACCCGGTGGGCGACATCGTGCTCGGCGACGAGCCGCCGCACCTGCTCGGCGTAGGGGCCGTCGCCGACCACGAGCAGTCGTGCCTCGGGCACCTCGCGCAGGACGGCGGGCATCGCGCGCACGAGGGTGTCCTGGCCCTTGCGCGCGACGATCCGGGCGGCGCACAGCACCACGGGCGCGTCGGCGGGGATGCCGTAGCGCTCGCGGACGGCGCGCCCTCCGGCGGGGTCGGTGCCCGTGAAGGACGACGGGTCGACGCCGGGGGACAGGCGGACGGCACGGGCGGCGGCGTCGGGGCCCACGGCGTCGGCCAGCGTGCCGACCGTGCGGTCCGAGAGATAGGTGAGGTGGTCGACGTGCCGGCCGATGCGGCGCAGGGCGGCCCGGGTGCCGGGCACGCGCGCCCACCAGAGCTCGTGGCCGTGCGTGGTGGCCACGATGCGGCGCACTCCGGTGCGTCGGCGCAGGGCCGGGGCCATGAGCCCGAGGGGAGCGGCGGCGCCGAACCAGACCGCCTCGCACCGGTGCTCGGTGGCGAGCCGGACGACGTCGCGGGTCCGGGCCGGGGTGGGCAGCAGCATCCGGGTGCGGGCACGGACCACCCGGTGGGGCAGCGCGCGGTCGGAGGCGTCCTGGCCGGGCGTGGACGAGGTGTAGACGACGACGTCGTCGGGGTCGAACCGGGAGGTCATGGCGTGCACGAACGTCTCGATGCCGCCCTGGCGCGGTGGGAAGTCGTTGGTGACGACGAGGGTCCGGGGCACCGGGTCAGGCTACCGGCCGGCGGGAGCACGGCGACCGTCCACGCTGTCGGACTCCTCTGGCACGATGGCACCGTGCCGTCCGCTCCCCGCTCCCGTTCGCGCAGCCCGAAGTCGTCCGCGAACGCCCGCCCGTGGAGCGACCCTGTCCTGGCGCCGGTGGTCCTGGTCCGTGGGCCGGAGGACCTGCTCGCCGAGCGTGCCGTGGACGGCGTGGTGGGCCTCGCGCGGGAGCGCGACCCCGAGGTGGAGAAGGTCGAGCTGCAGGGTGCCGACTACACCGCGGGCGAGCTCACCGTGGCCGCCAGCCCGTCCCTGTTCGGCGAGGCCAAGGTGGTGGTGGTCCGCGGGGCGGAGGCGTGCACGGACGACCTGGTGGCCGACGTCGTCGACTACGTGGCAGCGCCCGACGGCGAGACCACGGTCGTCGTCGTGCACGGCGGCGGCAACCGCGGCAAGAAGATGCTGGACGCGATCACCCGGTCCGGCGCCCCGGTGCTGCAGTGCGACGCGATCACGCGCGACGCCGACAAGACCGCGTTCGTCGCGGGGGAGTTCAAGGCCGCCCGGCGGCGCGCCGAGCCGGCCGCGGTGCGGGCCCTGGTCGACGCCCTCGGGGCCGACCTGCGCGAGCTCGCGTCGGCCTGCGCCCAGCTCGTGGCCGACACCTCCGGGACGATCGGCGAGGACGTCGTGGACCGGTACTACGGCGGCCGGGTGGAGGCGACCGGATTCAAGGTGGCCGACGCCGCCGTGGCCGGTGACGCCGGCGGGGCCGTGGCGCTGCTGCGGCACGCCCTGGCGACGGGCGCCGACCCCGTTCCCGTGGTGGCGGCCCTGGCCCTGCGCCTGCGCACCCTCGCCCGGGTCGCGGCGATCCGGGGCGGGACGACGACGGCCCGTGAGCTGGGCCTGCAGGACTGGCAGGTGCGCAACGCCAACCGGGACCTCGCGCGGTGGACGCCGGAGGGGCTCGCCACGGCGATCACCGCCGTCGCGCAGGCCGACGCCGACGTCAAGGGCGGCGGGCGCGACCCGGTGTACGCCGTCGAGCGGGCCGTGCTGACGATCGCGCGCTCCCGCGGCACCCGCTGACCGCGACCCGCGAGGCAGGCAGCGTTCCCGCGAGGTAGGCAACGTTCCCGTGAGGTAGGCAGGCGGTTTCAACCGGTCATCGCAACACCTTGATGGTGGAGGTGTTGGATGGTTCGTGGTGGTGTGCCGGTGCCGCGGCAGTGGCGGCGGGTGTTC
>NZ_JABEZT010000009.1 GCF_013149805.1 Isoptericola chiayiensis
GAACACCCGCCGCCACTGCCGCGGCACCGGCACACCACCACGAACCATCCAACACCTCCACCATCAAGGTGTTGCGATGACCGGTTGAAACCGCCGGTCTACCTCGCGGTGCGGTGCGGATCGAGGCGGGGTGGGGTAGGGCGCCCGGCTCAGCGGGTCCAGGGCGCCCCGAGCTCTCCGAAGGTCTGCTGGGTCCGGGCCACGCGCTCGCACCACTGCTCCACGTCGCGCACCTCGGGCCGGCGCTCGTCGCCCTCGCCGTGCCACGTGACGTGCTCGGCCGGGATCGGCGCCGGGTCCGGCCCGGTCCGCACGGCCTCCATGACCCGCATGAACGCGCCGGTGTCCCGCACGTCGCACAGGAGGCGGCGGTCGGGGTCGGACGAGGCGCGGACCTCGAGGAGGTCGTCGATCAGCGACGTGCGGCCGTACGTCTTGTCCATGATGATGCGGTTGCTGCGCAGCACCAGGCGGTCGTGCTCGTAGGCCAGCTCGATCTCGCCGCGGGTGCCGCTGACGATGATCCTGGCGTCGGAGCGCTCGGGTGCGCAGAGGGTGAGCCCGAACCCGTAGCGGGTGCCGTCGGTGGCGGTGACCCGGACCGATGACGTGTCGTCGGACTCGATGGGGTTGGCCCGGTACAGGTCGGTCTCCACCCAGGCGATGTCGTCGGCCCGGGTCACGCCACCGATCCGCATCGCCGTCGCGACGGCGTGGGCGAGCGGGTTGGTCACCACGCCGTCGACGACGTCCCGGCCGTCGAGCCGCCGTCGTCCGGCCCAGGGGGCACGGTTCCAGTACGCGGTGTCGCGCACCCAGGTGCCGACGGCGCCGTAGCCGAGGACCTCACCGATCTCGCCGCGCGCGACGAGCTCGGCGGCCGCGGGGACCGCGTGCGACCCGAACGTCTGGAACCCGACCTGGCACAGCCTCCCGGTCCGCTCGGTGACGGCCACCAGCTCCGTCAGCTCCGCGAGCGAGGCGGTGGTCGGCTTCTCGAGCAGGACGTCCATCCCGGCCTCCATCGCGGCGCGGGCGAGGGGCAGGTGGGTCGGGATGGGCGTGCACAGCACGACGACGTCGGGCCGGACGTCCGGGTCCGGGGAGGACAGCAGGTCGCCCAGCGTGGGGAACCAGGCGGTGCCGGTGCCGTGGGCGCTGTGGCCCTCGAGCGGTTCGCGCGGGTCGACGACGGCAGCCAGCCGGGCGCGACCGGCGTCCTGCAGGGCGCGGCTGTGCTGGACGTGCTTCTCGCCGTGCCCGTGGATGCCGACGACGGCGATGCGTGGGGTGGTCATGTGCTCTCCGGGTGGTGGTCGGCTCGGGACGGCGAGCCCGGCTCGCCGGACGGTCAGCGCAGGCCGGTCGCCAGCTCGGCGGCCTGGTCGGCGTCGAGCTCGCGGTCGATCAGCGCGGCGACGACGCCGGTCTCGACCGTGCCGCCGGCGGGGATGTGCAGGGGGGTGTCCCAGGCGAGGGCGGGGCAGGCGCCCGGGTACTCCTCGGAGCGCAGGAACCAGTGGCGCGCCGGGGACGTCTGGGTCAGCAGCGTCGTCGTGGCGCGCTCGTCGCCGCGGGCGTCGCGGTGCCGCTGGACGAACGCCACCCACGGCGAGGTGGAGCCGTGGGCCGCGTCCTGGCCCTCGCCGGCCACCGAGAGCACCCGGGTCGAGGCGGCGATCGGCAGCCGCCAGAAGACGCCGCCGTACCCGGCGCCCGGACGACCGTTGGTCGCGGGGGAGCGGATCTCGAGGGGGCCGTGCGCGGCGTGCAGCGTGGAGCGCCAGTCGAGCACCCAGCCGTCGGCGAGGAGTCGCGCGCCGATGCGGCGCCGCTCGTCGAGCAGGGGGTCGCCGTTCTCGTCCGTCCACGCGACGGTGTCGAGCAGCACGTTGGGCGTCAGGGGGTCGATGGTGGTGCCGACCGAGGTCTGGCGGCCGTGGTTGGGCAGGAGCGTGGGGCCGACGTCGGTGACGAACGTGCGCCCGCCCCAGTAGCTCGTGCCGTTGACGTCCGGCACCGCGATGCTGACGCCGTAGTGGTGCCGGTGGTCCACGGGTCCGGACTCGGTGAGCGGGACCCCGGCCAGCGAGTGCACCGGGTGCAGGTACGGGCGGGGGGAGTGGATCGTGGGCAGTGCTGTCCCGGAGTCGTACCGGGACAGCGGCACGTGGTCGGCGCTGCGGCGGAGCACGGGCACGCCGTGCTCGACCGACCACGCGGGGGCCTGCTCGGGCTCCTGCTCGGCGGTCGCCTCCATGACGGGGGCGGTGGCCTCCGTCGACGAGACGTCGGCGTGCACGGCGTCGCGGGGGACGGGGCCGGTGCTGGCCCGCTTCTCGAGGCGGACGCCGAACCGTGTGGTCTCGGCGGCGCCCGCGGCGTTGTCGATCACGGCGTGGAGCTCCCTCCAGGCGTGGCGCCCCAGCTCTTCCTGGGGGACGGCCACGGTGGTCAGGCCCGGTGTGGCGTACCGGGCGAGTTCGATGTCGTCGAAGCCGCACACGGAGATGTCCGAGGGGACGGCGACGCCGGCCTCGTTGAGGGCGGCGAGCAGGCCGAAGGACACCAGGTCGTTGAAGGCGACGGCGGCGGTGACGCGGCTGGCGAGGACCGCCGGTGCGGCGGAGTGCCCGGCGGCGATGTCGGACCCGGTGGGCACCTCGACGATCTCGAGGTCCGGGTACCGTGCCGTGGTCGCGGCGAGGCCGCGACGGCGGGCGAGGTCGGAGACGGAGGCCGGCGGTCCGGCCAGGTAGGCGATGCGGCGGTGGCCGAGGGTCACGAGGTGCTCGACGACCTGGACCATCGCGTCGGTGTAGTCCACGACGAGGCTGGGCGCGCCGCCGGCGACCTCGCGGTTGACGACGACGGCGGGGGTGACGTCGGGCAGCAGGGCGTCGAGCGCGGAGTCGGGCATCCGCGGGGAGACGAGGATGAGCGCGTCGCACCGGGTCCGGGCCTCGAGGGCGATGGCCGCCTCGGTGGCGGGGTCCTCGGCGGAGTCGGCGACGAGGACGCGGTACCCGTCCTCGCCGGCCGCGGAGGAGACGCCGCGCAGCACCTGCTGGAAGGCGGGGTTGCCGAGGTCGGGCACGACGAGGGCGACCGTCGTCGTGCGGCCGAGCGACAGGCTGCGCGCGACGTTGCTGGGACGGTAGTTGAGCTCGATCGCCGCCTCCTGCACGCGTGCGGAGATCGCGGGGTCGACCGTGCTGCGGCCGTTCATCACCCGGGAGACCGTCGCACGGGAGACGCCGGCCGCGGATGCGACGTCGGCGATCGTCACCGTGGGACGGCGTGTGGTGGCGCCGGGCATCATTGCCTCCGTCCTCGGTCACGCGCAGATTGCGCGTGGATCACGTCTTGATCACAACCGGCGCCGAGATGGCTCTCCGGTCCCAGATGCTGACGGTACACCATAGGAAACCGGTTCCTCGTGTGATACGTTCCACGACAGCAACCGGTTTCCCGGTCCGGAGCACGGAGCTTCGCGGCCGGCGGTCAATGCGATCGACGACGATCAGGAGGACGACGATGGTGTCCATCACGGCGCCGCACGGGGAGGTGCGGCCATGTCTGTGATCCAAGAGGTCGCCAAGACCCGTGGCGCGAGCCGCGAGACGCGCAAGGGCGACGGCAAGGCTGCAGCGATCTTCCTCGCGCCCTGGTTCATCGGGCTCGGCCTGATCACGGCCTTCCCGCTGCTCGCCTCGCTGTACCTGTCGTTCACCGACTACTCGCTGCTCGAGGCCCCGAACTGGATCGGCCTGGAGAACTACACCGAGATGTTCGCCGACCCGCGGTGGACCAAGTCCCTCGCGGTGACGTTCCAGTACGTGTTCATCTCCGTGCCGCTGCAGCTCGCCGCCGCCCTGGGTCTGGCGATGGTCCTCGACCGGGGCCTGCGCGGGCTGGCGTTCTACCGCTCGGTCTACTACCTGCCCTCCCTGCTGGGCAGCTCGGTGGCCATCGCCCTGCTGTGGCGCCAGGTGTTCGGCGCGGACGGGCTGGTCAACCAGGTCCTGGCCTACTTCGGCATCGAGGGCGTCGGCTGGGTGTCCCACCCGGACTACGCGCTCGGCACGCTGATGATCCTCAACGTGTGGACCTTCGGTGCACCGATGATCATCTTCCTCGCCGGCCTGCGGCAGATCCCGACGATGTACTACGAGGCCGCCTCGATCGACGGGGCGAGCAAGCTCCGGCAGTTCTTCAACATCACGATCCCGCTGCTGAGCCCGATCATCTTCTTCAACCTCGTGCTGCAGCTCATCGGGGCCTTCCAGACGTTCACCCAGGCCTACATCGTGTCCAACGGGACCGGCGGGCCGATCGACTCCACGTTGTTCTACACGCTGTACCTCTACAACGAGGGCTTCGGGTCGTACAACATGGGCTACGCGTCGGCGATGGCCTGGTTCCTGCTCCTCATCGTCGCGGGACTGACCGCGGTGAACTTCTTCGCCTCCAAGTTCTGGGTCTTCTACGATGACTGACACCCCCGTGCGCCCCGACGCGCCCACCGACCGGCAGCGGGTCCGCGAGCAGCGACCGCTGAGCGAGCTCGCCGCCGAGATCCCCGACACCCCGCGCAAGCGGAAGGTCGGCCCCCGCGCCCGCCGCATCCTCAAGCACGTCCTGCTCATCGGCTTCGGCCTGGTGATGCTCTACCCGCTGCTGTGGATGCTGTCGAGCTCGTTCAAGCCGAACGAGATCATCTTCCGCGAGCCGGGCCTCATCCCGACCGAGCTCGACCTGACCAACTACAGCCAGGGCTGGTTCGCCCTCCTGCACCCGTTCCACCACTACCTGCTCAACTCGGCGATCGTGGTGCTCGGGTCGGTGCTGGGCAACCTGATCTCGTGCTCGATGGCGGCCTACGCGTTCGCGCGGCTGAAGTTCCGCGGCCGGCCGCTCTGGTTCGCCATCATGCTCATGACGATCATGCTGCCGATCCACGTGATCATCGTGCCGCAGTACATCCTGTTCTCGTCGCTGGAGTGGATCAACACGTTCCTGCCGTTGATCGTGCCGAAGCTCCTCGCCACCGACGCGTTCTTCATCTTCCTGATGGTGCAGTTCTTCCGCGGGCTGCCCAAGGAGCTCGACGAGGCCGCCAGGCTCGACGGGTGCGGCCACGGGCGCATCTTCCTGCGGATCATGCTCCCGCTGTCGCTGCCGGCCCTGGCGACCACCGCCATCTTCACGTTCATCTGGACCTGGAACGACTTCTTCAGCCAGCTGATCTTCCTGACGGATCCGGAGATGTACACGGTTCCGATCGCGCTGCGGACGTTCATCGACTCCACGAGCGCCAGCTCCTGGGGACCGCTGTTCGCGATGTCGATCGTGTCCCTCGTCCCGATCTTCTTCATCTTCCTCTTCGGCCAGAAGTACCTGGTCAAGGGGATCGCCACGACCGGCATCAAGTGACCGCTCGACCCAGGGTCCCGATGGTGGGGCCCGCTGCAAGATGACAACGACGACGTTCTCGTCACGCACAACAAGGAGAATCATGCGAGCAACGACCACACGCGGCCGCAAGCGCGCTGCGTTCATCGCCCTCACCGCCGCCGGTGCCCTCGCGCTCGGCGCCTGCTCCGGCGACTCGGGCGGCCCCGGGGGCGGCGGGGACGACGACGGCGGCAGCAGCGAGTCCGGTGACGTCGAGATCCGCTTCTCCTGGTGGGGGTCGGACGACCGTCACCAGACCACGCAGGAGATCATCGCGCTCTTCGAGGAGAAGAACCCCGGCATCACCGTGGTGCCGGACTACACCGACTGGGGCGGCTACTGGGACAAGCTGGCCACGACCGTGGCCGGCGGCGACACCCCGGACGTCATCACCCACGAGGAGCGGTTCATCGCCGACTACGCCAACCGTGGCGTGATCGCCGACCTCGAGTCGCTCGACATCGACACCGCCGAGATCCCCGAGAGCATCGTGGACTCGGGTCGCGTCGACGGCACGCTGTACGGCCTGGCCACGGGCGTCAACGCCTACGCGATGGTCGCCGACCCGCAGATCTTCGAGGAGGCCGGCGTCGAGATGCCGGACGACACCTCGTGGACGTGGGACGACTTCGTCCAGGTCTCCGCGGACCTGTCCGAGGCCGCCGGCGACGGCGTCTGGGGCACGCAGGACATCGGCTTTAACGAGGCCGGCCTGAACATCCTCGCCCGCCAGAAGGGCCAGACCCTCTACAACGAGGACGGTTCGCTGGGCGTCGACCAGGAGACCGTCGCCGAGTTCTTCCAGATCGGCGTCGACCTGCAGGAGGCCGGCGGCACGCCGGACGCCTCGCGCACCATCGAGTTCCAGAACGCCGGCCCCGAGGGCTCGCTGCTGGGCACCAACGCCGGTGGCATGGGCATCTGGTGGTCGAACCAGCTCGGCGCCCTGAGCGACGCCTCGGGTCACGAGCTGGAGCTGCTGCGGGTGCCGGGCGAGTCCGAGTACGAGCGCACGGGCATGTACTTCAAGCCCGCCATGTTCTACGCGGTCTCGGCCACCACCGAGCACCCGGAGGAGTCGGCGGCGTTCGTCGACTTCCTGCTCAACGACCCGGAGGTGGCGCAGATGCAGCTCACCGACCGTGGTCTGCCGTCGAACCTGACGGTGCGTGAGTCGATCACGGACCAGCTGGCCGACGCCGACGCCCGCGTGGCGGACTTCATGGCCGACCTCGAGGACGAGATCGTGGACGGCCCCCCGGTCCCGCCGAACGGTGCCGGTGACGTCCAGGACATCATGATCAACCTCAACTCCGAGGTGCTCTTCGGCTCGATGACGCCGGACGAGGCGGCGGAGGCGTTCCTGACCCAGGTCGCCGACGCCACCGAGGGCTGAGCCACCTCGGCCCCGAGCTGATGCCTCAGCTCACCTGACCCGAAGGGTGCGGGGTCGCCGACCGGGAACCTCCGGCGGCCCCGCACCTGACGGTCCCACCCCCGGGAACGGGGGTGGACCACCGCCCCGCCGCCGGCGGGGCGCAGCCATGTGCAAGGACGGTATGACCCGATGAGCGACCTGCTGGTGCTGCGCGACGGCGACGACGTCGCCGTGGCGACCCGTGACCTGACCCCCGGCGACCGGGCCGTGACGCCCGACGGGAGCACCGTCGTCGTGCACGGCGACGTCCCGCGGGGGCACAAGCTCGCGCTGCGCGCCGTGGCCACCGGGGACCCGGTGCGCAAGTACGGCCAGACCATCGGCGTCGCCACCGCCGACATCGCCGTCGGCGACCACGTCCACGCCCACAACCTCGGCTTCGACCCCGGCGAGCGGGAGGCGCCGCTCGGCGGCACCCGCACCGAGCTCGTCGTGCCCGACGGCCCGCGCCCCACGTTCCGTGGCTACCGGCGCGCCGACGGCCGGGTCGGCACCCGCAACTACGTGGCGATCCTGACCAGCGTCAACTGCTCGGCGTCGACGGCGAAGATGATCGCCGACAGGTTCCCCCAGGACGAGCTGGACGCGTTCGAGAACGTCGACGGCGTCATCGCGCTGACGCACACCTCCGGCTGCGGCCTGGTCCCGGACTCCGAGGGCGGCCAGGTGCTGCTGCGGACCCTGCGCGGGTACGCCGCGCACCCCAACGTCGCGGCGGTGCTCGTGCTGGGTCTGGGCTGCGAGATGGTGCCCGGGTCCGCGCTGGCCGCCCGCTCGGGGACGGTCGCCGACCTGGGGATGCCGGGGATCGGCGCCCCCGACCCGGCCGAGAGCTCGGGACTGCTCGCCGGCATACCCGAGGACACCGTGGTCCGCTCGATGACCATCCAGGAGACCGGCGGCATCCGCGCCACCGTGCGCGCGGGCGTCGAGGAGATCCGCGCGATGCTGCCCACCGTGAACGCCCGGCAGCGCACCGAGTGTGACGTCTCCGAGCTGGTGCTGGGCCTGAACTGCGGCGGGTCCGACGGCTACTCCGGCATCACCGCGAACCCGGCGCTCGGTTGGGCGTCGGACCGGATCGTGGCCTACGGCGGCACCTCCGTGCTCGCCGAGACCCCCGAGGTGTACGGCGCCGAGCACCTGCTCACCGCGCGTGCGACGCGGCCCGAGGTCGCGAAGAAGCTCCTCGACCAGCTCGAGTGGTGGCGCTCCTACATGGCCGCCGGGCAGGGCACCCTCGACAACAACCCCTCGCCGGGCAACAAGGCCGGGGGACTGACGACCATCCTGGAGAAGTCGCTCGGCGCGGTCGCCAAGGGCGGTCAGGCCGACCTGGCCGCGGTGTACGACTACGCCGAGGCGATCACGGACCGCGGCTTCACGTTCATGGACACCCCCGGGTACGACCCGGTCTCCGTGACGGGCATCGTGGCCGGCGGCGCGAACGTCGTCGTGTTCACCACGGGCCGCGGGTCGGTGTTCGGCTGCCGTCCGACGCCGTCGATCAAGGTCGCCACCAACACCCCGATGTACGAGCGGATGAGCGAGGACATGGACCTCAACGCCGGTCGCATCGTGGACGGCACGGCGTCCCTCGAGGAGGTCGGCGCGGAGCTGCTCGCCATGATCCTCGCCGTCGCCTCGGGCGAGCAGACCGTCTCCGAGGAGCTCGGCATCGGTGCGGAGGAGTTCATCCCCTGGCACCTCGGCGCGGTCACCTGACCACCCGGCCGTTGTGGGCATGAAAAATGCAGCCGTGCACCGTTGTACGGCTGCATTTTTCATGCCCACAACGGCGTGCGGTGGTTCGGAGGGTCGGGCCTTCGTGGCGGCGTGCGGCGTCGGCCCGGACCTCGGCGGCGGTGCTCAGGCGTCGATGACGCGCGCGACGACGGCGCACCGGTCGTCGCCGGGAGCGGCCCCCGTCGCGGCCCGGGTCAGCAGGGCGCGGAGGTGCTCGCGCTCGGCGTTGTCGAGGTCGGCGAGCAGGGCGTCCTCGGCCGCGTGGACACGGCCGTCGAGATCGGCCAGCACCGTGCGACCGTGGTCGGTGGCGACGATGCGGCGGGCCCGCCGGTCCGCGGGGTCCTGCCGGCGCTCGACGAGGCCGCATCCGACGAGCTCGTCGAGCAGGTAGGTCATGACGGTGCGGTCGATGCCGAGCCGGGCGGCCAGCGAGGCCTGGGTCGGCGGGGCGTCGTGGACGACGGCGGCGAGCACCTCGTACCCGCGGGCTCCGTGGGGGACGTCGGCGCAGGCGGTGGCGACGCCGTCGCTCCATCCGCGCAGCAGGGCCGCCAGCGGCCAGCCGAGCGGCGTGTGCGCGGTGGTCCCGTCCGCCGTCGTCTCCGTGCTCACGAGGCCATCGTAGCCCGCAATCGATGGCATCTCAGATGAGTTGTCGGTGATATCGTCTGCACAGAAGACGATTCTGTCGGCGTCGGCGGATCGGCCCACTCTCGCCCGGAGGTTCCCCATGACGGACTACGGCCACGACCTGCACTTCGGTGCGTTCGTCACGCCGTCGAACCGCGACCCGCAGCAGCCGGTCCGCCTCGCGCAGGCGGCCGAGGCGTCGGGGCTCGACCTGGTGACGTTCCAGGACCACCCGTACCAGCCGGGGTTCCTCGACACCTGGACGCTGATCTCCTACGCGGCCGCCGTCACCGAGACCATCCACCTGGCCGGCAACGTGCTCAACCTGCCCCTGCGCCAGCCGGCGGTGCTCGCCCGGTCTGTCGCCAGCCTCGACCTGCTCAGCGGTGGACGCATCGACCTGGGTCTCGGCGCCGGCGGGTTCTGGGACGCCATCGAGTCGATGGGCGGCACCCGCCTCACCCCCGGGCAGTCCGTCGACGCGCTCTCCGAGGCGATCGAGATCATCCGCGGCATCTGGGACGCCGGCGAGCGACGTCCCCTGCGCGCCGAGGGTGAGCACCACCGCGTCGCCGGCGCCAAGCGGGGGCCGGCGCCCGCGCACGACGTGCCGATCTGGCTGGGCGCGTACAAGCCGCGCATGCTGCGGCTCGTCGCCCGCCAGGCCGACGGCTGGCTCCCGTCGCTGGGGTACATGAAGGACGGCGACCTCGCCCGCGGCAACGCCCTGCTCGACGAGACCGCCGAGGAGGCCGGGCGCCACCCTGC
Organism: Isoptericola chiayiensis; assembly: GCF_013149805.1. Lineage (GTDB taxonomy): Bacteria > Actinomycetota > Actinomycetes > Actinomycetales > Cellulomonadaceae > Isoptericola > Isoptericola chiayiensis. The sequence goes on from NZ_JABEZT010000009.1 coordinate 10,043, forward strand.
CGAGATCCGGCGCCTGCTGAACGTCCAGGGCACGGTGACCGCCGACCGGCAGGGGTTCCTGCAGGGGCCGGTGGACCAGTGGGTGGACGAGCTCGCCGGGCTCGCCCTCGAGGACGGCGTGGGGACCTTCATCGCCGCGACCGACGACCCGCAGCTGCTCGCCGTCCTCGGCGGGGAGATCGCGCCCGCCGTGCGCGAGCTCGTCGCCCGTGAGCGCGCCACGGCCGGGACAGCACCCGCGGCGACCCGCCGGGGACGGGCGGCCGTCGAGCTGCGTCGTGACGGCATCGACTACGACGCGGTGCCCGCCACGTTGGCGAGCTCCGCCGTCGAACCCGGCGACCGCGCCTACGACACCGTGCGTCACAACTACCTGCGGTCGGGTGCTCCCGGTCTGGTGCTGCGGCCGCGCAGCACCGCCGAGGTGGCCGACGCCGTGAGCTTCGCGCGCTCGCAGGACGTCCCGCTGGGCATCCGCTCAGGTGGGCACGGCATCAGCGGCCGGTCCACCAACGACGGCGGGATCGTCGTCGACCTCGGCGCGCTGGACCAGATCGAGGTCGTCGACGAGGCGACGCGGCGGGTGCGGCTCGGGGTCGGCGCCACGTGGGGGCAGGTCGCCGAGGCGCTCGCCCCGCGCGGCTGGGCGATCAGCTCGGGCGACTACGGCGGCGTCGGGGTGGGCGGGCTCGCCACCGCGGGCGGGGTCGGGTTCCTCGGGCGCACCTACGGCCTGACGATCGACCACGTCGTCGCCGCGGAGGTCGTCACGGCCGACGGCCGGGTCGCCCACGCCTCCGCCGACGAGAACCCGGACCTGTTCTGGGGACTGCGCGGCGCCGGCGGCAACCTCGGCGTCGTGACCTGGGTGGAGATCGAGGCGATGGCGCTGGAGAACGTCGTGTTCTCCCAGATGGCGCTGGACGCCACCGACACCGCGGGTCTGCTGGAGCGGTGGGGCGCCGCGGTGGAGTCCGCGCCGCGCGAGCTGACGAGCTTCCTCATTCTGTCGCCGGCGCGCCGCGGGCAGGGTCCGGTGGCCCAGCTCATGACCGTCTACGCCGGCCACGACACCGACGCCGCCGTCGAGCAGCTCGAACGGCTGGCCGACGCCGGGCCGCTGCTCGGGCACCAGGCGTACCTGCTGCCGTACTCCGGCGTCGTGCAGGCGGGGGACAAGCACCACTCCGGCGGGGGAGACCCGGCGGTCCGGTCGGGTCTGGTGACCCACCTGGACACGGCGACGAGCAGGGCGTTCGAGCGGCTCGCGCACTCGGGCGACGCGTACTTCCTGCAGATCCGGGCCACCGGCGGGGCCGCGCACGACGTGCCCGACGACGCGACGGCGTACGCGCACCGGCGGCAGAACTTCCTGCTGTCGGCGATGTCGTCGAGCCAGGAGCGGATCGACGCCGCCTGGGACGCGACCATGGCCGAGCACACCGAGGGGCTGTACCTGTCCTTCGACACGGACACCCGGCCCGAGCGGCTCACCGAGGCGTTCCCCGAGCCGACCCTGTCGCGGCTGCGCGAGGTCAAGGCCGAGTGGGACCCCGACAACATCTTCCGGGCGAACTTCCCGATCCCGCCGGCCCTCTGAACCGTCCGGGGCGGGAGGGGCGGTCAGGGGCCGAGAGCGCCGATCGCCACGGAGAACAGCACCGACGCGAGCGCGGCCAATCCGAGCAGCGCGCCGATCAGGCCGCGCCACATCCCCGGCCGGCCGTCCCGGTCGGCGACGTGGCTGCCGAACGAGCCGAGACCGAGCGCGGCGACACCGAGCGGCGCCGAGACCCAGTCCCCGATCACCGGCACGAGCGCGCAGACCAGCGCCGCGATCCCCAGGGCGAGCGCCCACTCGCAGGACCGAGGTGCACCGTGCCGCGTGCCGTCGTCGTGCATGCCCGTCCTTCTCGCTGTGGGCGCAAGACCTGGCCCGTCGTGCCCGAGATGTCGAGATCTCACGCACAGAAATCGTACCCACAGCGAGGGGTCAGGCGGGGGTGACGGGCTGCTGCAGCTCGGTGACCCAGTCGGACTGGTCGTCGCCCTCGGCGCGCACGTAGCGCTCACGGCACGGGGCATCCGGGACGAGCCCGCGCGCCGTCGCCTCGGTGTGCAGGGCCTGCCAGCTCGCCGGGATGCGCTCCACGGGCCCGAGGTGGACAGCGCACACCGCCTGCTCGACCGCGGGCAGAGTGACGATCTCGACCCCGTCGCGCGGTGCGCCGTCGTAGGCGTACCCGACGACGACGTCGATCCCGTCGGCGCCGATCGAGTACTGCGCGACCGGCGTCTCGAGCAGGCCCCGGTTCGGCTGCAGCGCCTCGGCGACCGCGTCGAACAGCGGCCCGACGACGGCACCCACCTCGGGCTGCTCGCTCACGTGGGCTCGTCGCGCGGCCAGGCGCAGCGCGGGCAGGGGCTTGACGACGATCTCGATGGTGGACATGGTCTTCTCCTCACTGATGAGCCGGAGCCGCCGTGCCACGTCGGAGAGCCGGGCCGAGGCCAGCGCGTGCTCACGCTCGACCGCCTCCCGCCGGGTCTCGAGCAGCTCGGTGAGGCGCTCGTCCGCGACACCGTCGGCCAGGACCGCCGCGACGTCGTCGATCCCGAAACCGAGCTCGCGCAGCGCCACGATCCGGTGCAGCCGCGCGAGCTGGGACGGGTCGTAGGACCGGTACCCGGTGTACTCGTCCACGTGGGCGGGCACGAGCAGCCCGGTGGCGTCCCAGTGCCGCAGCATGCGGTGGGTCACCTGGCCGATCTGCGCGAACGCTCCGATGGACAACATGACACCGTTCTCCCGTCTGCCACCGTGTGAGGGTCAAGGCCATCCTGCGTGCCAGGATGGCGGCATGCCCCTCGCACCGCGCTATCTCGCCGCCGAGACCCGCTACGACACGATGACCTACCGTCGCACCGGACGGTCCGGTCTGGACCTGCCCGCCCTGTCGCTGGGCCTGTGGCACAACTTCGGCGACGTCAACCCGTTCGAGACGCAGCGGACGATCCTGCGCCGCGCGTTCGACCTCGGGGTCACGCACTTCGACCTGGCGAACAACTACGGACCGCCCTACGGCTCGGCGGAGGAGAACTTCGGCCGGCACCTCGCCGCCGACCTCGCGCCCTACCGCGACGAGCTGGTGATCTCCACCAAGGCCGGCTACGACATGTGGCCCGGCCCGTACGGCGACCATGGGTCGCGCAAGTACCTGCTCGCCTCGCTCGACCAGTCGCTGGGACGCCTCGGGCTCGACTACGTCGATGTCTTCTACCACCACCGTCCCGACCCCTCCACGCCGCTCGAGGAGACCATGGGCGCGCTCGCCTCGGCGGTGCAGCAGGGCAAGGCGCTGTACGTCGGCGTCTCCAACTACTCCCCGGCACGCACCCGCGAGGCCGCGCGCATCCTGGCGGACCTGGGCACGCCGCTGCTGATCCACCAGCCGAGCTACTCGATGTTCAACCGCCACATCGAGAACACCGTGGATCCCGACCGATATGACGGCCGGCAGAGCGAGTCCCTGCTCGACGCCGTCGAGGACCTGGGCGTGGGCACCATCGTGTTCTCCCCGCTGCAGCAAGGGCTGCTCACCGGTCGCTACCTGTCGGGCGAGGCGCCGGCCGGGTCGCGGGCGGCGCGTTCCGACTCGCCGTTCCTGTCGGGGGACGCCCTCAGCGAGACGTACCTGAGCCGGGCGCGGGCCCTGCACGAGATCGCCGCCGGGCGTGGGCAGAGCCTCGCCCAGCTCGCGCTGTCCTGGGTGCTGCGCGACCCGCGCATCACCTCCGCGCTGATCGGCGCCTCGTCGGTGGAACAGCTCGAGGACAACCTCGGGGCGCTCGCCGCCGGGCCGCTGACCGAGGACGAGATCGCCGCGATCGAGCCCTACGCCGTCGACGGCACGGGGCGGTGAGCCGGTGCGGACCTGCTGGTTCGTCGGCCTGACCACGCTCGACGTCGTGCACCGCGCGGCCGGCCGCCCGGGACGCGACGAGAAGGTCACCGCCACGCGCCAGGACGTCGCCGCCGGCGGGCCGGCCGCCAACGCCGCCGTCACCGCCGCCGCCCTGGGGGCCCGGGCCGTGCTCGTCACGGCGCTCGGCAGCAGCCCCGTCGCGCAGGCCGCCCGCGCAGACCTGGAGTCCTGCGGCGTCGAGGTGCACGACGTCGTCGCCGGCGAGGACTTCCCGTTCGCGGTCTCGGCGGTGCTGGTCGACGACGCGACCGGTGAGCGGTCCGTCGTCTCGGCCGACGCCGCACTCGCCGAGGCGCCGGCACCGGCCTTCCTCGCGGACCTGCCCGCGCCCGACGTCGTCCTGTTCGACGGGCACCACCCCGTGATCGCGCGAGCCGCCGTCGGGCACCTCGAGACGCGCACGCCGCGGCCGCAGGTGCTGCTCGACGCCGGACGCTGGCGGCCGCTGTTCGCCGAGCTGCTGCCCGTCGCGGACGTCGCGGCGGTCTCCGCCCGCTTCACGGTGCCGGGGTACGACGACGTCACCACCGGAGCGCACGCCCTCGGTGCGGGCGGCGTGGTGGTCACCCACGGCGGCGGGCCGGTCGAGTGGTCCGGACCCGACGGCGTCGGCACCGTTGACGTACCCGCGGTCGAGGCGCGCGACACCCTCGGTGCCGGCGACGCCTTCCACGGGGCGCTCGCCGTCACGCTGGCCGACGGTGCCGCGCTGCCCGCCGCGTGCGCGGCCGCGAACGAGGTCGCCGCGACGCGTGTGGCGCACGTCGGCCCGCGCGAGTGGCTCGCCGAGGTGCGTGCCGCGATGCCCTCCGCGGAGCGCCCGTGACCCCGACGGCGGGGCTCGTCGAGCGTGCGCGGGCGCTCGCGACAGCGGGACAGCGGGCGATCCTCGGGATCGTCGGGGCGCCGGGGTCCGGCAAGTCCACGCTGGCCGCGACCCTCGCCGAGGCGCTCGGACCGGACCTCGCCGTCGTCGTCGGCATGGACGGCTTCCACCTGTCGGACGCCGTGCTGGCCGCGCACGGGTCACGAGACCGCAAGGGCGCGATCGACACGTTCGACGACGGCGGGTACGCCGCGCTGATCGGTCGGATCGCGGACGCCCGGCCCAGCGACCCGCCGGTCTACGCCCCGGTGTTCGACCGCGCGATCGAGGAGCCGGTCGCCGCCGGCGTCGAGGTGCCCTCCGCGGTGCCGCTGGTGATCACTGAGGGGAACTACCTGCTCGCCGCCTGCGGGTCATGGCCGGCCGCGCGGGCCCGGATGGCCGAGGTCTGGTACGTCGAGGTGCCCGACGGCGTCCGGCTGGCCCGGCTGGAGGCGCGGCACCGGGCGTTCGGCAAGAGCCCGGCCGAGGCGGCCCGCTGGGCACGGGGCTCGGACCAGGTCAACGCGGAGCTGATCGAGAGCACCCGGGTCGCGGCGGGCCTCGTCGTCGAGCTCGGCTGACCGCCACTACGTGCCGCGACGCAGCTTCTCCACCAGGGGCTGCACGCGGTAGGGGATCAGCTCACCCATCGCCAGGGACGTCTCGGTGCGCTCCACCCCGTCGATGCGCAGGATGGCCGCGTCGATGCGGAAGAGGTGGTCGGTGTCCCGGCACACGACGTGCACGCGCAGGTCCGCGGTACCGGAGTGCCCATAGGCCTGGACCACCTCGGGGATGCGGGCCAGGTGCTCGACGATCCGGGCCAGGTCGCGCTGGTGGACGGTGATCTCGATGAACGCCAGCAGCGGGTGGCCCAGCACGGCCGGGTCGATGCGGCGGTCGAAGGAGAGGAACGCCCCGGCGTCCTCGAGCCGCGCCAGCCGGGCGGCGACGGTGTTGCGGGAGATGCCCAGCCGTTGGGCGAGGGCGACCGTCGTCGCCCCGGGGTCCTCGGCGAGCGCCCGGAGCAGGTCCAGGTCCACGGCGTCGATGCTGTGCACCTGATCAGCCTAGTCGTGACCGGCCGGCGGGCCCGTCGGTTCGGCAGCTCGTCCCCGGATCGGCATGCTGGCGTGCCGATCCGGGGACGAAATGCCGAACGGACCACCGCCCGTTGAGCACTCTGCGCAGCGCGGCCCGACCGTACTCAGCACCCTGCACAGCCGGTATGGGCGTGGTGGTGCGATGTGACGTACCGGCGTTACCTTCGCCACATCGGCGCTCGACGAGGAGCGTCGCCCCGATGCGAGGTGAGGCCACCCATGCCCAGCACCACGGATCCGAGGACTCGGCAGGACCTGTCACGAGCGGGTGAGTCGGCGTCCTCGGCGGACAGCGCCCACGGCGGCGCACGCGACCGTGCCGTTCCCGACCGTGCCGTTCCCGACCGTGCCGTTCCCGACCGTGCCGTTCCCGACCGTGCCGTCCCCGACCGTCCGGCGTCGAACGGCCGCCCGGCCCGCGCCAGCGCGCCGCGCGGCGAGGGCCACGACGACGTCACCGTGCGTCTGCTCGACGCCGAGGGCGTCCGGCACCCCGACGCCGCCTACGACCGGTGGGTCGGGGACGTTGACGACGCCGCGCTGCTCCGGCTGTACGAGGACCTGGTCGTGGTCCGGCGGATCGACACCGAGGCCACCGCCCTGCAGCGTCAGGGCCAGCTCGCGCTGTGGCCGCCGCTGCTGGGCCAGGAGGCCGCGCAGATCGGGTCGGCGCGGGCGCTGCGCGACGACGACTTCGTGTTCTCCAGCTACCGAGAGCACGCCGTGGCGCACGCGCGCGGCGTGGCGCCGGTGGACCTGCTGCGCGTGTGGCGCGGCGCCGTCGGCTCCGGGTGGAACCCGCACGAGGCCCGGATGGCGCCGATGCAGGTCATCATCGGGGCGCAGTCGCTGCAGGCCGTCGGGTACGGGGTGGGCATCCTCGCCGACGCCGAGCGCGAGGGCCGCACGGGTGACACCGAGGTGGCCGTGACCTACTTCGGTGACGGTGCGACCAGCCAGGGCGACGTGTCCGAGGCGTTCACGTTCGCGTCGACCTGGTCCGCGCCGGTGGTGTTCTTCTGCCAGAACAACCAGTGGGCGATCTCCGAGCCCGTCTCGCTGCAGTCCAAGGTGCCGCTCGTGGAGCGGGCCCGCGGGTTCGGCATGCCGGGCGTGCGGGTGGACGGCAACGACGTCCTCGCCGTGCTCGCCGTCACCCGGGAGGCCCTGCACCGGGCGCGTACCGGCGGCGGCCCCACGCTCATCGAGGCCGTGACGTACCGCCGCGGCCCGCACACCACGGCCGACGACCCGACCCGGTACCGCACCTCGGCGGAGATCGAGCACTGGGAGGCGCGCGACCCGGTCGCCCGCGTCGCGGCGCACCTCCGCGGCCGGGGCGTGCTGGACGACGACGTCGAGGCCCGCGTCCAGGAGTCCGCGGACGCCGTGGCCGCCGAGCTGCGCGCCGGGATCTCCCAGGTCGAGGACCCGTCGTGGGAGGCGATCTTCGCGGACGTCTACGCCGAGCCGCACCACGAGCTGGCTGCCGAGCGGGACGCGTACGCCCGCTACCTGGACGGCTTCGAGGCGACGGGGGAGGACGCGCGATGACGGCCGAGCAGATGACGCTCGCCCGCGGGCTCAACGCGGGGCTGCGCCAGGCCCTCACCGACGACGAGAAGGTCGTGCTGCTGGGTGAGGACATCGGTGCCCTCGGTGGTGTGTTCCGGGTGACGGACGGGCTGCAGCGTGAGTTCGGGCCGCGCCGTGTCGTGGACACCCCGCTCGCGGAGTCCGGCATCCTCGGGACCGCCGTCGGGCTGGCCTACCGCGGGTACCGACCGGTGGTGGAGATCCAGTTCGACGGGTTCGTGTACGTCGCGTTCGACCAGATCGTCAGCCAGGTCGCCAAGATGCGGGCCCGCACCGGCGGGGCGGTCTCGATGCCGCTGACGATACGCATCCCGGTGGCAGGAGGGATCGGCGCGGCCGAGCACCACTCCGAGTCCCCGGAGGCGTACTTCGTGCACACCGCCGGGCTGCGCGTGGTGTCGGTGTCGAACCCGCAGGACGCCGCCACGGTCCTGCGTCAGGCGATCGCCAGCGACGACCCGGTGGTCTTCTTCGAGCCGAAGCGGCTCTACCACGTCAAGGGTCCCGTGGAGCTCGAGGATCTGGGTGCCGCCCGCCCCATGGGTGCGGCGCACGTCGTCCGCCCGGGTCGTGACGTGACCGTGGCGACCTGGGGGTCGCACGTGTCCACGGCGATCGACGCCGCGGAGGCCATGGCCGACGACGGCGCCTCCGTCGAGGTGATCGACCTGCGGTCCCTGTCGCCCTGGGACGCGGACACCGTGGTGGCGTCGGTGCGGCGCACCGGGCGGCTCGTCGTCGTCCAGGAGGGGCCACGCCAGGCCGGCGTCGGCGCGGAGATCTGCGCCACCGTCACCGAGCGGTGCTTCGAGCACCTGCAGGCGCCGCCCGTTCGCGTCACCGGCCACGACATCCCCTACCCGCCCGCGAAGCTGGAGGGCCACCACGTGCCCGACCTCGACCGTGTCTGCTTCGGCATCGACCAGGCGCTCGGCCGCGTCCCGCTGGACGTCCCGACCGCCCGGCCCGAGGAGGTCGCCGCATGAGCGCGAGGAGCCCCCGCGCAGGGAGCGTGAGGGACGAGGGCTGCCGGAGCGAGGCACCGCAGGGATCGTGCGAGAGGAGCACCGCATGAGCGCGCAGCAGTTCCTGCTCCCCGACCTCGGGGAGGGGCTGACCGAGTCCGAGATCGTCGAGTGGCGCGTCGCACCCGGCGACGTGGTGACGCTCAACCAGGTCATCGCCGAGGTGGAGACGGCCAAGGCGCTCGTCGAGGTCCCCTCGCCGTACGCCGGCACCGTGACGACTCTGCACGCCGAGGAGGGGCAGATCGTCGAGGTCGGCGAACCGCTCGTCACGTTCGACGTCGCCGGTGCCGAGCCCGCGGACGCGCCCGCCGGCTCGGACGGCTCCGCGAGCGCCGGTTCCGGCGACGCCGTGAGTACCGGGTCCGCCGAGTCGCCTGCAGCCCGCAGCGAACAGTCGGAGGACGACGGCGCGGGCCCCAACCTGGTGGGCTACGGCGCCCGATCGGCCCGCAAGGGTCGCCCGACGCGCCGCCCGCGCAAGCCGGTGGAACTGCCGGTGGTGCCGTCGTCGGACGGCGTGGCGCCGCGCGCGACGGCCGAGCGGCACGCCACCCCGGGGGTGCGGGCGATGGCGAAGCGGCTGGGCGTGGACCTGACGTCGGTGCGCGGCACGGGTCCGGAGGCCCGGATCACCCGCGAGGACGTCGACGCGGCCGCTCGGGGAGCCCGCCCGGTCGGTCGCCCCGACCCCGTCGAGACCAGCGAGCCCGTGCGCGGCGTGCGCAGGCACACGGCGGCCGCGATGACGGCCAGTGCCGCGATCCCGCAGGCGACGGTGCACCTGACCTGCGACGTCACGGAGACGCTCGCCCTGGTGGCGCGGTTGCGCACCCACCCGCGCACGCGCGAGGTCAAGGTCGGGCTGCTCGCCGTCATCGGCCGGGCGGTGTGCAGCCTCGTCGAGGACCACCCGGCGCTCGTCACGCGCTGGGAGGAGGCCGGTGAGGGCTCCGACCGCGGGGCGCGCCTGGTGCACTCCGCTCACGTGCACCTGGGTATCGCCGTCGCGACCGCACGCGGACTCGTGGTGCCGCACGTGCCCCGCGCCGACGAGCTGTCCCTCGTCGGGCTCGCCCGTGCGCTGGCCGACCTGACCGAGACCGCCCGCTCGGGACGCACCCGCCCCGAGCGGCTCACCGGTGGCACGCTCACCCTGACGAACGTGGGCGTGTTCGGCGTCGACGCCGGCACGCCCCTGCTCAACCCGGGCGAGTCCGCGATCCTCGGCATCGGGCAGGTGGCCCGGCGGCCCTGGGAGCACGACGGCGAGATCGCGCTGCGCGACGTCGTCACCCTGTCGCTGACCTTCGACCACCGCGTGGTGGACGGCGAGCAGGGCGCGCGGTTCCTCGCCGACCTCGGCGCGCAGCTCACCGACCCGGCGCTCGCGGTGCTGCTCGGGGGCCACGACGAGGCTGCCGAGGCCGCGGCGTCGGGGAGCACCGGGCTGACCGCCGTCGACGGGGCCGGTGCCGCATGAGCGTGCTGACCTCCGCCGTCGACCCGGCTGCCGGGGCCGCGCGGGCCAACGCCGACGCGCAGCGGGCCCTCGCCGCCCGGCTGCGCGAACGGACCGCGACCGCCGCGGCCGGTGGCCCCCCGCGCGCCCGGGACAAGCACGTCGCGCGCGGCAAGCTGCTGCCGCGCGAGAGGGTGGCGTTGCTGCTCGACGAGGGCAGCCCGTTCCTGGAGATCTCGCCGCTGGCGGCCTACGGCGTCGACGGCGACGGCGGACCCGGGGAGTGGCCCGGTGCGGGCGTCGTGGCCGGGATCGGGCAGGTCGCCGGGCGGCAGGTCATGGTGGTGGCCAACGACCCGACCGTGAAGGGCGGCACCTATCACCCGCTGACCGTGAAGAAGCATCTGCGGGCCCAGGAGATCGCGCTCGAGAACCGGCTGCCGTGCGTGTACCTGGTGGACTCCGGCGGGGCGTTCCTGCCACGCCAGGACGACGTGTTCCCCGACCGGGACCACTTCGGGCGGATCTTCTACCAGCAGGCACGGCTGTCGGCGGCGGGGATCCCGCAGCTCTCGGCGGTGCTCGGCTCGTGCACCGCGGGCGGCGCCTACGTGCCCGCCATGAGCGACGAGACCGTGATCGTGCGCGACCAGGGCACCATCTTCCTCGGCGGACCGCCCCTGGTGAAGGCCGCCATCGGCGAGGACGTCACCGCCGAGGAGCTCGGCGGCGGCGCCCTGCACGCGCGGCGCTCCGGCGTCGTCGACCACCTCGCCGAGGACGACGCCGACGCCCTGGACCGTGTGCGCCGCATCGTCGCGACCCTGCCGCCCGACCCGGCGCCCGCCTGGGACGTGCAGCCCACCCAGGAACCGCTGCTCGACGCGGCCGGGCTGTACGACGTCGTCCCCGTCGACGTGCAGCAGCCGTACGATCCGCGCGAGGTGATCGCCCGGCTCGTCGACGGCAGCCGCCTGGAGGAGTTCAAGGCCGAGTACGGCATCACGCTCGTGTGCGGGTTCGCCCGGATCCACGGTCACCCCGTCGGCGTCCTCGCCAACCAGGGCGTGCTGCTGCGCGAGTCCGCGCTCAAGGGCGCCCACTTCGTCGAGCTGTGCGACCAGCGCGGCATCCCGCTGCTGTTCCTGCAGAACATCTCCGGGTTCATGGTCGGCACCGACGCCGAGGCCGGCGGCATCGCCAAGGACGGCGCCAAGATGGTCACCGCTGTCTCGACGGCCCGGGTGCCGAAGCTGACCGTCATCGTCGGCGGCTCCTTCGGCGCCGGGAACTACGCCATGTGCGGGCGGGCCTACGGACCCCGGTTCCTGTGGTCCTGGCCCGGGTCCCGCATCTCCGTGATGGGCGGGGAGCAGGCCTCCTCGGTGCTCGCCACCGTCAAGCGCGACCAGCTCGCCGGCCGCGGCGAGGAGTGGGACGCCGACGACGAGGCCGCGTTCCGCACCACGATCCGCGACGCCTACGAGGCCGCCGGCGACCCGTACCACGCGACGGCGCGGATGTGGGACGACGGCATCGTCGACCCCGTCGACACCCGCCGGGTGCTCGGCCTGGCGCTCGCCGTCTGCGCGCGCACCCCGCTGACCGACCGCGCCGCGGCGCTGTACCGGATGTGAGAGGGGTGCATCACGACATGTTCACTGCCGTTCTGGTCGCCAATCGCGGCGAGATCGCCTGCCGCGTCATCGCCACGCTGCGCCGCCTCGGCATCCGGTCCGTGGCCGTGCACACCGACCCCGACGCCGGGGCGCGCCACGTGCGCGAGGCCGACGTCGCCGTGCCGCTCGGCCCTGCCCGGGCCTACCTGGACGTGGACGCGGTCGTGGCCGCCGCCGTCGCGACGGGGGCCGAGGCGATCCACCCCGGCTACGGGTTCCTGTCCGAGAACCCGCGGCTCGCCCGGGCGTGCGCCGAGGAGGGGATCACCTTCGTCGGCCCGAGCGCCGCGGCCATCGAGACGATGGGGGACAAGGTCGCGGCCAAGCGGCTCGTCGTCCAGCACGAGGTGCCGGTGCTGCCCGGCACCCTCGAGGCGCTCGAGGACGACGCGCTGGTCGCCGCGGCGGCCGACGTCGGCTTCCCGCTGCTGGTCAAGCCCGTCGCGGGCGGTGGCGGCAAGGGCATGGAGGTGGTGCGGTCCGCCGCAGAGCTCCCGGCCGCGCTGGCCTCGGCGCGCCGGGTCGCGGCGTCGGCGTTCGGCGACGACGGCCTGCTGCTCGAACGGCTCGTGGACACCCCGCGGCACGTCGAGGTGCAGGTGCTCGCGGACATGGCCGGCACGGTGGTACATCTCGGCGAGCGGGAATGTACGTTGCAGCGTCGCCACCAGAAGATCATCGAGGAGGCTCCTTCGCCCGCGGTCGACGACGCCGCTCGCGACCGCATGGGACGCGCGGCCTGCGAGGTGGCGCGCGCCGTCGGGTACGTCGGCGTCGGCACCGTCGAGTTCCTCGTGCCGGCGGGCGCGCCCGAGGAGTTCTCGTTCATCGAGATGAACACGCGCCTCCAGGTGGAGCACCCCGTGACCGAGATGGTCACCGGCCACGACCTGGTCGAGGCCCAGCTGCGCGTCGCCGCGGGGGAGAAGCTGTGGTTCGGCCAGGACGACGTGCGCCTGACCGGCCACGCGATCGAGGCGCGCGTCTACGCCGAGTCGCCCGAGCGCGGGTTCCTGCCCTCGGTGGGCCGGCTGCTCGTGGTCGACGACGCCGGGACGCCCGCGGGGCCGGACGCCGCACCGCTGCGCCTCGACTCCGGCGTCGCGAGCGGTGACACGGTCTCCGGCGACTACGACCCGATGCTCGCCAAGGCCGTCGCGCACGGGGCCGACCGCGCGGAGGCGCTGGCCCGCCTGGACGGGCTGCTCGGGCGGCTGGCCGTGCTCGGCGTCGAGACCAACACCGGGTTCCTGCGCGACCTGCTGGCCGATCCCGACGTGCGTGCGGGTCGTCTCGACACCGGGCTGGTCGACCGGTTGGCCGACAGCTCCGAGTCCGGCAGCGCGGAGGCGGGTCTGACGACGGCGGCGCTGCACGCCGGCCTGCCCGAGGAACCCGAGCGGTCCGACGGCGGCACCCCGGACCCGTGGGCCGCCGACGGCTGGCGGCTCAACGCCCCGCCCGCACCGCGGACCGTCAGCCTGCGCGGCCCCGGCGGCACCGTGCACGACGTCACCGTCACGGGCCGTCGCGCCGCCGCCACGCTCGTGCGGGACGGTGGGCCCGACGGCGGCACCCCGGTGGACGCGTCGCTGCGGCCGGCGGGCGGTCCGGTGCACCGGCACCTGCTCACCTCGGACGGGCGGACCCTCCCGGTCACCGTCGCGGAGGATCCGGCCGCGCCCCGCACCGTGTGGGTCGCGGTCGAGGGCCGCACCACCGCCTGGACGGTGCTCGACCGGGCCGAGCGGGCGGCGACGCTCCGGGCCGAACGCGCTGCCGCCGCCGATCCGGCCGCCGCCACCTCCGCCGTCGGACCGCTGGAGCTGCGTGCCCAGATGCCCGGCACCGTCACCGCCACCCATCCGGCGGGCCCCGTCGAGGCCGGCGCCGCCGCCGTGGTCGTCGAGGCCATGAAGATGGAGCACCCCCTGTCCGCACCGGCCGCAGGGACCCTGCGCGTCCTGGTGCACCCGGGCGACCAGGTCCGCCTCGACCAGGTGGTCGCCGTCGTCGAACGCGAAGGAGCGTCATGATCGCCGATACCTCGTCCACCGCGCTGACCGACCGGCAGCGCAAGCTCAGCCAGACGGTCCGCGAGTTCGCCGACGACGTCGTCGCGCCGGCCGCGTACCGGTACGACACGGAGCGGCGCCTGCCCGTGGAGATCATCGCCCAGATGGGCGAGCTCGGGCTCTTCGGACTCCCGTTCCCCGTCGACGTGGGCGGCCAGGGGGAGGACTACGTCTCGCTGTGCCTCGCCGTCGAGGCGCTCGCCCGCGTCGACCAGTCCATCGCCGTCACCCTCGAGGCCGGCGTCGGGCTCGGCATCATGCCCATCTACCGGCACGGCACCGCCGCCCAGCGCGAGCGGTGGCTGCCCGACCTCGTCTCCGGCCGCGCACTGGGCGCGTTCGGGCTCACCGAGGCCGGGGCCGGGTCCGACGCCGGAGCCACCCGCACGACGGCGCGGCTGGAACACGGTACCGGCGGCAGCGCTGACGACGGTGAGTGGGTGATCGACGGGTCCAAGCAGTTCATCACCAACTCCGGGACCCCGATCACCAGCGTCATCACCATCACGGCCGTCACTGACCGCCGGGAGGACGGGACGCCCGAGCTCTCCACGATCCTCGTGCCGTCGGGGACGCCCGGGCTGACGGTGGGGGAGAGCTACGACAAGGTCGGCTGGCACACCTCCGACACCCACCCCCTCACCCTCGAGGGTGTCCGGGTGCCGAAGGACAACCTGCTCGGCGAGCGCGGGCGCGGGTACGCGAACTTCCTGCGGGCGCTCGACGAGGGCCGCATCGCCTTCGCGGCGCTCGCCACCGGTGCCGCCCAGGGCTGTCTCGAGGAGGCCGTGCGGTATGCGCGGGAGCGCGAGGTGTTCGGCCACGCCATCGGGGCCAACCAGCACGTCGCGTTCACCCTCGCCCGGATGCAGGCCCGGGTGCACGCCGCACGGCTGTGCTGGCTCGACGCCGCCCAGAAGCTCGTCCACGGCAAGCCGTTCAAGGCCGAGGCGTCGGTGGCCAAGCTGACCTCGGGCGAGGCCGCGATGGCCAACGCCCGCGACGCCTCGCAGATCTTCGGCGGGTACGGGTTCCTCAACGAGAACCCCGTGGCCCGCCACTACCGGGACGCCAAGGTGCTCGAGGTCGGCGAGGGCACCACCGAGGTCCAGCTCATGATCATCGCCCGCGACCTCGGGTTCGCCGCATGAGCGCGAGGAGCCCCCGCGGAGGGACGCCGAGGGACGAGGTGTGCCGGAGCGAGGCACCGCAGCGGTCATGCAGAGGAGGAGCCGCATGAGGGACGAGATCCAGCACGGCTTCTACTTCGACGACCTCGTCGAGGACGTGCGCTACGTGCACCGGCCCGGCCGCACCCTGACCGAGGCGGACAACACCCTGTTCAGCGCGGCCACGATGAACCCGCAGGCGCTGCACCTCGACGCCGCGTGGGCGGCCGGCCAACCCTTCGGCAAGCCGCTGATGAACTCGATGCTCACCCTCGCCACGCTCGTCGGACTGTCCGTGGGCCACCTGACGCGCGACACCATCGTGGCCAACCTCGGGTTCGAGTCGATCCGGTTCCCGGCACCGATGTTCGCCGGGGACACGCTCTACGGGGCGACGACGGTCGTGACCCGCCGGCCGTCGTCGTCCCGGCCCGGCACGGGCATCGTGACGCTCGAGCACGTCGGCACCAACCAGGACGACGCGGTGGTGGCCGTCGCGCGCCGCACCGTCATGGTGTGGACCCGCGACGGCCACGAACGCTACGTGGCGGAGCAGGCGGGCGGCCCGACGGCGGACGCGGCGGAGGAACCGTGACCCCGGCCCCGTTCACCCTCGGCCCGGCGCTGCTGTTCTGCCCGGCCGACCGTCCCGACCGGTACGCCAAGGCCGCCGAGCGCGCCGACGCCGTCCTGATCGACCTGGAGGACGGCGTCGACCCGGCGGCCCGCCCCGCCGCGCGCGACGCCCTGCGCCGTCACCCGCTGGACCCGGCCAGGACCCTGGTGCGCATCAACCCCGTGGGCACCGACGACCACCGGCGCGACCTCGACGCCCTCGCCGACACGGACTACACCACCGTGATGCTGCCCAAGGCGGACGGCCGGTTCGTTGGCCCGCTGCTGGGTCCGGGCGGCAGCCCGTACGCCGTCGTGGCGCTGTGCGAGTCGGCCGCCGGGGTGCTGGCCGCGCCGGCGCTCGCCGCCCGGGCCGACGTCGTCGCGCTCGCGTGGGGCGCCGAGGACCTCGTGGCGTCCCTGGGCGGGACGTCCAGCCGGCACGACGACGGCACCTACCGGGACGTGGCCCGGCACGCCCGGTCCGCCGTGCTGCTCGCCGCCGGAGCCGCCGGGAAGGCCGCTGTCGACGCCGTGCACCTGGCCCTCGACGACCTGGACGGTGTCCGCGCCGAGGCGCTCGACGCCGTCGCCGTCGGGTTCACGGCGACGATGTGCGTGCACCCGACGCACGCCGCCGTCGTGCGCGAGGCGTACGCGCCGTCGTCGGCCGACGTCGAGCGCGCGCGGGCGGTGCTGGCGGCTTCCGGGGCGGACCTCGACGGTGCTCCCGGGGCGAACCCTGGTGGCGCTGCGCAGGCGGGCCCGGGCCCTGGTGGCGGGGCGCGCCGCGTGGCCGGCGCGATGGTGGACGCGCCGGTCCTGGCGCACGCCCGTGCGGTCCTGGCCCGGGCCGCGGCGGCACGTCCCACCGGCACCGAGAGCTAGGGTGCTGTGCGGCGGGGGCCGGCCCGTCGACGTCGGACGGGAGGTGGCACGGTGGAGCTGTCGCTGGTGCTCGGACCCATGAAGTCCGGCAAGTCGCTCGACCTCATCGCGCAGATGGCGCCCCTGGCGTACTCGCGGCTGAGCTGCGCGGTCGTGCAGTCCGCCCGGCACGTCCGTGACGACCACATCACCTCGCGCACCGGGGCCTCGGTGCCGACCATCAAGCTCGAGACGCTCGAACCGCTGCTGCACACCACCGAGGACGTCGTCGCCGTCGATGAGGTCCACATGTTCACCCCGGCGGACGTGCGCGTCGTCGAGGAGCTGGTGCTGCGCGGCACCCGCGTGCTCGCCTGCGGCATCGACCTCGATCATCGCGGCGAGCTGTTCGCCACGATCCGGGCGCTGCTCGAGCTCGGCCCCACCGACGTGCGCTACCGGCGGGCCGTGTGCGACCGCTGCCAGGACCTGCACGCCGCGTTCACCCAGGTGCTGCGCGACGGCATCCCGTTCCTGGAGCCGCTGGGCGCCTCGGAGCCGCTGCCCGACGACGGCACCTTCACCTACGAGGCGCTGTGCCGGCGGTGCTTCGTGCTGCCCGAGACCGCGATCGTGACCGGGTCGCCCGGTGTCCCGCGGGCCGGCGTGACAGGATCGGGCACGTGACGACGCAGGACTCCGAGAAGACGCACCGCATCCTGATCCTGACCGGCCGTGGCCGCTACGAGGACCCGTGGCACGACCACGCGGCCACCAGCCATCGCCTCGCGCTCATGCTCTCCGAGGTGGAGGTGCACGACCGTGCGTCCGAGGTGGTGCTGCGGTCCACGTTCCCGGACGCCCTGGACGACCTCGAGGAGTTCGACCTGCTGGTCGTCAACGCCGGGACGTCCTGGCCGGGGTTCCTCGAGGCGGGGATCGGGCCCGACGACGACGCCTGGTCCGCCTTCCACGACCGGCTGGCCGGCTGGGCGCGCGACGGCGGCAGCATCCTCGCGGTGCACCAGGCGGCCAACACGTTCGCCGACGCGGCCGACTGGCCCCAGATCCTGGGCGGCCGGTGGATCGCGGGAGAGTCCTATCACCCGCCGTTCGGGCCGACTGAGCTGAAGCTCGCCACGGGCGGGCACCCGCTGGTGGTGGGTGCGGGGCCGGTGGAGCTCGAGGACGAGCGGTACTGCCGGCTGTCCGTGGCCGAGTCGTCCCAGGTGCTCGGCTGGGTCCTCGACGACGACGGTGAGCAGCACCCGGTGCTGTGGACCACCGAGGAGCACGGCGGGCGCACGCTCTACTCGGGGCTCGGGCACGACGTGCGCGCCTACGACTCGCCGACGTACGCCCGCCTGCTGCTGCGGGCGGTCACCTGGCTGCTGACCTGAGAGCGGCAGGACCCCTTCTCGCTTCGCAGGAAACGCCCAGCGAGAGGTGAGGCGACCGCCGGCGCGTGGGGGACGCTCCGCCGGCGGTCAGGCGCCGGCGAACCCCGTCTGCCGCCAGGCCTCGTAGACGGCGATCGAGGCGGCGTTGGTGAGGTTGAGGGACCGGCGGCCGGCGAGCATGGGGATCTTGAGCTGGTTGGTCAGGCGCGGGTGGGCGAGCACGTCGTCGGGCAGCCCGGTGGGTTCGGGGCCGAACAGCAGCACGTCGCCGGGGGCGTAGGTGACGTCCGTGTACGACGTCGTCGCGCGCGTGGTGAAGGCGAAGACGCGGGCGTCGGGCAGGGTGTCGAGGACGTCGTCGAGGCTGGGGTGCACGTCCATGACGGCCAGGTCGTGGTAGTCCAGGCCGGCCCGCTTGAGCTTGGCCTCGGACAGGTCGAAGCCGAGGGGCTCGACGAGGTGCAGCCGTGCCCCGGTGACGGCGGCGAGTCGGATCGCCGAGCCGGTGTTGCCGGGGATGCGCGGCTCGAAGTACACGACGTGAAGATGCGGGGACGGCGGCGGTGCACCGGCGGGCGTCCCGGCGTCGGACGGTTCTGGCTCTGGCACGACGACGATTCTCCCACCGGAGCATCGGTCTCTCACGGCGTGGAAAGAACGCCTCCTTTCAGGTGGAAAAACCGACCATTGGAGAATGGAGCAATGGTAGCGTAGCGTCATGGTCGCCTACGTGCCGCGAGTGATCGACGGGCTGCTCGACGAGCTGGCCGATCTTCGCGCGATCTCGATCCACGGTCCCCGCGGTGTCGGCAAGACGTCGACCGCGCGTCAGCGCGCACGCACCGTCCTCCGCCTCGACACCGAGCGCGACCTGGAACGGCTGATCGCCGATCCCGGCCTGATCAACATGCTCGAGCGGCCGTTGCTCGTCGACGAGTGGCAGGCCTGGCCCGAGAGCTGGAACCTGGTGCGGCACGCCGTCGACGACGGAGCGCCATCGGCGTCGTTCCTCCTGACGGGCAGCTCACCGCCCCAGGGTGCCCGGATCCACTCCGGAGCAGGGCGAATCGTCGGACTGCGGATGCGCCCGATGAGTCTTGCTGAGCGTGGTGTCTCGGCGTCGACGGTCAGCCTCGCCCGCCTGCTCGACGGGTCGGCGGAGATCGGCGGCCGCACGGACGTGGTGCTCGAGGACTACGTCGAAGAGATCGTGGCATCAGGGTTTCCCGCGATTCGGGGTCTCCCTGCACGCTTGCGTCGCGCCGAGCTCGACTCCTACCTCGACAACGTCGTGCAGCGGGAGATGATCGACCAGGGCTACCCGGTGCGCCGGCCGGACACGCTGCGCCGGTGGCTCGCGGCATACGCGGCGGCGTCGTCGGCCACCGTGAGCTACGAGAAGATCCTTCGGGCCGCCGTCGGCGGCGAGGGTCCACAGCCGGCGAAGACGACAACGGTGCGGTATCGGGACGCCCTGACCGACTTGTGGTTGCTCGACCCGGTCGAGGCGTGGATGCCGTCGAGGAACCACCTCGAGAGGCTCGGACGTGCCGTGAAGCACCAGCTGGCTGATCCGGCGCTCGCTGCGCGCCTGCTCGGCGTCGGCGCTGATGCTCTGCTCGGACGCCGAGACGCGCCCCGTCCTCTGCGTGACGGCACGCTGCTGGGGGCGCTCTTCGAGTCGCTCGTCAGCCTCGACGTCAAGGTGTATGCGGACAACGCCGAGGGCAGGGTTCGGCACCTACGGGACGCCAAGGGGCGTCACGAGGTCGACCTCGTCGTCGAGCGCGACGACGGGCGCGTCCTCGCCGTCGAGGTCAAGCTCGCCGCGACCGTCCGCGACGAGCACGTGAAGCACCTGCACTGGCTCCGGGATCGGATCGGCGACGATCTCGTCGACGCGGTCGTGATCACGACCGG
The DNA here is from genome assembly GCF_013149805.1 of Isoptericola chiayiensis. GTDB lineage: Bacteria > Actinomycetota > Actinomycetes > Actinomycetales > Cellulomonadaceae > Isoptericola > Isoptericola chiayiensis. The sequence continues at coordinate 29,808 of NZ_JABEZT010000009.1, forward strand.
GAACGAGGCGTATCGGCGGGCCGACGGCATCGCCGTCGTCCCCGCGGCTCTGCTCGGGCCGTGAGCTGTCGTCTCGAACGCCGGAACGGTTCGTGCAGCGGCGCCGCGCAGGCGCCCCTAGGCTCGATGGATGGAGTCGATCCCAGCCCAGATGAAGGCGGTCCAGCTCGTCGGCCACGGCGGGCTCGACCAGCTCGAGTACCGCGAGGACGTACCCACCCCGAGCCCCGGCCCCGGCGAGGTCCTGCTGGAGGTCCACGCCTGCGGCATGAACAACACCGACGTGTGGGTCCGCGAGGGGGCCTACGGCACCGAGACCGACGCCGCCGAGGTGTCCACCTGGCGGCGCGGCCGTTCCACGCTGGAGTTCCCCCGGATCCAGGGCACCGACTCGGTCGGGGTGATCGTCGCCGCCGGCGAGGGCGTGCCCGCCGGACGCGTCGGTGAACGCGTCATGGTGGACTTCTCGATCTACAACCGCCCCGAGGGCGACGACTCGTTGGCCGACATCGACTACATCGGCCACGGGCGCGACGGCGGGTACGCCGAGTACCAGGTGGTGCCGGCCGAGAACGCCTACGAGATCACCAGCGACATCTCCGACGCCGAGCTCGCCACGTTCTGCTGCGCCTATCTCACCGCGGAGCAGATGCTCGACCGGGCCCGGCTCGCCGCCGGCGAGCGGGTGCTCGTCACCGGGGCCTCCGGCGGCGTCGGGTCCGCGATCGTCCAGCTCGCCCGGGTCCGCGGTGCCATCCCGTACGCCGTCACGAGCGCCGGCAAGGAGGACGCCCTGCGCGAGATCGGCGCCGAGGACGTCATCCTGCGCGACACCGACGACCTGGTCGCCGAGACCGAGCGGGTCGTGGGTGCACCCGTCGACGTCGTCGCCGACCTCGTGGCCGGGCCGATGTTCAACGACCTGCTGCGCATCCTGCGTCCCGAGGGCCGGTACACCACGGCCGGCGCGATCGGCGGCCCCGTCGTGGACCTCGACCTGCGCACCATGTACCTCAAGCAGCTCGAGCTGCACGGGTCCTCGCAGGGCACCCGCACGGCGTTCCGCCGCCTGGTCCGCTACATCGAGAACGGCGACATCAAGCCGCTCCTGGACCGGACGTTCCCGCTGTCCGCCTTCCACGACGCGCAGCGCACCTTCATGGCCAAGACCTACATCGGCAAGCTGGTCGTCGTCCCCGACCGGCACTGGGACACCGTGGGAGCGCCCCATGCACCGTGAGCGCACGCTGCACCTCATCGACACCCAGTCCGGCGGCGACGTCTCGCGGATCGTGACCGCCGGCGTCGAGCCGCTACCCGGGGCGTCGGTGCTGGAGAAGGCCCGCTACCTGCAGCACGAGGGCGACGGGCTGCGGCGGCTGCTGCTGTCCGAGCCGTACGGCGACCCGGCGATGTCGGTGGACCTCATCGTGGAGCCCAGCCACCCCGAGGCGCAGGCCGGCTACATCATCATGGAGGCGATGGGGTACCCCCTGTACTCCGGGTCCAACACGATCTGCACGGCGACGGCGCTGCTGTCCAGCGGCATGATCCCCATGGTCGAGGGACTGCAGCAGGTCGTCCTGGAGTCCCCGGCCGGCCTGGCCCGCGTCTCGGCACGCAACGAGGGAGGTCGGGTCCGCTCCATCACCACCCAGGGCGAACCCGCCTACGTGGCCGACGAGGGGCTGTCCGTCGACGTGCCGCACTACGGCCGCGTCCAGTTCGACCTGGTGTGGTCCGGGGCGTACTACGCCGTGGTCGACGCGAGCCGGTACGGGTTCACCATCGACGCCGAGAGCCAGATCGCGCTGACCGCGTTCGGCGACGCGTTCGTGCGGGCCGCGCGGCCCGGGCTGCGCGAGGAGCACCCGGACCTGGGACACGTGGGTCCGCTGCCGTTCGCCCACTTCACGGGCCCGGTCCGGGAGATCGGTGCGGGACGCTACGAGTCGCCGTCGGCCACCTACGTCCATCCGGGCGTGCTGTGCCGCAGCCCCACGGGGACGGGGACCTCGGCCCGCCTGGCGCTGATGTCCCGGCGCGGGCAGATCGCCGAGGGTGAGTCGCTCGAGACGATCTCCCCGCGCGGCAACCGGTTCGTCGGGACGGTGCTGGAGGACACCCAGGTGGGGGAGTTCGGGGCGCTGCACTCGACCATCACCGGCGGCGCACGGCTGCTCGCGCAATCCCAGATCACCGTCGACCTGGACGACCCGCTCGTGGACGCCTCCGACCTGGAGCACGTGCTCTCCGTGCAGGCCGACACCGCGCCCGAGGCGTGAGGGGCGAGGTGTCCTAGCGTCGCTGCCGACCGAGTCGGCTGGCCCGGCCGCGCACCGGGGTGTCGTCCCGTACCCCGTACCGCGCGGCCGCCGGCCCCGCGGTGACCCCGTGCAGCAGCACCGAGAGCATGACGGTCGTGGCGATCGTCGCCACCGCGGACGTGACCGGCTCGGACTCGCCGAGCGTGTCGATCGCCAGGAGCGCGAAGACCACCGAGGCCAGACCGCGCGGTCCGAACCAGCCGAGGAACAGCACGTCCCGGCGCGGCAACCCCGTTCCCACCAGAGCCAGCGTCACGGGCAGCATCCGCAGCACCGTCAGGCTCAGGACGGCGTAGCCCACGGTCGCCAGGCTCAGGTGCTCCAGGGCCAGCGGCACCAGGGCGGCCCCGAACAGGAACCACACCACGAAGGTCATGAGCTCGCCCCCCAGCTCGGTGAGCTCGGTGAGTTCCTGCTCGTCGGAGCGCTGCCGGTCGACGACCAGACCGAACGCCAGCCCGCCGACGAACGCCGCCACGAACCCGTTGCCCTCCACGGCGACCGCGAGCGCGAACGCGCCGACCCCGGTCGCGAGCGTCCCGAGCGGCGGAGCCCCGGCCTCGGCCCAGCCGCGCCGGGCGGACGCCGTGACGCCCCAGGCTCCGAGCAGCCCGAGCCCGCCGCCGATCAGCACGCCGAGACCGAGCTCGAGCACGGCGCCGCCCGGTCCGGAACGCTCGGGCGACCCGACCCCGAGCGACGTGGCCGCCAGGGCGACGGCGAGCGTGACGACCGGGGTGGCGATGCCGTCGTTGAGTCCGGACTCGACGTTCAGCGCGACGCGCAGCCGCCCGGGCACCCGGCGGTCGCCGACCACCTGGGCGCTGAGCGCCGCGTCCGTCGGGGCCAGCGCCGCGGCGACGAGCAGGGCGAGCTCCCAGGGCAGGTCGGTCAGCACCAGCAGCGCGGTCCCCAGGCCGAGCGCCAGGGTCAGCGGCAGGCCGATCGTCAGCAGACGGGTCGGGATGCCGGCGTGGCGGCGCAGGTTGCGCAGGTCGATGCGCACCGCGTCGCCGAACAGCACCAGGGCGAGCGCGATCTCGGCGAGCGTGTGCACCGACGCCGTCTCGACGTCCACCGGGAACGGCCCCCAGGCGTCGTTCGACAGCAGCGCGCCGGCGGCGACGAACACCAGGGGCCCCGTCACCTCCCGGCGCTGCAACGCACCCGAGACGAGCGCCCACGCGAGCACCAGGACGGCGAACAGGGCGAGCACCTCGATACTCATGGTCCCGATCCTGGCAGCCCGCCCCCAGGACCGCCGTCCGGCGCGCTACGCTGGCGACCATGACGAGGCGCAACGACTGGTGGCGGCTGCGACAGCAGCCGTGACCTGACGCGCCCCGAGCCACCCGAGTCCCGAGCTGCCCGCCGCAGCCCGGGACTCGTCGCGCAACGGCCGACGTCGGGCACCGGTGGGCCGCTCCCCACCGAAGGAGAACCCGCCATCACCGTCGTCCCCGCCACCGCACCGACGCCCGCTGCCGGCGCCGGGACCGCCTCGGTCCGTGCCGCGCGCGAACGCAGCGCCGAGATCGAGGCGCAGATCGACCGCGACCCGTCCCGGTTCCGCGTCCTGACCGGCGACCGCCCCACCGGCGCCCTGCACCTCGGCCACCACCTGGCCACGCTCGCCAACCGGGTCCGGCTGCAGCAGGCCGGTCTCGACGTCGTCCTCGTGATCGCCGACTACCAGGTCATCACCGACCGCGACGAGACCGGCGACCTGCCCGCCGTCGTGCGCGAGGTGGTGCTCGACTACCTCGCGGCCGGCATCGACCCCGACCGCACCACGATCTTCACCCACTCCGCCGTCCCCGCCCTGCACCAGCTGATGCTGCCGTTCCTGTCCCTGGTGACCGTCGCCGAGCTGGAACGCAACCCGACCGTCAAGGCCGAGGCCGCCGACGCCGTCGGACGGCAGGGACGCGGCATGTCCGGGCTGCTGCTGACCTACCCCGTCCACCAGGCCGCCGACATCCTCGCGATGCACGGCAACCTCGTGCCCGTCGGCGCCGACCAGCTCCCGCACCTGGAGACCACCCGCGCCGTGGCGCGCCGCTTCAACCAGCGGTTCACCGCCGCCCAGCCGTACTTCGCCGAACCGGACGCGCTGCTCACGGACTCGCTGACCGTGCTGGGCCACGACGGCGCCAAGATGGCCAAGTCCCGTGGCAACGCGCTCGAGCTGCGGGCGTCGGAGGACGACACGGCGGCGTTCTTCCGGCGGGCGCGCACCGACTCCGCACGGCACATCACCTACGAGCCGGAGCAGCGGCCCGAGGTGGCCAACCTGCTGCGGATCGGTGCGCACTTCGCGGGGACGACGCCGGAAGCCCTGGCCGACGCGATCGGTGCGGCGGGTGCGGGACGGCTCAAGGACGTCGTCACCGAGGCGGTCGTGGAAGGGTTGCGGTCGCTGCGGGCCCGACGGCGGGCGCTCGCGGCCGACGGTGCCGCCGTCGTCGGCGAGGTGCTGGCGCGGGGCAACGCGCGGGCGAACGTGCTGGCGGCCGGGACCCTGACCGACGTCCGCGAGCTCATGGGGATGACCTACTGACCCCCGGGTGCGCGTCGAGCGTGCTGGCTTCTCCATCAACCAGGCCGTGAAGGGAAGAAGCCAGCACGCTCGATGCCGACCAGGGGTCAGGCGAGGCGGCCGCGCAGGCGCTCGAGCTGGGCGGTCATCGCCGCGGGCAGCCGGTCGCCGAACCGGGCGAAGAACTCCGCGGTCAGGTCGGTCTCGGCGAGCCAGGCCTCGCGCGGGACGTCGAACAGGGCGGCCATGTCGGCCTCGGAGACGTCCAGGCCGTCCAGGTCGAGGGCACCCGGGGCGGGGAGCAGCCCGACGGGGGAGGTGACGGCACCGCTGTCGGTCCGCACCCCGCGCGAACGGTCGATCTGCTCCGCGATCCACTTCACGACACGGGAGTTCTCGCCGAACCCGGGCCAGATGAACCGGCCGTCGGCATCCTTGCGGAACCAGTTCACCCCGAAGATCTTGGGCCGGCGCTCCGAGGAGAGCCCGGCGCCCACCTCGAGCCAGTGACTCCAGTGGTCGGCCATGTTGTAGCCGCAGAACGGCAGCATCGCGAACGGGTCACGACGTAGCTCGCCGACGGCGCCCTCCGCCGCGGCGGTGCGCTCGGAGCTGATCGTGGCCCCGAGGAAGACGCCGTGGTCCCAGCTCGTCGCCTGCGCGACCAGCGGCACGTTCGAGGCGCGCCGCCCGCCGAACACGATCGCATCCACCGGCACCCCGGCCGGGTCCTCCCAGACGTCGGCGATGGTGGGGCACTGCTCCGCCGCGACGGTGAACCGTGAGTTGGGGTGCGCGGCCGGACGGCCGGCGTCGGGCGTCCAGTCCTGACCCTGCCAGTCGATCAGGTGCGCCGGGGGCTCGGGGGTCAGGCCCTCCCACCAGACGTCGCCGTCGTCGGTCAGGGCGACGTTGGTGAAGATGACGTCGTGGGTCAGGGTCTCGATGGCCGTCGGGTTGGTCTCGACGCCCGTCCCCGGCGCGACGCCGAAGAACCCCGCCTCGGGGTTGATCGCGCGCAGCGACCCGTCCGGCCCGGGGCGCATCCACACGATGTCGTCGCCGATCGTCTCGACCTTCCAGCCGGGCACGGTGGGCTGGAGCATCGCGAGGTTGGTCTTGCCGCACGCGCTGGGGAAGGCGGCGGCGAGGTGGTACTGCCGCTGCTCGGGGGACGTGACCCGGATGAGCAGCATGTGCTCGGCCAGCCAGCCCTCGTCGCGGCCCATGGCCGAGGCGATGCGCAGCGCGAAGCACTTCTTGCCGAGCAGCGCGTTGCCGCCGTAGCCGGAGCCGTAGGACCAGATCTCGCGGGTCTCGGGGTAGTGGACGATGTACTTGTCCTCGTTGCAGGGCCAGGCGACGTCGTCGTGGCGGGTGCCGTCGCCGTCGACGAGCGGCGCGCCCACGGAGTGCACCGCGGGCACCCACTGCTGCCCGGCGTCGATCAGGTCCATGACGCGGGAGTCGACGCGAGTCATCACGTGCATGGACACCACGACGTACGGCGAGTCGGTGATCTCGATGCCGACCTGGGAGATGGGGCCGCCCACCGGGCCCATGGAGAACGGCACCACGTACAGGGTGCGGCCCCGCATCGACCCGCTGAAGACCTCGTCGAGCTCGACCCGCATCGCGGCGGGGTCGCGCCAGTTGTTGGTGGGGCCGGCGTCGTCCTCGCGCTCGGAGCAGATGAACGTGCGCGACTCGACGCGGGCGACGTCCGACGGGTCCGAGCGGGCCAGGTAGGAGTTCGGTCGCTTCTCGTCGGCGAGCCTGAGCAGGGTGCCGGCGGCGACCATCTCGTCGATGAGGCGCTGCTTCTCCGCGGCGGAGCCGTCGCACCACACGATCTCGTCGGGCTGGGTGAGCTCGGCGATCTCGGCCACCCAGGCGCGGGCGTCGCGGGACGACGGCGGACGGTGCGCGGCCGGGCCGGCGGCGGTCGGGGCGGGGGTGAAGACGTCCGGCGCCAGCTCGGCCAGCGCCAGCCGGGTGCGTCGGGGGTTCGCGGTGAACGTCATGGCTCCTCCGTGGTGGGATGCTCCCCGCCGTCGCGACGGGCTCTGCTTCACACTCTGGCGCCATTGCGACCCGGATTCCGGGTGATCCGGCCGTGAAGTTTCGCCGATCTTCACGTAGCGTGAAAAGCATGTCGGTCGAACCGTCGTCGGACACCCCGGACCTGATCACCCTGGGCCGCCGCATCCGGCACGCCCGGACCGCCCGCGGTCTCACGCTCGGCGCCCTCGGGGAGCGGGTCGAGGCCGCGCCGAGCCTGCTGTCGCTCATCGAGAACGGGCGCCGGGAGCCCCGGCTGTCGCTGCTGCGCGCCCTCGCCGCAGCCCTCGACGTCCCGCTGGCCGACCTCCTCGCCGCGGAACCGCCGTCGCGCCGCGCCGAGCTGGAGATCGCCCTCGAACGCGCCCAGCGCGGCCCGCTCTTCGGTGCGCTGGGGCTGCCGGCGATCAAGCCGAGCCAGAAGCTCCCCGTGCCGGTCCTCGAACAGCTCGTCGGGTTGCACGGCGAGCTCGCGCGGCGCGAGGAGGAGGCCATCGCCACGCCCGAGGAGGCGCGCCGCGCCAACACCGTGCTGCGTCGCGAACGCCAGGAACGCGACAACCACATGCCTGACATCGAGGTGCTCGGCGAGGAGATGGCGCGGCGGGCCGGCTACACCGGCGGCGCACTGACCCACCGCGCGGTGGCGCGGATGGCCCGCGACCTCGGGCTCACGATCCTGCACGTCGGCGACCTGCCGCGGTCGGCGCGCTCGGTCACCGACTGGGAGAACGGCCGCATCTACCTGCCGCCCGCCTCGATCCCCGGCGGGCACGGGCTGCGGTCCCTGGCCCTGCAGGCCATCGCCCACCGCGTGCTCGGACACGAACGGCCCCGCAGCTACGCGGAGTTCCTGCGCCAGCGCGTCGAGATCACCTACTTCGCGGCCGCCTGCCTCATGCCGCAGACCGCCGCCGTGGAGTTCCTCACCGAGCGCAAGCAGGTCAAGGACCTCGCCGTGGAGGACTTCCGCGACTCGTTCGGCGTCACGCACGAGGCCGCCGCGATGCGCCTGACCAACCTGGCCACCGTGCACCTGGGGATCCCGCTGCACTTCCTGCGGGTCGGCGACGACGGCGCCCTCTTCCGCGGGTACGCCAACGACGGTCTGCCGTTGCCGCAGGACGTCACGGGCGCCATCGAGGGGCAGCCCGTGTGCCGGTGGTGGGCCGCGCGGGAGGCGTTCACCCGTCGGGACCGGGCGACCGAGTCGTACCAGTACACCGACACCCCGGCCGGGACGTTCTGGGACTCGATGCAGACGGGCACGGCGTCCGACGGGCGGGAGTTCTCGATCACCGTGGGCGTGCCGTACGCGCACGCCAAGTGGTTCCGGGGGCGTGACACCCAGGTGCGGCACACCTCGAGCTGCCCGGACCCGGCGTGCTGCCAGCGGCCGCCGGCCGACCTCACCGCCCGGTGGGAGGGGCGCTCCTGGCCGAGCGCCCGGATGCACCAGCAGGTGCTCGCGGCCCTGCCACGCGGCGTGTTCCCCGGGGTGGACGACACCGACGTCTACGAGTTCCTCGAGCGCCACGCCCCGGCGCCCGACGCTCCACCACCCGCGAGGTAGGCAACTTCTCCGCGAGGTAGGCAATTTCCTCGTGAGCTAGGCAGACCCGCCGCGAGACAGGGCGCGCCAACGTGCCCTACCTCGCGCGAAGGTCGCCTACCCGACCGGAAGGTCGCCTACCCCGCAGGAGAATTGCCTACCTCGCGAGAAAGTTGCCTACCTCGCGAATGAGTTGCCTACGTCGCGGGGGTGTCGCCTCCCTCGGCGGTGCGGTCGACGCGCACGGCCCGGATCCGCTGCTTCTCCACGGCAGTCACGGTCAGGGTGGCGTCGCCGGCGGCCACGGTGTCCCCGACCTCCGCCAGCCGCCCGAGCTCGGCGAGCACGTACCCCGCGGCGGTCTCGTACGGGCCCTCGGCGAGCTCCACGCCGGTGACCCGCGCGAAGTCCTCGAGCGTGAGGCCGGCGTCGACGGCGTCGTCGGGCATCTCGCGGCGGCGGGGGTCGTGCTCGTCGCGGATGTCGCCCACGAGCTCCTCGACGAGGTCCTCCAGGGTCGCGATGCCGTCGGTGCCGCCGTACTCGTCGCGGACGACGGCCAGGTGGGTGCCGTCGCGCCGCATCGCGGACATCGAGGGCAGCACCCGGTTGGTGCCGGGCAGCTCGAGGACGGGCCGGGCGATCTCCCGCACGGTCCGCCGTCGTGCGCCGTGCCCCTGGGCACGCACCAGGTCGCGCAGGTGCACGAACCCGAGGACGTCGTCGAAGTCCTGACCCAGCACCGGGTAGCGCGACCAGGGCAGGCGGCGGACCTCGTCGACGGCCTCGTCGACCGTGAGCGCCGCGGACAGGAACGTCACGTCGCCGCGCGGGCGCATGACCTCGGCGAGCGTGCGGTCCCCGGCGGCGAGGACGTCGGCGAGGATGGTGCGCTCCTCGGGCGGCAGGCTCGGGTGCCGGCTGACGAGGTCGCGCAGCTCGGAGTCGGACATCTCCTCGCCGCGGGCCTGCGGGTCGCCGCCGACGAGCCGGACGACGGCGTCGGTCGACTTCGACAGCAGCCAGATCACCGGTCGCATGAGCCAGGAGAACCGGTCGAGCGGCGGGCCGACGACGAGCGCGACCTGCGCCGAACGCTGCAGGGCGATGCGCTTGGGCACCAGCTCGCCGAGCACGAGCGAGGCGTACGCGATGATCAGCGTGAGGGCGACGAGCGCGACGGTCTGCGCGGTCGTCTCGGCGAGCCCGAGACCCTCGAGCAGCGGTGCGACGTCGGGCGCGAGCGTCGAGGCCCCGTATGCCGCCGAGAAGAAGCCCGCCACGGTGACGCCGATCTGCACCGCGGCGAGGAACCGGTTGGGGTCGCGGGCCACCCGGGCGACGCGGCGTCCGCGGGACCCGCGCCGCTCGATCTCGTCGATCTGCCCCTCACGGAGCGAGACCAGGGCGAACTCGGTCCCGGCGAACACACCCCCGAGCAGCACGAACCCCAGCACCAGGGCGATGTTCCGCCATGTCTCCGCGTCCACGGTCTCCCTCCGGTCCGCGGCCGCCCGGTCGGGCGCCGCTGTCCTGGTGAACGCTACGGCCTGCGGGCCGGTTCCCGCGGCTCCCGGGCGGGCGGTCCGACGGCGTCACACCGGCGCCGTCGACCCGCGTACGGTGAGGTGGGTGGCGAGCCGGTCGGGGCCGGTCGACGCCGGACCGGTCGCCGCCGGGGGAGCGGACGGCGCCGCGGTGGCCAGCCCGACCGCGCCCAGGAGCCGGGCGGCGGCCCGGGCGCCGAGCTCCTCGGCGGGCACGGTGACGGTCGTCAGGGCGGGGCTGGTCAGGTCGGCCCCGAAGATGTCGTCGTGGCCGATGACGCTGACGTCCTCGGGGACCTGTACGCCGCGGGACGCGAGCCGGTCGAGCACGCCGAAGGCCTGCAGGTCGTTGAAGGTCAGCACGGCGGTGGCGCCGGAGCGCAGCACCGCGTCGGCGGCCGCCGCTCCGGCGTCACGGCGGGGCGGGTGGTGCCCCAGGTCGGTCAGTCGCACCCCGAGCCGGGCGCAGGTCTCGACGACGGCGGTGCGCCGGCGGGCGTCGGCCCACGACGTCGCCGGTCCGGAGGCGTAGGCGAGGTGCCGGTGCCCGAGCCCGGCGAGGTGCTCGACGGCTTCCTCGACGCCCTGCGTGCCGATGGTGACGGTCGGGACCTCCGGGTCGCCGGCGTCGTGGTTGACGGCGACGAGCGGCACCCGCCGCGACCAGGTGGACAGGGTCGCGGCGTCCAGGCGGGAGGCGGCGAGCAGCATGCCGTCGACCCGCCCGGCGAGCGCCGCGAGGGTCTGCTCCTCGGACTCGGGTTCCTCCTCGACGTCGGCGACCACCTGCACGACGTCGTGGGCGCGGAGCAGACGGGTGGACCCGCGGACCAGGGCCATGAAGAACGGGTTGGTCAGGTCGGGTACGACGAGCGCCACGGCTCCGGCGCTGGACCGGTGCAGCTGGCGGGCGGCCGCGCTGGGCACGTAGCCGAGCTCGTCGGCGGCGGCTCGCACGCGCGCCGCGGTCTCGGCACGGATCCGGCCCGGCCGGTGCAGCGCGCGCGACGCGGTGGAGATCGCGACGCCGGCGCGGGCGGCGACGTCGGCGAGCGTGGGGCGACTCATGGCGTGCGGCCCTCGCACGGCGAGGGGACCCAGTCGGCGTCGACGGGCGGACGCGCCTCGTCGCGGGTGAGGTACAGCCGCGCGACGCGGAAGCCGGCCTTGCGGGCGAGGACGGAGAGCACGTGCTCACCGGCGCCGAGGTGGAGGTCGCTGACCTCGTGCCACACCCACTCCTGGGCGGTGCCGAAGGAGAACATGCTGCCGCCGCAGAACTGTTCCGACGGCGGCTGGACGGTGCCGTCGACGGCGAGCGCCAGGCCGTCGTCGTCGTCCGAGGTGAAGCAGACCAGCGCCCAGGCGCGGTAGGTGCCGCCGTCGGCCCGCACCCGCAGGTGCAGGCCGGGCGCGGTGGTCAGGTCGTCCCAGCGGCGGCGTGCGTGGACGTGCAGGGCCAGGCCGGTGCGGCCCCAGGTCTCGGCCTGGGTGTGCGTCCAGCCGGTGCGCGGCGCGTCGAGGCTCGTCGTGGTCCAGGCGTCGCGGGAGTCGAGCAGGGCCCGTTCGACGTCGAGGGCGAGGGCGCCGCCGGTCTCGCGGGGGACGCCGGTGGGCAGCGCGGCGAGGACGTCCTTGGTGCCGTCGGGTCCGGTGAGGTCGCGGGGCGGCGCGAGGCGGGTCTCGACGGTCTGGTTGCGGGTGAAGGTGGTGGGTGTGTCCCAGTAGGTACGCGGCACGTGCACGGTGGGCAGCAGGGGCACGTCGGCGGGGTCGACGCCGTAGACGCGGCGGGCGGTCGCTGCCAGCGCGGTCAGGTCGACGTCGGGGTCGGGGTCGGCGGGCCGGGTGCGGGGCGCCTCGGTGCGGGTGCTGGCGGGCGGCGGGAGCGCCGTGCTGCGCCGCGACCCGGTCCACAGCACGAGGGCGGACAGGGCGAACCACTCGTCGACGACGTGCAGCCGCAACGTGTGGACGCCCGCCTCGAGGTACGGCAGCCGCACGGTGAGCCGGTCGACGCCCTCGACGACGACGTCGGTCCAGTCGCCGCGGTACTCGTCGGTCGTGGTGGTCTCGACGACGACGGGCGGGGCGTCGTCGACGGCGACCCCGACCCGGATCCGGCCGGCGGAGTCCAGCGAGGGGCTGCGGTGCAGCTCGAGGACGTGCGCGCCCGGCGTGTCGAGGTGGACGCGGTAGTCGACGCAGCCCTGCGTGGCGACCGTGGCCGGGTCGCCGGCGGGCGCCTGGCCGCGGGCCTCCAGCAGTCCGCCGCCGCCGCGGCCGAGGTGCTCGACGACGGCCCACCGGGTGCCGGGCGTGTCGCGGCGGGCGTGCGGGGTGTCGGCGGCGAGCGAGACGTACCCGTCGGCCTCCAGCGCGCACGGCTCGTCGGGCGCGGGTGGGGCGTCGGCGACCCGGACGGTGACGGTGGCGCGCACGACGCCGTCGGTCCCGCGGAGCACGACGGTCCCGGTGCGCCCGGCCGCGGCCGCGACGTCGGGCACCCGCACGGCGACCCGCTGCTCGGTCGCGGTGGTCACGCGGGTGGTGCCGAGCTCGAGCCACGGGTCGGCCTCGAGGGTGACGTCGACGGGTGCCGCACCGGTGGGGAACACCTCGATCCAGCGCGTCGGGGTGCCGTGCGGGTCGAACCGCAGGACCGGAACCGCTGCCGGGGAGCCGCCGTCGGCCGGGGTGCCGCCGTCGTCCACGCCGTCGATACCGGGCCCGCCCCAGACGGTGACGCCGATGCCGTCACCGGCGACGCGCAGCGCGGGCCGAGCCGCCGGGTGCAGGGGCATCCCCGGGGGCGGGAACTCCTCGGGCGTCATGAGCCCGTCCCACTTCCCGCCGGCGATCACGGTGTTGTACGAGCGGATGAGCGCCTTCTTGGCGCGGTCGAAGGCTCGGGAGACGGCCAGGTGGTGGTCGGCGGCCGCGGCCTTGCCCTGGGCGGCGGCCAGCGCGGAGCGGTCGCCGTGGGCGAACTGCGCCGACATCAGCCATGCCGCGTGCACCTTGAGCAGCACCATCTGCACGAACGCGTCGCGCTCGTCCTCCGGCAGCCCGGCCCACAGGTCGGTAGCCTCCTCGGCCAGCGCGCGCAGGCGGTCGAGCCGGCGGGCGGCCTCGTCGCCGAACGCCGTCAGGTCGAACGCCCGGGGGGTCAGGTGCTCGACCTTGCGCACGTTCGTGACCTGCGCCCACTCGGTGAGCATCGCGGCGGCACGGGAGCCGATACCGCCGGAGAAGTCGCGGTCGACCCACTGCGCGGTCCAGGCCTCGACGTCGGCGGTGGTGGTCTCCTTGCCGACCTCCCAGGCGTGCCGCAGGAAGAACTCGGTGTCCTGCTCGAGCGGCTTGAGCGAGCCGACGTTGTTCACCCACAGGGTGCGGATGCCGCGGTCCCAGGACTTGCACAGCTCGTTCTTCATGTGCGCCAGCGGCATGGAGGACAGGAACAGGTAGCTGCGCGGCGCGGGGGACCAGTAGGAGGAGTGGTAGTACAGGCCGTGCCCGCCGGGGCGCTCGCGCTCGGCGGGGGTGGGGAAGCGGCGCACGGTGCCGAAGCTGTCGTCCGCCCAGATCAGGGTGACGTCCTCGGGGATGTCGAGACCGTCGTCGTACAGGGGCAGGACCTCCTTGTACGGCACGAAGCACTGCAGCGCGTCGCGGGCGCGCTCGTCGCCGATGCCGTCGGCGAGCAGTCCGCGCTGGTCGGCGATGATCCGGGAGAGCAGCCGGACGCGGGCGCGGTGCTTCTCGGCGTCGGACAGGTGCTCGTCGGTGTCGATCGCGCGGGTGTGGAAGCCGCTGTCGTGGATGCCGCGCATGCCGAACGTCCAGCCGACCTCGTAGTCGCGGTTCTGCCGGATGCTGGACCGCCAGTACTCGCCGAGCAGCTCGCGGTTGCGCCCGGGGATCGAGTAGTCGTACTCGACGTGCTCGTCCTGGGCGGCGAGCCACGGCTTCCACTCGTGCTCGTTGGAGCGCAGCAGCATGTCGCAGTGGCTGGTGCCGATGACGACGCCGCGCTCGTGGGCCAGGCGGCCGTTGGTGGGGTCGGCGTTGAACGCGTTGACGTGCATGGCGGGCCACAGGTAGTTGCCCTTGAGGCGCAGGATCAGCTCGAAGACGCGGGCGTACAGGGCCGGGCCGATGGTGCCGTCGGGGGTGTGGCGGGCGGCCCAGGCGTCGAGCTCCTCCTCGTCGTTGAGGAAGATGCCACGGTACTGCACGGACGGGTGGTCGGTGTGCCGGGTGTCGCGGGCGACGGTGAGGTGGGGGCGGGCGGTGACGGGCACGTCGGCGAACCAGTGCCAGGGGGAGACGCCGGCCCGCTCGCTCAGGTCGTACACGCCGTACACGGCGCCGCGGCGGTCGCCGCCGACGACGTAGAGGCTGTCGCCGGCGGCGGCGACGAGGAACGCCTCCCACACGGGGGCGCCGTCGTCGTCGCGCAGGCAGGCGACGTCCAGGGTGCCGTCGGCGACGGCCGCGGCCACCAGGGGGGAGTCCAGGGTGCCGACGACGACGGTCGCGGCGCGGGCGGCGTCGGCTCCGGCGTCCGGGGTGGCGCGTTCGACGACGGCGCCGGGGCACACGCGGGCGAGGTCGGTCACGAGGTCGTCCACGGCGAGCAGCACGGCGCTGTCCTCGCCCGGGTCGACGGCGACGGTGGTCGTGACGTCCGGCGCCGCGATGCGCAGTCCGTCGGGGTCCGCGATGACGTAGCTCATCCGGGTACCCTACTGGCAAACGTTTGTCACCGCGTCCGTCACGAATCACGGTGCGCGCCGGCATCGTTTGCCAGACCCACGACGAAGGAGACGCAGCGATGGAGCACACCTGGCGCTGGTTCGGCCCGAAGGACCCGATCACGCTGGCCGACGTCCGCCAGACCGGGGCGACCGGCGTCGTCACCGCCCTGCACCACGTGCCCAACGGCGAGGTGTGGAGCGTCGAGGAGATCCGCGCCCGCCAGGCCGAGATCGAGGCCGCCGGGCTGACCTGGTCGGTCGTGGAGTCCATCCCGGTGCACGACGACGTCAAGCGCCGCGCACCCGGGTTCGAGCGCTGGCTGGAGACCTACGCGGCCAGCGTCCGCAACCTCGCGGCCTGCGGCATCGACGTCGTCTGCTACAACTTCATGCCCGTGCTCGACTGGGTGCGCACCGACCTCGGGTACCGCCTGCCGGACGGCTCCCTCGCGCTGCGGTTCGACCAGGACGCCTTCGCCGCGTTCGACCTGTTCCTGCTGCGCCGCCCAGGCGCCGAGGCCGACTACGACGACGCCGAGACCGAGCGCGCCCGCCGGTACCTGGACGCCCTCACCCCCGACCGGGTCGACCGGCTGGTCGCCACGGTCGCCGCCGGGCTGCCGGGGGCGGAGGAGGCGTGGACGCTCGACGGGCTGCGCGCCGAGCTCGAGTCCTACGCCGACGTCGACGAGGCCTCGCTGCGGCGCAGCCTGGGCGACTTCCTCGACGCCGTCGTCCCGGTGGCCGAGGAGGTCGGCGTGCGCCTCGCGATCCACCCCGACGACCCGCCGCGCCCCGTGCTGGGCCTGCCACGCATCATGTCCACCGCCGACGACGCCCGCTGGATCCTGGACCGGGTCGACAGCCCCGCCAACGGACTGACGTTCTGCACCGGGTCCTACGGCGTGCTGGCCGAGAACGACGTCGTGGCGATGGCCCGCGAGCTCGCCCCGCGGATCCACTTCGCGCACCTGCGCTCCACCCGCCGCGAGGCCGGCGACCCGCGCACGTTCCACGAGGCCGCCCACCTGGACGGCGACGTCGACATGGTCGGCGTCGTCGAGGCCCTGGTCGCCGAGGAGCTCCGCCGTGAGGCCGAGGGCGGTGCCCGCCTGCCGATGCGGCCGGACCACGGCCATCTGCTGCGTTTCGAGGAGGAGCTCGGGCGTGGGTCGGTGGTGCCCGGCTACTCGCTGATAGGCCGGCTCAAGGGTCTGGCCGAGCTGCGCGGCGTGGAGCGGGCGGTGCGGGCGCGCGCGGCCTGAGCCGGGCGTCGGGTGCTGCTCGCCGCCTTCCTGCTGTTCGACCTCTCCGCGCTCGGCCACCTGCGCGGACCCCGGGTCGGAGCCGTCGTCGACAACGCCGGGCACTCGTCCGTCGGGCCGATCGTCCTCGGTGTCGTCGCCGTCGTCCTCGCGCGGTCCGGGGCGGGCCGTGGCGTGCCGGGAGCGGCGCGCGGTCGGGCTTCTCTAGGATCGTGGCGTGACCACGAGCCCTGCCCCCGACGGCGGCGCCCCGCGCTCCCTGCGCGAGACCGCGTACGAGACCCTCAAGGCGCGCATCATCGGGCTGGACCTCGCCCCGGGGCAGCGGCTGGTCGAACGGGACATCGCCACCGAGCTCGGGGTCTCCCGCGTCCCGCTGCGCGAGGCCCTGCACCAGCTCGAGAGCGAAGGGCTGGTCGTGCTGGTCCCGCGCCAGGGCGCCCTGGTGGCGCCGTTCACGCGCGACGACGTGGAGCACCTGTTCGAGGTCCGCGAGAGCGTGGAGGTGCTCGCCTTCCGGCTGGCCGCCCTGCGCCGGTCGACGGCGGACCTCGCCGCGATGTCGGCCGCGGTCGAGGCAGCCCGGGACGCCCTGGCCCGGCGGGACGACGCCGCCACCGCCGCCGCGAACGCCGGGTTCCACGCCGTCGTCGTCCAGGCGTGCGGCAACCCGCTGCTGCAGTCGATGCTCGCGCCGCTGGACGCCCGGGTGCGGTGGTTGTTCCACCTGACGAAGCGGCGGGACACGCACGAGCAGTGCGAGGAGCACGCGGCGATGCTCACCGCGATCGAGGCGCGGGACGCCGACGCGGTGGCCGGGCTGGCGCACGCGCACGTCACCTCCGGGCGGGAGCCCAGCCTGGCGCTGGCGGAGACGTGGGCCTCCGCGCCGATCGACCCGGTCGCGCTGACGCGGACCCGCAACCGGGCGCGACAGGGTTCCTGAGCCGGGGCGCCGGGTCCTCGACCCGATGCGGGCCCGGCAGCGGTCACGCACCCTTTACGGCTGATTGATCCATCGGAAACACGCGGGCAGCAGACTCCTCGTTTAGTGGTATACCGCTAACCGACCAGGAGGACTCATGCGCACCATCCGCCCCACCGCCCTCGCCCGCCCGCACCGCACCGCACGCCGCACCGCCGCCGTCGGCGCGCTGCTCGTCGGAGGTCTCGCCCTCACGGCGTGCGGCACCGCCGACGCCGAGACCGACGCCGGCAGCGACGCCACCACCGAGGCGAGCGAGGCGGAGGCCCTCGCCGTCGGCGTGTTCCTGCCCGGCTCGACCTCCGACACCGGGTTCATGGAGTCCGCCTACCTCGGTTACCAGCGCGTCGAGGCCGAGCTCGGCGACCAGGTCGACATGTCGTTCGTCGAGGAGGTCGCCTCCGCCGACTACGAGCAGACCCTCGTGCGGTTCGCCAGCACCTCCGACCTCGTGATCTCCGTGGGCGGGCAGACCGACGCCGACCTGCGCAAGGTCGCCCCGCAGTTCCCCGACGTCACGTTCGTCGAGATCGGTGGGCCCGCCGACGCCGAGCCCCTGGACAACCTCGCCTACTACGACCCGCAGCAGGCCGAGGCCGAGTACCTCTCCGGCGCCGTCGCCGCGCTGTCCTCCGAGTCCGGCAAGGTCGGCTTCATCGGCGGCGTCGAGCTGCCCGCCATCGTCAACGCCTCGGTCGCGTTCGCCAACGGCGCCGAGGCCGCCGTGCCCGGCACCGAGGTCGTCACCCCGCAGTACCTCGGCGACTTCAACGACCCGGCCAAGGCCAAGCAGGCCGCCGCCGCGAACTACGGCGTGGGCGTCGACGTCATCGGGCAGATCGTCAACCTCGGCAAGCAGGGCATCGAGCAGGCCGCCCAGGACGCCGACGCAGCCATGATCGGCGGCCCCATCCCCGGCGAGTGCGCCGCGGACAGCCCGTACGTCGGCTACGTCCGCACCGACATCGGCACCGAGGTCGAGTACGCCGTGCAGTCCGTGCTCGACGGCACCTGGGAGGCCGCGCAGGTGCCCTTCGGCCTGACGACCGACCGTGACGGCACCGAGTTCGTGCTGTGCACCGACGACGCCGACACCGTCGCCGCCCTCGAGGAGATCACCGCGTCCGTCGCCGACGGCGAGGTCGCCCCGTACTGATCCGGCCCCGGACGATCGCGACCCACCCGGACGACCGAGAGGAGCCGACCATGACGACGACCCTGCCGCCGGCCCCGGCACGCGAGAACGACGACGGCACGGCAGCGCCACCCGCGCTCGCCCTGCGGGGCGTGACCCGCGTCTTCGGCGCCCACACGGCGCTCGACACCGTCGACCTCGAGATCGCGGCCGGGGAGGTGCACTGCGTGCTCGGCGAGAACGGCGCCGGCAAGTCCACGCTGTGCAACATCGTGTTCGGCTCGCTGCCGCCCACCACCGGCGAGGTGCTCCTCGACGGGGAGCGGTTCGCCCCCTCCTCCCCGGCCGACGCGCTCGCCCGCGGTGTCGCGATGGTCCACCAGCACTTCTCCCTCGTCCCCACCCTCACGGTCCAGGAGAACCTGCTGCTCGGTCGGGGCGTGCGCCGCCTGCGCCCCGACCGGGCGGGGCTCGCCGCCCGCCTGGCCGCCATCGCCGAGACGCTGGGCCTGCAGGTCGAGCTCGACGCCCGGGCCGGCGACCTGAGCGTCGGCGCCCGCCAGCGCGTCGAGATCGTCAAGGCCCTCCTCGACGACCCGGCGATCCTGCTCCTCGACGAACCCACCGCCGTCCTCGGCCCCGACGAGGTCGACAGCCTGCTCGCCACGGTTCGTCGCGTCGCCGCCGCGGGGACCGCCGTCGTGCTCGTGACCCACAAGCTCGGCGAGGTCATGCGCGTCGGCGACCGCGCCACGGTGCTGCGCGGCGGTCGCGTCGCCGGCAGCGGCCCGCTCGCCCGCGAAGGAGGTGCCGGGACGCCCGGCGCACCGGCGCTCACGGCGGCCGACCTCGTCGGCCTCATGGTCGGGCGGGAGGCCTCCAGCCTCGACCCGGTGCTCGCCGCGAGCGTCGGCGTCGTGCCCACGGCCGGCCCGTCGCACGACGGCGGACCCGAGGCACCCGCACGGTCCGGCACCCCGGTGCCGGCTCAGGGGCCGGCCCAGGTGCCGGCCCCGGCAACCGGCGACCCGGTCCTCACGGTCCGGGGGCTCACCGTGGACGACGCCGACGGAGCCCGCCGCGTCGACGCCGTCGACCTGGAGATCCGGCCCGGCCAGATCGTGGGCATCGCGGGCGTCGAGGGCAACGGGCAGAGCGAGCTCGTCGCCGCGCTGTCCGGCGCGCTGCCCGCCTCGGCGGGGACGGTGCTGCTCGACGGGGTGGACGTCACCCACGCCGGGCCGCGCCGCCGTACGGCGCTCGGGCTCGGCGTCGTCCCGGAGGACCGCCACCACGAGGCCGTCGTGACCGGGCTCAGCGTCACCACCAACCTGCTGCTCGGCCGGCTGCACCGCTTCCGCCGGCTCGGCCTGCTCGACCGCCGCGCCATGCGTGCCGCCGCGGCCGACCTGACGGACCGCTTCGACGTGCGCACCGCGAGCCTCGACGCCCCCATGTCCTCGCTGTCCGGGGGCAACCAGCAGAAGGCCGTCCTCGCGCGCGAGCTCAGCCTCGACCCGCTGCGCTGCGTCGTCGCCGCCCAACCCACCCGGGGCCTCGACCTCGGCGCGGTGGACGACGTCGTCGCGCACCTGCGCACCGCGGCAGCACGCGGCGTCGGCGTCCTCGTCGTCTCCAGCGAGCTGTCCGAGCTGCTGGTCCTGTGCGACCGCGTGCACGTCGCCTACCGGGGCGCGCTGCGCGGACCCGTACCCACCGACGCCCCCGACGCCCGGGACCGCGTCGCCCACCTCATGACGGGAGCCCCGGCATGACCGCCCCCACCTCCACGACCACCGCCGTCGTCCCCACACCCGGCGACGACGACGGCCCCGCGGCGCCCGCACCGGCCGCGCCCGCAGGCCCCGCTTGGCGCGACCGCCTCCTCGACGCCCGACCCGTCCTCGTCCCCCTCGCCGCGGTGCTCGGGGCGCTCGCCGTCAGCACCGGGCTGGCCGCCCTCGCCGGGGCGACGCCCGCCGAGGCCGCCACCGCCCTGTGGGAGGGCATGGTCGGCACGCCGTACGCCATCGGGTCCTCGCTCAACGTCGCCGCCGTGCTGCTGCTCGTCGCCACCGGGTTCCTGGTCGCCCACCGCGCCGGCCTCGTCAACGTCGGCGGCGAGGGACAGATCGCCGTGGGAGCCGTGGCCGCCACAGCCGTCGGCACCTCGCTGCCCTCGACCGTCGCCGCCGCCGTCGCCCTGCCGCTGCTCCTCCTCGCCGCCGCGGCCGGCGGCGCCGCCTGGGCGTCCATCGCCGCCTGGCTCGCTGTGCGCCGAGGCGTCAGCGAAGTCATCACCACGCTGCTGCTCAACTTCGTCGGCGTCGCCGTGCTCGTGCTGTCCATCCACGAGGAAGCCCTCCTGCGCCAACCCGTCACCAGCTCCGAGACCCTGCCGCAGTCCTCCCCGCTCGTCGACGCCGCCCACCTCCCGCTGCTCGGCCTCCCGGACTCCCCGGCCACCGCCGCCGTCGTGCTGGCGCTCGTGGGCGCCGTCGTCGGCTCTGTGGTGCTGCGCCGCACGGCCACCGGCGTCCGGCTCGAGGCCGTCGGCCGCTCCCAACCGGCCGCCCGTCGGCTCGGCGTGCCCGTGGACCGCCTGCGGTTCTCCGCGCTGACCACGGCAGGCGCCACCTCCGGCGTCGCCGGGGGAGTCCTCGTGGCCTCCGTGCCCTACGTGCTCGACGAGGGGCTCGCCTCCGGGTACGGGTTCTCCGGGCTCGTCGTCGGGCTGCTCGCCCGCGGCTCCTTCACCGCCGCCGTCGGGATCGCCGCCGCCCTCGGGTTCCTCGTCTCCGGCGGGATCAACCTGCAGCTCGCCGCCGGCGTGCCCGCCTCCATCACCCAGATCGCCGAGAGCCTCATCATCCTCGGCGTCGCCGGCACCGCTATCTGGACCGTGCGCCGCACGACCCGGACCCGTCGTCCGTGGTGGCGCTCCCGCACCACCGGCCGTACCGCCGCCCGCCCCGCACCGGAGGTCGCCCCGTGATCCCCACCCTGACCGACCTGCTGGTCGCGAGCATCGCGCTGGCCGTCCCCGTCCTCGTCGCCGCCAGCGGCGAGCTCGTCGGCGAACGCGCCGGCGTCCTGACGATGAGCGTCGAGGGCATGATGCTCACCGGCGCGTTCGCCTCCGTCGTCGGGGCCACATCCAGCGGCTCGGCGCTCTACGGCGTCGCCTGCGGCGCCGTCGCCGGACTGCTCGTCGGAGTGCTGCAGGCCGTGCTCAGCGTCGTCCTGCGGGCCGACCAGATCGTCACCGGGCTGGCCGCCAACGCCCTCGCCCTGGCCGGCACCACGTTCGGCGCGCGCCTCCTGCTGGAGCGCGGCGCGCCGGTGCCCGGCTTCTCCCGGGTGGAGATCCCGCTCCTGGCCGACATCCCCGTCCTCGGGCCCGCGCTGTTCCGCCAGACCGGCCTCGCCTACGTGCTCATCGCCGTCGTCGTCCTGCTCGCGATCCTCACCTCGCGGCGCACGGGCTGGGGCCTCGCCGTGGACGCCGTGGGGGAGGACGCCGCCAGCGCCGACCGCTCCGGCATCCCCGTGCTGCAGGTGCGGTTCGCCGCGGTGCTCGTGGTCGGGCTGCTCTCAGGCCTCGCGGGGACGCAGCTCGCGCTGTCCGAGGTGCACACCTTCACCGACAACATGACCGCCGGGACCGGCTACCTCGCGGTCGTCGCCGTCATCGCCGGCAGCTGGCGCCCCGTGGGCGTCGCCGTCGCCGCCGTCGTGTTCGGGCTCGCCCAGGCGCTGCAGTTCACGCTGCCGGCCCTCGGCGTCGACGTGCCGTTCGCTCTGCTCGTGATGCTGCCCTACGTGCTGGCGCTGCTCGCCGTGGCCGGGTTCGTCAGCCACAGCCGGCCACCCGCCGGGCTCAACACCGCGTTCGTGCGGCAGGGGAGGGCCGCGTGACCGCCGCTCCCGGCCCGTCCCTGCCGTCCTTCACCTCCCGTCCGATCCCTGGAGCTCCCGTGCCGCTCGTCCTGACCCGTTCCGACCTCGCCGGGCTGGTGACGCCCGCGGCCGTCGTCGACGCCGTCGAGCGGGCGTTCGCCGACCTCGCCGAGGGGTCCGCGTCCCAGGCCCCGCTCGCCGTGGCCGCCGTGGACGACGCCGCGCACTTCCTGCCCATGACGGCGGTGTCCCGCCGCGCCGGGCTCGCCGGGTCGAAGCTGCTCGCCGACGTCCCCGGCAACCGGGACCGCGGGCTGCCCGCGCAGCGCTCGGTGCTCGTGCTGGCGGACGCCGACGACGGCGCACCGGTCGCCGTGCTCGACGGCGGCCTGCCCACCCGGTTGCGCACCGCCGCGGCCAGCGCCGTCGCCACGCGCTGGCTCGCCCCGCCGTCGGCTCGTGTCCTGGGACTGGTGGGTGCCGGAGGACTGGCGCTCGAGCACGTCAGCGCCGTCGCGGGGGTGCGGCCGCTGGAGCAGGTGCTGTTCTGGACGCGCTCGGACGCCACGGCCGCGACGTTCGTCGACGGGGTCGGCGCGCGCCACCCGGAGATCAAGGTGACCCGCGTGGACTCGCCGGCCGGCGCCGTCGAGCCGGCCGACGTCGTGTGCACGCTGACGCCGTCGCGCGAACCCGTGGTGCGGGGGGAGTGGTTCCACCCCGGGCTGCACGTCAACGTCGTCGGCGCCCCGCCGCGGCCGGACCACCGGGAGGTCGACGGCGAGGCGATGGCGCGCTCGCGGGTCGTCGTGGACTCGGTGTCCACCGCGCTGGGCGAGTCCGGCGACGCGCTGCTGGCGATCGCCGAGGGGGCGATCGACGAGTCGGCCTGCCGCCTCGAGCTCGGTGCCGTGGTCGCCGGCCTGGCGCCCGGACGGCGTGACGCGGAGGAGATCACCCTGTTCGACTCGGTCGGCCTCGGACTGCTCGACGTGGTGATCGGTCGGCTGCTCGTCGACGCCGCCCGGGCGGCCGGGCGCGGGCTGTCCGTAGAGTTGTCGGCATGAGCACGGTGGAGCTGTCCCCGGGGGACCGGACGCACCTGGCCGAGGCGCTGCGGATCGCCCGCGAGACGCAGGCCGAGGGGAACAAGCCGTTCGGCGCGGTGCTCGTGGCCGCGGACGGACGCGTGCTCGCGACCGGCCGCAACGCCGCCGCGCAGACCGGTGACCCGACGTCGCACGCCGAGCTGGACGCGGTCCGGGCCGTGGCCGCGGCGGATCGCGGCGCCGTCGCAGGCGCGACGATGTTCGCCAGCGGTGAGCCGTGCCCGATGTGCGCGGCGGCGCTCGTGTGGTCCGGCGTCGGTCGGATCGTGTTCGGGACGGCGGCGGCCGACATCCGGGCCGTGGCGCCTGGGCCGCCCGGGTTCCGCCTGCCGTGCGCGGACGTGGTGGCGGCGTCGGACGCGATCCTCGAGGTGGTCGGGCCGGCGCTCGGCGAGGAGGGCCTCGCCCCCTTCCGCGAGGTAGGCAACTCTCCCGCGGGGTAGCGCACCGATCCACGAGGTAGGCGACTTCTCGGCGAGGTAGGCAACCCCACCGCGGCGTCGGTCCGTCGGAGGGTGCCTACCTCGCCGCAAGGTCGCCTACCTCGCGAAGCAGTTGCCTACCCCGCGGCGAAGTTGCCTACCTCGCGGCGGGGAGCGGGCCGCCGCGGGCGTCGAGCCGGTCCACCAGCGTGGTGAACACGTCGCCGGCACGCAGCCCGTCGTGCTCGAACTGGTTCGTCACCCAGGCCCGGGCGTCGCCGACGCGGTTCGCGGTGTCCAGGGAGAGGTCGGCATCGACGAACATGTCGTCGAAGTAGACCGCGGCCTCCAGCGGTATCTCGTTGGCGGCGAGCAGCTCGGTGTCGTACAGCTCCGGCCAGTCGTCCCGGGTCGCCAGGGCGTGCGCCGCGTCCCGGAAGGGGCGAAGGGCGCTGATCTGGTCGAACATCCAGGGGAAGATCATCTCGCCGGTGAACAGCAGCGGGCGGGCGCTGGTGGCGAACGCCGGGTCGGTGTCGCGGACGCGCTGGGCCGCCCACGCCGTCGCCGCCGGGCCCTGGGCGTAGATCGACTCGTGCAGCACGGCGTACAGCGGGTTGGTCGCGAACCCCGTGGCGGCCTCGATCTCGGCGAGGAACGTGTCGGTCAGGTCGTCCGGGGCGCCGTCGTCGAACGCCTCGTCGACGATCCAGTGCACCCGCTCGAACCCGGGTCCCATCCCGAACGCCATGCCGAGGGTCTGGAACCGTTCGACGCTCAGCAGGTCGCCGCCGGGCAGGCGCACGTCGCCCGCGGCGATCTGGTCAGCGATCCGCCCGATCCGCTCGACGTCGGCCGGGTAGCGCTCGCGGTACTGCGCGTTCTTCGCGACGACGCCGGCCTGCGTGCGCTCGTAGACCTCGTCGGCGCTCGCGTCGAGCCCCGCGAGACCGCCGGTGACGTACGACGCCGCGAGCCCCTCGGGTGCGGACGACAGGTAGGTGAGGGTCAGGAACCCGCCGTAGGACTGCCCGAGCGTGGACCAGCGTCGTCCGCCGTACACGGTGTTCCGCACGTGCTCCGCGTCGCGCACGATCGAGTCGGCACGGAAGTGGGACAGGTACTCCGCCTGCACGTCGCCGGACCCGAGCCGCTGCAGCGCCCCGGCCCGGACCGCCGTCGAACGACCCGTGCCGCGTTGGTCGAGCAGCACCACCCGGAACCGCTTCAGCGCCTCGCCGACCCAGCCCTCGGCGCCGGTGGGCCGAGGCCCCTTGCCGCCCGGTCCGCCCTGCAGGAAGACCAGCAGGGGCAGCTCCTCGGACCGTCGGGTCGGCGCCACCAGCTCGCGCGCGAACACGCTCAGCGTGCGGTCGTCGGCGGGTGCGGTCCAGTCGAGGGGGACCGTGAGGGTGCGGTCGGTGACGTGGACGCCGGGGATCGTGTACGAGGTCTCGCTCGTGACGGTGCCGCTCACGTCCCCAGCCTAAGCCCGGGTGTGACCACCGCGACTCACTCATTGTTTTGATGAGATCAAAACAACGGGTAGGGTCGGTGCCATGAACCACGCAGGCTCGACGCGCAACGCCACGGACCGTGCCCGGTCCCTCCGGGAACGAGGCCTGCGCGCGACGGCCGGACGGGTCGCCGCGCTCGCCTACGTCGACGCGCACCCGCACGTCACCGCCGCCGACGTCTTCGAGGCGCTCCGCGAGGAGCTTCCCTCGACCTCGCCGCAGGCGGTGCACAACGTCCTCGCCGACCTGCACCGGCACGGCCTGCTGCGCCGGACGGACCTTCCCGACTCCGCCGGCGCGCAGTACGAGACCCGCACCGGCGACAACCACCACCACGTCCAGTGCGTCGTGTGCGGCCGGGTCGAGGACGTCGACTGCGTCGTCGGGCACGCGCCGTGCCTGACGCCGTCGGACAGCCACGGCATGCGGGTCTTCGTCACCGACGTGACCTTCCGCGGCATCTGCCGCACCTGCGAGGACCAGACGTCCGAGAACCCGACCGGCCCGACCCGGCTCCCCTGAACAGTCCTTCCCGAGAGGAATCACCATGACTACGACCACCACCGCTCCCGCGGCGCCCACCACCGCTCACCCCGCCGTCGTGCAGGACTCGCTGCGTACCGCGACCGTGGCCCTCGCCGACCTGCGCGGCCCCGTCCCCGGACGGCTGCCGCTGGCGCACGACGAGTTCGTCGCCACCCTGGGCACCGCCGGCCCCGGCGCGCCCAGCCACGTGCTCGGCCGCCGCGACGGTGGCCGTCCCTACGACCGCGTCGCCCTGAGCTACCGTTCCGGCGGTGCCGTCCACCAGCGCGTCTGGACGCTCGTGTCCGACCACGGCGCCGACGTGCGCTACGAGCTGGCCGAGGACACGGCCTCGCGGGGATCCTTCGCCGTCCTGTCGCGCTGAGGCCCGCCCCCGTGCGACACGTCGAGGGCCGCCGTCCCGCAGGACGGCGGCCCTCGTGCGCGACCCGGCCTCTCGGCCCGCGCTCGCCTACTTCGTGTCGGCGTCCACCCAGTCGAAGGTCTTCGTGACCGCCTTCTTCCACTCGCGGTAGAGGCGCTCGCGCTCGTCCTCCGGCATCGACGGGGACCAGCGGTGGCCCTCGACCCAGTTGTCGCGCACGTCCTGCTCGCCCTGCCAGAACCCGACGGCGATGCCCGCGGCGTACGCGGCCCCCAGCGCGGTGGTCTCGGCGATCTCCGGGCGCACCACGTCGACCCCGAGCTGGTCCGCCTGGAACTGCATGAGAAGGTCGTTGGCGACCATGCCGCCGTCGACCTTCAGCTCGGTGAGGTCCACGCCCGAGTCCGCGTTCATGGCGTCCATGACCTCACGGGTCTGGAACGCCGTGGCCTCCAGCGCGGCGCGGGCGATGTGGTTGCGGTTCACGAACCGGGTCAGGCCCACCAGCGCACCGCGGGCGTCGGGACGCCAGTACGGCGCGAACAGGCCCGAGAACGCGGGCACGAAGTACGCCCCGCCGTTGTCGTCGACCTTGCTCGCGTAGTACTCGACGTCCGGGGCGTCGTCGAACAGGCCCAGGTTGTCGCGCAGCCACTGCACCAGCGAGCCGGTCACCGCGATGGAGCCCTCGAGCGCGTAGACCGCGTCGGCGTCGCCGATCTTGTAGCAGACGGTCGTCAGCAGCCCGTTCTCGCTGGGCACCTTCTCCGTGCCGGTGTTGAGCAGCATGAAGTTGCCGGTGCCGTAGGTGTTCTTCGCGGTGCCGACCTCGAAGCACGCCTGGCCGAACGTGGCGGCCTGCTGGTCGCCGAGGATGCCGGCGATCGGCACCCCCGGCACCATGCCGCGCGGCCGCCCGCGCCCGTACACCTCGGACGAGGAGCGGATCTCCGGGAGCATCGACAGGGGGATGCCCATGTCCGAGGCGACCTCCTCGCTCCAGGACAGGGTGTCCAGGTCCATCAGCATGGTGCGCGAGGCGTTGGTGACGTCGGTGACGTGCACCCCGCCCTCGGTGCCGCCCGTCATGTTCCACAGCACCCAGGTGTCGGTGTTGCCGAACAGCAGGTCGCCCTTCTCGGCGGCCTCGCGGGCTCCCTCGACGTTGTCGAGGATCCACTTGATCTTGGGCCCCGAGAAGTAGGTCGCGAGCGGCAGGCCGCAGATCGCCTTGTACTTGTCGGGCCCCTCGTCGCCGGCCAGCTCGTCGGCGATCGCCTGGGTACGGGTGTCCTGCCAGACGATCGCGTTGTACACGGGCTTGCCGGTGTTCTTGTCCCAGACGACGGCGGTCTCGCGCTGGTTCGTGATGCCGACGGCGGCGAGGTCCTCGTGCGAGATGTTGCCGCGGGTCAGGGCCAGCCCGACGACCTCGCGGACGTTGTTCCAGATCTGCTCGGCGTTGTGCTCCACCCAGCCCGCTCGCGGGAAGATCTGGTCGTGCTCGAGCTGACCGGTCGAGACGTTGCGTCCCGCGTGGTCGAAGACGATGGCACGCGAGCTCGTCGTGCCCTGGTCGATGGCGAGGACGTAGTCAGCCATGAGGGTCCATCCTTCGTGTCGTTCGTTGCGTCGTTGCGGTTCGAGACGGTGGTGTCACCCGAAGGCGACGGCAGGGGCCAGCAGACCGGCGAGCACGCCGCCGACGATGGGCCCGAGGACGGGGACCCACGAGTACGACCAGTCGCTGGATCCCTTGCCCTTGATCGGCAGCAGGGCGTGGGCGACGCGGGGGCCGAGGTCACGGGCCGGGTTGATGGCGTACCCCGTGGGGCCACCGAGGCTGGCGCCGATGCCGACCACGATGAGGGCGACGGCGAGCGGGCCCAGGTCACCCGGGTAGTTGCCGAAGGAGAGCACCAGGAAGACCAGGAAGAACGTCCCGATGACCTCCGTGACGAAGTTCCAGCCGTAGGAGCGGATCTCCGGCCCGGTGGAGAACACGCCGAGCTTGACCGCGGCGGGCGCCTCCTCGTCGAAGTGCTTCTTGTAGGCGAGGAACGCCAGCGTGGCACCGACGGCGGCACCGACCAGCTGCGCGGAGATGTAGATGACGCCGTTCAGGAACGTCACCGGGATCCCGGGGCCGAACTCCGAGGCACCGCTGGCCCAGATGCCGAACGTCACGGCGGGATTGATGTGGGCGCCCGTGCTGAAGGCGACGTACACGCCGGCGAACACCGCGAGGCCCCATCCGAAGTTGATCATCAGCCAGCCGCCGTTGAAGCCCTTGTTCTTGGGCAGGATGGCGTTGGCGACCACGCCGGCACCACCGAGCAGCAGGATCATGGTCCCGAGGAACTCGGTGACGAAGATCTCCCAGCTTGACATCGTCGTACTCACCTTCTTGTCGGACTTCGTTGTCTGGCGCACGTCGGTCCCGTGCGCGGTTCCGGCGGCGTGCCCGCCGCCGTGGGATCAGGTGCGCAGCGGCTGCATCGTGGCGACGTCCCCCACGCGTCCGCGGGCCTCGCCGGCCGCGGCGTCGTCGGGCGCCTCCGCGGCGGCGTCCTCGGCGTCGGCCCGCGCGCGATAGCTGTCGACCTCGTTCTGCCTCGTCCCGGAGCTCCACCCGAGCAGCGGGCCGACGATGTCGGCGATCTCGTCGAGCGCGGCACGCCCCTTGTCGGGAACCTCGTAGACGAGGCGGGTCCGGCGGACCAGGACGTCCTCGAGGTGCAGGGCGCCCTCGTGGCTGACGGCGTAGTGGATCTCCGCGCGCAGGTAGGCCGGTGCGTGCTCCAGGGGTGTCGCGAGCGACGGGTCCTCCTCGCACAGCGTCACCAGCTCGCGCAGCGCGGAGCCGTAGCGGTGCAGCAGGTGGTCGACCATGGCCGGGCTCCAGCCGTAGCGCTGCGCCCAGGAGCGGGCCTGGCGGCGCACCGCGGAGAGGCCCACGGCGCCGACGAGCGGGATCTGGTCGGTCACCGACGGCAGGGCGTGCGCCCGCTGCCCGATGGCGAAGTCGACGGCGTCCTTGGCCATGACGCGGTAGGTCGTCAGCTTGCCGCCGGCGATGACGGTCAGGCCGGGTGCGGGGGAGGCGACCGTGTGCTCGCGGGACACCTTGGCCGAGCTGGTGCCCTCCTTGGTGCCCGGCTGCAGCAGGGGGCGCAGGCCCGCGTAGGTGCCGATGACGTCGTCGCGCGACAGCGGGTGGGCGAGCACGGCGTTGGCGTGGTCGAGCACGTAGTCGATGTCCGCGGCGGTGGCCACGGGGTGGACCAGGTCCTGCTCCCAGGGGGTGTCCGTGGTGCCGATGATCCAGTAGCGCGACCACGGGATGATGAACAGCACGGACTTCTCGGTCTGCAGGATCAGGCCGACCTTGCCCTTGATGCGCTCGCGGGGCACGACGATGTGGATGCCCTTGGAGGCGAGGACCTTCAGGCCGCCCTCGTCGCCGGCGAGCGCCTCGGTGTCCTCGGTCCACACGCCGGTGGCGTTGATGACGTGCCGGGCGCGGACGGTGATCTCCCGTCCGGTCTCGAGGTCGACGACGACGGCGCCGTTGACGGCACCGGTGGCGCTCTTGGTGAGCTCGACGACCTGGGTGCGGGGCGCGGCGTGGGCGCCGTAGTCGACGGCGGTGCGCACCAGGGTGGCCACGAGCCGGGAGTCGTCGACCGACGCGTCCCAGTACTGCACGGCGCCGATGGCGGCTTCGTGCGCCAGGTCGGGGAACTTGCGGGCGATCTGGCGCCGCGACAGGTGCCGGTGGAGCGGCATGGCCCGCTTGCCGGGCGCGACGGAGGCGAGGGTGTCGTAGAGGGCGATGCCGGCGCCGACGTAGGCCCGCTCCCACACGCGGTGCTCGAGCGGGTAGAGGAACGGGACCGGCTTGACCAGGTGCGGGGCGAGCTCCTTGAGCAGGAGGTCGCGTTCGGTCAGCGCCTCGTGGACCAGGGAGAAGTCGAGCATCTGCAGGTAGCGCAGCCCGCCGTGGACCAGCTTGCTGGACCAGCTCGAGGTGCCCGCGGACCAGTCCTGGGCCTCGACGATCGCGGTGGAGAGCCCGCGGGTGACGGCGTCGAGGGCGATGCCACCGCCGGTGACGCCGCCGCCGATGACGAGGACGTCGAGCTCGGTGGCGGGGTCCTGCGAGCTCTCGAGCGCTGCCAGGGCGCGCGTGCGTGACTCGGCAGTAAGTCGGGAGGCCATCGGTCGTGCTCCTCTCGGTCGGGCGAGGCTTCAGCGCAACACGAGCCGAACATCCTCGCAAATGCTGTGCACGAACGTGCACGAAAGTGCCGCGCGCGGCAGGATGGAGGGCGTGACGGACGCTCGCGAACGCGACCTGGTGATGGCCGCGACGATGTACTACCTGCAGGACATGACGATGGAGACCATCGCGCGTCACCTGCGGACTTCCCGCTCCACGGTCTCGCGCCTGCTGAAGCGGGCCCGCGAGACCGGAGTGGTGGAGATCACCCTGCGGCCCGCGCACACCCGTGCACCGGGCCTCGGCCGCCAGCTCGCCCTCGCCCACGGCATCGAGGCCTACGTGGTCCCGGTGCCGGACGGCGCCGACGACGACGAACGGCTCGACCAGGTCGCCCGGACCTCCGCCCGCCTCGTGTCGCGCTGGTTCGACTCCGACATGGTGCTCGGGATCGCGTGGGGCACCACCGTGGCCGCCGTGTCCGGCTACCTGACGGCCAAGCCGACCCGGGGTGCCGCCGTCGTGCAGCTCAACGGGGCCGCCAACACCCGGACCTCCGGCGTCGCGTACGCGGGGGAGATCCTCGACCGGTTCGCCAGCGCCTTCGAGGCGCACCCCCACTACTTCCCGGTCCCGGCGTTCTTCGACTACGCGGCCACCCGCGACGCCATGTGGCGGGAGCGTTCCGTGCGCCGGGTGCTCGACGTCCAGGCGCGCACCGACGTCGCCCTCTTCTCGGTCGGGGCGCTGACCGGGCTGCCGTCGCACGTGTACTCGGCCGGATACCTTGACCCCGGCGACATCGCCGCCCTGGACGAGGACGGCGTCGTGGGGGACGTGTGCACGGTGTTCCTGCGCCGGGACGGCACGCACCGGGACATCGGCGTCAACGCGCGGGCCACCGGTCCGACGCCGGAACAGCTCGCGCGCTACCCGCGCCGGTTGTGCGTGGTGGCCGGGGACAACAAGGTCGCCCCGCTGCGCGCCGCGCTGGCCGCCGGCGCGGTGACCGACCTGGTCATCGACGAGCTCACGGCCTCGCGGCTCGTCCGCGGCACGTGACGCGCCGCCGCGAGCCGGCACGTAGTGTGGCCGACGTGCCAGGTGACACCTCCGCGTCCTTCCACGTCCGGGCCGCACTGCCGGCCGACGTGCGTGCCGTGCACGACCTCGTCCAGCCCTACGCGGCCGACCGCATCCTGCTGGCCAAGGAGTGGGTCGCCTACTACGAGTCCGTCCAGGAGTTCGTGGTGGCCGACGGCGGCGTGGAGACGGGGGTGGTCGGCTGCGGTGCGCTGCACGTCATGTGGGCCGACCTCGCCGAGATCCGCACCCTCGCGGTGGACCCCCGGTGGACCGGCCGGGGTGTCGGGCACGCGCTGGTCGAGGAGCTGATCCAGCGCGCCCGCGCCATGGGGCTGCGGCGACTGTTCTGCCTGACCTTCGAGGTCGACTTCTTCGCGGGCCACGGGTTCCGGGAGATCGACGGGACGCCCGTGACGCACGAGGTCTACGGCGAGCTGCTGCGCTCGCACGACGACGGCGTCGCGGAGTTCCTGGACCTGGCCCGGGTGAAGCCGAACACCCTGGGGAACACGCGGATGCTGCTCGACCTCTGAGCATCGACCGTCCGCGCACCTCGCCGAAGGAGGCAACTCTCCCGCGAGGTGGGCGCCCTTCTCGCGGGCAGTGGTGCACTCTTGCCTACCCCGCGAGAGTGTCGCCTACCTCGGCGGGTCCTGGCCTACCTCGCGGGGTGTTGCTCTACCTCGGGGCGCGGGTGGGTGTGGGTGTGCGGGTCGGATGCGGACGCCGGTGCGGCGGTGCTTGCGCGTTCCACGAGCCGGACAGGGACGAGCGTCGTGCCGTGCCCGTTCGTGCCGGTCTCCAGCCGGCGCAGCACCAGCTCGACGCATCTGCGACCGACCTCGGCGAAGTCCTGGTGGATCGTGGTCAGCGGCGGCCGGTAGGCGACGGCGTCGGGGACGTCGTCGAACCCGACGACGCTGACGTCGTCGGGTACCGACCGGCCGACCTCGGCGAGGGCGCGCATCAGGCCCAGCGCCATCTGGTCGTTGGCGGCGAACACGGCCGTGCAGCCGCTGCGGGCGATCTCGCGTCCGACGTCGTAGCCCGACAGTGCGCTCCAGTCGCCCCGGTAGGGGTCGGGAACGTCCCGTCCGGCCGCCGTGAGGGTGCGCCGCCAGGCGTCCTCGCGACGCTGGCTGGCGAAGGAGTCGGCGGGGCCGGCGAGGTGCACGACCGTGCGGTGCCCCAGGTCCAGCAGGTGCTGGACGGCCGTGCGGCTGCCGTCCGCCTGGTCGGTGTCGATCACCGGGTAGCGCTGCCCGGCGTCGGAGTCGGCGACGACGACGGGCACCCCGTCGGGCAGCGTGAGGTCGGCCGCGTCGAGCAGGCGGACCTCCATGAGCAGGATCACGGCGTCGACCGCGAGCTCGCCCAGGCGCGTGAAAGCGCCGCGGACGCCGCCCTGCGTCGGGGCCTCGACGGGAATCACGGTGATGGCGTACCCCTCGGCCGCGGCCGACGTCGCGATCGCCTCGAGGGTGCGCATGTTGCCGGTGGTCGACAGAGAGAAGAGGATGACGCCGATCGTGCGGAAGCGGCCGCTGCGCAGGGCACGGGCGGCACTGTTGGGTCGGTACCCGAGCTGGACCATCGCGTCGAGGACCTGGCGGCGCGTCGTGTCGACGACCCCGGGGTGTCCGTTGGACACGCGTGACACGGTCTGCGACGACACGCCGGCCAGCCGGGCGACGTCGGCCATCGACACCCTCCGGACGCGCGCCGAGGCGCCGGCCCCGTCGTTCGGGGACGCCGCGGCGGGTTCGGCGGTGCTCCGCTCGGTCACGGGTCGTTCTCCTCGGCTCCTCGGCGACGGTGCCGCAGCCCCCGGGTTGACGGCCGCAGGGGAGCGGGTGCACGATCAGCCTAGTCCATGTTTACGTAAACATCGGTCGGGACGGTCCGAGATGTTGACGTAAACATCGCCGGTACCACTGCTCTCGAGGAAGACGAGGACCATGACGACGACGTCCCCCACCGCGGCGCCCGTCGCCGCACCCGGTTGGCGCCGGTCCCGGCGCCGATGGGTCGGATGGCAGTTCATCGGGCCGTTCATGGCCGTGTTCGCCCTCGTGTTCCTGGCCCCGATCGCCTACTCGATCTACCTCTCGCTGTTCCGCACCCAGCTCGTGGGCGGCACGTCGTTCGTGGGGTTCGAGAACTACCAGCAGGCGCTCCAGGACCCGCTCTTCTGGGAGGGGCTCGGCCGCGTCTCGCTCTTCCTGGTCGTCCAGGTGCCCATCATGCTCGGCATCGCCCTGCTGGTCGCCCTCGCTCTCGACGGCGGCCGGCTCTACGGCAAGAGCTTCTTCCGGATCTCGATCTTCATGCCCTACGCCGTGCCCGCCGTGGTGGCCTCCCTGATGTGGGGCTTCATGTACGGGACGCGGTTCGGGCTCGTCGGCAACCTCAACGACCTGCTCGGCACCTCCATCCCGAACCCGCTGTCGCCGGACCTCATCCTCGCGGCCATCGGCAACATCGTGACCTGGGAGTTCGTCGGCTACAACATGCTGATCTTCTACTCGGCGCTGCGCGTCGTGCCGCAGTCGCTGTACGAGGCCGCGGAGATCGACGGCGCCACGCAGTGGCAGGTCGTCCGGGCCATCAAGATCCCCGCGATCCGTGGCGCACTGGTCATCGCCACGATCTTCTCGATCATCGGCAGCTTCCAGCTCTTCAACGAGCCGAGCATCCTGCAGTCGCTCGCACCCAACGCGATCACGACGTCGTACACCCCGAACCTGTACGCCTACTCGCTGTCGTTCTCCGGCCAGCAGTACAACTACTCCGCGACGGTCGCCATCATCATGGGCCTGATCACCATGGTGATCGCCTACGTGGTGCAGCTGCGCGGCATGCGCAAGGAGCCGTGACGATGCCCGCCACCACCGCCACCACGCCGGGCCGCCCCGCACCCCGCCTCCGGTCGACCTACCGCCCGGACCGCCCCCGGCACCGCCGCAGCACGCTGACCACGGTGCTGACCGGGATCGTCCTCGTCTACTCGCTGGTGCCGCTCGTCTGGCTGGTCGTCAACGCGACCAAGACCCAGGCCGGCCTCTTCTCCTCGTTCGGCCTGTGGTTCGCGGACGACTTCGCGCTCTGGCAGAACGTCGTCGACACGCTGACCTACGACGACGGCATCTTCCTGCGCTGGTTCGGCAACACCCTGCTCTACGTCGTCCTCGGTGCGGGCGGTGCGACGTTCCTGGCGATCCTCGGTGGATACGGGCTGGCGAAGTTCGACTTCCCCGGCAAGCGCTGGGTGTTCGCGATCGTCATCGGTGCCGTCGCCGTGCCCGGCACCGCACTCGCGGTACCGACCTTCCTGATGTTCAGCCAGATGGGGCTGACCAACACCCCGTGGTCGGTCATCATCCCGTCACTCATCGCGCCGTTCGGGCTCTACCTGATGTGGACGTTCTCGGCGGAGGCGATCCCCACCGAGCTCCTCGAGGCCGCCCGCATGGACGGCTCCGGCGAGTTCCGCACGTTCTTCCGCATCAGCCTGCCGCTGCTCGCCCCCGGCATCGTCACGGTGCTGCTCTTCACGATGGTCGCGACCTGGAACAACTACTTCCTGCCGCTGATCATGCTGCGCGACAGCGCCTGGTACCCCCTGACCCTCGGCCTGAACGCCTGGAACGCCCAGGCCGCCACCGCCGGCGGCGAGGCCATCTTCAACCTCGTCATCACCGGGTCGCTCCTGACGATCCTTCCGCTCGTCGTGGCCTTCCTCCTGCTGCAGCGCTACTGGCAGTCGGGGCTGGCCGCCGGGAGCGTCAAGGAATGACCCACCGACCCTGCACGACCGACCGCACCGAACAACGAAGTGAGGACCCACCCATGACTGCACGACACCGCCGCGCACTGCGGGGAGCCGCCCTGCTCGGCGTCGCCTCCCTCGCCCTGTCCGCCTGCTCGGGCTCCACCGACGCCGGTGGTGGCTCGGGCGACGCCGAGGCCGTCGACACCGCCTCGGTCCTGGAGGAAGGTGGCGAGATCACCGTGTGGGCCTGGGAGCCCACGCTGGAGGACGTCGTCGCCGACTTCGAGGCCGAGAACCCGAACGTCACCGTCAACCTGGAGAACGTCGGGACCGGGAACGACCAGTACACGGCGCTGCAGAACGCGATCGCCGCCGGTGACGGTGTGCCGGACGTCGCGCAGATCGAGTACTACGCCGTCCCGCAGTTCGCCATCGCCGAGAACCTGACCGACCTCGGCCCGCTCGGCGCCGGCGAGCTGGACGGCACCTTCACCACCGGCCCGTGGACGTCGGTGCAGAGCGGCGACGGCATCTACGGCCTGCCCATGGACTCCGGTCCGATGGCCCTCTTCTACAACCAGGACGTGTTCGACGAGGTCGGCGTCGACGTGCCGACCACGTGGGACGAGTACCTCGAGGCCGCCCGCGCCATCCACGAGGCGGACCCGAACGCCTACATCGCCAACGACACCGGCGACGCCGGGTTCACCACGTCGATGATCTGGCAGGCCGGCGGCCGGCCCTACCAGGTGGACGGCACCGAAATGACCATCGACTTCACCGACGAGGGCACCACGCGCTTCACCGAGGTGTGGCAGCAGCTCATCGACGAGGAGCTGCTCGCCCCGGTCAGCTCCTGGAGCGACGAGTGGTACCAGGGCCTCGGTGACGGCAGCATCGCCACGCTGACCATCGGTGCCTGGATGCCCGCCAACCTCGAGTCCGGAGTGCCGCAGGCCGCCGGCCAGTGGCGCGTCGCCGAGATGCCGCAGTGGGAGTCCGGTGCGCACGACACCGCCGAGAACGGCGGTTCGTCCCTCGCGGTGCCGGCCGCGAGCGAGAACGCCGAGCTCGCCTACGCGTTCGTCGAGTACGCCAACGCCGGCGACGGCGTGCAGACCCGCGTCGACGGCGGGGCCTTCCCGGCGACGACGGCGGAGCTCGAGTCCGAGGAGTTCCAGGCCAAGGAGTTCGAGTACTTCGGTGGCCAGCAGGTCAACGAGGTGCTCGCCGAGTCGGCCGCGAACGTCGTCGAGGGATGGCAGTACGTGCCCTTCCAGGTCTACGCCAACTCGATCTTCAACGACACCGTCGGCCAGGCCTACGTCTCCGGCACCACGCTCGACGAGGGCCTCGCCGCCTGGCAGGAGAGCTTGGTCGCGTACGGCGACGAGCAGGGCTTCACCGTCAACGAGTGACGCCGTCGTCCGTCGACACGGGGCCCGGGGCGCCTCACGCCCCGGGCCCCGCCCACCTCAACAGCACGCAGGAGCATCCATGACCGACGCACGCCGACTGCTCGGCGGACCCGAGCTCGCCCGCGAGCCACGGATCGGCTACGGCGCCGACTACAACCCGGACCAGTGGCCGCGCGAGGTGTGGGCCGAGGACGCCCGGCTCATGCGGGCCGCCGGAGTCAACGTCGTGTCCGTCGCGATCTTCTCGTGGGCCCGGCTGCAGCCGGGCCCGGACGAGTGGGACTTCGCGTGGCTGGACGAGGTCATGGACCTCATGCACGCGCACGGCATCAGCGTCGATCTCGCCACCGCGACGGCGTCACCGCCGCCCTGGCTCACGGCCCTGCACCCCGAGGTCCTGCCCGAGACCCGGACCGGGGACACCCTGTGGCCCGGCGGGCGCCAGCAGTGGCGCCCCACCTCGCCGGTGTTCCGCCGGTACGCGCTCGCGCTGGTGGAGAAGATGGCGGAGCGGTACGGCGACCACCCGGCGCTCGCCGCGTGGCACGTCAGCAACGAGCTCGGCTGCCACAACGCCCACGACTACTCCGACGACGCCGCGGCGGCGTTCCGCACGTGGCTCCAAGAGCGCTACACCACGCTCGACCGGCTCAACGAGGCCTGGGGCACCGCGTTCTGGTCGCAGCGTTACACCGACTGGGCGCAGATCCTGCCCCCGCGGATCGCGGCGTCGTACCCGAACCCCACCCAGCAGATCGACTTCAAGCGGTTCTCCTCGGACGCCCTCGTCGACCACCTGCGCGCGGAGCGTGACGTCCTGCGCCGGATCACCCCGGAGATCCCCGTCACCACCAACTTCATGGTGATGGGGGAGACCCAGGCCATGAACTACCCGACCTGGGCGCCCGAGATCGACTTCGTGTCCAACGACCACTACGTCCACCCCGGCCCGCAGGCCATGGACGAGCTGTCGTTCTCCGCGAACCTCACCAGCGGTGTGGCGGGCGGTGCCCCCTGGTTCCTGATGGAGCACTCGACCTCGGCGGTGAACTGGCAGGAGATCAACACCCCCAAGCTGCCGGGCGAGCTCGCGCGCGACTCGCTCACGCACGTGGCGCACGGCGCCGACGCGGTCTGCTTCTTCCAGTGGCGGCAGTCCGCGGCGGGTGCGGAGAAGTACCACTCGGCGATGGTGCCGCACGCCGGCCAGGACAGCCGGCTGTTCCGGGACGTCGTGGCCCTGGGTGAGACGTTGGCCGGCCTGGCTCCCGTGGTGGGTGCGGGCCGGGACCGCGCGCGGGTGGCGATCCTGTTCGACTGGGAGTCCTGGTGGGCGAGCGAGCTCGACTCGCACCCCACCGAGCTGCTGCGGTATCGCCAGGAAGCCCTGGACTGGTACTCCGCGCTCCTCGCCGCGGGCCACCGGGCGGACGTGGTCCCCGCGGCCACCGACGTCGACGGGTACGACGTGGTCGTCGCCCCGGTGCTGCACATGGTCTCGGCGGAGCGCGCCAAGGGCCTGCAGGTGTTCGTCGAGAACGGCGGCCACCTGGTCACGACCTACTTCTCCGGCGTCGTGGACATCGACGACCACATCTGGCTGGGCGGCTATCCCGGCGCCTTCCGGGACCTGCTCGGCATCCGCGTCGAGGAGTTCGCCCCGCTGCGCGACGGCGACGAGGTCCGACTCGACGACGGCTCGGTCGGCACGCTGTGGGCCGACCCGGTCGACGTGGTCGCCGAGGACGTCGAGGTGCTGGCCTCCTACGCCGACGGGCGGTACACCGGCCGGGCGGCGATCACCCGTCGTCCGGTCGGCCGTGGCTCGGCCGCCTACGTCGCCACGCGGCTCGGACGCGAGGGGCTGGTGCCCGTCGTCGAGCGGATGCTGTCGGAGGCAGGCGTGACCAGCGAGCTGCAGGCCCCCCTGCGCGGGAACGTCGAGCTCACCGTACGGCGTCGGGAGGACGCCGCGTTCTGGTTCCTCGTCAACCGCACCGACCGGGCCCTGCCGCTCGCCGGTGTCGACGGCGAGGTCCTGGCCAGCACCGGGGCCGGGGACGACGCCGGACCCGACCACCTGCAGCCCCGCGGCGTCGTCGTGCTGCGCCGACCCGCCTGATCTCCGGTGGCGCCCCGTCCGCGGGGCGCCACCGGCCGCGCCGCCGACCGCGGCGTCGACCCCCTGATCGCACCGAAGCGAGAGGAAGCTCACCGATGAGCGGTACGAGGAACGATCCCCGTCGACGACGGGGCGCGACGCGCCTGGCCGGCGGACTGACCGCCCTGGGCCTGGTCGCGGCCACCGGGTCCGCCGCCGCGGGTCTCGCGGCACCCGCAGCGCCGCCGAGCCCCGTGGCGAACGCTGCCGAGGAACTGCCGTCCGTCACCGTGCGGCCCGACCCGTCGTACGCGGGCGAGCCGTTCGAGGGCTGGGGGACCAGCCTCGTGTGGTTCGCCAACGCGACCGGCGACTACCCCGACGAGATCAGGAACCGGCTCGCCGACATGCTCTTCGGCGACGAAGGGCTCAACCTGAACATCGCCCGCTACAACATCGGCGGCGGCAACGCCCCCGACGTCCCGGACTACCTGCGCGCCGGCGCCGACGTGGACGGCTGGTGGTCGGCCCCCGAGGGCACCACCCGCGACGACGTGGACTGGTGGGACCCGGAGAACCCGGACCACTGGGACGCCGACGCCGACGCGACGCAGCGCTGGTGGGTCGACCGGATCAAGGACGACGTCACGCACTGGGAGACCTTCAGCAACTCCCCGCCCTGGTTCATGACCGAGTCCGGCTACGTCTCGGGCGGCTTCGACGCGAACGACGACCAGCTGAAGGTCGAGAGCATCGACGACTTCGCCGCCTACCTCGTGGGCGCGACCGAGCGTCTGGAGGACGCCCACGACATCGAGGTCGACACCCTCGACCCCTTCAACGAGCCCAACACCGACTACTGGGGTACCCAGCTCGGCGCGGACGGCAACCCCACCGGCGGCCGGCAGGAGGGCGCGCACATGTCGCCCGGCCTGCAGGCGCAGGTGATCCCGGCGGTCGCCGAGGCGCTGGAGGGGGCGACCACCGACACGCGGATCTCCGCGATGGACGAGACGAACCCGGGGCGGTTCGCCACCAACTGGAACGCCTACCCCGACGAGGTCCGCGACCTGGTGGACCAGATGAACGTCCACACCTACGGCACCGGGCAGCGCACGACCGTGCGCGACCTGGCCAAGGGTGCCGACAAGCCGCTGTGGATGAGCGAGGTCGGAGGGTCCTGGTCGAGCACCGGCCAGGACTTCGAGTCCATGGAGTCGGGCCTCGGCAGCGCCCAGCACATCGTGGACGACCTGCGTGAGCTCGAACCGTCCGCCTGGGTGTTCTGGCAGCCGGTCGAGGACTACGACAACATGGCTCCCGGCGGCGAGAGCCCCGAGGGCGGCAACTGGGGCGAGATCCAGCTGTCCTTCTCCTGCACGGACTCCGACACCCTGGAGACCTGCCCGATCTACACCAACACCAAGTACTGGGTGACCCAGAACTTCACGCACCACATCGCCCCGGGCGACCGCCTCGTGGCGGTGGACGACACCTCGAGCACCGCGGCGGTGCGCGGTGACGGGACGGGCGCCACGGTGGTGCACGTCAACGACGAGACGTCCGAGCAGGCGGTGACGCTCGACCTGTCCGGGTTCGCCGACGTCGCCGACGGCGCCTCGGTCACGCCGGTGACCACCAGCGTCGACGGCTACCTCGTCGAGGGCGAGCCCGTCGCGGTCTCCGACTCGGCTGCCACGCTGACGGTGCCGGCCGAGTCGGTGACGACCTTCGTCGTCGACGGCGTGTCCGGGGTGGCCGACGACGTCGCCCTGGTCCAGGAGGACCACACCTACCGCCTGCGCGGGGTCCAGTCCGGGCTGGACCTGGAGCCGTCGGCGGAGGGCTCGCTGCAGATCGGCACCCCGGACGCTGCCGACGCCGGGCAGCTCTGGCGCCTGCAGGAGCTCGGCGCCCCCGAGGGCGACGGCTCGCACCGCACCCGGTACGCGCTCGTCCCGGCGGCGACGGGGGAGCGGGTCGCCGTGTCCGACGACGGCACCCCGGTCCTCGAGGAGGCTTCCGGGGGCGTGCCGGCGTCGGCACGGTGGATCCTGTCCACACCGGGCGACGGCACCGTCACCCTTGTCAACGCCGCGACCGGCGCGCTGGTCGAGGTCGGTGGCCAGGCGACGACGGACGGCGCTCCGGTGGGCACCTACGGACCCAACTCCGGTGCCAACCAGCGGTGGGAGCTGGTGGACGACACCGTGCTCTCCACCGAGCCCGTCGAGGTGTTCACCACGCCCGGCGTCGCACCGGAGCTCCCGTCGACCGTCACCCCGGTGTACCCCGACGGTGCTCGCGGCGGCCTGCCGGTGACGTGGGACGTGCCGGGGGACGACGCGTGGGCCGAGGCCGGGACCGTCGACGTCTCCGGCACGGTGGCGGTGCCCGCCGGTGGCTCGGTCGCGGCGACCGCGACCGTCGTCGTCGACACGCTCGTCTCGACCCTGCCGGCACGCGCCAAGGCCTATGCGGGTGGGACCCCGGAGCTGCCCGGCACGGTGACGGCCGTCGCCGAGGGCGGGGCCGAGGTCGAGCGCCCGGTCGATTGGGTCGACGCGCCCGCCGGGGCGTTCGACGAGGTCGGCGTCGTGGAGCTCACCGGGTCGGCCGACGCCGGAGCGGGCGCGGAGCTGGCCGCCACCGTGCGGGTGCAGGTCACCGAGCCCGGCGCGGCGAACGCGGCCCTGGCCGACGGCACGACCGCGGACGCGACCTACACCGAGCCGGGCTACCCGGCGTCGCGCGTCGTCAACGGCGACCAGGACGACAAGGGTTGGTCCAACTGGCGTTCGGGCGCGAAGAACACCACGGACACCCTGACGGTGACGCTGCCGCAGGCGCGCGACGTCACCGGGGTGGTCACCCACTTCTACAGGGACGGGTCGTGGGAGAGCTGGGCGCAGCGGCTGACCGTCGAGGCGCTGGTCGACGGCGCCTGGCAGCCGGTCGGTGAGACCGTCGAGGTCACCTCGGAGGGTGCCGCGCCCGTCGTCGAGGTTCCGGCGGACGTGCGGACCGACGCGGTGCGGGTGGTGCTGGAGAACGACACCGACACGCACATGATCGTCAGCGAGATCGAGGTGCTGGCCAAGGTGCCGGGAGTCGGGACGGATGCCACGGCGTCGTCCATCTCCGCCGACGGTACGGTGCTGGACGACTTCGCACCCGGGACGGCGTCCTACGACCTGGTCGTGGACGAGGTCCCGGCCGTCGAGGCGACGGCGACGGACCCGTACGCCGAGGTCGAGGTCTCCGACGCCGCATCCGTGCCGGGCACGACGACGATCACGGTGACGGCCGAGGACGGGGCGGCCGAGACGGTCTACGAGATCGCCCTGCTGGGTGCGCCGGCGTGGGTCGAGGGCGAGGTCTACACCGAGGGTGACGAGGTGACCCTCGACGGCGCACTGTTCCGGGCGTCGTGGTGGACCACCGAGACGCCGGGCGCCTCGCCGTGGGGCTCGTGGCAGGAGATCGCCACGGCCGAGGACGGCACGGCGGTGTGGACGTCGTCGCGCATCTTCACCGCGGGCGACGTCGTGGTCCACGGGGGCAACCGCTACGAGGCGCAGTGGTGGACGCGCAACCAGGAGCCCGGGGCGTCGTCCTGGGGGCCGTGGCGGGTGACCGACTGACCCTCCCCGAGGTAGGCCGACCTCGCGCCGGCCTGGTCTACCTCGGGGGAACGTTGCCTACCCCGCGGAGAAGTTGCCTCCCTCGGGGAGAGGGGTCAGGCGGGCAGCAGGTAGCGCCCCGCCTCGTCGGTCTCGGCGAGCCCGTCCTCGATCAGCCCGGCGAGGCACCGGTCGAGCTGTGCCTCCGGTCCGGCGTCGGCGAGCAGCGCCCGGGGGACCGGCCCGTCGGCGCTGCGCAGCGCCGCCATCACCCGGCCGCGCACCTGCCGGTCGGTGCCGTGCCACGCCTGGGTCCGCCGTCGTGCCGCGTGCTCGTCCGGCGGGAACCCGGCCGCCCGCCACGCGCACCGGTCCCGTACGGGGCACACCCCGCAGCGCGGCACCCGCGCGGTGCACACCAGGGCGCCGAGCTCCATGGACGCCGCCGCCCAGCGCGCGGCGTCCGCGTCGCCGGACGGGGTGAGCGACACGGCCAGGGCGCGCTCGGCCGCGGTGTACGACGGCGCGGGCAGGGCGACGCCGGTCACCGCCCGCGCCTGCACGCGGCGCACGTTGGTGTCGACCACCACGGACCGTCGCCCGAAAGCGAACGCCCGCACCGCCGCCGCCGTGTACTCGCCGACCCCCGGTAGGGCCCGCAGATGCTCCTCGTCGGCCGGTACCTGGCCGTCGTGCCGCTCGACGAGCGCCCGTGCGCAGTCGGCGAGCCGCAGCGCGCGGCGCGGGTAGCCCAGGCGTCCCCAGGCGCGCAGCACGTCCGACGTCGGCGCGGCGGCCAGGTCCGCGGGTCGCGGCCAGCGTGCCGTCCACTCGCGCCACACCGGCTCGACGCGCACGACGGGCGTCTGCTGCAGCATCACCTCGCTGACCAGCACCCCCCACGGGGTGCAGTCCGGACGCCGCCAGGGCAGGTCCCGCGCGGCGTGGCCGTACCAGGCGGTGACCGGTTCGACGAGTGCCTCCACGGTCGACCATTGTGCCTGGCAGGACAGGGTGCGCCGAACGTCGGCGCGGCTGCTCGGAGCGGTCCGGACGAGCACGTAGCGTGGCGCAGGGCAGGACCAGACCGAGCAGGGGGCCATCGTGGCGACATCGAAGGACCGGGGACGCGGCGGCGCCGCGCGTGGGGGCCGGTCGGCGTCCACATCCCGGTCCGGGGCGTCGTCGTCGGCACGGTCGACGTCGGCACGCCCGGCGCGCGGTTCCGGCGGACAGGGCCGGACGGCGTCGGGCAAGCAGTCCGGAGCGGCCAGGTCCGGAGCCGGCAAGCAGGCAGGAGCCGGGAAGCAGTCGGGCAAGCAGTCC
Source organism: Isoptericola chiayiensis (assembly GCF_013149805.1). Lineage (GTDB taxonomy): Bacteria > Actinomycetota > Actinomycetes > Actinomycetales > Cellulomonadaceae > Isoptericola > Isoptericola chiayiensis. The sequence goes on from NZ_JABEZT010000009.1 coordinate 73,388, forward strand.
ACCGCTCGGAAAGCGGCGCCCGCCGCCCAGCAGAGCGGCGCGAGGAAGCCGGCGCCTCGCTCGGGCTCGGGCTCGGGGGCGCGGGCCCAGGGGCGTGCGACGTCGTCGGCCCGGTCGGGCGGTGCCGGGGCACGGAGCGCCTCGACGCGCGGTGCGACCCGAGGTGCGACCGCGACCCGCGGCACCGGGCGTGGCGCCGGCACCGGGGCCGCCCGCGGTGGTGCGAACCGGGGGCGCGCCGGTGACTCCCGGACGGTGACCGCGTCCCGGCTGGTGGCGCCTGGCGCGACGCCACGTCCTCGCCCGACGGCGAAGCGGCCGACCGCGGCCACCCTGCGGCGACGCCGCCGACGTCGTCAGCGCACGGTGCTCGTGCTGCTGGTGGTGGGGCTGCTGGTCGGAGCGGGTGCGGGGGCCGGGTACGGCATCGGACGAGCGGTGGACATGGTCCGTTCCGCCTGGCCGGAGCCGACCCCGGTGCTCGAGGCGGCCAAGGAGGCGCCGCCGACGCCGCTCGACCCGGCCGGCCCGGCGAACACGTGCGACCCGTCCATGGTGTCGCTCGACCTCGGCAGCCCGACCGCAGGGTTCACCCTGGGCGACTCGATCCCGTTCACGATGCGCGTGACGAACGTCGGCCGGGTGCCCTGCCTGCTGGACGGGCACCGATCGAGCATGCAGGTCACGGTGACGGCGGCCGACGGGGACAAGCAGCTCTGGTCCTCGGCCGACTGCGCGGGGACGGGTGAGGAGCTGCTCCTCCTCGGCCCGGACGAGGTGTGGGAGGCGACGGCCCGGTGGACGGGTTCGCGGTCCGCTCCGGGGTGCGGCGGGTCGGGGAAGGTCCCGGCGGGCGAGTACGCCGCGACGCTGACGTTGCCCGACGTCGGGGCGTCCAGCGATCCGTTCGAGGTCACGGTGGCCGCCGCACCGGAGCCCGAGCCGGAGCCCGGGTCGAAGAACGAGGGCGAGGCCGACGGCGGGTCGGACAAGAGCTCGGACAAGAGCTCGCAGAAGAAGTCTGACGGGCAGTCCGACGAGAGCTCCGACCAGCCGGCGCAGGACGCGGAGAAGTCCTCGGGCGACAAGAAGTCCTCGGATGAGAAGAACTCATCGAACGACAAGTCGCGAGGCCAGGACGAGGACGGCGGCGGCGACAAGGGTCCCGCGAAGGACTCCTCGGGCGCCTAGCCTCCGGTCCATGGGACTTCGACTCGTGCAGGTGAACGTCAAGGCCGGAGACGAGGCGGCCCTGGGCCGGTTCTGGGCTGAGGCCCTGGGCTGGGGGACCTCGGTGGAGGCGCCGGGTGTCGTCAACGTCGAGCCTGTCGGCTTCGCCTGGCCGGACCCGACCGCGCTGGTCGTCGACGTCGTCCGGGTGCCGGATCCCGGGACGGTCCGCCACCGCGCCCACCTCGACCTGGCGACCACCTCCCGGGAGCACCAGGCGGAGCTGGTCGCGCGCCTGGTCGGGCTCGGTGCCACGCCGGCCGACGTCGGCCAGGGTGAGGTGCCCTGGACGGTGCTGGCGGACCCGGAGGGCAACGTGTTCTGCGTGCTGGAGCCCCGCGACGTCTACCGCGACACCGGGCCGGTCGCGGCGGTCGTGGTCCACTGCCGCGACCCGCGGACGCTGGCCCGGTTCTGGGGCGAGGCGTCGGGCTGGGGCGTGCACGAGGCGTCCGAGGACCTGGTGCGCCTGCGCTCGCCGGCCGGCGTCGGCCCGTACCTCGAGCTGGTCCGCGCGGACGACCTGGCCGGGGTGCGCAGCCGCACCCACCTGGACCTGCTGCCGGAGCCGGGCGCCGACCAGGCGGCGGAGGTCGCTCGGTTGCGCGCGCTGGGCGCGACGGAGGCCGACGTCGGACAGGGGGACGTGCCGTGGGTGTGCCTCGCGGACCCGGAGGGCAACGAGTTCTGCGTGCTGGGCGCGCCGCCGCGTCCCGCCTGAGGTCTCCGGCCGACTACACGTAGCGCTCGAGGATGCTGGACTCGGCCAGCCGCGACAGCCCCTCGCGCACGGCGCGCGCCCGCTGGTCCCCGACGCCGTCGACGCTCATGAGGTCGTCGACGCTGGCGGCGAGGAGCTTCTGCAGCCCGCCGAAGTGGGCGACGAGCCGGTCGATGATCGTGGACGGCAGGCGCGGGACCTTCGACAGGAGGCGGTATCCGTGCGGCGCGACGGCCGCGTCGAGGGCGACGCCGGAGCCCGGCAGGTCGAGCATGCGCCCGATCTGGGACAGGTCGAGCAGCTGGGCCGAGTCGAGCTTGGCGAGGTCGGCGTGCACGTCGGCGATGCTGCGCCCGGAACGTTCGGTGTCGACGTAGTCGCGCACGACGAAGTCGCGGTCGGACCCGATGCCGCCGATGAGCTCGTCGAGCTGCAGGGCGAGCAGCCGGCCGTCGGTGCCGAGCTCGACGACGTAGCCGTCGATCTCGTCGGAGATGCGGCGCACCATCTCCAGGCGCTGCACGACGGCACAGACGTCCCGGACGGTGACGAGGTCCTCGATCTCCAGCGCGGACAGCGTCCCGGAGACCTCGTCGAGGCGGGAGCGGTACCGCTCGAGCGTGGCGAGCGCCTGGTTGGCGCGTCCGAGGATGGTGTCGGAGTCCTCGAGGACGTGCCGCATGCCGCCGATGTAGATGGCGACGATGCGCATGGACTGGCTGACCGAGACCACCGGCAGCCCGGTCTGCTTGGCGACGCGCTCGGCCGTGCGGTGCCTGGTGCCGGACTCGCTGGTCTCGATCGTGGGGTCCGGCAGGAGCTGGACGGCGGCACGCCGGATGCGGGTGGCGTCCCGGTCGAGCACGACGGCACCGTCCATCTTGGACAGCTCGCGCAGCCGGGTGGCGGAGAACTCGACGTCGAGGACGAACCCGCCGGAGCAGATCTCCTCGACCGTGCGGTCCAGCCCGAGCACGATCAGCGCGCCGGTACGGCCCCGCAGGATCCGCTCGAGGCCGTCGCGGAGCTCGGTGCCGGGCGCGACCGCGGCGAGGGTCTCCCGGAGTCGGGCGTCGGGGTGCGGGTAGGACGGAGCCACGGGGTGGATTCTACGTGCTCGCTCAGTTCCGGCCACGGCTACGGGCGGACCCGTCCGCCCCGGTCGGCGCGGCGGCGAGCTCGACGGCCTCGGCGATGTGCCGGGCCTCGGCGACGTGCAGCCCGGCGGGCGCCTTGGCCGCGGTCCCTGCGGGCACGACGGCGCGGGTGAAGCCGAGCCGGGCCGCCTCCGTGAGCCGCCGCTCCAGGCCCGTCACCGGCCGGATGTCCCCGGCCAGGCCGACCTCGCCCACGGCGACGGTGCCCGACGGCAGCGCCTCGCCGGAGCGTGCCGAGACGATCGCCAGCGCGGTGGCGAGGTCCGCCGCCGGCTCGGTCACCCGGGCCCCGCCGATGGTGGAGGCGTAGACGTCGTGATCGGCCAGCCGCAGCCCGGCGTGCCGGTGCAGCACGGCCAGGATCATGGCCAGGCGCTGCGACTCCACGCCGCTGGTGGCACGCCGCGGGTTCGCCAGGGACGACGGCGCCACGAGCGACTGGATCTCGAGCGCCAGCGGCCGCCGACCCTCGAGAGTCACCGTCACGCAGGTGCCGGGCACGCCCGCCCCCAGGTGCGACAGGAACAACCCGCTCGGGTCGCTGAGGCCCTCGATGCCCGACTCGGACAGGTCGAAGCAGCCGACCTCGTCGGTCGGCCCGAACCGGTTCTTGACCGCGCGCACCATGCGCAGCCGCGAGTGCCGGTCACCCTCGAACTGGCACACCACGTCGACCAGGTGCTCGAGCGTGCGCGGCCCGGCCACCGTGCCGTCCTTGGTGACGTGCCCGACCAGCAGCACCGGGACCTGGCGCTCCTTGGCCGCGGCGATGAGCGCGCCCGCCACCTCCCGCACCTGGCTGACCCCGCCCGGCAGCCCGTCGACCTCCGCCGACGCGATGGTCTGCACCGAGTCGACCACCAGCAGGGCCGGGTCGGCGGCCTCGAGGTGCCCCAGCACCGTGGCCAGGTCCGTCTCGGCGGCCAGCAGCAGCGACGGCGCCAGCGCCCCGATGCGCTCGGCGCGCAGCCGCACCTGCCCGGCCGACTCCTCCCCGGTGACGTACAGGACCGGGCGCGGACCGCCGTCGGCCCCCCGCGCCATGCCGGAGGCCACCGAGAGCAGCAGCGTCGACTTGCCGACGCCGGGCTCCCCGGCGAGCAGCACCACGGCGCCGGGCACGAGCCCGCCTCCGAGCACACGGTCCAGCTCCGTCACCCCCGTCGGGGTGGCGCGCGCCGTGTCGACGTCGATCTCCGCGATCGGTCGGGCCGCGGAACGCACCGGGTGCACCGCCGTCGTGCGCGGCCCCGCCGACGCCGGGCCGTCCTCGGAGACCGTGCCCCACTCCTGGCACTCCCCGCACCGCCCCACCCACTTCACGGTGGTCCAGCCGCACGCGCTGCACCGGAAGGTGGGCTTGGCGGACTTGCGGGAGGCGCGGGCCGAGGTCGTGGTGCTCACGCGGGGCACGCTACGGCCAGGCACCGACACCAGGTGCGCGACGGGCCGCGGACGATCGGCCCGAGGGCACCGCGGAGGCCGTAGGCTGCTCCGCGACGCCGCCGTCGGCGGGACCGGCGGGGACGCAGAGCAGGAGGACGTCGATGGTCGACCAGAGGCCGGGGTACATGTCCCCCGGATTCCGGACCCCGGGGGAGCGCGTGCACCAGAAGAACTCACGAGCCGCCGTCGTGCGCCGTCGCAAGGTCGTCGCCGTGCTCGCGCTCGTGCTGATCGCCGCGATCGCCGTCGTCACCGCCTTCTGGTGGCCCGGGTTCGCCCGCCCCGAGCCGGAGCCGCTGCCGGACGTCACCGTCACCGCGGCGCCGCCCACCCCCACCGCCGACGCCGAACCGCTGCCCGAGGGCGCCACCGACTTCGTGTCCGCCATGCCGGACTCCGCGCTGGCGCTCGTGCGCGGCGAGCCGGCCGAGAACGCCGAGTGGGTCGAGGGTGCCGGCGCCGTCGAGGCCTGGGACGTGCCCTACACCGACGGGTCCGACGGCGGGGAGCAGGTCGCGCTCACCGCCGGGCAGTGGGTGGACGCCGACGAGGCCGCCGAGGCCCACACCGCGATCCTGGACTCCGTCGCCGAACCGACCGTCGAGGGGGACGTCACGGTCGGCGGGGAGACCGTCGGCCCCTACGCCGTCTCCCCGGGAGAGGCCGCCGGCACGTCCGTGGTGACCTGGCGCAACGACACCGCCGTGTTCCAGGCCACCGGCCCCGACCAGCTCGTCCAGGACTTCTACGAGACCTTCCCGATGTGAGGAGACAGCACGTGAGCACGCAGATCGCCGGGACCCGGGTCGCGTTCCTCGGCACCGGCACCATGTCCGAGGCGGTGCTCTCCGGAGCGCTGTCGTCCGGGCTGGCGCCGTCCGACGTCGTCGCCACCGTGCGCCGCCCCGCCCGCGGCGAGGAGCTGGCCGAGCGGTACGGCGTCGGCACCACGACGGACAACGCCGCGGCCGTGCGCGACGCCCGGATCGTCGTCGTCGGCGTCAAGCCCAAGGACGTCGCCGCGATGCTCGACGCCGTCTCCGACGCCCTCGCCCCCGACGCCGTCGTCGTCTCGGTCGCCGTCGGCCTGCCGCTGTCGCTGTACGCCCGCCACCTGCCCGCGGGCCAGCCCGTGGTGCGCACCATGCCCAACACGCCAGCCCAGGTCGGCGCGGGCGTCACCGCCGTCGTGCCCGGCGAGACCGCCGGCGAGGACGACGTCGCGCTCGTCGAGGCCCTGCTCGCCGGCACCGGGCGCACGCTGCGCATCACCGAGAAAGAGATCGACGCGTTCGGGGCGCTCGCGGGATCCGGGCCGGCGTACGTGTTCTACGTGGTCGACGCGATGGCCGAGGCCGGCGTGCTGCTCGGCCTGACCCGGGACGTCGCCCGGAGCCTTGCCGTCCAGACGGTGCTCGGCGCCGGCCGCCTGCTGGACGAGACCGGCGAGCACCCCGCGATCCTGCGCGAGAAGGTCTCCTCGCCCGGCGGCACCACCATCCAGGCGCTCAAGCGGCTCGACGACGGCGGCGTGCGCGCCGCGTTCCTCACCGCGCTCGAGGCGGCGCGCGACCGTTCGCGCGAGCTGGCCGACGAGCTCGGCTGAACGCGCCCCGATGACCGACCAGCCGCGCCGCGGCCGCCGTCCCGCGGGCCAGAGCACCCGCAGCGTCGTGCTGGACGCCGCCCGCGCGGAGTTCGACGAGCGCGGCTACGAGGCCGTGTCCCTGCGGGGTGTGGCCCGTCGGGCCGGCGTCGACCCGGGCACGGTGCGGCACTGGTTCACCGACAAGGCCGAGCTGTTCGCGGCGACGCTCGGGCTGGTCGACATCGACCCGTCGGCCGTCGCGCGCGCCGCCGCGGACGGGCCCGTCGAGGGACTCGGCGAACGGCTGGTGCGGTCCGTCACGCAGATGTGGGACGCGGACGGCGGGGCCACCGTGCGCGTCGTGGTGCCGGCGATCATGGCCGACCCGGGGCTGCGGACGCTGCTGCAGCACTTCCTGGGCGCCGAGGTGCTGGGACCGATCGTGCGCCGGCTGGAGGTCTCCGACGCCGAGCTGCGCTCGGCGCTCGCCGGGTCCCAGGTGGCCGGGCTGATGATGCTGCGCTATGTGGTGGGCGTCGAGCCCGTCGCCAGCCTGCCGGCCGACGACCTGGCCGTGCTCGTGGGCCCCAACCTGCAGCGCTACCTCACCGGTGACCTCCCGCCCGTGCCTCCTGCTCGATGAGCACCATGGTCTCCTCCAGGGTGGCCGGCTGCTCGGTGACCTCCGCGGGCACCGCCGCCTCCTCCAGGACGCGACGCACGACGTCGGGCTCCGTCCCCGCCGCCCGGCTGGTCCGCCCGGTGAGCACCACCGGGAGCCCGGCGTCGTCCAGCGCGGCGAAGGCCGCCGCCCAGTCCTCGGCGTGCACGACGGCGGTGCGCGTGGACGCCGTGATGTCCTCCACGGTGCCGCGGGCGACGGCCCGTCCGCGGGACATGATCACCAGACGGTCGCACTGCTCGGCCTCCTGCATGTAGTGCGTCGTCACCAGCACCCCGGTCCCGGCGTCGGCCTGCGCGTGGATGGTGTCCCACAGGCGGGCCCGGGCCAGCGGGTCGACGCCGGACGTCGGTTCGTCGAGCACCAGCAGGCGCGGGGAGTGCAGCAGCGCGCAGTGGAAGGCGAGCTGGCGCTGCCGGCCGAGCCCGATCCGGCCCACCGGCTCGTCGGCGACGGCGGCCAGCGCCGGCGGGAGGTCGGGCACGCTGCGTGCGGAGAACGTCGCGGTCACGAACTCGACGTTCTGCCGCACGCTCAGTGCCTGGGACAGACCGAGCCCCTGGGGGACGTAGCCCAGGGCGTGGCGGTCGGAGTCGGCCGGCGCCTCGCCGAAGACCTCCACGTGCCCGCTGGTGGCGGCCTCGAGACCGAGGAGCATCCGCAGCAGCGTGGTCTTGCCGGCGCCGTTGGACCCGAGCAGTCCGACGATCTCGCCGGGTGCGACGGACAGGGACACGTCGGTGACGGCGGTGAACGCCCCGAACTGCTTGGTGACGCCGTCGGCGGCGACGAGCGTGGTCATCGGGTCTCCTCCGTCCGGGCGAGCGTCAGGGCGACGAGGCTGTCCTCGAGGTCGGGCGTGACGGCCCGTCCCGGGACCTCGCCGTCGGCCGGGGTCCAGGTGTGGAAGGTGCGGCCCCGGCGCCAGGTCCGTCCGTCGCCCGGAGGGGAGTCGCTCACGGACACGGTGCCCGGCACGGCGTCGACGACGGTGGCCGGGTCGCCGGCGGCGAGCACCTCGCCGTCCTGGAGGGCCACGACGGTGGCGGCCCGTTCGGCCTCGTCGAGATAGGTGGTGGTCATGAGCACGGCGGCCCCGCCCTGCGCGGCGGCGGTGACGAGCCGCCACAGCTCGATCCGGCTGACGGGGTCGACGCCGGTGGACGGCTCGTCGAGGAGCAGCAGGTCGGGGGAGTGCTGCATCGCCAGGCAGAAGCCGAGCTTCTGGCGCATCCCGCCGGACAGGTCCCGGCCGAGGCGGGTGCGGGCGTCGGCGATGCCGGCGGTGGTCAGCAGCTCGTCGGCGCGGGAGCGGACGGCGCCGTCGGACATGCCGTACGCGGCGCCGACGAACTCGACGTTCTCCTGGACGGTCAGGGTGGGCCACACGCCGGAGGTGGACGGCTCGTAGCCGATCCGCGCGGCGGGCGGGACGTCGACCGTGCCGCGGCTCGCGGCCACGCGGCCCAGCATGGCGCGCAGCAGCGTGGTCTTGCCGGCGCCGTCCCCGCCGACCAGGGCGGTGACCTCTCCCGGCGGGACCTCGACGCTGATGCCGGCCAGCGCCGTCGTGCCGCCCAGCTCGACCGTGAGGTCGCGGACCCCGGCCATCAGCGGGCCGCCTTCGCCGGAGCGATGTCGCGGCGCAGGCGCAGCACCGCGACGCCGAACACCACGGTGGCCATCACGGCCAGGATCGCCACGGGCAGCCACAGCGAGTCCCATCCGGCGCCGCGCAGCATGACGCCCTGGGACAGCTCGACGAACCAGGTCAGCGGCAGCACGTACCCGATCCAGCGCACCCCGGCGGCCATGGCGTCGAGGGGGAAGATCATCCCGGACAGCAGGATCTGCGGCAGCATCGTCATCAGCGCGACCTGCACGGCCTGTCCGGTGGTCTGCGAGACGGTCGAGATCAGCACCCCGATGCCGAGCACCGCGAAGAGGAAGATGGCCGCCCCGACGGCGAAGAGCAGCACCGACCCGTTGAACGGCACGCCGAACAGCCACACGCCGAGCAGCGTGACCAGCACCATGTCGAAGCAGGCGAGCAGGAAGTAGGGCGTGATCTTGCCGAGCACCACCGAGGTGGGGGACAACGGCATGACGGCGAGCTGTTCGAGGGTGCCCGCCTCGCGTTCACGGACCAGGCCGATGCTGGTGATGATCGTGCCGATGAACGTCAGGATCAGGCCGATGATGGCCGGCACCATGACCCAGGACGTCTCGAGGTCGGGGTTGTAGAGGATCTCGGAGTCGACCCGGTCACCGAGCTGGGCGACCAGGACCGAGGCGCTCTGCGCGGCGAACAGGTTGGACCCGTCGATGAGCACGGTGGGGCGGCCGTCGTCGGTCTCGGTCGCCTCCCCGGTGAGGATCGCGAGGTCGACGTGGTCGTCCTGGAGCTGGTCACGGGCGTCGGCGGCGGTGGCGTCCGGGTCGACGTCGACCAGGTCCAGCGTGGCCGGGGCGTCGGCCGGGATCTGCTCGGTGATCTGCTGCTCGGCCTGTTCCGCCTGGTCGCCGACGACGGCCACCTTGAGCTCGTCGACGGTGAAGTTCGCGGCGTAGCCGAAGATCACCAGCATGAGCAGCGGCAGGGCGACGAGCATCGCGACCGTGCGCCGGTCGCGGCGCAGCTCGCGGAACTCCTTGACGATCATGGCACGCACGGGAGAGCTCCTTCGTCCGTCTCACTTTTCCTCAGGCGAGGAATTTAGTTCGACTGTACCGCACGGCGGGCCACCCGGGAAGGTGACGAGAGGACCCTCGTCCGGCGTGGGCGCCTCGAAGCCGTCGAGATACGCCGCCGCGCGCTCGGGAGGGACGACGACGTCGTCCGGGCCGGCGTTCCGGCGTCGGGCCAGCCGCTCCAGGACCACCGCGCGCGGCGTGTCGAGATGGTGCACCACCGGCTCGACACCGAGCGGGCGCAGCAGGGCCCGGTAGCCGTCCCGGGACGCCCGCGACCAGAAGGAGGTGTCGACCGCGACGCGGTCACCCGCGGCGAGACGCGCCAGCAGCTCCCGCTGCAGCAGAGCGTGCACCTCCAGCGCCACGTCGGCCTCGAGGGGATGGTGCCGGTGGCCGCGCGACCAGGCGGCGGCGTCGAACGACAGCACCACGTAGCCGTCGCGGCCCAGCCGGCGCGCGTGCGTCGACTTGCCCGACCCCGCCGGCCCGCAGACGAGCACCACCCGAGGGCGGGGCCCGTCGCCGCCGCCGTCCTGCCGGTCGATGCTCACCAGGCGCTCACGGCGTGCTCACGGCCGCGCGGAGAAGCGCTCCAGCAGGTCCGCGTGCCCGGAGCAGACCAGCAGGTCGTTGGCGCTGACCCGCGTCTCCGGCGTCGCGTACGCGAACTCGATCCCCGGCGACTTCACGCCGATCACCGTGATCCCGTACTTCTTGCGGATGTCCGACTGGGCGAGGGTGAACCCCTGCATCTCCCGCGGCGGGCGCATCTTGACGATCGTGAAGCCGTCCTCGACCTCGATGTAGTCGAGCATCTTGCCGCTGACGAGGTGCGCCACCCGCGACCCGGCGTCGGACTCCGGGTAGACCACGTGGTGCGCGCCGATCCGGGTCAGGATGCGGCCGTGCTCGGCGGAGATCGCCTTGGCCCAGATCTGCGGGGTGCCCAGGTCCACCAGGTTGCCGGTGATGAGCACCGAGGCCTCCAGCTCCGTGCCGACACCCACCACGGCCACACCGAAGTCGGTGGCCCCCAGCTGCTCGAGCGCCTCCGGGTTCGAGGCGTCCGCCTGCACCAGCGGGAGCCGACCCGACCACTGCGTGACCAGACGGTCGTCCGTCTCGACGGCCAGCACGTCCTGCCCGAGCCGGTCCAGCGTCGTCGCCAGGGACGAGCCGAACCGGCCGAGCCCGATGACGAGCACGCCCGCGTCGCGCTCACGTGCCTTCTTGTCTGCCACGGTGGTCCTCTCTCACCCGGTGCTTGTTGTCGGTCGAGTCTGCGGTTCCGCGTCGGGCGGCTCCTCGTTCCTCGGTCCCACCCTCTGCTTCACCTCCGCCTCAACCGATGATCGGGCGCTCCTCGGGGAAGCGTACGACGCGGCGCCGGTCCCGCAGGGCGAGCGCGCCGAGGACGGAGATGGTGCCCACGCGCCCCAGGTACATCAGCGCGCACAGCCAGTACTTGCCGCCGTCGGGCAGGTCGGGCGTGATGCCCGTCGACAGCCCCACCGTCGCGAACGCCGAGATCACCTCGAACAGGATCTCCGACAGCGAGAAGTCCGTCATCCGCACCAGGGCGATGCACGACACGAGCACCATCGTCGCGCCGATGAACACCACCGCGATCGACAGCCGCAGGGTGTCTCGCGGGATGCGCCGGCCGAACACGTCGATGTCCCGGTCGCCGCGGGCCTCGGCGACGATGGCGAGCAGCATGACCGCCAGGGTCGTGACCTTGATGCCGCCCGCGGTCGACGCCGAACCACCGCCCACGAACATCAGCGCGTCGGTGATCAGCCAGGACTCCGAGCGCATCTCCCCGACGTCGAACGTGCTGAACCCGCCCGAGCGCGGCATCACCGACGCCGACAGCGCGGACAGGAACTTGGTGTGCAGGTCCTGCCCGCCCAGGGTCGCCGGGTTGGCCCACTCCATCGCGCCGATCGTCACGAACCCGGCGACCAGCAGGCCCACGCTCGTGGTGATCGTCAGCTTGGTGTGCAGCGACAGGTGCCGGACCCAGCGCCGGCCGTACCGGCGCGCCTGCAGCAGGTTCAGCATCACGGGGAAACCCAGCGCCCCGACGAACACGCCGAGCGTGATCGGGATGATCACGAGCCAGTCCGAGGCGTAGGGCAGCAGGCCGTCCGCCGTCGGGACGAAGCCCGCGTTGTTGAACGCCGAGACGCCGTAGAACGTCGAGTGCCACACCGCCAGGCCCAGGTTCTCGTCCAGGGCGATGAACCGCGGCAGGAGGATCACGGCGATGGCCAGCTCGATCGACGTCGAGACCACGATGATCAGGCGGATCAGCGAACCGACCTCGCCCAGCCGTGTGGTGCCCGTCTTGGTCTCCGACGCCGTCAGCAGCTTCTGCGTCAGGCCGATGCGCCGCGACACCGCCAGCCCGAGCAGCGAGGCCAGCGTCATCACGCCGAGCCCGCCGACCTTGATGCCCACGAGGATCACGGCCCGGCCGTACTCGGACCAGTACAGCGCCGTGTCGACGACGGTCAGTCCCGTGATGCACACGGCCGACGTCGCGGTGAACAGCGCGTCGACGAACCGTGCACCCTCCCCGGTCGACGTCGCCCACGGGGGCAGGAGCAGCAGGGTGAACAGGGTGATGACGGCCGCGAACACGGTCATCGCGAGGCGGGCGGGGTACTCGCGGGCGGTGCGGTCCACCCACTCGCGCAGCGACGTCGCGCGGTCCTGCAGCGATCGAGCCACGCGGCGCGTCCCTCCTCGTCTCGTCCGGCAGGCGTGGCGCCCAGCCTGCCACGGGTTCGGCTACCGTGGCGGGATGTCCGTCGCCCGGTTGCTGTGGAGCCCCGAGCTCCTGCGCTACGACTTCGGCCACGGGCACCCCATGGCGCCCGCCCGGCTCGACCTGACGATGCGGCTCGTGGAGGCCTTCGGCCTGCTGCGCGAGCCCACCCTCGAGGTGGTCGAACCCAAGCCGGCGAGCGACGCCGTCGTGCAGACCGTGCACGACGCCGAGTACGTCGCCGCCGTCCGCCGTGCGGCGGCCACGGGCGAACCGGACCCCGCGCGAGGTCTCGGCACCGAGGACGACCCGATCTTCCCCGCCATGCACGACGCCGCGGCCCACCTGGTCGGAGCGTCCGTCGCCGCGGCGGACGCCGTCTGGACGGGTGCGGCGCAGCACGCGCTCAACATCGCCGGCGGCATGCACCACGCCCAGCGGGGCGCGGCGTCGGGGTTCTGCATCTACAACGACGCCGCCGCGGCCGTGCAGCGGCTGCTCGACCACGGGGCCGAGCGGGTGGCCTACGTGGACATCGACGCCCACCACGGCGACGGCGTCGAGGCGATCTTCTGGGACGACCCGCGGGTACTGACCTTCTCGGTGCACCAGGACGGGCACACCCTGTTCCCCGGCACCGGCAACCCGGCCGACACCGGGCCGTGGGCCACGCACTGCGCGGCGGTCAACATCGCGCTGCCGCCGCGCACGGACTCGGCCCGTTGGCTGCGCGCCGTCGACGCCGTGCTGCCCACGGTGCTCCGCGAGTTTGCCCCGGACGCGATCGTCTCCCAGCACGGCGCCGACGCGCACGGCAACGACCCGCTGACGGACCTGTCGGTGGGCGTCGAGGCGCAGCGGACCGCCGCCCGCTGGATCCACGACCTCGCCCACGAGCTGTGCGACGGGCGGTGGGTCGCGCTCGGCGGCGGGGGCTACGCCGTCGTCGACGTCGTGCCGCTGGTGTGGTCGTCGCTGGTGGCCGAGGCGGCCCACGCGCCGCTGGAGGCGAAGGTGCCGTTGCCGGAGTCGTGGCGGCAGGCCGCCGAGGAGATGTCGGGGCTGCCCGCCGCGCGCACCCTCGGCCGCGGCGCCGTCCCCTGGCAGCGGTGGTCCGAGGGTTACGACCCCTCCGACGCCACCGACCGCGCGGTCCTGGCCACCCGCCGTCACGTCTTTCCCGAGATCGGTCGGGACCCCTACCTGGACTGACAGCCCCGGTGGCGTCCGCCGTGACCGAGGGCATGGACGCTCCGTTCGGAGCACCGTCGGCGATCCGGTATCCTGAGGGACGGACTTTTTCGTGTTGGTCGGCAGCACCTGGTCACAGGACTCAGGACCAACCGTGCTCCACCACCCGACCGCATTGTGAGGACCATATGGGCTCCGTCATCAAGAAGCGCCGCAAGCGTATGGCGAAGAAGAAGCACCGCAAGCTGCTTCGCAAGACTCGTCACCAGCGTCGCAACAAGAAGTGACGCTCCGCCCGCCGTCCGGCGGGCACCCGCGAGCCCGGCTCCCCGCGAGGGTGCCGGGCTCGTCGCATGTTCCGGCCGTCCGGGAAGGAGCTGCCCTGCCCGTCGGGGATCGGGCGGTCGGCCAGTGGACCTGCCGGGATCGCGTCCCGACGCTCCGGTCGCTCAGCGGCCGCGCAGCCGCCGTCGGACCCCCCGCTGCGCGGCGCGCAGCACCAGGCCCGCCACCCAGGCCGCGCCGGCCCACGAGGCCGTGCGCACACCGCGCCCGGCCACACGCTGGCTGCGACCCCGGAACTCCCGGATCGGCCAGCCGACGTCCTTGGCGAACCGGCGCAGCCGCACGTCCGGGTTGATCGGGCAGGGGTGGCCCACCGACCGCATCATCGGCAGGTCGTTGAGCGAGTCGCCGTACGCGTACGACCCGCCGAGGTCGATGCCCTCGCGCTCGGCCAGCTCCCGCACCGCCGCCCCCTTGGCCTCGCCGTGCATGAGGTCGCCGACGAGCGCACCGGTGTAGTAGCCGTTCTCGTGGTCCGCGATGGTGCCGAGGCAGCCGGTGGCACCGAGGCGGCGGGCGATGAGCCCACCGATCTCCACCGGCGTGGCGGTCACCAGCCAGACCTCGTCGCCGGCCGCCATGTGCTCGTCGAGGAGTCGTTTGGTGCCCGGGAAGATGCGCAGCTCGAGGACGGTGTCGTAGACCTCCTCGCCGACGGCGGTGATCTCCGCGACGGACCGGCCCCCGATGAGCGACAGCGCCTTGTTGCGCACGGTCTCGATCTGGGAGCGGGACTCGCCGAACAGCAGGTACTTCGCCTGGATGAACGCGAACCGCACCAGGTCGCCGGTACCGAAGAACTTCCGCTGGTACAGCGCTCTGGCCAGGTGGAACGCGCTGGCGCCGCGGATGATCGTGTTGTCGACGTCGAAGAACGCGGCCGTCCGGGGGCGTTCCGGAAGCTCGGCGTGGGACGACATGCCGCCCACTGTATCCGCGCCGATACGCTGTGCTCGTGAGCAGGCCCTCGACCGCACCCGAAGGACCGGCCCGGGTGGTGATGTACAGCCGGGCCGGCTGCCACCTGTGCGACGACGCGCGGGGGGTGGTCGCCGCGGTGTGCGCGGACGCGGGGGAGGCCTGGCGGGAGGTCGACATCGACGCCGATCCGGGCCTGGTGGAGCGGTACGGCGACTACGTGCCCGTCGTCGAGGTGGACGGCGTGCAGCAGGGTTTCTGGCGGGTCGATGCGGCGCGGCTGGCGCGGCGGCTCGATCGGGGCCCGGGAGGGAAGCGGACGTGATCGAGATCGGAGAGGTGACGGTGCCCGCGGCGACGGTGGCGCGGCTGCCGTACTACCTGCGCGCGCTGCGCGACCTGACGCGCGAGGGGGTGGACACGACGTCGTCGTCGGAGCTCGCCGAACGCTCGGGGGTGGGCTCGGCGCAGCTGCGCAAGGACCTGTCCTACCTGGGCTCGTTCGGCACCCGCGGCGTGGGGTACGACGTCGAGTCGCTGTCGTCGTACATCGCGGCGGCACTGGGGCTCGGGTCGGAGCACCGGCTGGCGATCGTCGGGGTGGGCAACCTGGGGCACGCCCTGGCGAACTACTCCGGGTACGCCGCGCGGGGCTTCTGCCTGGTGGCGCTGCTCGACGCGGACCCGTCGGTGGTGGGGCGGGAGGCCGCGGGGCTCGTGGTCGAGCACGTGGACGAGCTCGAGCGGGTGCTGGGCGAGCGGGACGTGTCGATGGTCATCCTGGCCACGCCGGGCTCGGCGGCGCAGGCCGTGGCCGAGCGGGTCGTGGCCTGCGGGGTGCGCGAGATCCTGTCGTTCTCGCCGGTGGCGCTGCAGCTGCCCGACGACGTCGTCGTGCGCAGCGTGGACGTGGCCGGCGAGCTGCAGATCCTGGCGTTCCACGCCGCGGCCCGCAACGCCCAGCAGGGCGACGGCGTCGCGCGTCCGGACGGGCCCTCGACGCCCCGCGCTCCCGCCGAGGTAGGCAAGAACTCCGTGACGTAGGCGAACGTCCGGCGAGGTGGGCAACGGCCCCACGGACCGTTGCCCACCTCGCCGGACGTTCGCCTACCTCGCGTGCGGGAGTGCTACCCCGCGGAGGGGATCAGTTCTGGATGGCCGAGACGTCCAGGGCGATCTTGACCTTGTCGCCGACCAGGAAGCCGCCGGTCTCGAGCGCGGCGTTCCAGGTGAGGTCGAAGTCCTTGCGGTTGATCTCCAGCTCGGACTCGAACCCGGCGCGGTCGTTGCCGAACGGGTCCTGGGCGGCGCCCTCGAACTCGACGGGCAGGTCGACCTGCTGGGTGACGCCGTTGATGGTCAGGTCGCCGGTGACGACGTGGCCGTCGGTGCCCGCGGAGACGCCGGTGGAGGCGAAGGACCAGGTGGGGCGCTCCTCGGCGTGCCAGAAGTCGGCGCTCTTGAGGTGGCCGTCGCGGTTCTCGTCACCGGTGGAGACGGAGGTGGCGTCGAGCTCGACGTTCACGGCGGAGGACTCGAGGTCCTCGCCGACGGTGATGGTGCCGGCGGAGATGGCGACGGTGCCGCGGACCTTGGAGATCCCGGCGTGGCGGACGACGAACGAGGCCGTCGAGTGCGAGGGGTCGATCGTGTAGGTCCCGGCGGTCAGTCCTGCGGGCAGCGGCGTGGCCATGGTGGTGCTCCTTCTGGTGGCTGTCGTGGACGATGCGAACGCCCCGCGGGGCGATTCCATCGAAATGCATGAACCGCGAGCCGTCAACAGCTATTCCCGCCCGACGGCGGTGGATCCTCAGGCGTCGGGGTACGCCTCGCGCAGCACGTGGCCCAGGTGCCGGGCGATCTCCCGCGGGCCGGACGCCGGTGCCGAGAGCTCCACGCCGGAGTTGTAGTTCGTGTTCGTGTTGACGTCGTAGGTCAGCACCCGGCCGTCGGCGGTGCGGATGTTCTCGATCCCCGCGACCTCGATCCCGAGGTCACCCGTGAACGCCAGGTACCGGTCCACCACGGGGTCGTCGTAGCCCTCGCGCAGCGAGAACAGGCTGCTCGCGTCGTCGGGCGCCATCTGGATCGTGGCACCCGGCGGCATGACCGGGCGTCCCGTCGTCGGGTCGATCTCGCAGGCGTCGGCCGGGCAGAGCTGGAACCCGCCGCGCTCGGTGTCGCCGCGCACCGCGTAGAGCATCCGGCCGCCGACGATCTCCACGCGCGTGATCCCGCCGTCGGCCGCGGCCACGTACTCCTGGATCAGCGTGATGCCGTCCACGGGCTCGTCGTAGTCCGCCGAGGCGACGTGGTCGGCCAGGTCGTCCACCGAGGAGAACTTCAGCACGCCCAGCCCCTTGCCGCCCTGGTTGTGCTTGGTCACGAACGGGCCGGGCACCGTGTCGGTGAACCGGCGGGCCGCCTCGACCACGCGGTCGCGCCCGACGGCGGCCACCGTGCGCGGCACCTCGATGCCCGCGGCGCGCAGGGCCGTGAGCTGGTCCACCTTGCTCATCTCCAGCTCGAGCACCCGGCGCCCGTTGACGGTGCGGCGCCCGTGCGCCTCCAGCCACGACAGCACGGCCCGCGAGTAGTCCTTGGACAGCCCGTGGTCGCGCGTGTGGGACGACGCCGAGATGCGGGACCAGAAGATCCCCTCCGGCGGGGCGGCGGCCAGGTCGAGCGTGCCGTCGGTGAGCTGCCACTCCACCCACGGCAGCCCCTCCGCGTCGAGGGCCTCGGCGAAGACGCCGAACCACTCGGGGTTCTCGTGCAGGGCATGGATCGCGGGGGCGGGAGTGCTCACCCGTCGCACGCTAGCCCGGACCGCGGCACGACGCCGTGACTCGCCTCACGCGAGCCGTCCGGCGGTCGGTCGTGCTCGTGATATCTGGGACACTGAGGCCCATGGCCACAACCACCGTCCATCTCCTGCGGCACGGCGAGGTCCACAACCCCGACGGCGTCCTGTACGGACGCATCCCGGGGTACCGGCTCTCGGAGCGTGGCCAGCAGATGGCCCACCGGGTCGCCGGGCACCTGTCCGACGCCGGTCGCGACGTCGTCGGGGTCGTCGCGAGCCCGTTGCAGCGGGCACAAGAAACTGCTCGGCCGACGGCCGCGGCGTTCGACCTCGAGCTGGCCACCGACGACCGTCTCGTCGAGGCCGGCAACCGGTTCGAGGGCTCCACGATCGGCAAGAACCCCGGTCAGCTCCTCAACCCGAGGTACTGGGCGCTGCTGTGGAACCCGCTGCGGCCGTCCTGGGGCGAGTCGTACGCCGACCAGGTCACCCGGATGCGGGCCGCCGTGGAGGACGCCCGCCGGGCCTTCGACGGCCACGAGGTCGTGCTGGTCAGCCACCAGCTGCCCGTGTGGGTGACGCGCCTGTCGTACACGGGCCGCCGCCTGGCCCACGACCCGCGCCGCCGCGAGTGCTCGCTGGCCTCCCTGACGTCGCTGACGTTCGACGGCGACCGGTTCGTCGGGATGCACTACACCGAGCCGGCCGCCGACCTGCTCGCCGGCGCGAACCCCGTGGCGGGCGCGTGATGGTGCGCCGCCGGGTCGCAGGCCTCGCGCTCGCCGCAGCGACCGCCGTCGGCCTGGCCGGCTGCGCGGCCGAGTCCGGCGCGGGCGACGTCGTCGGGCAGGGGTTCGTCTCCGGCGACGGCACCGTGCAGCAGTGGGAGCCGGACGAGCGGGACCGGTCGGTCGTCGTGGAGGGCACGACGTTCGAGGGGGACGACGTCTCCACCGCCGACTGGGCCGGCGACGTCGTCGTGCTCAACACCTGGTACGCCGGGTGCGCACCCTGCCGTGCCGAGGCGCCCGACCTGGTCGAGATCGCCACCGAGCGCGCCGACGAGGGCGTGCACCTGCTCGGCATCAACACCGAGGACGACGCCGGGGCAGCACTGGCGTTCCAGCGCACCTTCGACGTCCCCTACCCGTCCATCGAGGACCGCAGCGGGCAGGTCGTGGCCGGGCTGTCCGGCGTCGTGCCGCTGCAGGCCGTCCCGTCGACCGTCGTGCTGGACGGCGAGGGTCGGGTCGCGTCCCGCGTGGTGGGCGAGGTGGCCGGCTCCACGCTGGACGCCCTCATCGACGACGCCCTCGGGGATCCGGCCTGACATGGGGGAGCTCTTCGCGAACACCGCGGTGAGCGGCTCGATGCTGCTGGCCGTCCCGGTCGCGCTCGTCGCCGGCATCGTGTCGTTCGCCTCGCCGTGCGTGCTGCCGCTGGTGCCCGGCTACGTCGGGTACGTCGGCGGCATGGCCGCGGCCAACGCGGGAGCGGCACCGTCCGGCGCGGGCGGGACGACGACGGCGGCACCGCCCGTCGCACCGTCACGTGCCCGCGTGGTCACGGGCGTCGGCCTGTTCGTGCTGGGGTTCACGGCCGTGTTCGTGGCCCTCATGGCCGCGGCCGGCGCCGTCGGATCGGTGCTGGTGCGCTACGAGGACGTGCTCACCCGGGTGCTCGGCGTGGTCGTGATCCTCATGGGGGTCGCGTTCCTCGGCGGCATCGGGTTCCTGCAGCGCGAGCGGCGCCTGCACGTCAGCCCGCGCGCCGGCCTGTGGGGCGCACCGCTGCTCGGCGTGGTCTTCGGCCTCGGCTGGACCCCCTGCCTGGGGCCGACGCTGGCGGCCGTGCAGTCCCTCGCCCTGGACGAGGCGTCCGCGACCCGCGGGGTCGTGCTCGGCATCGCCTACTGCGTCGGGCTCGGCGTGCCGTTCCTGCTCGTGGCGCTCGGGCTGCAGTCCTCCCGGCGGATGCTCACCGTCCTGCGGCAGCACCGCCTCACGATCATGCGCGTCGGCGGCGGGCTGCTGATCGCCATCGGCCTGGCCATGGTGACCGGGCTGTGGGGCACGGCGACGAGCATGCTGCAGAGCTGGATCAGCGGATACACGACGGTGGTGTGATGAGCGGGCAGACCTATCGTCCCGAGGGGATCGCGGACGACTTCACCACCGGCGAGACCGCCGCGGACCGCGCCGACGCCGCGACCGGCGCCGCGGCCGGGACGAGCGCGACCGGGCCCGGAGACGGCGCCGGACGTCCGCCGTCGGGCACCCCGAAGGCACCCCGGCTCGGCTGGCGGGGCATGCTGCGCTGGACCTGGCGCCAGCTCACCTCGATGCGCGTGGCGCTCATGCTGCTCATGCTGCTCGCCGTCGCCGCCGTGCCCGGGTCGGTGTTCCCGCAGCGGCCCCAGGACCCGGCCGCCGTGGTCGAGTACCTCGGCGAGCACCCCACCGCGGGGGAGTGGCTCGACCGGTTCGGGTTCTTCGACGTCTACTCCTCGCCGTGGTTCTCGGCGATCTACCTGCTGCTGCTCGTGTCCCTGGTGGGCTGCATCGTGCCGCGCACGATCTCCCACGCCAAGGCGCTGCGGAACCGTCCCCCGCGCACGCCGGCACGGTTCGAGCGGTTCCCGGCCACGGCGTCGGGCACGACGTCGGCCGCCCCGGACGAGGTGACCGGCGCGGTCGCCGCCCACCTGCGCGGACGCGTGCGCCTGCTGCCGACCTTCCGCGTGGACACCGGCACCGAGGACGCCCGGCCGGCCCGCGGCAAGGTGCCGGCCCGTCCGGCGTCGCGCACCGTGGCCGCCGAGCGCGGCTACCTGCGCGAGACCGGCAACCTGCTGTTCCACCTCGCGCTCGTCGGGCTCGTGATCTCCGTGGGGATCGGCCACCTCATGCAGTACCGCGGCCAGGCGATCATCACCGAGGGGCGCGGGTTCGCCAACGCCGTCGTCGACTACGACACGTTCGAGTCCGGCGCCTGGTTCGACCCCGAGTCGCTGGTGCCGTTCTCCATGACGCTCGACGCGTTCACCTCGGAGTTCGCCACCGACTCGGTGGCGTTCGCCCAGTCGCGCGACTTCACCGCCGACGTGACCGTCACCGAGCCGGACGGCTCGTCCTCCGAGCACCAGATCAAGGTCAACCACCCGCTCGAGATCGACGGCGCCAAGATCTACCTGCAGGGCAACGGCTACGCCCCGGACATCACCGTGACCGACGCCGAGGGGGCCACCGCATTCAGCGGCCGGGTGCCGTTCCTGCCCGAGGACCAGCTCTACACCTCGCGCGGGGTCGTCAAGGTCCCGGACGTCTCCGAGGGGCTCGACCAGATCGGGCTCATCGGGTACTTCCTGCCGACCGCCGTCATCAACGACGACGGCACCGCCGAGTCGGTGTTCCCGCTGCCCACGGACCCGCTGCTCGTGCTCGAGGTGTACCGCGGCGACCTGGGCCTCGACGAGGGCGTGCCGCAGAACGTCTACCGCCTCGACACCGCCGACCTCGAGGCGTCGGTGGACGAGGACGGCGAACGCGTCACCCTGCTGCTCGAACCCGGCGACTCCGTCGAGCTGCCCGACGGCCTCGGCACCGTCGCGCTCGGCGAGGTCGTGCCGCGGTTCGTCGCCCTCGACCTGCGCCACGACCCCTCCTTGGCCTGGGTGCTGAGCTTCTCGCTGCTCGCGCTGGTCGGCCTGACCGGGTCGCTGTTCCTGCCCCGTCGCCGGATCTGGGTGAGAACATGGACGTCCGACGGCGTCACCCGCGTCGAGGTCGCCGGCCTCGCGCGGGGGGACGACGCCGGGTTGTCCGGCGAGGTGGAGCGCACCCTGGCCGCGGTCCCCGGCATCGAGACCGACGACCGTCCTGCTGACGAGAACACGGAAGGCTGACCATGGAGATCGCCGAGCTGAGCGACCTGCTCGTGTGGGCGGCGGCGACGACGTTCGCCATCGCGATGATCGCGTTCGCGATCGACCTGGGCCGACGCGGCGACGAACGCATCGAGGCCCGCTCGGAGGCCCGTGCCGCCGTCGTGCCTGCGGGCGCCGACGCCGGGACGGTGCCGGACGAGGCACCTGCGGCCGGTGACGTGCCGGCCGCGCCGCGCCGTCGGGCCGCCGGCATCGGGGTCTCGACGTCCTGGCTGGGCACCGGCCTGCTGCTGCTCGGGATCGTGTTGCGCGGCGTGGCCGCCGGCCGCACGCCCTGGGCCAACATGTACGAGTTCACGCTCGTCGGGTCGTTCATCGCGATGGTCGTGTTCCTCGTGCTGAACCTGCGCCGCGACGTGCGGTTCCTCGGCGCGTTCGTGACGGGCATCGTCACCCTGTTCCTGGTGGTCGGCCTCAACTCGTTCCACGTCGCGGCCACCGGCGTGCAGCCGGCGCTGCAGAACTACTGGTTGGTGCTGCACGTCGGTGTCGCCATCGCCGCGACCGGCATCTTCACCGTGTCGTTCGTGATGTCCGCGCTGCAGCTGCTGCGCGACGGGCGGGACTCCGGCACCCCGTTCCTGACACGGCCCGGCTTCCGCTGGCTGGACCGGATGCCCACGCCCGGCACGCTGGAGTCGATGTCCTTCCGGCTCAACGCCGTCGGGTTCGTGATGTGGACCTTCACGATCATCGGCGGCGCCATCTGGGCCGAGGACGCCTGGGGCCGCTACTGGGGCTGGGACCCCAAGGAGGTCTGGAGCTTCGTCATCTGGGTGGTGTACGCCGCCTACCTGCACGCCCGCACCACGCGCGGCTGGTCCGGGCGGCGGGCCGCATGGTTCGTCGTCGTCGGCTACGCCTGCGTGCTGTTCAACTTCACCGGCGTGAACCTGATCTTCAACGGCAAGCACTCGTACTCGGGCATCAGCTGACGGCCCCCCGCGAGGTAGGCAAACCCGCCGCGAGGTAGGCAACTTATCCGCGACGTAGGCAACTTCTCCGCGAGGTAGGCGTGGCGTGCTCGACGTAGGCACGGGCCTGGCCGCCGCGTACGTCAACAGTTCGCTGCGGCGCGCCGACGTGGGGTTCCTGCTTGCCTACCTCGGCGGAAGGTTGCCTACCTCGCGAGAACGTTGCCTACCTCGCGAGGGGCCGCGGTCAGCGGGCGCCGTCGCCGGGGCTCGCGGGTCCGTCGCCGTCGCCGCGGCGCTCCTGGCGGCGCTTCTCCTGCTCGAGCCGCCACAGGAAGTCGGGGTCGTCGTCCGGGGCGACCGGACCCGAGGGGCGTCGCGGCCCGCGACCCGGCCGAGCGGTGCGCCCGCCGTTGCCCCGCCGTCGTGCGCGCCTGGTGACGATCCAGGTGATCGGCCCGAACACGGGCAGCAGCACGATGATCAGCACCCACAACCACGTGGGCAGGCCGCCGCGATCCTCCTCCTCGGACCCGGACAGGTCGGCGAGGCTGTAGACCATCAGGCCGACGACGACGAGGCCCACCACGACGCGGAACATGCCCCCAGCGTAGGCCGATTCACACCCGGCCAACGAATCGCGGCCCTGCCGCACCCGTACCCTGGAGGGGTGCCTCTCGTCATCTACACCGTGCTGCGCCTGGGGATCTTCGCGGGCGCGATCGGACTGGGCTACCTCGCCGGGCTGCGCGGGCTCCTGCTCCTGCTGCTCGCCGTCGTGGTGGCGTTCGCCGTCTCCTACCTGGCGCTGCCGCGGCAGAAGGACGCCGCGGCGGCCTGGCTCGCCGAGCGGGCCCAGCGGCGCGCCGATGCCAAGGGCGGTGGCAAGCAGGGCATCGACCGCGTCATCGACGAGGACGCCGCGGCGGAGGACGCCGCGTTCGACGACCCCGCGCCCCGTGGCCCGGCGGTCGACGACCCCGCCTCGCGGGGCGAACGCTAGCGAGGCCGCCGGGGGACTCAGAGCGCCAGGCCGAGCCCCAGCAGCACGCCGTAGGCCAGCTCGAACATCCCCGTGCCGGCCAGCACCGGCACGAGCGCACGCCCGTGCGCCCCGGCCACGACCGGCAGCACGAGCAGCACGGTCGGCAGCAGCAGCACGGCGGTGAGGAACGCCCACGGGTTCCAGATCGCGCACGCCAACCCGAGCAGCACGGCCACCACGATCCACAGCGCGAACAGCCGCCGCGCCCGGTGGTCCCCGACCCGCACGGCGAGGGTCCGCTTGCCGGCGACGACGTCGGTCGGGATGTCGCGGATGTTGTTGACCATCAGCAGGGCGCAGGCGATGAGTCCCACGCCCACGGCGCCGAGCACGGCGGGCCAGGTGAGACGGTCGGCCTGGGTGTACGTGGTGCCGAGCGTGGCCACGAGGCCGAAGAACACGAAGACACCGACCTCGCCGAGCCCCGAGTAGCCGTAGGGCCGCTTCCCGCCCGTGTAGTACCAGGCGGCCAGCATGCACAGCGCCCCGACGGCGATCAGCCACCAGTGCCCGGACACGGCGCAGAGCCCGAGCCCCAGCAGCCCGGCGACGCCGAACGCCCCGAACGCCGCCCCCTTGACGTGTCCCGGTCGGGCGATGCCCGACGCCGTCAGCCGCAGCGGCCCGACCCGGTCGAGGTCCGTGCCACGGACACCGTCGGAGTAGTCGTTCGCGTAGTTCACGCCGATCTGCAGCGCCAGGGCCACCCCGAGCGCGAGCACCGCGGGCAGCCAGGCGAACGCGTCCACCTGGGCTGCGGCTCCGGAGCCGACCAGCACGGGGGCGGCCGCGGCGGGCAGCGTGCGGGGGCGGGCCCCGGCGACCCATTCGGCGGGCGTGGCCATGCGTGCTCCTCTCAGCGGGTGCGGTCGCGCACCAGGTCGACGACGGCGGCCCGGTCGACCTTGCCGGGTCCGCGCAGGGGGAGCGCGGCGACCCGGTGCACCTGTCGTGGGGCGGCAGCGCGGCCCAGCCTAGCCGCGACGACGTCACGGATCCGAGCGAGCTCGTCGGCGGCGCCCTGCGTGCCGTCGCCGCGCTCCGGAGCACCGGCGTCCCCGGCGACGACCGCGACGACCCGCTGCCCCCACTCGGGGTCGGGGACGCCGACGACGCACACCTCGGCGCCGAGCGCCTCGCTCAGCACCGCCTCGACCGCGGCGGGCGCGACGTTGACCCCGCCGGTGACGATGACGTCGTCGGCCCGCCCCAGGACGGTCAGCACGCCGTCGTCGTGGGTGCCGAGGTCGGACGTGCGGAACCAGCGCCCGTCGGGTCCGTCGTGGAACGCCGCGGCGGTGGCGGCGTCGTCGGCGAGGTACCCGGTGGCGAGGACCGGCCCGGCGATCTCCACGACGCCCGTGGCCGCGATCCGCAGCCGGACGCCGCCCAGGGGGACGCCGTCGTAGACGCACCCGCCCGCGGTCTCGGACATGCCGTAGGTGCGCACCACCGGCACCCCGGCGTCGAGGGCGCGCTCGCGCAGCCGCGGCGGGGTGGCGGCGCCGCCCAGCAGGACCCCGCCGCACCGGGTGAGGGCCTGCAGCGCGGCCGGTGCGCCGCCGTCGGCCGCGTCGACGACGCGGTGCAGCTGCGTGGGCACCAGCGAGACGTAGACGGGGTCGGCGCCGGCCAACGGTGCGCGCAGCGCGGCGGCGAGACCGTCGGGGGAGAACGGTCCGGGCGGTGCGACGTCCAGGGGCGTCCCGGCGAGCAGCGACCGCACGATCACCTGCAGCCCCGCGACGTGCGTCGGCGGCAGCGTCAGCACCCACCGTCCCGGGCCGCCGAGCCGGGTGTGCGTCGCCGCTGCGGAGGCCCGCAACGCGGCCGCACCGAGCAGCACCTCCCGGGGCGTCCCGGTGGACCCGGAGGTGCGCACCACCAGGGCGGTGCCCGACGGCGGAGCCTGCGCGGACAGCAGCGGCAGCGGCACGACGGCGGGCCCGCCGTCCAGGGCGTCGCGGACGGCGCCGACGAGGTCGTCGAGGTCGGTGCTCACGGGCACACGATAGGCGGCGTGCTCGTGTTCGGCGGCAGCGCGCGGGGCTCGTACAGTAGGTCCACCCCGCGCGGCGGAGCCGGGGCGGAGGAGGTCGCGATGCGACGCACGGGCCGGGTGGTCGCGGCGGTGGTGGCCGCGACGCTGGCGCTCGCCGGCTGCGCGCCCCAGGAGGCTCGCCCGGCCGCGCAGGTCACGGTGGCGCCCGACACGGCCCGCGCCAAGATCGGCCCGCCCGCCCCCGTGGTGCCGACCCCGCCGGAGCCGAGGCCGCAGCCGGCCCGCTGGCCCCTGACCGGCGTGAAGACAGGCACGAAGAAGGTCCCGGCACGTCCGGCGGTGTCGGTCAAGATCGAGAACTCGGCGGCCTCCCGCCCGCACACGGGGCTGCACCGGGCCGACATCGTGTGGGAGCAAGTGGTCGAGGGCGGCATCAGCCGGTTCGTGGCCACCTACCACTCGGATCTGCCGCGCGAGGTCGGCCCGGTCCGCTCCGTCCGCCCGATGGACCCGGCCACGGTGGCCCCGCTGCGCGGCATCCTGGCGGCGTCGGGCGGGCAGGGACCGTTCCTGCGGGCGGTGGAGCGCAGCGGCACCCAGCTGCTCACCAACGACGACGGCGACCGCGGGTTCTGGCGGTCCTCGGCCCGGTACGCGCCGCACAACGTGTACGGCGACGTGCGCACGTTCGCGCGGCAGGCCGACAAGCGGCGCGCCGAGCCGCCGAAGGCGCAGTTCGCCTACGCCACGACGGCGAGGAAGGCGACGGCGCGGCAGCACGGCTCGCGCGGGCGGGTCGCGGACGTGCGGCTCTCCCCGGCGCAGCGCACCACCTGGACGTGGCGCGGCGGTGCCTACCGGCGCAGCGACGACGGCCGGGCGTCGATGTCGTCCGGCCAGCGCGTCTCGGCACGCAACGTGCTGGTGCTGAGCGTGCGGGAGACGAACACCCGCTACCGCGACCCGAGCGGTGCGCCGGTGCCGAAGGCCGAGCTGGTCGGGCGCGGCAAGGGCGTCCTGCTCGGCGGGGGCAAGGTGGTGAAGGTCCGCTGGTCCAAGCAGGGCGCGCGCAAGCCGTTGCGGCTCGAGCGGCCGAACGGCAAGCAGGTGCTGCTCGCGCCGGGGACGACCTGGGTGGAGCTGGTTCCTCGTGGTGACGGTTCGTGGCGCGTGACCTGACCTAGAGTGTGCGCCAGCACACACCCGGGAGGTCCCGATGGCTCGACGCACGGTCCGCGGCGCAGCGGTGACGGCCGCGCTCGCACTGGTCCTGACCGCCTGCTCCGGAGGCGACCCGGCCCCGGCGCCGACGACGACGGTCCAGGCGTCGGTCTCCGCGGCCAAGGCCTCGCCCCCGCAGCCGGACGCGCCGACCGTGTGGCCGCTCACCGGGGTCGAGACCGAGCAGGTCGCCGACCGGCCGGCGCTGGGGATCAAGGTCGAGAACTCGCCGCAGGCCCGCCCCCAGACCGGGCTGGAGGACGCCGACGTGGTGTGGGAGGAGGTCGTCGAGGGCGGGATCTCCCGGTTCCTGGCCGTCTACCACTCGACGATCCCGGACGCCGTCGAGCCGGTGCGTTCCGTGCGGCCCATGGATCCGGCGATCGTGGCCCCGCTGGACGGGATCCTGGCCTACTCGGGCGCGCAGCAGCCCTTCATCGCGGAGGTGCGTGCCTCGGGGACGCAGTCGGTGATCATGGACGCCGGCGACCCGGGGTTCAGCCGCGACCCCGCCCGGCCCGCGCCGCACGACGTGATCGGCGACCCGCAGACGTTCCTCGACCAGGCCGACGGCGAGCGGACCGTACCCCCGCCGGCGCAGTTCACGTTCGCGCGCGATGCCCGGCGTGCCACCGCCGCGGCCGACGAGGCCTCGGACGCGGGGCTGGAGGTGCGCCTGTCCCCGGCGCAGACGACGCGCTGGGCCTGGGACGCCGAGTCCGCCGCGTGGCTGCGCAGCGAGGGGTCGAGCCCGTCGATGTCCACGTCGGGCGTGCAGCACGCGGCGACGAACGTGGTCGCGCTGCAGGTGGAGGTGGTGAACACCTCCTACCGGGACGCCTCCGGCGCGGCGGTGCCGGAGACGCAGCTCGTCGACTCCGACGGCGTCGCCCTGGTCGCCAGTGCCGGCGGGTGGGTGGAGGCGCAGTGGTCCAAGGGCGCGCTCGGCGACCCGGTCGAGCTGACCCACGACGGCGAGCCGGTGGAGCTGGCCCCGGGCAGCACCTGGGTCGAGCTGGTGCCGCGCGACGGCGGTTCGTGGACCGCCGGTCCGGCTCAGTAGGCGTACGGGAAGCGCGACCAGTCGGGATCGCGCTTGGCGAGGAACGCGTCGCGGCCCTCGACGGCCTCGTCGGTGAGGTACGCCAGCCGCGTGGCCTCCCCGGCGAACACCTGCTGACCCACCAGGCCGTCGTCGGTCAGGTTGAACGCGAACTTCAGCATCCGGATCGCCTGCGGCGACTTGCCGGCGATCGTCAGCGCGTAGTCCAGCCCTAGGGCCTCCAGGTCGTCGTGCTCGGCGACCTCGTTGACCCCGCCCCACCGTTCGGCGTCGTCGGCGGAGTACTCGCGGGCCAGGAAGAAGATCTCCCGTGCCCGCTTCTGGCCCACCTGCTTGGCGAGGTAGGCCGAGCCGTAGCCGCCGTCGAACGAGCCGACGTCGGCGTCGGTCTGCTTGAACTTGCCGTGCTTGCGGCAGGCGATAGACAGGTCGGCCACGACGTGCAGCGAGTGCCCGCCCCCGGCGGCCCAGCCGTCGACGACGGCGACGACCACCTTGGGCATGGTGCGGATGAGGCGCTGCACCTCGAGGATGTGCAGACGACCTGCCCGGGCCGGGTCGACGGCGTCGGCGCCCTCGCCGAGGCGTCCGGCGTCGTCGGCCGTCGTGTACCGGTAGCCGGACCGGCCGCGGATGCGCTGGTCCCCGCCGGAGCAGAACGCCCAGCCGCCGTCCTTCGGGGAGGGGCCGTTGCCCGTGAGCAGCACCGTGCCGACGTCGGAGGTCATGCGGGCGTGGTCGAGCACCCGGTACAGCTCGTCGACCGTGTGCGGGCGGAACGCGTTGCGCACCTCGGGGCGGTCGAACGCGACCCGCACCACCGGCAGGTCCCGCACCTGCTCCGTGCCGTCGTCGGCGAGCGTGCGCTGCACGCCACGGTGGTAGGTGAGGTCGCTCAGGTCCTCGAACCCGGCGACGGTGCGCCATCGGGTCGGGTCGAACGTGGCAGAGACCTGGCGGGGGAGGGCGGCGTCGTTCACGCCCGACAGCCTAGGCGAGCCCGCCGCCGCGATTCCCACCAAGAGATCACCCGGCCACCGCGCGTCGTCGACTGGACCTGCACAACCAGAAGCGCACCATGGAGGTATGGACACGACGAACCAGATTCGATCTGAGGTCGCCGACCCGGACGAGGTCGTCGACGAGCTCATCGCCTACGACGCCGCCGAGGTGCGCCGCGCCACCGCCACGACCCAGTCCGTGCCGGTCGCGACCGTCCGTCGCGCGGGATGGTCGTACTCGACGCCGCCGGACGACTTCACGGACTGACGGCGCGGCCCGTCCGAGCCGTGGGCGCTGCCCCGCGGCCGGGTACCTCCTACCCTGAGGGCGTGCCCGACTCCCTGTCCGCGACGACGCAGCGCCGGTTCGCCTGGTCGACGCCGCTGCGCACCCGCTTCCGGAACCTGGACGCCCGCGACGGCCTGCTGCTGCGCGGCGACGCCGGCTGGGGCGAGCTGAGCCCGTTCTGGGAGTACGACGACGGCGAGTCCGCCGCGTGGCTGCGTGCGGCCCGCGAGGCGGCCGACGTCGGCTTCCCCGCCCCGGTGCGCGACGTCGTGCCCGTCAACGTGACGGTGCCGGCCGTCGGCCCCGACCAGGCCCGGCAGATCGTGCTCGCCTCGGGCGGCTGCACGACGGCGAAGGTCAAGGTGGGCCAGCGCCTCGCCGACGGCGCGGTGGAACCCGTCGAGGCGGAGCGCGAGCGCGTCGCCGCGGTCCGGGCGGCCTTCGACGAGCTCAGGACGCCCGGTGCCGCGATCCGCGTCGACGTCAACGGCACCTGGACCGTGGACGACGCCCTGCGGCGCGTGCCGCTGCTGGACGCCGCCGCCCGCGGGCTGGAGTACGTGGAGCAGCCCTGCGGCACCGTCGAGGAGCTCGCGGCCGTGCGCCGTGGCGTCGACGTACCGGTCGCGGCCGACGAGTCCATCCGCCGCGCCGCGGACCCCCTGCGCGTGGTGCGGGCCGAGGCGGCCGACGTCGTCGTCCTCAAGGTGCAGCCGCTCGGCGGCGTGCGCGCCTGCCTGGACCTCGCCGTGCAGGTGGGGCTGCCTGTCGTGGTCTCCTCGGCGCTGGAGTCGTCCGTCGGGCTGGCCGCCGGGGTGGCGCTCGCCGCGGCCCTGCCGGAGCTGCCCTACGCCTGCGGGCTGGCTACCTCCCAGCTCCTGACCCGGGACGTCACCGACCGACCGCTGCTGCCCGAGGGCGGCGCGCTGCCGGTGCGGCGCGTGGCACCGGACCCGGGGGCGCTCGCCGCCGTCGCGCCGTCCGCCGAGCTCGAGCAGCGGTGGTTCGCGCGCCACGACCGGCTCGCCGACCTGCTGGACGCCGCCGCATGAGCGACAGCCCGGCGGTCGACGCGGCCCGAGCCCTGGTCGCCGACCTCGCGGCCCAGGGCGTGCGCGACGTCGTCCTCGCTCCCGGCTCGCGGTCCGCACCCCTGGCCTACGCGCTCGCCGAGGCCGACGCTGCCGGCCTCCTGCGGCTGCACGTGCGCATCGACGAACGCTCGGCGGCGTTCCTCGCGCTCGGGCTGTCCCGCGGGTCGGGCCTGCGCCCGGCCGACGGCGGTACCCCGACGGACGCCGCGCCCGTCGCGGTGGTGACGACGTCGGGCACCGCCGTGGTCCACCTGCACCCCGCCGTGCTCGAGGCCTCCCACGCCGGGCTGCCGCTGGTGCTGCTCACCGCCGACCGCCCCCACGAGCTGCGCGGCACGGGCGCCTCCCAGACCACCGACCAGGTGGGGGTCTTCGGCGCCGCCGTCCGGCACGCCGCCGACGTCCCCGCCCCGGACGGTCGCCCCGGGGAGATCGACGACCTCCTGGCCACCGCCCGGCGGGCGCTCGCGGCCGCGCGAGGTCTGCGGGACCGGCACCCCGGGCCCGTCCACCTCAATCTCGCCTACCGTGACCCCCTGCACCCGTCCCACCCGGCCGGCGCCCCCATGACGCCGCGGCCGGGCGTCACGGTGGTGCCGCCGTCCCCCGGGCCCGGCGCCGACCCGGACCTGCCCGGCGATCCCGCGCGGACCGTCGTCGTCGCCGGCGACGGGGCGGGACCCGCGGCGCGCCGCCTCGCCGAGGCCCAGGGCTGGCCGCTGCTCGCCGAACCCACCTCGGGGGCGTGCGGCGGCCCGCAGGCCGTGGCCGCCTACCGGTCCGTGCTCGGCGCCGACGACCTCGCCGCCGACGTCGCGCACGTCGTCGTCCTCGGCCGCCCCACGCTGTCCCGACCCGTGCAGCGGCTGCTCGCGCGGCCCGACGTGACCGTCACCGTCGTGGCACCCGGCGGCGGCCCCTGGCCCGACGCCGCCCGCAACGCCGCCCGCGTGGTCGAGCGGCTCGCCGACCGCTGGTTCGCGACGCCCGCGCACGACGGCGGGGCGCCCGACGGCGGTGCGGCCGACGGCGGCGCGTTCGCCGCGCGGTGGCGTGCGGCGAGCGCGGCGGCCGCCACCCAGGTCGACGCCGTGACGCGCGACGTGTCCGCCCTCGCCACCGCCCCGTACGCGGCGCTCGCCGTCGCCCGGTCGGTCGTCGCCGCGACCGGCCCCGACGACGTCCTCGTGGTCGGCGCGTCCAACCCGGTGCGCGACGTCGACCTCGTGACCGGTCTCGACGCCGCCGTGGACGACCCGCCACCGCGGATCGTCGCCAACCGGGGGCTCGCCGGGATCGACGGGACGGTCGCGACCGCCACCGGTGTGGCGCTCGCCGCAGCCCGGCGCGGGCTGCGCACGCGGGCCCTCGTCGGCGACCTGACGTTCCTGCACGACGTCGGCGGGCTGCTGCGCGGCCCTGGCGAGGCCCCGGTGGAGCTGCAGGTCGTGGTGGTCAACGACGACGGCGGCTCGATCTTCGCGACGCTCGAGCACGGGAGCCTGGCGCGGTCCGGCCCCGCCGCGGCCGCCACCTTCGAACGCGTCTTCGGCACGCCCCACGGCGCCGACCTCGGGGCGCTGTGCGCCGGGTACGGCGTCGAGCACCGGCGGGCCGAGGACGTCGACACGCTCCGGGCGGCGCTCGCCGACCCGCCGCCCGGTGTGAGCGTCATCGAGGTGCGGGTGCCGCGCGCCGACCGCCTCGTGGAGTCCCGCGCGCTCGCGGACCGGATCGTGCGGGCGGTGCAGCGCCGCTGACCTGCGGTGGCGCGATTGACAGGGAATTCTCAGGTTCGGCCAAGGGGTGTTCAAGGAAGGCGGTGTTGTCTAGGGGCAGAACTTCGAGGAGGGCAACTCATGAGCACCGACAACAACACCGCACCGCAGCAGCCGTCGGACCCGCAGCACCCCGTCGACCACCCCACCACGCCGATCGCCGGTGGCCCGTCCGCCGGACCGGAGCAGGCGGCCCCCGCGCCGCAGGCAGCGGCTCAGCAGCAGGCGACGTTCGCCCAGCCCGCGCCCCCGCAGCACGGCTACGGCGCGCCCGCTCCGACGTCGTACCCGCCCTACCAGCAGGACTGGTCCCACCAGTACGCCGCGCAGACCGAGCAGCCGAAGCAGCGCACCCGCTGGGTGCCGCTCGTCGCCGTCGCCGCGGGTGCCGCCGTCGTCGCCAGCACCGCGACCGCCGGCCTCATCACCGTGCTCGACGACGGCACCACCACGTCCTCGCTCGCCGAGGTCGGGTCCTCGGAGCAGTCCGACGCCGCACCCGTGGCCAGCTCCACCAGCGAGAACCCCGACTGGCAGGCCGTCACCTCGGCCGTCGCCCCGTCCGTCGTCGCCATCCAGGTGACCAGCCAGGCCGGCGGGTCCGAGGGCTCCGGCGTCGTCATCGACGAGGCCGGGCACGTGCTGACCAACAACCACGTCGTCTCGGGTGCCGCGAACGACACCGTCCAGGTGACCCTGTCCGACGGTCGCCTGTACGAGGCGACCATCGTGGGCACCGACCCCACCACGGACCTCGCGGTCGTGCAGCTCACCGACCCGCCGGAGGACCTGCAGCCGGCGGCCTTCGGCGACTCCGACAGCGTCCAGGTGGGCGACTCCGTGCTCGCCGTCGGCAACCCGCTCGGCCTCGCCAACACCGCCACCACCGGCATCGTCTCGGCGCTCGACCGTCCGGTGGCCGCCTCCGGCGAGGACGGCAGCGACGTGGTCGTCACCAACGCCATCCAGATCGACGCCGCCGTGAACCCCGGCAACTCCGGCGGGCCGCTGTTCGACGCGCAGGGTCGCGTCATCGGCATCACGTCGTCGATCGCCACGATGTCGAGCGGCATGAACAGCTCGTCCGGGTCGATCGGCCTCGGCTTCGCGATCCCCGTCAACCTGGCGACGAACGTCTCCGACCAGCTCATCGAGGACGGCACCGCCGAGCACGCCTTCCTGGGCGTCTCGCTGACCGACGCGACCGCCGCGGCCGACGGCGTGACCCGCCGGGGCGCCGAGATCGTCGAGGTCACCTCCGGCTCGCCCGCCGCGGAGGCCGGTCTGCAGGCCGGTGACGTCATCGTCGCCGTCGACGAGGACTCGGTGAACGGCGCCGAGTCCCTGACCGCCTACGTCCGCGAGCGGGCGGCGGGGGAGTCCGCCACGATCACCTACGTCCGCGACGGGCAGACCGGCTCCGTCGACGTCTCGTTCGCGGTGCGCGAGGAGACCGTCTCGGACTCCGGGTCCTCCGGGTCCGAGGAGGGCTCCCAGGAGCAGCTTCCGGGCGACGGCGGCGGCGAGGGCACCTGGCCGGGCCAGGACGGCACCCGGCCGGGTCAGGAGCAGGACGGCTCGGACGACTCCGGCACGGACTCGACGCAGCCGGACAACATCCCCGAGTGGCTCCAGGAGCTGTTCGGCAACTGACCGACCGCCGATCTCCGCGGCGGCGCCTCACCCCCCCTCCGAGGCGCCGCCGCGGACCTGTGTGTCCGCCGGCCCCTCGGATCGGCATTCTGTCCCCGGGTCGGCACGTCAACCTGCCGATCCGGGGAGGGAGTGCCGATCGGACTCGTCGGCGGGCGAGGTCCTCGTGCCTCAGCCGCCGAGGGCCCAGCGCATGGGGACCAGCTTCGCCTCCGACTCCGCCAGCTCCGCCGCCGGGTCCGAGGCCGCGACGATCCCGCACCCGGCGAACAGACGCACGTGGTGCGGGTCGTCGGCCAGCTCGGCGGATCGCAGCGCGATGCCCCACTCGCCGTCGCCGTCCGCGCCGACCCAGCCCACCGGCCCGGCGTACCGGGAGCGGTCCATGCCCTCGATCTCGCGGATGAGGTCGCGGGCCGCGACCGTGGGGGTGCCGCACACCGCCGCCGAGGGGTGCAGTGCGGCGGCGAGCGTCAGCGAGCTCGACCGGGCGCCCGGGTCCAGGACGGCGGTGACGTCGGACGCCAGGTGCATGACGTTCGGCAGGTGCAGGACGAACGGGGCGTCCGGGACGTTCATGGAGGAGCAGAACGGTTCCAGGGCGCGAGCCACGGAGGACACCGCGAACTCGTGCTCCTCGAGGTCCTTGGAGGACCGGGCAAGCTGCGCCGCGTGCAGCAGCGCGTCGTCGTCGCTCATCCCCGCCTCCCGCCGGATGGTGCCCGCGAGCACGCGAGAGGTGACCAGCCCCTTCTCGCTGCGCACCAGCAGCTCCGGCGTCGCGCCCACCATCCCGGCCACCGAGAAGGTCCAGCACGAGGTGTAGGACTCGGCCAGCCGGCCGAGCAGCCAGCGCGGGTCGACGGGCCGCTCGGTGGTCGCCACGACGTCGCGGGCCAGGACCACCTTCTCCAGCTCGCCGGCGCGGATGCGGGCGATGCCCTCGGCGACGACCTCGGGCCAGTCGCGGGCGTCGACGGCGCCGTCGCGCATCTCGACGCGCCCCGGGGAGGTCACGGGCGCGCGGTCGGTCCGGTCCAGCACGGCCGCGCCGGGCGCGTCGAGCGTGCCGCCCGGCGAGATCGTGGTCAGCCAGGTGACCCGCCCGCGGCGCCCGACGACGACGCGCGGGACGACGAGCGAGCCCTGCGGCCGGGCGCCGTCGAACGACTCGCCGGTGCCGCCGTCGTCGAACGCGAACGTCCCGAACGCGACCGGTCCGGTGCCGGGCAGGCCGACCTCGTCACGCACGACGGCGTGGGCGAGCGTCGCGCGCCAGGCCTCCTCGGCGTCGGCGAACCGGCCCGGGCCGAAGGTGTCGAGCCGCAGTGCCTCGCCCCAGCCGACCAGACCGTCCCCGCGGCGCACCCACGTCAGCGGTCGGGTGTCGGGGAGCAGGTCGACCAGGGCGGTCGGGCCGCCGGGCAGCGGGTCGATGCGGGTGGTCCGCACCACGAGCGGGCGTGGCTCGACGGCGGGGGACGGCGTGCCGGCGGACGCGCCCGACGACGGGACCGGCGCCGGGTAGGGCGTGGCGGACATCGGGTTCAGCCTACGCCGACGGCGAGGCCCGGGCGGGTCGTGGCACCATGACGCCATGTCCCGCGCCAGCCTGGAGAAGAAGCCCGCCGAGGTCGCGTCGATGTTCGACGGCATCGCCGAGCGCTACGACCTGACGAACGACCTGATCTCCCTGGGCCAGGACCGGCGCTGGCGTCGTGCCACGGTGGCGGCGGTGGGTGCCGGCCCGGGCGACCGGGTGCTGGACCTGGCGGCGGGCACCGGCACGTCGAGCGAGCCGTTCGCGGACGCCGGCGCCGTCGTCGTGCCGTCCGACTTCTCCCAGGGCATGCTCGCGGTCGGCAAGTCCCGCCGCCAGGAGCTGCCCTTCGTCGCGGGGGACGCGACCCGGCTGCCGTTCGCGGCGGCGTCGTTCGACGCGGTGACGATCAGCTTCGGGCTGCGCAACGTCGTCGACACCGCCGCGGCGCTGCGGGAGATGCTGCGCGTGACCCGGCCGGGCGGCCGGGTGGTGATCTGCGAGTTCTCGCACCCGACGTGGGCGCCGTTCCGGACCCTGTACATGGAGTACCTGATGCGGGCGCTGCCCGCCGTGGCCGGGACGGTCACCCGGGACAAGGGCTCCTACGACTACCTCGCCGAGTCGATCCGCGCCTGGCCCGACCAGGAGGCGCTGGGCCGGCTGCTGCTGGAGGCCGGCTGGGGACGGGTCGGGTACCGGAACCTGTCCGGCGGGATCGTGGCGCTGCACCGGGCGACACGCCCGCGCGACTGATCCTGCGGTCCGGCGACGGAGCCGCCGACGGGTGCTGTCCCCCGAAGGACTCGCTGCCCCGTTGCGGGCATGAAATATGCGGCCCCGGACCGGTCCAGGGCCGCATATTTCATGCCCACAACAGGGCAGGGGTCGGGCGGGTCAGGCCTTGGCGACCTTCTCCTGGACCTCGGTGACCTTCTCCTGGACGCGCGGGTCGTTCCAGGTGTCGACCGCGAGCTGCTTGGCCTGCTCGAGCTGTTCGCGACCCTTCTCGGTGCCGAGGTAGTACCCCAGGGCGAGGCCGGCGACCAGTGCGGTGAACGCCTTCATGTCGATTCCTCCTGCGGATCGGTGGCTGTCTGCGGACGGGAGCTGCTGCGTCTCAAGACCGTATGCCGTGACCTGCCCGGACGCCACCCTGCGGGGTGGAGTGGCGCGCATCGGTGCAGCAGGGAAGGCTTGCCTTCCTACACAGGGGTCCATGAACGTGGTTAGAGTGACCGCAGAACGTTGTGAGCGAGTTCACAAGGATCTTCGGCGACGGAGCCGGGGTCTCACTTCACGGAGGTGAGCAGTGCGAGCAGGCCAGCGCGACGATGCCGACGTCATCGTCGTCGGTGCAGGTCCGGCCGGGGCCTCGACCGCTCATTGGTGCGCCTCCGCCGGCCTCGACGTGCTCGTGCTCGAGAAGTCCGCGTTCCCGCGCGACAAGGTGTGCGGCGACGGGCTCACGCCCCGGGCCGTGGCCGAGCTCGCCCGCATGGGTGTGCCCACGGACCCCGACGACGGCTGGATCCGCAACGAGGGCCTGCGTGTCGTCGCCGGCGGCCGTTCCTGGGAGCTGGCCTGGCCCGAGCTGACCACCTACCCGGGCTACGGAATGGCCCGGTCCCGGATGTCGCTGGACCACAGGCTGGCCCAGCACGCGCAGGCCTCGGGCGCCAAGGTCGTCGAGCGGACCAAGGTCACCGGCCCGGTCCTCGACGAGCGCACCAGCCGGGTGGTCGGCGTGACGGCGCAGCCGTTGGACGGCCGCGGCCGTGCCGACGGTCCGGGCCGCACCTACCGGGCTCCCGTCGTCGTCGCGGCCGACGGCGTCTCCTCGCGGTTCGCGACGGCGCTCGGCATCGTGCGCCGCGACGACCGCCCGCTGGGGACCGCGGTGCGCACCTACTTCCGCACCGAGGGCACGGCCCGCCAGGACGACTCCTTCATGGAGTCCCACCTGGAGCTGTGGGACGGCACGCCCGGCGCGTCGAACCTGCTGCCCGGCTACGGCTGGATCTTCGCGCTCGGCGACGGCACGGCAAACGTGGGTCTGGGCTCGGTGAGCTCGACGCCGGCCCGGCAGTCGGCGAACGGGCACGACTACCGCGGGCTCCTGCAGACGTGGATGCGCAACACCCCCGCCGAGTGGGGGTTCACGACGGAGAACCAGGTGGGACCCGTCCGCGGGGCAGCGCTGCCCATGGGTTTCAACCGCACGCCGATGTACCGCGACGGGGCACTGCTCGTCGGGGACTCGGCCGGGACGGTCAGCCCGTTCAACGGCGAGGGCATCGCCTACGCCCTGCAGGCCGGCCGGGTCGCCGCGGAGGCCATCGCCCAGGCCCGCACGCGCCTGGGCGATGACGCCCGCGAGCGCACCCTGGAGTCCTACACGGACCGGATGCGGGCGGACCTGGGCGGGTACTACACGCTGGGCCGGTGGTTCGTGCGGCTCATCGAGCACCCCGCGGTGATGCGGGTGTGCGTGCGCTACGGCCTGCCGCGCCCGGTGGTGATGCAGTTCGTGCTCAAGCTGCTCTCGGACTGCTACGAGCCGCACGGGGGCGACTGGGTGGACCGGGTGATCGCGGGCCTGACGAGGGTGGTGCCCAAGGCGTGACGAGCACCGCAGTGGCACGAGGGAGTGACGCGGACGTGAGCTGGACCGGCGAGGAGATGCGATGAGCAACCCGTACGTCCCGGTGCTGATCCTGCTGGGGATCGGCGCGGTGCTGGCCCTGGGCGGCGTGGCGGCGAGCGCCGTCATCGGACCGAAGCAGTACAACCGCGCCAAGCTCGACGCCTACGAGTGCGGGATCGAGCCGACGCCGCACGCGACGGGCGGCGGTCGGCTGCCCATCAAGTACTACCTGGTCGCGATGACGTTCATCGTCTTCGACATCGAGGTCGTGTTCCTCTACCCGTGGGCGGTGGACTTCGCGGTCCTGGCCGGGTTCGGGCTGGCGGCGGTGCTGATCTTCCTGGTGCTGATCACCATCCCGTTCGTCTACGAGTGGCGGCGCGGCGGGTTCGACTGGGTCTAGACAGCACGTTCGGCAAGGGCGCCGGGTGAACACCGGTGCCGGTACCTCAGGAGGGAGGGCACATGGGACTGGAGGAGGCTCCGTCGGGTTTTCTGCTGACGACGATCGAGGATCTCGCGGGATACCTGCGCAAGTCGTCCGTGTGGCCCGTGACGTTCGGTCTGGCGTGCTGCGCCATCGAGATGATGGCGGCGGGCGCCTCGCGCTTCGACCTGTCGCGGTTCGGCATGGAGGTGTTCCGTGCCTCGCCGCGGCAGGCGGACCTGATGATCGTGGCGGGCCGGGTGAGCCAGAAGATGGCCCCGGTGGTGCGTCAGGTCTACGACCAGATGAGCGAGCCGAAGTGGGTGCTGTCGATGGGGGTGTGCGCCTCCAGCGGCGGGATGTTCAACAACTACGCGATCGTCCAGGGCGTGGACCACGTGGTGCCGGTCGACATCTACCTGCCGGGCTGCCCGCCGCGGCCGGAGATGCTGATCAACGCGATCCTGGCGCTGCACCAGCAGATCCAGGACTCGCCGATGGGCGTCAACCGGGTCGAGGCGGCGCAGGCGGCCGAAGCAGCGGCGATGGAGGCGACGCCGACGTCGCAGATGCTGGGGATGCTGCGGTGAGCGAGGACCGGGGCCCGCAGGAGGGCGCGACGACGGAGGTCGACCGTCCGGGCGGTGGTCCGACGGCGGAGGTCGTCGGCGAGCGCACCGGCATGTTCGGGGTGCACGGTTCGGGCGACACCTCGGGGTACGGCGGCCTGACCCGTCTCGTGACGCTGCCGCCGGCGGCGACGCGCCCGTACGGGAGCTGGTTCGACGACGCGGTGGACGTGCTGGCCGAGGTGCTCGTCGAGGCGGGCGTGGCGTTCGACGACGCGGTCGAGCGGGTGGTGGTCACCGACCCGCGCCGTCCTGTCGAGGGGGAGGGCCCCAGCCGGGACGCGGAGCTGACGCTGCACGTGGCCCGGGAGCACGTGGTGGCCGTGTGCCGTGCGCTGCGCGACGACCAGGACCTGCGTTTCGAGCTCTCCCTGGGCGTCTCGGGCGTGCACTACCCGGAGGACGCGGGCCGTGAGCTGCACGCGGTCTACCACCTGACGTCGGTGACGCACGGGCGGCGGCTGCGCCTGGACGTGGCCTGCCCGGACGCGGACCCGCACCTGCCGACGACGACGGCGGTGTACCCGGCCAACGACTGGCACGAGCGCGAGACGTGGGACTTCTTCGGGATCGTGTTCGACGGGCATCCCGCGCTGGCCCGCATCGAGATGCCGGACGACTGGCCCGGTCACCCGCAGCGCAAGGACTATCCGCTCGGTGGGATCCCCGTGGAGTACAAGGGCGCCACGGTGCCGCCGCCGGACGAGAGGAGGCGGTACTCGTGACCGCACCCGCCCACGACGCCCCGCACGCGACGCGGCCGGCGGCCGACGACTACGGACCCGGGGTGGCCGGGTTCGAGGCCTCGGGCGGCGACTGGGACGAGATCGCCCGCGAGGCGATCGGTGAGGAACGCATCGTCGTCAACATGGGCCCCCAGCACCCGTCCACGCACGGGGTGCTGCGCCTGATGCTGGAGATCGACGGCGAGACGGTGACCGAGGCCCGCTGCGGCATCGGCTACCTGCACACCGGCATCGAGAAGAACATGGAGTTCCGCACCTGGACGCAGGGCACCACCTTCTGCACCCGGATGGACTACCTGGCGCCGCTGTACCAGGAGGCGGCGTACTGCCTGGGCACGGAGCGCCTGCTGGGCATCACCGACGACGTCCCGGAGCGCGCGAACGTCATCCGCGTGCTGATGATGGAGCTCAACCGGGTCGCCTCCCACCTGGTGTGCCTGGGCACGGGCGGCAACGAGATGGGCGCGACGACGATCATGACGTTGTCGTTCACGGCCCGCGAGGAGATCCTGCGCATGTTCGAGGCCGTGACCGGCCTGCGCATGAACCACGCCTACATCCGCCCGGGCGGTGTGGCCCAGGACGTCCCGGAGGACTTCACCGAGCACATCCGCGAGCTGCTGCCGAGCCTGCGCAAGTACCTGGCGATGCTGGGCGACCTGATGCTCGCCAACCCGATCTTCAAGTCCCGCCTGACGGGTGTCGGCGTGCTGAACCTGTCGGGGTGCTTCGCGCTCGGCATCACGGGGCCGGTGCTGCGCTCGGCCGGGCACCCGTACGACGTGCGCAAGGCGTTCCCGTACTGCGGCTACGAGGACTACGACTTCGACGTCCCGACCGACACGGCGGCGGACTGCTACTCGCGGGTGGTGCTGCGCATCGAGGAGTGCTACCAGTCGCTGCGCATCGTCGAGCAGTGCATGCGGCGGCTGGACGAGACGCAGGGCGCCCCCGTGATGGTGGCGGACAAGAAGATCGCCTGGCCGGCCCAGCTCGCGGTGGGCCACGACGGGCAGGGCAACTCCCTGGACCACATCCGCCACATCATGGGCACCTCGATGGAGGCCCTCATCCACCACTTCAAGCTGGTGACGGAGGGCTTCGGGGTGCCCGCGGGGCAGGCGTGGCAGACGGTGGAGCACCCGCGCGGCGAGCTCGGGGTGCACCTGGTGTCCGACGGCGGCACGCGGCCGTACCGGGCGCACTTCCGTGACCCGTCGTTCAACAACCTGCAGGCCGTGTCGGTGATGTGCGAGGGCGGCCAGGTGGCCGACGTCGTCGTCTCCGTCGCGTCCCTGGACCCGGTGCTGGGAGGGGTGGACCGATGACGGCCGAACCGGTGGGCGCGCGCTCGCGCACGGGGTACGACGCCGAGACGCTGGCCGCGCTGGTGGCCGACGCGGAGCAGATCCTGGCCCGCTACCCGGATCCGCGCTCGGGCCTGCTGCCGCTGCTGCACCTGGTGCAGTCGGTGGACGGGTACGTCAGCCGGGACGGGATCATCTTCTGCGCGGAACAGCTGGGGATGACGGCGGCCGAGATCTCCGCGGTGGCGACCTTCTACACCCAGTACAAGCGCCACCCCAACGGCGAGTACACGGTGGGGGTGTGCACCAACACGCTGTGCGCGGTGATGGGCGGGGACGCGATCTTCGACCGCCTGGCCGACCACCTCGGCGTCGGGCACGACGAGACCACGCCGGACGGCTCCGTCACGCTGGAGCGCGTCGAGTGCAACGCCGCCTGCGACTACGCACCCGTGGTCATGGTCAATTGGGAGTTCTTCGACAACCAGACCCCGGACTCGGCCGCCGAGCTGACCGACCGGCTGCGCGCCGGCGAGACCGTCGCCCCGACGCGCGGCGCCGCCTCGGTGTGCTCCTTCAAGCAGATGTCCCGCGTGCTCGCGGGGTTCGACGACGGCCGCGCCGACGAGGGCGTCGGGGCCGG
Source organism: Isoptericola chiayiensis (assembly GCF_013149805.1). GTDB lineage: Bacteria > Actinomycetota > Actinomycetes > Actinomycetales > Cellulomonadaceae > Isoptericola > Isoptericola chiayiensis. The sequence goes on from NZ_JABEZT010000009.1 coordinate 114,884, forward strand.
CGGACCCACGCTGGAGGGCCTGCGGCTCGTGCGGGCGGCCGCGGCCGTCGACGACGCGCCCGGCACGCCGGGCACGCCCGCCGCGGCGACCTCGGACCGGCCGGGCGCCGAGGTGCCGCCCGAGACCGGCACCGAGCAGTCGAGCGCCGAGCGCAGGCCGACGACGCCGTCGGACGACACGGGACCGGCGGGCCCGGCCGACCCGGAGGAGGGTGACGATGACTGAGCTGATGGCGGCCCTGACCGACACCTGGGACGCCGAGAACTCCTGGAAGCTGTCCACCTACGAGGCCGCCGGCGGCTACGAGGGTCTGCGCCGCGCCCTGCGGACCGACCCGGCCGACCTGGTCCAGATGGTCAAGGACTCCGGCCTGCGCGGCCGCGGCGGCGCCGGGTTCCCCACCGGCATGAAGTGGGGGTTCCTGCCCGAGCCCGACGGCGGTCCCCGTTACCTCGTGGTCAACGCCGACGAGTCCGAGCCGGGCACCTGCAAGGACATCCCGCTGATGATGGCCAGCCCCCAGCACCTGGTCGAGGGCGTCGCGATCACGAGCTTCGCGATCGGCTGCCACCACGCGTTCATCTACGTGCGCGGCGAGGTGCTGCACGTGTACCGGCGGCTGCTCGCCGCCGTGCGCGAGGCGTACGCCGCCGGGCACCTGGGCCGCGACATCCACGGTTCCGGCTACGACCTCGAGGTCACCGTGCACGCCGGGGCCGGCGCCTACATCTGCGGCGAGGAGACGGCGCTGCTCGACTCCCTGGAGGGTCGCCGCGGCCAGCCGCGCCTCAAGCCGCCCTTCCCCGCCGTCGCCGGCCTCTACGCCCGCCCGACGGTGGTCAACAACGTCGAGTCCATCGCCTCCGTCCCGGGCATCGTGACCCACGGAGCCGACTGGTTCTCCTCCCTCGGCACCGAGAAGTCGTCCGGGCACGGACTGTTCTCCCTGTCCGGTCACGTCACCCGTCCGGGGCAGTACGAGGCCCCCCTGGGCATCACGCTGCGCGAGCTGCTCGACCAGGCCGGCGGCGTCCGCGCCGGCCACCAGCTGAAGTTCTGGACCCCCGGCGGCTCGTCCACGCCGATCTTCACACACGAGCACCTCGACGTCCCCCTCGACTACGAGTCCGTCGGCGCCGCCGGCTCCATGCTCGGCACCCGCGCGCTGCAGATCTTCGACGAGACCACCTGCGTGGTGCGGGCCGTGAGCCGCTGGACCGACTTCTACGCCCACGAGTCGTGCGGCAAGTGCACCCCGTGCCGCGAGGGCACCTACTGGCTCAAGCAGATCCTGCACCGCATCGAGGCGGGCGACGGCGAGGAGACGGACCTCGACCTCCTGCTCGACCTGTGCGACAACATTCTCGGCCGGGCGTTCTGCGCCCTGGGGGACGGGGCGACGTCGCCCATCACCTCGTCCATCCAGTACTTCCGGACCGAGTACGAGGCCCACCTGGGCGGGCGAGGCTGCCCGTTCGACCCGGCCCGGTCCACCCTGTTCGACGACACGCCCCAGGCGCCCCCGGCGCTCGCGGGCGCGGGAGGCCACTGATGACCGCCACCACCGACAAGCCGGCGGCCGCACCCCCGGTCGAGACGGTGACCTGCACGATCGACGACGTCGAGGTCACCGTCCCGAAGGGCACGCTGGTCATCCGCGCCGCCGAGCAGGTGGGCATCCAGATCCCGCGGTTCTGCGACCACCCGTTGCTCGAGCCGGCCGGCGCGTGCCGCCAGTGCCTGGTCGAGGTGTCCATGCCCGACCGGGAGGGCAACCTGCGCGCCATGCCGAAGCCGCAGGCCTCGTGCACGATGACGGTCACGCCCGGCATGGTGGTCCGCACCCAGCACACCTCGCACGTCGCCGACAAGGCGCAGCAGGGGGTCATGGAGCTGCTGCTCATGAACCACCCGCTGGACTGCCCGGTGTGCGACAAGGGTGGCGAGTGCCCGCTGCAGAACCAGGCGATGACCAACGGGCGCGGCGACACGCGGTTCGTCGACGTCAAGCGCACCTTCCCCAAGCCCATCGAGGTCTCCTCGCAGATCCTGCTGGACCGGGAGCGCTGCATCCTGTGCCAGCGCTGCACCCGGTTCAGCGAGGAGATCGCCGGCGACGTCTTCATCGACCTGCAGGAGCGCGGCGCGGAACAGCAGATCGGCCGCTTCGACGAGGAGATCCTCGACTTCGCGCCGCCGTCCGGTCAGGACCGTGCCGACTCCGCGGTCGACGTCCCGCAGGGCGTCGCCCTGCCCGACACCTCGGGTCAGCCGTTCGCGTCGTACTTCTCGGGCAACACCGTCCAGATCTGCCCGGTCGGGGCGCTGACCGGCGCGAAGTACCGGTTCCGGTCGCGGCCCTTCGACCTGGTCTCCTCGCCGGCGATCGGGGAGCACGACGCCTGCGGCTCGGCGATCCGCGTGGACCACCGGCGCGGCAAGGTGATGCGCCGGCTGTCGGGGAACGACCCGGCGGTCAACGAGGAGTGGATCACCGACAAGGACCGGTTCGCGTTCACCTGGCAGGCCGCGGACGACCGGATCACGACGCCGATGGTCCGCGAGGACGGCGCACTGCGCCCCGCCTCGTGGGTGGAGGCGCTGGACGTGGCGGCCCGCGGGCTCGCCGCGGCGCGGGACTCCGGCGGCGTCGGCGTGCTGCCCGGCGGACGGCTCACGGTCGAGGACGCGTTCGCCTGGTCGCGGTTCGCGCGCACCGTGCTGGGCACCGACGACGTCGACCAGCGGGTGCGGGTGCACTCGGTCGAGGAGGTCGACTTCCTGGCCCACGCGGTGGCCGGCACCGGCGTCGGCGTGACGTTCGCCGACCTGGAGAAGGCGCCCGCCGTGCTGCTGGCCGGGCTGGAGGCCGAGGAGGAGGCCGGGGTCACGTTCCTGCGGCTGCGCAAGGGCGTCAAGGCCGGTGCCCGGGTCTTCTCGGTCGCCCCCTTCACGTCCCGCGGCCTGGCCCGGCTCGACGGCACCCTGCTGCCGGCCGCACCCGGGACCGAGGCCGAGTGGCTCGGCACGCTGGCCGCGCAGGCCGCCGGCGACCTGGTCCCGGCGTCGGCGGACCGCGAGACGCTGGAGGACGTCGCCGGTGCGCTCGGCGCCGAGGGCGCCGTCGTGCTGGTGGGCGAACGGCTGGCCGGCGCGCCGGGAGCCTACGCCGCGGCGCTGCGGCTCGCCGAGGCCACCGGGGCGCGGATCGCCTGGATCCCCCGCCGCGCGGGGGAGCGCGGCGGCGTCGAGGCGGGCCTGCTGCCGGGTCTGCTGCCCGGTGGACGCCCCCTGACCGACGCCGGGGCCCGCGCCGAGGTCGCGGCCGCGTGGGGGGTGGACGACGCCGCCCTGCCGCAGGCCCGCGGCCTGGACACCGTGGGCATCCTCGATGCGCTGAGCGTCGGGCAGCTCGCCGGCGCCCTGGTCGGCGGCGTCGAGCTCGCCGACATGCCCGACCCCGAGCACGCCCGCCGGGCGCTGCGCGCCGCCGGGTTCGTCGTCTCCCTGGAGGTGCGGGCCTCGGAGGTCACCGAGCTGGCCGACGTCGTCCTCCCGGTCGCCCCGCCCGTGGAGCGTGCCGGGTCGTACTGGAACTGGGAGGGCCGGGTGCGTCCCTTCGCCGCGGCGCTGGACTCCACCGCGCTGACCGACCACCGGGTCCTGGACGCGCTGGCCGCCCAGCTCGGCGCCACGCTCGGCGCCGCCGACCCGGTGCAGGCGCACCGGGCGATCGCGGCGCTGCGACCCTGGCACGGGGAGCGGGCGCCCGCCCCGCAGCAGACCACCAGCGACCCGCCCGCCGTGCCGGCCGGCACCGCGGTGCTCGCCGGCTGGCGCCTCCTCCTCGACGACGGGCGGATGCAGGACGGCGAGCCGTTCCTGGCCGGTACCGCCAAGACGCCGGTGGCGCGGATGAGTGCCGCGACCGCCGCCGGGTTCGACGTCTTCGACGGCGACCGGGTCACGGTGTCCACCGACCGGGGAGCGATCACGGTGGCGGTCGCCATCACCGAGATGGTCGACCACGTCGTGTGGCTGCCCCTCGCCTCGCGGGGCTGCCGGGTGCACGACGCCCTCGGCGTCAGCCCCGGCCAACCGGTCCGGGTCGCCCCCGCCGAGAAGGGAGGGGACGCATGATCCCCGGGGTCGCCGCCGACTTCTCCGCCGATGCCCTGTGGGTGTCGGCGATCAAGGCCGTGCTCATCATCGTCTTCCTGCTGACCAGCGTCCTCTTCGCGATCTGGTTCGAGCGCAAGCTCGTGGCGCGCATGCAGCTGCGCCCCGGCCCCAACTGGCACGGCCCGTTCGGGCTGCTGCAGTCCCTGGGCGACGCGATGAAGCTGCTGCTCAAGGAGGACGTGACCGTCACGAACGCCGACCGGCGCGTCTACCTGCTCGCCCCGATGATCTCGGTGCTGTGCTCGCTGCTGGTGTTCGCCGTCATCCCGTTCGGGCCCAACGCGACGATCCCGTTCACGGACTTCAGCACGCCGCTGCAGCTCACGGACTTCCCGGTCGCCGTGCTGTACGTGCTCGCGTGCGCCTCGATCGGCGTGTACGGCATCGTGCTGGGCGGCTGGTCCTCGGGCTCCACGTACCCGCTGCTGGGTTCGGTGCGCTCCAGCGCCCAGGTCATCAGCTACGAGCTGGCCATGGGCCTCAGCCTGGTCAGCGTGTTCATCATGGCGGGGTCGATGTCGACCTCCACGATCGTGGAGTCCCAGACGAGCATCTGGTGGTTCGTCCCGCTGGCACCGGCGTTCGTCATCTACATCATCTCCATGGTCGGCGAGACCAACCGGCTACCGTTCGACCTGCCCGAGGCCGAGGGCGAGCTGGTCGGCGGATACATGACCGAGTACTCGTCGATGAAGTTCGCCTGGTTCTTCCTGGCGGAGTACATCGCCATGATCAACGTCTCCGCCGTGGCCACCACGCTGTTCCTCGGTGGCTGGCGGGCGCCGTGGCCGCTGTCGCTCATCAACGACGGCATGTTCAACACCGGCTGGTGGCCGCTGCTGTGGTTCCTGGCCAAGGTGTGGCTGCTCATGTTCTTCTTCGTGTGGGTGCGCGGCACGCTGCTGCGGCTGCGCTACGACCAGTTCATGGTGTTCGGCTGGAAGGTGCTCATCCCGGCCGGATTGGTCTGGGTGGTCGTCCTCGCCGGATTCCAGTACGCGGGCCTCGTCGGGATCACGCGCACGCAGATGATCGTCGCGATCGTCGTGGCCGCCGCCGTCGTGCTGGCCCTGCTGTGGCTGTGGCCCCAGAAGAAGGAACCCGAACCACCCGGTGGGACGGGCGCCGACGGCGGGTTCGACGCGTTCGCCGGCGGGTACCCCGTGCCGCCCCTGCCCGGGCAGTCGCTGCCGCCGTCGCCCCGCGCACGGCGCAGCGTGGCGCCGGCCGAGGACGCCGGAGCAGCCACCGCCACCCGGGTCGCACCCGACGCCGTCGACGAGGACGAGGAGACGCGATGACCGAGCCGTACGAGTCGCAGCGACCCAAGAAGGGGCCGATCGGCGAGCTGTTCGCCCCGGTGGCCGGGTTCGGCGTGACGTTCTCGTCGATGTTCAAGCCGACCGTCACCGAGCAGTACCCGCGCAGGAAGACCCCGCCGCAGACCCGGTACCACGGGCGACACCAGCTCAACCGGTACGCCGACGGGCTCGAGAAGTGCATCGGCTGCGAGCTGTGCGCGTGGGCGTGCCCCGCCGACGCCATCTACGTCGAGGGTGCGGACAACGCCGAGGCCGTCGCCGGCTCGCCCGAGGCGCACATGAGCCCCGGCGAGCGCTACGGCCGCGTCTACCAGATCAACTACCTGCGCTGCATCTTCTGCGGGCTCTGCATCGAGGCGTGCCCCACCCGCGCGCTGACGATGAGCAAGGACTACGAGATCGCCGGTCCGACCCGCGCGGGCATGATCTACGAGAAGCAGGACATCCTCGCGCCGCTCGCCGAGGGCATGCTCGCCGCGCCGCACCCGATGGTCGAGGGCACCACCGACACCGAGTACTACCGCGACGAGATCTCCGGCCCCACCCAGGAGCAGGTCGACTGGGTGCGGGAGCACCGGCCCGACGACGACACGCTCGCCGCGGCCGCCGCCGTCGTCACCGGGGACGCCCCGAAGCCCACCCCGTCCCAGCACGAGCTGCGTCCCGACCAGGACCGTGCCGTGGCCACCCGGGCCGCCGCCACGCAGTCGTCCGTCGACGTCCGCCCGGTGCAGACCGAGGAGGCCCGCCCATGACCGTCTCCGGCGGCGAGACCGTCCTGTTCTGGGTGATCGCCCCGCTCATGGTGATCGCCGCGTCGGGACTGCTCGTGGTGCGTCGCGCGGTGCACGCCGCCGTCTGCGTCGTGTTCGTCATGATCTCCCTGGCCGTGCTGTACGTGGCCCAGGAGGCGCCGTTCCTCGGAGCGGTGCAGGTGGTCGTCTACACCGGCGCCGTGATGATGCTCTTCCTGTTCGTCCTGATGCTGGTCGGCGTCGACTCGGCCGACTCCCTGACCGAGACCATCCGGGGCCAGCGCTGGATCGGGCTGCTGCTCGGCCTCGGGCTCGCCGTCGTGCTCTGCGGGGTGGTCGCGAGCGCGACGTTCCGCCAGCCGGTCGGGCTGGCCGAGGCCAACGCCGTGACCAACCCCGTGGCCCTCGCCCGGGTGCTCATGGAGCACTACGTGGTGGCGATGGAGGTGGTCGGCATCCTGCTGGTCACCGCAGCCCTCGCCGGGCTGGTGCTCACCCACCGCCGTCGGCTCGGCGCGAAGCCCAGCCAGAAGGCGCTCGCGGAGGCCAAGGTCGCCGAGCTCCCCACCGGCCGCACGCTCACCCCGCTGCCGGCGCCCGGCGTGTACGCCCAGCACAACGCGATGGACGCCCCGGCGCTCGACCCGGAGGGCCGGCCCATCGAGAAGTCCGTCTCGAGGGTGCTGCGCATCCGCGGGCAGGAGCGCTCGGCCACCGAGCTGCTCACGGCGGAGGAGACGCTGGTGCGCCGCGAGCTGGAGCGGCCCGACGACCCGGTGCCGAGCGTCGGGCCGGCCAGCGGTACCGACGGCGACGGGGGAGGGGCCCGCTGATGGAGCTGACCAACTATCTCTACCTCGCGGTGATCCTGTTCGCGCTGGGGGCGACGACGGTGCTGCTGCGGCGCAACGCCATCGTGGTGTTCATGGGCATCGAGCTGATGCTCAACGCCACCAACCTGGCCCTGGTGACGTTCGCGCGGATGCACGGCGACATCACCGGTCAGGTGCTCGCGTTCTTCGTGATGGTCGTGGCCGCCGCGGAGGTCGTGGTGGGTCTGGCGATCATCGTGACGATCTTCCGTGCCCGGCGGTCGGCCTCGGTCGACGACGCGAACCTGCTGAAGAGCTGAAGGGGCGACGATGACGACGCAGACCCTGTCCCTCGCGCCCTGGCTGGTGGCGACACCGCTGCTCGGGGCGGCGCTGCTGCTGCTCGTGGGCCGCCGCAGCGACCGCTGGGGCCACTGGATCGGCGTGCTGGCCTCGACGGCGACGTTCGTGATCGGCCTGGTGATCCTCCTGGCGATGCTGGCCCTGCCCGCCGAGGAGCGCACCGCCGACCACGTGGTCACGACCTGGCTGGACGCCGGCGGGCTGAGCGTGGACCTGGGCTTCCGGGTGGACCCGCTGTCGATGACGTTCGTGATGCTGGTGACGTTCGTCGGCACGCTCATCCACGTCTACTCGGTGGCGTACATGTCGCACGACCGCGACCGGCGCCGGTTCTTCGCCTACCTGAACCTGTTCGTCGCGGCGATGCTGCTGCTGGTGCTGGCCGACAACTACCTGCTGCTGTTCGTCGGCTGGGAGGGCGTGGGCCTGGCCTCGTACCTGCTCATCGGGTTCTGGGACCACCGGCTGCCCAACGCCGTCGCGGGCAAGAAGGCGTTCCTCATGAACCGCGTCGGCGACATGGGGCTCATCGTGGCGATGATGCTCATGGTCGCGACCTTCGGGACCCTGAGCTTCGCCGGCGTCCACGAGGCGGCCTCCGGTGCTAGCCAGGGCACGACGACGGCGATCGGCCTGATGCTGCTGCTCGCGGCCTGCGGCAAGTCGGCCCAGCTGCCGCTGCAGGCGTGGCTCGGGGACGCGATGGCCGGCCCGACGCCGGTCTCCGCGCTGATCCACGCCGCCACGATGGTCACGGCGGGCGTCTACCTGCTGGTCCGGTCGGGGCCGATCCTCGAGGTCGCCCCGGACGCCCAGCTCGTGATCGCGATCGTCGGCACGCTGACCCTGCTGTTCGGGGCGATCGTCGGCTGCGCGAAGGACGACATCAAGAAGGCGCTCGCCGCCTCGACGATGTCGCAGATCGGCTACATGATGCTGGCCGCCGGGCTGGGACCGGTCGGGTACGCGTTCGCGATCTTCCACCTGGTCACCCACGGCTTCTTCAAGGCCGGGCTGTTCCTCGGCGCCGGCTCGGTGATGCACGCGATGGACGACGACGTCGACATGCGCCGGTTCGGCGGTCTGGCCCGGCTGCTGCCGGTCACGGCGATCACGATGGGGCTGGGCTGGCTGGCGATCCTCGGGGTGCCGCCGTTCTCCGGCTTCTACTCCAAGGACAAGATCATCGAGACGGCGTTCGTCGGCGAGGGCTGGCAGCCGTGGGTGTTCGGCTTCGCCGCCCTGCTCGGCGCGGGGATCACCGCGTACTACATGTCGCGGCTGGTGTTCATGACGTTCGCGGGACGACGCCGCTGGTCCGGCGAGTCCGGCGGCGACCTGCCCGAGCGGCACCCGCACGAGTCCCCGGCGCTGATGACGTGGCCGATGATCATCCTGGCCGTCGGTTCCGTCGGCCTCGGGTTCTTCCTGAACGCGGGGGACCGGCTGGTGCACTGGCTGGAGCCGGTCACCGGCCACACTGAGGGTTCAGGGCACCACGAGCCGGTGCTGGCGGTGCCGGTCATCATGACGCTCACGCTGGTGCTCGTGGTCGTCGGTGCCGCGCTGGCGTTCTGGCAGTACGCGACGCGCCCCGTGTCGACCGAGCCGCCGGCCGCCCCGGCGCTGGTGCGGGCCGCGCGGGTGGACCTGCACCAGGACGACGTCAACGAGACGTTCGTGATGCTGCCCGGGCAGTACCTGACGCGGTCGATGGTGTTCGCCGACCGGACCGCGGTGGACGCCGGCTGGCTGGGGCTGGCGGGCGGCATCGGCCGGCTCGGGACCTGGCTGCGCGGGATGCAGTCGGGGTACGCGCGGCAGTACGCGGCGATCACGCTCGGCGGGCTCGGGGTGATCGTGCTGGTGGTCTGGCTCGTGTCGGGCACGGCGAGCTGAGGGTGTGGAAGGGATGACGATGTCGACATTTCCCTGGCTGACGGCGCTGGTGGTCTGGCCGCTGGTCGCGGCCCTGGCCACGGTGCTCACCGGCGTCGGGCGCGGGCGTCCGGCGTCGGGCGCCGCCACCGGTGGCGGGACGTTCAGCGCCGGGACCGCGCGCACCGTCGCCCTGACCGGTGCGCTGGTCGAGGTGGCGCTGCTGGTGGGTGCGTTCCTCGCCTTCGACACGGGGGCGGCGGGCACCCACCAGCTCACCGAGACGTACTCGTGGATCCCGGCGCTCGGCGCGAGCTACGCCGTCGGCGTCGACGGGGTGGCGCTGCTGCTGGTGGCCCTGTCGGTGGGTCTGGTGCCGCTGGTGATCCTCGCGGCGTGGCACGAGCAGGGCGGCGACCACGTGCGGCTGCGCCGCTACCTGGCGACCGTGCTGGTGCTGCTGAGCTTCATGGTGCTGGTGTTCACCGCGCGCGACGTGTTCCTGTTCTACGTCGTCTTCGAGGCGATGCTGATCCCCGCCTACTTCCTGGTCGGCGGGTTCGGGCAGGGCGCCCAGCGCCGGTACGCCGCGGTGAAGTTCCTGATCTTCTCGCTGGCGGGCGGGCTGGTCATGCTGGCCGCCGTCATCGCCCTGTACCTGCAGGTGCCGGTGGACGCCGCGACGGGGCTGCGGCCCGAGGACGCTTTCCTCACCGACAACCTGACGGGGCTGGCGCTCGACCCGACGGCCGAGCGACTGATGTTCTGCGCGTTCTTCCTCGCCTTCGCGATCAAGGCGCCGATGTTCCCGGTGCACACCTGGCTGCCGGACGTCACCCAGAACGCCACGCCGGGCACGTCGACGCTGCTGATCTGCGTGCTGGACAAGGTGGGCACGTTCGGGATGCTCACCCTGTGCCTCCCGCTGTTCCCGGAGGCCAGCCGGTGGGCCGCGCCCTTCGTGGTGGTGCTCGCCGTCATCTCGATCCTCTACGGCGCGGTCCTGGCGATCGGGCAGACCGACGTGCTGCGCCTCATCGGCTACACCTCGGTGTCCCACTTCGGGTTCATCATCCTGGGGATCTTCACCTTCACGTCGCTGGGCATCTCCGGGTCGAGCTTCATGATGCTCAACCACGGGATCTCCACCGGGGCGCTGTTCCTGCTGGCCGGGTTCGCCATCGCCCGGCACCCGCGCCGCAGCCAGCAGATCGCCGACTACGGCGGCATGAAGACCGTGGCCCCGGTTCTGGCCGGCACGTTCCTGGTGGCCGGCCTGTCCGCCCTGGCCCTGCCCGGTCTGGCCACGTTCGTCTCGGAGATCATGGTGTTCCTGGGCTCCTACGGCCGTTGGCCGGCCGCCGCGATCGTCGCCGTGCCCGCCGTCGTGCTCGCCGCCGTCTACGTGCTGCTGACGTACCAGCGCATGTTCACCGGGCCCCTGGGTGCCGACGTCGTCGGCGCGAAGGACCTGGGTGGCCGTGAGAAGACGGTCGCCGGCGTGCTGGTGGCCGCGCTGGTCGTGCTGGGCCTGGTGCCCGGGCCGGCGCTCGACTACGTCCGTGAACCCGCGTCGGTCTCCGTCGAGCTCGTCGGCGCGACCGATCCGGAACCCGTGCTCGGCGCGGCAGAGGGGAGCGAGCAGTGAACGAGTTCGTCGCACCGGAGATCGACTGGATGGTCCTCACGCCCGTCCTCGTCGTGCTCGGCGCGGGCGCGGTCGGGGTGCTCGTCGAGGCGTTCGTCCCGGCCCGGGCCCGCCGCACCACCCAGCTCGTGCTCACCCTCGCCGCCCTGCTCGCCTCGCTGGTCTGCGTCGGGCTGCTGTGGGACCGCGTGACCATCGACGGTTTCGCGCTCGTCGTCGACGGCACGTTCCTGCTGACGCCGTTCACGCTGGGTGTCCAGGCCGTCGTCGGCGTGCTCGCGATCCTCGGCGTGCTGGTCATCGCCGACCGGACCCGGACCGGGCAGGACGCGTTCGCCCCCACGGCGGCCGCCGTGCCGGGCACCGCCTACGAGGACGCCGCCGAGCGCGCCGGCCTGGAGCAGACGGAGATCTTCCCCCTGGCGCTGTTCGCGACCGGCGGGATGCTCCTCTTCCCCGCCACGGACAACCTGATCGTGCTGTTCATCGCGCTCGAGGTGCTGTCCCTGCCGCTGTACGTGCTGTGCGCGACGGCCCGCCGTCGTCGCCTGCTCAGCCAGGAGGCCGCGTTCAAGTACTTCCTGCTCGGCTCGTTCGCCAGCGCCCTGATGCTGTTCGGCATCGCCCTGATCTACGGGTTCGCGGGCACCGTCAGCCTGGAGACGGTCGGGTACGTGCTGCAGCACCCCAACAGCACGGTGCTCGCCGACATGCCCGAGCTGGTCCTGGCGGGTGTGCTGCTGGTGACCGTCGGGCTGCTGTTCAAGATCGGCGCCGCGCCGTTCCACACGTGGACGCCGGACGTCTACCAGGGCGCGCCCACGCCGGTCACGGCGTTCATGGCGGCCTGCGTCAAGGCGGCCGCGATCGGCGCGATGGTGCGCGTGGTCTTCACGCTCGCCGCGGGCCTCGACGAGCCGCTGCGCGCCGACCTCGAGGCCGCGCTGTGGGTGGTGGCGATCCTGACCATGCTGGTCGGCACCGTCGCCGGTGCCGTGCAGACCGACGTCAAGCGGATGCTCGCCTACTCCTCGATCGCGCACGCCGGGTTCCTCGTGGTGGCGATGGTCGGCTTCTCCGAGGTCGGTTCCGCGGCGGTGCTGTTCTACGTATTGGCCTACGGTCTGGCGACGCTCGGCGCGTTCGCCGTCGTGACGCTGGTGCGCGAGCAGGACCGGGACGGCGTCGTCCTCGGGGAGGCCACGCACCTGTCGCAGTGGGCCGGGCTCGGCCGCCGCTCGCCCTGGCTCGCGGCGGCGTTCTCGGTCTTCCTGCTGTCGATGGCCGGCATCCCGCTGACCGCCGGGTTCATCGCGAAGTTCGAGGCGTTCTCGGCGGCCGTCGACGCGGGCGCGTGGCCGCTGGCCGTGCTCGGTGTGCTCGCCTCGGCGGTGGCGGTGTTCTTCTACGTCCGGCTCATCGTGCTCATGGTGCTCACCCCGCCGGTGGAGGACGGGGAGGTCCTCGCGGCGCAGGCGGCGTCCGACGACGGTGCTCCGGCGGAGGGCGGTGCCGGGACGCTGACCGCGGCCCGCGAGGCCGTCCGGGCGTCGGTCGTCGTCGTGTCGTCCCGCGGGCCCGCCGTGGTGGCGATCACGCTCTGCGTGGTCGGCGTGGTGCTGCTGGGCCTCCTGCCGGGGCCGGTGCTGGACTGGGCGCAGCAGGCGGCGACGTTCCGACCGATCGCTCCGTGAGCCCGGTTCGGCCCCGGACCGCGGAAAAAGATAGGTTCGGACCGTGACAGGTCCTCACTCCGCTCCGGCTGCCGCCGCCGTGCCGACGTTCCCGACCGGCGTGCCGCTGAAGGACGCCGCTCTGGCCGACCGTATCGGCGGGCGCCTCGCGCAGGTCGACGCCGTGCTCGACCAGGCCGTGGCCTCGACCGACGCCCTGGCCGACGACGCCGGCCGGCACCTGGTCGCGGCCGGCGGCAAGCGGTTCCGTCCGCTGCTGACGCTGCTCGCCGGCGAGCTCGGGGACGGCGCGAACCCCCAGCTCGTGGATGCTGCCGTCGTCGTCGAGCTGACGCAGGTCGCCTCGCTCTACCACGACGACGTCATGGACTCCGCGCCAGTGCGCCGGGGTGCGCCCGCCGCGCACACCGTGTGGGGCAACACGGTCGCCATCCTCGTCGGCGACCTGCTGTTCGCCCGGGCCTCCGCCCTGGTCGCCGGTCTGGGACCGGAAGCCGTGGTGCTGCAGTCGCGGACCTTCGAGCGCATGTGCCTCGGCCAGCTCCACGAGACCACCGGCCCGGGTGCCGGCGACGACCCGGTCGAGCACTACCTGCAGGTGCTCAGCGACAAGACCGCCTCGCTGCTGTCCACCTCGGCACGCCTGGGCGCGATGTTCGGCGGCTGCCCGGAACCCGTGGTCGAGGCCGCCGCGGCCTACGGCGAGAAGGTGGGTCTGGCGTTCCAGCTCGCCGACGACGTGCTCGACATCGCCTCGTCCGGCACCGAGTCCGGCAAGACCCCCGGGACGGACCTGCGCGAGCACGTGCCGACCATGCCGGTGCTGCTGCTGCGTCAGCGCGTGGACCGCGGCGAGGGGACGGCGTCGGACACCGACCTGCTCGCGCGCCTGGACGGCGACCTGTCCGACGATGCCGCGCTGGCCGCCGTCGTCGCCGACCTGCGCGAGCACGCGGTCCTCGCCGAGACCCGCGAGCTCGCGGTGCGCTGGGCCCGCGAGGCGGCCGCCGAGCTCGAGCCGCTGCCCGACGGGCCCGTCAAGGAGGCGCTCACCGACCTCGCGACGGCGCTGGCCGACCGCACCGTCTGAGCGCGCTCACGCCAGCACGCGTGCCGCCGTCAGGGCGACGGCGGCACCCGCCAGCATGAACGGGCCGAAGGCGATGGCGGTCTTGCGGGTCGCGCGGCCGGTGACGATGAGCGCGAGGCCCACCACACCGCCGATGAGGAACGGCAGAACCGCGGTGCCCCAGAGGACGGGCCATCCGAACCACGCCGTCACCATGCCGAGGGGGAGGGCCAGCTTGACGTCCCCGAAGCCGAGGCCACTGGGGTTGACCACGTGCAGCAGCAGGTAAGCGGCGCCCAGCGCGGCACCACCGAGCATGCTTCGCCAGAGAGCCTGGAGATCGCCGGACGCCAGTCCGGCCGTCGCGAGCAGGACCGCGACGGCCCCGGTCATCGGCAGACTGATGACGTCGGGCAGTCGGTGCGTGCGCAGATCGATCACGTACAGGGGGACGGCGGCGATCGCGGCCACCAACAGGGCTGCCGTCGACCAGCCCGGGCCGCTGACCCACCAGGCCCACGGCACGGTGAGGATCATCCCGACGGCGGTCGCGCGACGATGGGGTGCGATCTCCGCTCGGACGCGTGCCCACCAGGGCGCGGTGTGCACGCTACGGCTCGTCATGCGGTTCCTCGTTGCTGACGTGGACGGTGTCGCCCACGGCCAGACCCCAGGAGCTGAAGCTCCCTTCGGGTGCTTCCAGGACGGCGACGACGTCCCGCCGGGGCCTCGTGAGACGCCATGGTCGGAGCACGAGCGTCCGGACCACGGTGCGGTCCGAGTCGACGAGTGCGACGTCGAGGGACGTGGTCATCCCCGCACCGTGCACGGAGTTGCAGGGTGTGAGCAGCAAGGCCGACGGAAGTCGCCGGCGGAAGAGCATCCCGCGGGCGCGACGCGCCCAGGTGTCGGCGACCTCCACCGGTGCGACGACGGCATGGTTGATCGTGAGGTGTGGCAATGGGCTGCTCCGTCCTGATGACCGCCACCAGATACGATCTCACTCTTCGGGACGATAGCCATCGATCGTCCTCATCGTGGGACGGTGTTGCTGCTGAATTTAGTCCCTTTCGTCTGTTGTGCGGGCCGAGATCCGGCTCGACGGCGCCACACGGAACCTTGATGTCGAGTTCTCGGCGGATCGATGATCACTCCGGGCAACTTCGATGCGCTATCCTCACGCGTCGGCATCTTGTGACGCAATGAACAGGGGAAAGGCAGCGTAGTGCGAATTGTCGCCGTGGGAGCGCCCGAGGGTGTCAACCCCGCGCTCAGGACTGCCCGATCCTCCTTGGTGCATGTGGTCGAGGCCATCGGCGGTCTCACGGGCGAGACGCTGCTCATGAGTCGGGACCCCCAGGGCAGGGCGGTCGCTCGATCGGCACGCCTGGCGATCGGCGGCAACGATCTTGCTCACCTGCACATGCCTTGTCGCGCGACGCAGTGGGCGCTGGTTCTCGACGCCCTCGTCCGGTTGCCGGACTCGGCGATGGGCGGCGCCCGGGCCGCTGCCGAGGCGCTGCTCTTCACGACGCGCACGCAGCTCGTGATCTCCTCCGTCACGGCCCTGGACCGGCCGTCCCCCTCGTTCGGGCAGCACGTCGCCAGCTATTGGCCCGGGGCTACGTTCGTGGTCGACCTGGCTGCGGGAACGGTCGGACCGTTCCGCCGTTCGATCGAGGTTCCGCCGCACGGCGTCGTCCTCGCCCGGTCGGGCAGACAGGTGGTCCCGGACGGGGTCGTCCGGGCGCTCCCCTCGCCGCTGCTGGAGATCCGAGTGCCGGGCACCGAGTGGAAGGCCAGGCGCTGGCTGGAGGTGACGGGGACGGAGACCTCCCCGGAGCACATCGTCGCGACCGCTCTCAACGGCGGGACGTGGGCACGCTGCTCGGTGTGCGGACGATCCGGCCTCTCCGCACGCTGCCTGTTCTGCGAAGTGGACCTGCCCGGAGCTGCGACGGCCGGCGTCGCAGCCGCAACCTCGCAAGGAGTCCTCCAGTGAACCCCCGTCAACGACGAGGAGCCCTGCTCCTCGTCGTCACGTCGCTCTGCGCCATCGCGGTCTTTCTCGGACTCCTGACGTACGTCGGTTCCGTCAGCTCCCAGGTGGGGCCCATGGCCACGGCGGTCCAGCTGAAGCAGGGTGTCGAACCGCTCACGCCGATCGAGCCGGAGATGCTCGAGGTGGTGGAGGTGCCCGAGCGGTGGGTGCCCGACACCGCCATCGCCTCCGTCGACGAGACGGCAGGACTGGTCTCGGCCACCGGCTACGAGGCGGGCACGCTGGTGCAGACCGGGATGCTGGTCCCCCGCCCGGGTATCCAGCCCGGATTCCGCGAGGTCGCGATCATCGTCGACGCGGAGACGGGCGTGGCGGGGAAGGTGAGCCCCGGAGACCACGTCGACATCATCGCGACCGTCGAGGAGACGGAGGACCGGCCGCCGAGCTCGGAGGTCTGGGTGGAGAACGCCCTGGTGCTCGACGTCGGTCTGCCGAGCGAGATCGAGGAGGAGGGCGACGACTTCGGGACGAGCCAGGGTGTCCCCGTGACCTTCGCGCTCACGACCGAGGACAGTCTGCGTCTCGCCTACGCCGAGAGTTTCTCGGTCAAGCTCCGGCTCGCACTGCGCGGAGCCGGTGACGAACAGAGGCTCCCGCAGGACGAGCGCACCTACACCGCACAGGGGGAGTGATGGCGACCAAGGTTCTGCTGGTGACCCTAGACCCGCGGGTCCGGGAACACTTCGGCAACGTCCTCGCGGAGTCCGACGTGTTCGAGATCGTTGCCGTCGCCCCGGACGGGGCCAGCGCGCGCACGGTTCTCGAACGAGAGCCCGACGTCGCCGTCGTCGTCGTCGACGAGGGCGCCGAGGCCGGCAACGGGCACGGTGTGGCGCGTTCGATCGCGGTCACCGCACCCCTCGTGGGCGTCGTCATGCTCGTGCCGACGGCGGACCCGCAGTCGTTGTCCCGCGCCATGGACGTCGGGGCGCGATCGGTGGTCTCGCACGGCGCGGGCCTCGAGGAGGTCACGGCGCGACTCGAGAGCGTGGCGACCTGGTCCGGTGCCGCGCGTGCGACGGTCGGCTCGGAACGCGCGGCAAACAGGGCCGGCGAGGTGCTCGTGGTGGCGGGAGCCAAGGGCGGCGTGGGTACCTCGACGCTGGCCCTGCTCCTCGCTCAGGCGACCGCGCAGCGGCAGACGGTGACGGCCGTCGACTTCGATCTCGGCGCAGGCGACCTGGCCGGCTTCGCCGGGGTGAGCACCCGGCGGTCGGTGGTCGACCTGGCCGAGGTCTCTGGCGAGATCACCGGACGGATGCTGCGCGAGACGTCCTACGAGCTGACGGGCGGTGTCCGGCTGCTGCCCGCCCCCACCGACGGCGAGCGCGGCGAGGAGATGTCCGGGCCTGCTGCCCGCGCGATCGTCGGGGGCCTGCGCTACGAGTCGGACCTCGCGGTCGTCGACGTCGGTAGCCATCTGGACGACGCGACTGCTTCGGTCCTCGAGTTCGCGGACCGTGCCCTGCTGGTCGTCAACCCCTCGTTGCCCGCCCTGAGGGCCGCGCGGCGGACACTCACGCAGTGGGACAGGCTCGCGATCCGGCGACCCGAATCGGTCCAGCTCGTGCTGAACCGGCGGACACCTCGGGACGAGGTGACCCGACAGCTCGCCGAGCGGATCGTCGAGAGGCCCGTGGCGTTCACCATCCCCGACGGCGGCCAGCCGTTCGAGAGCGCCATGAACACCGCGACGCTGCTGGAGGCGCAGACGCCGGTCCACCGAGCTGTCGCCGAGGTGGTCGCGCGCCCCGCGACCCAGGCAGAATCTCCCGGGACGACCGATCCGGACGGCTCGACACCCACCGCCACCAGGCGACGTGGGCGGCGTCGCTCGGCGACGGCTGCCGGAGAGCGCGGCCAGGCGGCGATGGAGTTCCCGGTCATCATCGCGCTGGCCCTCGCACTCCTCCTCGTCTGCGCCCAGGGGCTCGCCTGGGCGTCCGGACTCATGGTCGCTCGTGCCGCTGCCCAGGAGGGGGCTCGCACCGTCGGGATCGCGCAGTCCTACGACGGTTCGGTCGCCCAGCAGGCACGCGAGGACGTGCGGGAGCGTCTTCCCGAGGGTCTTCGGGACACCGCGGTGATCCGTGTCTCGCAGGGGAGCGTCGACGTTCGCGTGCGCAGCACGCCGGTGATCCCGGGCCTGCGCTTCTCCGCCTCGTCGTCGGCCGACGTGTTCGAGGAGCGCTGAGATGGTGGCCGGGACCAAGCGCGACGTCGGCCGGGGCGACGAGGGCCAGGCGGCGATCGAGCTCGCCGGGGCGGTCTTCGTCCTCCTCCTGGTGACCGTGCTCGCCATCCAGGGGATCCTCATCGCTCAGGGGGCCTCGGTCGCGCAGGAGTCGGCGCGCAACGGCGCTCGCGCGCTCAGCCAGGAGCGCTCCGACTGGCGCCGAGCAGCCCAGGAGTCGGTTCCTGACGGCTGGGGGATCGTCCGCATCGACGGCAGCAGGCCCGGGGACCGTGCCCGGGTGGTGACCGAGCTCGAGTTCCCCCTCGGTGTGGCGGGTATCCACGTCACGGACGTACGGATCACTCGGGACGCCGAGTTCGCGCAGGGGAGCTGAAATGGCCCTGAGAGACCGGATCGCCGCACCCGAGAAAGACACCGAGGACCACGACCTCGCGAACATCTACCGCGAGCGCCTCCTCGAGGAGATCGACGTCGACGAGCTGGCGCGTCTGAGCCCGGCTCAGCGGAGGGTCCGTCTGGAGCGCATGCTCTCGCGACTCCTCTCGCTCGACGGGCCGATCCTGTCGGCCCAGGAGCGCGGTGCCCTCGTGCAGCGCATCGTGGACGACGCGCTCGGGCTCGGTGTGCTCGAACCGCTGCTCGCCGACGAGTCCGTCACGGAGATCATGGTCAACGGTCCGCAGGACGTGTTCGTCGAGCGCAACGGGCAGGTGCAGCGGGTCCCGACGCGCTTCGCATCGTCGGAGCAGCTCTACCAGACGATCGACCGGATCGTCTCGAGCGTGAACCGTCGCGTCGACGAGTCGTCGCCGATGGTCGACGCCCGCCTCCCGACGGGCGAACGCGTCAACGTCATCATCCCCCCGCTCGCGCTGGACGGGCCGACGATGACGATCCGTCGCTTCCCCACCCCCTTCCGGATGGGGGAGCTCGTCGGCAAGGGGAGCCTCGACGAGCAGACGGCGAGCCTCCTGGCGGCGTGCGTCCGTGCGCGGCTGAACGTCGTCGTCTCCGGTGGGACGGGTTCCGGGAAGACGACCTTCCTCAACGCGCTGTCCGGACTCATCCCGGACGACGAGCGCATCGTGACGATCGAGGACGCAGCCGAGCTGTCCCTGCAGCAGGGCCACGTCGTGCGGCTCGAGTCGCGGCCGGCGAACGTCGAGGGACGTGGCGCCGTGACGATCCGCGACCTGGTGCGCAACGCGCTGCGGATGCGTCCCGACCGCATCATCGTCGGCGAGGTCCGCGGCGGCGAGACCATGGACATGCTGCAGGCCATGAACACCGGTCACGACGGGTCGCTCGCCACGGTGCACGCGAACAGCGCCTTCGACGCCCTGGGGCGCCTGGAGACCCTTGCCTCGATGAGCGAGCTGGACCTGCCGGTCACCACGATCCGTGACCAGATCAACTCCGCGATCGACGTCGTCGTCCACCTCGCGCGCGGTGTCGACGGGTCTCGCCGGGTCGTGGAGGTGCAGGCGCTCGTCTCGGAGCGGCGTGGCGACTACCGGATGAGTCCGCTGGCCGAGTTCGTGCCCGGCCCCCTCGGACCCGACCACACGGTGTCGGGTCGTTTCGTCCAGTACGGGCTGCCGGACGAGCTCCGTGAGCGGCTGCGACGTGCAGGTGAGACGGCGTTCGTCGCCGAGGACGTGCTCGGATGACGGCCGGCCTCCTCGTCCTGGCGCTCTTCGTCACTCTGGCGCTCTGCGTCGTCACCGTCGCGGTTTTCCAGGGCAACGCGGTGGCGCAGCGTCGCATGGTCGCCGCCGCCGACCTCGGCGCCGACGCCGGCCCGAGCGTCGTCGACCGGGTCGACGTCCGGCTCCGCACGACGACGTTCGGCAAGCGTCTTGCCTCGTCGCTCGCCGGTGCCGGGCTCCAGGCCTGGTCGCCCACGTTGTTCCTCCTCGGGACTGCCGGCATCGCCTTGGCTGCCGGTCTGCTGTCCGTGCCTTTGCTCGGGCGGGCTGCCGCCCTCCTCGTGGTCCTCGCGGTGGTCGCCAGCGCCCAGCGCTGGGTCGGCAACAAGCGTCGAGCGCGCACGGAACGCTTCGTCGCGCAGCTCCCGGAGGTCGCCCGACTGCTCGCCAACGGTGCTCAGGCAGGCCTGGCGGTGCGACGCTCCGTCGAGCTCGCCGCCCGCGAGATGGACGAGCCGGCGAGCTCGGAGCTCGCGCAGGTGAGCTCCGAGATGGCTGTCGGGCAGAGCCTGCAGGGTGCGCTGGGAAACCTGAGCGAGCGGCTGCCCTCCCGGGAGCTCTCGGTCCTCGTACAGACGCTCGCGATCCAGGGGCGGTCCGGTGGCGCGCTGGTGACGGCGCTCGGGAACATCGCGGCAGCGCTGGAGGAGCGTCGCCAGCTGCGCCGTGAGATCAAGACGGCCACGGTGGGTGCGTCCTTCACGGGATACACCGTGATCCTCATCGGCGTCGGAGCCGTGGTGCTCATGAACATCATGACTCCGGGCGTGCTGGACGACATGCTCGGTACGCTGCTGGGCCAGATCATCCTGGTCGTCGCCGGAGCGCTGTTCCTGGTCGGTTGGTTGCTGATGCGACGTATCTCGAAGGTGGAGCTGTGACCGCGCTCGCCATCGCCCTGGGCGGGGCCCTCGCCGTGGGCCTCGCGTTCGCAGGCCTCCGGCTGCTGACCAGTACCGGCCTCGAGGAAGTCGAGGAGGCCTACGCGACGAGCGAGACGTCGGACGACAGGCCCAGAGGGTTCGTGGCTGTGCTGGACCGGCTGGGCAACCTGTTCCTCGGTTCGGCGTTGCGCGTCTACGGCAACGTCCGGCTGCAGAGTCTGGACCGGACGATCCGCCGTGCGGGGCGTCCCGACGGCGTGACGGTCACCGTCTACGTCCGCCGCCAGACGGGCTTCCTCGTGCTCGCGGTCCTGTTCCTCGTCGTCTTCGCGATCGCCGGCAACGCCTTTATCGGACTGCTCGTCGCCGCGATGCTCTCGCTCTGGATGCCGCTGTGGCTCCGGTCGGCCGGCGAGCGCCGGCAGCAGCAGATCGAGTCCGATCTGCCCGACTTCCTTGACGTGCTGGGTGTCACGGTCGCGGCAGGTCTCAGCTTCCGTCAGGCGATCGAGCGGGTCTGCGAGTTCCACGACAGCGCACTGTCGCAGGAGATGCGGACCACCCTCCACGAGATGAGCGTGGGCCTCTCGCGCCGTGAGGCGTTCGTCGGCCTGCGAGACCGGGTGGGTTCCGAATCGGTCGCCACCTTCGTCACCGCGTTGCTGCAGGCCGAGGAGTTGGGTGTCCCTCTCGCCGACGCGTTGACCGCGATCGCGGCCGACGTCCGTCGCGAACATGCTCAGGCGACGCGGCAGCGTGCCGCCAAGGCCGCGCCGAAGATCTCGCTCGTCGTCACCATGACCATCCTGCCCGGTGCGCTCCTGCTCATCGTGGCCGCGATGATCATGGGGAACCGGGAGGCGCTCGGTGGCTTCCTCTGAGCACGTGACCTTCAGCCACAGCCACCTCGCGATCGGCGGGGTCGTCCGTCTGCTGTGCGCGGTCCGCCTGGTCGTGGTGGGCCTCGCCGTCGTCGTCGCAGCGCTGGACGGGGAGGTGGCGATCGGCATCTGGATCGCTCTGCTGGCCTCGCCCTTCTCCTTCGTCCCGGCGCTGAACTGGCGGCCGCGGGGGGACGTGTACGCACGAAGTGCGACGTTGCTGGCGGCGGACCTCGTCGTGGCCGTCGTGGTGATGGTGTTCCTCTCCGGCTCCCAGTTGATGGCCGTGTACGCCGCCGCCACCGTGGCCCTGTGGTCGCTGCTGGTCGGTCCACGCCTGGCACTGGTGATGGTGATTCCCGTGTGCCTCGTCCTGGTCGGGTGGCTCGACCCGGAGGATCCCTGGGGCTGGGTCCTCGGGCTGGCGGCAGCAGCCGGTGCTGCGGTCCTTGCTGGGTGCGGGCATGCACTCGGACGTGGGCTGCGCCGGCAGGAGCGGCTCGCGGTCGAGCTCGGGGAGACGAAGGCGCAACGCGCAACGGCGGCCGAGCGGCTCCGGCTCGCCCGGGACCTGCACGACACGGTCGCGGGGGACCTGGCCGGCCTCACGCTCTCCATGGCGGCACTGCGGCGTCGTGTCGAGGCGGCCGGCGTGGACGAGGAGACGGTGCATCTGGCGCGGTCCATCGAGGCTGCGGTGTGCACCACGCATCAGGACACGCGCCGGGCGCTCGGCGAACTGCGCGAGGCGGCGGAACCGACGTCGGACGTGGTCCGGTCGCTCGCGGGCCGGTGGCAGCGACGGACGGGGACGCCGGTCGACCTGTCTCTCGACCTGCCGGCGGGCGACGACGGCCGGTCCGCCCACCTGCGCGCGGTGCTCCAGGAGCTGCTCGAGAACGTCCGCAAGCACGCCGAGGCCGGGGCGGTGACGGTCGTGATCACCACCGGTCCGTCGGGCGAGCTGCACCTCACCGTCGAGGACGACGGTGTGGGCTTCGCCGTGCCGGACGACGCCCGCGACGGCTGTTTCGGGCTGCAGGGCATCCGAGAGCGGGTCGCCGCCTGCGGCGGCTCGGTCCGGTGGGAGCGCCGCGCCCGGGGCGGGACGGTCGTCCATGCCAGCTTCGTGCACGAGCCGCGCGCCGACCTGGTGGAGGTCGGATGAGAGTCCTGACCGTGGACGACAACGCCCTGATCCGCCTCGGTGTGCGTGCGGCGCTCGAGACGTTCGACGACGTCGAGAGCGTCGCGGAGACGGACGATCCGGACGTTGCTCTGACCGCTGTCGCCGACGGCGCTGTCGACGTCGTCCTGCTCGACGTCCGCATGCCGAAGGTGTCCGGACTAGACCTGCTGCCCGGGCTCGTCGAGCACGCGACCGTCGTCATGCTCACCCACACCGAGGATTCCGAGGTGCTGCAGGAGGCCATGTCGGCGGGTGCAGCAGGTTATATCGTCCACGGATCGTTGTCGCCGGAGGAGATGCTCAACGTGCTGCGTCTGTGCGCGGCGGGCAGCCAGGTGGTGACCGGGGTGCCCGCCAGGTGGCACGCCGGCCGTGGCGGCGAGGCCGGGGGCGCGGACTCGGCCTCGGCCCGGGAGAGGTTCGGTCTGTCGCCCCGGGAGCACGAGGTGATGGAGGCAATCGCCCGCGGACGGGTCAACGCCGAGATCGCCCGCGAGCTGGTCCTCAGCGAGAAGACCGTCAAGAACCATGTCAACAGCATCTTCGCGAAGCTCGCCGTGGCATCGCGTGGTCAGGCCATCGCGCGCTGGAGGGACGCGGTGGACGGTGTGGGCCCAGGGGCCTAGTCGGAACTGGGCCCGGAGTTGGGTCCGGATGCCCTGATGCCCGGGCCGGGCGTCACGCGATCATGGTCGCAGGCACCGCGCCCGCGGTGGCGCAACGAAAGGCGGCCGGCGGCCGTCGGAGGAGGAATCGTGGAGAAGTTCTCGAACAAGGTCCTCGCGACGCAGGTCGCGCTCACCGGGTTCATCGCGGGGGCCTTCGAGCGCGCCCAGGACGAGCGCGGCCAGGGCTCCATCGAGTACGCGGGCATCATCGTGGTTGTCGTCGCGATCATCGCTGCGATCGTCACTTTTGCCACCCCGATCGGCAGTGCCATCGCAGGCAAGATCAGCGAGGCCGTGAACAGTTTCTCCGTCGGCGGCTGATCCCGGGCAGGCTACCGTGCGGCGGGGGAGACGACCTCCCCCGCCGTCTTGTCCGTCGGTGTCGATGAGGAGCGAGCGAGTCGTGGGTGGGAACAATCTGGTCAAGGGAGCCGTCGCGCTCTCGGTCGTGATGGCGCTCGCCGCCTGCACCGACGGGTCGCCGGACACCGAGCCCTCTCCCAGCGCGCCCGTGGCGCCCTCGGCGGGGGAGAGCGCGAGCAGTCCGTCGCCGAGTGAAACAGCGGCCGAGGCGGTGGCCGGGGCACGCGAGTACTACGGGGTCCCGGTCCAGGTCAGCATCGGACCGGTCGAGAGCACGGGCGATCTCGCCGTCGTGCCGGTCGAGGTGGCTGTCGACCCGGAGGCCGACCCCGAGCTCGTCTCCGCGGCGCCGCCGCTCGGCCTGACGCTGCCCGGCGCCGACATCCGCGCAGATGGCAGTGCGGGCGGGGCCTCCGGGGTCCGCCTGGTCGACGAGGGAACGGTGCTCCCCGTCGGGGTCTCCGCGAGCTCCTCGTTCACGGCGACCGCGGGGCTGCTCCCGCTGGACGCCGGCACGCCCGTCTCGGCCGTGTCGGTGCACGCCGCTCCTGCGGGCGACACGGTCGACGTCCTGCTTCCCCGCCTCGGCATGTTCCGCGACGTGCCGGTGGTGGACGCCGGACCCGACGTGGACGCGACGCTCGCCGAGGTCGGCGAGCCGGTCGACCCGCCGTCGTACGCGCTCCGGTCGTTCTCCGTATCGTTCGACGACGTCGCCTCGACCTCGGAGGAGGGGGACGTCGTCACGGTGACCCTGACCTCCGACGTGCTCTTCGACCCGAGCGAGCACCGGCTCGACGGCGAGGCGAAGAGGGCCGTGGCGGACGTCGTCACGCAGATCCAGGACACGGCCGGTGCCGGGGAGATCAGCGTGGTGGGGCACACCGACGACGTCGACACCGACGCCTTCAACCAGAAGCTCTCCGAGCGGCGCGCCACGGCCGTTGCGGAGCAGCTGCGGTCCGGCCTGAGCGGCGACTTCGACGTCACCAGCGAGGGGCGGGGCGAGACCGAGCCGGTCGTGGTCGGGACGAGCCCCGAGGCGCGGGCCGCCAATCGCCGGGTCGAGATCGTGGTCACTGCCGAGCAGCCGGCCTCCGGGGGCGAGCAGGACACCTCGGACGGGCTGCCGGCCGCCGAGGTGCCCGAGAGTGCGGGCGGTGAGCCTGTCACCTTCGAGACCGACACGCCGGGTCAGGAGTTCCGGGTCGAGGTCGCCGAGATGGTGCGGACGGACGAGGGGATCGTCGGCTCGCTGCGGCTCGCTCAGCTGTCGGGTCCGGAGGTCGTCGCCGGAGTGTTCGGGGGCGACACGTACTCCGGGTTCGCGGCCAAGCGCGGCTTCGCGGCCTCCAACCAGCTGGGCGGCCTCCACGAGGTCGCGCTGCTCACCGGCGAGGAGCGCATCTTCCCCCTGGACTACGAGGTCCCCCAGGACGCTCCGCTGTCCATCTCGTCGCGCCGCCTCCTGGCCGAGGAGCTCATCGACTTCCCGCTTCCGGACGACGGCGTCATCCTGGTCACCGGCGTGTGGCCGGACACCGGCCAGGACGCGGTGACGATCGAGGCGACCAACAGGTTCCGGCTGACGGACGTCCCGGTGAGCGACTCGTGACCCACCGTGGGGAGTCGATGTCCGCCCGCCGGTGCGCCGACGAGCGCGGCTCGATCCACGTCGCGGTGATCCCGATGGTGGTCGGCCTGCTCGCCGCCGCCGTCCTGGTCATCGTGGTCCTCGGCGGTGTCACCGGGGAGCGCCGGGAGTCGACGACGGCCGCCGACGCCGCCGCGCTCGCTGCGGCCGAGACCTGGGACCGGGAGCTGGAGGACACCTTTACCTGGCGGGCCGGTAGCTCCGAGCACGTGAGCTTCTGGGCACTGGCGGGCACTCCGGTCTCCGCCACCGTCGATGCGGGTGCCATGCGGGCGAAGGCGTCCGAGTTCGCGGAACGCAACGGCGCCGAGCTCCGCGAGTTCTCCGTCGACACCGAGCGGCTCGAGGTGTCGGTCTCCGTCCGCAATCGCTCCACCGTCCCCGAGACGTCGACTCGAGTTCCCGCCGAGGCGACGGCCCGGATCGAGCTGACCGGAGGTCTGTGCCTGTCGGGCGTGCAGATCGGGTACCGCCTCCCGTGGGGATGCCAGACCTGGCCGGAGGCGGCGCCCACGCCCCCACCGGCGCCCACGCCCACTCCGACCCCGTCGCCCTCGCCGTCCGACGGTGAGGAGCCCGAGCCCGAACCCTCCGACGAGCCCACCCCGTGGACACCCCCGCCGTTCGTGCGGCCGGATGTCGATCCGTACGAGAGCGAAGTGGTCCTGACACGATGATGATGCGTCGAACTCGGCACCGTACCGATCTGCTGCGCGGGGAGCGAGGCGCGGCGGCGGTCGAGCACGCCGGCGTGATCGTGGTGGTCGTCGCGGTCGTGGTCGCTCTCCTGGTGGCGATCAGCCCGGTGGGCCAGGCGATCGCCGGGAGGATCTGCGAGGCCGTCGGGGCGAGCTGCGGCTCGCCGGCCGCCGTCGAGGCCGACGACGAGCCGACCGAGCCGTGCGTCCTGGCGAGCGACACCGTGAACGTCAAGTACTCGCTCTCCGTGTCCTTCGTCGACGTCGGTTCCGGGGTGGGGATGCAGACGGAGGAGCTGAGCGACGGCACCTTCAAGACGACCCTTTCACTGTCGGGCCAGGCGGGTGCCAGCCTCACCGCCGGTGAGCTCCAGGCAAAGCTCCGGATCGGGGACTACGGCGGCGGGGCCGACCTCTCCGCGTCGGTCAGCGCCGCTCAACGTCTCGGGGGCGGCCTCGAGTACACGTTCGACTCCGCGGAGGACGCCGCGGACTTCGAGGAGTGGGCCTATCGCACCTTCGCGAAGGAGTCGGCCAAGGCCGCCGCTGGACCAGCCCTGGGCCTCGGTGTCGAGATCGCGAACTGGGCGGTCGACAAGATCACCGGCTACGACTACGACCCACCCGCCCCGACCGGCTTCTATGCGGAAGGCGGGCCCGTGATCTCGGGTAGCGCCGGGGCACAGGCCATCGTCGCCGGCGCCAACGCGAGCGCGGAGTTCTCGAGCGCGCTGGGCTACCGGCAGGATCTGGAGTCGGGTAACCACACGGTCTACTCGAAGATCAAGCTCGATGCGAAGGCCGCATCCGATCTCGGGTTGAAGACCCTGGCCGAGGGGGGTGCCGGAACGGAGTTCGTCGCCGAGGTGACGGTCGACGAGAACGGGCAGCTCGCCGGCCTGAGCGTGGCCGGCGCAGCGACTGCGGACGGCGCCTACGACCTGACGGGCCTGCTCGACACTCCGTTGCAGGACTCCGGCGGCCGAGGAGTTCGCGTGCGCGCCAGCCTTCCCGTGACGGACGCGAATCGTGACCAGCTGACCTCTGCGCTGGCGGATCTCGGTGTCTACGGTGGGGGGTCACCGTCGCGGATGGCTGACGCGATGTCGAGCCTCTTCGACGTCGCCGCAGACTCGGGCGAGGTCACCGCCCAGACGCTGGATGTCAGCAGCAGCAACCTGCTCTCCGGCGCGTTGGGGGTCAAGGCCCCGGCGGTGGGAGGCGTCGGCGTCGGAGTGGAGTCGGGAACGAGCTCGCAGGACTCCGTGGACGCCTGGTACCTCGGAGACCATGGATGGAACGACTGGGAGGCGTGCAGCTGATGAAGCGAGGATGGATCGGCGTGGGGCTCGTCGTCGCGTCGACGTTGGTGATCGGCAGCTGCGGCGCAGGCCAACCGGATGATGCCGCCGACGGTCGGGCGCCGACGGCGGAGGACACCGGAGCGGCGTGGTCCGTCGCACCGGCGACCGCGATCGACGGGGCGAGCCCTTACACGGAGGACGGAATAACGGTCCAGGTGCCCGAGGGCTGGGTCACGGATCGTGCCGAGGACGAAGGAGTCGTCCGGATCATGGTCTACGACCCGGCCGACGAGTTGAACCCGGTCGCGATCACGGTCAGTCCGGACGCGAGCGACGAGGCGGTGGACGTCCAGGCGGACGTGACCTGGACGCAGCTCGGAGCGGCCGGTGCGACCGAGCTCGAGCGCCATCCTGTCGAGTGGACGCCCTGGCCTTACGCGCAGGCGATCACCGGTGTGGTCGAGCGCGACGACGGTGCCGGCTCGACGTTCGTCTCGATCAGCGCGCGGGACGAGGCGGAGTCGGTCATGGTGAGCGTCTCGGCGCAGACTGCCGAGGGCGGTCTCGAAGAGTCCCTGCAGTACCAGGTGCTGCAGACGGTGGAGCCCGCGTCGTGACGGGGCAGTTCTCCTGGCGGTCCGTCGGGGTCTTCGTCCTCCTGGACGCGGTCACCTACGTCCTGGCGTACTGGGTGCTCCTTCCGTTGATCAGCGGCTGGCTGGCCGCATGGCCCGAGATCGTCCAGGTGGGTTTCGGTCACGTGCTGACTGCGGTGCGCCTCGTGCTCGTCGGAGTTCTCGTGGCCCGGGGCTACCGGTCCCGCTACGGTTCCGAGCGGCGGACCGACCCTCTCCCGAGCGTCGCGGCGGGTGCTGCCCTGTCGGCCGTCGGCGGAGTCGTCCTCGCACTGGTCGGGGCCTCGGTGACCGGCGCGGCGCCTCCGGAGGCTGCAGCGATGGGGGTGGGCCTCGTCGAGTGGGTGGCTTTCGGCGCCCTGGGGGCCATGCTCGTCGAGGCCGGTCAACCGGAGCGGGTCTCGATGCGCATCCGCGACGAGGCGGGCATGCGGTGGTGAGCGGGCAACGATGATGATCGATCTCGCCGGCAGCGGCTTCTTTCAGGGGCTCGTGGTCGTGGTCGGACTCGCCTTCGCGCTGACGTTCCTCATCGTCGCGATCCTGCACTGGCGTCGACGACGGGTGTTCTCGTCGGGTGTGCGCGGTTCCGGTGTCGTCGTGCGCGTCGAGCCCACACCGGTGATGAATCGCTACTCGCTCGTCGAGCGCCCCACCGAGATGGTCACCGTGGCGACCCAGGCGATGCCTGCCGGTGCGACCCCGCAGAAGGTTCCCGCGGGACAGTACGTCGTGGGTCAGGAGGTGCCGGTGGTGCAACCCGCCGGACGTCCTCACGACGTCCGCCTGGACCGTCCGGACCTGGAGCCGGCGGCGTGGCGGGTGCTGGGCATGGCCGCGATGGCCCTGGCGGTACCGGTGATCGTCGTGCGCTTCCTGGCTGACGGGGCGTGATCGCGGCGGCACGTCGGCGGAGAAGCAGCGAGAGATACCGGGATCGGGAGTTGGGCGACGCACGATGAAGGACATGGCGACGGTGATGGCGCTCGTCCTGGCTCTGTCCGGGCTCGGTTCGGTCGCCGGTCAGGGACCTTCCGAAGGTGGCACTGGTGGCGCGGGTGGCGTTCCGATGCTCGGGGACTTCTCCTACCCGTACTTCGGCCGCGCCGAGGACCCGGTGGTGCACGGCGTCGTGCACGGGGTCCGGCGGGTCGACGGCGGCACGATGCTGTACTACTCCCTCGGCGAGCCTACGGAGGGCGTCGGGGCGGGGAAGACGCCCGTGTACTCGCGCGACGAGTGGGACCCGGAGCACTACGGGCCGCGAACCGTCGCCTCGGTGAGCGTGGTCGATCCCGACGGCCTCCAGGCGTACCGTCCGTTCTCCGCGGACGGGGAGGCGGTGGCTGTGGAGGCGCGAGAGATCGACGCGGCCCCGGGACGACTGGTGGTGGCGTGGGCGATGCTCCCCGAGATGCCCGAGGGGGTGACCAGCGTCGACGTCATGATGCCCCGAGGGAGCGTGGTGTCCGACGTCCCGGTCGAGGACGGAGCTCTCGAACCTGTCGTCGACGAGCCCGCGCCGCTGCTGGGCGAGGGCTGGCCGACGGTGCCGGTACCGTCGGACCTCGCCGAGGTCGATCCTGGCGTGTCGATCCTCGACCTGACACGCCACGTGGGTGACGCGGACGGCACGGTCGAGGTCGAGGAGTCCGTCGAGGACGTCGTCG
The DNA here is from genome assembly GCF_013149805.1 of Isoptericola chiayiensis. Classification (GTDB taxonomy): domain Bacteria; phylum Actinomycetota; class Actinomycetes; order Actinomycetales; family Cellulomonadaceae; genus Isoptericola; species Isoptericola chiayiensis. The sequence continues at coordinate 144,522 of NZ_JABEZT010000009.1, forward strand.
TGACCCTGGACGCCGACGTGCTCTTCGACAAGAGTTCCTTCGAGCTCTCGAGGTCCGCGGTGCAGGAGATGGATCGGGTGGCTGCGGACATCGCCGAGCGCGGTACCGGGGACGTCGTCATCACCGGGCACACGGACTCGGACGGGTCCACCAGTGACAACCAGGTTCTTTCCGAGCAGCGTGCACGAGCCGTGCGCGATGCACTGCAGCCCGCGAGCGGTGACGGGGTGACGTTCAGAGTCGTCGGGCGGGGTGAGGACGATCCCGTCGCCACCAACGCGACGGACGAGGGTCAACAGGAGAACCGGCGAGTGACCGTCGAGTTCACCGTCGAGCAGGAGGAACGGTGAACGCCCGAGAGAGCGCGGTCGTCGTCGCCGGCCTGAGTATCGGCATGCTGGCTGCCTGCACGAACGGCGACGCTGACACCGCGCCAGGTCCTGACGCGGGTGTCTCCGAGTCCGCGACGACCGGTGCCGAGGCCGACCCGGAACCCGTGGACCCTGCGGAGCTGGTGGCGGACCTGGAGGCGAGCGTGATGGCCGACGACGAGGAGGGGATGTCGGTAGCTTCCGTCGAGGGCGAGCTGGAGACGGTCGGTGGGGGGAAGCGACCGGTCACCGTGAAGGTCCGCGGGATCCGCCCTGGTGTGGCGTCGACCGAGGTCGAGTTCTCGGTGCGGTCAAAGGGTGACTCCGCATCGCTCGACACGCTCGCGCTGACCGATCGTGCCGGGAGTCTCTACGGCGTGGCCGTCATCGATCCGGAAGCCGATGAGCGGTACGAGGCGTTCGAGGACGCCGGCGACTCCTACTACTCGACCTGCTCGTACAAGCCGAAGACTTTGTCCGGCACTCCCTACTACCTGACGTGCCTCGTCGCTCCTCTCCAGGGTCGGCCCGAGTCGGTGTCGCTCCAGATCCCGGACCTGCCGCTGATCGAGGACGTGCCGGTGACATGGTCTCAAGAGTGAGAACAGCACGTTCCTTCGGCCGGAAGACCTCAGGCGAGAGCGACGTCAGCGAAAGGTGCACTGACATGGCGACGAACCCTCGGTCGCGCAGCCTCAGGATGTCCTCGGGTGCACTCGTGGCTGTGCTTCTGGCCGCGTCGACCGCGGCCTGCGACGACTCCCCGGACGAGACCGTCGGGCCGACGCCGCGGGCCGACGTGTCCACGGCTCCGGCGACCGACCTGTCGGCGCCTGCCGAGACCGTGGACCTCGTCGTGGGCGGAGCCGAGGTGACGGCGGAGGTGTTCCCGCTGGTCCGGTCCGGCGAACACATCGTCCTGACACTGGACCTGGCGACCGACGCGACGGAAGACGTCACTCTGGGGAGGATCTTCCGCGGTGAGGTGGTGGACGCTCCCGTCGAGGGCGGTGGGATCCGATTGGTCGACCTGGAGAAGAAGCAGGTCTTCCTGCCAGGGCTGGACGCTCAAGGTGATCCCGTCGGTACCGGGGAACGACTGGGATCCCTGGACCCCACGGGCATGCGAGTCCAACGGGTGTACACGGCGCCGGACGGGCCGGCGGACTCGCTGGGCGTGCTGCTCCCCGGGGAGTACCTGGCTGAGGTGCCCCTGGCCGACGGTGAGATACCTGGGCCGGCCCTGACGAGCGCCGAGGACGTCTCCGCGGAGCCCGTCGAGGCGACGGATCCGTCCGAGGTCGCCGAAGCCCCAGTTCTGCCCCTGGAGTCGTTCACGGCCGAGCTGGACGGAGCGGTCAGGGTGCTGGAGTCCACCGAGGAGGTCACGGTCAACCTGGGCGGCGACGTGCTGTTCGACTCGTCGTCGGCGGAACTGCGCTCGGATGCGCAGGCCGCGATCGACGCCTCGGCGCGGCGCATCGAAGAGCGGGCCCCGGGCACGGTGTCCGTCGTGGGCCATACGGATGACGTAGGCGGCGAGGCGTCGAACCAGAAGCTGTCCCAGCGCCGCGCCGACGCGGTTGCCGATGCCTTGAGCGAGCGGCTCGACACATCGGACTATCCGCTGGAGACGTCCGGACGGGGAGAGAGCGAGCCGCTGGTGGCCAACACGACGGACGAGAACCGCCAGCTGAACCGACGGGTGGCGATCAGGCTGGTCTCCGAGGTGACGACGACGTCCGAGGTGGCGGCTGAGGGTGAGCTCCCCTCGTTCGAGGACGGCCCGGTCGGGACCGGTGCCGAGGGTGTGGTGGTCGACGGGACCCGTCCGTGGCGCTACAGCGTGCCGGAGGCGCGGCGTGTGGGTGATTCCGTGGTGGTGGATCTGCAGGTGACGGCCGAGGACGACGAGGTCGAGTCCGGTTTCGGACCGGGGAACTTGGCCGGCTACTGGTCCTACCGCGGTGACGACGTGTCCGTTCCGAAGAACATGCTGGGTCTCACGGTCCTCTCCGGCACGTCTGCCGTCTACCCGTACGACTACAAGATCCGTGAGGACGGGGACATCGAGGTCTGGAACCCTCTGGGCGAGCTCGACACGCTGCGCCGGGTCGACGGCGGCGAGACGGTCACGTTCACGGCGGTCTATCCCGGATTCGAGGACGCCGAGACCATCACCGTCCAGCTCAACCACAACGCCGGGGCCATGCCCTTCCGTCTGACGGACATCCCCGTCGTCGACTGAGACCAGAACCTCACCGTGCCACTTGTGCCTGTCATCATGTCGACGCGGTAGGCGAGCGTGCGGAAGGAACAACGAGATGACACTCCCTCTGCGAACGACGGGTGCCGTCGGCGTCGCCCTGCTCGCAGGCGCCGTCGTCGGCTGTTCCGCGGACGAGGCTGCCGAACCGGCCGACGGTTTCCACCGTGTGGAGACCGGATGGATGCAGGTCGACGTGCCCGAGGGCTGGGTCCACACCGGCGAGGTGACCGAACGGTGGACGGACTCCTACCAGGACGCCGAGGGGGCGGCCGCGACGACCCAGCTCCTGCTGGCACCGGAGTTCGGGGACACGGACGCTCTTGTGGCGACCAACTCCGTGGTCGCTACGGCTCAGGTCGGTGGGTTCCCAGGCTTCGACATCGTCGCCGATGACGGCGAAGGCGCGGACGAGGAGGAGGGCCGGCGCGAGTTCAAGCGCGTCGACTTCACCTACGACGGCGAGGACGGCCAGGAGTACCAGGGTGTCCTGTGGGGCGTCGCCGACGACGGTGACGAGCACGTGATCCTCGCCCAGCTGACCGGGGCCGACCTGGACCCGGATCTGGTCGCCACGATCGAGGAGAGCATCGTGGTGGTCGGCGAATGACCGCCACGACGCCCGCCACGCGCGGCGGAACCGCGCGAGCCCTGCTGATCGGGTGGATCTGCGCGCTGGTCGGGTTCCTCGTGGGGGAGTACGGTGCCGGACTGGTCCTGGTCGGGCTGCGCTCGTCGTCGGGTGATCAGGCCATGATCGACTGGAGCTGGCTGCCTTGGATCGCGGCTGCCGTGCTGTGCGGACTCGCCGTAGGGCTGTGGACGCCGGTCGGCGCCGAGACCCCGTGGTGGCGGTGGCTCGCGGTCGGCGCGCCGGTCCCGGTCGGCTCCGGCCTGGTGACCTGGGCCTACTTCGCGTCCTATGGGGTGGCGATACCGGATCAGTGGCTGTCCACCCTGGTCCAGGTCCTGATCGCCGTGGCGCTGGCGCTCGCGGTCGGGCTGATGCGCACCCGGCGTGCGGGTCGTGGAGAGGCGCCATGACCGCTCCGGTCACGACCCGACGTCTGCCGGTCGGCGCTGAGGCGGCCCAGCCGAGATGGCGGGCGGTGACCGGCTCGCGATGACGCAGCAGCACTCAGGAGTCCGAGAGCTGCCGGCCCGGTCGGGGACGAAGCTCGGCGTGTACGCCGTGCTCGGGATCGTCGGCGTTCTGGCGGTGCTGTTCCTCTGGTCGCAGCGATCGCAGGCACCCGGTCCCACCGACGACGGGGCGACGGCGCCATCGTCGGCACCGACGGCGCCGGTCGTCCAGGTCGAGGACGGTTCGACCGTGCCGTCGGGTCACGACGCCTTGCTGGCTTCCGGGATGCGCGTCACCGCACCGAGCGTGCAGGCGACGTCGAGCACCGCCACCGTCGACTACGCGGTCTACCCGGCCGACGGCGCGGGCGACGGGGTCGTGACGATCCCGTCGGCGCACTTGGTTCTCGTCCTCGACGGCGTCGAACTGGCGCCCGCACGGGAGGACGAGGCCGAGCGGCGCCTGCGCGGCGGCCCTGCCGGCTTCTTCGCCGGATTCGACGTCGACGGGCTCGAAGCCGGTGGGACCGTCGACGTCGGTGTCACCACGCGGGACGGCACGTCGTTCGAGTTCGTCGACGTGCCGGTCGAGGATCCGGTCTCGGGACGCGTCCGGGGCCTGTGAGCGTCGCGCCGTGGGGCTCGGGGTTGGGCCCGGAGTAGGTCCACGGACACTGTGCTTCCGCCGTCGGATCGGTGAGGAGCGGACCGCGCGGTGCTCCGTCGAGGCCGCGCGACGTTCGACGAGGGGTCCGTGGGCCGACCGCGACGACAACGGCGACCTGGGAACGGGTGACATCTACGAGCAGGGTTGCACGTCCGGCTCGAGCACGGACTTTGCGGTGCCGGTCGATCTCGAGATGGGAGCGATCACGGGCATCGGCGGGGACAACGTCTCGAGCTTCCGTGCGACGACGGTTGCCGCTACTGGAACGGCCGAGAGCCGGTCGAGCGCAACGGCTGCGCGGCCTGATCCCGTACAGTCCGGCGAGAACGTCCGCCGGCATCACCTCGACGCGACAAGGAAACTCTGATGATGCACCGTCTCCTCCTCATGGGGGTCGTCACGGCACTGGCTGCTGGCGCCACTCTCGCCGCTTGCAGCGGCGGCACCGGCGACGAGGCGGCGTCCTACGGTTCCGAGGCGATCGCCCCGGCCGACGCGCCCGGTGACTGGCAGGTCCACGAGACGGGTCCGGTCTCGATCGCCCTCCCTGCCGGGTGGGCGGAGGCCGAGCCGCCGTCCTCGGAGGAGGGTGCGGAGGCGTGGGCCTTCACCGACGGCACGCCGGCCGAGGGCGAGAACACCAACGGTGTCACCGTCGTCGTCTCTCCGGAGGCTCAGGGTGACATGCTCACGCAGACCGAGAACAGCCTGCTCTCGGCGGAGCGGTCGATGGGTGCCGTGGACGGGTCGTCCGAACAGCTCACCTGGCCCGGTGCCGCCGACGCCGCCTACTCGACCTACTTCGTGACGATCCCGCTCGGCAGCGAGGACGGCGAGCAGATCCGGTTCGAGTCGCTCGGTGTGGTGAACGAGGCGGGTGAGCAGGCCTTCGTGCTCGTCTACGGTCCTGACGCCACCTATGACGCGGACGCCGTCCACCAGGTGCTCGAGTCGGTGACCGTGCAGTGAGCGGCGGTCCGTACTCGCGTGAACGCCGCCGGGCATCGCTGAAGGGTTTCGGCTACCTCGCGTTGATCGGTGGCCCGGCCGCGGTGCTCGTGAGTCTCGTCATGGCGTTCGGACTGTGGTCCGCTGGTGATGACGACTCATCGTTCGGGCTCAGGTCCACCGTCGCCGCTGGCGACTCACTGGTCGTCAACGAGCCGGACGCCACGGTCGTGCTGTGGGCGACTCCGGGCGACATCGAACTCGGTGAGGTCTCCTGTGAGACCCGGGACAGCTCCCTTCCGATGGATGGAGCTCCGCAGGAGCCGGGGGCGGCGGTGCAGCTCGACGACGACGGCGCGCAGTGGGTCCGGCTGAACGCCGTCGAGGGAATGCAGAGGTCCGTGACCTGCAGCGGGCCAGGCATGACCGAGTTCGGCTACGCCGCCGACGCAGAAGTCGACCAGGACCGAGGCGCTTGGTTCTTCGGCGTGTTCGGCGTGCTCGTCACCGGGGCGGGTCTGCTGGCCCGTCGTCTGACGCGCAACTCCTCCGGTCGCCCGTAGGACGAGGAGGCACCGTGCGCGGAGTCGGGCACGGAGGACGAGGAGGAGATGTGGGAGTCGTTCCGGGGATGCGGCGGCACCTCTCGGGCTCGATGGTCGTGCTGGCCATGGTGCTCGCCGGGTGTACGGCCGGGGGAGACAGCGGGGAGCCGGCCGAGCTCGAGGCCGATCTCGCCGCGGAGTACGGCGGCGAGACGTGGACCGTCACCTCATCGGACTCGATCGACGGGGCGGAGAGCTATGCGTCCGACGGCGTCGAGTTCCAGCTCCCGCCGGACTGGGTCGTGGACCGCACGGAGAGCGAGGAGTTCGTCCAGCTCCAGGTCTACGACCCGGATGACGAGCTGAGCATCGTCGGGATCACCGTTGCGACCAAGGACGTCAGTGACGGTGACGTGATCCTCGCCTCCGACGCCACGTTCACCCAGCTCGGCGCCAGTGGTGCCCACAACCTCGAGCGGCACGTCGTGGAGTGGGGGACCTGGCCGTTCGCCGTCGCGATCTCGGGCGATGTCGTCCGCGAGGAGACCGAGGACTCGACGTTCGTCTCGATCAGCGGCCGCGACGAGGCCGGTTCGCTCCGGGTCGGGCTCTCCGCGCAGACGTCCGAGGGTGAGCTGGAGGACGCCCTGCAGTACCGGGTCCTGCGCACGGTCCGGGCGACACATGGGTCGTCCGATGACTGACGTGACCGACACGGCGGCCTTCGGCGCGCTGACGGTGGTCGTGGCCCTGCTGCTCTCGGCCGGGTGCGCGGTGTACGTGGTGGTGATGTGGCGCCGGCAGCGGGCCTACGCGAACGGTGTGCGGGGCACCGCGGTGGTGATCGGTATCGAGGCCACGCCCTGGGCGGTGCGGCACAACCACTTCGCCCGGGCGACCGAGACGGTGACGGTGGCGACCCACCAGTGCCCGCACGGCGTCCGGCAGGAGCGGATCCCGCCCGGGCAGTACGTGGTGGGGCAGACGGTCGAGGTGGTGCAGCCGGAGGGCCGCCCGGACCTGGTGCGCCTCGATCGTGCCGACGTCGTCGGGATGCCTCGCCTGGTGTGGGGGTTCGCGGCCATGGCGGTCCTGGCCCCGGTGATCGCGTTGCGGGGCCTGGCTTCCTGAGGCTGCGGCCGCTCGGTCCGGTCGTGTTCTGGCCGCCCGGACCCTCGACCGCCCCCGGTGGCGTCAGCGCGCCGAGTCGACCGAGACCTCGAGGCCGTCCAGCGGCACGTCGGTGCTGGCGGTGCCCAGCACGGCGAACCGGTCCGTCACCCGCAGCACGCCGTGGTAGGCGGCGCCGTCGGCTCCGGTGTACTCGAAGGTGACCCGGTCGGCGCTCTGCTCCAGCACCTCGAAGGTCGGGACGTTGCCGGTCATGTCGGTGACGTAGAGCTCTGTGAACCCGTCCTGCGGGGAGCCGCTCACCGCGATCTGCTGCAGCGACTCGGCGTCCTCGGGGGACGACCAGGAGTACGTCCACGTCGGCGAGAGGGTGCCGGTCTCGGTGAGGCCCTCGGGGACGTCGACGCTGACGGTGCCCGCAGCGACGCGTTCGTAGCCGTCGGCCACGGCCGGGGCGAAGACGGTGGGGGCCGCGGCCACCGCGGCGGTGGCGACCAGGAACGCGACGACGACGGCAGCACCGACGGCGGCGACGGTGTCGCGTCCGCCCCGGGTCACCCGCGGGACGGCGCCGGTCATGGTGTTGACCCGTGCGTCGCCGGACGGGGCCGCGAAGACCTCGGTGCCGTCGTCGTGCCGCGTGGCGGAGGACGGCGCGGCACCGGGCCACACCGCCTCCTGCAGGGTGGCGGCGCGCCGGTTCTTGACCCGGCCGACGAGGACACCGGTCGCGGCGGGCGTCACCACCGCGAGCACCACCAGCAGGACGCCGAGCGCGGGGGAGGCGTAGCTCTGGCCGTTGACCTGGAGCTGCGCGGCGATCCCCGTGGTCGCCTGGGCGATGCCGGCCAGGACGAGCCACAGCAGCGTGGGTCCGCCGAGGGCGACCACGGACCACTTCCACCACGCCATGCCGGTGTGCCACCGGTACACCCCGCACGCGGTCAGGCCGGCGACGGCCCCGGCCGCCACGGGCGTCAGCACCAGCAAGGCGACGACGGCGACCATCGTCCCGCCGAACGCCGTCGAGCCCGCGTCGGGGTCCAGCAGCGACCCCGAGGCCGCCACGGTGACGAGCACGGCAGCGAGCAGGAGGACGAAGCCGACGGCGGCGTAGGCGGCGGCGCCGAGCAGCCAGGCGGTGGCGAGACGAAGTGGGCGCATGGAGGTCCTCAACGGTCGGTGGATCGAGCGCGCCCATGCTGGCAGCCGCGCCCGCGCCCGGACAGGGCCCGTGGGCCCAACGTCGGGCCCAGGTGCCGTGCTGCTCCCGGGCAGGTCCGGAGCCGATCGGGGAGCGCGGTAGCGTGCGCCACCGGGCGTCCTCGACGGTCGTCGACGCCCACGAGGAGGAACAGTGGCGGGACGGATTCCGAAGAACGGGGCCACGGCAGCTCTCGTGGCTGTGGCCGCGCTCCTGATGCTGAGCCTGCTGCTCGACCTGACCGGTGGCGTCGCCGAGGCGACGACGCTGGGGGTCGCGCTGCTCGTCGCGGTCGTTGTCGTGGTCGCCGTCCTGCGGGGTGCGCACCGACGCGTCGTCGCCTGTGCCCGCAACGCTGCGCGCCACCGCCCGGGAGCAGTAGTCGTCCCCGGCGTGACGACCGCGGAGATGCCCGCGATCGCCCGGCACCAGGGGTCGTCGGCCCGTGGCTGGTCGTCGGCGGGCGGCAGCGCGGTCGCTGTCGTGGTGACGCCGACGGGGCTGGAGGTGTGGGGCCGGCGGGACACCGCGCCCCGCTGGGTGGTGCAGCGCACCCGTGACGGCGTCACGAGCAACACTGCTGCGTTCGGTGGCCGGGAGGTTCCGGCCGTGTGGGCGCACGACGGTCTCGCGGCGGTGGTGTTCGTCCCTGCCTATCGGCCCCTGCGGGCCAGCGCGGGGATGGTGGGGGACGACGTCGGGCGGGCTCTGGCCGACCTCGGTGCCGACCCCGACGGACGATCCGCCGACGACGATGTCATGATGTGAGACATGACGTTCACTTCCCGAGACGGATATGGCATCCTGGGGTTTCGTTGAGACGCTGGGAGTGAGGTAAACCTCACCTCGACGGAGGCGAGACCTCCTAGAATCGAACTCCACGCAAGCCCCGATCCGGAAGGCGTACCTCGCAGTGAGCAGCACCCGACCTCTGCGCGTCGCGATCGTCGGCGCAGGCCCCGCGGGCATCTACGCCGCGGACATCCTGTCCAAGACCGACCTCGACGTCAGCATCGACCTCTTCGAGCGGCTGCCGGCCCCCTTCGGCCTCGTGCGCTACGGCGTCGCCCCCGACCACCCGCGGATCAAGGGCATCATCGGTGCCCTGCACAAGGTGCTGTCCCGGGGTGACGTGCGTCTGCTGGCCAACGTCAACTACGGCGTGGACCTCAAGCTGGAGGACCTGCGGCAGTACTACGACGCCGTCGTCTTCTCCACCGGCGCCATCAAGGACGCCGAGCTGCCGATCCCCGGCATCGACCTCGACGGGTCCTACGGCGCCGCCGACTTCGTCTCCTGGTTCGACGGGCACCCCGACGTGCCGCGCACCTGGCCGCTGGAGGCCCAGCACGTCGCCGTCCTCGGCGCCGGCAACGTGGCCCTGGACGTCTCACGCATCCTGGCCAAGCACCCCAAGGACCTGATGTCCACGGAGATCCCGGCCAACGTCCAGGCGGGTCTCGAGGCCTCGCCGGTCACCGACGTGCACGTCTTCGCGCGCCGCGGCCCGGCCCAGGTGAAGTTCTCGCCGCTGGAGCTGCGCGAGCTCGGCCACGTGCCGGACGTCGACATCGTCGTCTACCCGGAGGACTTCGACTTCGACGAGGGCTCGATGGCCGCCATCGAGGCCACGAACCAGACCAAGCAGGTCGTCAAGACCCTCACGGACTGGACCCTGGTCGAGCCGTCCCAGCAGACGGCGTCGCGGCGCATCCACCTGCACTTCCTGCAGGCCCCGTCCGAGGTGCTCGGCGAGGACGGCAAGGTCGTCGGGCTGCGCACCGAGCGCACGGCGCTGCAGGGCGACGGCACGGTCAAGGGCACCGGCGAGTTCCACGACTGGCCGGTCCAGGCCGTCTACCGCGCCGTCGGCTACTTCGGCTCCCCGCTGCCGGAGATCCCCTTCGACGACCTCAAGGGCGTCATCTCCAACCGCGAGGGTCGCGTCGTCGACCTCGACGGCGAACATCTGCCCGGCGTCTACGCCACCGGCTGGATCAAGCGCGGACCCGTGGGCCTCATCGGGCACACCAAGTCCGACGCCTCCGAGACGATCCGCCACCTGGTCGAGGACGTCACCGGAGTCGGCGACGGCGGCGACGTGGCCGACGGGTCGCTCGACGGCGGCCGCACCGCCCCGCACGGCGAGCCGGCGCAGATCGTCGACTTCCTCGTCGAGCGCGGCGTCGACGTCATCACCTGGGACGAGTTCACGCTGCTGGACGCCCACGAGCTCGGTCTCGGCGAGACCGCCGGTCGCGAGCGCGTCAAGGTCGTCCCGCGCGAGGAGATGATCGACATCGCCAAGGGTCGCGCCTGACGATCCCCGCGAGGTAGACCAACGCCCCGCGGGTTCGGGGAGCTCGGGGGCGCTGGGGCGGCACCCGCCGCAGCGCGCAGCACGCAGGGCGGGAACCGCCGTCGAGCCCCGCGCGTTGCCTCGGTGGAACCCGCCGGACCGCCCGGCCCGGCGGGTGGAGGAAGGAGTCATCCGGTGGGTCATCGCCACTTCAACGGTCTGAAGACCGTCCTGCTGTTCGGTGTGCTGTGGGCGGTGCTGCTCGGTCTGTGGGCCGTGTTCTTCCGCGGCAGCCAGGGCATGCTGTTCCTCTTCACGGCCATCGGTCTGATCGGGACGTTCGTCGGGTACTGGAACTCCGACAAGATCGCGATCAAGGCGATGCACGCCTACCCGGTGACCGAGCTCGAGGCCCCGGAGATGTACCGGATCGTGCGCGAGCTGTCCACGGTGGCCCGCCAGCCCATGCCGCGGCTGTACATCTCGCCCACCCAGGCGCCCAACGCGTTCGCCACCGGCCGCAACCCCAAGAACGCCGCCGTGTGCTGCACCGAGGGCATCCTGCGCATCCTCGACGAGCGCGAGCTGCGCGGCGTGCTGGGCCACGAGCTGATGCACGTCTACAACCGCGACATCCTCACCTCCTCGGTCGCGTCCGCGTTGGCGGGCGTCATCACGTCGCTCGCGCAGTTCCTGCTGATCTTCGGCGGCGGCGACCGCCGCGAGGGCGGCAACCCGCTGGCCGCGATCGCCCTGGCGATCCTCGCGCCGTTCGCGGCGATGCTCATCCAGATGGCCATCTCCCGCACCCGCGAGTACGACGCCGACGAGGACGGCGCCAAGCTCACCGGCGACCCGATGGCGCTGGCCTCGGCGCTGCGCAAGCTCGAGCAGGGCACCAAGGCGGCCCCGCTGCCGCAGACGCAGTCGCTGGAGAACGTGTCCCACCTGATGCTCGCCAACCCGTTCCGCGGCGGCGGCATGGCCAAGCTGTTCTCCACCCACCCGCCGATGGACGACCGCATCGCCCGGCTGGAGAAGATGGCCGGCGGCACCGGGTTCGGCCCGGGCGGCATCACCCGGTACTGATCCGCCGCCGGCGGACCGTGCCCCCCCCGTCGGCGGACCGTCCCCCCGTCGGCGGCCCGGCGCGCGTCTTCGCTACCCTGAGGCGCGATGACCGACCACACCACGCCGCCCCGCGCTCTGTCCCCGGCCCTGGACGAGGACCCTCGCGTCGCCGAGTGGGAGCGGCGCACCGAGTGGCCGCTGATCGCGGCCGCCGGGGTCTTCCTGGTCGCCTACGCCGTCCCGATCGTGTGGCCCACGGCCCCGAGCACGGTCCACAGCGTGTGCCAGTGGGTGGTGCTGGGTTCCTGGCTCGTCTTCGTCGTGGACTACGCCGCCCGTCTGCTGCTGTCCGAGCGCCGGTGGTGGTTCGTGCGCCACAACCTGCTCGACCTGGCGATCGTCGCGGTGCCGCTGCTGCGGCCGTTGCGGCTGCTGCTCCTGGTCAAGGCGATCAAGCGGCTCAACCGGGCCGGGGCGACGGCGATGCGCGGCAAGGTCGTGCTCTACGCCGCCGCGGGGTCGGCGCTGTTGGTGCTGGCCGGCGCCCTGGCGGTCACCGATGCCGAGCGGGGCGCCCCGGACAGCACCATCCAGAACGTGGGCGACGGGTTCTGGTGGGCGCTGGTGACGATGGCGACGGTCGGGTACGGCGACACCTACCCGGTGACGGTCACCGGCCGGTTCGTGGCGGTCGGCATGATGCTGGGCGGCATCGCCGTGCTGGGTGTCGTGACGGCGACGCTGTCGTCGTGGCTCGTGCAGAACGTCGAGGAGCGCTCGGACGAGGAGCGCGCCGAGCGCCGGGACTCCACGGACGACCTGTGGGCCCGCCGCGGCGACGTGGAGGGCCTGGTCGCCGAGGTCCGTGCCCTGCGTGAGGAGGTGTCGCGGCTGCGGCCCGACGGCGGCACGCCCGCCGTGGCGGAGGCGCCGCCCACGCCGTCGGACACACCGCCGGCCCGCTGACTCAGGACTGCGCGAGCACGGCCTCAAGTGCGACGGCGACGCCGTCGTCGTCGTTGGCGCCCACGACCTCGTCGGCGCAGCCCAGCACGTCCGGGTGACCGTTCGCGACGGCGAGACCCCACCCGGCCCAGCGCAGCATGGGCAGGTCGTTGGGCATGTCGCCGAACGCCCAGACGTCGGCGGCGTCGATCCCGAGCCGGTCGCACCAGCGGGCCAGCGCCACGTCCTTGGTCACCGACGGGGCGAGCAGCTCGGCCAGGCCCGCCGCGCCGGAGAACGCCAGGTGGGCCCGCTGCCCGGCGACGTCACGCACGGTCGCGAAGAAGGCCTCCTGGGCGGCGTCGTCGACGCCACCGCGCTGCACTTCGCCGACGCGGGTCGAGGGGGCCGAGCCCGGTCGCACGGCGAGCAGCTTGCCGACCGGTGCCCTGCGCCCGGCGTCCGTCGCCCCGCCGGCCGGGGTGCCGCCGTCGGGCAGCGTCAGCTCCACGGGGACGGCGCGCACGTGGTCGGGCAGACCGGGCTCGTCCTTCGGGAACCAGGGGTCGAACGCCGGGCCGTCGGTGCGCTCGAAGGCCAGGGCGACGTCCGGCACGGCGTCGCGCAGGTCGGCGGCGAGCCCGCGGACGGCGTCGTCGGCGAACCCGTCGACCTCCAGCGCCTGTCCCGAGGCCAGGTCCCACACGGCTGCCCCGCCGAGGCAGACCACGCGGCCGTGGGTGCCGACGCAGTCGGCCAGGCCGCTCAGCCAGCGGGGCGGACGCGCCGTCACGAGGACCACCTCGATGCCGGCCTCCTCGGCCGCGCGCAGCGCGGAGCGCGTGCGGTCCGAGACCGTGCCGTCCGAACGCAGGAGGGTCCCGTCCAGGTCGGACGCGACCAGGCGTGGCGGCCGCGCGACCGAGCTCACCGGTAGTTGACGAACTGCAGGGCGACGTCGAGGTCGGCGCCCTTGAGCAGGGCGATCACGGACTGCAGGTCGTCGCGGCTCTTGGAGGTCACGCGGACCTCGTCGCCGGTGATCTGCGTCTTGACGCCCCTGGGTCCCTCGTCGCGGATCAGCTTGGTGATCTTCTTGGCGTTCTCGCCGGACAGGCCCTCCTTGAGCGAGGCGCCGAGGCGGTACTCCTTGCCGGACGGCTGCGGCTCGCCCTCGCCGGTGTCGATCGCCTTGAGCGAGACGCCGCGCTTGACGAGCTTGGTCTGGAACACGTCGAGGGCGGCGTTCACGCGCTCGGCGCTGTTCGCGACGATGAGGATCGACTCGCCGCTCCAGGAGATGGAGGCGCCGACGCCGCGGAAGTCGTAGCGCTGGTTGATCTCCTTGGCGGCCTGGTTGAGGGCGTTGTCGACCTCCTGGCGGTCCACCTTGGAGACGATGTCGAACGACGAGTCGGCCACGGGAAGCTCCTTGCGCTGGGCGGGATCAGAGTGCTGGGTCCACGGTAGTGCGTCCGACGGCGGCCAGGCGGGCGGCGCGGGACGCCCGGGTGGCGTCGACGGTCAGGACCACCAGCGCGACCCACACCAGGGCGAAGCCGACCCACCGGGTGGTCGGCATGTGCTCGTCGAACACGAGCAGACCGAGCAGGAACTGCAGCACCGGGGTGAGGTACTGCAGCATGCCGACCACGCTGAGCGGCAGGCGCCGGGCCGCCGCCGAGAACAGCAGCAGCGGCAGCCCGGTGACGACGCCGCACGCCATGAGCAGCAGGGCGTGGCCCGTGCCCTGGATGCTGAACGTGCCGGCGCCGGTGACGGCGAGCCAGCCCAGGAAGGCCAGGGCGAACGGGGTGGCGACCGCGGTCTCGGCGGCCAGGCCGGGCAGGGCGTCCACACCGCGCCCGACGCGGTTCTTGACCAGGGAGTACAGCCCGAACGCGCCGGCCAGCACCAGCGAGATCCAGGGCAGGCCGCCCACGCCCGTCGAGATGACCACGACGGCGGCGGCCCCGAGCCCGAGCGCGACCCACTGTGCGGGGCGCAGCCGTTCGCGCAGCACCACGATGCCGAGCAGCACCGTCAGCAGGGGGTTGATGAAGTAGCCGAGCGCGGCGTCCAGCACGTGCCCCGTCAGGACCGCGTAGACGTAGGTGGTCCAGTTGACGATGATCAGCGCCGAGGCGATCGCGAAGAGCCCGAGCGCGCGCGGGTTGCGCAGCACGGCGACGAACGCCTCGAGCGAGCGCGTCGCGGCGAGCAGCACCAGGCAGAAGACGAGCGACCACACGATGCGGTGGGCGATGATCTCCAGGGCGCCGGCGGGCTCCAGCAGGGGGAAGAACAGCGGCATGGCGCCCCACAGGAGGAAGGCGCCGAGTCCGAGCGGGAGGCCCCAGCGGTCCGGGGCGGTGGACGTCACCCGCGCAGGATATGTCCGCCGGGTGGGCCGCGTCCCGACGTCGCACCGGCGTCGGGCGCCCGGGGTGACCGGCCGGCGTCCGGCGTGATCAGCACCACGGCGGACGGATTAGCACCCAGGGCTCGGAGACCGCTACAGTTGTCTCCGCGAGTTCGTCCGCGGACTCGCTCGGCAGGTTGCCCGAGCGGCCAAAGGGAGCTGACTGTAAATCAGCCGTCATCGACTTCGGGGGTTCGAATCCCTCACCTGCCACCGCACGGAGCGGTTCTCACCCCGGTGAGAGTGGTTCCGGCACCTGGGGAAGACGTCAGGTGCAGCCAGCGGAACGGATTTCGTCCGGCACCGCAGGCCGTGTAGAGTCTTCCCCGCGCCCCGATAGCTCAGTCGGTAGAGCATCTCCATGGTAAGGAGAAGGTCAAGGGTTCGATTCCCTTTCGGGGCTCTGTGACACACGCGGGGTCGTCCACCCGGGAATACCGGGCGGACGGTCTCGCGTTGCGTCACGCGCGGCGGGGTAGCTCAGCTGGTCAGAGCGCACGACTCATAATCGTGAGGTCGCGGGTTCGAGCCCCGCCCTCGCTACCAACAGACGAACACGGGTTCGGCGGCCGGCGTCGGACCCGATTCTTGACGCACGTTGCGCCTTCCGGGGGCGCGAGAGGTGACACACCATGGCTTCCAAGAGCGCGGACGTCCGCCCGAAGATCACGCTCGCCTGCGTGGACTGCAAGGAGCGGAACTACATCACGAAGAAGAACCGCCGGAACAACCCGGACCGTCTCGAGATGGCGAAGTTCTGCCCCCGCTGCGGCAAGCACACCGCGCACCGCGAGACCCGCTGAGCCTGCGGTAGCACCCGACGTGGCGAGCACTCCCGACCCCGCGTACGCCGGGCGTGAGTACCCGGCTACCGGTCCGTACGCCGTCGGCCGCGAGAAGATCCGCGAGTTCGCCTCCGCCGTCGGAGCCTCCCACCCCGCGCACCACGACACCGTGGCGGCGCGGGGTCTCGGCTATCCGGACCTCGTCGCGCCGCCCACCTTCGCCGTGGTGATCGCCCAGCGCGCCGAGTCGCAGTACGTCGCCGACCCCGCTGCCGGGATCGACTTCTCCCGCGTGGTGCACGCCGACGAAGGCTTCACGCATCACCGGCCGATCGTCGCCGGCGACGAGCTGGTCACCGTCCTGCACGTGGACTCGGTGACCCAGCGAGCCGGGATCTCCATGATCAGCACCCGGTGCGAGCTCTACGCCGCCGGTCCCGACGGCGAGGCCGACACCGACGACCACGTCGCCACCGTCACCTCCAGCCTGGTGGTGCGCCCGGAGGAGTCCGCATGACGCGCCCCGTGCTCGAGGAGCTGACCGTCGGCGACGTCGTCGCGACGCGCACGGTGCAGATCGACCGCGCCACCCTGGTGCGCTACGCCGGCGCGAGCGGCGACTTCAACCCGATCCACTGGGACGAGCGCTTCGCCCGCGAGGTCGGCCTGCCGGACGTCATCGCGCACGGGATGTGCACGATGGGCACCGTCGTCGACGTCGTGACCGACTGGGTCGGCGACCCGGGTGCGGTCGTGCGCTACGGCACCCGCTTCACCAAGCCTGTCCCGGTCCCCGCCCGGGGCGCGGCCTCCGTCGAGGTCACCGCGACCGTGGGCGCCCTCGACGTCGAGGCGCGCACGGCCCGCATCGACCTGGCCGTCACCCACGACGGCGCCAAGGTGCTCGGCCGGACGCAGGCCGTCGTGCGGCTCGGCTGACAGCTCCGCTTCCTCGAGGTGTGAGGTGCTTCACATCCGCAAGTGACACGAGTATCCTCTGCTTTGGTAGCGCTTCCACCGAGCGCGGACATCAAAGGAGATGCTCATGCCGCAGTCGACCCGCCCGTACGCCGCCCCGACCGACCTGGACGGTCCCGCCCGCACCGCACGAGCCGACGTCGCACCGCTCGATGCCCGCACGCTCAGTCGCCGCAGCCTCCTCGTCGCCGGTGCCGCCGGCGCGCTGACCCTCGCCGCGGGAACCGAGGCGTGGGCCGGGGGACGAGGGCACGGTGAGGAACGATGGCACGGCGGCCGCGGTCCCCACCACGGGGGTGAGCGTTCCCTGCGGTCCTCGGTGCGGCGTGCCGACGGCTTCCTCGGCGTCATGACCGCCGCGTACCCCGAGGTGAACGCCGGGCCGCGGATGGCGCAGTCCTACGCCGACCAGCTCGGCCTGTTCTCCACCGCGTTCGTCTACGACGTCGCCCTCACGATCTGCGCGTCCCTCGCCGTCGGGCAGGTGGACCGCGCCGCGACCCTCGCCGACGGGCTCGTCTTCGCCCAGGAGCACGATCCGGCGTACGACGACGGCCGCCTGCGCCAGGGCTACAACACCGGCCCGTACACGTTCTACGACGGCTCGCCGCAGCCGTACGGTCTCGAGCTGCCCGACGGCACCGCCAACATCGGGTGGCAGTTCGGATTCCTCGGCGCCGCCGTCGGGGACATGGCCTGGCCCGGCGTCGCGCTGCTGCACACCTACGCCGCCACCGGAGAGGCGCGCTACCGCGACGCCGCGGTCCGCATCGGCGAGTGGATCCTCGACAACACGTGGTCCGAGCGCACGCTCGGGGGCTTCTCGTTCGGCGTCGACGGTGGGAACACGCCGATCCCCAACGGGTCGACGGAGCACAACGTCGACTGCATCGCGTTCTTCCGCCAGCTCGAGGCCCTCGCCGGTGGGCGGCGCTGGCGCCGGGCCCGCGACCACGCGCGCGAGTTCGTCGACCTGATGTGGGACCGTCGCGGCGGGTTCTTCTACACGGGGACGAACGACGGCGAGGAGATCAACCGTTCGCCGCTCCCGCTCGACCCCGCGACCTGGGGGTGGCTCGCCATGCGGGAGAACAGCTACGGCCGTGCCCTCGACTGGGCCGACGACGCCCTCGCCGCCCGGGACGTGGCGGGCACCGGCAACTCCCAGCTCCCCGAGGGCGTGACCATCTCCGGCGTGACATTCTCCAGCGCCAGCCTGGAGTCCACGGCGTCGTACAACGGACTGCCCGTGCACCAGGACGGCGTGTGGCTGGAGGGCACCGCGCAGCTCGCCTGCGCCCTGGCCGACCGCGGCCAGGGGGCCCGGGACTCGCGCCGCGCACGAGCGCTGCTGGGCCAGTTGCTGCGGACCCAGGAGCTCGTCGGCGCGGGGCAGACCGTCGGTGGCGAGGTGCTCCCGGAGCGCTCCGGCGTCGTGGCGGCCTCCAGCCTGATCGACTCCGGGTTCGGTTTCGGCTACTTCCAGGTGCAGCACACCGGTGCCACGTCCTGGTACGTCATGGCGGCCGAGGGCGTGAACCCGCTGCAGGTGGGCGGTCTCGGCGTCTGACCCGCCCTCGTTCATGCCCACAGCGGTGCGGGCCGCTGACGTGCTACGTTGCAGGTGATCCCACGGGAGCCCAGGCAAGGGCTGAGATCGGGCTGTCGCCGCCCGGACCGTCGAACCTGACCGGGTCATGCCGGCGTAGGAAGTAGGAGCACACATGCACAACGACGCACCGTCGCGCGCGCTCGCCGTCGAGCGGGACGCCCAGTCCGGGATCACGGTCCCGGTCACCGAGATCACCCTGGCCGACTCGCCCGACGGGTCGGCCAACACCCCGGTGCGGGTCTACCGCACCGAGGGCCCCGGCGGGGACCCCACCCGCGGCATTCCCGCGCTGCGCGAGGCGTGGATCGCCGAACGCGGCGACACCGAGGAGTACGACGGCCGCGACCGCACCCTGGCCGACGACGGCCGCGGGGCCGCCCGCCGTGGAGCCGCCTCCGCCGAGTGGCAGGGGGCCCGCCGTCGCCCCCGCCGCAGCGCCACCGGCGAGCCGATCACCCAGATGGCCTACGCCCGTCGTGGCGAGATCACCCCGGAGATGCGGTTCGTCGCGGTCCGTGAGGGGGTCGACGTCGAGCTCGTGCGCTCCGAGGTCGCTGCCGGCCGGGCGATCATCCCGAACAACGTCAACCACCCCGAGTCGGAGCCGATGATCATCGGCAAGGCGTTCACCGTGAAGGTCAACGCCAACATCGGCAACTCCGCCGTGCACTCCTCGATCGCCGAGGAGGTCGAGAAGCTGCAGTGGGCCACGAAGTGGGGCGCCGACACGGTCATGGACCTGTCCACCGGCGACGACATCCACACCACCCGCGAGTGGCTGCTGCGCAACGCCCCGGTGCCGATCGGCACCGTGCCGATCTACCAGGCGCTCGAGAAGGTCGACGGCGACGCCTCCCGGATGACCTGGGAGATCTACCGCGACACGATCATCGAGCAGTGCGAGCAGGGCGTCGACTACATGACCGTCCACGCGGGGGTGCTGCTGCGCTACGTCCCGCTCACGGCCAACCGGGTGACCGGCATCGTCTCGCGCGGCGGCTCGATCATGGCCGGCTGGTGCCTGGCCCACCACCAGGAGAACTTCCTGTACACGCGGTTCGACGAGCTGTGCGAGATCTTCGCGGCCTACGACGTCGCGTTCTCCCTCGGTGACGGGTTGCGGCCGGGGTCGATCGCGGACGCCAACGACGCCGCCCAGTTCGCCGAGCTCGACACCCTCGCCGAGCTCACCAAGCGTGCCTGGGAGCACGACGTGCAGGTCATGGTCGAGGGGCCCGGACACATCCCGCTGCACCTGGTGCGCGAGAACGTCGAGCGCCAGCAGGAGCTGTGCGACGGCGCGCCCTTCTACACGCTGGGGCCGCTGGTCACCGACATCGCCCCGGGGTACGACCACATCACCTCGGCGATCGGGGCGACCGAGATCGCCCGGTACGGCACCGCGATGCTCTGCTACGTCACGCCCAAGGAGCACCTGGGGCTGCCGAACCGGGACGACGTGCGCACCGGCGTCGTCACCTACAAGATCGCCGCGCACGCCGCCGACGTTGCCAAGGGGCACCCGGGGGCGACGGCGCGGGACAATGCGCTGAGCAAGGCGCGGTTCGAGTTTCGGTGGCGCGACCAGTTCAACCTGTCGCTCGACCCGGAGCTGGCCGAGTCCTACCACGACGAGACGCTGCCGGCGGAGGCCGCCAAGACGGCGCACTTCTGCTCCATGTGCGGACCGAAGTTCTGCTCGATGCGGATCTCGCAGGACATCCGCGACGAGTTCGGCGACGCCGCGGCCCAGCGTGAGCGGGTCGCCGACGCCGAGGCCGGCATGGCGGAGAAGGCGGCGGAGTTCCGTGCCGCCGGGGGAGAGGTCTACCTGCCGACCCCCACCGTCCCCGCCGCCCCCGCCAGGTAGGCAACTTCTCCCCGAGGTAGGCAACTTCTCCGCGAGGTAGACCAGGACTCGCCGAGGTAGGCGATTTCCCCGCGAGCTATGGCACGTCCGGCGCGATCTCGCGCAGGAGTCGCCTATGTCGCAAGGAATGCGCCTACCTCGGCGAGAAGTCGCCTACGTCGCGCAACCGTGGCCTACCTCGCGAGGAAGTTGCCTACCTGTGAGTCTTCGGGTGGCTGACCCGGGGTCGGCTGGCCAGGGTGGTGTTGTTCTGGTCGCGGTGGCGTGGCTCGTTGCCTAC
>NZ_JABEZT010000010.1 GCF_013149805.1 Isoptericola chiayiensis
CAGGTAGGCAACGAGCCACGCCACCGCGACCAGAACAACACCACCCTGGCCAGCCGACCCCGGGTCAGCCACCCGAAGACTCACAGGTAGGCAACCCGGTCGCGAGGTAGGCGAGCTCGCGCCGAGATAGGCAACGTCTCGCGCGTACCGCGCGGCGTGCGGAGCAGCGCCTCGGCGTGTCGCTCGGCGTGTCGCCCACGATCCGCCCACTCTTCCTGGCACATGTCCGTATGGCGAGAGTCGCGACGCCGCGGCGTCACCAGATCACGCGTGGCGTGAGACTCACGCCCCGCGTGATTCGCGACCGCGCGGCGGGCACCGATGCCGCCATCGCGACAGGTGCGGGGAAGACCATCAGTTCCCGGCAGAGAGAGACGCACGGGCTACCGGGCTACCAGACCGACCTGCCGGCCGGCGTCGGGGCCTCGGTCACCAGCTCCACGACCCGGCATCCGAAGAGCTGCGCCAGCAGACCCACCTCGTCGAGCGACCACGCGACCCGTCCCCGGAACCGTGCCGAGACGGCCGTGCGTGACAGGCCGAGCTCCGTGGCGAGCTGTTGCTGCGAGAGTCCGCGTCGTGCGGCCTCGAGCCGGACCGCGCCCGCCACCACCAGGGCCAGGCCGTCGGAGGACAACCGAGGAGCGGGCCGACGGCGCGGGGGATCGGCGAGCTCGGCGATCCCGTCCGGACCGCTCTCGGCGTCGTCGATGTCGAGCACGGGCTCCAGGGGCTGGACGAACGGACTTCTGCGTCTCATCCCGCCAGTGTGGCGCCGCACCCGTCGTCACAGAGCGTCGTCCACAGCCCCTCGGCGGCCGGGCAACACCGACCCGGCCGGACGCTCAGAGTCGCTCGCGCAGCCAGGAGATGTCGGTGCCCATGTCGCCCTTGGTCTCGCAGACCACCGGGGCGCCGGCGTCGCGGACCACGCCGAGCAGCAGCTCCTCGGGGATCTCGCCCGCTCCGAAGTTGGTGTGTCGGTCCGCCCCCGACCCGGCGGCGTCACGCGAGTCGTTCGCGTGCACCAGGTCGATGCGGCCGGTGATCGCCCGGACGTCGTCCACCACCGTGGCCAGGTCCAGGCCGCCCGCCCAGGCGTGGCAGGTGTCGAGCGTGAAGCCGACCTCGACGTCGCTCTCGGCCTGCTGCACGGCCGCCCACAGCTCGGCGATGCGGTCCAGGCGACGCGCCATGGAGTGGTCGCCGCCCGCGGTGTTCTCGACGAGGACCGGCACGTCGGTGTCCAGCGACTCGATCGCCTTGCGCCAGTTGTCGAACCCCCTCGCCGGGTCGTCCTTCGCGGTCACGTGCCCGCCGTGCACGACGACACCCTTCGCGCCGACCTCCGAGGCCCGCGTCATGATCTGCTGCAGCAGCTTGCGGCTCGGGATGCGGATGCGGTTGTTCGTCGAGGCCACATTGATGACGTACGGCGCGTGCACGTACACGTCGATGCCGGCCTCCGCCGTCGCGCCGCGGAACGCCTCCGCTCCTCCCGGGTACTCCAGCGGCGGCACCTTCCACGCCTGCGGGTCGGACAGGAACACCTGCACGACGTCGGCACCCATCTCGCGGGCATCCGCGACGGCGTCGGCGAGGGACACGTGGGCACCGATCTGCAGGGTCATGGCCACCAGCCTACGAGCGGGGTCCGACGTCGGCGCCGTCGCCGCGAGCCTCGACCGCAGTTCCGGCGGCCGCTAGTGTGACCGACGCCGAGGAAGGGACGCACGTGTTCTCGATGAGCTGGACCGCTCTGACGATGATGATGCTGCAGGCGGCCGTGCCGGTCGTCACGATGGTGGCTGTCCTGGTGATCGCCGTGACGGTGCGGCGCGACAACCCCCTCCGGGTCGCCCCGACCGACCGGCCGGGGATCCTGGAGCAGCGGCTCGAGCACCTTGACCGCCTGCTGGCGGCGGGGCGCATCACCGAGCCGGAGCACCGCGATGCCCGGGCCCGGCTCCTGGGCACGCTGTGAACCGGGTCGGAGTGTCCGACGTCCTGCGTCCGCCCCGCGTCGAGCCGTTCGCGGACGAGGGCGTCGACCTGTTCGTCCCGGCGACCTACGACGTCGTGTGGTCGGTCGTCGTGGCGGTGGTCGTTCTGCTGACACTGACGGCGGTCGTCGCGATCGTGGTGCTCGTCCGGCGTCGAGCTGCCCGACCCGAGCGTGTCGGCACAGGAACGCGCGAGTCGCGGCTGGCCGAGGTCGACCGGTTGCACGCCACCGGCGCCCTCGACGACGACGAACGTCAGGCAGCCCGGACCCGCATCCTCGGCACGCTCTAGGCTGGGACCATGCCCAGCACTCCTCCGCTCGCCCACGTCGTCGCCGGGTCCGAGGCGACCGGCGGCGCCGGCATCCAGGCCGACCTCAAGACGTTCCAGCAGCTCGGCGTCTACGGCGTCGGCACGTTGACCTGCATCGTCTCGTTCGACCCGCAGGCCGACTGGGCCCACCGCTTCGTCCCCGTCGACCCGCAGGTGATCGCCGACCAGTTCGAGGCCGCGACCGCCACCCACGACCTCGACACCGTCAAGATCGGCATGCTCGGCACCCCCGACACCGTCGACGTGGTCGCCGAGGCGCTCGCGGCGAAGTCCTGGCGTCACGTCGTGCTCGACCCGGTGCTGATCTGCAAGGGCCAGGAGCCGGGCGCCGCCCTGGACACCGACACCGCGCTGCGGGAGAAGGTGCTGCCGCTCGCCACCGTGGTCACGCCCAACCTCTTCGAGGCGGCCACGCTGGCCGGCACCGAGCCGATCGAGGACGTCGACGGTCTGGTCGACGCCGCGCGCCGGATCCATGCCCTGCTCGACACGTCGGCCGGCCCGCGCTACGTGGTCGCCAAGGGCGGCGCGGAGCTGCCCGGCCCCGACGCCGTGGACGTGCTGTTCGACGGCACGGACGTCACCGTGCTGAGCGCGCCCAAGATCGGCGAGGAGCGGGTCTCCGGCGCCGGGTGCACCTTCGCCGCGGCGATCACCGCGGAGCTCGCCAAGGGCGCCGACGTGCGCGCCGCCGCGCAGGTCGCGAAGGATGTGGTCACCGCCGGGATCGAGGCGCGGGTGGCCGCACGCACGCCGTTCGACACGGTGTGGCAGGGCGCGTACGCACCCGCCGCCGGATGACCGGGCCGCGGGCCGCCGTCGTCCCGCGGAGGGTGCCCGCACAGCGGACGCAAACTATGTCTCAAGCCCGGTTCGGCTTAGTCTCTAGGTCGTGAGCGACAACTACGGACACCAGAGCCCGAGCACGGGCGCGATCGAGCGTGTGGTCGCCCGGCACGAGATGCCCGACCCGTTGCGCGACGACATCCGCCTCCTCGGCGGGCTGCTCGGCAGCGTGCTGCGCGAGGCGGGCGGGCAGGACCTGCTCGACGACGTCGAGCGGCTGCGCGAGCTGACGATCCGCGCCTACGGGGTGGACGACGGTGGAGCGGCGCTGGCCGAGGCGGCCGACGTCGTCGCCGGCTACAGCCTCGAGCGCGCCGAACAGGTCGCCCGTGCCTTCACCTGCTACTTCCACCTGGCGAACCTCGCCGAGGAGTACCACCGGGTCCGCGTGCTGCGGATCCGCGAGTCCGAGGCCGGCGCCGCGATCGAGGAGTCGCTGCCCGCCGCCTTCACCCAGCTGGCCGAGGAGGTCGGCCGCGAGGAGGCGCTGCGACGCCTGGGCGAGCTGGAGTTCCGCCCGGTCCTGACGGCCCACCCGACCGAGGCCCGCCGT
Source organism: Isoptericola chiayiensis (assembly GCF_013149805.1). Lineage (GTDB taxonomy): Bacteria > Actinomycetota > Actinomycetes > Actinomycetales > Cellulomonadaceae > Isoptericola > Isoptericola chiayiensis. Next base: position 3,737 of record NZ_JABEZT010000010.1, read on the forward strand.
CGTGCCGTCTCTGGTGCGGTACGCCGCATCTCCGACCTGCTGTCCGAGCGTGACACCCTGCACCCGGGCGGCACGTCCCGCACGGAGAACGAGCGCCGCCTGCTCGCCGAGATCGACACGATGTGGCGCACCTCCCCGATCCGCGCGGCCAAGCCGACCGTGATCGACGAGGTCAAGACCGCTATGGGCGTCTTCGACGCCACCATGTTCGACACGTTCCCCGAGGTGTACCGCCGCCTGGACGACTGGATCCTCGACGGCGAGGCCGGGCGCACCCCGCCGGTCGCCAAGCCGTTCGTGTTCCTCGGCTCCTGGATCGGCGGCGACCGGGACGGCAACCCGAACGTCACCGCCGACGTGACCCGGCAGGCCGCCACCCTGGCCGCCGAGCACGCCCTGACCGCGCTCGAGAACGCCGCGGTCGCCACCGGCCGCAAGCTCACCCTCGAGGAGGCGAGCACCCCGGCGTCGGCCGAGCTCAAGGCCCTGTGGCAGCAGCTGCGCCAGCTGTCGGACGAGCTGACGGCCAAGGCCGCGGCGGACTCCCCGAACGAGCCGCACCGCGCCGCGGTGCTGGCCATCGCCGGCCGGATCCGCGCGACCCGGACCCGCGACGCCGACCTGGCCTACCAGGTCCCCGAGGAGCTCGAGGCCGAGCTGCGCGTGGTGCAGGAGTCGCTCGTGGCGGCCGGTGCCAACCGTGCGGCCTACGGCGACCTGCAGCGGCTCGTGTGGCAGGTGCAGACCTTCGGGTTCCACCTGGCCGAGCTCGAGGTGCGCCAGCACTCCCAGGTGCACGCCGCGGCGCTCGACGAGATCGCCGAGAAGGGCGTCCACGGCGAGCTGTCCGACCGCACCCGCGAGGTGCTGGACACCTACCGCGCCCTCGGCGCCGTGCAGAAGCGGTTCGGCGAGCGCGCCGCCCGCCGGTACATCGTGTCCTTCACGCAGGCCCCCGAGCACCTGGCGGCCGTCTACCAGCTCGCCGAGCTGGCGTTCGACGGCACGGACGACGCCCCGGTGGTCGACGCGATCCCGCTGTTCGAGACCTTCGCCGACCTGGAGAACTCGGTCGACATCCTCGAGGCGATGCTGGAGATGCCGCAGGTCCAGAAGCGGCTCGAGCAGAACGGCCGCCGCGTGGAGGTCATGCTCGGCTACTCCGACTCCTCGAAGGACGTCGGTCCCGTCGCCGCGACCCTCGCGCTCCACAAGGCGCAGTCGCGCATCGCGCAGTGGGCGCAGAAGCACGACATCACGCTGACCCAGTTCCACGGCCGCGGCGGTGCCCTCGGCCGCGGCGGCGGCCCCGCGAACCGTGCGGTGCTGGCCCAGCCGCCGCACTCGGTGGACGGGCGGTTCAAGCTCACCGAGCAGGGCGAGGTCATCCTGGCCCGCTACGGCAACCCGACGATCGCCGCCCGGCACATCGAGCAGGTGGCTGCCGCGACGCTGCTGGCCTCGGCGCCGTCGACGGAGGAGCGCAACGCCAGCACGGCCGAGCGGTTCTCCGGCGTCGCCTCCGCGCTGGACGCCTCCTCGCGGGCCCGGTTCCACGAGCTGGTGCAGTCCGAGGGCTTCCCGCAGTGGTTCTCGCAGGTGACGCCGCTGGAGGAGGTCGGCCTGCTGCCGATCGGCTCCCGGCCGGCCAAGCGCGGCCTCTCGGTCAACTCGCTGGACGACCTGCGGGCCATCCCGTGGGTGTTCTCCTGGTCGCAGGCCCGCATCAACCTGGCCGGCTGGTTCGGTCTGGGCACGGCGCTGAAGTCGTTCGCGGAGGGCGAGGGCAGCCTGGACGAGCTCAAGGCCGCCTACACCGAGTGGCCGCTGTTCGGCACGCTGCTCGACAACATCGAGATGTCGCTGGCCAAGACGGACGAGCGCATCGCCGAGCAGTACCTGGCCCTGGGCGACCGCGACGACCTGGCCGACATGGTCCTCACCGAGCTGCGCCTGACCCGCGAGTGGGTCCTGAAGATCACCGGGAACGAGTGGCCGCTGGCCAGCCGCCGGGTGCTCGGTCGGGCCGTCCAGCTGCGGTCGCCCTACGTCGACGCGCTGTCGCTCCTGCAGGTGCGCGCGCTGCGGGCCCTGCGCACCCAGGGTGCGAGCGAGGGCCTGACGGTGGACGACGGCGAGTGGGTCGACGGCGGCTACAAGGACCGCTGGCAGCACCTGCTGCTCCTGACCGTGAACGGTGTGTCCGCCGGTCTGCAGAACACCGGCTGATGGTCGACGACGTGACGCCCGTCGGTGCTGCGGCACCGGCGGGCGGCGCCGTGTCCGGGACCGCCGGTTCGCGAGTGCCCGCGCTGGAGCTCGCCGTGCAGGACGTCGCGGGCGTCGACGTCGCGGCGTCGGTGGGTGCCCGCCGGGTCGAGCTGTGCGCGGCGCTCGGGGCGACGGGCGGGATGACGCCGGGCCCGGGACTGCTGGCCGCGGCCGTCGAGCGTGCCGGTGTGCCGTCGTCGGACGGCGTCGAGGTGCACGTGCTGGTGCGCCCGCGTCCGGGCGGGTTCGTGCTCGTCGACGGTGAGCTGGACGTGCAGGTCCGGGAGGTGGCGGCGGCGCGCGCCGCGGGGGCGCACGGGGTCGTCGTCGGTGCGTCGCGTCCGGACGGCACGGTCGACGCGGCCGCGCTGCGAGAGCTGGTCGCGGCGGCCGACGGCCTGGAGGTGACGTTCCACCGGGCGTTCGACCAGCTCGCCGACCCGTTCGCGGCGCTGGACGTGCTGGCAGGGCTCGGGGTGGCTCGTGTGCTGACCTCCGGCGGGGCGGCGCGCTGCGCCGACGGCGTCGAGCGGCTCGCGGCCTGCGTCGCGCACACGCGGGACGCGCTCGGCGGGGCGGTGCAGGTCATGGCCGGCGGCGGCGTGCGGGTCGCCGACGTGCCGGGGCTGGTCGCGGCCGGCGTCGACGCGGTGCACCTGTCGGCCAAGCGCGTGGTGTCCGACGACGGCGGTCCCGGTGGTGGGGGCGACTCCGGCTACGAGGTGACGGACCCGGAGGTCGCGTCAGCCGCGGCCGAGGCCCTCCGCTCAGCGTTGTGGGCGTAGAAACTGTGGTTCCAGAACGCGCATAGCGGGCATATCGGGCCAGATGGCGCGCCCACAACGGACGGGGGAGCGGTCAGCCGGCCAGGGCCTTCAGCACCCGGTCGACGCTGGAGCGGATGCCCCAGCGCTCGACCAGCGCCTCCAGCGCCGCAGGGTCCGCCGGCGCGGACGGCAGCGCGTCGTCGAACGGGGCGATCGGTGCGTCGTCGGCCACGCGCACGACGGCGGGAGCCACCGCGAGGTAGTCGGCCGCCGCGGCGATCCGGGTCCGCTGCGACGGGGTGACGCCCTTCTCCTCGGCGGCCGCGGCCTCGAGCACCCGGTCGAGCGTCCCGAACGCCGCCAGCAGCTTGGCCGCGGTCTTCTCCCCGATGCCGGCCACGCCGGGCAGGCCGTCCGACGGGTCGCCGCGCAGCACCGCCATCTCGGCGTAGGCGGACCCCGTGGGCACGCCGTACTTCTCCGCCAGGCGCGCCTGGTCCACGACGTCCGGGTCCCGCACGCCGCGGGCCGGGTAGAGGACGGCGACCCCCGCGGCGTCGTCGACGAGCTGGAACAGGTCCCGGTCGCCCGTGACGATCCCGACCTGCGGACCGGGGCCGCCCTGCCCGGCCGGGGTGCCGCCGTCGTGCCCGGCGACCTCCCGCGCGACGAGCGTGCCGATCACGTCGTCCGCCTCGTACCCCGGCGAGCCCACCCGCGCGAGCCCCAGCGCGGCGAGCACCTCGACGATCACCGGCACCTGGGCCCGCAGGTCCTCGGGCATCTCCTCGACGTCCGGGCCGTCGGCCCGCAGCTCGGCGACCCGGTGCTCCTTGTACGAGCCGATGGCCTCCACCCGGAAGGCGGGCCGCCAGTCGTCGTCCCAGCAGGCCACGAGACGGTCCGGGCGATGTTCGGTGACCAGGAACGCGATCATGTCCAGTAGCCCGCGCACGGCGTTGACGGGTTCGCCCTGCGGCGAGCGCAACGAGTCCGGCATGCCGAAGAACGCACGGAAGTAGAGCGACGCGGTGTCGAGCAGCAGCAGGCGCATGAGCACAGCCTGGCACGTCTCAGCCCAGCAGCGCCGCCATGAGGGCGAACCCGGCGACGACGGCGGCCCAGGATACCGCGAGGGTGCTCAGCGCGTGCCCGACGGCGGCGGCGTGCCGCCCGCCGCGCATCATCGTCACGGTCTCCACGATCGCGGTCGAGAACGTCGTGAACCCGCCGCACACCCCGATCGCGAGGAGCAGGTGCCAGTGCTCGCCGGCGTCGGAGAAGGCGAGCCAGCCCGTGACGAGACCGATGAGCAGCGCGCCGAGGGCGTTGACGATCCAGGTGCCCCAGGGGAAGCCGTCGGGGCGCCGCGCCTTGATGGTGTCCGCCGCCCAGAAGCGGACGGCGGCGCCCAGCCCGCCGCCGACCCCGACCAGCACGGCCGCGAGGAGTCCGGTCATCGGTCGTCCCTCCCGCGCAGCAGGCGGCCGAACGTGCTCGGGGGCGTCCTCGCTCCCAGGAGCACGCCCAGCAGGGCCGCCAGGGTGCCGAGCAGGAGCGTGGCACCGGCGTAGCCCAGGGCGGCGGGCCAGGTGCCGTCGCCGGTGAGCTGGGTGATGTCGAGCGCGAGCGAGGAGTACGTGGTGAACCCGCCCAGCATGCCGGTGCCGAAGAACAGCCGGACGCGGCGCAGTCGCGGGGTCTCGGGCCCGCGGCGGGCCAAGGCCTCCAGCAGCCAGCCGAGCAGGAAGGCGCCGGCCAGGTTGACGGCGAACGTCGACCACGGCCACTCGCCCGGCTCGTGGGGGAGCACGAGGCTCACGAGGTAGCGGGCGACGGAGCCGACGGCGCCGCCCGCGGCGACGAGCGTGACGAGCCGCAGGTCCTGGTGCGGTGGCCTGCCCGGTGACGTCACGCCCCCATCATGGCGCAGCGGGCGGGTCTACCTCGCGGGCAGGTGGTCCGGCAGGCCGAACCGGGGGAACCAGGTGGCGGTGTCGAGGAACGTGGTGATGCCGGTGACGCGGCCGGCGCCGTCGTCCTCAAGCACGACCAGTCCCCAGGGCGTCCAGCCGCCGTCGGCGTCGACCCGGTACTGCCCGAACGCCATCGACCCGTTGGCGTGCACCCGCAGGCACCGCGACCCGAGGCACCCCTTGCCCGGGCCCGCCATCCAGCGGGCGATCTCGTGCGGGCCCGAGACCCACAGGGTGTACGGCGGCATGTTGAGCACGGCGTCGTCGTGCAGAAGGCGCACGAGCGCCTCGAGGTCGTACCGCTCGAACGCGTCGAGGTACCGACCCAGCAGCTCCTCGTCCACCTCGCCCCAGCGCTCGGTGTCGCGCGAGAGGTTCTTCGAGCCGAGGGTGGCGCGCGCCCGCTGCAGCGCGCTGTTCACGGACGCGACGGTGGTGTCCAGCAGGGCGGCGGTCTCCGCCGCGGACCAGCGCAGCACCTCGCGCAGCACCAGGACCGCGCGCTGGCGGGGCGGCAGGTGCTGCAGCGCCGCGACGAACGCCAGCCGTACGGACTCGCGACCGATCGCCATGTCGGCGGGGTCGCCCTCGCGGGGCAGCACCGCGTCGTCGGGGACGGGTTCGACCCAGCGCTCCTCGGCGAGCGTCTCGCCGAAGTTCTCGATCTCGGCCGGCTGCGCGGCGCCGATCCCCATGGGGCGCTCGCGCCGCTTGGCCGAGCCCAGGGCGTCGAAGCACACGTTCGTCGCGATGCGGTACAACCACGAGCGCACCGACGACCGGCCCTCGAACCGGTCGTAGGCCCGCCAGGCGCGCAGCATCGTCTCCTGCACGGCGTCGTCGGCGTCGGCGGCGCCGCCGAGCATGCGGTAGCAGTACCCGGTGAGCTCGCGCCGGTACCTCTCGAGCAGCACGCCGACGTCGGGGGCGTCGACCCCGGCGGCCGGGGACGATATGGCCTGTGTCATACCTCACACGGTAGGCCCGCCCTCCGACACGCGCCAGGGTCCGCTCAGGTCTTGCGGCGTCGCGCCTCGTCCCGCGTCCAGGGCAGCACGCGCTCGACCAGCGGGATCGAGCTCGTGGTCGGCGACGGGCGCGGGATCGCCGGCACCACGCCGGTCAGCGGCCGCGCCTCCCGGTCGATCTCGAACCACACCGTCTTGCCCTCGCCGCCGTCGGCGTGGCGTCCGACCCCCTCGCCCAGGTGCTGGTCGACGCCCCACCGGGAGGCGAGCCGCTCCAGGAACTGCACGCCGCGCCCCGACAGGTCCTGCGGCTCGGGTGCGCGCAGCACGGGCGGCCGGGTGCAGCCGTCGCGCACGGCCACGCGCAGCCGCCGGTCGTCGACCTCGACGGTCGCCACGATGGGGCTGGCGCCGTGCTCGAGCGCGTTCGTGAGGATCTCGCTGGACAGCAGCATCGCGGTGCGGCGCTGCTCGGCGTCCACGCTGCACGACTCGAGCACGTCGTCGACCCAGCGCCGGGCCGGACCGAGGTCGCTCAGGTCGTCGGCGACCTTGCGTTCCGCGGTGGCGGGACCGTCGTCCGACGGCGGGCCCGACGGCGCCGGGACGCGGGCCCGGGCCGCCAGCACTGCGACGTCGTCGCGCTGCGCCCGCCCGACGAGCCGGCGCACGAGCGAGCGCGGCAGCGACGCCGTCGCCTCGCCGAGGGTGTCGGCGAGCGCCTGCTCGAGCGCCGCGGTGCGCTCCGGCACGGGGACCCCGCGCCGTTCGACGAGCCCGTCGGTGTACAGCAGGAGGGTGTCGCCGGGCAGCAGGCGGGTCACGTGGTCGTGGCGCGGGGTGGCGGGGTGGATGCCGAGCAGCATGTCGGGTCGTGCGTCGAGCTGTTCGACGCTGCCGTCGCGGCGCAGCACGAGCGGCGGCGGGTGGCCGGCGTTCGACCAGGTCAGCGTGTAGCCGCGCTCGGGTGCGCCGTCGGGTCCCGTGTCCCCGCAGGGGCGTTCGTCCTGGTCGAGCCGCACGACGACGGCGGTCGCCATGGCGTGCGGGCCCAGCTCGGCGTTGGCCCGGTCCAGGCGGCCGAGGAGCTCGGCGGGGGACTCGTCGTGGCTCCAGGCCACGGCGCGCAGCATGGAGCGGAGCTGACCCATCTGGGCGGCGGCGCCGACGTCGTGCCCCGCGACGTCGCCGATCATGAGCACGGCGGTGCGTTCGTCGCGCACGACGGCGTCGTACCAGTCCCCGCCGACCTGGTCGGTGCGTGCCGCCGGGGCGTAGGTGGTGGCGAGGTCGAGGTGGGCGACCTCGGGCGGGTCGGTCAGCAGGGACTCCTGCAGCGTGGTGGCGACGCGGCGTCGTGCCTCGAGCAGGGCGACCCGCTCCAGCGACATGGCCACGTACCGGCTGACCGTGGCCTCCAGGGCGGCGGTGCCGGCGTCGTGGTCGCGCTTCTCCTCCCAGACGCAGATGACGACGCCGATGACGTCGTCGTCGGTGACGATGGGCAGGAACGACCGTGCGCCGCTGGAGACCAGCCCGATCCCCGCCATCGCGGGGAACACCTCGATCATCTCCTCGTGGTCCCGGTAGAACAGGGTCTTGCGGGTGCGGACGACGGCGGTGTCCGGGCGGGGCGCGTCGAGGCGGGCCGAGCGCATGTCTTCGGGGAAGCCGGGTTCCTGGTGCCCGACGGTGATGTAGCGCAGGTGGCGGCGGTCGGCGTCGACGAGCGCGAGCGAGCACCAGCGGGCGCCCATGCCGGAGCCGACCACCTGGGCGATGGTCTCCTCGACCTCCTCGATGGTGGTCACGCCGGCGAACCGTTCCGACAGCCCGAGCAGGAACTGGGCCCGCTGGTGGGCGCGGAACGCGACCTGCTCGGCGCGGCGCGCCCGTTCCCGCTCGGCGCGCAGCCGCAGCTCGCTGGTGCAGGCCGCGGCGAGGTCGGCGAGCGTGGCGAGGTCCTCCTCGGACCAGGTGCGGGGGGTGTCGTGCAGGGCCCACAGCGCGCCGACGACGTGCCCGCGGGAGTCCTCGACGGGGTAGCCGGCGAGGGATCGCGTGCCGAGCGCCTTGACGAGCCCACGGTCGGCGACGGAGGGGACGTCGTCGACGTCGCCGATGATCACCGGTCGACGGTTCTCGACGATGTCACCGGTGACAGGGTGGTCCATGCGGTAGACACGGGCGCGCTGCACGTCGCCCGGCAGCCCGAGCGCGCCGGGCAAGAGCTGTACGGACGGGTCGTCGGAGAGCAGGACGAGCGTGGCTGCGGGCACGCCGAGCACCCGGTGGGCGATCCGCACGATGCGGTCGAACACCTCGTCGGCCGTGGCTTGCTCCGGGGCGCCGTGGGGCAGCGAACCCAGGACCTGGGTCTCGGGCACCGTCCCAGTATGGCGTGCGACACCCTCGGGCGGGTCCAGGCGTGCGGGCGCGGCCCAGGTCCGGGCGGTGCAGATCGCCCCCAGCCGTTGCGACGTGGGTCACACCGCGCGCACACTGGAGCAAGGACCGATACGGGGGTGGACTCGTGGTGGGAACCGCTGGAACGTTCGACGCCCTGCCCATGCTGGGCCGGGGCAAGCACCGTAACCCGAAGAAGGGCGCCTGCTTCATGGAGCTGGCGTCGTTCCTCGCGGGTGAGCGCTGGAGCGACCATCCGCAGTGCACGCACCCGCTGCTGGCGATGATGGCGCGCGCCGTCAACGACCTGACGTCCGACGACGCGCGGCCGCGCCTGGCGCCGCTGATCCCGTCGGTCATCGGGCTGACCAGCGACGACCCACGCTGGGACGTGCACATCGCCCTACGCGCGGCGCAGACGGCGCTGCCGGTCGCGCCGGAGGACCGTCAGCAGACCCTCGCGGTGGCGATCTACGGCGCCGAGCGCATGCTCGACGTCCTGGACGGCCGGCCGGAGGGGACGATGTCGGCCGCCAGCGTCGAGGCGCTCGCCACGACGCCGCGGACCGCCGAGTGGGCGCGGCGCTTCTGCGCGGGCACGCACGTCAAGCCCAAGCGGTTCGTCCGCGACGCGGCGCCCTCGGTGGTCTCGACGGCGGTGCAGGGCATCAGCGAGTCGTACCGGCCCGACATCGACGCCCGGCTGCGCGAGCTGCTCGAGGCGACGGTCGCCGACGCGCGACGCTGGGCGGGCGCGGAGGACGCCGAGGTGCTGCGGGAGGACCAGTGGGTCGACGTGGTGCGGCCCGCGGGCGTGTGACGTCGTCCGGACGGCTGGAACCGGGCGAGCGCGCCTGGTAGACCGGTCGGGTGACCGACTCCCCGCTGGACCAGCTCTCCCTCGCCGACCTGCGCCGTCGGACGTCCGTGAAGTGGACCGCCTACCCCGACGACGTGCTGCCGCTGTTCGTGGCCGAGATGGACGTGCCGCAGGCACCGTTCGTCGTGGCGGCGATCGACCACGCGCTCGCGGCCGGCGACACCGGGTACGACCGCGGCACGGGGTACGCCGCGGCGCTCGCGCCGTTCGCGCGGCGCCGGTGGGGGTGGGACCCCGACGTGCGCTCCAGCCGCACGACGGCGGACGTCATGGTCGCGACCGTCGAGATCCTGCGGGTGCTGACCGCACCCGGGGACGCCGTCGTCGTCACCCCGCCCGTCTACCCGCCGTTCTACGGCTACACCCGCAACGAGGGGCGCCAGGTCGTCGAGGCGCCCCTCGACGCCGACGGCCGGCTCGACCCGGACACCCTGGAGGCCGCGTTCCGGACCGCCACCGGTGCGGCCGCGCACGGCACCGGGCCGGGGTCCGGGCGTCGGGCGGTGCTGCTGCTGTGCAACCCCCACAACCCGACCGGCACCGTCCACACCCGCGCCGAGCTCGAGCAGGTGCTCGCCCTGGCCGGGCGGTACGGCGTGCGGGTGGTCGCGGACGAGATCCACGCACCGTTCACCGCCGAGGGTCTCGCACCGGAGGCGACCGCGTTCACCCCGCTGCTGGACGTCGCCGGCAGCGACGACGCGATCGCCGTGCACTCGGCGTCCAAGGCGTTCAACCTGGCCGGGCTGCGCGCCGCCACCGCCCTCGCCGGCCCCGACGCCGCCGCCGACCTGCGCCGCATCCCCGAGGAGGCCGGGCACGCCGTCAACCACCTCGCCGTCCTCGCGCACGCCGCCGCCTACACCGAGGGGGACGACTGGCTGGACGCGCTGCGCGAGGGGATCGTGCGACGCCGCGAGCTCGCGACGAAGCTCCTCGCCGAGCACGCCCCCGCGGTGCGCGTCCACCCCGGCGAGGGCACCTACCTGATGTGGCTCGACGTGCGCGACGCCGTGCCCGCCGACGTCGACCCCCACCAGCACGTGCTGCGCACCGCGAAGGTCGCGCTCGGCGACGGGCGGCACTTCGGCACCGGCGGGGACGGCCGGCTGCGGCTCAACCTGGCCACGACGCCGGAGATCCTGACCGAGGCGGTCGAACGGCTGGGAGCGGCGCTCAACCGCTGAGGCCGAACGCCTCCTCGAGGGTGCCGCCGCCGTGGTGCAGGTAGGCCGCCAGGTGCGTGCCGACGTAGCGCAGGTGCCACGGTTCGCCCCGGTAGCCGGTGACGTCCTCGGCGCCGCGGGGGTAGCGGACCACGTAGCCGTACCGCCACGCGTGCCGGTCCACCCAGTCCGACGACGGCGTGCCCCCGAAGTCCGTGAACGGCACCCCGGCCTGCGTGACGTCGGCCGCCCACCCCGTCTGGTGCTCCGAGTGGCCGGACCGCGCCGAGAACCGGGACGCCGCCCGCTCGCCGTGGCGTGCGGCGTACCGGTCGAACAGCCGCTCCTGGTAGCCGGCCGGCCGGAACCCGGAGACCAGCACCAGGCGCTCGCCCGTGGCGTCCTGCGCGTCGGCCGCGAGCTCGCCCAGCGCCTTCGCCGCCGCCGGCCGCAGCTCGGTCCACGCGCCCTGGGTCGCCAAGTCGGGTTCGACGAGGCGTCCGGGGCGGTACCCCTGCGGTGAGATCGCCCGGTCCTTGGTGACCAGGACCGTCGGGTCGGCGGGGTCCGTGCCCGCCTCCCAGGAGGCGTGGACCACCTTGACGCCGCTGGTGGCCGGGGCGGCGTCGGCCGTGCCCGCCACGAACAGCCGCCAGCGGGTCACCGGAGCCTGCGTCCAGTGGCCCGTCAGCCCCACCGCCGCGGCCCAGGTGCCCGCACCCGTCGGGAAGGACCGTCGGGTCATCCACGCTCCGTCCACGAGCTGCTGCAGCTCGACGTCGCGCCCCAGCCCCGGAGAGATCGCGACGCCGTCCGTCCAGGGCGTGCCGACCGTCCGCTCCTCCGTCGGCGCCCAGCCCACCACGGCCGTGTACCGAGCGAGCGGCTCGTGCGCCGCCGGGTCGGGCGCCACCGGACCGTGCGGCGCCACCGCACCCGCCGTCGTCGGGCAGGCGACCACCGCGGCGACGGCTGCTGCGGTCACCACACGGCGCGCACGACGGCGGAAGGACGGCGGGAGCACGGGGCGCACTCTAGGAGCATCACCCCTGGGCACGCCAGACGCACCCCGCTAGGCTCGCCGGGTGCGCCGCCGGACAACCCTGCCCCTGACCGTCCTGATCGCCCCCGCCGTGCTGGTCACGCTGACCGCGTGCACCGGGCCGGACCGGCCGCCCGCGGCCGACACCGCCGCCGCGCTCGCCGACGGGCTCGCGTCCGGCGACCTGGCCGCGCTGACCGTCACCGCGACGACGTCCGCCATCCCCCAGCAGGTCCTCGACGAGGTCACCGAACCCCTGCGGGCCGCGGCCGAGGAGGCCGGCGCCGCCCCCGCCGTCGAGGTCGCCGAGGTGACGGAGCGCCCCGAGGCCGAGGGCGAGGAACCCGCCGCCGACGTGACCCTCGCGTGGAGCTGGCCGCTGGACGCCGAGCGCACCTGGGAGTACACCACCAGCACCGAGCTCGGCTGGGTGCCCCCCGGTGAGGACGCCGGACCGGACGACGTCGGCACCTGGGAGGTGCACTGGGAGCCCGACCTGCTCGTCCCCGAGCTCGTCGCCACCGACCGGCTCGAGATCGAGACCGTCGCCCCGGACCGCGGCGACCTCCTCGACGTCGACGGCGAGCCGCTGGTCACCGAGCGCGACGTGTGGCGCATCGGCATCGACAAGACCCGCCTGGACCCGCCGGCATACGACGAGCAGTCGCGGGCGCTCGCCGAGCTGGTCGGCCTCGACCCCGACGAGTACGCGGCACGCGTCGAGGCCGCGGGGGACAAGGCCTACGTCGAGGCGATCACCATCCGCAAGGACCGCGAGACGTCCGGCGTCGACTTCACCGCCGGCGACGCCCGCACCATCCGCGGCGTCAACGTGCTCGCCGACACCATGGAGCTCGCGCCGACGTCGACGTTCGCGCGCCCCGTCCTCGGCCGGTCCGGTGACGCCACCGCCGAGATCATCGAGGACTCCGACGGCGCGATCCAGGCCGGGGACACCGTCGGGCTGTCCGGCCTGCAGGCCGCCTACGACGCCGAGCTGCGGGGCGCACCCGGCCTCGTGGTGAACGTCGTCGACACCGACGGCGAGGTGCTGCGCGAGGCCTACCGGGCCGAGGCGGTGCACGGCGCCGACGTCGCCACCGCGTTCGACCCCGCGCTGCAGACGCTCGCCGAGGACGTGCTCTCCGACGTCGAGCCCGCCAGCGCCCTCGTGGCGATCCGGCCGTCCACCGGCGACGTGCTCGCCGCCGCCAGCGGCCCCGGGAGCGAGGGCTGGTCGACGGCGACCCTCGGCCAGTACGCCCCGGGCTCCACGTTCAAGGTGGCCGGGGCGCTCGCCCTGATGCGCGCCGGCGTCTTCCCCGAGGACACGGTCAGCTGCCCCGAGACCCGGACCGTGGACGGGCGCACCTACTCCAACGTGCCCGGTTACCCGGCGTCCGCCACCGGCGAGGTGCCGTTCTCCACCGCGTTCGCCCACTCGTGCAACACGGCGTTCATCGGGGCGGGGGACGCCCTGGAGACCGGGGCGCTCGCCGACGCCGCGGCGGACCTCGGGCTCGTCGCGGAACCGTCGGTCGGGGCCGCCGCGTTCCTCGGCGAGGTCCCGACCTCCGACGGCGGCGCCACCGCGCGGGCCGAGGCGATGATCGGCCAGGGGCAGGTGCTGGCCTCCCCGCTCGGCATGGCGACGGTCGCGGCGAGCGTCGCGGCCGGGGAGCAGGTGGAGCCGCGCATCGTGCGCGAGGTCGTGGCGGCGGACGGGGGCCCGTCGTCGTCCGCGGCGCCGTCGGGATCTGCGTCGCCGTCCGCGTCGCCGTCGTCGGCGGGGGAGCCGGCGGGCACGGCCGACGGGCTGACCGAGACCGAGGCGGCCGACCTGCGCGACCTCATGGCCGGCGTCGTGACCGACGGCAGCGCCTCGGCCCTGGCCGACGTCCCCGCGGTGGTGGGCGCCAAGACCGGTACCGCACAGTACGGGGACGGGTCGCGCCAGCACGCGTGGATGCTCGCGATCACCGACGACGACCTGGCGGTCGCCGTGTTCGTCGAGGACGGCGAGTACGGGTCGACGACGGCGGGCCCGCTGATGGGGTCGTTCCTCACCGGGCGCTGAGCCCGGGGTTCGTCGCAGAGCTCGGTGCGCCCGGCCGGGAGGGTCGGGCTCAGCGCGCCCGGTCGGGTTCAGCGTGCCCGGTCGGTCACTCCGGGACGACGAACCCGGCGTCGGCGCAGAAGGACGCGAACGCCGCCACGGACTCCTCGACGTCGGCCGGGTCGGCGGAGCCGCCCTCGAGCGAGGTGTCGAACGGCGCCTGGATGGTCTCGAGCAGCGCGGCCGCCTCGGTGTCGGCGTAGCGGATCTGGGCGTCGAGACGGTCGCGCACGATCGTCAGCTCGCCGGTGTTCTCCTCGGTGGCGGGCTCGGCGACCTCGGGGGTCCAGGTGGTGACCCGGTGGTGGATCGAGAGCTCGCCGCCGTCGTAGTAGCCGCTGCACGTCGTGAGGGTGTCTGCGCCGCCCTCCGTCTCCGTGGAGGCCTCCGGGGTGGGGGAGGTCTCCGCCGCCGGCTCGGCGTCGTCCGGTCCGGCGCAGGCGGCGAGCAGGAGGGCGGTGGAGACGGCCGCGGTGGCGGCGAGGAGGGGGCGCATAGGAACGATTCGACCCGAAGTTGCCCTGGGCAGGCAACTTCGTGGCCGGGTTTGTTGCGGGTCTCACACCAGCTCAGGCGAACCGTGCGGACCGTTCGACGACCTGCCCCGCGCCCCGGCCGCCGTCGGCCTCGGCGTCCCACGTGTACACCTCGGTGCCGGTGACGAACACGTGCTCGGCACGGGCGTTGACGTCCAGCGGGTCGCCCGACCAGATGACGACGTCGCCGTCCAGCCCCGGACGCAGCGCGCCCACGCGGTCGTCCAGGTCGAGGAACGCCGCCGGGTTCACCGTCAGGGCCTCCAGGGCGACCCGGCGGTCGAGGCCCTCCTTCACCGCCAGCGAGGCCTGGTGCACCAGGAAGTTGATCGGCACCACCGGGTGGTCCGTGGTGATCGCGACGCGCACCCCGGCCTCGGCGAGCCGGCCCAGCGCCGCGATCGACCGGTTCCGCAGCTCCACCTTGGACCGGGTCGTGAACATCGGCCCGAAGATCACCGGCACGTCCCGCTCCGCCAGCACGTCGGCGACCGCCGCGCCGTCGGTGCCGTGGTTGATCACCAGGCGGTAGCCGAACTCGTCGGCCAGGCGCAGCGCCGTGGCGATGTCGTCGGCGCGGTGGGTGTGCTGGTCCCATGCGAGCTCGCCGTCGAGCACCCGCGCCAGCGTCTCCTTGGTCAGGTCGCGGGCGAACGGCTTCCCCTCGGCCTCCGCCGCATCGCGGGCGGCCGCGTAGTGCTGGGCGTCGAGGAACGCCTGCCGGATCACCGAGGCGACCCCGAGCCGGGTCGCCGGCGTCTTCTTCTGCTCGCCGTACACCCGCTTGGGGTTCTCGCCCAGCGCGCTCTTGACCGAGACGGCCTCGCGGATGATCTGCTCGTCCACCGTGCGCCCGCCCCACGTCTTCATCGCGACGGTCTGCCCGCCGATCGGGTTGGCCGAGCCGGGCTTGACGACGACGGAGGTCACGCCACCGGCGAGCGCGTCGCGGAACCCCTCCTCCTCGATGTTGATGCCGTCCAGCGCCCGGAACGCGGCGCCGTTCGGGGCGGTCTTCTCGTTGGTGTCGTCGCCGGCCCAGCCCTCGGCCTCCTCGTGCACGCCGACGTGCCCGTGCGACTCGACGAACCCGGGCAGCACCCACCGGCCGCCCGCGTCGACGGTGCGGACGCCGTCCGGGACCTCGACGTCGGCGCCGACGGCCGTGATGACGCCGTCGGTGATCAGGACGGTGCCGTGCTCGACCGGCTCGCCGACGACGGGGACGACGTGGCCGTTCGTGACGGCGACGGAGCTGCGGGTGGTGCCCGGGGTGGTGGGCTGCGTGGAGGAGGTCATGGGCCCATCCTGCCTCCCACGCCGCCCCCGACGCCGCCTTCCCTTCCCCGGTCACGACCCCAGGCACCCCGTTCCGCCGATATCGGCACTCTGTCCCCAGGTCGGCAGTTCGAACTGCCGATCCGGGGCCGAACTGCCGACGTCGGCAAATTGGACTGGATGACGAGGCTCGGTGCACGGCCGGCAGACGCTGCGCGGCGGTCGGTCGGCGCCCGCGATGGGATCGGCACTCTGCGGCCAGGTCGGCACGGATGACTGCCGAAATGGCCGCACCGTGCCGACCCGACGGGGGTGGGCACGCCGGCGACGGGCGCGTTCGCGGGTCCCTGCCCGCGCACCGGGCCCCGCTGTCAGCCCTCCGGGACATTCTCCTCGACCTCGCGCAGCCACGCCGCCGCCGAGGCGTCCGACGGCATCCGCCAGTCCCCGCGCGGCGACATGGTCCCGCCGGCCGACACCTTGGGCCCGTTCGGCAGCGCGGAGCGCTTGAACTGCGAGGCGAAGAACCGCCGGTAGAACACCAGCATCCACCGCCGGATCGTCGCGAGGTCGTAGGCGGAGCGCTCGTCGTGCGGGTAGCTCGGCGGCCAGTCGCCGACGGACGCGTCCCGCCAGGCGTGCCAGGCGAGGAACGCGATCTTCGACGGCCGCATCCCGAACCGCAGCGTCCAGTACAGCGTGAAGTCCTGCAGCGCGTACGGGCCCACCATCGCCTCGGTGGACTGCGGCGCCTCGCCCTCCCCGGCGGGCACCAGCTCGGGCGAGATCTCCTGCACGACGATCTCGCGCAGCACGTCGCCGACCTCCCCGGGGAAGTCGCCGGAGTCGGCCACCCAGCGGATGAGGTGCTGGATCAGCGTCTTCGGCACCCCGGTGTTCACCGCGTAGTGCGACATCTGGTCGCCGACGCCGTAGGTGCACCACCCCAGCGCCAGCTCGGACAGGTCGCCGGTGCCCAGCACGATGCCGCCGCGGTGGTTGGCGATCCGGAACAGGTAGTCGGTGCGCAGCCCGGCCTGGACGTTCTCGAAGGTGACGTCGTACACCGGCTCGCCGGCGCCGTACGGGTGGTCGAGGTCGCGCAGCATCTGCTCGGCGGCGGGCCGGATGTCGAGCTCCTCGAACCGCACGCCCAGGGCGCGGGCCAGCCGTGTGGCCCGGTCCTTGGTCTCGGACGACGTCGCGAAGCCCGGCATCGTGACGGCGTGCACGTCGGTGCGGGGTCGCCCGAGGCGGTCCATCGCCTTCGCGGCCACGACCAGCGCCTGCGTGGAGTCCAGCCCGCCGGAGACGCCGACGACGACCTTCGGCTGCCCGATCGCGGCCAGCCGCCGCTCCAGGCCCGTGACCTGGATGTTGTACGCCTCGTAGCAGTCCTGGGCGAGCCGTGTGGCGTCGTCGGGCACGAACGGGAACCGGTCCACGTGCCGGCGCAGGCCGAGGTCGCCCGACGGCGGACCCACCTCCCACTCGACGGTCCGAAAGTCGGAGGTGCGGTCCCGCAGCGCCCGCCGGTTGTCGTCGAACGTGCCCTGGCGCATCCGGTCCTGACGCAGCCGGTCGAGGTCGACGTCGGCGACCGCACGGCGCGGCCCGTCGGGGAACCGGTCCGTCTCGGCCAGCAGGTCGCCGGCCTCGTAGACCAGGGTCTGCCCGTCCCAGGACAGGTCGGTGGTCGACTCGCCCTGCGACGCGGCGGCGTACGCGTAGGCGGCGTGGCAGCGCGCCGACGCCGAGCGCACCAGCAGGCGGCGGTCCTCGGCGCGGGCGATCGTGATCGGGCTGGCGGACGGGTTGAGCAGCACGGTCGCGCCGGCCAGCGCGGCCTCGGCCGACGGCGGCACGGGCACCCACATGTCCTCGCACACCTCGACGTGCACGGTCAGGCCGGCGACGTCGGAGGCGCGGAAGAGCAGGTCCGGACCGCAGGGCACGTCGTCGTCGGCGAACGGCAGCCGCACGCGCGCGCCCCGCAACGCCTCGCCCGAGGCGAACCAGCGCTTCTCGTAGAACTCGCGGTAGGTCGGCAGGTACGTCTTGGGTGCGACGCCGAGCACCCGCCCGCCCTGGATCACGACGGCGCAGTTGTAGACCCTGCCCTCGATCTCGAGCGGGGCACCCACGACGAGCAGCGGACGCAGGTCGGCGCTGGCCTCCACGATCTGCTCCAGGGCGTCGGTGACGGCCTCGAGCAGCGTGTCGGCCAGGTGCAGGTCGTCGAGGGCGTACCCGGACACGGACAGCTCGGGGAACAGCGCGACGGCCGCCCCGTCGTCGTGGCAGGCGCGCGCCTGGTCGAGCACGGCGGCGGCGTTCGCGGCCGGGTCGGCGAGCGTGACGGGCACCGTGCACGAGGCGATCCGGGCGAACCCGTGGGCGTAGGCGTTGCGGAAGTCCACACCCCGAGTGTGCCCGACGACACCGGTCCGGCGTTGGCCGGGTGTCCGACGGCGGCGCTAGGGTCGCACCCGTGGCGCAGAATCCTGCGGGCCGAGCGCCCGCTCCCCAGAAGCCGGCGGCGCCGGGGTCCGACGACGGTTGGGCACCCGTGCGGGGTCGCAAGCGGATGCGCGTGGTCGCGACCATCGTGGCGATCGCCATGCTGCTGACCGTCGTCGGCGGCACCGCCGTCAGCGTGCTCACCGCGGCGTCGGCGAGCGCCCACGACCAGCTCCTGTCCTCCGACCCGGAGGACGGTGCGGAGCTCGACGAGCCGGTCGAGGAGGTCTCGCTGACGTTCAGCGCGGACGTCATCGCCGAGGGCACCCAGGTGCTCGTGACGACGCCGTCCGGTGACGTCGAGGCCGACGTCACCGTCGAGGGCGCGGTCGTCACGGCGGGCTTCGGCGAGCAGACGGTGGGCGGGGACTACGCCGTGACCTGGCGTGTCGTGTCCTCCGACGGCCATCCGATCACCGGCGAGTTCGCGTACACGGTGGCCGGGCAGGCCGGTGACGAGGCCTCGGCGGAGGCGTCCGCGTCCCCGGCCGAGGAACCGGTCCCGGCGGCCTCGGCGGAGTCCGTGCTCGAGGAGTCCGGCGAGGCGGACGGTCTTGGCGCCACCGAGCCCACGCCGTCGTCCACCACGGACGCCGAGGAGACCGCCGGCGCCGGCTCGATGCCGCTGCTGTACGGTGCCGCGCTGATCGCCGCGATCGGTGTCGCCGTCGCGCTGCTGATGCGGTCGCGCCGGCGTCTGCACGAGTCCGTCGGCCAGGATCCGCGGGACCGCGACCAGGACTGAACCGTCGTCCGCGGCACCGAGACGCGCCACGAGGGGCGCAAAAGTCGCAGGAAGCCGCGGATGTTCCATAGTGTGTTCCCGGTCCACCGGTTCTGCCGGTCCGACCGTGAACGTGACGGCGCACGGGTCCGTGCGTCGTGATCCGGAGAAGGGATGCACATGTCGCTCAACAAGTCCGAGCTCGCCTCGGCCATCGCTGCCAAGGCCGACCTGACCAAGTCGGACGCCGAGGCCGCCCTCAACGCCTTCCAGGAGGTGCTCATCGAGTCGCTCGGCAAGGGCGAGGCCGTCAAGGTCACCGGTCTGCTCTCGGTCGAGCGTGTCGAGCGCGCCGCCCGCACCGGTCGCAACCCGCGCACCGGTGAGGAGATCCAGATCCCGGCCGGCTACGGCGTGAAGATCAGCGCCGGCTCGCTGCTGAAGAAGGCCGTCGCCAAGTGATGTCCCGCTGACCTCGGTCAGCTTTTCGAGGGCCCGTCGTCCGCTGTGCCGCGGACGGCGGGCCCTCGCGTGTCCGGAGCGTCGGCGTCAGAGGTCGCCCTTGCGCTCCAGGTAGCGCATCGCGACCCACCCGAACGGCACCCGGCCCCAGTAGGTCACCAGCCGGAACAGGATGGTGGTGGACAGGGCGATCGACGCCGGCACGCCGGCCGCCGTGAGCCCCGCGGTCAGGGCCGCCTCGACACCACCCAGGCCGCCCGGCGTCGGGACCAGGGCACCGAGGGCGTTGCCCACCAGGTAGATGACGGCGACGTCGACCAGGTTGAGGGACTGGCCGAACGCGGCCAGTGCGGCGTCGAAGGCCAGCACGTACCCGAGCGACATGATGACGTTGCCGCCGATCCCCAGGGCCAGGCGGGTCGGCTGACCGAGCATCTGCGACAGCCGGGGCCAGACCTGCTCGAGCGTGGGGCGGATCTTCTCCCACACCCAGCGCCGCACGGCCGGCACGAGCAGCGTGGCCACGACCGCCACGGCGACGCCGGCGATCGCCAGCAGCACCGTGATGGACGGCAGCTCGATGAGCCCGCCGGACCCGGTGAAGATCGACAGGACCACCAGCAGCACCACGGTCACCACGAACTGCGAGACCTGCACCAGCGCGACGGTCGCGACGGCCATCGGTGTCTCGATCCCGCGCCGGGTCAGCATCCGCAGGTTCAGTGCGGCTGGTCCGATGCCGGCCGGTGCTGCGAGGGCCACGAAGGAGCCGGCCATCTGGGTCAGCGTCGCCCGCCACAGCGGCAGCTTCTTCGGGGAGAAGGCGGAGAACGTCAGCGCCGCGCCGAACCAGGTGATCGCCCCGAGCGCGAAAGCCGCCACGATCCACCACGGGTTCGCGCGGGAGACGGCGTCGGTGATCTCGTCGAGGTTCATGGTGGTGACCAGCGCGGTGATCACCACGATGAACAGCGCCAGCATGACGACGGTCCGGGCCCCGAACCGGGTGATGTTCTGGGGCTGGACGTCGACCTGGGGGAGGCGCTCGACGAGGGCGTCGCGCAGCGCGTCGAGCAGGCCCTTGCGCTGGCGGACCTCGACCCGGGTCGCGGCCGGCAGGGCGACGGACTGCAGCAGCGGCCCGACGGCGGCGACGTCCGCGGCGGGCAACGCCTGCACGGCGGAGGCGACCGCGCGGTCGGCGCCGACGCGCAGGGCCAGCAGCGCGAGGAGCTGGGTGAGGTCGAGCCGCCGTCCGAGGGTCGTCGAGGCGATCTCGCCCTGCTCCCAGCCGGTGAGCCACACGCGGGGCTCGCCACCGCCGTCGTCCCGGGCGACGAGCAGCACGTCCGGGGTGAGCGCGTGGTGCGTCAGCCCGGCGGCGTGGGCGCGGCGCAGCTGGGCCCACGCGGCGGCGAGGACCGCGTCGCCCTGCGGGCCGTCGAGGGCGTCGTCCGGCAGGTCGCGCCAGGCGACGGCGTCCGGGGTGTGCTCGGTGACGAGCACGATGGAGTCGGCCGCCTCGCCGACGCCGAGCAGCCGCGGGGTGCGGACCCCGGCGGCGGACGCGGCGTAGGCGAGCAGCGCGTTGCGCTCGGCGACGGCCTTGAGGGAGACCTGCGCGCGGCCCTCCAGCCCGCGCAGCCGCAGGGCGCGCCACATGCGGGTGAGCATGCCGACGACGTGGCGGTCGCCGTCCAGCACGACGACGTCGCGGCGGGTCCCGTCCGGGGTGAACATCGCGTACACGCGGGTGTCGTTGGCGCGGGTGAGGGCGACGGTCGCCGGGTCGGTCAGGGCGCCCGACGTCGGCACCGCGGCGGCGTCGCGTCCGCGCTCGCCGTAGCGGGGGCGGTTGCGCAGCAGCGCTCGCAGGGTGGTACGGCCGGTGACCTCCCCGGCGGAGTCGACGTGGGTGACGGTGTCGTCGGGGATGCGGTCCACGGGGTCGGTGCGCTCCGCCGCCGTGCCACCGGCGTCCGGGTCGGCGGACACGTCGGTACCGCCGTCGTCGACGCTGGCGGAGACGCCGCGGACCCGGACCAGGGCGTTGGGACGGAACCCGGCGCGACGGACGGCGGTGACGAGCTCGCCGCCGTAGGCGCGCTCGGAGCGCACCCCGGAGGCGTACTGCACCGTCTGGCCCGCCAGGCGGCCGACGAGCAGGGCGACGAGCACGCTGGGCAGCGGCGCCTGGCCGGTGATGAGCGCGATGATCAGCGCCAGGTACAGCACGTTCCAGGACCACCGCACGGTCCGGCGTCGGGTGCGGGGGCCCGCTGCGGTCAGCAGGGCGGCGATGCCCGCGACGTAGCCGGGCAGGGTGAGCCGCCACGCGCCGTCGGCGAACACGGAGAACGCCCGGATCAGCT
This sequence comes from Isoptericola chiayiensis, assembly GCF_013149805.1. Lineage (GTDB taxonomy): Bacteria > Actinomycetota > Actinomycetes > Actinomycetales > Cellulomonadaceae > Isoptericola > Isoptericola chiayiensis. The sequence continues at coordinate 25,221 of NZ_JABEZT010000010.1, forward strand.
CGTCGCTGCCCAGCCAGTCCAGCAGCAGGACCGTGAGCACGCCGAGGACGAGGCCCAGCGTGGCGGCGACGATCGACTCGACGACCTGGCGGCCGAGCCGGCGCAGGCCCAGCTCGACGAGCACCGCCACCGGGACGAACAGGGTGACCAGCGCCTCCAGGACGGCGACCGGCAGGAACAGCAGCTCGCCGAGGAACGTGTTGAACGCCCGCACGTCGGCCGTGACGCCCTCGGTGGTACCGTGCGCGACGACGGACAGGACCAGCACGAGCGCGATGCCGAGCGTGCTGCCGATGATGCCGAGCAGGTCGGAGGGGTGGCGCACGCGCTGCTCGGGGGTGTCGACCACCCGCACCAGTCCGGCGTCGGAGTCCGTGACGCCCTCGCCCAGGAACAGGGCGCGCAGGGCCCCGGTCGCCGGGGCCGGCTCGTCACCGACGAACGAGCCCACGTCGTGCACCGAGGTGCCCGCGGCACCGCGGCCCGCGGGCACCTCGCCGCTGGCTCGGGACATACCGGGATTCTAGGTGCGCGGCCTCGTTTCGGCCCGGTCAGCACGCCGCCGGGGCGCACCGGTCGCTGTCCGACCCTCCTGATATGTCACACTCACGTGATCTGGGCGACACAGTTGCCTGGTAGAAACGTCGTCACTGTGGACGGCTCGCGGCGACCCCGCGACCCGCATCGAAGAGGGGAACAACCATGAGGACGATCCGAAGGGCCCGGCGCTCGGCCGCGGCCGCGGCCGGCACCACGGCGGTCCTGCTGGCGCTGACGGCGTGCGGCGGCAGCGGCACCGACGAGGGGTCGGAGGGCACGGACGGCGGCGGCGCCGCCGAGTCGCTGGTCATCGGCACGACCGACAAGATCACGACCATCGACCCCGCCGGGTCGTACGACAACGGCTCCTTCGCCGTGATGAACCAGGTCTACCCGTTCCTGATGAACACGCCTTACGGCAGCCCGGACGTGGAGCCGGACATCGCCGAGTCGGCGGAGTTCACCTCGCCCACCGAGTACACCGTCACCCTCAAGTCCGGCCTGACGTGGGCCAACGGCAACGACCTGACGGCCTCCGACGTGAAGTTCAGCTTCGACCGCCAGCTCGCCATCGCGCACGAGAACGGCCCGTCGTCGCTGCTGTACAACCTGGACAGCACCGAGGTCGTCGACGACACCACCGTCGTCTTCCACCTCAAGGAGGCGAACGACCAGGTCTTCCCGTCGATCCTGTCCTCGCCGGCCGGCCCGATCGTCGACGAGGACGTGTTCTCCGCCGACGCCCTCACCCCGGACGCGGAGATCGTGGACGGCCAGGCGTTCGCCGGCCAGTACGTCATCACGAGCTACACCCAGAACGAGCTGGTCACCTACGCGGCGTTCGACGGCTACCAGGGGCTGCTCGGCGAGGCCGAGACCCCCGAGATCAACGTCTCCTACTTCGCCGACGCCTCCAACCTCAAGCTCGAGGTCCAGCAGGGCTCGGTGGACGTCGCCTTCCGTTCGCTGTCCTCGACCGACATCGAGGACCTGCAGGGCGACGACGCCGTCAAGGTCGTCGAGGGCCCGGGCGGCGAGATCCGCTACGTCGTCTTCAACTTCGACACCCAGCCCCACGGTGCCGCGCAGGACGACGCCGACGAGGACATGGCGCTGGCCGTCCGGCAGGCCGTGGCGCACCTCATCGACCGCGAGGCCATCTCCGAGCAGGTCTACAAGGGCACCTACACCCCGCTGTACTCCTACGTCCCCGCCGGCCTGACCGGCGCGACGGAGTCCCTCAAGGAGCTGTACGGCGACGGCGAGGGCGGCCCGGACGCCGACGCCGCCGCGACCGTCCTGGAGGACGCCGGTGTCGAGACGCCGGTCGAGCTCAGCCTGCAGTACTCCAACGACCACTACGGCCCCTCCTCGGGCGACGAGTACGCCCTGATCAAGGACCAGCTCGAGTCGTCCGGCCTGTTCAGCGTGGACCTGCAGACCACCGAGTGGGTGCAGTACAGCGAGGACCGCACGGCCGACGTCTACCCGGCCTACCAGCTCGGCTGGTTCCCGGACTACTCCGACGCGGACAACTACCTCACGCCGTTCTTCCTGGACGGCGGGTTCCTCGGCAACCACTACTCGAACCCGACCGTCGACGAGCTGATCGTCGAGCAGGGCGTCACCGAGGACCCGGACGAGCGCGCGGCCGTCATCGAGGAGATCCAGGACACCGTGGCGCAGGACCTGTCCACGGTGCCGTACCTGCAGGGCGCGCAGGTCGCCGTCGTCGGCGCCGACGTGACCGGCGCCGAGGACACCCTCGACGCCTCCTTCAAGTTCCGCTACGCGGCACTGAGCAAGGGCTGATCGAGGAACCCTGCCCGTGGCTGCAGCACCGACGGCAGGAAGCGCACTGGGACGGTACGTCCTGGTGCGCTTCCTGCTCATCATCCCGACCGTCCTCATCCTGGTCACGACCGTGTTCGTGCTCATGCGCGCCACGGGTGACCCGATCACGGCCGCGCTCGGCGGCCGACTCACCCCCGACCAGCTCGCCGAACGCATCTCCGCCGCCGGCTACGACCGGCCGATCCTCGTGCAGTACTGGGAGTACCTGACGGGCATCCTCACCGGCGACTTCGGGACCACCATCAGCGACAACCGTCCCGTCACCGAGGTGCTGGCCACGTACGGCGCCGCCACGCTCGAGCTCAGCGCCTACGCGGTGCTCGTCGCGCTCGTCCTCGGCGTCCCGTTCGGCATGATCGCGGCCTACCGCCGCGACCTGCTGCCCGACGCCGTGCTGCGGGTGCTCGCGATCCTCGCCTACGCGACGCCGGTGTTCTTCGCCGGCCTGCTGCTCAAGCTGATCTTCTCGGTGTGGCTGGGCTGGTTCCCCGTCGCGGGCCGGGTCTCGACCGGCGGCGAGATCGCGATGCGTCAGGCCGGCGCCGACTCGGGCTTCATGCTGGTCGACGCGTTCGCCACCGGGGACCCCGCCGTCGTGCTCGACGTGCTGACCCACGCGTTCCTGCCCGCCCTGACCCTGGGGCTGCTCACCGCGGGTGTCTTCCTGCGGCTGGTGCGCACCAACATGATCGGGACGCTGGGCACCGAGTACGTCGACGCCGCCCGCTCCCGCGGCGTGCGCGAGCGGCGGCTCGTGACCGCGCACGCCTGGCGGCCGGCCCTCATCCCGATCATCACGGTGGCCGGCATGCAGATCGCCATGCTGCTGGTCGGCGCGGTGCTGACCGAGACCACGTTCGAGTGGCGGGGGCTGGGCTTCCAGCTCTCGGAGTACCTGCAGGCACGCGACTTCGTGGCCGTCCAGGGCATCGTCGTCGTCATGGCCGTCGTGGTCGCGGTGACCAACTTCCTGGTGGACGTCATCGCCGCGCTCGTCGACCCGAGAGTGAGGTTCTGATGACCGCTCCGGAGATCGCCGGGGGGCCCGGCGCCGCACCCGCCACCCCCGAGCACCTGGGCGGGCGCGGTGCCTGGTGGCGCCGGCTGCCCGTGGTCCGTCAGGTGCGCCAGAGCGTGGGCCTGCAGCGGGGCATGCTCGTCGCCGGGCTGGTGCTGTGCGCCGTGTTCGTGGTCACGGCCGTGGGGGCGCGCTGGATCGCACCGTACGGCTGGTCGCAGCTGCGCACGCCGGACGGGACGTTCGGCGCCCAGCAGCCGCCGAGCGCCGAGCACTGGTTCGGCACCACCGTCGGCGGCTACGACGTGCTGTCCCGCGTGGTGTGGGGCGCGCAGACGGCGTTGCTGGTGGTGATCGTCGCCGTGCTGGCCTCGATCGTCGTCGGCGTCCTGCTGGGCCTGGTGTCGGGCTACTTCGGCGGCTGGGCGGACCGCATCCTGGTGCTCGTCGCCGACGCCGTCTACGCCTTCCCGTCCCTGCTGCTCGCGATCCTGCTCGCCATCGTCATCTCGGGCGGACAGTCGAGCATGTGGGGCGGGGTGCTGGCCGCGGCCCTGTCCATCACGGTGGTGTTCGTGCCGCAGTACTTCCGCGTGGTGCGGGCCGAGGTGGTCCGCATCAAGTCCGAGGCGTTCGTCGACGCCGCGCGCGTGCTGGGCACGCCGCACCGGCGCATCATGACCCGCCACGTGCTGCGCAACTCGGTGCGCACCCTGCCGCTCATCGTCACGCTGAACGCCTCGGAGGCGATCCTGACCCTGGCGGGCCTCGGCTTCCTCGGGTTCGGCATCGAGCCGACGGCGGCCGCCGAGTGGGGGTACGACCTGCAGCGGGCGGTCGCGGACGTCACGTCCGGCATCTGGTGGACCGCGCTGTTCCCGGGCCTGGCGATCGTGCTGGCCGCGATGGGCATGACGCTCGTCGGCGAGTCGCTCAACGACCTGGCCGACCCGCGGCTGCGGGTCCGTGCCCGGAACCGGAAGGTCGCCGGATCGGTCGCCGCCACGTCGGTCGCGACCGCGCCGGCGGGGGAGTCGTCGGCCGCCGCCGACCCGAAGGAGGACTCATGAGCACGCCCGTCGCGCGGATCGACGAACTCGCAGTCTCGTTCGCCACCGACACCGGCCCGGTGCGGGCCGTCGACGGCGTCAGCCTCGACGTCGCACCCGGCGAGGTGCTCGCCATCGTGGGCGAGTCCGGGTCCGGCAAGACGGTGACGGCCAAGACCGTCCTCGGGCTGCTGCCGGCGACGGCGACGGCGAGCGGCGCCGTCGTGCTCAGCGGGCGCGACGGGACGGAGACCGACGTCGTGCACGTGTCCGCGGGCGAGCTGCGTCAGGTGCGCGGCCGGGACGTGGCGATGGTGTTCCAGGAGCCGTCCACCGCCCTGAACCCCGTGTACACGGTGGGCTGGCAGATCACCGAAGGTCTGCGCGCCCACGGCAGGGTCTCGGCGAAGGAGGCCCGACGGCGCGCCGTCGAGGTGCTGCGGACGGTCGGCATCCCCGACCCGGAGCAGCGGGTGGACCACTACCCGCACCAGTTCTCCGGCGGGCAGAAGCAGCGCGTGGTGATCGCGATGGCGCTGGTGCTGAACCCCGGGCTGATCGTCGCCGACGAACCGACGACCGCGCTGGACGTGACGGTCCAGGCGGAGATCCTGGACCTGCTGCGCAGCCTGCGGGACTCCACGGGAACCGCGATCGTGCTCATCACGCACAACATGGGTGTGGTCGCGGACCTCGCCGACCGGGTCGCGGTGATGTTCCACGGCAAGGTGGTCGAGGAGGCTCCCGTGGCGGACCTCTTCGCCGCGCCGCAGGCCGAGTACACGCGGTCGCTGCTCGGTGCGGTGCCTCGCGTCGGCGAGGGGACGGCGCGCGCCGAGGCCCGGGCCGCTGCCCGTCCGGAGGGCTGGGCGGACGCCGACCCCGTCGTCGCGGCCGAGCACCTGACCATCACCTACCCGGGCCGGTTCCGCCGGCCGGGCTTCACCGCCGTCGACGACGTGTCCCTGACGATCCGCCCCGGCGAGGTGCTGGGCCTGGTCGGCGAGTCGGGGTCGGGCAAGACCACGATCGCGCGCGCGGTGGCGGGCCTGCAGCCGGTCACGGACGGTTCCCTGCGGGTGCTGGGCACGCAGATGCGCGGTGCGCGGGGGCGAGCGCTGGCGGACATGCGTCCTCGCCTCGGCTTCGTGTTCCAGGACCCGGCGACGTCGTTCAACCCGCTGCTGACGATCGCCGAGTGCGTGGCCGAGCCGCTGGTGGTGCACGGGCGGGCGTCGTCCCCGGACGCGGCGCGCGGACGGGTCGACGAGCTGCTGGAGGCCGTCCAGCTCCCGCGGTCCTACGGCGACCGGTACCCGCACGAGCTCTCCGGCGGTCAGCGGCAGCGGGCGTCGTTGGCGCGGGCCCTGGCCCTCGAGCCGGAGCTGCTGGTCGCGGACGAGCCGACGTCGGCCCTGGACGTCTCGGTGCAGGCCCGCGTGCTGGAGCTGTTCGCCGAGCTGCAGGACGAGCTGGGGTTCGCGTGCCTGTTCGTCTCCCACGACCTGGCGGTCGTGGACCGGCTCGCCGACCGGATCGCGGTGCTCTACCGCGGCCGCCTCGTCGAGGAGGGCACGGGGGCCGAGGTGCTGGGCTCGCCGCGGGAGGAGTACACGCGCCGGCTGCTCGCGTCGTTGCCGGTGCCCGACCCGGTCGAGCAGGCCCGGCGGAGGGCTCAGCCCACGCCGAGCGCCGCGAGCCACGCGTCGGGCACGAACGCGTAGCCGACGAACGCGACGACGTCGAGCAGGGTGTGCGCGACGACGAGGGGCAGCACCCGGTGGCGCCCCCACCGTGAGGTGTAGAACCAGGAGAAGACGACGCCCATGACGACGTTGCCGAGGAACGGCCCGATGCCCTGGTAGAGGTGGTAGGAGCCGCGCAGCAGCGAGCTGGTGACGATGAACGTGAGCCGGTGCCAGCCGAGGTCGGCGGTGCGTTCGTGCAGGTAGGCGACGGCGATGACCTCCTCGAGCAGGCCGTTCTGCAGGGCGGCGAGGATCAGGACGGGCACGGTCCACCAGTACTCGCTCAGGGCGCTGGCCTGGATCTCGACGGTGATGCCGAGCGCCCGGCCGAGCGCGTAGAACGCGAGGCCGGGGATGCCGATGGCGGCGGCGAGCGCGAACCCCCAGGCGGTGTCGCGGCCGGGCCGGGCGGCGTCGAACCCGATCCGGCGCAGCGTCCCGGGTCCGCGCGCGGACAGCAGGTAGAGCGCGAGCGCGACGGGCAGGACGGCGAACGCGATGCCGAGCAGCTGGTAGGTCAGGTCGAGGTAGGGGCGGGCCGAGCGGGAGGCGTTGAGCGTGGCCGACTGCTCGGCGAGCGCCGTGCCCGAGGTGAGCCGGGCGACGATGTTGACGATCGCGTAGACGGCGCTCTGGCCGAGGCTGAGGCCGAGGACGAGCCAGATCTCGGCGCCGGTCCGACGGCGGTCGCGGGCGCTGCGGACGGGTGCTGCGGGTGCGGGCGGGGTCCACGGCGCCGCGGGGGCGGTCTGCGGTGCGGTCACCGCCCCAGCCTAGGCACCCCTCCGCACCGCTGTGGGCGCTCTTTGTGGCCTGAAATGAGATGAATGTGTGTTTTCGACGCCCAAGAAGTGCGCCCACAGCTGAGGTCAGGGGCCGGGTCAGGGGGCCGACGGCGGCCGGCCCGGTCGGCGGGGCGGACGGGCGTCGCGGGGCATTCGACCCGCGTCGCGCAGCGCCCGGCGCAGCAGCATCTCGATCTGCGCGTTGACGCTGCGCAGGTCGTCGGCGGCCCATCGCGCCAGCGCCTCGTGGACGGCGGGGTCCAGCCGGAGCGGCACCTGCTTGCGGGCGGGCCGGCGTCCGGTCGACGACGGCGACCCTGCGGCGGGCCCGGCACTCTCCGGTGCGTCGCCGCCCGCCGGGGTGCCGTCGTCGTCCCCGGACGCTGCCGCCTGGCTCGTCACTGGTAGAGCGACCCCGCGTTGACGACCGGGGTGGCCCGGCTCTCCCCGCACAGCACGACGAGCAGGTTGGAGACCATCGTGGCGCGGCGCTCGTCGTCGAGGGCCACGACGTCCTCGGCCTCGAGGCGGTGCAGTGCCGTCTCGACCATGGAGACCGCGCCGTCCACGATGCGCTCGCGGGCCGCGATGATGGCGCCGGCCTGCTGGCGCTGCAGCATCGCCTGGGCGATCTCGGGCGCGTAGGCGAGGTGGGAGATGCGTGCCTCGATGACCTCGACGCCGGCGACGGCCACCCGTTCGGCCACCTCGGCGGCGATCTCGTCCGACACGAGCTCGGTCGCGCCCCGCAGCGACTCGGTGCCGTTGCCGCCGTCGTACGGGTGGGACATGGCCACGTGCCGCAGCGCGGACTCGGACTGCACCACGACGAAGTCGTCGTAGTCCTCGACGGCGAAGCTGGCCCGCGCGGTGTCGGCGACCTGCCACACGACGATCGTGGCGATGTTGATCGGGTTGCCGTCGGCGTCGTTGACCTTGAGCTCGCTGGTCTCGAAGTTGTGTACGCGCACCGACACCTTGGAACGGGTGGAGAGCGGGACGGTGAGCACCAGACCGGTGCGCCGCACGGTGCCGACGTAGCGACCGAAGAACTGGACCACGAGGGTCTGGCCGGGGCTGACGACGGCGATGCCGGTCAGCGGCAGGACGCCGACGACGGCGAGCAGGATGCCGGGCACGATGCCGACCGGGCCGGCCGCGAGCATGGTGGCGATGCCGAGCAGGAGGAGGGCGGCGGCGAGCACGATCGCGAGCACGGTCCCACCGGCCCCGAGGGACCAGGCGTCCCGTTCGGCGATGTCGACGCGGGTGCCGGCGTGGCCGACGGGCGTGCCGGTCGGGGCGGGCGCGCCGAGGTCGCGGGTGGGGGCGGGGTCGGTCATCGGGGTGGCTCCCTGGGTTCGTCGGGCACGCCGTCCTGGCGCTATCAAAGTGATATCACATTTGGTGCCCGCGCCGGGAGGGGGTTGTGGCGGGCGCCGGGCTGTGCCATCCTTCAAACTAGTTTGCATTACAAAGTGGTTTGCTGATCCCGAGGAGTCCGTCCATGAACGCTCACGTCGACCGCACGCCGACCGGCGACGACCCCCGCCTCGATGTCGCGGAGTCCCAGCGCCTCATCGCCGCCTCCCAGGAGCGTGCCCGCCGAGGCCTCGAACCCGACGGTCGCCTGCTCTTCGGGACCTGGGCCGTGGCCTGGGGAGTCGGCTACACGGTCCTGTGGGTGAGTGCCCGCGACACCGGCGCCAGCCCCGGCGGCGTCGCCTTCGCCGTCTTCTTCGCGCTGCTCGCCGCCGCCGTCGCGATCACCATCGTCCACATCGTGCGACGCACCGCCGGCACCCGCGGGCCGAGCGCCCGCGCCGGCGCCCTGTGGGGATGGGGGTGGCCCGTCGGGTTCTCCGTCTACGGGCTGATCCTCGGCGGGATCGCCGACGCCGGCGCCTCCGACGCCGTCATCGGCCTGGTCGCCAACGCGCTGGCCTGCGTGATCGTGGGCCTGATGTACCTCGGCGGCGCCGCCTGCTTCGGCGAGGTCCGGCTCTACGGGCTCGGGGTGTGGATCATCCTCGTGGCCGGTGCCGCGACGTTCGCCGGCATGCCCACCACCTACCTCGTGATGGCGGCGGCCGGCGGCGGGGGATTCCTCGTCATGGCGGTCGTCGAGGTCGCCCTGGCCGCGCGACGGCGCCGCACCGGCACGCCGGCCCCCGCGAGCACCGCCGTCGAGCGGGACGCCGCATGAGCGACCTCGACCCCGTCATCCACGCACCGGCGCGGCTCCGCGTCGTCGCGGCGCTCGCGGCGCTGCCCCCGGACGAGGAGATCACCTTCCCCAAGCTGCAGAAGCTGCTCGAGATGACCGCCGGGAACCTCTCGACCCACGTGCGCCGGCTGGAGGACGCCGGCTACGTGCAGGTCACCAAGACGCACGCCGGCCGCCGGCCGGCCACCTACCTGACGTTGACCACCGCCGGTCGACGAGCGTTCGAGGACTACACCACCACCCTGAACGACCTGCTGAGAGGAGCGGGAGCATGACCGTCATCACCGTCGACGGCGTCACGCGCCGGTTCGGCGACGTCACGGCCCTCGACGACGTCAGCCTCGACGTCGCCCCGGGCGAGCTCGTGGGGATGCTCGGCCCGAACGGCGCCGGCAAGACCACCCTGCTGTCGCTGATCAGCGGGCAGCGCCGGCCTGACGTCGGCACCGTCCGGCTGCTCGGCGGCGACCCGCGCGACGCCGCCACCCGGGTCGGGCTCGGCATCACCCCGCAGGAGACCGGCCTGCCCCCGACGCTGCGCGTCGGCGAGGTCGTCGACTTCGTCGGCGGGCACTTCCCCGACCCGGTACCCACCGCCGAGCTGCTCGAGCAGTTCGGGCTCACCGACAAGACGCGCAAGCAGACCGGGTCGTTGTCCGGCGGGCAGAAGCGACGCCTCGCCGTCGCGCTGTCCCTGGTCGGCCGGCCGCGGGTGGTCCTGCTCGACGAACCCACCACCGGCCTCGACGTCACCGCCCGCCAGGCGCTCTGGGACGCGATCCGGCAGTACCACGCCGGCGGCGGGACGGTGCTGCTGACCAGCCACTACCTGGAGGAGGTGCAGGCGCTGGCCGAACGCGTCGTCGTCATCGACCACGGCGTCGTGCGCGCCGACGACTCCCTGGACGGCATCCTCAGCCGCGTCGGGCTGCGGCGGGTGTCCGTGCGCACGACGACGGACCTCACGTCCTGGTCCGGGGTCTCCCGCGGCGAGCACCGCGGCGACGGCGTCCAGCAGCTCTACACCCCGGACGCGGACGCGCTGGTCCGCGCGCTGGTGACCTCCGGCGTCGAGTTCTCCGACCTGCAGATCCGCGGCGCCAGCCTCGAGGAGGCGTTCGCCGAGATGGTCGCCGACGACAACCCCCTGGAAGGAGCGGGACGATGACCACCGCGCCCGCCGCACCCACGCAGGCACCGCCGTCGGGCACCCTCAACCCGGTGGTGCTGACCTGGCTGCACCTGAAGTTCCAGTTCCTCGAGACGGTGCGGATCCCGATCGCCGTGCTCGGGAACATGCTCTTCCCCTCGCTGGCGATGTTCTTCTTCGTGGTGCCCCAGAGCCAGGTCGCCCAGAACCCCCTCGCGGCCACGATGGCGGTGGCCGGGCTGTCGCTGTTCGCGGTGTGCTCGGCGAGCCTGTTCACCTACGGGCTCGGCGTGGCCGAGGACCGCCAGCTCCCGTTCGACCCGTTCGTGCGCTCGCTGCCGGCCGGGCCGGCGCCCCGCATGATCGCGCGCATCCTCAACGGGGCGATCTTCGCGCTGTTCGGGCTGGTGCCGCTGATCGTCATCGGGTGGCTGTTCACGGCCGCCTCGGTGACGCTGCTGGAGCTGCTCACCGGCATCGGCGTGATCCTGGCGGCGTCGGTGCCGTTCGTGCTGCTGGGCATGGCGGTCGGCTACTCGCTGTCGGCGAAGGCGGCGCTGCCGGTGGTGCAGGTCGTGCTGTTCCCGCTGGCGTTCGCCGGTGGGCTGTTCCTGCCGCCGATGATGTTCCCGTCCTGGCTGGACACCCTGTCGCAGGTGACGCCGACCCGCGCCGGTCGTGACCTGCTGGTGCAGGCGTTGACCGGCGCGGACGCCTACGCCTGGGCGTGGCCGGTGCTGCTCGGCTGGACGGCGGTGTTCACGACGCTGGCCGTGGTGGCCTACCGCCGCGACGAGGGGCGCCGCTTCCGCTGACCCTTCGAGGTTGTGGGCGCACTTCCTGGCCCGAAACGTCACGTCTGTGGCGTTTCACGGGCCAGGAAGTGCGCCCACAACGGTGGGGGGTGGGCCGGATCCGGATCAGGCGGCGCGGCGCAGCCGCAGGGAGTTGCCCACCACGATGACCGACGACGCCGCCATCGCCGCGCCCGCGATCATCGGGTTCAGCAGACCCGCCGCCGCCAGCGGGATCGCGGCGACGTTGTAGGCGAACGCCCAGAACAGGTTCTGCTTGATGATCCGCAGGGTGCGCCGGGACAGCCGCACGGCGGTCGCGGCCGCCCGCAGGTCGCCCCGCACGAGCGTGATGTCGCTCGCCTCGATCGCCACGTCGGTGCCAGTGCCCATCGCCAGCCCCAGGTCGGCGGTGGCCAGCGCCGCGGCGTCGTTCACGCCGTCGCCCACCATCGCCACGGTGCGCCCCTGCGACTGCAGCCCGGAGATCACGGCCGCCTTGTCCTGCGGCAGCACGCGGGCGATCACGCGGTCGATCTCGACCTCCCGCGCCGCGGCGCGCGCCGCGCCCTCGGCGTCCCCGGTGAGCAGCACCGGCTCCAGCCCGAGGTCCCGCAGCTCGCGCACCGCGGTGGCCGACGTCGGCTTCACCGGGTCGCGCAGCACGAGCGCGGCCCGTGCCGTGCCGTCCCAGGCGACGACGACGGCGGTCGCCCCGTCGTCCTCGGCCCGCTCGACGGCGGTACGCACCTCGTCCGGGACCCGCACCCCGGCCTCGTCGAGCCAGCCCGTGCGGCCGACGACGACCCGGCGGCTTCCGAGCCCGTTGATCCCGGCCGCGCCGCGTGCGTCGGCCTCGGTGCTCCCGAGCCCCGAGTGCGCGGCCCGGACCACGGCCTCGACGCCGCCACCCGGCGTCGAGCGGAAGTCGAACACCTGCAGCGCGCCGATCGTGACGCCGTCGGCCCCCGCCCCGGCAGCCTCCGCCCCGGCAGCCTCCGCCCCGGCGCCGGCCGCCCCGGCGCCGGCCGCCCCGTCGGGCCGACGGCTACGATCTGTTGCACTCCCAGCCTCGTACTGCAACGGATCGTAGCCATCGGCAGGCTGGAGGTCGGCGGGCTGGAGGTCGGCGCGGTGGCGGCCGGCGGCCGCGGCGATCGCGCGGGCGACCGGGTGCTCGCTGCGGGCCTCGACGGCGGACGCGTACCGCAGCGCCTCGTCGGCGTCGACGCCCGACGCCGGCACCAACTGCTCCAGCGCCATCGCGCCGGCCGTGACGGTCCCGGTCTTGTCCAGAACCACCGTGTCGACGCGGCGCGTGGACTCCAGGATCTCCGGGCCCTTGATGAGCACGCCGAGCTGGGCGCCCCGGCCGGTGCCGACGAGCAGCGCCGTCGGGGTGGCGAGCCCCAGCGCGCACGGGCAGGCGATGATGAGCACCGCGACGGCCGCGGTGAACGCGAACTGCAGGTCCGCGCCGGCCACGAGCCAGCCGGCCAGCGTCAGGACGGCGAGCACGAGCACGATCGGCACGAACACGGCGGAGATCCGGTCCGCGAGCCGCTGGACGGGCGCCTTGCCGGTCTGGGCCTCGGCGACCAGCCGGCCCATCTGGGCGAGGGTGGTCTCCTCGCCGACCCGGGACGCGCGGACCACGAGGTGCCCGGAGGTGTTGACGGTCGCTCCCGTGACGGTGTCGCCGTGGGAGACGTCCACCGGCACCGGCTCCCCGGTGAGCAGGGACGTGTCGATCGCGGAGGCGCCGTCGACGACCTCGCCGTCGGTGGCGACCTTCTCCCCGGGCCGCACGGTGAACAGGTCGCCGACGCGCAGGGCGGCCACGGCGACCCGCTCGGTGACGGGGCCGTCGGGCCCGCCGACCGGGGTGCCGCCGTCGTCCAAGACCACCCGTTCGGCGTCCTTGGCGCCCATCTGCAGCAGGGATCGCAGGGCGTCGCCGGCGCGTCGCCTGGACCGGTGCTCGGCGTAGCGGCCGGCCAGCAGGAACGTGGTGACCACGGCCGCGACCTCGAAGTACAGCTCCGGCGGTCCGGTGTGCTCGCGCGAGGGCAGCAGCGAGGCGTCCATGGTCATGCCGAGCTCGCCGGCCCCGCCGAGGAGCAGGGCCCACAGCGACCACAGCGTCGCGGCCGCGACCCCGATCGAGACGAGCGTGTCCATGGTCGAGGAGCCGTGCCGGGCCGCGCGGGCGGCAGCCCGGTGGAAGGGCCAGGCGCCCCAGGTGACCACCGGCAGGGCGAGAGCGGCGACCACCCACTGCCAGCCGGGGAACTGCCAGGCGGGAAGCATCGACAGCGCCACCACGGGCACGGTCAGCACGGCGGCGACGCGCAGGCGGCGGCGAAGGTCGTCGCCGCGGTACTCGGTGTGCTCGTGTGCGGGGGTCTCGTGCGCCGACGGCACCCCGTCACCCCGGTCGTCGTGCGGGGCGCGGGACGACGGCGCTCCCGGCGTGCCATCGTCGTCCCCGGCGGGGTGGGGCGCCAGGTCGCGGCGGCCGGTGACGTGGGCGCTGTACCCGGCGCCGGCGACGGCGTCGAGCAGGGCGTCCTCGCTGACGGGGGAGGTCAGGGTGACGCGGGCGGTCTCGAGGGGGAGGTTGACCGTGGCGGTGGCGCCCTCGAGGCGGCCGATCCGCTTCTCGACGCGGGCGACGCAGGAGGCGCAGGTCATGCCGGTGACGGCGAGGTCGACCTCCGCGATCGGGGCCTGCGCGTCGGGGGTCGTGGTGAGCGATTCGGGTGTCTGTGTCATGGGTGACTCCAAGGGTGCGGACATCACCCGCGACAGGTCCGGGGTGGCGGTCGTCGCGGTGGGGCACCCGGTCCCGGTGGGGTGGGGTGCGGCGCGGGCTGCCTGCGTCGCGGTGCGACGGTCCGGCAGGCGGCCCGCGGGATGGCCCGGTGCCCGGGCGTGCGGTCAGTGCTGGCCGTAGGTGCGGGCGGCGGCGTCGTGCGCGTCCTGCTTGCCGGGTGCTTGCTCGGCCTGCTGCGCGGCGAGGGCGTCGGTCTGGACGTCGACGGAGGCGACGGCGTAGTCACCGGCCTCGTCGACGGCGGCACGCAGGGCGTCCTCGGCGACCGGCTCGTCGGAGAACACGGTGACCTCCGACTCCCCGCCCTCGTTCAGGACGGTGCTGACGTGCTCGACGCCGTCCACCGACTCGAGCTCCTCGGTGACGTGGGCGACGCAGTTGGCGCAGGTCATGCCGGTGACGCCCAGGGTGGTGACGGTGCTCATGGTGCTCCTCGTATGTCGGGTGTTCAGCTGCGGACGAGGCGACCGATGGCGGCGGTCGCCTCCTTGACCTTGGCGGCGCCGGCCTCGTCGGACTCGCGGGCGGCGTCGACGACGCAGTGGCCCAGGTGGTCCTCGACGAGGGCGAGGCTGACCGACTGCAGCGCCTTGGTGACCGCGGAGACCTGGGTGAGGACGTCGATGCAGTACACGTCCTCGTCGATCATGCGGGCGATGCCGCGCACCTGCCCCTCGATGCGGCGCATCCGCTTGAGGTAGGCGGCCTTGTCCGAGGCGTAGCCGTGCGGGCCGTCGTGCTCGCCGGCGGCTGCGTGCTCGGGTGCTGCGGTGTCGGTCATGGCTTCAGCATACCCCCAAGGGGTATGGCGTCAACAGGTGTGCGTCGTGCCCGGGACGCGGCGAGCCCCGGACCCGTGGTGGGTCCGGGGCTCGCTGCGAGCGCTTTGCGGGCCGGGCGTCACTTCTTCTTGGACTTCTTGCCCTTCTTGGACTTCTTCTTCGAGTCCTTCTTGGAGTCCTTCTTCTTGCCGGACTTCTCGTCCTTCGCCTTCGAGGCCGACTTCGCGGCAGCCTTCGACGTCGACCGCGTGGCCGGCGAGGGGGACGCGGCGGCCGGGGTGGCGTTGCCCGACTCGGACACCCGCGTCCGGAAGCCGGTGCCGGCACGGAAGCGCGGCACGACGGCGGCGGGGACCTCCACCGAGGCGCCGGTCTGCGGGTTGCGCGCGGTGCGGGCGGGTCGCTCGGCGCCCGTGAACGTGCCGAATCCGACCAGGGAGACGCGGTCGCCGTCGGCGACGCTCTCGACGATGGAGCTCAGGACGGCGTCGACGTGGCGGCGCGCCTCGGTCGGGGTGCTCCCGGTGCGGGCCGCGACGTCGGCCGCGAGCTGGGTCTTGTTCATGGTCGGTTGCCTCTCCGTGTGCGATGTCACGTTCAGTTCATCCGAGAAGTCCCCAACGTACTGAAGCGACACGCCGCGGACCAGGGCGACCGGGATCATGGAGCCAGCGGGTGAAAACCGGTTGCCGGGGTCACCAGGGCCTCTCGCGCCGCTACTCTGAGCCGCCGCACGTGCGCTGTGCCGAGCGGTTCGACGAAGGAGAAGCACGATGAAGCGCACGATCCTGGCGTCCCTGGTGGGCGCCGTCCTGGCCGTCGGGGGCATCGCAGCCCCGGCCGCGGCGGGGAGCGGCTCGACGACCGACTCCGACGGTGACGGGCGGTCCGTCCGTATGACGGTGACGACGCCGACGTACGTCACGATCAACCGGGACGGGTTCACCAAGGTGCCGGTGACCGCGAAGCTCAGCTTCTCCGGTCCGGGGGAGTTCACGGGGTGGTGGGCCGACGGCGGCACCGCCGTGGCCGAGTCGATCAACGGAGCCTGGTCGTGGGCCTGGGCGGACTTCTCGAGCAAGGTCGCCACGACGAAGAAGACGACGATCAGGTTCCGCAAGTTCGACCACCTGGAGCCGCAGCGGCTGGCGGTCGGGGCCGAGCTCACGCCGGTGTACGGCGAGTCGTGGCTGTACCCGTTCGACGACCACCTGACCACCGTCCACCTGCGCAACGAGCGCCGGATCGTGGGGGCCGACGCCTACCGCGCGAAGGTTTCGCGCGCCGTGGTCCGGGTCCGCGGCACGCTGCAGGAGGACGTGTGGCGCTCCGCGACGTCGGACGACGGCGTGTGGAAGGGCCGCAAGGGTGTGCGCGTCGCCGTGCAGTTCGACCCGCGTGGCGCGGGGAGCTGGCGCACGGTCAAGCACGTGACCACCGGGCAGGGTGGCGAGATCGCCACCTCGTTCAAGCGGTCGAAGGCGGGATCGGTGCGTCTGGTCGTGGAGGGCACGAAGCGGGCCACGCCGGCCTCGGCCCGGGACGGCGTCGGCGCGCGGTGAGCGGTACGGGCCGGGCGGCGTGAGGACGCCGCTCGGCCCGTCGTCCCACCGGACGCCCGCTGGACAGGACGACGCCGGTCCGGCGCCGCGACGACGTCAGTCCGGCGTCGCCTCCGCGGCCGCCCGCGCGGCGGCGGGCAGCGCCTCGAGGATCCGTCCGACGGCGTCCTCGTCGTGGGCTGCGGAGCAGAACCAGGCCTCGAACAGCGACGGCGGGAGGTTGACGCCGGCGTCGAGCATGGCGTGGAAGAACGGCTTGTGGCGGTACACGTCCTGCGCCTGCGCGTCGGCGTAGGAGCGCACGCCGTCGCGGGCGGCGGCCTCGCCGAAGAACACGGAGAACAGCGACCCGACGCGCTGCACCCGGTGCGGCACGCCGGCGGTCTCGAGCGCGGACCCGAGCGCGTCCGACACCGTCGTGGCGACCGCGGCGACGTGGTCGTAGACCATCTCGTCGGCCAGGCGCAGCGTCGCCAGCCCGGCGGCCACGGCCACCGGGTTCCCCGACAGGGTGCCCGCCTGGTAGACGGGGCCGGACGGCGCCAGGTGGTCCATCACGGAGGCGGCACCGCCGAGGGCGGCGACGGGCATCCCGCCGCCGATCACCTTGCCGAACGTGAACAGGTCCGGCGTCCAGCGGGCGTCGGCCGCGCGGCCGGTGTTCTCCAGGCCCCAGTACCCGGCCTCCGAGACGCGGAACCCGGTGAGCACCTCGTCGAGGATCAGCAGCGCCCCGTGCTGCGACGTCAGCCGCCGCAGCCCCGCGTTGAAGCCGTCCGACGGCGGCACGACGCCCATGTTGGCGGGTGCGGCCTCGGTGATCACGGCCGCGATCCGGTCGCCGTGCTCCGCGAACGCCGCCTCCACGGCGGCCAGGTCGTTGTAGGGCAGCACGAGCGTCTCGGCGGCGGAGGCCTCGGTGACGCCGGCGGAGCCGGGCATCGACAGGGTCGCGACGCCGGACCCGGCCTCGGCGAGCAGCCCGTCGACGTGCCCGTGGTAGCAGCCGGCGAACTTCACGACCAGCGGCCGACCGGTGACGCCGCGGGCGAGCCGCACGGCCGTCATCGTCGCCTCGGTGCCCGTGGACACGAGCCGCACGTGCTCGGCGGCCGGGACGCGCCGTCGGACCTCCTCGGCGAGCTCGACCTCGCCCACCGTCGGCGCCCCGAAGGACAGACCCCGTGCGGCCGCCTCCTGCACGGCCGCCACCACCTCGGGGTGGGCGTGGCCGAGCAGCGCCGGACCCCACGACCCGACCAGGTCCACGTACTCTCGCCCGGCCACGTCGGTGACGTACGGGCCGCGGGCGGAGGTGAGGAACCGGGGGTCGCCGCCGACGGACCCGTAGGCGCGCACCGGCGAGTTCACGCCGCCGGGGATGGCGTCCTGGGCGCGCAGGAACGCGGTGTGGTTGTCGGCCGGGGGCGTCGCCCCGACCAGCGCGGTCTCGACCTGGCCGAAGCCTGCGGTGTCCGTCATGGTGGTCCTTCCGTGGGGTGCGGCAGCGAGCGGGCGCGGAACGGTCAGCCGAGCCAGTCGGCGATCTCGAGCGCCCAGTAGGTCAGGATCAGGTCGGCGCCGGCGCGCTTGATCGCCAGCACGGACTCGAGGACGGCGCCGCGGCGGTCGATCCAGCCGTTCGCGGCCGCGGCCTCGATCATCGCGTACTCGCCGGAGACCTGGTAGGCGGCGACCGGCACGTCGGAGCGGTCGGCGACGTCGCGCAGCACGTCCAGCGAGGTGCCGGCCGGCTTGACCATGACGACGTCGGCGCCCTCGGCCAGGTCCAGGTCGGCCTCGCGCAGTCCCTCGCGGGAGTTCGCGGCGTCCATCTGGTAGGTGCGTCGGTCGCCGGAAAGCGCCGAGTCGACGGCCTCGCGGAACGGGCCGTAGAACGCCGAGGCGTACTTGGCGCTGTAGGCCAGGATCGACACGTCGGTGAACCCGGCGCCGTCGAGGGCTTCGCGGATCACGGCGACCTGACCGTCCATCATCCCGGACGGCGCCACCACCTCGGCTCCTGCGCGGGCCTGGACGACGGCCATGGCGGCGTAGCGCTCGAGCGTGGCGTCGTTGTCCACGGTGCCGTCGGCGGCGAGGACGCCGCAGTGCCCGTGGTCGGTGAACTCGTCGAGGCAGGTGTCGGCCATGACGACGGGTCCGGGCCGTCCGGTCTCGCGCTCGACGGCGGCGACGGCCTCGCGCGCGGTGCGCAGCCCGCGCTGCAGGATCCCGTCGGGGTCCGTCCCGGCCGAGCCCTCGGCGTCGCGCACCGCGGGGATGCCGAACAGCATGACGCCCCCGACGCCGGCCCGTCCGGCCGCCGTCACGGCATCGGCGAGGGTGGCCTCGGTGTGCTGCACCTGGCCGGGCATCGACGAGATCGGCACGGGCTCGTCGATGCCTTCCTTGACGAACAGCGGCACCACGAGGTCGGCGGCGTGCAGGCGGGTCTCGGCGACGAGGCGGCGCATGCGGGGCGTCGTGCGCAGCCGGCGCGGCCGGTGGACGGGACCGGTGAGGCTCATGGGTTGTGCTCCAGGGCGGTGGTGACGGCGGCGGCCAGGCCGTCGTCGGTCGGGGTGGTGGCGACGGTGGCGACGGTCAGTCCGGCCTCGCGGGCGGCCTGCGCGGACGGCCGTCCGATGGCGACGACGGGTGCCGCGGTGCCGAGCTGGTCGGCGATCTCACGGGCCACGGAACCGGAGGTGACGACCACCAGATCGTAGCGCCGGGCGACGACGTCGGCGGGCAGCGCGGAGCGGACCGTGCGGTAGGCGGTGACGACGTCGGGTCGCCGGCCGAGCCCCGCGAGCCCGTCGCGCAGGGTCGGGCGGGCGAGGTCGCCGAGCGGGAGCAGCACCCTCTCGCCGTCAGGCCCGGGCAGGCGGCCGAACGCGGCGACCAGCCCGGCCGCGGAGGCGTCGTCGGGCACCAGCTCGGGCTCGACGCCCACGGCGTGCAGGGCGCGGACGGTCGCCGGTCCGACGGCGGCCCACCGGGTGGGGACGTCGGCGAGGGGCGGCGAGGCGCCGGCGCCGGGTGTCCCGACCAGTGCGTCCACGGCGTTGACGCTCGTGATCACGGTCCAGGCGTACTCCCCGGCGCGGAGCCGCGCGACGGCGTCGGCCAGCGCGTCCTGGTCGGTGGCCGGTGCCCGCTCGATGACGGGCGCGACCGTCACCCGGGCGCCGGCGTCGCGCAGCAGCGCGGCCAGACCCGCGGCACGCTCAGGTGCGCGAGGCAGCAGGACGGACGTGCCGGCGAGCGCCGTCACGGACCCTCCGGGTCGTCCGTCCCCGTGGGGACGCGGTCGGCCCCGGCGGTCGTGGGGGCCGGGGCGGCCGTGAGCTCGGCCAGCCGCGCGGCGCCGTCGGCGAGCAGCCGTTCGGCGACGCGCACGCCGAGGTCGTACGCGGCCGGGTCGGCGTCGTCGTCGGCCACGTGGGAGGCGATCTCGACGCGGGCGGTGTGCGAGAGCTGTTCGGTGCCGTCCACGCGGGAGACGACGGCGGCGAGCGCCAGCGCACCGTCCTCGAGGCGGGCGTAGGCGCCGATCGGGGCGGAGCAGCCGGCCTCGAGGCGGGCGAGGACGGCGCGTTCGGCGGTGACGGCCAGGCGGGTGGGCCGGTGGTCGAGGGCGGCGAACGCGCGGGCGAGCTCCGCGTCGGCGGTCAGGTCGGCGGTCCGCGCCTCGACGGCGAGGGCGCCCTGGCCGGGGGCGGGTGCGACGACGAGGGGGTCGAGCAGCTCGGAGACGACGTCGGTCCGCTCGAGCCGCGCCAGGCCCGCGAAGGCGAGGACGACGGCGTCGAGGTCGGCCTCGTCGCCGAGCGCCCGGGCGAGGCGGGTGCCGACGTTGCCGCGGATGTCGACGACGTCGAGGTCGGGGCGGGCGGCGCGCAGCTGGGCGGCACGGCGCGGCGACCCGGTGCCGACGCGACCGCCGCGGGGCAGGGTGTCGAGGGTGCGGCCGTCGCGGGCGCACAGCGCGTCGCGGGGGTCCTCGCGCTCGGGGGAGACGATGCGCAGCTCGTCGGGCTGCGCGGTGGGCAGGTCCTTGAGGGAGTGCACGGCGATGTCGCAGCGATCGTCGAGCAGCGCCTCGCGCAGCGCGGCGACGAACACTCCGGCGCCGCCGAGGGAGGCGAGCGGGGTGGTGCGGTCGGCGTCGCCCTGGGAGGTGATGTGCACAAGCTCGACGGGCCGGTCCAGCAGCTCCTCGAGGCGCCGCGCGACGGTCCCGGACTGGGTGGTGGCCAGCGCGCTGGCACGCGTACCGAGGCGCAGGGGTGGGGTGCTCACCCGGCCAGTCTCTCGCAGACCGGTGGGGGCGGGACAACCCGGGTGCCGCCGTCGGACGGACGTCACAGCGAACGGGACGTGAACGCGCCGTGAGAGCACTCTCATCGGCGCCTCACGGGCACCTCATCACGGCTTCCTAGCGTGAGCGTCATCAGCCGCACCGCGCACCAGGCGCCCGCGGCAAGAGTCCTCGGGAGCAACCGTGCTCAAGAACCGCATCCTCGGAACCCTCACCGCGCTGGCCCTGGCGGTGGCGAGCGTCGGCGTGGGCGCGAACGCCGCGCACGCGGACGACGACGACCGCGTGACCTGCTCGGGCTACGGCACCAAGAACGCCCAGTACCGCCTCACGCTCGCCGAGCGCGACGACGACCGCATGCGCACCCGTCTGGCGATCGACACGAAAGTCAAGAACAAGAAGTGGACCGTGAAGGTCTACCGCGACGGCACGAAGGTCCACCAGGCCTCGAAGCGCACTGGCAAGAAGGGCGACGTGACCTTCGCCAAGACCGTGCGCGGCGACGACGACCACCGCTACCGCGTCGTCGCCACCACCAAGGGGCAGAAGATCGTCCGCACGATCGCGCTGGACGACGACCTCGAGTGCCGCAGCGGCAAGGGGTCGAAGGGCAGCCGGTACGGCTACTCCGTGACCGAGCGGGACGACGACCGCGCCACCGCCCAGCTGCGCGTCAACGGCCCGAAGAAGAACGCCCGGTGGAACGTGTCCTACTACCGGGACGGCAAGAAGGTCGCCTCGGCCACCAAGCGGGCGAACAGGTACGGCAACGTCACCGTCACCAAGACGTTCCGCGCCGACGACGACCACCGGATCAAGGTCGTCGCGAAGTCCGGGTACGGCGAGCGGATCACCCGCACGATCGACCTCGACGACTGATCACCGCCGACGACGCCCGCCCGGTCCCGCGACGGACCGGGCGGGCGCCGTCGTGCCCGCGTCCCGCCGTCGTCCAGGTGGCCCCCAGCAGCCGGTGGCACGATGAGAGCATCCGGTCGCGCCCGACGACCGGGTGAGGGGAGCCCCATGGACGCCGTCCGGCACAGCATCGCCCTGGTGGCGCACGACAACAAGAAGGTCGAGCTGCTGCGCTGGGCCGAGTTCAACCGCGGCACGCTGTCCGGGCACCACCTGTGGGCCACCGGCACCACCGGCACCATGCTCGAGTTCGAGCTGGGCCTGCCGGTCCACCGGCTCCTGTCGGGGCCGGTCGGCGGGGACCAGCAGATCGGCGCCAAGATCGCCGAGGGCGCCATCGACATGCTGATCTTCTTCTGGGACCCGCTGGAGGCGCAGCCCCACGACCCCGACGTCAAGGCGCTGCTGCGGCTCGCCGCCGTGTGGAACGTGCCGATGGCCTGCAACGTCGCCACGGCCGACATGATGATCTCCTCGCCCATGCTGCACGAGGACTACGCGCACAACCGGCCCGTGATCGACCAGCGCGGCTGGGTCGGCGGGGAGCCGGTCGAGTGATGGCCCTGCGCTTCGAGGAACTGGACTTCCAGCCGACCCCCATGGGCGAGATCAGCCTCCGCCGCCGGCACGACCCCGCCGCACGCCAGGACGTCTACGAGGTCCGGCTCGGCGACGAGTACCTCATGTCGAGCCTCTTCACGGTGGCGGAGCGGGCGCTCGCCACCCTCGCCCTCGACCTCCTCGACGCCCCCGCCGACGCGGCCTTGCGGGTGCTGGTCGGCGGCCTGGGCCTCGGCTACACCGCGCACGCGGCGCTCGCGGACCCGCGGGTCGCCGACCTGACGGTGGTCGAGTACTCCGGTCCCGTCCTGGACTGGCACCGGCGCGAGCTGCTGCCCGAGACGGCAGGGCTCGCCACCGACCCGCGCTGCCGGCTCGTGCAGGACGACTTCTTCGTCCGCATGGGTGCGGCGCCGCGGGAACGCTACGACGCGATCCTGCTCGACATCGACCACACGCCGCAGCACGTGCTGCACCCGAGCCACGCCGACTTCTACACCGCGGCGGGGTTGCGCGCGGCGGCCGCGCACCTGGAGCCGGGCGGCGCGTTCGCGCTGTGGTCCGACGACCCGCCGGGCCAGGGGTTCGAGGCGACGCTCGGACAGGTGTTCACCGAGCAGCGGGCGCACGTGGTGCCGTTCGACAACCCGGTCACCGGCGGGACCTCCACCAACACGGTCTACCTGGCCCGCGGCGTCGTCCGATAGACGCCGATCCCCGCCGCCGGAGACGCCGGCCACCGCCGCGCGGTCGTACCTTCCGTGCCGCGGTCGTACCCGGCGCGTACGACCGCGAGACGGAAGGTACGACCGCGCGGGGGGACGGGGAGGGGCGCCGCCTACAGCCCCTCGACCGCCGCCTGGGCGTGCCCCACGATCGCGGCCAGCCCCGTGCCGGCCACCCAGCCGCCCGTCGTCGCCAGGCCCGGGGTGCGCCCGACGGCGGCGCTCAGCGCGGCGACGTCGGCCCGGTAGGCGGGCGTCGGGGGAGGCAGGGCACCGTCCCACCGCTGGACCAGGTGGTCCACGACCCGGTCGGTCAGCGGCACCCCCAGCAGCCCGGAGGCGTCCCGGGCCGCCTCGTCCGCGTCCGGGGCCACGGTGGGCTCCCCGAGCCGCCCGTAGCTCAGCCGCACCACGTGGAAACCCTCGCCGGCCGCCGCGCGCACCCGGTCGGCCAGCCACGGCCACTTCGCCGTCGCGTGCGTCAGCGCCTTGGCCCGCACCTGGGACGAGTCGGACGCGGGAGCCACCAGCATCCCCGACCCGCGCGGCGCCGCGTCGAGCTCCGGAGCCTCCAGCAGCAGCGTCACCAGGTGCACGTCCGCGCCGGCCTCCGGGCGCGGGACGACGCCGGTCCACGGCTCCAGCAGCGGCGCCACCGCCGGGGTGGTCACCACCAGCCGGGGAGCCACCGTGGTGTGCACCGACCCGCGACCGCCCCGCACCCCCGCCGACGTGGCCCGCGTGCGCACGACCCAGTCGCCGTCGTCGGACCGCTCGATCTCGACCACCTCGTGCCCGAGCCGCAACGCCGTGTGGATGGGGCCCGTGGCGTCCGTGGTGGGCGAGTCCGTCCAGTCCTCGGCGCTCGCGGCGATCTCGCCGGCGAGGGCCTCGACGAGGGTGTGGATACCGCCGTCGATGCCGCGCACCGCGGACCCGGCCGGGACCGCGGCGCGCAGGGCGCCGACGGCCCGCGTCAGCGAACCCTCCACGGCGAACCGGTCCAGCAGCCCGGGGGCGACGGTGGAGACGGCGAGCCGCTCCAGCGGGGCGGAGTGCACGCCCGCGGCGACCGGGGCGACGAGCCGGTCGGTGACGCGGGCGCCGAGGCGGGCGCGCACCAGGGAGCCGAGGTCCTCGGCCCGGGCGCCCACCTGGCGGGGCAGGACCCGGTCCAGCGCCGCCCGGGCGACCCCGGGCCAGCCGATCGCCCGGCGCACGTCCGGTGCCCAGGGCACGGCCGGGATGCCCAGCACCCCGGCGGCCGGCAGCGGGAAGGCACGCCCGGCCGCGTACCCCCAGGCGGGCAGGCCGGCGGGTGCGACGACGTCGAGGCCCAGCTCGTCCGCGAGCTCGGTCACGGCGCCGCCCCGCGCGGCGAACGACTCGGCGCCCAGGTCGAGCGGCACGCGCGGCAGCGACTCGAACGACCCGCCCCGGACCGGCCCGCCCAGCCGGGTGGAGGCCTCCAGCACGACGGTCTGCAGGCCGCGGTCGATGAGCGTGCGGGCCGCGACGAGCCCGCCGATCCCGCCCCCGACGACGACGGCGTCGACGCGCTGGCTCACAGCGCGTGCACGAGCTCGACGACGCGGGTGAGCACGTCCGGGTCCGTGGACGGCGGCACGCCGTGGCCGAGGTTGACGACGTGGGCGGGGGCGGCGCGGCCGCGGTCGACGACGTCGCGCACGTGGGCCTCCAGCGCTTCTCGCGGGGCGCCGAGCAGCGCGGGATCGAGGTTGCCCTGCACCGGGACGTCGCCCCCGAGCAGGGCTGCGGCCTCGTCCAGGGGCGTGCGGTAGTCGATGCCGACGGTGCGGTGCGTCAGGCCGGCGTCCGTGAGGACGTCGCGCAGCGCCTCGAGCAGGTGGCCGGTGCCGGTGCCGAAGTGGATGCCGGGCACGCCGAGCGGGCCGTCGGTGCCGGCGTCGGGCACCCGCAGGTCCGCCACGTGCCGCAGCGCGCGGGTGGACGACGGCGCCACGTGCGTCGTGTAGTCGGCCAGCGACAGCGAGCCGGCCCAGGAGTCGAAGAGCTGGACAGCGCTGGCGCCGGCGAGCACCTGGGTGCGCAGGAACCGTCCGGTCAGGTCCGCGGTCCACTCGGTCAGGCGCCGCCACGACTCGGGGTCGGCGTGCATGAGGGTGCGCGCGGCGAGGTGGTCGCGCGACGGCCGGCCCTCGACGAGGTAGGCGGCGAGCGTGAAGGGCGCCCCGCCGAACCCGATCAGCGGCGTCCCGTCCGTCTCCTCGGCCAGGCCGGCGACGGTCCGGGCGACGGCCTCGGCGATCGGTGCGAGCGCCGCGTCGTCCACGTCCCGCGAGACCATCTCGTCGACGTCGGCCGCCGTGCGGTAGGGGCGGTCCATGACCGGGCCGACGCCGGAGACGATCTCCACGCCGACGCCGGCCAGCTTCAGGGGGACGACGATGTCGCTGAAGAAGATCGCCGCGTCGACGCCGTGGCGGCGCACGGGCTGCAGCGTGATCTCCGCGGCGAGCTCGGGACGCAGGCAGGACTCGAGCATCCCGACACCCTGTCGCACCTCGCGGTACTCGGGCAGGCTGCGGCCCGCCTGCCGCATGAACCAGACCGGGGTGCGGTCGGGCCGGTCGCCGCGCAGGGCGCTGACCAGCGGGGACGTCGTCGTACGCCCGTCGACCAGGGGGTGGGAGCCGGGAAGGTTGCTGACGTTCGCCGTGGGGGATGTCACGGTCCACGATTCTGCCCCGAGGGGGCCAGGATCATAAAGTGGGGGGCACTGTGGTTCTGATCTCCCTCACCGCATCCCACCGCGAGCTGGACCTCGACGCGCTGGAGCGCCTGTCGACCGGCTCGGAGTCCGTGGGCCGTACCGTCGTGGGCTCCTGCCGCCCCGTGCAGGGCGCCGTCGTCATCTCCACCTGCAACCGGTTCGAGCTGTACCTCGACGTCGACGCACCGCTCGACGGCGACGTGGTGCGGCACGCCACCCGGCACGTCGCGGCCCTCGTCGCCGAGGCGTCCGGGGTGAGCACCGAGACCGCCGCCGCCTCGTTCGCGGTGCGCACCGGGTCGGACGTCGCCGCGCACCTGTTCGCCGTCGCGTCCGGCCTCGACTCGATGGTCGTGGGCGAGCGGGAGATCGCCGGCCAGGTCAAGCGCTCGCTGGTCGTGGCGCGGGACCAGGACACCACCTCCAAGACGCTCGAGCTGCTCTTCCAGACCGCCTCGCGCACGTCCAAGCAGGTCGGGCACCACACCGCGCTCGGGGGGACCGGCCGTTCGCTCGTCGCGCTCGGCCTCGACCTCGCCGGGGCGGTGCTGCGCCCCTACCCCGCGGCCCGGGCCGTCATCGTCGGCACCGGCGCCTACGCCGGGGCGTCCGTGGCGGCGCTGCGCGCCCGCGGGTGCGCCGACGTGCGGGTGTACTCCCGCTCCGGCCGCGCCGCGGAGTTCGCCGCCTCCCACGACGTCGTCGCGGTGGGCGCGGACACCGAGTCGCTCGTGTCCGCCCTGGCTGAGGCCGACCTGGTGGTCTCCTGCTCGGGGGCACGCGGTCGCGGCGGTGCGGCTCCGGCACCGGGCGCCGAGGCGTCGCTGGAGTACGTGCTCGACGTCGCGGCCGTGGCCCGCGCCCGGGAGCGGGCCGCGGACCGCGCGGGCGACGAGCCGGAGTCGGACGCGCTGGTGATCCTCGACCTGGCCTTGCACCGCGACGTCGACCCGCAGGTCGCCGACGTCGAGGGCGTGCTGCTCTACGACCTGTCCACCCTCAAGGCGAACGCCCCGGCCACCGAGCACGCCGTCGTCGAGCACGCCCGCCGGATCGTCGCCGACGCCGCCACGCGGTTCGAGGAGACCCGGCTCGGCCGTGCCGCGGACGCCGCCGTCGTCGCGCTGTTCGACGACGCCGAGCGGACGGTCGCCGCGGAGGCCGCCGACGCCACGGCCCGGCTCGCCGCCGAGCTCGCGCCGCTGGGCGCCGAACCCTCCGAGGACGACCTGGAGAAGATCGCCCGGGACGCGCGACGGCGCGCGCACAGCGCCCTGCACCACCGCATCGTCGAGGTGCGTGCCGCGGCGCTGGCCGAGGCGCGCGCGGCCGAGGCCGCCGTCGTCGCCGGCGCCGAACGGAGCCTGCGGGTGACCGAACCGGTCGACTGAGACCGAGGACACGAGAAACCACCCGCCCGGTCTGTCCGGTTGGTTCTCCTTTGTCGCGCCAGAACGGGCGCGCGTGTGTAGCCTGCCGTCGGGAGGCCGAGATCTCCGGTCTCCTCACAGTCTTCACTCTTCGCGCGGAAGGACCACACGACGATGGACAGCTTCTGGGACTACATCTGGTTCCTGCTCTGGATCTTCCTGTTCATGGCCTACCTCATCGTCCTGTTCCAGATCCTCACGGACCTGTTCCGGGACCACCAGCTCTCCGGCTGGTGGAAGGCGCTGTGGGTCGTCTTCCTGATCTTCATCCCGCTGGTCACCGCCCTGATCTACCTGATCGCCCGCGGGCGCGGGATGGCGGAGCGCAACCTCGCAGCGGCGAAGGACGCCAAGACCGCCACGGACGACTACATCAAGTCGGTGGCCACGCCGCACTCGCCGGCCGACCAGATCGCCTCGGCCAAGAAGCTGCTCGACGAGGGCACCATCTCCGCCGAGGAGTTCGAGTCGCTGAAGGCCAAGGCGCTGTCCTGACCTGAGCAACACCCTGCTGGACGCGCGACGGGTCTCGTCCGCGGTCGTCACCCCCGAAGTGGAGCGCCCCCAGGGCGCGTGAACGCGACCGCGGACGAGACCCGTCGCGCGTCCGGCAGCGGCCGACGCACAGAAAGGCTCCAGCATGCGACTCGGCGTGATCGACATCGGCTCCAACACCGTCCACCTGCTCGTCATGGAGGCCCGTCCGGGTGCCCGCCCGGTGCCCCAGGCGAGCCAGAAGACGACGGTGCGGCTCATGCAGTACCTGGAACCGGACGGCGGCATCTCGAAGGCCGGGGTCAAGGCGCTGCGCCGCGCGGTGGAGGCTGCGGCGGCCGTGGGCCGGGAGCACCGGATCGAGAGCGTCATGGCGCTGGCGACGTCGGCGCTGCGCGACGCGCGCAACGGGCGCGAGCTGATCGCGGACCTGTCGGGGCGCATCGGCGCCCCGATCGAGGTGCTCGCCGGGCCGGAGGAGGCGCGGCTGACGTTCCTGGCGGCGCGTCGCTGGTACGGCTGGGGCGCCGGGCGGTTGCTGCTGCTGGACATCGGCGGCGGGTCGCTGGAGATCGCGACGGGGGTGGACGAGTCGCCGGACGTGGCGCTGTCGGTGCCGCTGGGGGCGGGTCGGATGACGCGGGAGTACCTCTTCGAGGACGACCCGCCGAAGCCGGGCGACGTGGAGCGCCTGCGCAAGCACGCCCGCAAGGTGCTCAAGGACGCGGTGGGTCCGGTGCGCAAGGCCCCGACGCCGGATCATGCGGTGGCGACGTCGAAGACGTTCCGGTCGTTGGCCCGGCTGGCGGGGATGCCGCGGCAGGTGCTGGGCACGGGGGACCGGTGGCGGATGCGTCAGGAGCACCTGGCGGACTGGCAGCCGCGGCTGGCGAAGCTGTCGTCGGCGGACCGCACGGTGCTGCCGGGCATCGGGCCCGGGCGGGCGCTGCAGGTCGTGGCGGGGGCCGTCGTCGCCGAGGAGGCGATGCGGGCCCTCGGGGTCGACGAGGTGGAGATCTGTCCGTGGGCCCTGCGCGAGGGCGCGATCCTGCAGCGTCTCGACCGCCTCTGACGGGCCACCACCCGGCGGGTCTCAGGGCCACCGCGCCGGGTCGCCGCCCCAGGGGCGGGCCGGGAACGGGTAGTCGTCCACCGGCAGCGCCGGGCGCGCCGTCGTGACGTCCCCGTGCGTGACGGTGGCCGACGACGGCGGCACCGCGGCGGGCGGGTGGCCCGGCTCGCGGCCGGCGGCGTCGAGCAGCCAGGTGGCCGTGCGCGCCAGGGACACGGTGACGTCCCGCCCGGTGCCGTCGTCGGACCGTGCCGTCAGGGCGTCCACCACCCCGGCGGCCAGCAGGTACCCGGTCGCGTGGTCGAGGGCCTGCGCGGGCAGCGCGCCGGGGGTGGCGCCGTCGGCGGACTCGATCAGGGCGATCCCGCAGGCCGCCTGCACGATCGAGTCGAACCCGCGACGCCCAGCCCACGGACCGGCGTCGCCCCAGGCCGAGACCCGCGCGCGCACCACGTCGCCCGGCACCCGCAGGCCCAGTGACTCGATCGCGCCCGGCCGGTAGCCGATGACCAGGACGTCGGCGGAGTCCAGCAGCTCCTGGGCGAGGGCGAGGCCGGCGCGGTCGCGCAGGTCGAGCACGGTGCTGCGCTTGCCCTGCCCGGTGTCGAGGTGCTGCTCGGCGATCTCCGCCGGGTGCGGCGGGTCGACGCGCAGCACATCGGCCCCCAGCAGCGCGAGGGTACGGGTCCCGACGGGCCCGGCGATGACCCGGGTCAGGTCCAGCACCCGCATGCCGGCCGGCACCCGCCCACCGCCCCGCAGGCGCCGACGGCTCTGATCTGTTGCACTCCGGCGGCCGTACTGCAACGTTTCGTAGCCGTCGGCGCGGGTGGAGGTGGCGACGAGCGGTCCGACGGCGGCCGCCCGGCCGGGTGCGGAGCGGCGCCACTCGCCCTCGGTGCGGACCCGGACCGCGACCGCCCCCGCGGCCGCGGCGTCGTCCTCCACCCGCTGGGCGCTCGCCGTCGCGAGCCGGGCGGCGAGCTGCTCCCGGTCGGCGTCGCCGGGCAGCCCCAGCACCTCGAGCAGCCGCGCGCGGTGGTGCGGATAGTTGGCGTGGGTGCGCACCCAGCCGTCCGCGGCGGGGAAGAACCCGGAGTGGGCAGCGAACCCGGCCCAGGGCTCCCCGCCGACCCGCAGCAGGCGGTCGGAGCCGAACGCCGCGGCCACCCGGGCCGGGTCGAGCGGGGCGTCCACGAGCGGGCCGGTCGTGCCCGCCCGGCGGGCGGCGTCGCGCACCGCGCTCAGGGCGCGGTCGGCGAGAGCCGGCACGGGCAGGGTCGCGGCGAGCCACATGATCCGACGGTAGCGCCGACGGCGGATTTCACCCCGCCCTTCCGGCCCGGTGGGGGCATGCTGGAAGAGGCGCCGTCCTCACCGCACGGACCGGCTCACGGCCCCCGGGCGACGTCCGGCACGAAGGAGTGCGTCATGGTCGATGTCCAGCGAGGGTTCGCGAGCTTCTCCGTCGACGACATCGACGCGGCGCAGCGGTTCTACTCCGAGGTGCTCGGGCTGCCGGTCACGGCCGAACGCGGGACGTTGATCCTGCACCTGCCCGGTGGGACGGTGATCTTCGTCTACCCCAAGGGCGAGGACCACGCCCCGGCCTCGTTCACGGTCTTCCACCTGGCCGTCGACGACGTGGACGCCGTGGTCGAGGAGCTGGCCGCCCACGGGGTGGAGCCGGTCCGCTACGAGGCGTTCGAGCACGACGACAGCGGGGTCGTGCGCGGGTTCATGGAGGGCGGTGACGGTGTCTGGTTCGCCGATCCGGCCGGGAACGTCATCGGGTTCATGGACGGCGAGGGGGCACGGTTGTTCGCCGAGGCGGTCGGCTGAGCCGGTGCCCCCGGGGCGGCCTGCTAACGGCCGGCGTGCGGCCCGCCCCGTGATGGTCGTTAGGATCGGGGCATGGCCAAGACCTCCGGTGAGTTCGTGCTGCGTCCGTTCGAGGGTCTGCCCGGTGAGGCGGACTGGGTGTCGATGCGGGAGATCGTGCCGTCGGCGACCGCGCCGGCGCGCACCACCGCCGAGCACGGCGCCCGGGAGGTGACGGTCGCGACGGTGCTGCCCGGTGGATGGGCGGCGCTGCACCGCGAGGACGGCACCGTGCTGCTCGCCGTGCAGGGCATCCTCAACTCGGACGACCTCAGCCGCGACCTGGCGGCCGCCCTCCTGATGGCGCTGGACGCCGAGCCGGGGACCGGCGTCGGCCCCGAGCAGCTCGAGGTCGCCGCGGACGGACCGCGCCTGCAGGACGTGCTGGACACCTCCGTCCCGTTCGAGGTGACCGTCCACGACGGGTACGACTACTGGATCGACTCGTCCGCCGAGGTCACCGAGGACATCCGCGCGGGCCTGGACGAGGCCGCCGGCCAGTCGGTGCCCACCGTGAAGGTCGACGGCGTCGAGGCCGCCTACTGGTGCCGGATGAGCCGCGAGTTCGTGCGGTGGGCCCGCACCGAGGACGAGGACCGCGTCGTGGACGCGATCGCCCGCCTGCACGCGAAGCGCGACTCCGGGCTGGCCGGCGGCAAGTTCCTGGGCATGTTCAGGGCCTGCGGGCTGGTGGTCCCCGTGTGGGAGCTGCCGCGCGGCACCGAGGCGGACGAGCTGGCCGATCCGATGCAGGACCTGTCCGAGCGGTTCGAGGCGGCGCTCGCCGTCGACGAGCCGCTGGACGCCACGCAGCGCCGCGCGCGGGCCGGGATTGTCTCCCGCCAGGTCACGCTGCGCTGACCTGCACCGAATTTTCACCCGCTGACCCTCGGCTCGCCGCGGGACGCTGCGCCCGGTTCCCCTACCGTGGGAGTAGGATTCCGAGGGAAGTTCTTTGCACTTCCGACTCCGCAGGTCGCGGGGTCACCATCGACCAGGTCGATCAGGCCGCACGAGGCAGGGAGCTGTGAACGCCGACCCAGGTGGCACCCGCACGGGTGACGACGTCGCACGAGAGGGCACGACGGCGGGCCCGGCGCCCGCACGCCGCCCCGGCGGGATGCCGGTGGCGAAGACCCCGCGCCCGCCGACCGCGTCCGACGGACGCAACCGGCAGCGCGTCGCCGTGGTCGTCCCCGCCAAGGACGAGCAGGAGCGGATCGCGGCGACGGTGCGCTCGGCGCGCGCGATCCCGCACGTCGACCTCGTCCTGGTCGTCGACGACGGGTCCGACGACGACACCCAGCACGTCGCGCGGGACGCTGGCGCCGTCGTCGTGCGCCACTCCCACAACCGCGGCAAGGCGGCGGCGATGGAGACCGGTGCCGCCGTCGTCGCGATGCGCGACGCCGACGGCCGTGCCCCGCGGCTGCTCCTGTTCATCGACGGTGACCTCGGTGATACGGCGGTCAACACCGCACCACTGGTGCGTCCGGTCCGCGAAGGTGTCGCCGACGTGGCGATCGCGCTGCTCCCCAAGCAGAAGGGCGCGGGTGGCCGTGGCATCGTCGTCGGCGCCGCCCGCCGCTCGATCCACCGGCTCACCGGGTGGAGCCCCACGCAGCCGCTGTCCGGCATGCGCTGCCTGACCCGCGAGGCGTTCGACGCCGCGACGCCGCTGGCCCGCGGTTGGGGTGTCGAGACGGGAATGACCATCGACCTGCTGCGCGCCGGCTATGTGGCCGTCGAGGTGCCGTGCGACCTGCGGCACCGGCCCTCGTCGAACGACCTCGCCGGTCAGCTGCACCGGGCGGGTCAGTACCGCGACGTCATGGCCGCCGTGGGCGCCCGCCAGGTGCGCCGCGTGGCCGACAAGGTCGGGCGGATCGGCAGGTCGGGCATCCGGCGCTGAACGGCCTCGTCCTCCGTCGAAGGGGTTGCCGCAGCGGTCAGTCCCCGACGGCGCCCGTCCTCGTGCTCCCGGCCGGGCCCTGCCACCACGCCAGCCCGGGCATGCCGACCCGGGTCCCGGCCGGGTGCTCGACGACGACGAGCAGCACCGCCGTGCACGCCCGGCAGCGGGCCACCGCGCCCATCGGGTGCCGGTAGACGACGCACGCAGCCAGGACGGACACGTCGCCGCAGTGCGCGCAACGGCCGGTGACCAGGGTGACGTCGGTGGCGAAGAGCCCGGCCAGCGGGCCGGCCAGGCTGTTGCCGTCGAGGGGTGCGGGATCCATCAGACGCCTCCGAAACGTTCGGTGCGGATGCGTGCGGCGTCGTGGCCGGCGTCGACCAGCAGCGCGGCCGCGGCCTCGACGAACCCGGTGGGGCCGCACACGTACACGCGGGCACCGACGTCCGGGGCGAAGGCGTGCGCCGTGACGTCGTCGAGCGTCAGGCGTCCTGGCGGTCTTGTCGACGCCGGCGGCGCCTCCCGGCTGTACAGCCACGTCGTGGTCAGACCCTCGGTGCTGTCGAGCTCCTTCGCGAAGAACGCGTCCGCGGGCGTGCGCACGGCGGCCAGCAGCCGGAACGGGGCGTCCGACGTCGGAGCCGCCGCCCGGGCGCGGGCCATCGCCGCCAGCGGCACGATGCCGGACCCGCCCGCGACGAGCTGCACCGCACCGCCGTCGTGCGGGCGCCACACGAAGTAGCCGCCGAGCGGTCCGCGCACCTCCATCCGGTCCCCGGGCCGTGCCTCGTGCACCAGGTAGGGCGAGACCTCGCCGCCGCGCACCTCGTCCACGGCGAGCTCGACCACCTCGTCCCGCCCGACGCGCGCCAGCGAGTACGACCGCACCGCCTGGTAGCCGTCGGGCGCCGTCAGCCGCACGTCCACGTGCTGCCCCGCCAGGGCTCCGGCGAACCCCGGCACCGCGAGCGTCAGCACGCGGGCGCTCGCGGCGAGGGGCTCGGTGCGGACCACCTGGGCCGCGTGCCAGGAGCTCACCCGTACCGCTGCTCGGACCACGGGTCGCCGTACAGGTGGTAGCCGTTCTGCTCCCAGAACCCCGGCTCGTCGTCGAGGTGCAGCGTCAGGGCGCGCAGCCACTTGGCGGACTTCCACAGGTACAGGTGCGGGACGAGCAGCCGCACCGGGCCGCCGTGCAGCGGCTCGAGCGGCTCGCCCTCGTACTCGGTGACGACCCAGGCTCGCCCGTCGAGCAGGTCGTCCAGCGGCAGGTTCGTGGTGTATCCGCCGAACGAGTGGGCGACCACGTACTCGGCCGCGGTCTCCACGTCGGCGAAGAACGCGTCCACGGGCACGCCCCGCCAGTGCGTGTCCTGCTTGGACCACCGGGTGACGCAATGGATGTCGACCGTGACGTCCTCGGCCGGCAGGGCCTGCAGCGCCGCCCAGTCCCAGCGGTGCTCGGCGCCCTCCTCGGTGCGGATCGTCAGCTGCCAGGTCGAGGTGTCGACGTTCGGCGTCGGCCCGATCGACAGGACGGGGAAGTCGTCGGTCAGGTACTGACCGGGCGGCACGGGACGCTCGCTGTCGGGCCGGCGTCCGCCGAAGCCTCTGGTGAAGACAGCCATGGTCTGCTCCTCGGTGACGGTCCTCGCGGCACGACGTCGCGGGGTCAGGGGGTGACGATCGCGAAGTCCGGGTCGGGGGCGTCGATGTCGCCAGGATGGCAGCGGAGGTTCTCCCACGCGCGGCGAGAAGGTGCGGGCGGGGCCGTGGTCTGCACGGTGTAGCCCGGATCGTCTGCAAAGTGTAGTTTCCGAGTCCTGCAGACTCCCTGTTGCGGTTCGCCGCCAAGGTCGACAGCAGCCGCACCGGACCGTTGGCGGTGCTGGCCGTCATCACGGGCAGCGGCTACGCGTACCGGAGGCCTGACGGTGTGGCCGTCGTCCCCCTGGGAGCTCTCGGTCCCTGAGGCGCGACCGTCGCGGTGCCGACGGTGCGGTGACAACCCGATGCTCCCCGGAGAACTCACGTCTCGAACAGTGCCTGGCCCAGGTCCTCCCCGTCAGGGGGTGACGATGGCGAAGTCCGGGTCGCCGTCGTCCAGGACCGCGGCAAGTCGTCCGATCACGCTCTCGTCGCCGGTGACCTCCATCCCGGCGGCAGCCAGCACCTCCGACGTCACGGTCCCGCCGGCCAGCACCGGCAGCGCTCCCTGCGTCCCCGTCAGGGTCGCGTCCGCCGCGCCGCGCTGCGCCGAGGTGCTGTAGGTGAGCGCCCCGTGCCGGAGACGGAGGCGATACCGGGAGTCGACGTCGGTGAGGACCACGTCGATCGTCAGCGACTCGTCCCAAGACCGCGGCCCGTCGATGCGGACGGCGAGGGCGTCGAACAGCATCTGCGGC
This sequence comes from Isoptericola chiayiensis, assembly GCF_013149805.1. Classification (GTDB taxonomy): domain Bacteria; phylum Actinomycetota; class Actinomycetes; order Actinomycetales; family Cellulomonadaceae; genus Isoptericola; species Isoptericola chiayiensis. The sequence continues at coordinate 60,050 of NZ_JABEZT010000010.1, forward strand.
GTGAGGTTCGAGATGATGTCCGGCGCCGCCGTCGTCGTCGGAGTACCGAACTGTCCCTCCCGCAGTTCCGTCGCCCCCGACAGGTAGAAGTTGCGCCACGTGCCGTTCTCCGACCCGTACCCGAGCTGCTCGTAGGTGTCCGCCAGGAGCTCCCGTGCCGTCGCGTGGTCCGGCTGAGCGAAGACGACGTGGTTCGCGAGCTCTGCCGCCCACCGGAAGTCGCCGCCGTCGAACGCCTCGCGGGCACCGGCGACGACGGCGTCGGCGCCGCCGCCGAGCGCGACGTACCGCCGCGCCCGCTCCACGGGTGGGTGCTCCCACAGGTGCGCGGGGTTGCCGTCGAACCAGCCCATGTACCGCTGGTAGATCGCCTTGACGTTGTGGCTGACCGAGCCGTAGTAGCCGCGCGCGTTCCACGCGTTCTCCAGCACGGGCGGCAGGTGGATCTGCTCGGCGATCTCCGGCCCCGTCAGCCCCTGGTTGAGCATCCGCAACGTCTGGTCGTGCAGGTAGGCGTACAGGTCGCGCTGGTTCTCGAGGAAGGTCACCGCGCGTTCCTGACCCCACGTGGGCCAGTGGTGCGAGGAGAACACCACCTCGAGGTCCTGCCCGAACAGGTCGATCGTCTCGGTGAGGTACCTCGACCACGAGTTCGGGTCGCGGACCACGGCACCGCGCAGCGTCAACAGGTTGTGCTGGGTGTGGGTGGCGTCCTCCGCGGCGCACAGGGCGCGGTGGTCCGGGAAGTAGAACAGCATCTCCGCCGGGGCCTCGGTGTCCGGGGCCATCTGGAAGACGATGCGGACGCCGTCGACGGTCTCCTCCTGGCCCGTCGTCGTGATGTCGAGCGTGGGGCGGATCAGGGTGACGGTCCCGGTGGACGTGGTCTGGCCCAGGCCGGCGCCGACCTGGCCCTGCGGCCCACGGGCGAGCGCCGCCCCGTACATGAAGCCCGCCCGACGCGACATCGCCGTGCCGGCGTACACGTTCTCCGACACGGCGTGCTCGGTGAAGCCGGCGGGCGCGAGGACGGCGACACGTCCGGCGTCGACGTCCTCCTGCGTGGTCACGCCCTTGACGCCACCGAAGTGGTCGACGTGGGAGTGGGTGTAGATCACGCCGGTGACCGGCCGGTCGCCGCGGTGCTCGCGGTAGAGCTCCAGCGCCGCTGCGGCGGTCTCGGTGGAGATCAGCGGGTCGATGACGACCACGCCCGTGTCGCCCTCGACGAACGTGACGTTGGAGAGGTCGAACCCGCGCACCTGGTAGATCCCCGGCACCACCTCGAACAGCCCCTGCTCGACGACCAGCCGCGACTGCCGCCACAGGCTCGGGTTCACGGTGTCCGGGGCGTCACCGTCGAGGAACGCGTACGAGTCGGCGTCCCACACGACCCGACCGTCGTCGGCGGTGACCGTGCCGGGCGTGCGACGGGCGATCAGACCGCGCGAGGCGTCGTCGAAGGCGCGGGTGTCGTCGAAGGGGAGGCGCTCGCGGATCTCCTGCTGCTGGCGCGCGACAGTGGGAGATGCGGGGCGGGGAGTCGGCATGTCGTCAGGATCGCAGCGGACGCCCCGGCACGCGCGCGAAGAACGGTAGGTCCGACGACACCGAGGAAGGGGTCGGATCGGCACGGTGCGGCCGGATCGGTACGACCTCGTACCGATCCGGCCTCGCCCTGCCGACCCGGGGCGCCGTCAGATGTGTGTCACGCCTCGAGCAGCGCCTGGCCCAGGTACTCCCCGTCACGGGCGCCGGGCGGGACGGCGAACACCGCCGACCCGATCGGCGTCGTCCAGATGTTCAGCAGGTCCGCCTCGTCGAGCTTGCGCTGGACCGGCACGAACTGCCGGTCCACGTCCGCCTGGAACGTCACGAACACCAGGCCCGACGCCGACAGCTCACCCGGGCCGGGCGCGTCGTCGTAGTTGTAGGCCCGGCGCAGGAACCGTTCCGCCGCGTTCTCGGTACGGGCGCGGCGGATGTGCGCGATCGGGTTGATCACGTCCAGCCCGTTCGGGCCCTTGGCTTCCAGGTCCGGCTCGTCGTGCTCGGCCGTACCGGTCAGCGGGGACCCGTCGGCGAGGCGCCGGCCCACGGCCTGCTCCCGCCCGGCCCGGTCCAGCTCGTCCCACGTGTCGAGGTTCATGGCGATGCGGCGCACCACCATGGACGTGCCGCCGGCGAGCCAGCCGCCGGCGGCGTCGGTGTGCCACACCAGCCCCGGGTCGACGCCGGTGTCCACGTTGCGGGTGCCGTCCACCTGGCCCATGAGGTTGCGCATCGTGGTGCCGGGCTTCGTGGTGCCGGGAGCCCGGCGGAAGCCACGCTGCACCCAGCGGACGGTGGTGAACGTGCGGGCCTCCTTGACGAGCAGCCGCACCGCGTGGGACACGGTCACCTCGTCGTCGGCGCACACCTGCAGGATCAGGTCGCCGTCGTTCCACCGGTCCTCGAGCCGGTCGACGTCGAACGCGGGCAGCGGCCGCAGCCAGGACGGGCGGCGGTCCTCCAGCCCGGCCGCGGTGAACACCGCCGGGCCGTACCCGAGGGTCACCGTGAGACGGGCCGGCACCTGGGCCAGCTCGGGTTCGGTGTCGGTCAGGCCGGCCTTCCCGGCCGCGAGGCGGTCGACGTCGTCGGTCCAGATGCCCATGAGCCGGATCAGCGCGTCCCGGTCGACGCCGTCGGCCAGGTCGAGCGCGACGAACGCCGCGAACGACTGCGGCGGGGTGTCGACGCCGGCCTGATGCGGGCCACGGAAGGGGACGGTCGCCCGGCCGTCGGCGTCCGCCGGTGGTGCTGCCGGAGCCTCGGTCGCCTGGGCCGCGTCCCACGCCGACCGACCACCGAGGGCCAGGGCCGCGCCGCCGAGCGCGGCGGCACCACCCCGCAGGAACGACCGGCGCGACGACCCGGACGACGTTGCGGGCCGGACGTCCCGCTCGTCGTCGGCGCTCACGAGTCGGAGTCCTCCTCGTGGTCGGAGTGGTCCATGTCCTCGTGGTCCATCTCGTCCATCTCGGACTCGGGGTCGTACTCCTCTTGCGCACCGGAGAAGGAGCGGGCCGGGGCGGTGACCTCCAGCTCGGAGCCGTCCTCGGTGACGAGCGTGATCGAGACGTCGACGCCGGGCTCGATCGGGCCGGTGAGGTCCATGAGCATCACGTGGTCGCCGCCGGGCGCGAGCTCGTGCTCCCCGCCGGCCGGGACCACGAACCCGCCGTCCTTCTCCTGCATGGTCATGGAGCCGCTGTCGTCGGTGACGACCTCGTGCAGCTCGACCATCCCGGCGACGTCGGTCTGCGCCGACGTGACGACGACGTCGGTGTCGGAGTCGTTGACGAGGGTGCCGAACGCGGACGTCATCCCCTCGTCGACGGCCTTGACCCACGGGTCGGTGACGGACAGGGCGTCGGCCTGCATGTGTTGTTCAGGCTGCTCGGTTCCGGCGTCGTCGGCACCGGCCTCGGCGTCGGAGGCGCAGCCGGCGAGCGCAGCCGTCAGGGCGAGGGCGGTCAGGGGGGCGAGGGTGCGCGCGGTGCGCGTGCGGACGGTGTGCACAGGTGTCTCCTGAGGGTGTGGGTGGGCGCGCGCCGGCACGGTGCGGGCGCGCGGTGGCGCTGAGGAAGCGGCCTCACCACACAGGGCAGGAGCACGACGCCGGCCGGTCGGCCGGGTGCGTGCGTCAGGAAGCTGTGCTCAGGCGAGGGCCGCGGCGGGCGCGGGCGGACCGCGCCGCGGTGCCACGGTGGTCAGGAGGACCCAGCGGGGCAGCGCGGGGGCGGCGGCGAGCACCGGCGTCGTGCGCGCCGTGGGTGCGGGACGGAAGACGCCCGCCACCGCGGGCAGCAGCCACGTCCACACGGTGTGCGCGAGGCGTCCGGCGCGCTCCCCGGCGCTGAGCAGCACCGCGGTGACGACGACGGCGGCCGCGTGCGCGGCGAGCATCCCGGCACCCAGGCCGTGGCCCGCGTGCGCGACGTCGGCGACCGCCGTCGTGCCGTGCGCGGCGGCCTCCGCCAGTGCGCGGGCGTCGAGCGCATGATGACCCGCGTGCGCCGTCGCCGTCCCGTGCGCCCCGGGCGCCAGCAGCATGAACCCGTGGTGCAGCACGGCGTGCAGCCCGGCGAGGAACGGGACCAGCCACCAGGTGCGGGCCCGGAACCGGGCAGCGACGCTCGTGGCGGCCAGCGTCACGGCGAGGACCACGAGGAGCCCGAGCCCCGACGGCAGGGCGCCGCCGCCGACGACGTGCGCGCCCGCGGCGAACCCGAACGAGGTCGAGGCCAGCAGGACGAGGCGCGCCAGACGCGCGACGCGGTCCTGGCGGGAGTCCATGGGTGTCGAGGATAGTCCACCGGTTCGGACCGATCCGGCGAGACTTCCCAGGACAAAACGGTCAGAGTCGCCATTCGGCAGGACGGAACGTGTGAACTCTGCCACGGTCAGGTGGGGGATGTGTGCACGGGGCATGCAGACCTGTGCTGACGTGTGGGAGGGGCACCGATGCTGGGACGCGGGACGGCGGGGCAGTCACGACGTCATGCGAGGCGGCGCGGAGGGCGCCGGTACTCACTGGGATGGTCCCTGCTGGGAGTGTTCGCGCTGACGCTCCCGCTGGTCGCCGTGCCGGCCACGACGGCGTCGGCGGCGTCGTGGCAGGTCGGCAAGGCTGAGCTCACCTCGGGGCCCTACCAGCCCGGCGAGACCGTCACCTGGGTCGTGACGATCTCCTGCTCCGACCCGAACGCAGACCCGTGCGTCCCCACCACGCTGACGGACCCGCTGCCGGAGTACGTCGACCTGGTGAGCGCGTCGATCCAGAACGAGGCCGGGGCGACCGGAGGGTCGTTGGTGGCCGACGAGGACAGCGACACGGTCACCTACTCGGCGGACAGTGTGAACAACGGTGGCCAGGTCCAGATCCTCGTCACCGCGCAGATCACCGACGACATCCCGTACGCGATGAGCGGCGAGACGATCACGAACACCGCGACCGTCGTGTCCGACAACGCGCCCGAGCAGTCGGCCTCGGACGACATCGTCCCCGAGGTGCCGCTCAGCCTCGACTCCATGACGACGAAGTCGATCGACCCCGACGGTGCGATCGCCGCACCCGGTACGCCCGCCACGGTGACCCTCGGCAGCACCAACGCGTCCAACGACCCGGTCGACTCTCTCGTGATCACCGAACCGACGGCCGGGACCGACCCCAACCCGTTCACCTACCTCGGCTTCACCGGCTGGGGCGCGGTGTCCTGGCCGGACGGCGCCACGGGAGCCGAGGTCACGTTCACCTGCGCCGGCGGGACGACCGAGAACGCGAGCACGACCGATGTCGACACGCTCCCGGATCCGCCGGCCGGTTGCGAGGTCGAGGGCTTCACGATCGAGTTCACCGGGACCATCGAGATCGGCGCCTCGGCGTCGATCCCGTTCGACGTCGAGCAGACCGACGCCGTCACCACTCTCGAGGACGCCACCACGGTGACGGACGAGACGGCCTCGTACGTGACGCACGGCGACGACCAGTCGGACCCGGAGCCGGCGAGCGACACCTACGTCATCACACCGCCGAACAACTCCGTCGCGCCGAGCAAGTCGTTCGACCCGGACGTGGTGAGCGCCGGAGACCCGACCACGGTGACCCTCGGCGCCGTCAACGAGGGCGACCCCACCACGTCGCTGTCGATCACGGAGCCCTCACCAGGTACGGACAGCCCGTTCGAGGGGGACGCCCCGCTGACCTTCACCGGCTGGGGTGCTGACACCGACGGCGACGGCATCGGCGACGGCGCCGTGCAGTGGCCGGCGAACGCCGACGCCGCCAGCGTCACGTACACCTGCGCCGACGCCTCGACACCGACGGTCGACGCCACGGCCGTGGGCACGTTGCCCGAACCTCCGGCCGGCTGCGACGTCGTCGGGTTCACCGTCGAGTTCACCGGAGACATCGTCACCGGGGCCGAGGCATCCCTGCCGTTCACCGCGGACACGGACCCGGACCAGGAGACGGACGACGTCGTCCACTCCAACGAGATCACCGCGACCATCCCGAACGACTCCGAGACGGCGTCCGACGACCTGACGACCCTGACCGACCGCCTCGCGACCGAGACGACCAAGTCGATCTCGCCGTCGACCATCCCGGCGTTGCCCGGCCAGACCGTCGTCGTCGGGTTGCCGACGCAGCTGCTGCCGTTCGGGCCGGACGGCTCCACGACCAACGCCGACCAGATCGTCGTGCAGGACCCGACGGACACGGGGGACCCCGGCGAGTTCTGGGACAACTTCTCGGCATCGTCGGTGCGATCCACCGACGTACCCGCCGGCACGGAGCTGACGATCAACTACTGGAACGGCAGCGAGTGGGTCGAGGCCCCCGACTGCGGCAGCCCCGTCCAGGGCGCGGCGACGGTGAACTGCGCGCTGCCGGACGACGCGCAGGGCGTCCAGTTCGTCTACGACGACACGACCGGCAACGGGATCCCGCCGGGGACGTCGGTGTCCCCGAACTTCGTCGCGTCCTACGACGGTCCTCAGGACCGCGACGACCCGATCGCGAACTGCGGTGCGTCGAGCGCCGAGAGCGGTACGGTCGCCCCGACCGACCCGGCGGAGGCCTGCACGTCCGTCGACCCGTTCCCCGTGCCGACGAACCCCGGTGAACTCGACTTCATCGACAAGCAGTTCCTCGCCCCCGAGGGGCAGGACGGGACGCCGTACTCGGTGCGGGCCCGCACGCAGGACGAGATCACCGCGCAGATCACCTGGTCGACCAACGGGTTCGAGGGCGTGGACCCGATGGTGATCAGCGACATCGCCGACCCGATCGCCGCGGACGACCCGGCCATCGAGGGCTCCTTCTACGACGCGTTCGACCTGGTGAAGATCACGGTCGACGATCCGCTGCTGCAGTACGACCAGGTCGAGAGCGTCGAGCTGTTCATCGACGGGGCCTGGGTGGAGGCGTCCGGGGACCCCTGTCCCTGCGACGGGTCGTTCCCGGGCTACACCCTGACGGACGCCGAGAGCGCCGCGGCGACCTCGGCGCGGCTGACGTACACCGAGTCGCCGACCCGCGCCGAGTTCCCCGCCGACCCGACGATCCCGGCCGCGGGAGAGGGAGTGGCCCGTTCGACGCAGGGTGACGGACGCCACGTCGACCTGACGTTCCGGCTGCGCGACGACCGCCGCAGCGGCGGCCCGGCGCTGGGCCGCGAGCAGGGCGAGATCTACAACACCGCCGACCCCGGACTGGTGAACGACACCGCCCGTGGCACGGCCACCTTCCAGGGGACCGAGCGCACCGACGTCGACGACGACGACGTGCTGATCCTCGACCAGCCCATCAACGTCGGGATCACCAAGAACTGGGCGGCCGGCCCGCTCTCCGTCCCGCCCGAGGGCACCCCGTACGACGACTTCCCGACCACCGTGGTCACGGTGACCGCGTCGAACAACTCCGTCGCCAGGGTGGACGAGCTGCGGATCGCCGAACCGTCGACGGCCAACGCGGCGAACGTCGTCGAGCCGGAGACCGGCGAGGGGACGAACCCGTTCGACGCCTTCACGCTGACGGACATCATCGCCATCGACCCGCCGGACGGCACGGAGGACACGGTCGTGGCGCTGACCCGGTGGGACGGCGCCGCCTGGACAACGGTGGAGTACACGGAGGGAGAGGCCGAGGGTCTCGTCGCCGCGGACCTGACGGACGTCGTGGGGGTCGAGGTGACCTTCGACGGCCGCATCGCCTCGAGCGAGCTCGGCGACAACGAGGGCGTCCTCGAGATGCGGCTCAAGCTGCGCGAGCTCGACCGGTACACGGGCAACCGGGTCGAGGTGGACCACGACCCCAACCCGGTGCCGAACAGCGCGGGAGCGGAGGTCTCCGACCCGGGCGGCACCACCGCCCAGACACCGCAGGCCTGGAACACCGACGACATGGAGCTTCTGGACGCCGAGATCTCCATGGTTCAGACGAAGTCGTTCACCCCGGCCTCCGTGGTGGAGCCCGGTTCGGACGCCGAGGACAACCCCACGTCGGTGCTGGAGATCACGGGCCAGCCCACCGGACCGTCCCGCGCCGTGGAGATGCTGCTGACCGACGTCGACGGCAGCTTCTGGAACCAGTACGACCTGGTCGACCTCGCGGACACCACGTTCCGGGCACCGATCGACCAGGTGCAGATCGACGCCTGCACGGGCGGCGCCTACGACGCGGCGAGCGACACGTTCGCCGACTGCACGTGGACCGAGGGGACGCCGTCGGACGCCTTCGCCCTGCCCGCAGGGGTAGACCCGGCCGACGTGGTGGGCCTGCGGTTCTCGTTCACCAAGGCGGACGGCACGATCTGGGAGAACCCCTCCAACCCGACCCAGGTGGTGCACCTGACCGTGCAGGTGCGGGACACGTTGCGGTCCGACCCGGGCACCCTGGTGCCGACGGACCTCGAGGCCAACGATCCTGCGCCCGGTGAGGAAGCCCCCGGCGTCGCGACCAACGACGTCGCCGCCACCGTGACCGGGGCGGACCTCGTGTTCAACCCGGACGACCCGCAGAACCCGATCCCCGTGTCGAGCGAGGCGGACGCCACCGGGACCATCACCTATGAGCACGCCGAGAACGGCGTCCAGGTCGTCAAGGACTTCGACACCGACATCAGCGGTGGGACCAAGCCGCCGGGCGCCCCGTTCTCGATGAACATCACCGTCACCAACGTCGGCAACCGGCCGATCGTCGACCCGGTGATCACCGACCCGATGCCCACGCAGGCCGACGGGCCGGACCTGAGGCTCGCGGACGTCGCCGAGCCGTACAGCTATGCGCTCACCGAGCCTGCAGAGCCTCCGCCCGGGCAGCCCAACGGGCCGCAGATGCCGACCGACCCGTCCGAGGTGACAGTGGATCGCAGCGGGAACATCACGAACCTCGAGTGGACGTTCCCCGAGGGCACCGTGCTCGAGGTCGGCCAGACGTACACGATCACCGTGCAGGTGATCTTCCGGACCACCCTCGAGGCCAACACTCTCGTGGAGAACACGGCCGGGGTCACCGGAGACAGGCCCTGGGACGTCTGTCAGACACTGTCCGGTCAGGACGGAAGTGTCGTCGACGGCCGGCTCGACGAGCAGACCGGCGCCTGCGAGGCCGACGCCGACGTGACGCCCATCCCCTCCGGTGTGCTCGCCGAGTCCAAGCTTGTCCGGGCGACGAGCAACGAGTACCCGCTCGGTCTCATCGTCGACCCCGACCAGCCGGGCAGCGTGACACCCGAGGAGTGCTCGCCGAACGCCGCCGGGTTCTACGCCTACCCGTGCACGCCGGTGGTCCCGCCGGGAGAGAACGAGACCTGGCGGATCCGGGTCGACAACGTCGGTAACCTCCCGATGGACAAGGTCGTCATCTACGACCGCCTGCCCACCCCGGGGGACACGGCGTCGGATCCCACGAGCAGCTCGGAGCGCGGTTCGCAGTGGTCGCCGGTCCTCACCAACGACCCGCCGCCGACCGTCGTCAACGCGCCGGCGGGCAGCACGACGACGTTCTACTACACCACGACAGACGACTACTGCCCGGCCGACCTCACCGACCCGCTCAACGAGCCGACGTGCTCCGACGACCCGGCGGCCGGCGGCTGGGCCGAGCTGACCGCGGACACCACGGACGAGGTCTACGAGGAAATCGTGGCGCTGAAAGCCGTCATCGAGATGGCGGACGGCAACCTGTTCCGCCCGGGTGCCTTCCTCGCGCTCGAAGGCACGTCGACCACGCCGCCCGAGGCACCCGAGGCGGGCGACGAGGCGATCGCCTTCAACTCGGCGGCGACCTCTGGCGTCGTCGTCACCCCGTCCGGGAGTCGAATCAGCTCGCTGTCCACCGAGGGCACCAAGGTGGGCGTCGCGACGGCCACGGGCCCACTTGAGGTGAACAAGCTGGTCGCCGGCCCGGCCGCGGACCTGGCTCCCGACTCGTTCGAGATGACGGTCACGTGCACGGCCGCGGTCGGATCGTGGCTGGAGACGGAGCTCGACCCCATCAGCATCACCGTCACCCCGGGCACCCCCACCCTCGTGGAGGACCTGCCTTTCGGCTCGGAGTGCACCCTCACCGAGGACGCCTCGGGTGGTCAGAGCGAGCTGGTGGTCGACACGGTGACGATCGCCAGCCAGGACCCGGACGACCCCACCACGATCCTCGCGACCAACTATTACAACGTGTCCACGATCGAGCTGTCGAAGGAGGTCGTCACGGACGCCGTCGACCAGGACGGCGAGCCGATCGGATTCGGTCCCTTCGAGGTCGAGGTGGAGTGCACGTTCCTGGGCGAGACCGTCCTGGCGGACGGCTACACCGAGAGCCCCATGGTCGTCGAGATCGTCGACGGCGAGACGGTCGAGCTGACCGACCTGCCCGTCAACTCCGAGTGCACCGTCACCGAGACGGGCACCGGCAACGCGTCGTCGACCACCGTCACGGTGCGGCACGGACTCCAGCAGCCCGAGGTCTTCGAGGGCACGGTGGGCAACCTCGACCTCGTCGGTGACCTGGTCAGCATCCCGCGCAACGCGGTCACGGTCACGAACGTCTACGACGTCGGGGCGCTGCACCTGATCAAGGACGTCACGGGCAGCGGCGCCGACGACTTCGGTGACGGGCCGTTCGTCTTCGACGTCACGTGCACCTATGACGACGACGGGGACGGCGGTGCCGACCCGCGAACGGTCTGGGCCGACACGGTCAGCCTGGGCGGGGGCGACCCGCTCGAGGTGACGATCGAGAACATCCCGACGGGTGCGGTCTGCGAGGTCGTCGAGACCGACGACGGCGGTGCGACGGACAGCAGCCTCGACCCGGTCGACGGCACGGTCACGATCGGGGACCAGCAGGGCGTCGAGGTCACGGCGACCAACGAGTTCGACCTCGGCACGGTCCAGGTCGACAAGGAACTCGCCGGGCTGGGCGCGCTGTACGGCCCTGGACCGTTCGAGGTCTCGATCGAGTGCACCTACCAGGGCGATCCGCTCGAGATCCCGGGGGGCGCCGTGCGGACGCTGAACCCCGGTGACCCGGTGCTATACGAGGGGCTGCCAGTGGGGTCGGAGTGCACGGTCACCGAGACCGGCACCTTCGGGGCCACCTCGACGTCGATGAGCGTCGACGGCGGTGACGCCGTGGACGGCACGTCGGTGGACGTCGTCGTCCCGCCGGCCACGGACGGTGAGCCGACGGCGGTCGAGGTGCTGGCGACCAACACCTTCACGACCGCTCCGCTGGCGATCACCAAGGTGGTCGACGGCGACGGCGCGGCTTTCGCTCCCGCCATGCCGGACCTGCCGGAACGCCCGGCCGTGCCCGACCCGCCGTACACGCCCGAGGTGGTCGAGGCCTTCCTCGACGAGCTCGAGGCCTACCTGGCCGAGGTCCCGTTCGAGGAGTTCCCCTACCAGGCCTCGCTGGCCTGCACGTTCGACGAGGATGGCGACCCGGGAACCCCGGCGCTCGACGTGCCGATCCCGGGTGGCGAGACCCGCCGCTTCGGTCCGGGCTTCCCGGCGCTGTACTTCGGGCTGCCGCTCGGGGCCGAGTGCACGGTCACCGAGACGGACATCGGCGGCGCTACCGACGTGGCGATCGAGCCGGTGCCGGTCGAGATCGTCGAGACGCAGGGCCCGCTGACGCCGATCGAGGCGACCGTCGCCAACACCTACGACGTGGGCCGGTTCACGGTGGAGAAGGTCGTGGACGGCGACGGCGCCGAGTTGTGGGGTGCGGGGCCGTTCGAGGTCAGTGCCGCGTGCACGTTCCTCGGGGAGGAGATCGACGTCCCCGGAGGTGCGACCCGTCCGGTGGCTCCCGGTGAGCCGGCCGTCTTCGACGATCTGCCCGTCGGGGCCGTGTGCACCGTGAGCGAGTCGGACGACGGCAGCGCCACCGACGTGACGATCTCCTCGGCGGTCGAGGACGGCACGCCGGGACAGGTGGTCGTCCCCGAGGCCGGGGACACGAGCGTCGGCCTCACGGTGACGAACACGTTCGACCTCGGCGAGGTCGTCGTGGAGAAGGCCGTGGACGGCGACGGCGGTGAGGCCTGGGGCGCCGGGCCGTTCGACGTCGAGCTGGCCTGCACGTTCAACGGCTCGGAAATCGAGATCCCCGGTGGTGCCGTGCAGACCGTCGAGCGCGGCGGGTCAGTGACCTACACGGACCTGCCGGTGGGTGCCGAGTGCTCCGTCACCGAGCCCGACGACGGCAGCGCGACCGCGACGTCGATCAGCCCGGACTCGGTGACGGTCGGGCATCTCGACGAGGACCCGGTGACCTTCACCGTGACGAACACGTTCGACCTCGGCTCGGTCGAGGTCGACAAGGAGCTCGCGGGCCTGGGCGCGCTGTACGGCCCCGGACCGTTCGAGGTGACCCTCGAGTGCACCTTCAACGGCGAGCAGATCGAGATCCCCGGTGGCGCGGTCCGCGTGCTCGTCCCGGACGAGACGGTCGTCTACGCCGGTCTGCCGGTCGGCGCCGAGTGCACGGTGACGGAGACCGACACCTTCGGGGCCTCGTCCGTGGAGGTCGCGGTGGACGGCGGCGACCCGGTGGAGTTCGGCGACGGCGAGACCCCGTCGGCGGACGTCGTGGTCCCCGGAAACGACGGCGACGGTCCGACGTCGGTGCAGGTGTCGGTGACGAACGTCTTCGACACCGCGCCGCTGGTGATCCGCAAGACGGTCGACGGCGACGCGGCCCAGTTCGCGCCGGCCATGCCGGAGCTGCCGGGCCTGCCCGAGCTCCCGGCGGGCCCGATCGGCGTCGACGAGCTGGAGGAGTTCCTCGCCGAGGTCGAGGAGTTCCTGGCGCAGGTGCCGTTCGAGGAGTTCCCCTACCAGGTGTCGCTCGCCTGCACCTACGACACGGGCACCTCCGTGGTCGACGTGCCGATCCCGGGCGGCGCGACCCGCGCGTTCGGTCCGGGCTTCCCCGGCCTGTACTTCGGGCTGCCGGACGGTGCCGAGTGCACCGTGACGGAGCCGGAGGCCGGCGGCGCCACGTCGGTGGCCTTCGACCCGGAGACGGTCGTCGTGGACGGGCAGGCCTCGGTGCTCGAGCCGATCGAGGCGGTCGTGACGAACACCTACGACGCCGGGACGATCCAGGTGGACAAGGTGGTCGACGGCGCGGCGGGCCAGTTCGGCGTCGGGCCGTTCGAGGTGTCGCTGGCCTGCACCTTCGAGGGGCAGGACATCGAGATCCCGGGTGGTGCCGTGCGGTCGCTGACGCCGGGTGAGCCGGTCCTGTACGAGGGGCTCCCGGTGGACGCCGAGTGCGTGGTCACGGAGACCGACGCGGCCGGGGCGACGTCGAGCAGCGTCTCGACGGCGGTCGACGGCGGCGAGCCGGGTCAGGCCGTGGTGTCGGCGGCGGACGCCGACCCGGCCCTGGTGACGGTCACCAACACGTTCGACGCCGGCGCGATCATCGTGGACAAGGAGGTCGTGTTCACCGGCGCGTCCTCCGACGTCGGGCCGTTCGAGGTGACGCTGGTCTGCACCTTCCAGGGGGAGCGGATCGAGATCCCGGGCGGCGCGGTCCGTGAGCTGTCCCCGGGTGACCCCGTCACCTACGACGGTCTGCCGGCGGGTGCCGACTGCGTCGTCACCGAGTCCGACGACGGCGGCGCGGTCTCCTCGGAGGTCTCGAGCGTGGACGGCGGGGAGCCGGGCGCGGTGACGATCGCCGCGGGCGGGCTCGCCTCGGTCACGGTGACGAACACGTTCGACGCGCCGCCGCCGGGTCCGCTGCCGCGCACGGGTGCCGACGTCGTCGCATGGATCGGCGTGGCGCTGCTGCTGCTGCTCTCGGGTGCCGCGCTGCTGGCCGTCCGCCGTCGGACCGCCTGACGCACCAACCGCTGTGGGCGGAAAATCTGCACCGTAGGACCGGGCGAACCGGTCATATCGGGCCAGATTCTCCGCCCACAGCGTCGCAGGGGAGGGAGCCGCCGCTCAGGCCGCGGCGGTGAAGTCCCGCCGGCGCCGTTCGGCGCGCACCGAGGAACCCTCGGGCACGATCTCGTCGGGCAGCACCACGGCACCGGCCTCGACGCGGGTCTCCGCCCCGAGGCGCGCGTGCGCGCCGACGCGGGCACCGTTGCCGACGACGCCGCCGATACCGACGTGCACGCCGTCGTCGATCCGCGCGCCGGTCTGCACGACGGCGTCGACATCGACCCAGCTGTACCGGCCGATGCGCGCGAGCGCGCCGACCTGGGCGCCTGCCTCGACGTAGGCGCCGACCTCGACGGTGGCGTCACGGTGCACGGACGCGTGCGGGGACACGTATCCCTGCCCGTTGTCGTGCCGCACGTAGCGCGTGACGTTGCCGGCGTCGTCCTCGATCTCGACCTTCCGGGGAATGCGTCGCACTGCTCTCCTCGCTCGGGTAAGACTCTGCTACTGGTGACATAACGTGCGACACGCCGCAGAGATTCCCAGGACACGCGGCGTGGCACCGGGTCTCGTCAGGACCCGCCCCGGCGGAGCGTATCGTCACGCCTCCCGGCCGGGGCAAACCCGTCCGCGTCCGACGTCGGCCACAGCGCGTGCAGCACCGCCACCGTGAGCAGGGGGACCGCGGGCACGAGCGCGATCGCCGCGATCCGCACCCCGAAGTCGTTGACGACGGATCCGGCGACGCAGACGATCCAGATCGCCAGCACCGTCGGCCGCAGCATCGGCCAGTCCTCCTCCGTGCGGGCGAACCAGCCCGGGGTGAACCGCCGCGGCGCGAACAGCAGCAGCGCCGCCGCCACCAGCACCGCGAGCGTCAGCCACACCGGCGCACCGCCGAGGACCGACCGCAGCGCGTAGCCGGCCTTGCGCAGCAGCGTCTCCCAGGCCTCGCCGTCGATCACCTGCGCCACGAAGTTCCCCAGGTGCGACCGCTCGTCCGGCGGTCGCAACCAGTCGAGGACACCCACGGCCGCGACGACGCCGACGCCGGCCGCCGCGACGGCCACGAACCGCCGGAACGTCAGCCGGGCACCGGTGGCGGCCAGCACCAGCACCGCGAAGGCCGGGGCGATCACCAGGCCGCCCCCGAGGTCGGCGCCGAGGGTCGGCCACACGTCCACCAGCATGGCGACGACCCCGACGCCCGCGACCGCGGCTGCCGCGACGAGCCGCCGCCCCTGGTTCACGAAGAGCTGTGCCAGCGCGCCGGCCGCCACCAGGGCGGCGACGGCGTACACGGAGAACGCCGGGTTCCCGAACCCGTAGAAGCGCGCACCGAACGTCGGCGCGGACCCCAGCGGGCTCGCCCGGTTCAGCGGCGTGCCGACGAGCGCGTCCAGCGTGAGCACCGCGAACGTGATGCCGGCGATGATCCCCGGGGCGAGCCAGGCGGGACGCCGTGGCGAGAGCGCACCGACCGACGCCACCACCGCCGTCGTGCCGAGCGCGGAGACGACCAGGGCGAACGTCGGCTGTTCGAACCGCCACCAGCCCGTCAACGAGCTGAGGAACGCTCCGGTCGGGAGGGCGGCGAGCACCAGGGCGGCACCGCGCGCCCAGGCCCACGCGGTCCGACGGCGGGACGCGGCCCGGGCGCCCACGGCCCGCGCCAGCCGGGGGCCCAGCAGCAGGCACCCGGCCGCCAGCGCCAGCGCCGCGTAGAGCGGGGCGTCGACGAACGCCGAGTAGATGCCGCGTCGGGCGTGGTCGAGGGTCGTCAGGTCGGCCAGCTCGTCGGCGGTGGCGAAGCTGTCCTGGGGGCGCGGCGACCCCCACGCCACGGGCGAGTCGGACACGGGTGCGGCCGGGGTGAGCCCGGCGGCCCCGAGGACGGTGGCGGGGACGTCGAGGACGCGGGCGACGCCGTCGGTCCGCGTGGCGGAGCTGGTCAGGAAGCGGGGCTGGGCCGGTCCGTCCGTCCCGGCGCGCACGAGCGCGGTCCCGAGCACGGGGCGCGTGCCGGGCTGGCCGGCGAGGTCCACGACCAGCACGGTGGCGGTCACGGGGGCGGTGGCCAGCACCTGCCGGACGGTGGCGTCGACGTCGGCGACCGCGGCCGCGTGGTCGGCCTCGCGGGCCGCGGTCCGTTCCTCGGCGGTGGCGTCGGGGTCGGCGGCCGGCGCGGTGGCGTCCCCGGCGTCGACGACGGTCACGGGGCAGGTGTAGGCGTCGCCGCCGAACGTGGTCGCCGCGTCCAGGGTGCGGTAGCGGGCCACCGTGCCGTCGGTGTCGGCCAGGGCGAGCGCGGCCCGCGGGCCGACGGCGGTGGCGCAGTCGGCGCCGGCGAGCTGCGTGCCGAGGGCGCCGAGCCGGGCCTGGTAGGCCGAGTCCCGCTGCAGGTCGACGAGCTCGTCCCAGCCGGCGACGGTGGCGCCGCCGTCGCCGGTCGGCTCCGGGCGGGGGTCCGCGCACCGCCACGTGCCGTCGTCGTCCCGCGCGGTGGCGGCCTCGGCCAGCGTCCCGGCGGACAGCGCGAGCCAGCCGCCGACGACGCACCGGCTCGCCGCCCCGGTGGGCTGGGCGACGCCACCGGCTCCCGCGCCGTCGGCGAGCAACCCGTTCAGGGTGGGGGCGCGGCCCTCGGCGACGTCGTCCCAGCGCACTCCGGTGGTGCCGACGACGACGAGGGGACCGTCGTCGACGACGGCGTCCGCGCTGCTCGGGGCCACCTGGGTGCCGGCGGCCGCCGCGTCGGTGCCGGACCGCAGCCCGGCCGAGCTCAGGGCGGTGGAGGCGAGCAGCAGCAGCACGAGCGCCGCGCCGCTGAGCACGGCCAGCATCGTGGGCAGCCGGCGGATCCCCGGGCCGGTCCCGGTCGAGGCGTCGGCGGCCTCGGCGGCCTCGCCGGCGGCGGACCCCGACCCGGTGTGCTCCAGGTGGCCGGCGAGCAGGGTCGGCACCGACAGGGTCAGCAGCAAGAACGCGACCACGATGCCCGAGTCGTTGAGCGCGGTGCCGACGACCGCCGTCACCACGAGCGCGACGACGAGCCGGCGCAGCAGCGGCTCGTCGCGGTAGGCCTCCGCGAGGCCGGGGAGCCGGAACACGTCCGGACGCAGGGCGGCCCAGGCCGCGACCGTGCACAGCACCAGGGCCGCGGCGCCGGCCGGGTTGGCGATCGTCGCCCACGCGCCGGCGGCCTTGCCGGCCACGATGCCGACGGCCTGCCCGTCCAGCACGGACTGCACGAACGCACCCAGGTGGCTCGGGCCGCCGAACAGCCAGTCCGCCATCGCCACCACGACGACGACCCCGACGGTGACGGCGGCGAGCAGCACGGCGCGCCGCCACGTCACCCGCACGCCGGCGACGCCCAGGACCAGCACCGCGAACCCGGGCACCAGCGCGAGGATGCCGCCGAGGTCGGCGCCGAACGGGGGCAGACCGTCCACGAGGACGGTGACGACGCCGATCACCCCGGCGACGGCGGCGGCCCGGGTGGCCGACGCGCCCCGGGCCCGCGCGGCGGCCGCCAGGCCCGCGGCCAGCAGCAGCCCGGCGACGGCGTACACGGCGAAGACCGTGTTGGAGAACCCGTAGAACCGTGCCCCGAGAGAGGGGGACGGGCCGAGCAGCGACCCCTGCTGCAGCGTGGTGCCCGTCAGCCCGTCCACGGTGAGCACCACCCACGTGACCGCGGCCAGGCAGGTGGTGAGCCGCCACGGGGACGGCGGCAGCAGCCGACGCGCCCACCAGGCCACGAGCGCGGTGGCCAGGGCGGCGACCGTCAGACCGAGCAGGAGCGTCATCACGGGGGACGGCCACGCCCACCAGCGGGTGAGCGTGGCGAGCGAGGCCGCGACCGGGAGGCTGGCGGCGACCGTCAGGCCGGCGAGCGCCACGCGGCGCCACGGCCACGGCGGGGCGGCAGGGACGTCGTCGTTCCGGGTCGCGCCGTCGTGCCCGTCGTCCCCGGCGTCGTTTCCGGTGGTGCGCCGACGCCGTCCGACGACGAGCGCGGCGGCGACGACCAGGCCGGTCAGCGCCACCAGGCCCAGCAGGGCCGGGGCGAGGCGCGGGACCGTCTCGGACAGGACGCTGAGGTACTGGCGGTTCTCCACCGTGGTGGACACGGGGATGCGGCGTTCGTCGCCGCGTTCCAGCGGTGAGCCGGTGAAGGGCAGGAGCGCCTGCGTCAGCGGGTCGTCCTCGTCCTCGGCGGTGCCGCCGTCGGGCCCTGCGGACCTCTCGGATCCGCTGCCGTCCGGCCCGGTGCTCGTCGCGGTGCCGGACAGCGCGCCGCCGGTGACGGTGTCCGCGACGGTCGCTCCCAGGTCGGCGAGCACGACGACGCCCGCCCAGCGCGACGACGTCGAGGTGAGCCAGGTGGCCTCACCGCCCGGAGCGGTCCAGTCGACGGCGACCTGCAGGTCGGACGGGCCCTGCGGGGTGTCGGAGATGCCGGCGACCACGAGCCGGCCCCCGGCGGGCAGCGCGTCGACGAGGGCGCCGACCTGCCGGTCGACGGCGCGGACGGCGGCGCCGCGCTCGGTGGCGTCGTCGGGCAGCATGCCCAGGTCGACCACGGTGGCCGGGCAGGCGGCCACCAGGGCGGCGTCCACGGCGTCGACGTCGGCCACGTAGCGGGCGACCGAGCCGTCGTCCCGGGCGAGGGCGACCGCACCCCCGGGCCCGACGGCGGTCGCGCAGGTGCCCGCGACGTCGACGAGGTCGCCGAGCGCGCCCGGCGTGGTGCCGGTGGGGACCAGCCCGTCGTCCGGGAGGAGCCCGTCCCAGCCGGGGACGGTCGCCGTCGGGGGGACGCCGTCCGGTGCCGCGCCGTCCGTCGTCGTGCCGTCGGTGCGGGGCACGGGCACGTCCGTGCACCCGGTGCCCGTGCTGCCCCGGTCGTCGGCCCCGGGCGCCGGGGTGTCGTCGGAGGCCTCCGGGGTGTCCGCGGAGACCGTCGGTCCCGTGCGGACGCGGCTGCCCGCCGACATGGTGAGCCACGCGTCCAGCGGGCACGTCGGGGTGAGGGTGCGCACGGCGACCGACGCCACGGACCCGCCGCCGATCAGCTGCCACAGGTGGGGGGTGCGTGACGGGTCGACGTCGGACCACTGCAGTCCCGACACCCCGGCCAGGACCAGCGGGCTGTCGGGCGGGGACGCGCCGTCGTCGGTGTCCGCGGCGGACGGGGCGAGCGTGAGCCCGCACAGTGCCGCCACGCTGACGACGAGAGCGAGGGCTCGCAGGACGGGACGCACCGGATCAGCGTAGGCGCCCCGCGGCCCCGATCACGCCGCGGTGCGCACGACGAGCACGCCCGGCTCCACCCAGGTCTCCATCGCGACGGCCTTGCCGAGCACGTCGCCGTCGACCTGTGCCTGCTCGCCGCCGTCGACGCGGATCTGCACGCGGCGGGCGCGGGTGTGGTCGATCCGACCGATCTTGATGCGCGCCTCGTTGTGCACGCCCATGCCCTGGGCGACCACCTCGCCGAAGAGCTGCGCCCAGCCCGCCAGCCCGCCGCGCGTGTCGATCGCCGCGACGTCCAGGACGCCGTCGTCGATGACCGCGTCGGGCAGCAGGGTGATGCCGCCGGGCAGCCGTCCGCAGTTGCCGACCATGACGCTGCGCAGCCGCGCCTCGACGGGGTCGGTGTCGTCGATCGTGATCGTGGCGCGCATCCGGCGCCCGTGCAGATGCCGGGCGCCGGCCAGGAAGTAGGCCACCCAGCCCATGCGCGCCTTGAGCTGGTCGTCGGCGTCCGCCACCATCGCGGCGTCGAACCCGAGCCCGCCGATCACCAGGAAGATGTGCGCCGTGTCGTCGTCGACGTCGGTCGGCGGCTCCTCGCCGGGCGGGCGTTCCGTGATGCGGGCCCGGCCCACGTCGATGGTGCGGTCCACGCCGCCGAGCACGATCGTCAGCGCCTCGGCGACGTCGGTGAGCGGCAGGTCGAGGTTGCGGGCCAGCAGGTTGCCGGTGCCCGCCGGGATGATGCCCATCGGCACCCCGCTGCCCACCATGCCCTCGGCGACCGCGCGCACGGTGCCGTCACCGCCGGCCGCGACCACGACGTCGGCGCCGTCGGCCAACGCCTGCCGCGACTGCCCGGTGCCCGGGTCCTCCTTGGTCGTGTCGTAGAACCGCGGCGCGGGCAGGGCGGCCTCCGCGGCCAGCCGGCGCACGGTGCTCACGACGTGCGCCGTGTGCTCCTTCGACGGGTTGACCACGAGCGCCAGCTGCGGGCGCTGCGTCTTCTCCTGCGGCGCGACGCCGGTGCCTTCGGACCGCTCGCGTGCTCTGCTGCGGCGCAGCACGAGGAACGCGGCGACGAGGGCGGTGACCCCGATGATCAGGGCGCTGACGCCCACGGTGAGCTCCCACGGCATGTCCGCAACATAGAGGTCATCGCACGGTCGCGCGACAGCGGGCACCCTCCCCGCCAGGTAGGCAACTCTCCCGCGGGGTAGGCAACTCTCCCGCGAGGTAGGCGGACTTCCCGCCAGGTAGGCCGCGCCGCGCGACGACGTGGCCCGCGCCCCGCCCGTTAGGCTTGCGGGCGTGATCGACATCCGTCTCCTGCGCGACAACCCCGACGCCGTCCGAGCGAGCCAGACGGCCCGCGGCGAGGACACCTCCGTGGTGGACGCCGCCCTGGCCGCCGAGGCCCGACGGCGCAGCTCGCTCGCGGACTTCGAGTCGCTGCGCGCCGAGCAGAAGGCGATGGGCAAGCAGGTCGCGCAGGCGTCCGGCGAGGAGAAGGCCGCGCTCATCGGCCGGACCAAGGAGCTCGCCGACCAGGTCAAGGCCCACCAGGCCACCGCCAACGAGGCCGAGGCCGAGCTCGACGAGCTGCTCTACCGGATCCCGAACATCGTCGAGGGCGCCCCGGCCGGCGGCGAGGACGACTTCATCACCCTCAAGACCGTCGGCACCCCGCGTGACTTCGCCGCCGAGGGCCTCACCCCCCGCGACCACCTGGACCTCGGCGAGGCGCTCGGCGCCATCGACACCCAGCGCGGCGCCAAGGTCTCCGGCTCGCGGTTCTACTTCCTCACCGGCGTCGGCGCACGCCTCGAGCTCGCGCTGCTCAACGCGGCCGTCGACCTCGCCACCGCCGCCGGCTTCACCCCGATGATCACGCCCACGCTCGTCACCCCGGACACGATGCGCGGCACCGGGTTCCTCGGTGAGCACGCCGACGAGGTCTACCACCTCGAACGTGACGACCTGTACCTGGTCGGCACCTCGGAGGTGGCGCTCGCGGGCTACCACGGCGACGAGATCATCGACCTGTCCGCCGGTCCGAAGCGGTACGCCGGCTGGAGCGCCTGCTACCGCCGGGAGGCCGGGTCGCACGGCAAGGACGTGCGCGGCATCATCCGCGTCCACCAGTTCCACAAGGTGGAGATGTTCTCCTACTGCCGACCGGAGGACGCCGAGGCCGAGCATCAGCGCCTGCTGGACTGGGAGGAGCAGATGCTCGCCGCCGTCGACCTCCCCTACCGGGTGATCGACACCGCCGCCGGCGACCTGGGCACCAGCGCTGCCCGCAAGTTCGACTGCGAGGCGTGGCTGCCCAGCCAGGAGCGGTACCTCGAGCTCACCTCGACGTCGAACTGCACCACGTTCCAGGCCCGGCGGCTCAACGTGCGGGCGCGCACCGAGAACGGCACCCAGACGGTGGCGACCCTCAACGGGACCCTCGGGACCACCCGCTGGCTGGTGGCGATCCTGGAGAACCACCAGCAGGCGGACGGGTCGGTGCGGGTGCCGGAGGGTCTGCGGCCCTACCTGGGCGGGCTCGAGGTCCTCGAGCCGGTGCGCTGAGGTGGCGCGAGTGACGCCGTCGGACGGCCGCGCGCTCGTGGCGCTCGACCTCGACGGCACGTTGCTGTCCTACGCGGGCGACATGGCAGGTGCGGTGCACGACGCCGTCACCGCCGTCCGCGACGCGGGGCACGAGGTGGTGCTCGCCTCGGGGCGGTCGCTCATCTCGATGCTGCCGGTCGCCGAGCACCTCGGCATCGAGACGGGCTGGATGGTCTGCTCGAACGGAGCCGTCACCGTCCGGCTCGACCCGGACCTGCCGGAGGGGTGGGTGGCCGACGACGTCGTGACGTTCGACCCGGAGCCTGCCCTGAGCCTGCTGCGCCACGAGCTGCCCGACGCCCGGTACGCCGTCGAGGACCTCGGTGTCGGTTTCCGCATGACCGAGCGATTCCCGGAGGGCGAGCTGGAGGGCGTGCACGTCGTCGTGCCGCTCGAGGAGCTGTGGGCCACGGAGGTCACGCGCGTCATCGTGCGCTCTCCGGAGTCCACGTCCGAGCGGTTCCACGAGCTGGTCGAGCACCTGGGGCTCGAGGACGTGACCTACGCGGTGGGATGGAGCGCCTGGATGGACCTGGCACCCCTCGGGGTGTCCAAGGCGACCGCGCTGGAGCAGGTCCGACGGCGTACCCACGTCCAGCCGCACCGCACGATCGCGATCGGCGACGGCCGCAACGACGTCGAGATGCTGCGCTGGGCGTCCCGGGGTGTGGCGATGGGACACGCCGACGAGGTGGTGCGCGGGGCCGCCGACGAGGTGACCGGGACCGTGGAGGACGACGGTGCCGCCGTCGTCCTGCGCTCCCTGCTCTGACCCCGACCCCGACCCGACGCGTTACACCCGTCCCGCGAGGTAGGCGGACGACCCGCGAGGTAGGCCGGAAGCGCGCTCTACCCCGCGCCGACGTTGCCTACCTGACGGGGAAGTCGCCTACCTCGCGGGAGGGCGGGTCAGTCGCGGGCCGTGAGGACGATCGGGCCGTCGGCGGTGATCGCGATGGTGTGCTCGCTGTGCGCACCGCGGGAGCCGTCGGTCGAGCGCAGCGTCCAGCCGTCGTCGTCGGTGTAGATCTCGTCCGTGGTCTCGAGGAACCACGGCTCGATCGCGATGACCAGACCGGGGCGCAGCGGGAACCCGCGCCCGGCGCGGCCGTCGTTCGGGACGTGCGGGTCGCCGTGCATGGTGCGCCCGACGCCGTGGCCGCCGAAGTCGGTGTTGATCGAGTAGCCGGCCTCGCGGGCGACGGCGGCGATCGCGGCGGAGATGTCGCCGATCTTCTTGCCCGGCTGGGCGGCGGCGATACCCGCGTCGAGGGCGATCTCCGTGGTCCGGATGAGCTTCGCGTCGGCCTCGGCGCGCCCGGAGGAGGACGACTCGCCGACCACGAAGGAGATCGCCGAGTCGGAGACCCACCCGTCGACGGCGACGGCGAAGTCGATGCTCAGCAGGTCGCCGTCGGCCAGCGTGTAGTCGTGCGGCAGGCCGTGCAGCACGGCGTCGTTGACCGACGTGCAGATGACCTTGCCGAACGGGCTCGCGCCGAAGGACGGGTGGTAGTCGATGTAGCAGGACTCCGCGCCGCGCTCCTTGATCCGGCGGTGCGCCAACGCGTCCAGCTCGAGCAGGTTGACCCCGGGGCGGGCGGCCTCGCGCACGGCCTGCAGCGTCTCCGCGACGAAGCGGCCTGCGGGGCGCATCTCCTCGATCTCGCGCGGGGTCCTCAGCTCGATCATGTTGGTCCTTCCGGTGCTCTCCGACGGCGCTCGCCACAGGTCCCCAGGATCATCCCACGGATCGCCCAGCGCCCCGGATCGTCACCGCATCGTAACCAGGATGCGGTGCGGGAGCGGTTGCATGACCTGCAACGTTGCGGTCGACTTGCAACCAGAGCAGGTCGACCCGTCCGGGCGCCCGCTCGCTCTGGTCCGACGGCCCACCGGGTCGCCGGCGACCACACGACGTAGTGGAGGGTTGACATGACCAGGACCACGACGGCGCGCCGACGCCGTCTGACAACGGTCGCCGCCGGCGCGAGCCTGGCGCTCGTCCTCGCCGCCTGTGGCGGGAACGGCGACAGCGACGGTGGCGGCGGGGGCGACATGGACGACGGCGGCGGGGGCACGGCCGAGGACATCGACTGCGCCGCCTACGACGAGTTCGGCGACCTCGAGGGCACCTCGGTGAGCATCTACACCTCGATCGTCGAACCGGAGCAGTCCCAGCAGGAGCTGTCCTACGACGCCTTCGAGGAGTGCACCGGTGTCACGGTGAACTACGAGGGCTCGCGCGAGTTCGAGGCACAGCTGCTGGTGCGCATCCAGGCCGGCAACACCCCGGACATCGCTTACCTGCCCCAGCCCGGCCTGCTGAACACGATCGTCAACGACTACCCGGACCAGATCGTGGAGGCCCCGGAGCCGACGGTCGCGAACGTCGACGAGTTCTTCAGCGAGGAGTGGAAGGAGTACGGCTCGGTCGACGGGACGTTCTACGCCGCCCCGCTGGGCGCCAACGCCAAGTCCTTCGTCTGGTACAACCCGACGATGTTCGCGGACGCCGGCTACGAGGTCCCGGAGACGTGGACCGAGCTGATGGACCTCACGGAGACCATCGCCTCGGAGCAGGAGGTGCTGCCGTGGTGCGCCGGCGTGGAGTCCGGCGACGCGACCGGTTGGGCCGGCACCGACTGGATCGAGGACGTCGTGCTGCGTACCGCCGGGCCCGATGTGTACGACCAGTGGTACATGCACGAGATCCCGTTCAACGACCCGCAGATCGTCGACGCCTTCGACACGGCCGGGGAGATCCTCAAGAACCCGGACTACGTGAACGCCGGTCTCGGCGGGGTCGACTCGATCGCCACCACGCCGTGGGACCAGGCGGGCGTCGGGGTGCTGGACGGCACCTGCTGGATGTACCGCATGGCCAGCTTCTACGCCACGCAGTGGCCGGAGGGCACCGAGGTCGGGTCTGACGGCGACGTGTACGCGTTCTACCTGCCCACCGACCAGACGGACATGCAGCCCGTCCTCGGCGGCGGGGAGTTCGTGGCGGCGTTCGACGACCGGCCCGAGGTCCAGGCGTTCCAGACCTACCTGGCCAGCGCGGACTGGGCGAACCAGAAGGCCATCGCCACGCCCGAGGGCGGTTGGTTCAGCGCCAACAACGGCCTGGACATCAACAACCTCGCCTCGGAGTTCGACCAGGACGCCGCCGCCCTGGTCTCCGACGAGGAGACGGTCTTCCGGTTCGACGCCTCGGACCTCATGCCCGGTGAGGTCGGTGCCGGCACCTTCTGGAACGGCATCGTGAACTGGCTGACCGGTGACTCCAGCCAGGAGGTGACGGACCAGATCGAGAGCAGCTGGCCGATGTGATCACACCCGGTGCGGGGTGCGGGCGCCGAGCGCTCGCACCCCGCACCCTCCCGAGGCCCAAAGGAGGTGCCTGGTGGACTGGTTGCTGTACCCGGACTCGCCCGGGATGAAACTCGTCGTCATGGTGATCGGCATCGGCGTGTTCGTGCTGGTGATGAGTCTGATCCTCTTCCTGGTCGACCGGCCGAAGCGCATCCCGTCGTGGGTGGTGGCGATCGGGTTCGTCGGCCCCGCCCTGCTGCTCATCGCCTACGGTCTGCTGCGGCCGGGCTTCGAGACGCTCTACAACTCTTTCTTCAACCGCAACATCACGGAGTTCGTCGGGTTCGACAACTACGAGCAGATGCTGACGGTCGGCGCCTTCCAGAAGGTGCTGCTGGTCACTGCCGCCTGGGTCATTCTGGCCCCGTTGCTGAGCACCCTCATCGGGTTGGTCTACGCGGTGCTCGTGGACCGGGCTCGGTTCGAGCGGATCGCCAAGACGCTGATCTTCATCCCGATGGCGATCTCGATGGTCGGCGCTTCCATCATCTGGGGGTTCGTCTACGAGTTCCGCCCCGACCAGCCGGGCGTGAACCAGATCGGGCTGCTCAACCAGGTGCTCGTCTGGCTCGGTCTGCCGCCTCAGCAGTTCCTCATCGGTGAGCCGTGGAACACCGGGTTCCTCATCGCGGTGATGATCTGGATCCAGACCGGTTTCGCCATGACCGTTCTTGCGGCGGCCATCAAGGCCATCCCGGACGACATCGTCGAGGCTGCCCGGCTCGACGGGCTGCACGGCCTCGGGATGTTCCGCTACATCACGGTGCCGAGCATCCGCCCGGCGCTCGTCGTCGTGCTGACCACGATCGCCATGACCACGCTCAAGGCGTTCGACATCGTCCGCACCATGACCGGCGGGCAGTTCGGCACGCAGGTCGTCGCGAACGAGTTCTACACCCAGGCCTTCCGGCAGAACAACCAGGGGTTGGCCGCGGCGTTCGCCGTGGTGCTGTTCATCCTGGTGATCCCGATCGTCGCCTACAACGTCCGCCAGATGCGCAGGTCGGAGGAGATCCGATGAGCACCACCCCGGCCGTCCCGGCCTCGACCCCGCAGACCGAGGACACCGCACCGACCAAGCCCCGCAAGCTGAGCCGGCTCGAGAAGCGTGCCATCGCCACCAAGGGGCGGCTGACGTCTCCGTGGGCGTCGCTGACGGCGGTGATCCTCGCGACGTTGTGGACCATCCCCACCATCGGGCTGCTGGTCACGTCGTTCCGTCCGGAGATCGACATCCGGCGCAGCGGCTGGTGGACGGTGATCCCCGGCATCTTCACCGGCGAGACCGAGTTCACCCTGGACAACTACGAGCAGGCGCTCTACGGCAGCGACAACCTGGCGGGCGTGTTCATCAACACCTTCGTCATCACCATCCCGGCGGTGGTCATCCCGATCACGGTGGCGCTCCTGGCGGCCTACGGGTTCGCCTGGATCGAGTTCCCGGGGCGGAACCTGCTTTTCGTCGCCGTCTTCGCGCTGCAGGTCGTGCCCATCCAGGTCGCGCTCGTCCCGCTGCTGACCAACTACAACCAGTGGGGGATGGCGGGGTCGTTCTGGACGGTGTGGCTCTCGCACTCGATCTTCGCGCTGCCATTGGCGGTGTTCCTGCTGCACAACTTCATGAAGGACATCCCCCGGTCGTTGATCGAGGCTGCCCGCGTGGACGGGGCAGGGCACGTGAAGATCTTCTTCCGTGTGCTGTTCCCCCTGCTGGTGCCCGCGATCGCGGCCTTCGGGATCTTCCAGTTCCTCTGGGTCTGGAACGACCTGCTGGTCGGCCTGACCTTCGCGGCGCCGGAGTACCGGCCGCTGACGGTGGCGATCGCCGAGATGGCCGGCTCGCGCGGCGGTGACTGGCACATCCTGACGGCCGGTGCGTTCATCGCGATGATCGTGCCGCTGATCGTGTTCCTGCTGCTGCAGCGCTACTTCGTGCGCGGGATGCTCGCGGGCGCGGTCAAGGGCTGAACCAGAGCTCCGTCCGACGTCGTCACGACACCCCGCGACGACGTCGGACGGGGACTGCTCAGACCTGCGGCGCGGCGGCCGGGGCGACGGCGCCGAGTCGGGGGTCGGCGCCGTACTGGTTCGGGCCGCGCGCGCCCTCGAGCGCCCAGAAGACGATCAGGACGATGTTGGCGACGGGGACGAAGGCGAGCAGGTAGAACCAGCCCGACTTGTCGGTGTCGTGCAGCCGGCGGACGGCCACGGCGAGCGTGCCGACGAACACGTAGAGCCACAGGGCGAACAGCGCGAGGCCGAGCACGATGCCGACGATCGTGGTGAGGACCGGCGCGTCCACGGCGACGAGGACGGCGGCCACGATCGCGGAGACGACGCCGACGGTGAGCCCGAGCAGGACGACGGCGAGGTACCACCACCAGAACTCGGAGCGCCGGGCGCGGCCGGAGAAGTTCGTGAGGTTGGTGCGGACGGAGGTGACGGCGTCGCCGAAGGACATGCTTCTCCAGAGCTCGTGTGCGCTGCGTCGTCACGGGCGTGGCGACCGCACGCGAACCTAGAGCACCCCGTCACGCGGTGTCCAGCATTCCTCCAGAAGTCCTCCACAAGTTGCCCCGAAGTGGCAGCGGTCAGCCGCCCAGACCCGAACGGTAGGCGGGGTCCGGGCCGAAGCGGTTGGGCCCCTGGGTGCCCTCCAGCACCATGAGGACGAGCAGGATGATCCAGCCGACCAGCGGGACGAACCCGATGAACCACCAGAACCCCGAGCGGTCGGTGTCGTGCAGACGGCGCACGGTGACCGCGATGTTCGGGATCACGAACAGCAGCCACGCGGCGAAGATCAGCAGCGCGGACCCGAACTCGAACACGGGCATCCCGGTGTCGGCGTCGATGCTGTAGCCGCCGAACACGGCGACCAGGATGCTGAGCGCGATGCTGACGAGCAGCACGAACAGGTACCACCACCAGTACTCGGAGCGCCGCGCCCGGCCGGAGAACGTCGCGTACTTGCCGAAGACCGTCCTGACTGCCTCGCCGAACCCCATGGTCGCGCCCTTCGCGTCACCGAACCTGCTCGTGGTCCCACGCTAGCGACCCGGCCGGTCCGCGGCGCGGCGACGCACCGGCGCCGGTCGCGCGAGACGCGTAGGCTCCCGAGGTGCCCGCCGCAGACCCGACCTCGTCCGGACCGCCGTCGTCCCTGCGCGGCGGACGGCTGGACCGGGTGCCCGCGCCGGCCCTGTTCCTGGTCTCGGGGCTGACGCTGTACCTGGGCGCCGCGGTCGCCGTGGGTCTGTTCGAGACGCTCGGCGCACCCACCGTGAGCTGGTGGCGCATCGTGCTCGCCGCCGTCGTGCTGCTGGCGTGGCGCCGGCCGTGGCGCCGGCGCTGGACGCGCGCGGACCTGGGGCACGCGGCGCTGTTCGGCATCGCACTGTCGGCGATGAACATCGTCTTCTACGTGGCGATCGACCACCTGCCGCTCGGGGTCGCCGTCGCGCTCGAGTTCACCGGTCCGGTCGCCGTCGCGGCGATCACCGGCCGCGGGTGGCGCGAGCGCGGGGCGATCCTCGTGGCCGCCGTGGGCGTCGTGCTGCTGGCCGGGATCACGCTCGACGGCGACGTGCCGCGCGACGACGTCGTCATCGGCCTGGTGGCGGTCTTCTGCGCCGCCGCCTGCTGGGCGGGTTACATCGTGCTCGGCAAGCGGGTGGCCGGGGGAGGGTCGGGCTTCGACGGCCTCGCCGTCGGCATGGCGGCGGGTGCGCTGGTGTTCGCGCCGTTCTTCGGCGGCTCGGTCGTGACGGTGGTGCCCGACGTCGGTCTGCTCGCGTTCCTGCTGGTGGTCGCGATCTGCTCGTCGGTGGTGCCGTACGTGTTGGACCAGGTGGTGCTGCGGCGGGTCGGCACGGCGACGTTCGCGGTGCTGCTGGCGCTGCTGCCGGCGACGGCCACGGCCGTCGGCGCCGTCGTGCTGGCGCAGGTGCCGTCCTGGCCGGAGCTGGTGGGGCTCGCGTTCGTCTCGGGCGCGATCGCGATGACGGCGACCGGCCGGGACTAGAGGTACTGGCCGGGGGAGCGTTCGTCCCGCGGGCCGTTCGGGCCGCCCGGGCCGAACGGCGGGTGCGCCCCGGGCGGGAGGCCGCGCCGCATCTGGCTGAGCTGCTGCTGGGCGGCCATCTGCTGGGCGACCAGGGCCGTCTGGATGCCGTGGAACAACCCCTCGAGCCAGCCGACGAGCTGGGCCTGGGCGATGCGCAGCTCGGCGTCCGACGGCGTGGCGTCGGCGGTGAACGGCAGCGTGATGCGGTGCAGCTCGTCGACCAGGTCCTCGGAGAGGCCGTCCTCGAGCTCGCTGATCGAGCGTTCGTGGATCTCGGCGAGCCGGGTGCGGGCGGCGTCGTCGAGCGGGGCGTCGCGCACCTCGTCGAGCAGCTTCTTGACCATGCTGCCGATGCGCATGACCTTGGCGGGTTCGGAGATGCTGGGGCTCTCTGACTGCTCGTCCTGCCCCGCCTCGTCCGGCGCGGCGGGGACGCCGTCGCCCTCGGGGGTCACGGTGCGGTGCTCGTCGACCATGGCCCCAGTGTGCCGCGAGGGGCCCGCCGGCGCGACGGCGTCACGGCAGCAGGAGCACCTTGCCGAACGCCTCGCCGGACTCCAGCATCGCGTGTGCGGCCTCGGCCTCCTCCAGCGGGAGCCGGGCGTGCACGACGGGTCGGACCCGGCCGTCGGCGACCATCGGCCACACGTGCTCGGCGACGGCGGCGACGATCGCGGCCTTCTCGACGGCGCTGCGCGAGCGCAGCGTGGTCCCGGTGACGGTGGCCCGCCGGGCCATGAGGCGCGCCAGGTCGAGCTCGCCGGTGCGGCCCTGCTGGAGGCCGATCACGACGAGCCGGCCCGACGGCGCCAGGAGCCGGACGTTGTCCTGGAGCGCGCCGGCGCCGAGGACGTCGAGCACGACGTCGGCACCCCGGCCGTCGGTGGCGGCCCGGACGGCGGCGACCACGTCCTCGGTGCGGTGGTCGACGACGACGTCCGCGCCCAGGTCGCGGCAGCGCGCGGTGCGCTCGGGGCCGCCGGCGGTGGTGACGACGCGGGCGCCCAGGGCCTTGCCGAGCTGGACGGCGATGCTGCCGACCCCGCCGGAGCCGCCCTGGACGAGGAGTGTCTCGCCGTCGTCGAGCCGTCCGGCGTCGACGAGGTTCGTCCAGGCCGTGCACACCGCCTCGGGCAGCGCGGCGGCGTCGACGGGGTCGATGCCTGCGGGCAGGGGCAGGACCTGCCCGGCGGGTGCGATGGCCTGCTCCGCGTACCCTCCGCCGTCGAGCAGGGCGACCACGCGGTCGCCGACACGCGGCCACGACACGCCGGGGCCGAGCGCGCGGACGCTACCGGATATCTCCAGTCCCGGCCAGTCGGGAGCGCCGGGCGGCGGAGGGTAGAGTCCGGCGCGTTGTAGCAGGTCAGCCCGGTTCACGCCACTCGAGAGCACGGCGAGGAGTACCTCGCCGGCGCCCGGTTCGTGTAGGTTGAGCCTGTTCGTGGTGAGTTTCGCCGAGGCACCCTTGCCGGATATCGTGACCGCTCGCACACGGAGCAGGCTACCCAGGCACGGCGTCGAGCGGTGGGAGAGCGGTTCCGCGAGTGCGATGAACTCCGGTGGTACGAGGGTGGACTTCCCGCGGACCGCCGATCGACCAGTGATGGAGAGAGGTCCACATGCTCCGCAGGTTGGGCGTTCGCGGGAAGATCCTTGCGACACTCGCCGTGCCGATCTTCGTCCTCCTCGTGGCGGCCACCTACATCTCGTGGGGTGCATGGCAGGACGCCGTGCGAGCGGGACAGTCCTCGGACCTCGTCGACAGCCTCGAGCTGCAGGACCGCGCCGGCACCGCCGTGGCGACCGAGCGCGCGCTCGCGATGCTCGCCCTCAACGACGTCCCCGGGGCGATGGACCAGCTCGTCGACGCCCAGGAGGCGAGCGACGAGGCGGTGGACGCCCGTGACGAGGCGCTGCTGGACCTCGACGTCGACGCGCTGAGCGTCGGTGTCCAGGACGCCATCGAAGCCACGGTCGACGACCGCACCGCCCTGGACGAGCTCCAGCGCCAGGTCATCTCCGGACAGGTCAGCGAGAGCAGCGCGATCACCCGGTACACCGACATCATCGAACGCGCGATGGACGTGCCCCGGGCCGTGGCGGCGGCGGAGCCCGACGCCGGCCTGGCCGAGCGCCTCAACGCCTACGTGGCGCTGGACGAGGTCATGCTCGCCAACACCTACGAGCGTCCCCTGGTCGCCCTGGCCCTGAGCAACGCCGCGGCGGCGCGCGAGGAGGACCCCGACGACCCGCAGTACAACGCCCAGCTCATGCAGCAGATGGTCGCCGCGCTGCAGGAGACCAACGAGCTCCAGCAGGACGCGGCGGAGCAGCTCGGCCGGCTCGGCGGCGACTACGTGCTGCCCGGCTACGACGAGCGCCTGTCGACGCTGCGCACCCAGTTGCGGTGGCTGACGTTCTCCGGCTTCAACCAGTCCGACGCGGCACAGTGGAGCGACCTCTCGCAGGGGTGGATCGAGGACACCCGTCCGGTGCGTGACGACGTCCGCGCCGACACGGTCAGCTACGCGGCCGACCTGGCGACGGACGCCCGGCTCCGTGCCGGTGGTACGGCCGGCGCCACGTTCGGCATCGTGCTGCTGTCGTTCGTCTTCGCCCTCATCATCGCCCGCCGCATCGTGAACCCGCTGCGACGGCTGACGACCGCCACCGCGGACGTCCGCGACCGCCTGCCCCAGATGGTCGAGCAGATGGCCGTGCCCGGGCAGGCTCCGTCGGTCGACCTGGTGCAGATCCCGGTCGAGTCCTCCGACGAGATCGGACGCCTGGCCAACGCGTTCAACGAGGTCAACGCGACCACGGTCGAGGTGGCGCGGGAACAGGCCGCGCTGCGCGGGTCCATCGCCGAGATGTTCGTCAACGTCGCCCGCCGCGACCAGGTGCTCCTCAATCGCCAGCTCGCGTTCCTCGACGAGCTGGAGCGGTCGGAGGAGGACCCGAGCACGCTGTCGAACCTCTTCCGCCTCGACCACCTCGCGACGCGGATGCGGCGCAACGCCGAGTCCCTCCTGGTGCTCGCCGGCATCGACTCCGGCCGCCGCGTGCGCAACCCGATGCCGGTCTCCGACGTGATCCGTACGGCGTCGTCCGAGATCGAGCTGTACGACCGGGTCCGCCTGGAGCTGCACGCCGACCCGCACATGCTCGGTCACAACGCGCTCAACGCGGCGCACCTGCTGGCGGAACTCCTCGAGAACGCCACGATGTTCTCCGAGCCGCACACGCCGGTCGAGGTCTCGACCGTGACCGACGCCCGCGGCGTGGTCGTCACCGTGCGGGACCACGGCCTCGGCATGTCGACCGAGGAGATCGCCGAGGCGAACGCGAAGGTCGCCTCGACGGCCGCCTCGGACGCCGTCGGCGCCCAGCGCCTCGGGCTCTTCGTGGTCGGCCGGCTGGCCGCGCGGCTCGGTGCGACCGTCGAGTTCGCGTCCGGGACCGAGGGCAAGGGCACCGTCGTCACGGTGTCGTTCCCCGCCGCGCTGTTCCTGGCCGACGAGGCCATGCCGCTGCCGCAGCCCACCGACCCGCTGGAGGCCGCCACCCAGCGCTCAGCGTCGCAGCTCGGTGCGTCGCGCGGGGCGTCGGAGCTCACCGGTGCGGCCCCGGCGACGGTCCCGGCCGGACCGGAGCCCTCGGCGGCCGACGCCCCGGATCCGGAGCCCGCGGTCCTGCGGTCCGAGTCCTCGACGGTGGCGACGCCCGAGCCGGCGCCCTACGAGCCGGCACCCCACGAGGCGGAGCCCGAGCCGTACCGGCCGCAGGCACCCGAGCCGCGCCCCGAGACCGCGCCGGCCCCGGCGCTGTACGAGCCCGAGCCGCCCACGGCGGAACCGGTCGACATCGACGCGCTGACGGACGGGACCACGGCCACCGGCATGCCGCGCCGTCGCCGCGGCGACTCCGGCTCGCCGACCGAGTCGATCGTGCTGCCGCCGCTCGAGACGCCGTCGCTGGACACCTCCGAGCAGATCCCCGAGGAGGGCTCCTGGAGCCCGCCCAGCGAGGTCGCGGGGAGCGCGGCCGCGGCCCTGCCGAGCCGTCGGCGCGGGAACGGCGAACCGGCCCCGATGTCCGGCGCGCTCCCGCTGCCCGCGGCCGAGGAGCCGACCGCGAAGCCGATCGAGGTGGAGCAGCGCACCGGCCTGTTCTCCAGCTTCCGTTCGATGGAACGGCTCGAGGAGGGCTCGACCGAGAGCACGCTGCAGCTCGACGCCGTCTCGGGCGACCCCGCCGACGTGCCCGAGAGCTTCGGTGCCGAGCCCGCGACGCCGGAGCAGCAGTCCTCCGCGGCCGCCGCCGAGGAGCGCCCGGTACCTGCCGCGGAGCACCCGACGCCGAGCCCCACGCCCGCCCCGGCTCCGGCCGATGCTCCGGCACCGGTCCGGTCGACGTCGTGGGCCGAGGCCCCCTCGCCGGCCACCGCGCCGACACCCGTGGGACAGTCCGCGCCGGACTCGTACACGGCGGACTCGTCCGCGATGGAGCCGCCGTCGTCGTCCGCGAACGGCCGTGCCGAGCCCGAGGACTCCCCGCAGGAGCTCGAGTCGCTGCCGGCGTTCGAGGAGCTGATGTCGAACCTGCCGACGCGGCGCGGGGAGCTGCAGCCCTCCGGCCGCAAGCGGGGCCTCTTCGGACGCAAGCCCGCCGTCCAGAGCACGGAGTCGGCCGCCGCCGCGGCGGCGGAGTCCGTCACCGGCGCGCAGGCGTCCTCGGACCGCGTCGACGCCGCACGAACCGAGGCGTGGTCCGCGCCGGCCGAGCCGGCCCGACCCGACCCGGTGCACCGTACCGACGAGCTCTCGGGCCTCCGGCATCCCGCCGTGGTGGACCCGTTCGCCTCGGACGCGGTCCCGCCCGCCACGGCCGCGACGCCCGCCCCGGCCCGGCCCGCTCCGGCGACGCCGGCTCCCGCCGACCGCCGTGCCGAGCCGCTCCGGCCCGCGGCACCCGCGCAGTCCGCGGCGTCCTCGGCGACTCCTTCGCCGGCGTTCCCGGCCCCGGTCGCCTTCGGGCAGCCGGCGGTCGAGGAGGTGCCGTACCAGCCGCGCTCGGTCGAACCGGAGGACGGACGTGGACCGCGGGCCGGCGAGGACCGTCCGGCCACCGCCGACGCGGCTGCCCCGACCGGCACGGCGCCGACCGCGAACGGCGCCCGCGCGGCGTCGTACGGAGACTCCGTGCTGCCCCTGCGGTCGACCGTGAGCTCGGACGCCGACCCGCTCGACCCGCACTACGTGCCCGACACGATCGAGGCGCGGTCCGAATGGATGGCCTCGGCCGTCCTGTACGAGGAGATGTCGACGCTGATGCAGCGCGGCGTCTTCCAGGAAGAGAACGTGACGACCAGCAACGAGGAGCAGACGTACCGACCGGCCACGGCCGCGCCGACCGCCGCACCCGGTCTCACCCGACGTGCCCGTCCCGCGGAGCCGGCGGCCCCGGCCGACCGGTTCACGGCCTCGATCGAACGCGACCCGGAGCAGCTGCGCGCGCGCCTCTCGGCCTTCCAGTCGGCGACGGCCCGCGGGCGCTCCGAGGCGAGCGACGACGGGGGGCTCGACTAATGGCCCCCGGAGCGTGAATGATGTCCCTGGATCTTCTCCGCAGCCGCGGTGACCTGCGCACTCAGCGCACCTGACGAGGAGGAAGCGTGACCCTCAGTACTGAAGCGACCAACTTCGGGTGGCTTCTCGACAACTTCGTCCGGACCGTCCCGGGCAGCCGCCACACCCTGGTGGTCTCGGCGGACGGTCTGCTCATGGCGATGTCGGACCAGCTCGACCGCACCAGCGGTGACCAGCTGGCCGCGATCGTGTCGGGCATGTCGAGCCTCACCCGTGGCGCCTCCCGCCAGCTCAACGGCGGCAACGTGCGGCAGGCCATCATCGAGATGGACAACGGGTACCTGTTCCTGATGAACGTCTCGAACGGGTCGGTCCTGGCCGTGGTCGCTGAGGCGAGCTGCGACATCGGGCTCATCGGCTACGAGATGGCGCTGCTGGTCTCGCGCACGGAGGCGACCCTGACACCGCAGCTCATCTCGGAGATGCGGGGCAACCTTCCGGTCGACGGCGCGACACGGTCCGCGCAGGTGGGATGAGATAGACGATGGCGCACGCACCGTTCGGTACCCACGGCTCGCAGTCCGCGGATGTCTACGAGGCTTCCACGGTGCGGCCCTACGCGGTCACGGGTGGCCGTGTCCGCTCCTCGATGTCCGACCTGCCCCTGGAGGCGCTGGTCGAGGTGATGCCGGGAGCGGTCAACAGCTTCGGCCTGACACCCGAGAAGCGCGCGATCCTGCAGCACGCGGCACACACCTACGTGTCCGTCGCGGAGCTCTCGGCGCTGCTCAAGCTCCCCCTCGGCGTCGTCCGCATCCTGGTCGCGGACATGCAGGAGGAGGGGCACATCACCGTGCACACCTCGGCCCCGGTGAACGTCCACACGGGCCACGGCAGCAACCACTCGGGACTTTCCCTGAGCGTCTTGGAGAGTGTTCTCAATGGCATTTCCGCCCTCTGACAGCGCGGCGCCCGCAGGGTTCGGCGGAGTGGCCCCGACCTGGGCTCCGCTGTCCGCCCCATCCGGTGCGGTAGGAGCGTCCACGGGAGGTCCGATGTCCTCGTCCCTCGACGGTGCCTCGGCGCCGGCACGGCAGAGCGTGCTGGGCGGCTCGTCCGCCGTCGCGCCGCAGACCGCTGCCCCGCAGGCCCCTGCCCCGCAGGCCTCGAGCGTCTCGGGCCACGCGCCGTCGGCCGACACCGAGCAGGCGACCTCGCCGCAGGCGCCCACGAGCGCCGGGCCGGACGGCCACGAGGCCCGGTCCGCCGGTGCGAGCGCGCAGACGGCCGTCGCCGGAGGCGGCGCGGCGGCCGCGGCGGCACCGGCCACGGCCGCGCAGGGCGGCAGCTCGGCCCCGACGGTGACGAAGATCGTCGTGGCCGGCGGGTTCGCCGTGGGCAAGACGACCTTCATCGGGTCGATCTCCGACGTCGAGCCCCTGAACACCGAGGCGGCCATGACGGAGCACTCCGTCGGGGTCGACGACGCCGGTGGCGTGACCGACCGCAAGACCACGACGACCGTGGCCATGGACTTCGGCCGGGTCTCCCTGCCCGGGAACCTGTGGCTGTACCTCTTCGGCACCCCCGGGCAGGACCGCTTCCTGTTCATGTGGGACGACCTGGTCCGTGGTGCCATCGGCGCCGTCGTCCTGGTCGACACGGACCGGCTCGAGCAGTGCTTCCCCGCGATCGACTACTTCGAGTCCCGGGGCGTGCCGTTCGTGGTGGGCGTGAACTGCTTCGACGGTGTCGCCAAGCACCGCCTCGAGGACGTCCGCGAGGCGCTGCAGATCCCGGCCCACGTGCCGATGCTGTACACCGACGCGCGGTCGCGGGCCGCGACCAAGCAGACCCTGATCTCCCTGGTCCAGCTGGCGATGCGTCAGCTGCGGGCCGGCAGCGCCCAGGGCTGACGACACGCTGCGAGGGCCGACCGGGTGCCGCCCGGTCGGCCCTCGGCGTCCCGGGGCACCCGCCGTCGCGGATAGACTGCGGGGCCGAGGAGGGCTGACAGAGCGGCCGAATGTGACGGTCTTGAAAACCGTTGTGCGGCGACCCCGCACCGGGGGTTCGAATCCCCCGCCCTCCGCTCCCGTCCGGCCGACGGCTCAGCGGATCTCGACGATCGGCAGGCGCAGCGCGCCGGGTGCCGACGCCGGGACCGCGGGCCGTCGGGGTCGCGTCGCCGGCACCGCGACGTACGGGTCCCCGGGCCTCGGTCGCAGGTCAGGGTCGTCGCGGTTGGGCCACAGCGCGAAGGCGCGCTCGGCCAGCGCCGTGATGGTGAGGGACGGGTTCACGCCCAGGTTGGCGGTCACCGCGGAACCGTCCACGACGTGCAGGTCCGGGTACCCGTGCACCCGGTGGTACGGGTCGATCACCCCGGTCTGCGGCGTCCCGCCGATCGTGCACCCGCCCAGGATGTGCGCCGTCATCGGCACGTCGAACGGGTCGGCCAGGCTGCCGCCCGCCGTCCCGCCCATGCGGTCGGCCATCGCCCGCACCACCCGGTGGCCCAGCGGGATCCACGAGGGGTTCGGCTCTCCGCCGCCCTGCACGGAGGTCATCCGGCGGCCGAGGAGCCCGCGGCGCGTGACCGTGGTCAGGGAGTTGTCCTCGGTCTGCATCACCAGCGCGATGAGGGTCCGCTCGGACCAGCCCCGCAGGTCGAGCAGCGTCGGCAGCTCCTTGCGCCGGCGCCACAGCTCGCCGAGCCAGCGCCGACGTCGTCCGGGGCCGCCGTCGACGAGGACCGTCTGCAGCAGCCCCATCGCGTTCGAACCCCGGCCGTAGCGCACGGCTTCGACATGCGTGTGCTCGTCGGGGTGGAACGACGACGTGATCGCCACCCCGCGGGTGTAGTCCGGCCCGGGGCTGTCCGGACGTCGTGGGGCGACGGCGCCCAGGAGGGCCTCGGAGTTGGTCCGGGTCAGGTGACCGAGCCGCGGCGACAGGTGGGGCAGGGTGCCGTCGTCACGCAGGGCGTGCAGCAGTCGTTGCGTGCCGAGCGTGCCGGCAGCCAGGACCACCTGCGTGGCGCGGAACGTCCGGCGACCCGACCACGGGCGTCCCGACCGGTGCGTGCGGACCTCGTAGCCGCCGTCGTCGCGCGGGACGATCGCGTCCACCGTGGTCAGCGCGTGGACGCGGGCCCCGGCGGCCTCGGCCAGGTAGAGGTAGTTCTTGACCAGGGTGTTCTTGGCTCCGTGCCGGCAGCCGGTCATGCACTCCCCGCAGTGCAGGCACGGGTGCCGGGCCGGCCCGGCACCCCCGAAGTACGGGTCCGGTACCGCCGAGGTGGGCAGCCCTGGGGCCCCGGGTCCTGTGCGCGGGTCGCCGAGGTGCACGCCGACACGCGCGCTGTGGAACGTCGAGCCCGCGCCCAGCTTCCGGGCCACGTCGCGCAGGACGTCGTCCGCCGGGGTGCCGCCGCGGTACTCGGTGACGCCGAGCATGCGTTCCGCCTGGTCGTAGTAAGGCGCCAGCTCGGCCTCCCAGTCGGTGACCGACGCCCACGCCGGGTCCGACCAGAACGCGCCGGTCGGGCGGTAGAGCGTGTTGGCGTACACGAGGGAACCGCCACCGACGCCGGCGCCGGCGAGGACCACGACGTCCCGCAGTCGGTGGATCCGCTGGATCCCGAGGCAGCCGAGGGCCGGTGCCCACAGGAATCGACGCAGGTCCCACGAGGTGCGGGGGAGCTCGTCGTCGCCGAAGCGTCGGCCCGCCTCGAGCACGGCGACGCGGTACCCCTTCTCCGTCAGCCGCAACGCTGCGACGCTCCCGCCGAAGCCGGAACCGACGACGACGACGTCGAGGCCGGTCGGCTCGTCGGAGCCTCCCGGGTCCCTGTCGGTGGGAGCGGGCAGGGGCGACGAGCGATCCTCGGACGGCTCCACGACCGGCATGGACGCCACAGTAGCGGGCGCCGCGCGTCCCGGTGGGGTGGGCGACTTTGCCCGACGGCCGCTTCGCCGGTTACGCTGGGCGCCGCGGCCGCGCAGCGCGGGGCCCGAGGAGACGTCGCATAGTCTGGTCTAGTGCGCCACCCTGCTAAGGTGGTAACGGGGCAACCCGTTCGCGGGTTCAAATCCCGCCGTCTCCGCCAGGAAGGCTCCGGTGCTCGACGCCCGGGGCCTTTTCTGTTGGAAGCGGTGGCCTCGGTCACGATCACCCGATCTGGTTTGGGTATCGGGTCCGGACGGGGTAGTGTTCTCGTCGGCCGGTACGGATCGGCCAGGCGCCCGTAGCTCAACGGATAGAGCATCTGACTACGGATCAGAAGGTTGGGGGTTCGAATCCCTCCGGGCGCACGCAACACCACGGCTTGACCCTCGGGTCAGGCCGTTCGTGTTTTCGGGCCTCGACGGGGTGGCTCAGCAGCGAGGTCCTGCTCGGTGGCGTCCTGCGCCGGGTCGACCGACCTGGCCCCGGTCCGCCGTTCGTCGGTCGCCGGCCGGCGCGGTGCGACGACACGCTGCGTAGCGCAGGAGAGGGTGACCGCTCGATGAGCGACCAGACCTGGACGACGATCGCGATCGTCGTGTACTTCGCCGTGATGCTGGGCATCGGCTATGCGGCCTTCCGGAGCACCGACGACCTCGACGACTACATGCTGGGTGGTCGCCGCCTGCCGCCGGCCGTCGCCGCGCTGAGCGCGGGTGCCTCCGACATGTCCGGATGGCTGCTGCTGGGTCTGCCGGGCGCGATCTACGCCGCCGGGCTCGTCGAGGCGTGGATCGCCGTCGGGCTCACCGTCGGCGCCTGGTTGAACTGGAAGTTCGTCGCTCCGCGGCTGCGTGCGTACACCGAGCTGTCGAACAACTCGATCACCGTCCCGAGCTTCTTCGAGAACCGGTTGCGGGACACCTCTCGTCTGCTCCGGGTCGCGGCCGGCCTCATCGTGCTGGTCTTCTTCACGTTCTACGTCTCGTCCGGCATGGTCGCGGGCGGGACGTTCTTCGAGAGCTCCTTCGACCTGTCCTACCTGACGGGCCTGCTGGTGGTCGGCGGGGTCACGCTGGCCTACACGCTGTTCGGGGGGTTCCTCGGCGCCACGTGGACCGACGTCGCCCAGGGACTGCTCATGCTGCTCGCGCTGATCGTGGTCCCGATCGTCGCGGTCGTGGAGATGGGTGGTTGGGGGGTCGTCCGTGAGGGCATCCTCGCCGCGGACACCTCCGCGGCAGCCGACCACCTCTCGTTCGTCGCCGGCGCCTCGGCGACCGGACTGATCTCCGCGGTCGCCTGGGGGCTGGGCTACTTCGGCCAGCCGCACATCATCGTGCGCTTCATGGCGATGCGCTCCCCGCAGGACGCGACGACGGGCCGCCGCATCGGGATCACGTGGATGATCCTGACCGGCGTCGGGGCGGTGCTGACCGGCCTCATCGGCGTGGCCTACGTCAACGTGAACGGCCTGGCGCTCGACAACCCCGAGACGATCTTCCTCGTCCTGACGCAGGCGCTCTTCCACCCGGTGGTCGCCGGGATCGTCCTGGCGGCGGTCCTCGCGGCGATCATGTCGACCATCTCCTCCCAGCTGATCGTCTCCTCGTCGGCGCTGGTCGAGGATCTCGTCAAGATGACCACCCGGCGCGAGCTGTCCGCTCGGGCGCAGGTCATGCTCGGACGCGGCGGTGTGCTCGTCGTCGCGCTGATCGCGATCGTCATCGC
This sequence comes from Isoptericola chiayiensis, assembly GCF_013149805.1. GTDB lineage: Bacteria > Actinomycetota > Actinomycetes > Actinomycetales > Cellulomonadaceae > Isoptericola > Isoptericola chiayiensis. Next base: position 100,604 of record NZ_JABEZT010000010.1, read on the forward strand.
CCTGGACCGCACGACGACGATCCTCGACCTCGTGGGGTTCGCCTGGGCCGGGTTCGGCGCCGCGTTCGGTCCGATCGTGCTCCTGAGCCTGTACTGGCGTCGGCTCACCCGGTGGGGCGCCCTGGCCGGCATGGTGGCCGGTGCCGTGGTCGCGTTCACCTGGGGCCGCAGCGGCCTCGCCGACACCCTCTACGAGATCGTGCCGGGCTTCGTCACGGGCCTCGTGGTGGCCGTCGTCGTCAGCCTGCTGACCCGCGACGTGCCCGAGGAGGTGCGCGCGGAGTTCGACGAGGCGCGCCGCCGTGCTGCTGCGGCGCCGGAACCAGCTGCCTGATCGACTTCGTCGCGTCGTCGCTCGGCCCCGGCCCCGTGTCTCCGCTCCTGCGGTGGCGGGACCGGGGCCGAGCACGTCCGGCGGGCTGGGCGGCCGATGACCAGGCATGGCGGGTTCCCGACGGCGGCCGGGCGGGCAGAGTGGTGCGCGCCACGTCCAGCCGCGTTGACTTCTCCGAGCAGGCGTCGGTAATGTTCTCTGATGTCAGCCCGACGGGCCGACGGACACCGAGGAGACAGTCGAGAGGCTGGGTACCGGTGGCCGGGCCGGAGCTGAAAACCACCACCTTCTGGTTGGTACCGCTGCGTGCGGTACGTTCCGGTGGGGCATCTTCGGACAATATCCGAGTCGCCTGGATCACACGATCCGGGGGATTTGGAGAGAAGATCCGGGAATGCTAAGTTAGAGGGGTTGCCCCGGACGGGGTCAGGGCGAAGGTTCTGGTCTTGGATGGTTTGCGTCGGTTGTTTGAGAACTCAACAGTGTGCTTGATAGTCAATGCCAAATTTATTGAACCTTCATTGGTTCATTTGGACTGGATTGGACAGCTAGTTTTTGCTAGTTTGTTTGGTCTGGCCAGTATCGATATGGCATCGCCGGCCTGTTGAGGGTTGGTGGTGTTTT
>NZ_JABEZT010000011.1 GCF_013149805.1 Isoptericola chiayiensis
GGTAGGCAACGAGCCACGCCACCGCGACCAGAACAACACCACCCTGGCCAGCCGACCCCGGGTCAGCCACCCGAAGACTCACAGGTAGGCAACTTTCCCGCGAGGTAGGCGAGCGACTCAGATCTCGAACCCGCCCCCGCCGTCACCGCCGAAGAAGTCACCGAACCCGCCGCCGTCGCCCCCGAAGAGGCCGCCGAACAAGCCCTCGTCGCCGCCGGCGTCCGCACCGGGGTCACCGGCAGCCTCGGTCATCCCGCCGTCGGCGCCCGCGGCGTCTGCTCCATCGGCCCCGGCGTCCTCGCCGCCGCCTGCCTCGGCGGCCGCGTCCTCGGCGACCGGCGTCCCGGGATCGCCGAAGGCGGGCCCGAACATCGCGTTCGCGACGGCGGAACCGATCACCACGCCGGCCACGGTGCCGAGCAGGCTGGACCCCACCATCGAACCGAACCCGGGAGCCCCGCCCCCGCGGAAGGTGTTCTCCAGGGTGCCCGGGTTGCGCATCTCGGCACGCGTCGCCATGCGTGCCAGCGACTGCGGGTCGTCGGAGGTGGCCCGCTCGTTCTCCGGCACCGACGCGCCGACCTCGGCGAGCACCTGTCGTCGTTGCTCCGGGGTGAGCTGGGCGAACGCCTCGGCGTGCGCCTGCTCGACGGCGTCCGGCGGCGCGGTGCGCAGCAGGTAGCGGTAGCGGTCGATGGCGACTTCGTCCTGGGAGCGCGCGGTGCCGCCGCCGGGCGACGCCGGTGCCGCCGTCGGGCGGGACTGGTACGCGGAGGCCGGGGACTCGTATCCCCGCGGCACACCGCCCCCGGTCATGCCGGGGATGGAGCGGTCGTCGCGGGACCGGCCGAGGAGCTTGTCGAGGAAACCCATACCGGAGGAACGGCTGGCCGCCGACGACGGTTCCCGCGCCGGGACCTGGCCCGCCGGCGGAGATCCGGTGCGGGGCACGGAACGACGACGGCCCGCACCCGCCGCCCCGAAGGGCGACCGGTGCGGGCCGTGCGCAGGGTGCTCACCGCCGTCGGGCGGTGGTCACGCCGAGATCAGAGCGGGCGCACGTTCTCCGCCTGCGGGCCCTTGGGGCCCTGCGTGACGTCGAACTCGACCTTCTGCTCCTCGTCGAGGGTGCGGTAGCCCTGCGACTGGATGGCGGAGAAGTGGACGAACACGTCGGCGGTGCCGTCCTCGGGGGCGATGAAGCCGTAGCCCTTCTCGCTGTTGAACCACTTCACGGTTCCGGTGGCCATGGGTACTCCTTCAAGAGGTGGCGACTCCGACTGTCGGAGGCGCGCATCACGGTGTTCGTCGTCAACTCTTGAGGGTCCAAGGTCCGCCGACGACCGCCGTCAATCCTGACGACGCCGGCCGTGCGACGCAGACGGAGGTCCGTCCGGTACGAGCAACACACTGCAACGGCGTCAACGGTACGCGAGCGGACGGCGTCGCACCAGTACAAGAACCGAAATGTGGTCGGCGAGTTGCCGGTGTCTCACCCTCAACAACGATGTCGAGAACGGGCAGGTCGCTCCGGGCGTGCTCTCGGTGTCCGACGACGGCACGCACGGCGACGCGTAGCGCCCGGCCGGTGGAGCGCCCGCGACCCCTGCATGCTGCCGACGACGACGGGACCCCGCGTGCGGGACGGGCCGGGCTGCCGCGCGAGGAGTGAGCCGCGGATCCCGCCCCGGCGGACGCGGCCCTCGCCCGAGCGCCGGCTCGAGCGCTCCGCCGCGGGCCTCGTCCGCCGTTCCCGATCCGAGCTGGAGCAGTCGCGGCGACGGGGATGTCGTGACGGGCTGCCGTACGCGCCACTGTGGCCCGCGAGCCGCGCAGAGGCAGCCGAACCGCCTGGTCAGGGCGATCCCTGCTGTGGATGGACCGCGTCTGCGCGCGGCCGGCGTCGAGTCCGCCCGCGCCGTGCGCCGCGCGCCGCGCGCCCGTGGTGGCCGGGTTCCCGCCGGGGCCGGTGCGGACCGGCACGACCGCCGTCGTGCCGCGGGACCAGGCGACGCTCACCGCCGGCGCCGAGTGCTCCCCGCCCCCGTCGCGACCGCCCCGGTTGCCGACGCGCGGACGCACCTGACCGCCGCCCCCCGGCGCCCGCGCCGAGCAGCACGCCGGAACCGAACCGGGGCCGGGCCCACCTCCGGATCCGGGCCCGACCGTGGACCTCGTCTCACGATGTGAAGGTCGGAGTGAGACGCATAACAGGTTCGTCACGATCCGGCTGATGTGGCGCATCTGACACATCCGCGTCACAAATCGGGGTTAGTTTCAGCGCCACTACATGCGGCATTGAGGTGCCGCCGCAGTCCGACCCCAAGGGGAGAACATGAATCGACGCATGACCGCTGCGAAGGGCGTCGCCCTCGCAGCAGCCCTGAGCCTGGGCCTCGCCGCCTGCGGGTCCTCGGAGGAGCCCACCGACGAGAGCACCGCGGACGAGATGGCTGAGGGCGAGAGCTCCGCCGACCCCCTTGTCATCGGGACGACCCTGCCGGTGACCGGCACCCTGTCCTTCCTCGGCCCGCCCGAGATCGCGGGTGTCGGCCTGGCCGTCTCGGACATCAACGAGGCGGGCGGCGTCCTCGGCAACGAGGTCACCGTCGAGTGGGGTGACTCGGGTGACAACACCGACGCCACCGTCGCGAACTCGACCGCGACCGACCACATCAGCCAGGGTGTCGACGCCGTCATCGGCGCGGCCTCGTCCTCCGTGACGCTGGGTGTCGTCGACACCTACGTCGAGGCGGGCATCATGATGATCTCGCCGGCCAACACCTCGGCCGAGCTGTCCGACTACAGCGAGTTCTACACGCGCACCGCACCGCCGGACACCGTCCAGGGCGCGGCGCTCGGTTCGCTGATCCTCGAGGGCGGGCACACGGACGTCGCGATGATCGTGCTCAACGACTCGTACGGCACCGGCCTGCGCGACCACACGCAGTCGGCCATCGAGGCCGGCGGCGGCACGGTCGTCTACGGCGCCTCCGGCGAGGGCCAGGAGTTCCCCCCGGGTGAGACGAACTTCGGCTCGCAGGTCTCCGCCGCGCTGGCGACCGACCCCGACGCCCTCGTGCTCATCGCCTTCGAGGAGACCACCGCCGCGGTCAACGAGCTCGTGGCCCAGGGCTGGGACTTCGACGGCACCACGTACTTCACGGACGGCAACCTGTCGAACGGCTACGAGTTCGACGAGGGCACCCTCGCCGGTGTCCAGGGCACCCTGCCGGGCGCCCAGGCCGACGACGACCTCCGTGAGCGCCTGAACACCTGGTACTCGGAGAACGAGGGTGGCGAGCTCGACGGCTACTCCTACTCCGCCGAGTCCTACGACGCCACGATCCTGGCCGCGCTCGCCGCGGTCCGTGGTGGGGACACCAGCGGTCAGGCCATCGCCGACAACATCAAGGCGGTCTCGGGCGCCGAGGGTGGCACCGAGGTGACGACCTTCGCCGAGGGCGTCGAGGCGCTGGAGGCGGGTGACGAGATCAACTACACCGGTCCGTCCGGCACCGGCCCGCTCAACGAGATGAACGACCCGTCCTCGGCCTTCATCGGCATCTACGAGTACGGCGACGACAACCAGTACGAGTACGTGCGCCAGATCGAGGGCACGACGGCCGAGTGACGGCCTGATCCTCGGTCCGGGCTCTGCTCGTCCGGTACGACCGCGGCCCGGTCACCTCTGCGGAGGTGGCCGGGCCGCCGTCGTCCCTCGGCCACCGTCTGTCCCGCGAGGTAGGCAACCTTCTCGTCAGGTAGGCGAACCTCTTGCGAGGTAGGCGCGGTTCTCGCGATGTAGGCGAACCTCTCGCGAGGTAGGCAACCTTCTCGCCAGGTAGGCAACATCTCGGCGACGTAGGCAGGGCCGTCCGGGCGCCGTGCCGGGCCCGGACGGCTGCCCACAGCATGCGGGCGGCCACAGCCGTGGGACGACGGCGGTGCACCGGCACCGCAGTCCCGGCACGGTCGGTCCATGGCCCAGACCGAACCGCTGCACGCGCCTGCCGTGCGCCGCCTGACCAGGATCCTCGAGACGATGAACGCGCCGGGATCCCGGTTGCGCTCGATGCTGTCCGCGGACCGCGATCCTCCGCTCGTGCCGCCGTCCGTGGACGCCCGCCTCGCCGACCCCGAGCTCATGACGCGAGGCCTCGCGGCAGGCCGGTACACGGCGGTGCGCAGGTCGCTCCTGTCCGCCCCTCCGGACAGCGAGGCCTACGAGGCGTGGATCCTCGGGCAGGTGCGCGCGCTGGTCGAGTCCGCCCGCGGCCCCCTCTGCTTCAGCCACTCGACGGCGGCGCTGCTGCACGGTGCCTGGTCGTACGCCACGCCGCGCCTCGTCCACGTGACGCATCCCGCGAACCCGCACGTCCGGCGTCGTGCCGAACCCGACGTCCGCAGACATCACACGCGGCTTTCCGGTCGTGACCGCTCCACGGTCGCCGGCATCCACGTCACGTCGAAGGAACGCACCCTGGTGGACTGCTTGCGGACGCTGCAGCCTGCCGCCGCTCTCGTCGCCGCCGACTCGCTGTTCCGCCTCGGGGCTGTGCCCGCAGAGGTCGGCCGCGTGATGACCGCCTCGTGGGGCAAGCGCGGCATGGTGCAGGCACGGCGCCTCCTCGAGGTGTGCGACCCGCGTTCCGCGTCACCCGGGGAGACGGTGGCGCGGTTGGCCGCGATCGACGCCGGACTGCCTCGACCCGAGTGCCAGATGGTGGTCAGCACCCGGTCGGGGGACCGGTTCGTCGACCTCGGGTGGCCGGAGGTCGGGGCCGGGGTGGAGTTCGACGGCGAGGTCAAGTACTCGGGAGGAGAGTTCGGGCTGCCGGCCGACGTCCTGCGCCGGCAGCAGGAACGCCACGAGGACATCGTGGCGGCCGGCGTCGACCTGCTCCGGGTCGGGTGGGCCGAGCTCTCCGATCCCCAGCAGCTCGGCTTCGACGTGCGTGAGGTGTACGAGGCGGCACTGCGGCGCTCGTCCCGCGAGATCCGCCGTCGGGCAGCCTGAGCGCGGTCGGATGGTGCCTATCCGGCTCGGACGGTGCCTACCTCGGCAGGATCACGCCTACCTCGCGGGACGTCGGCCTACCTCGGCGGGCTCAGGCCGGCGTCGCGCGGCCCTGCCCGCCGCCCCGACGCACGACGGCGGTCCCCGGACGAAGACCGGGGACCGCCGTCGTGCTACCTCGCGAGAAAGTTGCCTACTTCGCGGGGTCGTTGCCTACCTCGGGAGAACCGTCCGCGTCGACCTGCACATCCGGCTGCGCGTCGGGCGCCTCAGCCTGCGCGTCCGGCTGCACATCCGCCTGCGCGTCCGCCTCCGCGGCGGCGTCCGCCTCGTCGACGTCCTCGGCCAGGGTGCCGAGGTAGAGCGAGATGACCTTCGGGTCGGCCTGGAGCTCGCGCCCCGTGCCGGTGTACGCGTCCTTGCCCTGGTCGAGCACGTATCCCCGGTCGCAGATCTGCAGGCAGCGGCGCGCGTTCTGCTCGACCATGATCACCGAGACGCCGGCCTTGTTGATCATGCGGGTGCGCAGGAAGGTCTCGTCCTGACGCACCGGGGACAGGCCGGCGGACGGCTCGTCGAGCAGCAGCACGGACGGGTTCATCATGAGCGCCCGGGCCATGGCGACCATCTGCCGCTCACCGCCGGACATCGCGCCCGCCCGCTGCGAGCGGCGCTCGTGCAGCACGGGGAACAGGTCCCCGATGAACTGCCACCGCTCGGCGAAGATCTTCGGCTTGAGGAACGTGCCCATCCGCATGTTCTCCTCGACGGTCAGCGAGGGGAACACGTTGTTGTTCTGCGGCACGAACCCGACGCCCTGGGCGACCAGCTTGTTGGCCTTCTTGCCGGTGATGTCCCTGCCCTCCAGCGTGACCGTGCCGGAGTGGATCTTCACCAGCCCGAACAGCGCCTTGAGCAGGGTCGACTTGCCAGCGCCGTTGGGCCCGATGATGCCGACGAGCTCGCCCTTGGCGACCTCCAGGGAGCACCCGTTGAGGATGTTCACCCCCGGCAGGTACCCGGCCACGAGGTTGTCGGCGTGCAGCAGCAGGTCCTTCTGGGGCACGCCGGCGGCCGACATGGTCTCGCCGGGTGCGGTCGCGGTGGTGCTCATCGGTTCTCCTCCTCGGCCTCGAGCCGGGCGAGGACCTCGGGGTCGAGCAGGGAGTCGTCCCCGAGGTCGGTGTCGTGGTGGGCGCCGAGGTAGGCGTCCACCACGGCCTGGTCCTTCATGACGGTGCTGGGCGGCCCCTCGGCCACGATGTGGCCCTCGGCCATCACCACGACCCAGTCGGAGATGTGCCGCACGGCGTGCATGTCGTGCTCGACGAACAGCACGGTCATGCCCTCGTCGCGCAGCGCCTGGACGTGCCCGAGCAGCGACTGCACCAGGGCGGGGTTCACGCCCGCCATGGGCTCGTCCAGCATGATCATCGTCGGGTCGGTCATCAGTGCGCGGGCCATCTCGAGCAGCTTGCGCTGCCCGCCGGAGAGCGACCCCGCGTAGTCCGACGCCTTCGCGTCGAGCTTGAAGCGGGACAGGATCTCCATGGCCTTCTCGGTGGCCTCGGCCTCGTGCTTCTTCCACACGAACGGCAGCCACGACAGCCCGAGCTTCTCGCCGGGGTTGGTCGGGGAGGCGAGCAGCATGTTCTGCAGCACGGTCAGGCGGCCGAGCGCCTTGGTGAGCTGGAAGGTGCGGACCACGCCCGCCTTGGCGACGGCGGCGCCCCCCTTGCCGGTCAGCGACCGGCCCTGGAAGCTCCACTGGCCGGTGTTCGGGGTGTCGAACCCGGTCAGCAGGTTGAAGAACGTCGTCTTGCCGGCACCGTTGGGCCCGATGAGCGCCGTGATGACGCCCTCCTGGACCTCCAGGTGGTCGACGTCCACGGCGGTCATGCCGCCGAAGCGGCGCACGACGTGGTCGGCGACGAGGATCGGGTTCGGCTTGGCGGCCCCGGGCGTGGCGGCGACCGTCTCGAGGTCGGACGGCGTGGAGACCGTCGCGGTGTGCTCAGCGGACATTGAACGCCAGCTCCTTCTTGTTCCCGAGGATGCCCTGTGGTCGGAAGATCACCAGACACATCAACGTGATCCCGACCAGCATGCCGCCGATCTGCTCCACGTTGGTCGAGGAGATGAACTCGCCGACACCGGTGTTCTCCGAGACGGCGCGCATCCCGGTGCGCATGAACATGTAGGCGGTGAAGAACACGACCGCCCCGAGCACCGGCCCGAACACGGTGGCGGCGCCACCGAGCAGCAGCACGGTCCAGACGAAGAACGTCATCGTGCGGCCCATGGCGTCCGGGGAGATCGCCAGGGGGATCGCGTAGATGACACCGCCGAGGGCACCGATGGCGCCACCGATGACCAGCGCCTGCAGCTTGTAGCTGTAGACGTTCTTGCCGAGGGCGCGTACGGCGTCCTCGTCCTCACGGATGCCCTTGAGCACGCGGCCCCACGGGCTGCGCGTGATCAGCCAGACGAACAGCAGGACCAGGGCGACCAGGCCCCAGGCGAAGATGCGCGTGAACCAGGAGTCCGAACCGGTGTTGATGTACTCCAGCGGTCCGAGCGCCCAGCGGCCCTCGGGCAGCGGGGACAGGGCGTGGAACGGGTCCTTGTAGTAGCGGCCCTGCAGGCCGGAGGCGCCGCCGGTCCACTCCTGCCAGAGGGTGGAGCGGCCGAACCAGCGCACGATCTCCGCGGCGGAGATGGTGACGATGGCGAGGTAGTCGCCGCGCAGCTGCAGCGTCGGCATGCCGAGGATGAGGGCGAAGACGACGCCGGCGGCGATCGCGATGAGCAGCGCCAGCCAGATGGGGCCGCCGAGCGTCAGCGTGATGCCGAACCCGTAGGCGCCGAGCAGCATGAAGCCGGCCTGGCCCATGTTCAGCAGGCCGGTGTACCCGAAGTGCAGGTTCAGTCCGATGGCGGCCATGGCGTACGCGGCCGTGGTGGGAGCGAGGATCTCTCCCACGGACAGGGTCAGGATGCGGAGGAACTCTTCCATGGTGTGACTCCCTTCAGCCGATCCGCTCGCGGCGGCCGAGGATGCCCTGCGGCCTGAACAGGAGCACGAGGATGAGGATCACCAGCGCCGACGCGTAGCGCAGGTCGCTGGGGATCACGAGGTTGGACAGCTCGACGACCTGCCCGATGAGCAGCGACCCGACGAACGCGCCGAGCGCGGTGCCGAGGCCGCCGAGGGTGACGGCGGCGAACATCAGCAGCAGGAGCTGCACGCCGAGCTGCCAGTTGAACGACCCGAACGAGATGCCCCACATGAGGCCGGCCAGCGCGGCGAACCCGGTGGCCATGACCCACACGATGCGGATGATCTTGTCGGGGTCGATGCCGGTCGCGGACGCGAGCGCCGGGTTGTCGGACACGGCGCGGGTGGCCCGGCCGATGCGGGTGCGGGTCAGGAACCAGGCGATGCCGAGGACGCACACCAGCGCGACGACCATGGACAGCCACGACGCGGCACTGAGGGTGATGCCGGCGATCTCGATGGGCCGCGGGTTCTGGGACAGGATCCGCTCGGACCCGCCGCCGATGAGCAGCTGGATGACGTACTGCAGGGTGATCGACAGACCGATGGACACGATCATGAGCTGCATGACCGGCACGTTGCGCTTGCGCAGCGGCTGCCAGATGCCGGCGTCCTGCGCCCATCCGGTCATGGCGCAGACCGCGATGGTGGCGATGGCGCCGAGCCAGATCGGCATACCCATCTGGTTGATGGTGATGAACCCGAGTGCGGCGCCGAGCGCGAACTGCTCGCCGTGGGCGAAGTTCGACAGCCCGGTGGTGCCGAACACGAGGTTCAGTCCGATGGAGGCCAGCGCCAGGAGGAGTCCGAAGCGGAGCCCGGAGCCCATCTGCTGCCAGACCTGCGCCCAGGAGAAGTCCCGCTGGGAGGCGTCGCCCTCGGGGGCGGCGCCGACGCCTTCGCTGTCGGCCTCGGTCCCGGCGCCGGTGTCGGCACCGGCACCGGCGTCCGCGGTGGCCTCCGACTCGGCGGTCGCGGACGGCGACTCCGGGGCCTCGGCCCCGGCGCCGACGCGGAACGCGGCCCGCGCGGTGGCACCGGTCTGGGCGACGACGTCGACCTCGGCCGCGGCGCCCTCGGGGAGCTGCTGGTCGGCCGGGAGGGTCGCCGGGTCGAGCGCCACGGTGTACGTTCCGACGCTCGGGACCTCGACGGACGGCAGCCCGTCGACGACCGTGGTGAGCTCGGCGTCGAAGTCGGCACCGGTGATGGTGACGGCGACGTCGCCGACGCGGTCGTTGTCCGCGGTCAGGACGAGCACGGCGACGCACGCGGTGTCGTCGTCGGGTTGGCAGGTGGTGTCGGCGCTCGCGGCCGCGGGTGGGGCGGCGAGCAGCGCGGGCAGCAGCGCGAGGGCGAGTACCGCAAGGAAGCGGCGTGCGCGGCTCGCGATGGCGGGTCGGTCCGCTGTCATCGGACGTGTCCTCCGTCGGGTCATGGTCAGGCGTCCGGGTCGCCCCGGAACGTCGTCGGGCCACCCCGGTGCCATGCAGGCCTGCTTAAGGGCCAGTTGACGCCGACGTGGTCCGAACGTGCCCGGAAGTGTAGCGCCGTGGTGTGACCTGGATGACACGGGCGCGTCACGGGCGATGACGTGCGCGCGGAGAATCCCGTGATCGGGGGCCCGGGCCGCGGTTCGTTGCGGAAAACCGTTGCAGAGACGTGACCTCGTGGCGGGGTGAGAAGCGGCGTGCGCGACAGTCTCCACAGGCGGTCCGACGGCGGTACGCGGGTCGGGTGCAGCCCGTACGCTGGCGGGGTGCACGACGACGCCACCCCGGCCCGCACCGGGTCCACCGCACCGCTGTCCACCCCCGCGTCGGGCACGCCCGACCTGCCCGCCCCGCCCGAGCACCCCCCGGTCGCGGACCGGCGTCCGACCCGGCGCACCCATCACGGCCACACGTTCGTCGACGACTACGAATGGCTGCGCGCCAAGGACGACCCGGAGGTGCTGGCACACCTGACGGCCGAGAACGCCTGGACGCGGTCCCGGCTCACCCACCTGCAGCCGCTGCGGGAGCGGGTGTTCACCGAGATCAAGGACCGCACCCTGGAGACGGACCTGTCGGTGCCGGCTCGGCAGGGCGGCTACTGGTACTACGTCCGCACGGTCGAGGGACAGCAGTACCCGCTGCACGGACGCGTGCCGGTGACCGACCCGGACGACTGGACGCCGCCCGCCCTGGAGCCGGGGGAGGTCCCGGACGGCGAGGAGCTCGTCCTGGACCAGAACGCCGAGGCCGCCGGGCACGACTTCTTCTCGCTGGGCTCGTTCTCGCTGTCGGCCGACGGCGGCCGGCTCGCCTACGCGGTGGACACCACCGGTGACGAGCGCTTCACGCTGCGGGTCCGTGACCTGACCACGGGGACGGACCTGCCCGACGAGGTCGTCGGGACGTTCCCGGGGGCGACCCTCACCCCGGACGGCCGGTTCGTCTTCTACCCGACGGTGGACGACGCCTGGCGTCCGCACCGCATCTGGCGGCACGAGGTGGGCGCTCCGACCGCCGCGGACGTGCTGGTCCTCGAGGAGCCGGACGACCGGTTCTGGATCGGGGTGGGGCTGTCCCGCTCGGAGCGGTACCTGCAGATCGAGCTCGGCTCGAAGATGACGAGCGAGTCGTGGCTGCTGGAGGCCGACGACCCGACGGGCGACTTCCGCTGCGTGTGGACCCGCCGTGAGGGCGTCGAGTACACGGTGGAGCCCGCGCGGCTGCCCGGCGCGTCGGGCGTCGACGAGGACGTGCTGCTGGTGCTGCACAACGACGGCGCCCAGAACTTCGAGCTGGTCACCGTCCCGGTGCCGGCACCCGGCGCAGGCCCGGCGGACCCGGCGGGTGCCGCCGTCGTCGTGCCGCACGACCCGCAGGTGCGCCTGGAGGGTGTGGACGCGTTCGCCGGCCACGTGGTGCTCGGCGTGCGCCGTGGTGCCACCCCGCGGGTCGCCGTCGTCCCGCTCGCCGCGACCCGGCCGGGCGAGCCGTGGACGCCGCGCGAGCTGGAGTTCGACGAGCCGCTGTACTCGGCGGTCGTCGCCGACAACCCGGAGTTCGCCGCGCCGACGCTGCGGGTGCACGGCACGTCCTACGTCACGCCGCCCACGGTGCTCGACGTCGAGGTGGCCACGGGCGAGCGGCACGTGCGCCGCCGCCAGCCCGTGCTGGGCGGCTACGACCCGGACGACTACGTCCAGCAGCGCGAGTGGGCCACCGCCGCCGACGGCACCCGCATTCCGATCTCCCTGGTGTGGAAGCGCGACGCCGTCACCCTGGACGCCTCCGGCACCGGCGCCGACCCGGCTCCGCTGGTGCTGTACGGGTACGGCGCCTACGAGATCAGCATGGACCCGTACTTCAGCGTGCCGCGCCTGTCGCTGCTGGACCGCGGCGTCGTGTTCGCCGTCGCGCACGTGCGCGGCGGCGGCGAGATGGGGCGCGCCTGGTACGAGGGCGGCCGCCTGGAGCACAAGCGCAACACGTTCACCGACTTCGTGGCGTGCGCGCGACACCTGGTCGACGCCGGGTGGACCTCGCCGCAGCGCATGGTCGCCGACGGCGGCAGCGCCGGCGGGCTGCTGATGGGCGCGGTGGCGAACCTGGCACCGGAGATGTTCGCCGGCGTGCTGGCGGGGGTGCCGTTCGTGGACGCGCTGACCTCGATCCTGGACCCGTCGCTGCCGCTGACGGTCGTGGAGTGGGAGGAGTGGGGCAACCCGCTGTCCGACCCGGCGGTGTACGAGTACATGCGCTCCTACAGCCCGTACGAGAACGTGCCCGACGACGCCTCGCACTACCCGCAGATCCTGGCGGTGACCTCCCTGCACGACACGCGCGTGCTGTACGTCGAACCCGCCAAGTGGGTGGCGCGGCTGCGGGCCGCGGGCGCTCCGGCGCTGCTGAAGATCGAGATGTCCGCGGGGCACGGCGGTGTCTCGGGCCGGTACGCCCGCTGGGAGGAGATCGCGTTCGAGCACGCGTGGACCCTGGACGTGCTGGGCCTGGCCGCCGGCGACTGAGTCGAGTCCCGGGTGTCCGGAGTTCCCGGTTCCAGATGAACACCAGGTGAACTCGCGGCGAACACTGGGCGTCCAGCCCGGCGGACGGTCATCAGCAGTTCATCCCGGGCGGGACGATGTCCCGTGTGACCGAGACGCTCCTCCTCGTGCTCGTCGTCGTGACCGCACTGGCCTTCGACTTCACGAACGGCTTCCACGACACGGGCAACGCGATGGCCACGTCCATCGCCACCCGCGCGCTCAAGCCTCGCACCGCCGTCCTGCTGTCCGCCGTGCTCAACATGGCGGGCGCCTTCCTGTCCCTGGCGGTCGCCGCGACCATCGCCAAGGGACTGGTGGACGCCGGGGCGATCAGCCTCGAGGTCGTGTTCGCCGGCCTCGTGGGCGGCATCGTGTGGAACCTCGTCACCTGGCTGTTCGGGTTGCCGTCGAGCTCCTCGCACGCCCTCGTCGGCGGGGTCGTCGGCTCGGTGCTCGCCGCCGTCGGCTCCTCCGGGGTGCTGTGGTCCGGCGTCGTCGCCAAGGTGCTGGTGCCCGCGCTGCTCGCCCCCGTCATCGCGATCGGCGTCGCCGCCGTCGGCACGTTCCTCGTGGCGCGCCTGACCCGCGGGATGGCCGAGGACGTCACCAGCCGCGGGTTCCGCTGGGGCCAGGTCGGCTCCGCCTCCCTGGTCTCCCTCGCCCACGGCACCAACGACGCCCAGAAGTCGATGGGCATCATCCTGCTCGCACTCATCACCGCGGGCGCCGTCCCGGCCGACGCCGGCGTGCCGTTCTGGGTGATCTTCTCCTGCGCGTTCTTCATGGCGCTCGGCACGTACCTCGGCGGCTGGCGCATCATCCGCACGCTCGGCAAGGGTCTCGTCGAGATCGACAGCCGCCAGGGCATGGCCGCCGAGACCTCGTCGGCCGCCGTCATCCTGCTGTCCAGCCACTTCGGCTTCTCGCTGTCCACCACGCACGTCGCCACCGGTTCGATCATGGGTTCCGGCATCGGCATGCCCGGCGCGAAGGTCCGCTGGGGCGTCGCCGGCCGCATGCTCGTCGCGTGGGGGCTGACGCTCCCGGCCGCGGGCATCGTGGGGGCGCTCTGCTACGGGATCCAGCACGGCGTCGGCGGCCTCGCGGGCACGTTCCTCGTGTTCCTGCTGCTGGTCGGCACCTCGGCCGCCATCTGGGTCGCCTCGCGGCGCAAGCCCGTCGACCACACCAACGTCAACGAGCAGTGGGACGAGGAGTCCGGCGGCAGCCTGCGCGCCGCGGTGTCCGCCTCCGGCGTCGTGCCGGCCGCGGACGCCCACCGCTCCGAGCTCGCCGAGGCGGAGATCCACGAGCGCCGCGCGTCGGCACTGGCCGCGAGCCGGTCCGAGCGCCCGGCCGCCGACCGGACGGAGGAACAGCGATGAACGGGATCGTCGAGTGGGGCGCCCTGGGCCAGGTCGTCGTCGCAGGGCTGCTGGTGGGAGCCGGCATCCCGGCGCTCTTCGCGCTCGGGCTGCGGCTGCTCGCCGGCACGACGGCGGCACCCCGGCGGGCGACAGCGGCTGCGGACCGCACGTCGCCGGAGCGTGGCGGACCCGTGGTGATCCCGCGCCCGCCCGTCTGGCGGCTGGTCGCGGCCGTCCTGTGCTTCGGCACCGTCGTCGGCGCCGTCGCGACCGGCATCGTGTTCCTCGCCGCCGGCGGGCACTCCTAGCCGTCCGCGTGGCGGGGCCCGGTCAGCGGTCCAGGTCGGCCTTGGCGGCCAGCACCCGCTCGACGGCGGCATCCACCTGGGCGGCGAAGTCCGGGTCGTCCCGGGCTCGCTCGACCACCGCGTCGGTCATCGCCGGGACCACCGACGGGTCCGCGGAGGCCAGCACCAGGTCCACGCCGGCCGCCACCGCGTCGACGGCCCGCTCGGCCGGGGTGCGGTCCTGCACCGCGCTCGCCGCCGAGACGTCGTCGGTCACGATGACGCCGTCGAACCCGAGGTCGTCGCGCAGCAGGTCAACGACGGCGGGCGAGAACGTCGCGGGCCGGTCCGGGTCGATCCTCGTGTAGACGGCGTTGGACAGCATGACGAACCGGGCACCGGCGTCGATCCCCGCGGCGAACACCTCGACGTCCTTCGAGCCCGGGCCGACCGTGTCGTCGACGACGTCGGCCGAGGTGTCGGTGTTCTCGCTGACCCGTCCCAGGCCCGGGAAGTGCTTGATCACCGGCTCCACCCCGGCCGCCTGCATGCCCGCCGAGAACGCCGTCGCGGAGTCGACCACGGACGCCGCCGTGTTGCCGTAGTTGCGCGAGTAGTAGCCGATCGGGGCGTTGGCGGACTGGTTGTCCGCGGGCACCAGGTCCATCACCGGCGCCAGGTTGAGGTTGATGCCCGCGTCGGCGAGCTCGCCGCCCCACCGGCCGGCGCGCCGCTCGAGGCGGTCCCGCGGCCACGTCGCCTGCTCGGTGGCCGCCGGGATGTCGGAGAACCCGGGACCGCGCAGCACCTGGACGTTGCCGCCCTCCTGGTCGGTGGCGACGAGCATCGGCGGGTCGTCGCCGTCGGCGAGCGCCGTGTACTGCGCGACCAGCTCGCGGGTCGCGTCGAGACCGGCCTCGCTGCGCCCGTGCAGGAACACGTTGCCGACGTGGTGGTCGACGACAGCGGTCCGGGTCGCGTCGTGCACGCCACCTTCGGCGACGGGACTGCCGACCATGATCAGCTGGCCCACCTTGCGCTCCAGGCTCCAGCCGGCAGGGTCCTGGGCGTCCGGGGTGGCGGCGCTGTCCTCGGGGCTCGGTTCGGGCGACGACGGCGCGCCGGTGGGGCTCACGCTCGGCGACGTGGCGGTCGTCGGCGTGGGCGCCGGAGGGCTGGATGCGGCGCCCGAGTCCGCCGTCGTGCCGCCGGGGCTGCACGCCGCGAGCGCGCCGAGCGCGAGGACGAGCACCGCCGTCGTGCGGACCCTCACGACCCGGCCGTGGGGGAGGTGTCGCGGTGCGCGAGGGTGGCGAGTGCCTGGCACCAGTGCTGCTCGCTGCGGGCGGCGTGCTCCGCGGTGTCGATGTTGGACTGCTGCACGGCGACGCGGGTGCCGCCGCCGTCGGGCGTGAGGTCGATGCGGATCTCGTGGTAGCTCTCGGGCACGTCGGGGAGCTCGCTGAGCGGCGAGTAGTGCGTGAAGTGCAGCAGGCGGGGCCGTTCGACGGCGATGACCTGCCCCTTGTCGGCGAACACGCGGCCGAAGAAGTGGCCCTCGAAGGTGATGGGGCTGCCCGGCCGGAAGTCGGTCTCGATGTTGGCGCCCAGCATCCAGCGGGCGCCGGGGTGCACGAGCTCGGCCCAGACCCGCTCGGGCGGTTCGGCGACGTGGGTGGACGCGGTGGCGGTGTGCCCGGTCATCGGTGCCTCCTCGGGTTCGGGGTCCTGGTGCCGACGGTAGTCCCGGTGGGGCACCGTGGCCCAACCGTGCGACCCCGGCCCGGGACGCCGCACGGTCAGCCGAGGGACTCGGCGACGGCGGCGACGAACGCGTCGACGGCCTCGGCGGGCGTGTCCCAGGAGCACATCCAGCGCACCTCGACCCGGTCGGGGGTCTCGCCGGGCGCCCAGTCGTAGAACCGGGCCTGCTCACGCAGCCGGTCGGCGGCGGCGCGCGGCAGGGTCGCGAAGACGGCGTTCGCCTCGACCGGTCGGGTGACGAGCACGCCGCGCGGGACGACGACGTCGCTCGCCTCGGGGTCGTCGGGTGCGGTGTCGAGCACCCCGGCGGACTCCAGGCCGGCCGCCAGGCGGGCCGCCATGGCGTTGGCGTGCCCGGCGGTCCGCTCCCACAGCGGCTCGGGTTCCCCGGGCTCGCCGAGCAGGGCCAGGAGCTGGGCCGAGACGTACCGCGTCTTGGAGGCGAGCTGCATGGTGGACTTGCGCAGGTACGGCACCGCGGCGGCGGCCTGCCGGCGTACCCGGCCGCCGTCGTACCCGGACCCGGGTGCTTCGGGGGCGTCGTCCGGACCGAGCACCACGACCGCCTCGCCGAGCATGCCGCCGATCTTGGCCGCACCCAGGGAGACGACGTCGACCCCCAGGTCCGTGGTGAGCGCCCGCAGGGAGCAGCCGAGCGCGACGGCGGCGTTGGCGAGCCGGGAGCCGTCGACGTGCACGGCCATGCCGAGCCCGTGGGCGGTCTCGGCCAGGGCGTGCAGGTCCGCGGCGGAGTAGACGGTGCCCAGCTCGGTGGACTGCGTCAGGGACAGCACGCCGGGGTGGGCGCGGTGCACGTCGTGGCGCTGCCCGGCCCACCGTTCCACGTGGAACGGCGTGATCCGCCCGTGCTCGGCGGGGCAGGGCAGCATCTTGAGCCCGCCCACCCGTTCCGGGGCGCCGTTCTCGTCCGTGTCGACGTGCGCGACGTCGGAGGTCACCACGCCGCCCCAGCGTTCCGACAGCGCCATGAGCGACACGACGTTCGCGCCGGTGCCGTTGAGCACGGGGAACGCCCGGGCACCCGCGCCGAACACCTCGGCGACGCGCTCCTCGAGGCGCGCCGTCCACGGGTCGTCCCCGTAGGCGACGGCGAACCCGTCGTTGGTCGCGGCGACCGCGGCGAGCACCTCGGGGTGGGCGCCGGCGTAGTTGTCGGAGGCGAACGGGGGCAGCGCGGCAGGTGTGGTGGGCACCGTGCCAGAGTACGGTGGCGAACGACACACCCTCGTGCGCGGAACAGCGGGCGTCCTCCGAGCGTCCTACTCTCAGGGACGGGTGTCATCGCGCCCGCGGAGCCGACCGCCGCGTGACGGTCCGGTGAACTGTCGTCTGCCGGCACCTCGAGTGCCCGGAGGTCTGGAGCTCGAGTGTCTGGGAACGCCACCACCAGGTTCAGCAACGTGTCGCTGCTGTCCGTGACCCGGCGCCTGCCGTCACGGGTCACGCCGTCGGCCGACATCCAACGACGCCTCGCCCCCGCCCTGAAGCGCCTGCGGCTGCCGACGACGCTGCTCGAGCGGGTCGCCGGCGTCGAGGCGCGGCGCAACTGGGGGCCGGGGGAGGACGCCGACACCGCGACCGTCGCGGCCGGGGCGGAGGCGCTCGCCGCGGCCGGCGTGGAGCCGGACGAGGTGGGTCTGCTCATCAACACCTCGGTGACCCGCAAGCACCTGGAGCCCTCGGTGGCGGTGGGCCTGCACCACGGCCTCGGGCTGCCGAGCTCGGCGGTGAACTTCGACATCGCCAACGCCTGCCTCGGCTTCATCAACGGCATGACCCTCGCCGCGGGCATGATCGAGTCCGGCCAGATCCGCTACGCGGTGATCGTCAACGGCGAGGACGCCGACGACATCCAGGACAACACCGTCGAGCGGCTGCTGCGCGAGGACGTCGGCCGCGAGGACTTCATGGCGGAGTTCGCGTCCCTGACCCTCGGGTCCGGGTCGGCGGCCGCCGTCCTCGGCCCGGCCGACGCCCACCCCGAGGGGCACCGGATCCTCGGCGGCGTCACCCGCGCGGCCACGCAGCACCACGGCCTGTGCGTGGGCAGCCCGGACGGCATGTTCACCGACGCCGAGGCGTTGCTCGAGGGCGGCCTGGAGCTGGTGGTCGAGGCGTGGAAGGACGCCATCCCCGAGTGGGACTGGGAGGCGATGGACCGCTACGTCACCCACCAGGTCTCGCGCGTGCACACCAACGCGATCGTCGAGGCCGTCGGCCTGGACCGCGCCAAGGTGCCGACCACGTATCCCACGCTCGGCAACGTCGGACCCGCCTCGGTGCCGATCACGCTGGTCCAGGAGGCCGAGACCCTGGAGGCGGGCGACCGGGTGCTGCTCATGGGAGTCGGCTCCGGGATCAACACGGCGATGCTGGAGCTGGCCTGGTGACGGACCGTTCGGCCGGCGCCCGGCGCCCGGCGAGCACCCTCCCGCCGGACCTGCCCGGCGTCGAGCAGCGGTTCAGCCACGTGCGCGGCGACTGGCACTACCTCGACAACGGCGCCGAGCTGTCCGCGCACGGCATCGTCCCCGTCGGCACCGTGCTGGCCGTGCACGGCAACCCCACCTGGTCCTACCTGTGGCGGGACCTGGTCACCGCCGCCACGGACCGTGCCGTCGAGGCCGCGGCCGCCGCCGGCGAGCACCCGGACGGCGTCGGTGACGCCTGGCGGGTCGTCGCCGTCGACCAGCTCGAGATGGGCCTGTCCGCCCGCACGGGACGACGGCGGACTCTCGCGGACCGGGTCGCGGACCTGTCGGCGTTCACCGACGGCCTCGGACTGGCGGGTCCGGTCGTGACGCTCGGGCACGACTGGGGCGGCGTCGTCTCCCTCGGCTGGGCCGTCGACCACCCCGATCTGCTGGCCGGCGTCGCGCTGCTCAACACCGCCGTGCACCAGCCCGACGACGTGCCGATCCCCGCGCCGCTGCGCCTCGCGCTGGCCCGCGGCGTGCACCGCCTGGGCACGAGCATGACGCGCGCCTTCCTGGACACGACGCTCGCGCTGGCCCGCCCCGGCCTGCCGCGCGACGTCGCCGACGCCTACCGGATGCCCTACCGCACCGCCGCCGACCGGGCGGGCATCGAGCAGTTCGTCGCCGACATCCCCGCCGACGCCGACCACGCGAGCCGCCCCGAGCTGGACCGGATCGCCGAGGGGGTGCGCGGGCTCGACGTGCCGGCGCTGCTGCTGTGGGGGCCGAAGGACCCGGTCTTCTCCGACCGGTACCTCGACGACCTGCTGCACCGGCTGCCTCAGGCCCGGGTGCACCGGTTCGAGGACGCCGGTCACCTGGTTGCCGAGGACGTCGACTACGCCGGGCCCGTGCTGGACTGGCTGGGTGCCGCGGCACCCGAGCCGTCGGCCGCGCCGCCGGAGGGGTTCCGGCCGATCTGGGCCGGGCTCGACGAGCGCGCCGCCGACGCGGCCTCGCGCACCGAGCAGGCCGTGCTGGACCTGACCGCGACCGGCGCCGGACGGGTCGTGAGCTGGCAGGCCCTCGACCGGCAGGTCCGCCGCATCGCCGCGGGGCTGCACGGGATCGGGGTGCGGCGCGGCGACCGCGTGTCGCTGCTCGTCTCGCCCGGCCCGACGCTGACGGCGCTGGTCTACGCCTGCCTGCGCATCGGCGCGGTCGTGGTGGTGGCCGATGCCGGGCTCGGTCTGCGCGGGCTGACCCGCGCGCAGCGGGGCGCCTGGCCGCAGTACCTGGTCGGGCAGACGAGGGCGCTCGCCGCCGCCCGCGCGGCCGGCTGGCCGGGGGTGCGGATCGCCGCGGACCCGCTGGACCCGGTCACGCGCCGCGCCCTGGGGGTGGACCACGAGCTGATCGACGTGGCCCGCGCCGGTGAGGGCCACGCGCTCCCGCCCGAGCCGGGACACGAGGACGACGCCGCCGTGCTGTTCACCTCCGGCTCGACCGGCCCGGCCAAGGGCGTGCTGTACACGCACGCCCGGCTGGCGGCGCTGCGTGACGCCCTGGCCGAGCACTTCGCCGTCGGCCCGGACACGGGTCTGGTCACCGGGTTCGCGCCGTTCGCGCTGCTGGGCCCCGCGCTCGGCACCCGCTCGGTGACCCCGGACATGGACGTCTCGGCGCCGCGGACGCTCACCGCCCGCGCCGTCGCCGACGCCGTGCGGGCCACCGACGCCCGCATGGTTTTCCTGTCCCCGGCGGCCATCCTCCACGTCGTGGACACCGCGGGCGCGCTGACGGAGGACGACCGCGAGGCGCTCGGTCGGGTCGAGACGTTCCTGTCCACCGGCGCCCCGATCAGCGCCGACATGCTCGCGTCCGCGCAGTCCCTCATGCCCGCCGCCGAGCCGCACACCCCCTACGGCATGACCGAGTGCCTGCTCGTCACCGACATCACGCTGGACGGCATCCGCGACGCCGCGAGCGCCCCCGACGACGGCGTGTGCGTGGGCCGGCCGGTGGGCGCCGGGCAGGTGCTGATCAGTCCGCTGGACGACGACGGCGCGGCGACGGGAGCACCGGCGTCGGGCCCGGAGGTGGTGGGCGTGCTGGGCGAGGTGCTGGTCAGCGCCCCGCACCTGAAGGAGCGGTACGACCGGCGCTGGCTGACGGACGTGGCCGCCGAGCGGGACACCCCGGCGGGGCACTGGCACCGCACGGGCGACGTCGGCCACCTCGACGCCGAGGGTCGGTTGTGGATCGAGGGTCGGCTCGCGCACGTGCTGACCACGGTGGACGGTCCGCTGGCGCCGGTGGGTCCGGAGCAGGCGGTGGAGTCCGTCGCCGCGGTGCGGCGCGCCGCCGTGGTGGGTGTCGGGCCGGCCGGGGTGCAGCAGGCGGTCGCCGTGGTCGAGCCGCTCGCGGGGGTGGAGGGTGCGCCGCGCCGTCCGGGGCTCGCCCCGCAGGAGCTGGACGCCGCGGTGCGGGCGGCGTCGTCGGTGCCGCTGGCGGCGGTGCTGGTGGTGCCCGAGCTGCCGACCGACGTGCGGCACAACTCGAAGATCGACCGGGCGCGGCTGGCGGCCTGGGCGTCGGGGGTGCTCGCCGGCGGCCGGGTGGGGGCGCCGTGACGGTGCTGGTCACCGGGGCGTCGGGGCTGCTGGGCGGGGCGGTGGCGCGGTTGCTGGCGGCCCGCGGCGAACCGGTGCGGACGCTGCAGCGCAGCCCGTCGGGGGTGGCGGGCGTCGAGGACGTCGCGGGTTCGTTGACCGACCCCGCCGCCGTGGCCGCTGCCGTCGACGGGGTGTCCGCCGTCGTGCACCTGGCCGCCAAGGTGTCGCTGGCCGGGGATCCGGCGGAGTTCGAGGCGGTCAACGTCGGCGGGACGCGCACGCTGCTGGACGCGGCCGAGCGGGCCGGGGTGGAGCGGTTCGTGCAGGTGTCCTCGCCGTCGGTGGCGCACGCGGGGGCGTCGTTGTTCGGTGTCGGGGCGGGCGTCGCGGACCCCGCAGCGGCACGCGGCGAGTACGCCCGCACCAAGGCCGCCTCGGAGCTGGCGGCGCTGTCGCGCGACGCGGGCCCGGGTCGTGCGACGGACGGGCTGCGGGTCGTGGCGGTGCGGCCGCACATCGTGTGGGGGCCGGGGGACACCCAGCTCGTGGAGCGGGTCGTCGACCGGGCGTCGTCCGGGCGGCTGCCGCTGCTCGGCCACGGGGCCGCGCTCATCGACACCACCTACCTGGACAACGCCGCCGACGGCATCGTGGCCGCGCTCGACCGGCTCGCCGACGCGCCCGAGGCGGTGCGCGGGCGCGCCTACGTGCTGACCAACGGCGAGCCGCGCACCGTCGCCGACCTGCTGGGCGGCATCTGCCGGGCCGCCGGGGTGGAGCCGCCGCGGTGGCGGGTCCCGGCCGGGCTCGCGCGGGTCGCCGGCGGCGCGGTCGAGGCCGTGTGGCGGGTGCGGCCCGGGGCCGACGAGCCGCCGATGACGCGGTTCCTCGCCGAACAGCTCTCCACCGCCCACTGGTTCGACCAGCGCGCCACCTGGTCGGACCTGCGGTGGCGGCCCGCCGTGAGCATCGACGAGGGGTTCCGCCGGCTGGCCGCCCACTACGGCGGTACCGCGCGCTGACGGCGCAGCTCGGCTGCGACCGCCGCCCGGTCGGGTGTCTCGCCACGACCTGTCCGGACGGCGGGAGCACCGGCCGCACAGCGGGACCGAATCACGCTGGGCGTGAGAATCACGCCGAGCGTGATTCACGACGGCGCAGCGGTCGCTGTTCCCGCCGTGCGGACACCCTCGATCTCAAGACCCCGATGTCCGCTCGGCCGGCGACGGCGGGCCCGCTCAGACCTTCAGGTCCACCCACACCAGCCGGTGGTCACTGCTCGGGAACGGGTAGGTGCCGGTCAACGCCGAGAGCGGGTCGGCCTGCACCGGCCAGAACACGCCCGCGTCGCGCACCCGCAGCCCGTGCTTCGAGGGCAGCACGTAGTCGGCGCGCAGGTTGCCGGGCGCGCCGTCCGCGAAGTCGGCGGTGTCCAGGGCAGGGTCGCCGGTGTGGGTGTCGTTGGCGCCGCCCTGCAGCGCCGCCGCCTCGACGGCCCCCTCCGACGTCGGGGCCGGGTCGGTGATCCGCGGGTGCTCCAGGAGCTGGTCGATCGCGACGTCGTACGAGTCGCCGTCGGCCGGGTCGGCGTTCTGGTCGCCGAGCACCACGAACCGGGCGCCCGGGTGCAGGCCGCCGCGTCCGCCGTCGTCGTCGTAGATGTAGCGCGAAGCCTTGCCGGGCGTCACGTAGTCCGCCCAGAACCGGATCTCGTCGTGGTTGCGGCGGCCGTTACGGTCCTCAGGACCGTCGAACGTGGGCGGCGTGGGGTGCGAGGCCAGCACGTGCACGGTCCTGCGGCCCACCCGCACAGGCACGTCCCAGTGCGACTTGCTCGACAGGCGCACCACCTCGAGCTCCTCGGGCGTGAACCAGTCGGCCGGCGCGTCGGTGGCCGGGTCGTCCGGCAGCAGCGCGCCCGGCATGTCCTTCCACAGGAAGTGCTGGAAGGTGCGGACCTCGTCGGTCTCGATCGGGTACTTCGACAGCACCGCCATGCCGTACTGGCCGGGGAACAGCCCGAACCCGAACGCGTCGTCGCCGCCACCGACCGTGCCGTCGTTGTTGAGGTCGAACCCGCTCGGGACGCCCGTGTTCGACGGCGCGGTGTACGCGTACCGGTACTCCACCGGGTCGGCGCCGCCCTGACCGACCTCCAGGTAGTTCTCCCGGAACAGGTCCACGGCCTCGCCGGCGGCGTCGAAGTCGAACTCGTTGAGGAGCACCACGTCCGGGTCCGCGCGCTGGACGACCTCCGCGACCGTGCGGGCCTGCTCGTTCCCCGGCGTCGAGAGGTCGGCCACCAGCGCGCCCTCGCTGCCGCGGTTCAGCGACAGGTTGTAGGTCGCCACCCGCAGCGAGTCTCGGCCGTGGTGGTGACCGCGGTCGTCACTGCGGCCGTGGGCGCTCGCGGTGACCGGCACGGCCACGGCGGACAGGGCCACGGCCAAGGCCGCGGTGGCGGACAGGGTGCGGCGTCGCATCGTCATGGGTGCAGGCTAGACGGGCGCTGTGACGTGCACGTCAACCGCCGGTGAACATCGGCGCGTCAACGCTCGGCCTGGACGAACACCACGGAGTCGCCCAGCACCGTCATCCGCTCGAGCGCCCGGGCGTCGGTCAGGCCGGCCGCGGTGAGCAGCTTCTCGATGCCGCCGTCGGCGTTGTCGGCGTCGTGGGTGGCGCCGGCGCGCGCCCCGTGCTCGCTCGCGTGGTCGCCCGCGAAGTCCGCGATCGTCGCGCGACCGCCCGGCCGCAGCACTCGCGCGATCTCGGCCGCGAGGCGCTCCTTCTCCGCCCGCGGCACGTGGTGCAGCGCGAGGGAGGAGATCACGTGGTCCTGGCTCGCGTCGTCCACCGGGAGGCGGTGGGCGAACCCGCGCACCAGGGTCACCTCGGTCCGGGGACGACGGCGGAGCTTGCGCGCCGCGCGGCGCAGCGCGTCGCCGTCGGGGTCCAGGCCCGTGACGACGGCGTCGGGGACGGCGCGCAGCACCTCGCGGCTCAGGTTGCCGGTGCCGCAGCCGACGTCCAGCACGTTCTGCCCGGGAGCAACGCCGGCGAGCTCGACCGTGCGCCGGTACAGCCGTCCCAGACCGCGGGTCCGTGCCACCAGGTCGTACCAGGGCATCATCCAGGCGCGGCGCATGCCGGGCAGGAAGTCGTGGTCGGACTCCTCCGGGCGGACGTCGTCGAGCATCCTCACGGTCATGCAGGCCTCCAGGGGATCGGGGCCTCCATCGTCGCGCGGCGTCCGGCTGGAGGACAGCGGCTTTGCCGGACCGGCAAACGTGCGAGCATCGGCGCAGACCCTTCCGTGACCGAGAGGCAGGACACCGTGCTGCGCAGCACCGACCGCATCGAGACCACCCACGCCGGCTCCCTGCCGCGCACCCCCGAGCTGCTCGCCGCCAACGCGGCCCGCGAGGGCGGGGACGCCGCCGGCGACTTCGACGCGCTGCTGCGCGACGCGGTGTCCGACGTCGTGCGCCGCCAGCAGGACGCCGGGATCTCCGTGGTCGGCGACGGCGAGTACGGCAAGTCGATGTCCTCGCCGAACGACTTCGGCGCCTGGTGGTCCTACTCGTTCGAGCGCACCGCCGGGCTCGAGCTCGACACCGACGCGCAGTGGGTGCTCGCCGACGTGCGGTCCGCGCCCGGCGACGTGCGCCTGACCGGGTTCGGCAACCGCCGCGACCAGGCGCGGTTTCGCGAGGCGTACACCGACCCGACGTCGGGCATCTTCGGCGGTGAGGGTCCGGGCCAGTTCCCGAAGGTCACCGGGCCGCTGACGTACACCGGGCAGGCCGCCGTCGCGCAGGACGCCGCCAATCTCAAGGCCGCCGCCGACGCCGCCGGGGTGAGCGACGCGTTCGTCACCGCCATCGCGCCGGGCTCCGCGACCCGCATCCACAACGAGCACTACGCCACGCACGAGGAGTACGCGTACGCGTGGGCCGACGTCCTGCGCCAGGAGTACCTCGCGATCGTCGACGCCGGACTCATCCTGCAGATCGACGACCCCGGCCTGGCCGAGTCGTGGGACCAGATCACCCCCGAGCCGACCGTCGCCGACTACCTCGACTTCTCCCGCATCCACGTCGAGGCGCTCAACCACGCGCTGCGCGGCATCCCCGCCGAGAAGGTGCGGTACCACCTGTGCTGGGGCTCCTGGCACGGCCCGCACTCCACCGACCTGCCGATGCGCGACGTCGTCGAGCTGATGCTCCAGATCGACGCCGGCGCCTACTCGTTCGAGGCCGCGAACGTCCGCCACGAGCACGAGTACCGCGTCTGGGACGACGTCACGCTGCCCGACGGCAAGCTGATCCTGCCCGGCGTCGTCTCGCACGCCACCAACGTGCTGGAGCACCCCGAGCTCGTCGCCGACCGCATCGAACGGTTCGCGCGGCGGGTCGGCCGGGAGAACGTGCTGGCCTCCACCGACTGCGGGCTCGGCGGACGCGTGCACCCGCAGATCGCGTGGGCCAAGCTCGAGTCGCTCGCCGAGGGGGCGCGGATCGCCACCCGGCGGCTCTGGGGCTGACCTCCCGGCAGTTCGGGCAACGGTTCACGACGGCGGCTCCGTACGATGGCCGCATGCCCGCGGACGGTCCCCCTCAGCCCAGCACCGCCTACCTCGACCACCTCGCCGACGAGACCGAGCAGCGCCGCCGCGCCGCCGCCGTCGTGCAGCCCGCCCCGGAAGCACCCGAGGGCGGGGCGCCGCGGGCGCTCGCGGACGTCGTCGACGCCGCCGCCTCCGCCCTGGAGCCCGAGCTCGCCCACGTGGTGCGCACCCTGCACGCCCACCCCGAGACGGCGTGGGAGGAGCACGACAGCGCCCGCCTCCTGGTCGACCTGCTCGCCGAGCACGGCATCGAGGCCGACCTGGGCGTCCACGGCGCCGACACCGCGTTCCGGGCCGAGCTCGGCAGCGGCGACGGGCCGACGCTCGTCGTCTGCGCGGAGTACGACGCCCTGCCGGGCATCGGGCACGCGTGCGGGCACAACGTCATCGCGGCCGCCGGCGTCGGCGCCTTCCTGGCGTTGCGCGACGTGCTGCGGTCCGCCGACGCCCCGCCCGGCCGGGTGGTGCTGCTCGGCACGCCGGCCGAGGAGGGGCACTCCGGCAAGGAGGTCCTCGCCCGCCACGGGGCGTTCGACGGCGTGGACGCCGCCATCATGCTGCACCCCTACGGCGTGGACCTCGCCGACCAGGTCTGGCTCGGCCGGCGCCTGCTGAGCTGGACGTTCACCGGCCGCAGCGCGCACGCCAGCGCCCAGCCGTTCATGGGACGCAACGCCCTCGACGCCGCCAACCTCGCCTACACCGGGATCGCGCTGCTGCGCCAGCAGATGCCGCCCGTGGACCGGGTGCACGCCATCATGGTCGACGGCGGCACCCGGCCGAGCATCATCACCGAGCGCGCCCAGATGCGCCTCTACGCCCGGTCCAAGTACCCGGACACGCTGCGGGACCTGTCGCGGCGGCTCGACGACGTCGCCCGCGGCGCTGCGCTCATGACCGGCACCGAGGTGGAGATCACCTGGGACGACGGTGCCCACCCGTCCCTGCCCGTGCGGACCAACGAGGCCCTCACGGCCCGCTGGGTCGCCGCCGAGCAGCGGCGCGGACGGGACGTGCTGCCCGGGGGAGTCGTGTCCGAGACGATCGCGGCCTCCACCGACTTCGGCAACGTCAGCTTCCGGGTGCCGGGCATCCACCCGCTCATCCAGGTCTCCGACCCGTCCGTCGCGCTGCACACCGAGGCGTTCGCGGCGGCCGCCGGGTCGGACCGTGCGGTGGCGGCCGCCGTCGACGGTGCCGCCGGGCTGGCCGTCACGGCGCTCGACTACCTGTGCGACCCGGCGCTGCAGGCCGCGGTGCGCGAGGAGTTCGAGGCGGCCGGCGGGGCGATCGACGTGCCGCGGTACTTCGACTGAGCCGAAGGTGCAGCGGAGGTCGAGGGCTGAGGGACGAGGCACTCGGCCGGAGCGGAGCCGCAGGCTCAGGCGACGGAAGGCTCGACGGAGTCGCCCGGGCTCGGGCGACGGAGACTCGACCGAGCTCTTGTCGCGGTGCGGCGGCCGTGCCAGCGTGGGGGCATGACGACGGTCGGGCAGCTGCGCAAGGCGGCCCTCGGGCTGCCCGGGGTGGAGGAGGTCGACGGCGCGTTCACCGTCGAGGGCGCCACGTTCGCGGTCGGGCTGCCGGGCGGTGCCGTCGAGCTGGCGCTCACGGGGACCGACGCCGAGCGGGTGCTGACCGAGCATCCGACGGCGGAGCGTGTCGTCGGCAGACCGCGGGTGCAGGTGCCGCTCGCGGACCTCGACGGTCAGCAGCTCAACCACTGGGTGCGGCGGGCCTGGTTCGGCCGGGCGCCGCGCGAACTCATCGAGGCGATCTCGGCGGCGGACACCGTGGAGCCGGGGGCCGTGGGTGACCTGCCGGCGTCGATCGGTCGCCCGGCGACGCGCGGGTTGGCCGGCGCGGGGATCGTGTCCCTGGCCGACGTCGCGGCGCGCTCGGACGCCGAGCTGCTGGCGATCCACGGTGTCGGGCCGAAGGCGGTGCGGCTGCTGCGCGAGGCGACGGGGTGAGTCCTGCCAGCCGGGGCATGGACCTGGTCGAGGTCGGGGAGACGACCCTCGCCGTCGAGGACGGCGGCGCCGGCGAGCCCGTGGTGCTGGTCCAGACCGCGCTCACCGCGGACGAGCTGCTCCCGCTGGGGATCGCGCTCCGGCGGCGCGGATACCGCGTGCTCCGCTACCACCGCCGAGGCTATGGCTCGAGCAGCCCGGCGCGGGATCCCGGGTCGATCGCCGCGGACGCGCGGGACTGCGCGGACCTGATGTCCGCCGTCGGGCTGGGACGGGCGCACGTCGTGTCCGTGTCGTACGGCGCGGCCGTCGCCCTGGAGCTCGCCGCGCGGCGACCGGATCTCGTGGCCACGACGACGGCGATCGAGCCGCCGCCGACGCTGCTTGCGGATCCCGGGGAGTTCGTGGCCGCCAACGAGTCGCTGCTCACGCGCTACCGGTCCGCGGGGGCTGCGGCGGCGCTGGACTCGTTCCTGACGCGGCTCGTCGGGACCGGCTGGCGTGCGGAGATGGAGCGGCTGCTGCCCGGGTCGGTGGCCCGGATGGAGCGGGACGCGGCCACGTTCTTCGGCGGCGACGTGCCGGCGCTGCTCGGCTGGACGTTCGGCGACGCCGACGCCGCAGCGGTCGGGAGTCCGTTGCTGTACGTCGGCGGGACCGACAGCGGCCCGTGGTTCGCCGCGGTCCGACGTCGGATGCTCGCGTGGTTCCCGGACGCCTCCGACGTGGTGGTCGACGGCGCCGACCACAACCTGGTCCTGACGCACGCGGAGGACGTGGCCGAGGCGGTCGACGGGTTCCTGCAGCAATATCTCTGCCGGTGACACGGATCGAGCGTCCCTGGATGCACCTGATCAGGGTGTGATCGCGTGCATCCAGAGACGCTCGATCGGGGAGCGGCCGGACTCAGGCCGCGGTGGTGACCTCGATGCGCTGGGGCGTCGTGCCGGCGAACACGCCGGTGACCGTGACGGTCAGGACACCGGCGTCGTAGGACGCCGTCACCGCGTCGGCCTCGACGGCCTTCGGCAGGTTGACGACGCGGCGGAAGCCGCCGAAGCGGACCTCCGAGACGCGGCGGCCCTCGGACTCCTCGCTGCGCTGGTCGCGACGCTCGCCGCGGACGACGAGCCGGCGGCCCTCGACCTCGACGGTGACGTCCTCGGCCGGGTCGACGCCCGGCAGGTCGAGGCGGGCGACGAGGTCCTCGCCGTCGCGGTAGACGTCCGCCGCGGGGCGGGCGTGCTGCGGTTCGACGGCGGTGCGCGGCGTCAGGACGTCGCGCAGCCAGGCGTCGGAGAAGGGGATGCGGGTCAGGGTGGTCATGATGTTCCTCCTCGGGGGTGGTTCCACGGGAGACAACTTGAGTCGGGTCGACTCAATTTCCAGGTTCGCCGACGGCGGACGGCCCGGCCCCGGCGCCAGGGCTCAGTCGCGCAGCGGTGAGCCCACGACGTCGAACCGGAAGCCGCCGAACTCCCCGGACAGCAGCGGCCGCGCGGCGGCGATCGACGCCTGGACACCGGGCAGCTCCAGCGAGGCGCGGTGGGCCGCGGCCGACGTCCACAGCTCGACGACGAACACGGTGTCGGGCTGCTCGTCGCTGATGCCGACCTCGTAGAGCAGGCACCCGGCGTCGGCGAGCTCGTCGCTGCGCGCCGTGAGGTGGGCGACGAGCTCGTCCCTTTTTCCGGGGGCGGCACCG
The DNA here is from genome assembly GCF_013149805.1 of Isoptericola chiayiensis. GTDB lineage: Bacteria > Actinomycetota > Actinomycetes > Actinomycetales > Cellulomonadaceae > Isoptericola > Isoptericola chiayiensis. The sequence goes on from NZ_JABEZT010000011.1 coordinate 28,897, forward strand.
AGTGTGCCGACGTTGGCGAAGGTCATGGTCGTGACGGTAGCGGCGGCCACCGACACATCCCGGCGCGGCCGGAGCCGGGTCAGGACCGCACGTCACCGTCCACGTAGAACCACGTACCGGCGTCGCGCACGAACCGGCTGCGCTCGGCCAACTGCCCGCGCGTGCCGTCGTCGTCGGCGAAGAACGCCACGAACTCGACCTCGCCGGCGTCGTCGAACGGCCCGCCCGCCCGCGTGCCGAGGATGTCGAGGCGGCGCCACCGCCGCCCCGGCTCGAGCTCCAACGACCCCGGCCGCGTGCTCGGGTGCCAGGTGGCGCGCAGGTAGTCCGCCTCCCCGGCGGCGAAGGCGCTGTAGCGCGAGCGCATCAGCGCCTCGGCGGTCGGGGCGCTGCGTTCGCCGCGGTGCAGCGGGCCGCAGCACTCGCCGTAGGGCAGGCCGGTCAGGCAGGGGCAGCGGGTCGCGTCGTCCACAGGTCCATGGTGCGGCACGACGGCTCGAGGTGCGGGTCTGCGTTCACACGGACGCCGTCCACGCCTCAAGCAGGTCGGCGGGTCCGACGGCAGTCACGCCGGCGACATCGACACCACTACGTGAGACGGCGACGAGCGGAGTCTCCTCGGTGGCCCCGGGCAGCCTGTCCCGGTGCTGGTGGAGCCGTGCCAGATCGCGGTGGTCGAACGCGCGGTGCTCCAGCCACTTGACGGAGCCGACGAAGGTCAGGGCCTGTGCGACGCCTTCCCGGTCGGCGCCGACGAGGTCGATCTCCGGGTCGTTGGTGCGCGTCCAGTATCCGCCCACGGCGCTGGCGTCCGGGAACGGTCCGGACCCGGCGAGCCCCCACAGGGCCTCACGGATCACAGGTTCGACGGCCCGCCCCCGCCACGAGGTCCAGCCGTCGCGCACGCGGGCGAGCAGCTGATCGCCGCGTCCGCGTTCGATCAGAGGCAACCCCGGCCTGACGAAGTGCAGCCAGAACCGTAGGTAGGGGTCGTCGACGCGGTAGCGGGTCTCCTTGCTGGGGCGTGTGGACAGTGGCGTGTCCGCGGCGACGATCCGCCGTTCGGTCAGCAGTTCCAGGGCGCGTTGGAGCGAGGCTTGCGGCAGTCCGGACGCGCGCCCGATGGTGGTGAAGGTCCGTTCTCCGTGTCCGACGGCGCGGAGCACCGTGCGTGCCTGCGCTTCGGTGGGAAGCTCGGCGGCCAGGCTGCGCTCACCACTGACGATCAGCGGAGACGTCGGGTCGGCGAGCGAGTCCGTGAGGTAGGCCCACAGGTCCGCGTCGGACGGCCAGGTGTCGAGCAGCAGGGGGAGTCCACCGGTGACGAGGTAGGCGTCGATCGCGTCGGCGGGCTGGAGCGCGAGCAGCGACGCGACGTCGGCGGGGTTGAGCGGGGGGACGACCATCTCCGTCGCGCGTTGGTAGAAGGGGCGGCCGTAGGTGTTGATTTGCTCCATCGTCGCGAGGTCGGAGCCGACGAGGATCAGGAGCACCGGCAGACGTGAGAACTGTCGGTCGAAGGCTCGCTGCAGGGCTCCCTCGAACGTGGGGTCGGCCCGGACGAGGTAGGGCATCTCGTCGAGGACGACGACGCTGGCCCGGTCTGTCGGCAGCGCGGCTGCCAGCATCTGAAAGGCGCTGGTCCAGGTCGTCGGAGGTTCTGCCGGGGTGGCTGTCGAGGCGTCGGGAAGATCGGAGGCCTTGAGCTCCGCGGTGAAGTCCGCGAGGTCCGTGGCGGGAGGGCCGCCGGCCGCCGTGAAGAAGAACGACGGCACGGCGGCGCGGTCGACGAACTCTTCGACGAGCCGAGACTTGCCGACTCGACGGCGGCCGCGGACGAGCACGGAACGCCCCGGACGGTCGGCGTCCTCAGATGTCCGCGCGAGGAGTCGGTCGAGCATGCCGAGTTCCGCGCTGCGCCCGACGAAGGTTCGCACAGACGAACTCCCTTCCCAGTGAGACGTTCATGCGTGAGTGTTTCAAAAATGAGTGTCTCATGGATGGGTGTTTCGGGCCAGGGTGAAATCAGGTGAACGCCACGACCGGCCGTTGGTCTGAGCGTGACCTGAACCGTTCCGTCGGGTACCAACGGGGTATGCCGCGTTCCTTCCCGCCCTCGCCCGACTTCCCGCAGGACGGCGGCGCCGAGCGGGCCATCCGGGAGGCGCTGCGCGACCAGCTCCCCGACGACGTCGTCGTGCTGCACGGCGTGCACCTGCAGGAGTACGAGCAGGAACACGAGACCAAGAACTGACTGTGACTGCTCTTACGACGGATGACCCCGACGTGCCGTCAACATCGGGACGCCACCGCATGGATAGCTTCCAGGTGGAGGTCAAGGACGAGCGGGTTACCAGGAATGCCGTCCTGGAGTACCTTTCGACACCGGCCTGGGATCGGCACAACGCCGGTTCGGGTGACGTCATGGGACGACTCCGACGGGGCGCTCCATCGGTGACGATCCGGACCGAGTTCTTTAAGCCGGAGAAGGGCCGGTACCTGCATCCGAAGGAGCACCGTCCGATCACCCACTACGAGGCCGCCCTGCTCCAAGGCTTCCCAGAGGACTTCCTTTGGTGCGGGTCGAAGACCGACATCGCGCGCCGGATCGGGAACGCTGTTCCGATCCCCCTGGGCACCGCGGTCGCGGGCGCGATACATGCCTACTTGCGACCCTGAACAGGCACGCACCTCCGCCGTCAGGCCCGTGGTGCAGGTTCTGTCCGGTGTTCCTCCCAGTGCTTGTATAACCAGTCGACCTGCTCGTCCCGCAAGGGCACGACGAGTTCGCCGTCGTGCAGCCGCGCATACTGGGGGTAGGTCTCGAGATCCGCTGCGACGTCGACGCGCAGGCGGGAAGGATCGACGGCGAGCAGTCCGTCGTCGAACAGCCGGTGGATGTCTCGCCGGAGCATGAGCCCGCCGTGGGCATGGTGCGAGCCGAGTCTCGCGTAGCTGTAGAGATGTCCTGCCTCGAGCACGCGCTCAGGTGCTGCGCCGGTGAACGCGCACAAGTTTCCATGATCGGACAGGAGATGCCGCCTGAACTGCCGCTGGCCGCGCCGGACCCGGACCATCGTGTGCAGGAATCCGTGAGCGAAGTCGACAGCGAGTGTCGTATCCCGGTCCCAGACGAGGTCGGGCGTCCGGGCCCCCAATCGTTCGAGGGCCAGGCCAGCCCCCTTGGCGGTCAATGCGGCACGGAATGCCGCCCAGTCCAAGGGGCGCATCGCGTTGATGTCGCCTTGATGAACCGTGAGTGAGCGCAGCTCCTCGGCGTCGAGCAGCCCTTCCAATGGAGTCCACGCCGCGTCGTGCCGGGCCGTGTACTGGGTGACAGGGACGTTGCTCGCAACGGGCCTCTCGAATTCGGCCCTGCACTTCGAGCACCGATATCGCGGGCTTGCGTTCTTGCGAGCGTGGATCCTCGTCGCGTTGCACTCCACACAACGGAACTGGGTCTTGAAGCCTGCGGACTGCTGAATCACTTCGACGACCGAAACGCCGAGGAGGGACTTCTTGTCCCAGAGTGCCACCACGTCTCCGCGTTGGATCGCAGTGTGATTGGGCACCTTGCTGTCCCACGAGTAGTACGCGTCGATCTGGTCGTCGTACCCGGTGTTGCCTGCGTGGCCGCGATCCTTCCCCGCTGCCATGAGCAGCCACGCCCGTGGAGCTACCTCACCCGCCATGCGCACAAGCTTCGCACGCAAGAGCCGCGCGTCACCACAGTGTCCGTCTGAATTCGTGGCGATGACGAGCTACGGCTGTCACCCGGACAGCCGCCGCAGCTCGCCGATCAGCCACGGATACGGGTCCACCAACGCTGGCCGATCGGCCCGGATCTGCCGCCCGAGATCCTGCAGCTCGCCCGCTGCCGTGTAGTAGCGCCCGCGCGTCTGACCGTGCGCCTCGAGGAGTCCTGCACGGACGAGCGCCCGGAGATCGCGGCTCGCCGTCTGCTCCTCGACACCGCTCTGTTTGACGTAGGTCGGACGCACGACGCGGAGGCCGCGTACGGCGTCGAACAGCGCGTCGGCGGTGCGTTCGTTCAGCCCGGACCGGGCGACGATCTCGTCGAGCGCGCTCCAGATGCCCTCGGCCTCGTCGAAGCGGCGTCGCAGCGTCTGCGCCTGCATGTGATGAGCGCGGAGGCTGAACTTGATCCACAGGTCGGCGCTGTTCTGGGGACTCCATGAGCCCTGACCGGTCGCCGCGAGGACTCGGTAGTAGTCGTCGGTGTTGTTGCCCAGCCATTCCTCGATGCTGGAGAACGTCGGCTCCAGCACGTGATCCTGAGCGAGGACGAGGGTCTGCAGCGCGCGGGCCATGCGGCCGTTGCCGTCCTTGAACGGGTGAATCATCACCAGGTTCAGGTGTGCCATGGCTGCGTCGACCAGGGTGTCGGCCCCATCGGTGCGCAGCGAGTAGACGAGCTCGTCGACCAGCGCGGGGACGTCGTCCGCCGGTGGTCCCTCGTAGACGGTGGCATCCGCAGCCTCGTCGCGGACGTAGATCGAACCCGGCCGGAATCGTCCCGGGTCGACGGCGAGATCGTGCTCGAGCAGCATGAAGTGCAGCGAGCGCAGGGTCTGGGAGTCCACGGTGAAGCCGTCTTCTGGCGCCATGCGCAGGACGTAGGTCATCATGCGGCGATAGCCGAGAATCTCTGACCAGGTGCGCTCGTCGGCGGTCATCGGGGGCTCGTCGTCCACGGCCGCCAGCGCGTCCTGGTCCGTGACCGTGTAGCCCTCGATGGTGTTCGAGCCCTGGATCGCGCGAGCCTGCGTGGTTCGGCGCATCCCGCTGGTCCAGCGCCGAGGGGTCCGCAGCATCATGGCGAGGGAGTCGCGCAGGTCGTGGATCTCGGTGACGACCCCAGTGTCCTCCAGGTCGGTCTCGGGGGTGCGGTAGATCGCTGGCATGGCCGATCACTCCCTCCCCGATGACGCTATGACTTAATCATTGTGTCATCGGCATCGACCGTGACGCAATGATTAAGTCATAGCGTCATCGTCCGACCCTGCCGCGCGAGACCGCAGCCGCCCCAGAAATTACCCACCCGTCACACTGCTTCATCCCGCTGAAACCAACCCTCTTTAGCGTGGGCTTAACGCCGCCGCACGGGCGACCCATGCCACGGAGGGACCAGCGAGATGACCGACGCGCCACCCGCCCCAGAAGCCACGGAACCGCGGCAACCCGCCGCTCCGCCCACCAAGCACCCCGTCGACGAGATCCCGCGTCTCGCCCGCCTCTTCCCGCTCGGCCTGCAGCACGTGCTCGCCATGTATGCGGGCGCGGTCGCCGTCCCGCTGATCGTGGGCGGCGCCCTGGGCTACTCCGCCGAGGACCTCGCCTTCCTCATCAGTGCCGACCTGTTCGTCGCGGGCATCGCCTCGATCATCCAGTCGGTCGGGTTCTGGCGGTTCGGCGTCCGGCTGCCGCTGATGCAGGGCGTCACGTTCGCCGCCGTCGGCCCCATGATCAGCATCGGCACCACCTACGACATCACCGCGGTCTTCGGCGCCACCATCGCCTGCGGGTTGTTCATGATGCTGATCGCGCCGTTCTTCTCCCAGCTCCTGCGGTTCTTCCCGCCGCTGGTCACCGGCACGGTCATCCTCATCATCGGCGTCTCGCTCATGGACGTCGCCGCCGGCTGGATCACCAACCAGAACGAGTCGGCCGCGCCGTCGGACCTGGGCCTCGCCGCCGCGACGCTCGCGTTCATCGTGCTCGTCGAACGCTTCGCCCCGGCGGCGATCGCGCGCTGCTCGGTGCTGATCGGCCTCGCGCTGGGCACGCTCGCCGCGCTGCCGATGGGCAAGGTCGACTGGTCCGGCGTCGGCGAGGCCGACTGGTTCGCCGTCGTCACGCCGCTGCACTTCGGGGTGCCGACGTTCCCGGTCGCCGCCGTGCTGTCCATGCTGGTGGTGGGCCTGGTGATCATGGTCGAGACCACGGGCGACATGATCGCCGTCGGCGAGATCATCGACAAGAAGGTCACCAAGAAGCGCCTCGCGGACGGCCTGCGCGCCGACGGCCTGTCCACCGTGCTCGGCGGGTTCTTCAACACCTTCCCGTACACGGCGTTCGCGCAGAACGTCGGCCTGGTCAGCCTCACGGGCGTCGCCTCGCGGTTCGTCGCGACGATGGCGGGCGTCATCCTGGTGGTGCTCGGCCTCGTGCCCAAGGTGGGTGCGATCGTCGAGGGCGTGCCCAGCGCGGTGCTCGGCGGCGCAGGCATCGCGCTGTTCGGCATGGTGGCGGCGTCGGGTATCCGGTCGCTGTCCAAGGTGCACTTCACCAGCAAGAACATCTTGGTGGTGGCCGTCTCGCTCGGCGTCGCGATGCTCCCCACGGTCCGTCCCGAGATCTACGCCGACTTCCCGACCTGGTTCCAGCTCATCTTCGACTCCGGCATCAGCGCGGGCGCGATCACCGCGATCCTGCTCAACCTGCTCCTCAACGGCGACCAGCTCAGGGCCCAGGACACGCAGGACGTCTCCCCGCACGACGCGCTGCGCGCCGTCCAGCCGGCCGTGCTCACCTACGACGCCGCGACCGGCACGGGCAAGAAGATCGAGGTCCCGGCGCCCGGCGCGACGACCGTGCCCGAGGTGCCGGACGGCGAGGGGTCGCGCGAGCGCTCCTGACCATACGACCCGTGCCCGACGGCGGAGGCGCCGTCGGGCACGGGGTCACCGCCAGCGCCAGAGGGAGTCGACCGGTCGCGCCGTCGTGCGCGAGCAGGCAGACCAACGCCGACTCACACCGCGGCCAGCACCTCGGCGGCCGGGACGAGCTGCACGGACGGGTCCGAGGCGGCCGCCGCCTCCAGCCGCACGGTGAATCCCGACCGCGCGGCCAGCACGATCGCCGCCTCACCGACCTCGAGGTCGGCCTGCACCAGCGCGGGGATCTTGTACTCGCGCAGGGCGCGCAGCACGTCGACGTCCATCGGCGCGGACGTCCACTTCGCTTCGGCGACGACCCGCACGGACGAGCCGTCGAGCGCGACGCCGTCGATCTCCTCGGTGAACCGTGTCCCGGCGCGTCGTAGTGGGTGGAGCGCTGGCCCCCACCAGCCGCCGACCTCGGGGGCTTCCGCTCCCCACCGGGCACGGATCCAGTCGCGGAGCACTCGCTCGAAGGTCGGGGCCACGTGGTCGGCCATCGATGCCGCCACCTGCGACTCGACGTAGTCCCGGGGGTCCAGCCCGGCCTCGAGGTCTCCCCGGCGGGGGTGCACGAATCGGAACCAGAACCGCAGGAAGTCGTCGTCGCAGCGCCACTGCGTGCTGCGGCTTCGCGAGGAGGCGCCGACGGGTCGGTGGCGCGAGACCAGGTGGAGCTCCTCCAGCGTCGCGAGGTACTCGGTCAGTCGCTGTGCCGGGACGTGCAGCGCGTTGGCGACGTCCCCGACGCTCTGCGGCCGGGCAGCGAGCGCGGAGAGGATCGACAGGTAGGTGGTGGGCTCGCGAAGCTCCGCCGAGAGGAGCGCGAACGGCTCGTTGAACAGCGGGCCGTAGGGGTCGACGATCTGGTCGGTCACGGCCTCCAGGAGGGGGCGGCCGGTGAGGGCTGCCAGGTACCGCGGCATGCCCCCGGCGACGGCGTAACGCTGCAGGCGCGTCTCGGGATCGTCGTCGGGCATGAACTCCGCAGCGTGGGTGAACCGCAGGGGCCGCAGCCGCAGCGGCACGGTCCGCCCGTGCAACGGGTTCTTCTCGGCCTGCAGCGACTCCATGACCGAGAGGGTCGATCCGGCGAGGACGAGCTGCAGTCGCGACCGGTCGCGTTCCTCCTCCAGGACAGCCTGGACCTCGGTGAGCTGACGGTCCTGCTCGGCCGCCGTCGTGCCCAGGAGGTAGGGGAACTCGTCCACCACGGCGAGGACCTTCTGGTCGCGGCCCAGCCGGAACAGCGTCCGCAGCAGGTCGGCGGCGCTCTGCAGCCGTGGTGTCACGCCGAGATGTGGGGCGAGCTGGGCGGCGAGCCGGTCGAGCTGCATGCCGGGGGCGATCCGGTCGGCGACGAGCACGATGGCGGGCTTGCCGTGGGCGGCGCGGTGCAGCAACCAGGACTTGCCGACGCGGCGCCGTCCGGAGACGGCCAGGGGTTCGGGGCTGTCGGCTGCCCACCAGGCCTCGATCCGGCGGAGCTCGGCGGTGCGGTTGCGGAACTGGTCGATGCGCGGCCAGTCGTACCGATCGATCATGCAATGAGTCTAATCGTCATTAGACTAACCGCACCAGGCTTAGCGCGAGCCACCGCCGTCGGCCCCCAGCGCCTCCCCGACGCCGTGCTCCACGAGCGACCCGAGCGGCGGGTTGGTCCGCTCCTCCCACAGCGCCACGAGCAGCGCGAGCAGCACGATGGCGGCCCCGACCAGCGGCACCGCCTGCACCCCGACCAGGGACACGAGCAGCGCCCCGAGCGCCGACCCGCCGGCGATCCCCAGGTTGAACAGCGACGACGAGATCGCCTGGCCCATGTTGGTCCCGCGCGGGGAGACGAGCAGCACCCGGTGGGCCAGCACGGGCGGCACGGTGGAGAACGAGAACCCGAACAGCGCCAGGAACGCCACCGCGGCCACGGGCGACGACCCGAAGGCCCACAGCCCCACCATCGCCACGACCAGCACCGCGGCCCCGACGAGGAACGCGCCGATCGGCCGCCGGTCCAGGAACCGTCCCACCACGAGGGCGCCGACGACGCCGGCGCCGCCCTGCAGCAGCAGGAGCCCGGGCAGGTCGGACTGGGAGAACCCGGCGACGTCGATGAGGTACTGCGTGACGAACGTGATGACGCCGAACGCCCCGGTCACGGCCAGCACGGTGACGACCATGAGGGACACGAACCGTCGCATCGAGGCGAACGGCGCCTCGTTGGCGCCGCCGGAGCGCGCGGGGACGGAGGGGAACAGCACGGCGACGATCACCATGATCACCGTGGACAGCAGCGCGACGGCGGCGAACGACCAGCGCCACGACGTCGCCTCGCCCAGCCACGTCCCGGCGGGCACGCCGAGCACCGGGCCGAGCGAGTTGCCGATCGCGAGCCGCGCCATCGCCTTGCCGCGCACCCCCGGCGGGAAGAGGCCGGCCGTCGCGGGCACCACGGCCACCCAGAACAGGGCCTGGGCCAGCGCGGTGACCACGCGCGCGGCCATGAGCTGCTCGTACGACGGCGTCAGCGCGGCCCACAGGGTCGCCAGCGCGGCGACGCCGGCGCACCCGGCGAGCACCCACCGCCGTTGCAGGTTCCGCGTCACGTGGGCCAGCGGCACGGAGGAGAAGAGCACCACCAGCGCGTACACGGTGACCAGCAGGCCGATCGCGGCGGTGGTGCGGTCGAGGTCCGGCGCCATGAGGGTCAGCAGCCCGGCGGGGAGCTGTTCGACCGTCACGAACAGGAACGTCGACGACGCCAGCGCCAGCAGGACGACGGTGGCGCGGCGGGTGTCGACGGTGGGGCCGGAGGAGGTCATCGAATCGATTCTAGGCTCCGCGGCAGGACGGCGGCACGCGGCCCTGCCCGGGCCCACCTGTGAGCGGTCACAGCCACCCGGGATAGACTCGCACCATGGAAGGCCCGACCAGCAGCGACGCGGACGTCGCCACCAGCCCCGCCGTGCCGCCGTCGTCGGGCGCCACCCTCGCCGTCCGCGGCGCGAGCGCGACGACGCGAACGACCCCGAACGCCGCCCGCACCCGCAAGACCCCCCGCCGCCCCACGATCCGGGACGTCGCGGCGGCGGCGGGCGTCAGCCGCGGCACGGTCTCGCGGTTCCTCAACGGCGGCCACTGGGTCTCGCCGGAGGCGCGCACGGCCGTCGAGGACGCCATCAAGCGCACCGGCTACCGCGCCAACGAACACGCCCGGTCGCTGGTCACGGGCCGGTCGAACTCGGTGGCGTTCCTGCTCACCGAGCCGCAGCACCTGCTGTTCGAGGACCCGAACTTCTCCCTGCTGCTGCGCGGCGCCACCCAGGCGGCCGCCACCCGCGAGATGCCGATGGTCCTGCTCGTGGCGGGCACGGCGGAGGAGCGGCGCCGCGTCGCGGGCTACGTCGAGGCCGGCCACGTCGACGGCGTGCTGCTCATCAGCTCCCACGAGGGCAACCCGATGCTCACCGAGCTGCTGCGGCTCGGCATCCCGACGGTCGCGTGCGGCGTGCCGCTCGGCTACGAGGACAAGATCGCCTACGTCACCGCCGACGACCACTCGGGCGGCCGGGCCATGACCCAGCACCTGCTGGACTCGGGCCGTCGTCGCATCGCCACGATCACCGGCCCCATGGACACCCCCGGCGGCGTGCTGCGGCTGCAGGGCTACCGCGAGGTGCTCGGGGACGCGTTCGACCCCGACCTGGTGGTGGAGGGCGACTACTCGCGCGAGTCGGGCCGGCTCGGCATGACGCGGCTCCTGGCCGAGCACCCGGACGTCGACGCCGTGTTCGTCCACAGCGACCTCATGGCCGCCGGCGCGCTGACCGCCGCGCAGGCCGCCGGTCGCCGGGTGCCGGAGGACGTCGCCGTGGCGGGGTTCGACGACAACGGCGTGGCCGCCCAGCTCCACCCCGCGCTGACCACCATGCGCCAGCCCTACGAGCGGATCAGCGCCGAGATGGTGCGGCTGCTGCTCGACGTCGTCGACGGCGCCGAACCCTCCGCGGTCACGCTGCCCACGTCGCTGGTGGTGCGGGACTCGGCCTGAACCGCGCCGGCGCGGCCACCGGGTGACACGCCGGACGGGCCCACGACGCCGCAGGTCAGGGCGTCTTCCACTCCCGCTCGAGCATCCCGTAGACGAGGGTGTCGGTCCACTCGCCCTTGGACCACCAGTCCTCGCGCAGCCGCCCCTCGGGTTTCAGCCCGATGCGCTCGCACAGCTTCGCCGAACGGTCGTTGCGGGCGTCGAGCTGTGCCACGACGCGGTGCATCCGGTAGTGGTCGAACGCGATCTGCAGCACGGTGCGCATCGCCTCGGTCGCGAACCCGCGGCCGGTCGCGCCCGGGTGGAACGCCCAGCCGACCTCCCCGCGCGACGTCGTGTCCCCGGTGGTCCACAGGGCGACGTCGCCGACCACGCGGCCCTCGAACTCGGCGACCAGCGCCAGCGCGGACCCCGGCTCGTCGATGCCGGTGCGCTGCATGCGCCGCGCCAGCTGCATCTCCGCGGCGTCGGGCGTCCACGGCTCCTCCAGCAGGAATCGCGTCACGTCCGGGTCGCCGTAGTACTCCATCAGGGGCTCGAGGTCGTCCTCCCGGTACGTGCGCAGCACGAGGCGGCTCGTCCTGACGGGCAGGGGAGCGCGCGGGGCGGGAATCGGCTCGGTCACGGTGACGCACCCTAACCCGCGCCGGGCCCGCGCACCCGCCCAGGTCCGCCGTCGTGCGCAAAATGCCTGGCGCGGCGCGGTGGCGCGCGCGACCCTGAACCCATGCAGTGGCGCATCCTCGAGGCCCCGCACGGCGACCTCGACCACCCCGACGGCTGGGCCTACCGCGGCATCGCGGAGGTCGAGCGGCAGGTCGCGCTCGCCGATCGCGGCACCGACGACGGCGCACCCACCGCCCGCGAGCTCGCCGTGAGCATGACCGACCAGACCTACCGCCGGCGTCGTCGGCTCGTCGCGGTGGTCGACGGCGGCACCCCGGCCGACGGCGGCACCCCGGCGGGCGGCGGCACCCCGGCGGGCGGGCCGCTGGTGGTCGGGCACGGGTTCCTCGGCTGCAACCTGCGCGACAACCTGCACCGCGCCGACGTGTACGTCGCCGTCGCCCCGCCCTACCGGCGCCGCGGGATCGGTGCGGCGCTCGCGGACGCCGTCGTCGCGCTCGCGCGGGCCGAGCCCGGCCGGACCACCGCGCTGTCCGAGGTCGAGTTCGCCGCCGAACCCGCGGCCGACGCCCCGGACGCCCTCGTCGCCCCCACCGGCAACGGCCGCATCAGCGCCGACCTGCCCGGCCTGCGGTTCGCGCGCCGCGCCGGCATCGGGCTGACGATGATCTCCCGGCGTTCGGTGCTGCGGCTGCCGGTGTCCGACGACGTGGCGCGGCTCGAGGAGCAGGCCCGCGCGGCCGCGGGTCCGGACTACCGGCTGCACGTCTGGCGCGACGACATCCCCGAACGGTGGCTCGCCGGGTACGCCGCGCTGGAGGAGCGCCTGACGATCGACGAGCCGAACCCCGGCCTCGACGTCGAACCCGAGCACTGGGACGCCGAGCGGATGCGGCACGAGATGCGCGAGCTGCGCGAGGCCGGCCGCGGCTGGCTGCTGACCGCCGCGGAGCACATCCCTACCGGCGAGCTGGTCGCGGCGACCATGCTGCTGTACTTCCCCGACCGGCAGGCCTACAGCGAGCAGGAGACCACCGTCGTCGTGCCCGAGCACCGGGGACGCCGCCTCGGGATGCTGGTCAAGTGCGTCAACCTGCGCGAGCACACCCGGGTGCGGCCCGCGACCGAGCGGATCTGGACGTGGAACAACGAGGACAACCCGCACATGCTCGCGATCAACGTCGCGATGGGGTTCCGGCCGGCGGGCGGCTCGGCGATGCTGCAGGCGCCGCTCGCGGACCTGCGGACGCTCTCGCGCTGACCCGGGGGCCTCGGTTCGGCAGTTCAGCCCCGGATCGGCAGGTCGACCTGCCGATCCGGGGCTGAACTGCCGAACCGACGGATCACGCCGAGACACCGTCTCGCTGCCTTGCGGGCGCCGCCGCCGTTAGCGTCACAGCACGGCCGCCGTCGCCCGGAGGCCGGTCACGCACCGAGACCCCAGGAGATCGCCATGGCCGTCGATGCCTCCCCGTCCGCCCTCGCCGCGCTGCGCGACCACGCGCCCGACGAGCCCGTCGTCATGCTCAACCTGCTCCGCTTCGCCCCCGGCGGACGGGACACGTACGCCGACTACATGCGCGGCGCCGCGCCGTTCCTGCAGCAGTACGGCGGCGAGCTCGTCTACGCGGGCGAGGCCGGCGACGCGCTCGTCGCGGAGGAGGGTCAGGAGTGGGACGCCGTCCTGGTGATCCGGTACGTGTCCCGGGACGCGTTCGTGCGCATGGTCTCCGACCCCGGCTACCAGGAGGTCTCCACCCTGCGGGGCCGTGCCCTGTCCGAGGCGGTGCTGCAGCCGACGGTCCCGTGGCGGGGCCGCGGGGAGAGATGATCGCCCGCGACGCGTAGCGTGGGGGCATGGCCGACCGACTCCGCTCCGCCACGTCCCCCTACCTGCGGCAGCACGCCGACAACCCGGTCGACTGGTGGCCGTGGAGCGAGGCCGCCTTCGCCGAGGCCCGCCGACGCGACGTGCCCGTCCTGCTGTCCGTCGGGTACGCCGCCTGCCACTGGTGCCACGTCATGGCCCACGAGTCCTTCGAGGACACCGAGGTCGCCGAGGTGATCAACGCGGGCTTCGTGCCGATCAAGGTCGACCGCGAGGAGCGCCCCGACGTCGACGCCGTCTACATGGCCGCCACCACGGCGATGACCGGCCAGGGCGGCTGGCCGATGACGGCGTTCCTCACCCCGGACGGCGACGCCTTCCACACCGGCACCTACTTCCCGCGCGAGCCGTTCCTCGAGGTGCTCGGCGCCGTCCGGGACGCCTGGACCGACGCCCGCGACGCCGTCGGCGAGCGGGCCGACGCCGTCACCGCGGCGATCGCGCAGACCGCCACCGGGATGCCGCCCGCGCCGATCGAGGCCGCCGAGCTCGACGCCGCCGTCGACGCCCTGCTCGCCGACGCCGACACCACGCACGGCGGGTTCGGCGGCGCGCCCAAGTTCCCGCCGTCGATGACCCTCGACCACCTGCTGCGCCACCACGCCCGCACCGGCAACCCCGCCGCCCTGGAGCACGTGGAGCGCACGTGCACCGCGATGGCGCGCGGGGGCATCTACGACCAGCTCGGCGGCGGGTTCGCGCGGTACTCCGTCGACGAGGCCTGGGTGGTGCCGCACTTCGAGAAGATGCTGTACGACAACGCCCAGCTCCTCGGCGTCTACGCGCGCTGGTGGCGGGCCACCGGGTCCCCGCTGGCCGAGCGCGTCGTCCGCGAGACCGCCGGGTTCATGCTGCGGGACCTGAGCACGTCCTCCGGCGGGTTCGCCTCCGCGCTCGACGCGGACACCGACGTCGACGGCCGCAGCGTCGAGGGTTACACGTACGCCTGGACCCCCGCCCAGCTGCGGGAGGTGCTCGGGGACGACGACGGCGCCCGCGCCGCCCGCGTCCTCGGCGTCACCGAGGCGGGCACCTTCGAGAACGGGACCTCGACCCTGCAGCTCGTCGAGGACCCCGACCCCGAGTGGTGGGCCGACGTGCGGAGCCGACTCCTCGTGGCACGGCTCGAGCGCCCCCAGCCCGCCCGGGACGACAAGGTCGTCACCGCCTGGAACGGCATCGCGATCGCCACGCTCGCCGACGCCGGGGCCATGCTCGACGAACCCCTCTGGGTGGCCGCCGCCCGCAAGGCCGCGTCGTTCCTGCTCAGCGAGCACGTCGTCGAGGGCCGGCTGCGGCGCGCCTCCCGCGGCGGGATCGTCGGGGACGCGCTCGGCGTCGCCGCCGACCACGGCGGTCTCGTCCGCGGGCTCCTCTGCCTGCACCAGGCCACCGGCGAGGCGCAGTGGCTCGACTCCGCCGTGCAGATCCTCGACGCCGCCGTCGACCTGTTCGGCGCGGAGGAGGACGGCGGGTTCTACGACGTCGGCTCCGACGCCGAACGCCTCGTGGTCCGGCCCCGCGACCCCAGCGACGGGCCCGAGCCGTCCGGCCAGTCGGCGCTGGCCGAGGCCCTCATGACCGCCGCGGCGCTCACCGGGTCGGCCCGGTACCGCGAGCTCGCCGAGGCCGCCGTGAGTGCCTCGGGGACGCTCGCGCGGCGGGCGCCCCGGTTCGCGGGCGGCGTGCTCACGGCCGCCGAGGCGCTCGCCGACGGTCCGCGGCAGGTCGCCGTCGTCGGGGCGTCGGCCGGCGGGGACGGCGGCGTGCTGCTGGAGACCGCCCGCACCGGCGGGGCCGCGCATCACCTCGACGACGGCGGAGCCCGGCTGGCGGGCGCGATGCTGCGGACCGCACGCCGCGCGCACACCGCGGGGGCCGTCGTCGTGCCCGGTGCTCCGGACGCTCCGGGGGTGCCGCTGCTGGCCGGGCGGCCGCTCGTGGATGACGGGCCGGCAGCCTACGTGTGCCGCGGGTTCGTGTGCGACCGGCCGGTGACCACCGCCGAGGAGCTGGCGGACCTCCTCCTCCCCGCGAGGTAGGCCAACCCCTCGCGAGGTAGGCGAACCCTTGGCGAGGTAGGGGACCTCCCCGCCAGGTAGGCAGGCGATTCGCGAGGTCGTACCTTCCGTCTCCCGGTCGTACTCCGCGGGTACGACCCGGAGACGGAAGGTACGACCTCGCGAACCGCGGCCGGCGGGGGTCAGTCGAGCGTCAGCGCCTGCAGCTCCTCGAGCGACCCGTCGAACACGTTCATGTCGATGTGGGTCTCCTCGCCGGAGTAGCCGTCCAGCACGTCGCGGTCGGAGTACTGCCAGAACTCCCACTCGTGCCGCGGCACGTCCGGGGTGAGTGCCACCGCGCGGATCCACAGCGGGTGGTCGTCGTAGTCGTCACCCAGGAACCGTTCGCGGAACTCCTGGGTGGTGTAGAGGATCGGCGGCGCGCCGTAGTGCTCCTCCAGGTCGGCGAGCAGCGGGTCGAGGATGGCTCGCAGCTCTGCGACGCTCGGCGGGTCGGCCGCGAACCCGGCGTAGTACTCGGCGTCGACCACCGGCGGCAGGGTGCCCGGGGTGGCGGGGACCTGCTCGATCATGTTCGCCGCCTGCGTCTCGCCGGGGCTCTCGAAGGACAGGAAGTGGTAGGCGCCCACCACCAGGTCCGTCGCCAGGGCACCGTCCCAGTTGGCGGCGAAGCGCTCGTCGACGTGGCTCGACCCCTCGGTCGCCTTGATGAACGCGAAGTCGATGTCCTCGTCGGCCAGCACGGGCCAGTCGATGTCGCCCTGGTAGCTCGAGACGTCGACACCGCGTACGTCGTAGCCGCTCGCCAGGAACCGGTTCGGCCAGAGCACCCCGTTCCACACCAGCAGCGCGAGCACCCCCACCACCAGCACCGACGCAGCGAGAGCCGCTGCCGTCCACCGCAGCCACCGCCGTCGTCCCACCCGCTGTGCACCCATGTCCTCATCCTGGCAGGCCGCCCGGCAGGGAGACGCACGCCACGGAACCGGCCCGCGACGTCGGACGTTGCCACGACGACACCCGCAGATCCCACGGAGGAACCCCGCATGCCCGCCACCTCGACGAAGCCGCCGCTGACCGGCCTCGGCCGCCTCTTCGCCGTCGTCGCCTGGATCGAGGCGTTCACCTGGGCCGGCCTCCTGGTCGGCATGTTCCTCAAGTACGTCACCGAGACCACCGAGGCCGGGGTCTGGCTGTTCGGGCGGCTGCACGGCGGGGCATTCGTCGCCTACGGGATCGTCGCCCTGGTCGTCGCCGTGAAGTACCGGTGGGGGATCTGGCGCACGCTCGTGGCGCTCGCGGCGGCCGTCCCGCCGCTGACGACGCTGCTCGCCGAGTGGTGGCTGCGCCGCACCGGCCACCTGACGGCACCGGACGCGCGGACCGCACCGGACGTGCCGACCGCGGCCGAACGGTCGGTGCCGACCGCCTGACGGCCCCGGCCCCGCGCACCCGCCGCTGTGGGCATGAAATCTGCACCCCTGGAACGCTCCAGAGCTGCAGATTTCATGCCCACAGCGTCTCGGGCAGTCAGTCGAGGCGCGTCGGCCGGTCGATCACCCGGGACATCACGATCGACGTGCGCGTCTTGTCGACGCGCGCACCCACGCGGAAGGACTCGACGATCCGTTCCACGTCGGACATCGAGTCGGCCATGATCTGCACGAGCGCGTCCGCCTCGCCGGTGACGGTGTCGACGCGCACCACCTCGGGGATCGGGCCGAAGTCGCGCTCCAGCGTCGCCGGCGAGATGTTGCCGCGGCAGAAGATCTCGACGTAGGCGACGATCCGCCACCCGAGCTGCTCGGGGGAGACCTGCACGGTGAACCCCGAGATCTCCCCGCGCGCCTGCATGCGGTCGACGCGCCGCTTCACCGCGGGCGCGGACAGGCCCACGGACTCGCCGATCTCGGCGAACGACGCCCGCCCGTCGCGCAGCAGGTGCCCCACGATCTTCCGGTTGATCTCGTCCACCGTTTCCCCTCCTCGCGCGTCGATCTGTTGCGTCCAGGCTAACGAATCGTGCAGAACCGCGCCCCAATGGGCAAGATCGTTGCCGTCGGCCACAACGTCGCTCCCCGTACCGTCCCGGTATGACGCTGCTCACACCACCCCTGCCCGGGCCCGGGACGCTACCGGCGACGTCGGCGACGCCGTCCGACCGGGCCGCCACCCCGCGCCACTACCTCATGTGCCCGCCGGTCCACTTCGACGTCGTCTACGCGATCAACCCCTGGATGGACGTCAGCGTCCCGGTCGACGCCGGGCACGCCGTCGTGCAGTGGCAGGCCCTCAAGGCGGCCTACGAGTCCCGCGGCCACCGGGTCGACGTGATCCGCCCCGAGCCGGGACTGCCGGACATGGTCTACGCGGCCAACGGCGGCGTCGTCGTCGGCGGCCGTGCCCTCGCCGCGCGCTTCACCCACCCCGAGCGTCAGCCCGAGGGCGCCGCCTACGAGGCGTGGCTGCGCACCACCGGCGCCGACCACGGCCTGCAGAGCCTCGGCCAGGCCGCCGAGCTCAACGAGGGCGAGGGCGACCTGCTGTGGGACGGCGAAGTCCTGCTCGCCGGCACCGGCTTCCGCACCAGCCGCGCCGCGCACGCCGAGGCCTCCGTCCGGCTCGACGTCGACGTCGTCACCCTCGAGCTCGTCGACCCGCGCTTCTACCACCTCGACACGGCGCTGGCCGTGCTGAGCACCGGCACCCGGGGCGACGGCGGCACGCACGACGGCGGCACGCGGCCCGAGATCGCGTACTTCCCGGAGGCGTTCACCCCGGCGTCCCGCGCCGTGCTGCGCGAGCGGTACCCCGACGCGATCGAGGCCACCGAGGACGACGCCGCGGTCCTCGGCCTCAACGCCGTCAGCGACGGCCGCCACGTGTTCCTGTCCGACCGTGCCACCGGGATGCACGCCGCGCTGCGCGAGCGCGGGTTCGACCCCGTCGGGGTCGACCTGTCCGAGCTGCTCAAGGGGGGCGGATCCGTCAAGTGCTGCACCCTCGAGCTGCGTGCCGCGCAGCCGTCGTCCACCGAGCCGAAGGAGGCCCGCGCATGACCACCGTCGACCTGCTGGACGTCGCCGCCACCGCCCGCTGGGTCGCCGGCCGCGGCGCCGAGCGCATCATCACCGAGCTGATCGACGCCCTCGCCGCCGACTTCCGGCGCTGGCCCGAGCTCGACAAGCGGCCCCGCGTCGCCTCGCACTCCGCGGAGGGCGTCATCGAGCTCATGCCCACGTCCGACGGCGTCACCTACGGGTTCAAGTACGTCAACGGCCACCCGGTGAACCCGGCGCGAGGCTTCCAGACCGTCACCGCGTTCGGCGTGCTCGCCGACGTCCACAACGGCTACCCGACGTTCCTCGCGGAGATGACCCTGCTGACGGCCCTGCGCACGGCGGCGACGTCGGCGCTCGCCGCGCGCCTGCTGGCCCGCCCGGACAGCCGCACGCTCGCGCTGATCGGCACCGGAACCCAGGCGGAGTTCCAGGCGCTCGGGATGCGCGCCGCTCTCGGGATCACGCACCTGCGGGCCTGGGACGTCGACCCGGCGGCCCGCGAGAAGCTGGTGCGCAACGCCCGCGCGCTCGGGTTCGACGTCCACGAGGCCACCAGCGCCGCCGACGCCGTCCGCGGTGCCGACGTCGTGACCACCTGCACCGCGGACAAGCGCGACGCCACCGTGCTGACGGCGGACATGCTGGCCGACGCCGCCCCCGGGGTTCACGTCAACGCGATCGGCGGTGACTGCCCGGGAAAGACCGAGCTGGAGGCGAGCATCCTGACGGCGCCGGGCCGTCCGGGCGCACCCGCCCCGGCCGTGGTGGTCGAGTACACGCCGCAGACGCGCATCGAGGGCGAGATCCAGCAGCTCGACCCCGACTTCCCGGTGACCGAGCTGTGGGAGATCCTCGTCGGCGACGCCGTCGGGCGGACCGCCCCCGACCAGGTGACCGTCTTCGACTCGGTCGGGTTCGCCGTCGAGGACTGGACGGCCCTGCGCTACGTGCACGAGGCCGTGCGCCGCGACGCACCCGCCCTGCTGCAGCAGGTGGACCTGATCGCCGAACCGGCCGACCCGAAGGACCTGTGGTCGCTCGTCGCGGCGGAGGCCTTGGCCGCCCAGCGGTGACCGGCCGGCGGTGACGGTCCGCCGTCGCCGCGCCGAGCCCCCCGACGTCGCCGCCGCTCAGGTCCGTACGGGCCGGGCGGTGGCGACGTCGTCGACCACGTCGACGATGGCCTGCAGGTTCGCGATGAGGGCCCCGTACAGCGGCCAGTAGCGGGCACCGAGGTCCTCGTCGGACAGGTCGTCGGCGAGCTCGCGCAGGTCGGCGCGCAGCGGTGCGACGTCCTGGTCGGGGTCGGCGACGCGCCGGCCGGTCTCGGCGAGCAGCGCGATGTACCGGCCGCGGAAGCGCTCGTCCCACGAGTCGGCCTCCCGGCTGGACTCGCGCACCTGCCGGGCGATGCTCTGCGTCTGCACGACGCCCTCCTCGAGGCGCAGCAGGATCTGGGGATAACCCTGGATCTCCTCGCCGGGGTGGCGCCGACGGCGGGGGTTCCAGCGTCCGGCCTCGCGGGCGGTGTTGACCAGCGACCAGGCGTGGTCGACGTCGCGGGAGATCTCCCGGGTGCGTTCGATCCAGTCGTCCTCCTCCTGGGAGTCCCAGGGCCGCTCCATCTGGGTGGCCATGTCGCTGAGCAGTGAGCCGAGCTTGGCGTCGACGTCGTCGATCTGCTGCTGGGCGCTGCGGTCGTTGAGCGGCGGGAAGACGAGCAGGTTGACCAGCACGGCCACACCGACGCCGACGGCCGTGTCGAGGAGGCGGTCGGGCAGCAGGTCGATGGCGCGCTGCTCGGACAGGTTGTAGCCGGTGGTGATGACGAACAGGGCGGTGGTGGCGACGGTGACGCCCTCTTCACGCAGCCAGGGCAGGCGCCCCAGGATCAGCCCGACCAGCAGCGCCAGCCCGAACGACCACACGGTGGCCTCGAAGGCGGTGACGACCACGAGGGAGAGCAGGATGCCGGCGCCGACCGCGAGCACGGTCTGCACTCCGCGCCAGAGCGTGCGGTGGACGGTGGCATGGACCGTGAGCAGCGCGACCCAGGGGGCGAGGAACGCCTGCTCGAGCCCGAGCACCATCTCGGCCAGCGCCCAGGCGGCGGTCGCCGCGAGGGCGGCCTTGAACATCTGCAGCGCGTCGGTCTGGTTCGCGGGGGAGGCGAACCAGTCGCGTGTTCGTGACCAGACCCGTTCGACCATGAGCATCAGTGAACCGGAACGCCCGCGGCCGCGCTCGCGCAGACGGGCGTGACTTTCCCCGCACGGGCAGGTGTTGGAACAATGCCCTGCGAGTCGGTCCGGTCGGTGGGGAACAGAGGTGGCGCATGACGGCGACGGATCCCGGCAGGGCCGGGTCGGTGGCTGCGGACGACGTCGCCCGCACGCTCCGGGAGACCGCCGCCGCGGCAGGGCACGACGACGGTCCGGGCGCGCCGGGCACGGCGGACCCGGACGTGGTGCGCACCGCGCTGGCGAGCCTGCCCCACGACGAGCAGCAGCTGCTGTGGGACCTGCACGTGGTCGAGCGCCGGGTCGAGGTGGTGGCCCGGGAGATGGGGATGCACGTGCGTGCGGTGCTGCGGCGTCTGCGTGTCGCGGAGCAGCGCCTCACCGGTGCCCTCTCGGCGGCGCACGCCCGGGGCGCCGTGCCGCAGCCGTGCCTGGAGACGCGCACCTCGCTGCCCGAGTACGTCCGCCACGACCTGCCCGCGGCGCGTCGCCGGTCGTTCGAGGAGCACCTGTTCGGCTGCTCGGGCTGCATGCGCGCGTTCGTGGACGTGCGGCAGGCCGGTTGGGCGCTGCGCGACGTCGCTCCCGTGCTGCTGGCCGGTACGGCGGGCAGCGGCGTCGCGGTGCCGGTGGTGGTCGGGGCGCTGGGTGCGCCGTCGACGACGGCGGGCCTGCTGGCGTGGCCCGCTGCGGCGGGTGGTGCGCTCGCGGGCGCGTGGGAGTGGCTGGCGCGCGACCTGCGGCAGGTCTTCGGGCGGCCGGTGGCAGTGGTGGGTGCCGTGGGCGCCACGGTGGTGGCGGTGGCGGCTGCCGCGATGCTCGGCGGTCTCGGCGGGCCCGCGGCGGACGAGCCGCCGGCGGCGGCGGTCGGTGCGGCCGTGCCCGACGACGGTCCGGCCGCGGTGGCGTCGTCGAGCCCGTCTCCCGCGGCGAGCGCGACGCCGGAGCCCAGCCCGAGCGCGACGCCGGAGGCCACGCCGTCGGCGTCGCCCACGCCGGAGGCCACCCCGTCGCCGGGGACCGCCGAGGGCACGGGCGCGCTCGTCCCGGCCGTGCCGCCGGAGCCCGACCCGACGCCGACGCCCGACGCGACCGGTGGCGACGACGACCCCGCGGAACCGGCGGAACCCGGTGCCCCGGGCGATGGGGCGGGATCCGGCGGTCCCGACCCCGCGCCGTCGTCGGACCCGGACCCGACGCCCACGCCCGACCCCACGCCGACGCCCAACCGGTCGAGCGAGCCCACGCCCGGACCGACACGCACCGAACCGCCCCCGCCGCCCCCGGAGCCGGAGCTCGTGTCCGTCACGGTCGGTCTCGACGTGCCACGGCACGGGTACTACCTGGTCGACCCCACGGGGGACGCGCAGGTCGCGGCCGTCTCCGCCCGGCGCGGCAACGTCCGTGTCGAGCAGCGGCACGGCGGCTGGTGGGTGTGGACGCGGGGTGCGTCGCGCGGCACGGTCTCGGTGGAGCTGGAGGTCACCGAGGGGGCCCGGCACGGGGCGCGGCTGTCGTTCCTCGGCCTGGACTGATCAGGCGGGGACGCGCTCCAGCAGGGTCAGCACCTCGTAGTGCCCGGTCTGCGGGAACATGTCGAGCAGCACCGCCCGCCGCGGACGCAGCGACGGCATGTGCTTGAGATCGCTGGCGAGCGTCTGGGCCCGGCAGCTGGAGTAGAGGACGTGGCGGACCCGGGAGGCCTCCAGGCGCCCGGCCAGGTCCGGGCCGATCCCGCGCCGCGGCGGGTTGACGATCACGAGCTCGGGGTCGTCGTCGGTGCCGAGCGCGAACCCGGCCGCGTCGCCGGCGTCGAACCGGACGCCCGCCACGGCATCCCGCCACCACGCGGCGTCTTGGTCGCCGACGACGGCGGCGGCCGGCAGGGCGGCGAGCTCGGCCGCCGTCGTGGTCGCCGACGCCACGGCCTCGGCGGAGATCTCGATGCCCGTCACGGACCGGCCGGGCGCGGCGCAGTGCAGCGCGAACCCGCCGACGCCGCAGTACAGGTCCCACAGCGACGCCGGGTCGATCTCCTCCACCCAGTCGCGCGCCTGCCGGTACAGCGCCGCGGCGACGCCGGTGTTGGTCTGGAAGAAGCTCTGCGGGCGCAGGTGCAGCGTGATGCCGTCGACGCGCATCGGCAGGGTGGCGCGCTCGGTGAGCACGATCTCCTCGTCGCCCTCCAGGACGGCGGCATGGGCGGGCTGGACGTTGACGCTGAGCACCGCGAGCGCCGGGAGGCGGGCGTGCAGCCAGGGCAGGTGCTTGCGGATGCGGGCGACGGCCTCGGTGGAGCGCAGGACGAGCCGCACCATGAGCTCGCCGTCGGCGGAGAGCGTGACCAGGACGTGCTTGAGCTCGCCGCGGCGGGCGGCGTCGCGCGGGGTGACGCGGCGTCCGTCTCGTTCGGGGGTCAGGTCGTAGGGCCGGATCGTGGCGCGGGTGACCAGTTCGGCGAGCGGTGCGAACGCCTCCTGCAGCGCCGGGGGGTAGAGGCCGCAGTCGGTGAGGTCGACGCTCTGCCCGGCGTACGGGCCGGGCGGTCCGACGATGCCGAGGACCGGGTCCTCGACGGTGCCGGTGACGACCATCTTGGCCTTGTTGCGGAACCCGCTCTCCGGTCCGACGACGGGCGGCAGCCAGGTGACGTCGTCGTGCGCCGCGAGCAGCTCGGCCACGTGCGCCTGCTTGTCGCGGACCTGTTGGGGGCGCGCGATGTCGAGGAGGGTGCACGAGCGGCACCGGCCGGCGTCGTAGTGGGGGCACTGCACGCCCCCATTGTCCCGGGCGCGGGCCTCAGTCGTCGAAGCGGTCGGCGTCAGGCGACGAACAGGCAGAACGGGTGCCCCTGCGGGTCGGCGTAGACGCGCAGCGGTTCCTGCGGGTCGTCGGACCGGTCGAACAGCAGCCGGGCACCGAGGGCGAGGGCCCGTTCGTGCTGCCGGTCGAGCTCTGTCGCGTCGGGGACCGTGGTGTCGAGGTGGAGCTGCTGGGGCACGGCCGGGTCCGGCCAGGTGGGTGATGCGATGCTGTCGACCTGCTGGAACGCGAGGCTGAACCCGCCGGTACCGGCCAGGACCAGCCAGTCGGCGCCGCGGGGGTCGGGTTCGCCGTCGACCGGGGGCTCGTCGCCGGGCCGGTAGTGCAGTCCGAAGAGGCGGCGGTAGAACTCGGCCAGGGAGCGTGCGTCGGTGGTGTCGAGCACGATCTGTCGGATGCGCGGGAAGGTGTCGGCGGTCGGTGTGGTCATGTCCGGTCCTCCTCGTCCGGTCCGGGGAACCGGTCGGCGATGGCGTGCAGCCGGGCTAGGTAGGCCGGCCAGTCGACCGGCCAGATGTTGGTGTTGCCCTCCTGCAGCCCCACCGCGCCGTCGATCTGCTCGCGCAGGATGTCGGCGTGGCCGGCGTGCCGCTGCAGGTCGGCGAGCACGTGCACGCACACCTGGTGGAGGGTGACCTCGCCGCGCTCGCCCCACCAGGGCACCCGGCCGGGTGCGTCGAGGGGCAGCGTCTCGATGGTCTCGTCCGCGAACGCGCCGACCCGCCGGTACAGGTCGCGCAGGTCGTCGGCGGACTCGTGAGGCTCGGCGTAGAAGTCGGCGTTCGGCTCCTCGTCCCAGCGCTCGGTCCAGGACAGCTCCTGCGGGGTGGGCCAGTCCCGGCCGAACGTCTCGCCGAAGTAGCCGACCTCGACGCTGGCGGCGTGCTTGACCAGGCCGAGCAGGTTGGTGCCGGTGCCGGTCCGCGGGGTGCGCAGCGCCCGCTCCGACAGGCCCTCCGTCTTCCACAGCAGCGCCTCGCGAGTGCCGCGCAGGTACCGCAGCAGCGTGGCCTTAGCGGGGTCGGTGGGGTCCGCGGGTGGTTCGTGGGTCGGGTCCGTCATCGTCGCTCCTTCCTCGGGCCCGCCGGGACGGCCGGGACGTCGAGGGGGAGCAGCCCGCGGCGGGCCGCGACGGCCACCGCCTCGGCGCGGCCGGAGACGTCCAGCTTGGCCAGCAGGTTGGACACGTGCACGCTGACGGTCTTGGCGGTGATGAAGAGCTCCTCGCCGATCTGCCGGTTGGACAGTCCCCGTGCCACGAGGGCGAGCACCTCGTCCTCGCGGTCGGTGAGCGGGGAGGAGGTGCGCCGTGACCCGGGCAGCGCGATGCGGGCCCGGCGCGCCCAGGTGCGGGTCGCCTCGGCCAGCGGTCGGGCGCCCATCGCCTCCGCCTCGGCCAGCGTCTCGGCGGCCTCGCGGGCCGCGCGGTCGGGTTCGCCGGCGGCGCGCAGCGCCTGGGCCCAGCGCAGCCGGCTGCGCGCCCGCTCGTAGCGGTGGCCGTAGTCGAACGCGGCCACGGTGACCTCCCACCGGCCGGGGTCGGCGGGGCCGTCGGTCAGCGCGGTGACGGCGCGGGCGTGCTCGGCGTCGGCGCGCGCCAGCCAGGCCCTGCCCTCGGGGCCGAGCTCGCCGCTGCGGGTCCGGCCCGTGCGGGCGGTGTCGTGGGCCGTGGCGACCAGGGCGTCGGCGCGCGCTCGCAGCGTGTCGCGGGTGCCGTCGTCGTGCCGGGCGCCCGGGTCCTCGGCACCGGCGGCCAGGGCGCCGAGCGCGAGCGCCGCGAGCCGGATCCCGCCGAGGAAGTGCGGGCTCCACACCCGGGCGAGGTGGTCGGTGACGTCGGTGGCCAGCCGCGCCGCGTCGTCGTACCGGCCGGCCCAGGTCAGCGCGTCGACGCCGGCGCTCCCGCCGCACAGCGCGACGAACCCGTCGACGTCCCACAGGCCGCGCAGCGCGTCGACCTGCTCGAGCGCGTCCGTGTCGCCGCGCGCCACGGCGGCCTGCGCGCGCACGCCGGCGAACATCGCCGCCTCGGGTGCCGGCACGTCCGACGGCGCCCCGCCGTCGGACAGGTCGCCGCGCACGTAGCGCAGCACCTCGGTGAGCAGCCGCATCCACACGCCGAACGGGCTGCGGGACGTGGCGGTCTCCCGCGTGCGGGCGATGCCGCGGGCCAGGACGTGCTCGGCCTCGTCGAGGTGGCCGGCCTCGTAGTGCGCGACGGCGAGGTTCTGCCAGCACCGTGCCTCGGTCATCACCGCACCGACCTCGCGGGCGCGGCGCACGGCCACCTCGCCGAGCCGCACGGCCTCCGCCGGGTCGGCGCTCTCCAGCGCCGCGGCGGAGGCGAGGGCCTCGATCTCCACGACGGGTGCGTCGACCTGCTCGGCGACCTGCATGGCGCGGCGCAGGTGGTCGCGGGCCGCGGCGTCCTCGTCGCGGTTGAGCTCGATCCGGCCGCGCACGGCGAGCGTGGCCGCCAGCTCGCGCGTGGGCGCGTCGCCCAGGGCCTCCAGCGCCAGGTCGGTCTGCTCGACGGCGCCGGTCAGGTCGTCGACGTCCAGGAGGAACTGCGCCAGCTTGTGGCGGGCGCCGGCCTGCCGGACCGGGTCGTCGTCGAGGGCCTCGATCGCCCGGCGCGCGAGCTGGACCGCGCGGACGGTCTGGCCGTGGCGGGCGGCGGCACCCGCGGCGGCGAGCGCGACGTGCACGCGGTCGTGCCCGATCAGGTCGGCGGCGTCGGGCACGGACTCCCACAGCGACAGCACCTCCTCCAGGTGCCGGCGCTGCTCGGCGGGCGCGAGCAGCTCGCGGGCCCGCTGCGCCGCCGCCCACGAGGACGTCAGCGCGGTGGTCAGGTCGTGGCCCTGCAGCGCGTGGTGGGCGCGTTCGGCGGCCGAGCCGAGGTCCGGGTCGTCGAGGAGCGCCGCGAGGAACGTGCGGTGGGCGGCCGCGCGCTCCCCGGGCAGCAGGTCGGTGTAGAGGGCCTCGGCGACGAGCGCGTGCCGGAACGCGAGGTGGTCCTCCTCCAGGGTCAGCACCTGGTGCGCGACGGCGCCGTGCACCGCGGTGACGGCGGCGCCGTCGCCGTCGAGCCCGGGGGTGCGGGCGGCGACGGCGAGCAGCAGGTCCTCGGCGACCCGGCGTCCGCCCACGGACGCGAGCCGGACGAGGTGGTGCACCGGTGCGGGCAGGTCCTGCAGGCGGGCGTGCAGGACGTCGGCGAGGGACCAGGGCAGCGGTCCGCCGATGCTGCCGGCGGCCAGCAGCTCCTCGGCGAAGAAGGCGTTGCCGTCGCTGCGGCGCTGGATGTCCGCGAGGTGGTGCTCGGGCAGCGGTCCGCCCTGCAGCGCGGTGGTGAACCGGCGCAGCTCGTCGGGCGTGAAGGGGGCGAGCTCGACGTGCTCGACGCGGTCGAGGCGGTGCAGCTCGGCGAGCAGGGGACGCAGCGGGTGACGGCGGTCGACGTCGTCGGCGCGGTAGGTGAGCACGAGCAGCAGGTGCTCGGCCCGCAGCCGCGTGACCAGGAACCGCAGCACGTCGCGGGTGGAGGGGTCGGCCCAGTGTAGGTCCTCCACGACGAGGACGAGCGGCGCCCCGGGCGCGCCGGCGGCGGCGAGCGTGGTCGCGATGCCGTCCAGGAGCGGCAGCCGGTCCACGGACGCGCCCGCGGGGTCGTCCGTCGTCGGGGCACCGGTCGGTCCGAGCAGGCGGGCGAGCGCGGGACGGGTGGCCAGGACGTCGGCGACGGCGTCGTGCCCGTCGGCGAGGAGGCGCAGCGCCTCGCTGAACGGCAGGTAGGGGATGCCGACGTCGCCGAGGTCGACGCAGTGCGCGACGACGGCCCGTCCGCCGACGTCCTCGGCGCGCGCCGCCAGGTGCTTGACCAGGCGGGTCTTGCCCACGCCGGCGTCGCCACCGATCACCAGCACGCCCGGGTCGCCGTGCGCGGCGCGTTCGAGCGCACGGCCGAAGCCCTCGACCTGCGGCTCGCGCGCGACGAGGGGGATCTGTGACGAGCGTCTCACCCCGCCATGGTCCCACCGGCCCCCGACACGGGGCGGTGCGGGGCGCGGTGGTGGGGACGGCGTACCGGCGGGGCCGACGGCTCGGCGACGACGGCGGATATCGTCTCGCGCACGCGCAGGCTCTGCCGCACGCGGCGCAGCACCGCCCGCCAGGCACGCCCGCCGAGGAGCGGGCGACCGTAGGCCAGGGCGGCGCGCTCGCGACGGTAGGCGAGCTCGGCCTCCATCGCGGGTCCGAACAGCTGCTGGTTCATCGTCGTGCTCCCTCCGGCGGGTCCGTCGGGACCGACGATGCCGCTGAGGCGGGCACCCGGACATCGTCCGATCGACCGGTCCTGACGCCGTCGGGTACCTCAGACGGCGGCCCGGCAGCCTGAGGTGGGTGGCGGATGTCGAGATCCGTCCGGTGGCTCCGTCCCCGGGGTGTCGGCACGATCGACGCAAGGACCACTCGAGACCACGACGACCACGAAGGAGCACCATCATGGCCAGGTACCTGCTGCTCAAGCACTACCGCGGCGGCCCGGAGCAGCGCCCGAACGCCCGCGAACCGATGGACCGCTGGACGCCTCAGGAGGTCTCGGACCACATCGCGTTCATGCAGCACGTCGCCGACACGCTCACCGAGCGCGGCGAGTTCGTCGACGCCCAGGCGCTCTCCCCGGACGGCACGTTCGTCCGGTACGACGGCGAGGGACGCCCGCCGGTCACCGACGGTCCGTTCGCCGAGACCAAGGACGTCATCGCCGGCTGGATGATCATCGACGTCGACTCGGTCGAGCGGGCGCACGAGGCGGCGGCGTTCCTGTCGTCCGCACCCGGCCAGGGCGGCAAGCCCCTCGAGGAGTGGATCGAGGTGCGCCCGTTCCTGTCCGACGTCCCCGCTGAGGCGTAGCGGTGGGCGCCGAGGGCGTGGCCGGGGACCGGCTGGGCGAGCTCCTGCGCGAGCTCGGCCCGCCGGTCCTCGGCATCCTCGTGCGCCGCGGCGCCGACTTCGCCGCGGCCGAGGACTGCGTGCAGGAGGCGCTGCTCGAGGCGTCCCGGCGGTGGCCCACCGACGTGCCCGCCGAGCCGCGCGGCTGGCTCGTCACCGTCGCCTGGCGACGTTTCCTCGACGTGCGGCGCGCCGAGTCCGCACGCCGGGGACGGGAGGACCGGGCGGCCCTCGAACCGGACCCCGGTCCCGTCGAGCAGGCCGACGACACCCTGCTGCTGCTCAGCCGGTGCTGCCACGAGGCCCTCAGCCCGGCGTCGGCCGTGGCCCTCGCGCTGCGGGCGGTCGGCGGGCTGACGACGGCGCAGGTCGCCGCCGCGTACATGGTCCCGGAGGCGACGATGGCGCAACGCATCAGCCGCGCCAAGCGCACGCTCGCCGGC
Source organism: Isoptericola chiayiensis (assembly GCF_013149805.1). GTDB lineage: Bacteria > Actinomycetota > Actinomycetes > Actinomycetales > Cellulomonadaceae > Isoptericola > Isoptericola chiayiensis. The sequence continues at coordinate 57,688 of NZ_JABEZT010000011.1, forward strand.
CGCCGCCTCGACCGACCCGGCGACGTCCGCGCCGTGCTGCGGGTGCTCTACGTGATGTTCTCCGCGGGGCACGCCGGCGAGGTGGACCTGGCCCGCGAGGCGATCCGGCTCACCCGCCAGCTCGAGGCGGCCACCGACGACCCCGAGGTGGCCGGGCTCCTGGCGCTGATGCTGCTCACCGACGCCCGGCGTGCCGCCCGCTGGACGGCGGGCGGCGAGCTCGTGGCGCTCGCCGATCAGGACCGCGGCCGGTGGGACACCGCGCAGGTCGCCGAGGGGGTCCGGATCCTGCAGGGGGCGCTGGCGCGCGACCGGCTCGGCGAGTACCAGGCCCAGGCCGCGATCCAGGCCCTGCACGACGACGCCGCGACGGCCGACGAGACCGACTGGGTGCAGATCCTGGGCTGGTACGACGAGCTGGTGGCGCTCGCGGACTCGCCGGTGGTGCGCCTGAACCGGGCGGTCGCCGTCGGGCACGCCGACGGGGCGCTCGCGGGGCAGCGCGCGCTGGCCGACGTCGACGACGGCGTGCCGGGGGCCGACGCGGTCGCCGCCTACCTGCACGAGCTGGCCGGCGACCGCGAGGAGGCGGCGCGGCGGTACGCACAGGCCGCGGAGGCCGCCACGACCGTCCCGGAGCGGGACCACCTGGTGAAGCAGGCGGCCCGGCTGCGGGCCGGGGTCCGGCGTGACGGCCGTCCTGAACCGGGCGGTGAGACAGAGGGTAGGCATACCTAATTCGCGGTGCTAGCGTATGCCTCGTCATGACACACCGTCACGACAGTTCGTCATGAACATGCTCGACCGGGAGGTCACCATGCCCGCCGCCGTCGCCCTCGACGCACCTCTGTCCGCCCTGCTGCGCGAGGGCACCCGTGCCGAGCACGAGCAGGCCGAGAATGAGGGCTTCGTCTCCCGGCTGATGTCCGGCGGGCTCGACGTCGCCGCCTACGCCGACCTCGCCGCCCAGCAGCACGCCGTGTACACGGCGCTGGAGGAGGCGAGCGCCGTCGTCCGTGCCGACCAGCGCGGCACCGGCCTGGTGTTCGACGAGCTGACGCGGGTGCCCGCCATCGAGCGTGACCTGGCGTACCTGCACGGCGACGGATGGCGCGAGGAGATCCGCGTCCTGCCGGCCACCGAGACGTATGTCGCGCGGCTGCGCGATGTCGGGGGCGACCTGCCCCGCTACGCCGCGCACGCCTACACCCGCTACCTCGGCGACCTGTCCGGTGGGCAGATCGTCCAGCGCATGATGCAGCGCCACTACGGCATGGGAGTCGCCGGGCTGGAGTTCTACGACTTCCCCGAGATCGTCAAGGTCAAGCCGTTCAAGGACCTGTACCGCGAGCGCCTCGACGGCCTCGCGCTCTCGGCCGAGGAGACCGACGTCGCGGTGGCCGAGGCGCAGGAGGCCTTCCGGCTCAACCGTGCCGTCTTCGTCGAGCTGGGGGAGCGGCACCCGGGCGTCTCGCGCTGACGCGCCGCCGGGATCGCGCCCGGCGTCCCCTGTGAGGTGGTCCACAGGACTGCCGCACGCCGAGATCTTGATAAGTCAGGCTAGCCTCATCTAACTTAGGCACGCCTCGCCTAACCTGGCGAGCGAAGTCAGGAGTCACCCAGCATGTCCTCGGCACGTCGCCACGGAGCGTTCGCCGCCCTCACCGCCGCCGCGGTCGCCCTGCTCGCCGCCTGCAGCGGCACCGCAGCCCACGACGACGGCACCACCACCGCCGTCGCCGGCCCGCCGCTGGCCGAGCTGGCAGCGGGCGAGGACCACCTCGCCGACCCGCACGACTGGACCGGCGAGGTCGTCGTCGAGGCCGCGGCGACGCCCGTCTCACCCGTCGCCACCGACCCCGCCCCGCAGCTGCCCGCCACCGTCACCGACGCCCAGGGCACCGAGGTCACCGTCACCGACACCAGCCGCATCCTCGCGCTCGACCTCTACGGCACCCTCGCGCGCACCGTGTTCGAGCTCGGCCTCGGCGAGAGCGTGGTCGGCCGCGACACCTCCTCGACGTTCCCGGAGATCCTCGACCTGCCCGAGGTCACCTCGAACGGCCACGACCTGACCGCCGAGGCGATCCTCGAGCTCGCGCCGAGCGTCATCCTCACCGACACCTCCCTCGGCCCCTGGGACGTCGTGCTGCAGATGCGCGAGGCCGGCATCCCTGTCGTCGTCGTCGACTCCCACCGCAGCACCGACAACGTCGGCGACCTCACGCGGTCCGTCGCCGCCGCCCTCGGCGTGCCCGACGCCGGCGAGCGGCTCGCCGAGCGAACCCAGGACGAGATCGACGCCACCGTCGCCCAGGTCGCCGAGCTCGCGCCCGCCGACGACGCCGACAGGCTGCGCGTCGCCTTCCTCTACGTGCGCGGGCAGTCCGGCGTCTACTACCTCTTCGGCGACGGGTCCGGCGCCGACTCCCTCATCGAGTCCCTCGGCGCCGTCGACGTCGCCGGCGAGATCGGCTGGACCGGCATGCGCCCCGTCAACGACGAGGGCATCATCTCCGCCCAGCCCGACGTGCTGCTCATGATGTCGGGCGGTCTCGAGTCCGTCGGCGGCGTCGACGGGCTCCTCGAACGTCTGCCCGCCCTCGCCGAGACGCCCGCCGGGCAGAACCGGCGCGTCGTCGCCATGCCCGACAGCCAGGTCCTCGCCTTCGGCCCGTCCACCACCGGTGTCGTCGACGCCCTCGCCCGCGCCCTCTACGCCCCCGCGAGCCTCGGATGAGCGCCCTTGCCGACGGCGGCGTGCGCACTCTGCCACCCGCCCGCACCGGCCGCGTCACCGTGCTGTTCGTGCTGCTCGGTACCGCCCTCGCCGTACTCGCGGTCGTCTCCGCCGGGTCCGGCCAGCTCCACGTGCCGCCGTCGGAGGTGCTCGGGGCGCTCGCCCGCGGCGTCGGCCTCGACCTCGGTCCGGAACCCACCCACCCCAACGGCTACGCCGCCCTGTGGACCATCCGGTTCCCCCGCGTCGTCATGGCGATCTGCGTCGGAGCGGCCCTCGCGGCCGCCGGCGCCGTCATGCAGGGCGTGTTCGGCAACCCGCTGGCCGACCCCGGCGTCGTCGGCGTCTCGTCCGGTGCCGCCGTCGCCGCCGCCGCCACCATCGCGCTCGGGTGGACCGCCGTCGGCCCCTGGACGACGGCGACCGCGGCGTTCGTCGGCGGCCTGGTCGCCACCTTCGCCGTGTACGCGCTCGCCCGCTCCGGTGGACGCACCGAGGTCGTCACCCTGGTCCTCACCGGCGTCGCGATCAACGCCGTCTGTGGGGCCGGGCTGGCGCTGTTCACGTTCCTCGGCGACACCCAGGCTCGCGAGGAGATCGTCTTCTGGCAGCTCGGCTCGCTCAACGGCACCCGCTGGGTCTACGTCGCGATCGTCGCGCCCCTGATGCTGGCCGGGCTGGTCGGCGCGATCGCGCTCGCCCGCCGCCTCGACCTGCTCTCCCTCGGGGAGCGGTCCGCCCGCCACCTCGGCGTCGACGTCGAACGGCTGCGCATCGTCGCCGTCGTCGTCGTCGCCCTGCTGACCGCCGCCGCCGTCGCGTTCTGCGGGATCATCTCGTTCGTCGGCCTCGTCGTGCCGCACCTGATCCGCATGGCCGTCGGGCCCGGGCACCGGGTGCTCGTGCCCGCCTCGGCACTCGGCGGGGCGGTGCTGCTGCTCGCCGCCGACCTCGCCGCCCGCACCGCCGTGCCGTACGCCGACCTGCCGATCGGCATGCTGACGGCGCTGGTCGGCGGGCCGTTCTTCCTGTGGCTCGTTCGGCGCACGCGCCGCCAGGCGGGAGGCTGGGCGTGAACCCGAGGAGCCCCCGCGGAGGGACGGCGAGGGACGAGGCGTACCGGAGCGAGGCACCGCAGGGTGCGCGCCAGGACCAGCACGGCGTGAACCCGAGGAGCCCCCGCGACACCCTCCTGTCCGTGCGCGGCGCCGGCGTCCGCATCGACGACGCCACGCTGCTGTCCGGCGTCGACCTGGACGTGCGCACCGGCGAGATCCTCGTCGTCGTCGGCCCGAACGGCGCCGGCAAGTCGACCCTGCTGTCGGTGCTGGCGGGTGACCGGGCGCCCGACGACGGCGGTGCGGCCTGGGAGGGCACGCCGCTAGGCGCGGTCCGGACGGCGGAGCTCGCCCGGCTGCGCGGGGTGCTGCTGCAGGAGAACCGCGTCAGCTTCCCGTTCCGCGTCGTCGACGTGGTGCGCATGGGCCGGGCCCCGTGGACGGGCACCGACGCCGAGGACCGCGACGAGGAGGTCGTCGCCTCCGCGCTGACCGCCGCCGACGTCACCCACCTGGCGGCCCGCCGCTACCCGACCCTGTCCGGCGGGGAGAAGGCCCGCGCCTCCCTGGCCCGCGTGCTGGCCCAGGAGCCGCGACTGCTGCTGCTCGATGAGCCGACCGCCGCCCTGGACGTGCGCCACCAGACCCGGGTGCTCGCCCAGGCGCGCCGACACGCCGACGCCGGTGGCGCCGTCGTCGTCGTCCTGCACGACCTGCCGCTCGCGGCGGCGTGGGCCGACCGGGTCGCCGTGCTCGACGGCGGCCGGCTCGTCGCCGACGGCCCGCCGGCCGAGGTGCTGACCACAGAGCTGCTGTCCGCCGCCTACGACCACCCGGTCGACGTCCTGAGCCACCCGATCACCGGCGGGCTGCTCGTGCTGCCGCGGCACGGTGCCCCCTCGGAGGTGACCACGCCATGAGGCGCCTGACCGTCCTGCTGTCCCTGGCCCTGACCCTCGCCGTGGCGGCACCCGCCGTCGTCCCGGGTGGCGTCGCTCCGGCGCAGGCCGCCGCACGCGTGTCCGTGTCGGGGCTCGACGGCGCCGCCCGCGCCTCGGCGGAGGGCGCGACGACGCTGCGGCTGTCCGGCTCCGGGTTCCAGTCGGTGCCGAACGCGTTCGGCGGCGTCTACGTGCTGTTCGGGTGGGTCTCCGGCGGCGGGTGGGCGCCCAGCCAGGGCGGGCAGACGGGCACCACGCTGCGCTACGTCCCGGACTCCGAGTCCGCGGACAACGCCGGCTACCAGCGGTTCGTGGCCTTCCCCGGGTCCAGCACGGCCGCCGAGGCCAACGGCGGCACCCTCGCCGAGGACGGCACCTGGTCGGCGTCGCTCGTCGTGCCCGGCCCCGTGTTCACCACGCAGGACCGTTCCGGCGACGCCGTCGAGGTGAACTGCCTCGAGGTCACGTGCGGCGTCATCACCATCGGCGCGCACGGTGTCGCCAACGCCACCAACGAGACGTTCACGCCCGTGGAGTTCGTCGGGGCGTCCGGCGGTACGTCCGACGGCGGCAGTTCCGACGGCGGGACCGCGGCGGAGGGCAGCGGTGCCGGCGACGCCGGGGCGGCCGGGCAGGAGTCCGCGGACGCGTCGCCGTCGCCCAGCCCGTCCGCGTCCGCGAAGGCCGGCCCCGCCTCCGTCGGGTTCGACCGGGACACCGCCGTCGCCGGGCGCGTCCTGAGCTTCACCGGTCAGGGCTTCGAACCCGGCGAGCAGGTCGTCGCGTCCCTGGACGACGGCGAGCTCGCCGTCGGGCCCCTGACCGCCGGCACGCACGGGGAGGTCGCGGGACTGCTGGAGCTGCCCGACGACATCCGTCTCGGCACGCACGTGCTCACCGTGACCGCGGCGTCGTCGGGCAAGACGCCCGAGGTGGAGATCATCGTCACCCGCGACCCGGCCGACGCCGCCGCCGAGGAGAGGCTCGTCGCGTCGGCCTCCGGGGCGGCGGGGGCGACGGCGAGCGCCGGAGCCCTGGGCAGCGGCTACTCGTGGGCCGAGCTCGCCGTGTTCGGCGCCGGCCTGGTGCTGCTGCTCGTGATCCTGGTGTCCGCGATCACCGCTGTCCGGCGGCGTCGTGCCGAGCGGTCCGTCGCGTCGGCCGTCCCGTCCGCCCCGCCGACGGGGGACCCGGGGGTGGGGGCGTGAGGACGAACCGCCCCTGGTCGGTCGCCGCGGGCCTGGCCGCCGTGCTGGCGCTCGGCCTCGCCGCGCCCGCCGCCGCCGACGACGACGAGCTCGGTCCGCCGTACCGCACCGGCGGGGACGTCGAGGTGACCGTCACCGTGCCCGGCGCGGACGACGACGGGTCCGGTGGGCCCGCCGACCTGACGAACGCCGAGCTGCGCTGGGCCGTCAACCACGAGTCCGTCGGCGCGAACTTCTTCGGCGGGTGCAACTTCCTCATGGCGGGCGTCCCCGGGCCGGACGGTGACGCCGGCGGCAGCCGGGTGTGGTCCGCGGCTGACCGGGACCTGTACGCGGCCCGGGACGGCGACGTCCGGGTCGAGCGGGCATCGGGGGATCTGCAGTCGTACGCCTCGCGGTGCTCGGACCCCTCCGGCGACGAGCTGACGATGAGCGCCGGGAACACCAGCGGCTCCGAGATCGTCGTCGACGGCGGCGTCGGCGAACGTGGAGACGACGGCAGCGTGCAGATCTCCTGGACCGGCAGCTTCACCGTGGTCTTCTACGGCGGCCTGACCTACTGGTGGGCGTCCGACCCGGTGCTGGAGCTCGACGAGGACGGCGACGGCACCCTGACCGCGACGGTGGGCGGGTACGCCACCGACCGCGAGGACACCACGAAATGGTCCCCGCTGCGTGAGCGAGAGGTGCCGCTGGCGACGTTCAGCGGCGGCCGCCTCGTCGACGCCGGCGGCGTGCTCACGCCCGACTGGTGCGGCGTGCGCGTCGAGGGGACCGCTCAGGCGCAGCTGCGCGAGGACGTCGACGGCGTGTGCTGGGGCGCCTTCCCGGGCGCGTTCGTCGACTTCCAGGTCGACACCGGCCAGGGCGCCTACTGGTACACGTCGGGGTCGTCCCGCGACCGCTTCAAGCGCCCCTACGACGTCACCGTCAGCTTCGACGCGGACGCCAGCCTCGGCCCGACCGACACCGGCAGCAGCGGGTCCGGCGGGTCCGGCGGAGGGTCGGGCTCGGCCACCGGCGGGTCCGGGAGCGTCACCGGGACGTTCGCACCCGCCGTCGTGCCGTCGTCGTCCGCCGGTACGGCCGGCTCCCTCGGTACCGCCGCACGGGTACCTGTCCCGGCCGCCGGCGACAGCCCGGCGTTCCTGCCCGCCGTCGCCGCCTCGACCCTCGGCGCCGACGACGGGACGGGACTCGTCCCCGCCCTGACCGATGCCGTCGACGACCCGGGAGAACGCCTGGCGTTCGCCGGCGCCGGACTGATGCTCGCCGCCGCCGGCGCGATCGTCGGGTTCCGCCGCCGCTGGCTCGTCCTGCCGTTCACCTGAGCGGCCACCACAGACCCCCACCCCGCCTGACCACCACGACATGGAAGGCATGAACATGACCACCACACCTCGACCGGCGCTGCGCCGGTCGGCCGCCGGGCTCGGCGTCCTCGCCCTCGGGCTGGGCACTGCCCTGGTCACGGTCGCCCCGGCCCAGGCGGCCGAGGCCCGCGACGTCGTCGCCGACTCCGGTGACGTCTCCTGGGGCTACAAGGAGAGCTTCCGCCGCTACGTCGGCAACCAGACGGCGGCTCTCGGTACCCCGGAGCCGATGGGCGAGCGCATCACGCTCGTGGCTCCCGGCCAGTTCGACGAGTCCGCCACGCCGGCCTCGTCGACGAACACCTCCACCCCGAACGAGACCCTGCCCTGGCTGCTGCCGGTGACGGGCGGATCGTTCACGTCGGCCGACGAGTTCACCGTCGAGTCCGAGGGTGGCGCGGCCTTCCACTTCCCGACCCACTACTTCGACGTGACGATCGCGAACGTCGACGTCGAGGTCTCCGAGGGTGCGGCGACGCTGGTCGCGGACGTGTCCGCCGAGGTGACCGGGTCGTTCGGCGAGTGGGAGGCGGGGACCTACGGCGGGACGGACATCGAGTTCGCCACCGCCACCGGGGTCGACGCCACGGTGGACGGGGACACCCTGTCCGTCTCGCTGAGCGGCCTGACCACGACCGAGGCGGGCGCCGAGGCGCTGCCGCTGTACGGCGCCGGGGACCCGCTGGACGCCCTGTCGCTGACCGCGGAGCTCGACACCGCGCCGGTCGAGTGGTCCCCGGCGCTGCAGGTCTCGCAGGCCGAGAGCCTCGACCCCGACGCGACCACCACGATCACCGTGGACGGCTCCGGGTTCGACCCGGCCGCCAACGTCAACTCCGCCGGCCGTCCGCCGGTCGCCGCGAACCAGCCGTCCGGCGTCTACGTCGTCTTCGGCAAGTTCGCCGAGGGTTGGCAGCCGTCGGCCGGCGCGGAGCGTGAGACGCGTACCGTCCTGTCGCAGAAGTGGGCGCTGCCGGAGCCGTCGTACACCCAGGTCAAGAACGACTACCCGAACGTCGCCGACCAGCTCGTCCTGATGGATGCCGACGGCACCTTCACCGCCGAGCTCGAGGCCGGCCTCTCCGAGGACGGCAGCGGCAGCTACGGCATTTACACCTACGCCGCGGGCGGTGCCGCCGCCAACGCCGCCCAGGAGCTGGGCGTGCCGGTGACCTTCGCGGCGCCCGGCGCCGACGGCGAGGGTGACGTCGGGGTCGGCGTCGAGGTCCCCGAGACGGAGGACCCCGTCGACCCGGGTGCCTTCTCCTGGACGATCAACGGCACCGGTGCGGTCAGCCTCGGCACGGCCGTCGAGACCGAGGCCGCCTTCACGGCGGCCGGCGCGCTGCACCAGGTGACCGTCGAGGACACGCGCCCCGGGGGCTCCTGGGCCATCACCGGCAGCACCACGGACTTCGTCGGTGGTGCCAGCTCCTTCGCCGGGTCGGCGCTGGGCTGGACCCCGGCCGTCACCTCGGGTGACGCGCAGGCCGGTGCTCCGGTCGCCGCCGGTTCCGGTGCCGGCCTGTCCGAGACCGCGACGCTGGCCTCGGGCACCGGCGAGACCGACGCCGAGACCGTCGCCGTGGACGCCGACCTGGAGCTGTCCATCCCGCTGGACACCCCGGCGGGCGACTACTCCGGCGTGCTGACGCTCACCGCGGTGGGCTGACGGACCCGTGCGCATCCGTTCGATCGCGACGCTCGCCCTGACGGCCCTCCTGGCCGTCGGGGCGGGCGCCGCCCTGCCTGCCGCGGCCGACACCGCCCCGTCGACCGACGACCTCACCTGGTCCCTCGCCCCCGGCGCGGGACCCGATCCCGAGCGCACCGTCGTCGGTGCCACCGGGGAGGACCGCGCCAACTACGCCTACGCCGTCGACCCGGGGGACGAGGTCTCCGACACCCTGGTCGTGGCGAACCGGTCCACGACGCCGCTGGAGCTCTCGGTGTACGCCACCGACGCCTTCACCACCCGCGACGGTCACCTGGACCTGCTGCCCGCGGACGGCTCGCCGTCCGACCTGGGCACCTGGATCACGCTCGACCTGCCCGGTGACACGCTCTCGCTGGACGCCGGCGCCTCCGCGGAGGTTCCCTTCACGCTCACGGTGCCGGACGACGCGACGCCCGGCGACCACGCGGGCGGGCTCGTCACCTCGATGCAGCAGACCGTCGGCGACGGCGCGGTGTCCGTGGACCGCCGCCTCGCGCTGCGGGTGCACGCACGCGTCTCCGGCGACCTGAGCCCGGGGATCGAGGTCCGTGACCTGCGGCTCGACGCCGCGACGGGTGTCAACCCGCTGGCCACCGCCGACGCGACCGTCACGTACACGCTCGTCAACACCGGCGACGCCCGGGTGGTGCCGGACGAGTCCGTCACCGTCGCCGGTCCCGGCGGCAGCGCCGTGCAGACCGTGTCGGCCGACCTGGGCGAGCTGCTGCCCGGCGCCGAGGTGGAACGCACCGTCGAGGTCACCGGCGTGCGCCCGTTCTTCCGTGCCACCGCAGACGTCCGGGTCGATGGCGTGGTCGTGGGCATCGGCGGCGGGGGTGCCGTCGCCGACTCCGCCGAGACCGCCGGATGGGTCGTGCCGTGGGCCGCGCTCGCCGTCGTCGTCCTGGTGGTCGCCGGCGTCGTGGTGTGGGTGGTGCGCCGCCCCGTGCGGCCGGCCGACTGACGAACGGGACGCCCGCCCGGGCCTCGCCCGGATAGGGTCCGGGCATGCCTCTCGTGGTCGCCCGGTACGCCGCCGCCGTGCTCGTCTGCGGTGCGGCCGTCCTGCTGTTCGCCGTGCACGAGCGTCCGCTCGGCTACGTGCCGCTGGTGGCCGGCGTCGTCCTCGGGATGCTGGTCGACCGGGGGCTCGGCAAGGACCTGGGCCTCATCGCGCTGGGCATGACGATCGTCTCGACGATCTCGCTGGAGGCGGACCTGTCGAACGCCGGCATGGCGCGCTTCACGGTCGCGCTGTCGCTGGCGGTACTGGTGCCGTGGGCGCTGTCGAGGTACTGGTTCCGCGACGACGACGGCGCGGGAGCGGTGACGTTCCCGGCGTTCACGGGGCGGCGCTGGACGCGCGGGCAGTGGATCTACCTGGGCGTCGTGGTCGTGGTCGGTTACCTGGTGCTGCCCGCCTACTTCCTGGGTTCGGGGGCGTACCTGAACTGGCCGACGCTGGAGACCGACGGCGAGATCGCGCGGCTGTTCGTCGGCGTCAACGCGGTGGGCATCTGGGACGAGCTGTTCTTCATCTGCACGGTGTTCGCGCTGCTGCGCCGGCACTTCGGCCTGCAGGTCGCGAACGTGCTGCAGGCCGTGGTGTTCGTGTCGTTCCTGTGGGAGCTCGGCTACCGCGAGTGGGGACCGGCGCTGACCATCCCGTTCGCGCTCGTGCAGGGCTGGATCTTCGCCCGCTACAAGTCCCTGCCGTACGTGGTGACGGTGCACCTGCTGTTCGACGCCGTCGTCTTCGGGGTGCTGGTGCACGGGCACCGGCCCGAGCTGCTCGACGTCTTCGTCACAGCCCCCTGAGCCGCCCGGTCGCGGTCCGGACCCTGTGTGAGTCGGCACCGGCACCGGCACCGGCACCGGCACCGGCACCGGTCAGAGGTCGGCGAGCAGGTCCTGCATCCGCCCGATCTCCGCCTGCTGTCCCGCCCCGATGTCGTCCGCCAGCTCGTTCGCGCGCTCGTCCACACCCTCGACCTGCACGTCCACCGCCATCTGCACCGCACCCTCGTGGTGCTGGATCATGCCCGTCAGGTACAGCCGGTCGAACTCCGCCCCCGACGCCGCGGCGAGCTCGGCCATCTGCGCGTCGGAGAGCATGCCCGTCATGTCCTCGACGTCGTGGTCGTGGCCGCCCGCCACGCGCGGCCCGGACCCGTCGCCCGGGTCCACGACCACGGGCACCGGCAGGTCGCGCTCCTGCAGCCAGGCGGCCAGCCCGTGGATCTCGGAGGCCTGCACGTCGTGGATGCGGTCGGCGAGCGCGACCACGTCGGCGCTCGCGGCCCGGTCGGGTGCCAGCTCGGACATCTCCAGGGCCTGCAGGTGGTGGTGGATCATGTCGGCGAAGAAGTCGACGTCCGCCTGGTTCCAGTCCGACGCCGGCGCCGGCGCCTCGTAGTCCTCCGGCGCGATCGTCGTGGCCGCCTCACCCGGACGGCCGGGCTGCACCACGACGCTCGACGGCGGCACGGCCGCGGGCTCCGGCTCGTCCGGCGTGCAGGCGCCCAGGGTCGTGGCGAGCACGACGACGGCCGCACCGGTGCACGCCCGCGACCTGCGCCGTCGTCGGACCGGGTCGCGGCCGTTGTTGCTGGATGTTCGCCGGACGTCCACTGTCACGCTCCGGTAAATTCTCGACGCTTCACCTGGTGGTCCACGTCACATTCGGTCAAAGTGAAGGCACCCTACCAAGGAGGTGTGACGCCTGTGCGTCCTTCGACAACGACCGGGCGACGACGCGCGCTGGGTGCCGGAGCGCTGACCGCGGTCCTGGCGTTCGGCACATTCGCCGTCGCCGCTCCCGGCTTCGCCGAACCCGGCGGTGACGCGCCCGACGACGGCAGCGAGCTGCCCGCCCAGGGCATCGTGGCCCTGGACGACTCCGCGACGCCGGCGTCGCTGACCGAGCCCGGGACGTCGGACTCGTTCAAGATGGACCTGCTCGCCAACATCCCCAAGAACGGGGCGTTCGCGGCGGAGAACTCCTACAGCTCGGACTTGGCGTTCCAGGGTGACTACGCGTTCGCGGGCAACTACGACGGCTTCACCGTCTACGACATCTCCGACCCGGAGGCCCCGACCCAGGCCGCCCAGGTCGTCTGCCCCGGCTCGCAGAACGACGTCTCCGTCTACGGCGACCTGCTCGTGCTGTCCACGGACTCGTGGCGCACCGACGACTCCTGCTCCAGCAGCTCGATCTACCCGGTGGGGGTCGACTACTGGGAGGGCCTGAAGATCTTCGACATCTCCGAGCCCACCGAGCCGGAGTACGTCGCCGCCGTCGAGACCGCCTGCGGGTCGCACACCCACTCGCTCGCGCCGACCAAGAACGGCAAGACGCTGTACGTGTACGTCTCCTCGTACTCGCCGCACGCGCTGCTGTCCGGGTGCCAGCCGCCGCACGACAAGATCTCCGTGGTGAAGATCCCGACCAAGGCACCGGCGCAGGCCGCCGTCGTCTCGGAGCCGGTGCTCTTCCCCGAGGGCGGGTACACCAACACCTCCGGCTGCCACGACATCACGACGTACGTGAAGCTCGACCTCGCGGCCGGTGCCTGCATGGGTGACGGCATCCTCATGGACATCTCCGACCGGGAGAACCCCGAGGTGATCTCGAACGTCCGCGACACCGAGAACTTCGCGTTCTGGCACTCGGCGACGTTCAACAACGACGGCACCAAGGTGGTGTTCACCGACGAGCTCGGCGGTGGCGGCGCCGCGACCTGCAACCCCGACGTCGGGGAGACGCGGGGCGCCAACGGCATCTACGACATCGTCGACAGCGAGCTGGAGTTCCGCAGCTACTACAAGATCCCGCGGACCAACACCAACACCGAGAACTGCGTGGCCCACAACGGCTCGCTGATCCCGGTGAAGAACAAGGACATCATGGTCCAGGCCTGGTACCAGGGCGGGATCTCGGTGTTCGACTTCACGGACTCGTCGAACCCGACCGAGCTCGCCTGGTTCGACCGCGGTCCGCTGTCCTCGGAGCGTCTCGTCCTCGGTGGTTCGTGGTCGGCGTACTACTACAACGGGTACGTCTTCTCGAACGACATCCAGCAGGGCTTCGACGTGCTGTCGATCGACGACTCGGCCGGGGTCGGCAAGCAGAAGCCGAACACCTACCGTGAGCTGAACCCGCAGGGGCAGGTCCGCTTCCACGGCTGACCCTCACCCGACGTGATCGAGCGTCTCTGTCTGCACCTCATGGACCGCCCATGGCATGCAGGCAGAGACGCTCGTCGCGTCTCAGGGCCGACGGCGCAGCCGGGCCTCGAGCAGCGGCACCGCGACAGCCACGAGGGTCAGGCCCGCTCCGACGTACATCGCGGCCCCCGGCGCGGCGGCGCCCGGGGCGACGACGTCGAGCACGAGCGCGCCGAGGATCTGCCCGGCGATCAGTCCCAGCCCGAGCAGCAGCACGCCGATCCGGTGCACGACGGCGGCCTGGATGCCGATGAACACGATGCCCAGCAGCCCGCCGGAGTACAGCACCAGGTCCACGGGCCAGTCCGCCGGGAGCGTCCCGCCGGGCCACCCGGACACCGCGACCGAGACGGCGAAGGCCAGCACCAGCGCCACCGTCCCCACCAGGAAGTTCACGAACGTGGCCGCGGCGACGCCCGGGAACGTGGACGACGGCGGAGCCCCGGCGGGCGGCGGCGGTACGGCCACGGCGCGGACGCGCCCGTTCATCGCCTGCTGCCAGGCCTGGAACCCGCCCGCCAGCAGCGGGATCACGGCGAGCCACACGCCGTCGACGCGGCCGACCGACCCGGAGACCGCGATCGCCACGGCCGCCACGGTCAGCGCCGGACCGATCGCGCGGCCCACGGTGACCAGCCGGACGCCCCCGGGTGCGAGGCCGAGCCGGTCCACCATCAGGGAGCTCACGGACTGCCCCGCGACGATCGCCACCATGAACAGGGCGACGCCGAGCGAGGGCACCGTCAGCCCCTGAGCCGCGACGTAGAAGCCGCCGCCCAGCCCGCCGAGCGCCTCCCAGGGGCGCAGCCCGCCGGTGCGCAGCCCGGTACGGACGTGCCCGACGGCGGCCCGTGCCGCCGGCCAGCACAGCAGCGCGACGCCGAGCCACAGCAGGCCCGACCCGAACGAGACGACGGCCGCAGCGAACCCGGACCCCACCTGGTCGGCGAGCGTGCCGTTGACGCGGGACTGCCCTGCGGCGGCGAGCCCGCCGACGACGGCGGCGGCGACGCCGAGCACCGTGCCCGTGCTGCCGCCGGGCGCGTCGGGGCCGGTCGCCGCGGGAGGGGGAGTCACCCGCCGGAGTCTACGGTTCCTCCCGCCGTCGGAGCTCCGGGACGACGTACCAGGTGCGGACTCGCCGGGGCCACGGCGCGGGACGCCGGGCCCGCCGCGTCCCGGTGGCACGATGCGTGGCGTGACGACCGACGTCGACCCGCGACGGGCCGCCCGCCACGCGCGCGCCGCCACGTCCGAGATCCCCGAGGCGGCCGGGCACGCGCACGCCCACGGCGGTCCGGTCCCGCCGGCACCGTGGCGCACCCGGCTGGTCCTGGCCGTCCTCGTCCTCCCGGCGATCGTCGCCACCGGGCTCGGCCTGTGGCAGCTGTGGCCCTCCGGCGGCGAGGTGCCCGAGCGGATCCCCGTGGTGGTGGAGGGCAGCGAGCTCGTCGAGGCGACCGTGGTGCGGGTGCTCGAGGGCGAGGAGGCCGGGGACGCCTCCTGGCCGACCATCGAGGACGCCACGGTCGGCAACGTGGAGATCCGGCTCGACGACGGCACCACCGCGGGCATGCAGGCCGAGCCGCGGTTCGAGCTCGGCCCGGGCGACGAGGTGGTGGCCCTGTACATCGGCGACTTCGCCGAGACCGAGACGCCGTACGTGTTCATGGAGTACCAGCGCGACGTGCCCTTCGCGCTGCTGGCCGCGGCCTACGTGCTGGTGGTGCTGCTGGTGGCGCGATGGCGGGGCCTCGCGGCGCTGGTGGGGCTGGCGGTCGCGTTCGCCGTGTTCATCGGGTTCACGTTCCCGGCCCTGCTGTCCGGGCAGGACGCGATGGCGGTGGCGCTGGTGACGTCGTCGGCGGTGATGCTCGCCGTGCTGTACCTGGCGCACGGGCTGACGGCACGGACCACGGTGGCGCTGCTGGGCACGCTCGCCGGGCTGGCGCTGACCGCGGGGATCGGCGCGTGGGCGACGGGCGCGGCGCACATCACCGGCACCTCGGAGGAGATCGCAACCAACCTGCCCACCATCGCCCCGGCGGTGGACCTGCAGGGCATCGCGCTGTGCGGGCTGGTCCTGGCGGGGATGGGTGTGCTCAACGACGTGACGATCACGCAGGCGTCGGCGGTCTGGGAGCTGCGGGCCCTGGCCCCGCTGGCCCCGCGCCGGGTGCTGTTCGCCCGGGCCATGCGCATCGGCCGGGACCACATCGCCTCGACGGTGTACACGATCGCGTTCGCCTACGTGGGTGCGGCGCTGCCGCTGCTGCTGACGGTGTGGCTGCTGGACCAGACGCCGCTGATGACGCTCACCTCGGGCGAGATCGCCGAGGAGATCGTGCGCACGCTCGTCGGGTCGATCGGTCTGGTGCTGGCGATCCCGATCACGACGGCGATCGCGGCGATGACCGTGCCGAGGGCACCGGCCGCCGAGCGCGCACGGCGGGAGTCGACCAGCATGGGGTCGGGACCATCCGAGGAGGACACCGTGCAGGAGCGGCCGTGACGGCGACGCCCGGACGACCCGACGACGAGGCGCCCTACGGCTCGGGTCCGCACGGGTTCTTCTCCCGCCGGCGCCAGCCGATGGCGGACGACGACCCGCGCATCGACCCGGGGTCGCGCTGGATCGACCGGTTCGGGGTGCTGCTCGCCCTGACCGCCGTGACGGTGGCGCTGCTGTCCCTGGTGGATCTGCGGTCGTCGGCGGTGGGTCCGAGCGCCGAGCTCGCGGGGTTGTCGACGACGTTGGCCGTGGGTGCGACCCTCGCCCTGGCGCTGCGGGCCTCGGGGCTGCGGGCCCGGTGGCGGCGGTGGGCGTACGTGCTGGTGGGCGTGCTGGTGGCGGCCTCCCTGGTCGTGGTGCTGATCGTCGACACGTCGGACTCGGTGACCGCCGCGCCGCCCCTGCTGCTGGTGCTCGCCGCGCTCGCTCCCGTCGTCGTCGCGCGCCGGCTGGTGCACCACCGGGTGGTGACGCTGGCGACGCTGCTCGGGGCGGTCGCCGCCTACCTGCTGATCGGCCTGGCGTACTACTACGCGTTCCTCACGGTGGAGAACTACTCTGGCGAGCCGTTCTTCGGCAGCGAGGAGCCGACGACGGCGTTCATGTACTTCTCCCTGACCACGATCACGACGCTGGGCTACGGGGACCTGTCGGCGGTGTCGCCGCTGGGCCGGCTGCTGGCGACGAGCGAGGCGATCATCGGCCAGGTCTACCTGGTGGTGTTCGTCGCCCTGATCGTGTCGCTCGCGGCCGGCCGGTACCAGCGCGAGCGGGAGGCGTAGCTCACGTGAGGTCGTCGTGGTCGCCGCGCACCCAGGCGGCGTGCCGCGCGGCCGAGCGCAGGACGACGTCGCGGGCGTCGCGGGGGACCACGCCGTCGAAGTTGTTGTAGAGCCGGTCGAAGGGCCGGCGTGCGACGTGCGCGGCGACGCGTTCGGCCACGGCTCCGGACAGCGGCAGCCGGTTGGGGTAGCTGCGCATGAAGCTGACCGACGTGCGGTCGGGGTTGGCCATGACGGTGTCCCCGGCGAGCAGCACGCCGCGGCCGTCGGCGCCGGCGTCCCAGTGCGCGACGGCGGACCCCGGGAAGTGGCCCCCGGGCTGGCTCAGCACGACGCCGGGGAGGATCTCGCGCTCGCCGTCCCAGGGTTCGACGGCGGGGTCGGGGCGGGCGACCCAGCCGGCGTCGGCGGCGCTGACCAGCACGGGGACGGTGCGCTCGGGGTCGGAGATCCGCCGGCTCCACTCGACCTGGACGCCGTACATGTGCGGGTGGCTGGCGACGACGGCGACGACGCCGGGCGGGCCGGCGAGGTCGCGCACGGCGGTGACGGCGTCGTCGTCGAGGTAGCCGAGCGGGTCCCACAGCAGGGAGCCGGCGGCGGTGCGCAGCAGCTTGGCCTGCTGCCCGATGCCGACGCCGGGCACGGCGGTCAGGGCGTACAGGTCAGGTTCCAGCGCGGCGATCTCGACGTGCCGGCCGGGGGCGAGCTCGGCCAGGGTGGCCCAGGCCTGGCCCGACGGCGGCACCCACTGGCGTTCATCGGCGCAGATCGCGCAGACGGCGGGGCGCTCGGCGTGCTCGACGGCGCAGGTGCGGCAGATCCAGAACGGCTCCGTGCTGGTCACCGGCCCAGGTTCGCACGGGCGGGGGGCGCGCACCCGTCGTCGAGCGTGTTGAAAATGATTCTCGTTCATGCTTGACTCCTCTCGAGTCGCGAATGGTTCTCATTCGCGACCTGTCGCCGTCGTGCACCCGAGATGGAAAGCCACCCATGAACACCCGCTCCCGCGCTGCCAGCGCGCTCGCGCTCGCCCTCCCGCTCGGCCTCCTGGCCGCCTGCGGCACGGAGTCCGAGCCCGCCACCGAGACCACCCCCGAGGCGACCGAGGCCGCCACCGAGGAGGCCGCACCGACCGAGGTCCACTCCCGCACCGCCCGCGTCGCCGTGACCTACGACGGCGGCATCAAGGTGCTCGACGCCCAGACGCTCGAGGAGGTCGGCGACGTCGAGCTCGAGGGCTTCAACCGCCTCAACCCCGCCGGTGACGGTCAGCACCTGTCGGTCTCCACCACCGGCGGCTTCCAGCTCCTCGACCTGGGCACCTGGGGCGAGGGCCACGGGGACCACTTCCACTACTACACCGCCGACCCGGCGCTCACCGACGTCGCCTACGACGCCGAGAAGCCCGGCCACGTCGTCCTGCACGACGGCGAGACGGCGTTCTTCGACGACGGCACCGGGCACGTGCAGCTCGTCGACTCCCTCGACGTGGCCGCGGCCGACGCCGAGATCGAGACCGTCGAGCTCCCGGACGCCCACCACGGCGTGGCCGTCCCGCTCAGCGACGGGACCCTGCTGGTCACCGTCGGCACCGAGGACGAGCGCACCGGCGTCGCCGTCCTGGACGCCGACGGCGAGCAGGTCGCCGCCTACGACGACTGCCCGGGCGTGCACGGCGAGGCCGTCGCCCAGGGCGAGGCCGTCGTCGTCGGCTGCGAGAACGGCGCGGTGGTGTACTCCGGCGGCGAGTTCACCGCCGTCGAGACCCCGGACGACTACTCGCGCATCGGCAACCAGGCCGGCACCGAGGGATCGCCGATCGTGCTCGGCGACTACAAGACCGACCCCGACGCCGAGCTCGAGCGCCCGACGCGCGTCAGCCTGATCGACACCCGGGACGCGAGCCACCAGCTCGTCGACCTGCCGGCGTCGTACAGCTTCCGCTCCATCGCCCGCGGCGACGACGGTGAGGCCCTCGTGCTCACCACCGACGGCGACCTGCAGGTGATCGACCCCGAGTCCGGCGAGATCACCGCCTCCATCCCGGTCGTGGACGAGTGGGAGGAGCCGACGGAGTGGCAGCAGCCGCGCCCGGCGGTGCTGACCCTCGACGGCTCGGTCTACGTCACCGACCCGGCGAACCAGCAGATCCACGCCGTCGACCTCGTCGAGCAGGAGGTCTGGGCCTCGGCCGACCTCGGCGTCGAGGCGAACGAGATCTCCGGTGTCCACGGCGAGCCGTCGGTGTCCTCCGAGGAGGCCGAGGAGCACGAGCACTCGGACGAGGAGCACGCCGAGGACGAGCACTCGGACGAGGACCACGAGGACCACGACCACTGAGATCCGTCGCACGGGGGAGGCGCCGGCGTCCGCCAGTTCCTAGGCTGAGCGGATGCCGCGCCTGCGCCCCGACGTGATCGCCGACCGGTTCGGCGTCGACTCCGCGTTCGAACGCACCCCGGTCGACCCTGCGACCTCCTACCGTCGCGACGTCTGGCTGGGGCTCGCCCTGACCGCCCTCGCGGTGGTGGGCGTGGAGGTGAGCCGGTCCAGCGGGTTCTTCCCTGACGAGTCGCAGCCGACCTGGCTGCTCTACCTGCTCGCCGGCGCGGGAGCCCTTCCCCTGGTGGTCCGGCGCCGGTACCCCCTGACGGTGCTCGCCGTCGTCTACACGCACTTCCTGCTGGTGGGGCTGACCGTGCCGTCGGTGCCGATGTCACCGGTGCTGCAGGTCGTGTACTTCATGACGCTGTACACGGCGGTGGCCTGGGCCCGCGACCGCCGCGCCATGATCATCGTGGTGATCGCCTGCCTCGTGGCGATGTTCGGCTGGCTGTTCTGGCAGCTCGCGATCAGCTCGGCGCTGGCGGAGTACGTCGAGGACGAAGGGCTGCTGGACGCCCCGCCCGGCCTGATCCCGCCGTTGACGGCGATCGTGGTGCAGAACTGGCTCACCAACTTCGCCTACTTCTTCGGCGCGATCGCCGTCGGGCAGGTCGGCTGGAACAGCGCGCGTCGCCGGCGGCAGCTCACCGAGCAGGCCGAGACGATCGAGCGGCAGTCCGCCGAGCTGCAGCGCCGTGCCGTCACCGCCGACCGGCTGCGCATCGCCCGCGAGCTGCACGACGTCGTCGCGCACCACGTCTCGGTCATCGGGATCCAGGCCGCGGCGGCCCGGCGGCTGCTCGCCAAGGGGGACGCCGCGGCGCAGGACCCCCGGGTGCCGCTGGCCACGATCGAGTCCGCCTCCCGGGAAGCCGTGGCCCAGATGCGCGGTCTGGTCGGCACCCTGCGGGACACCGGGGACGACGGCGGTCCGGGCGTCGGGACGGGTCGCTCGCCCGAGCCCGGCCTCGCCGACATCGCCGCGCTGACCGACGTCGTCGGCGGGCTGGACGTCACGTCCGCGCTGGTCGTCGAGCCGCCCGGCGCGGAGTCCGCGGTCCCGGCCTCCGTCGGGCTGAGCCTGTACCGCACGGTCCAGGAGGCGCTGGCCAACGTGCGCAAGCACTCCACCGCCCGGACCGCGTCCGTCACGGTGCGGGTGGACCGGCGTCCCGGCGACGACCGCCGGTTCGCCGCAGGGTTCGCGGAGGTCGAGGTGCTCGACGACGGTCGGACGGTCCCGGGCTCGCAGGGTTCGGGTCTCGGGCTGGTCGGGCTGCGCGAACGGGTCGCCGCGCACCACGGGGTGGCGGAGATCGGCCCGCGGGTGACCGGTGGGTACCGTGTGCGGGTCCGCCTGCCGCTGCCCGAGGAGTCGCGATGACGTCGGTGCTGCTCGTGGACGACCAGCAGCTCGTCCGGTCCGGGTTCCGCCTCATCCTCACGGTGGAGGACGACCTCGAGGTGGTCGGTGAGGCCGCCGACGGCGTCGAGGCGGTGAGCGCCGCGCGCGGGCTGCGGCCGGACGTGGTCCTCATGGACGTGCAGATGCCCGGCATGGACGGGATCGAGGCCACCCGCCGGATCGTCGCCGAGGACCTGTCCCGGGTGCTGGTGCTGACCACGTTCGACGACGACGCCTACGTGTTCGACGCCCTGGCTGCCGGCGCCTCGGGGTTCCTGCTCAAGAACGCCGACGCCGACCACCTGGTCGAGGCGGTGCGGACGGTGGCCGCCGGCCAGGCGCTGCTGTCCCCGCAGGTCACGCGCCGTGTCGTGGAGCGCATGGTGGCGGCGGGCGAGGGGTCGGCCGCACCGGGGCCGCCGTCGTCGGCCCCCGGGCTGGACCTGCTCACCGCCCGCGAGCACGAGGTGCTGGTGCTGGTGGGTCGTGGGCTGTCCAACGCGGAGATCGCCGCCGAGCTGTACCTCGGCGAGGCGACCGTCAAGACGCACGTGTCGAACGTGCTGGCCAAGCTGCACCTGCGCGACCGGGTGCAGGCCGTGGTCTACGTGCACCGGCACGGCGTGCCGGGGCCCGGGTGAGCGTCTCCCGGGCCCCGACGGCGACGTGGGCTACGCCCGGATGCGCAGCCGGTGGATGCGGTCGTCGGTGAGGTCGTCGAACTCGTACCGGAGCCCGGCGAACGGGCTGCCGGGGAAGTCGCCGGTGATGGTCGCGGTCACGACGAGGCTGCCGTCGTCCCGGGCGACGTCGGTGATCTCGTACCGGACGGGGACGCTGCCGGTGCGCCACGCGCGGACGGCGTCGATCCCGGTGTGCGTCCTGGACTCGTCCTCCACGACGGCGGAGTCGGCGAACAGGGCGAGGAAGGCCGCGTGGTCGTCCGTGGGGGCCAGCTCGAAGTAGCGGCGGACCGGGTCCGGGAGGGCCACGGGGGCCGTCGTGCGGGCGGCGTCGAGGATGATGTCGGTCACCGCGTCGGGCCGGGAGACGGTGACTGCGTGGGAGGCGTCGACCTCGACGGTGCGGGCGCCGGCGCGCTCGGCCATGAACCGCTCGGACTCCAGCGGGATCGCGAGGTCCTGCCGGGCGACGAGGCTCCACGACGGGATCGACCGCCAGGCCGCGGCGGTGAGCGGGTCGGCCAGCGCCTGGGCGATGATCGGGCGCTGGGTGGCCGCCATGAGCGCGGCGGTCTGCTCGGGGACGTCGGCGGCGAACACGGTGCGGAACTCCTCCTGGCGGATGGAGAGGTCGTCGCCCGTCCCGCCCTCGGGCAGGGGTGCGGGGACCGCCTCGAGGGCGTCGCCGAGCCGGGCGCCGGGGAACTTGGCGGCGAGCTCGCCGGTGCTCTCGCCGATCTCGGGCAGGAAGCTCGCGACGTACACGAGGGCGGTGACGTCGGGGTCGCCGTCGGCGGCGACCGACATGACGGTGCCGCCGTAGGAGTGGCCGGCGACGACGACGGGTCCGTCGATGCCGTCGAGGACGCTGCGCAGGTACGCGGCGTCGTACGCCAGGCCCCGCAGCGGGTTGGCGACGGCGACGACGCGGTGGCCGGCGGCCTGCAGGGCGGGGATCGAGCCGTTCCAGCTCGAGGAGTCGGCGAACGCGCCGTGCACGAGGACGATGGTCTGCTGGGTGGTGCCGGTGGTGCTCATGGCGGGTCTTCCTTCCGTGAGGGCCGGGCGTGTCCCGGTGAGCACGGAACGCCACCGACATGCAATATATTTCATGCAGAATCTGATCAGGCAGAATGGGCACGTGCCCGTACCTGACCACGGCCCCGTCGCCGGCCGGACCCTTCTGCGCGACGACGTCTACGGCCGGTTGCGCGACGCCATCATCGACGGCACGTTCGAACCCGGCGAGCAGCTGCGCGACGGCGAGCTCGCCGCCTGGCTGGGCGTCAGCCGCACCCCCGTCCGCGAGGCGCTGCTGCGGCTGGCCCGCGGCGGCCTGGTGGTCGCCCGGCCCGGCCGGTCCACCGTCGTCAGCCCGCTCGACGCCCGCTCCCTGCTCGAGGCCCGCGACGTGGTCGCCGCGATGCACCGGCTCGCCGTGCACGACGCCGTGCCGCACCTGACCGAGGAGCACCTCGACACGATGCGGGACGCGGCCCGCCGCTTCGCCGCCGCCGTCGAGGCGGGTGACGTCGAGGCCGCCGTCGCCGCCGACGACGACCTGCACGACGTCGCGGTCGCCGTCGCCGGGAACCGTGCCGCCGCCGCGGTGATCGAGCAGTTCACGCCCGTCCTGCGCCGTGCCGAGCGGCTGCGGTTCGCGGCGCCCGACGCGCAGGGTTCGCTCGACCGGCACGACGAGCTGATCCGCCGGTGCGCGGCCCGCGACGCCGAGGGCGCCGCCGACGTGGCCGCCGGCCTGTGGTCGAGCCTGTGCGGCGCCGCGGGAGACGCGCTCGACGCCTGAGCCACACCGTGGCGGGCTCGGACCTCGTCTCCGGCGGCCGCCTCCGCCGGGAGGCGGACCCCGCCGGTTCCGCCCTCCGGGGGATCCGCCCGTGGCCCGTGCTGCCTAGGTTGGGTGCCATGTCCACACTCGAGGTCAGGGACCTGACCAGAACATTCGGCGACCTGCGCGCCGTCGACGGCGTCTCCTTCGCCGCCCGCGACGGCATGCTGACCGGCTTCGTCGGCTCCAACGGCGCCGGCAAGACGTCCACGATGCGCATGATGATGGGTGTCCTCGCGATCACCTCCGGCGAGGTGCTGCTCGACGGCGCCCCCGTGACCCGCGCGGACCGGCGCACCTTCGGTTACATGCCCGAGGAGCGCGGCCTCTACCCCAAGCAGCCCGCGCTCGACCAGCTCGTCTACCTCGCCCGACTGCGGGGCATCCCCGCCGCGCAGGCCCGCACCGAGGCGATGGACCACCTCGAGCGTCTCGGGCTGGGCGAGCGCGCCAAGGACCACGTCGAGAAGCTCAGCCTCGGCAACCAGCAGCGCGTCCAGATCACGGCCGCGCTCATGGGCCGCCCGCGCGCGCTCATCCTCGACGAGCCGTTCTCGGGCCTGGACCCGTCGGCCGTCGACGACATGGTCGACCTGCTGCGCGAGCACACCGCCCGCGGCGTCCCCGTGCTGTTCAGCTCGCACCAGCTCGACCTGGTCGAGCGGCTCTGCGAGCGCCTCGTCATCCTGCGCGGCGGCCGGGTGGTCGCTGACGGCACCCCGGCCGACCTGCAGTCCACCGGCACCGTCCGGCACCGCCTGGTGCTCGGCGGCGACGCCGGCTGGGTGCGTGGCGTGCCCGGCGTGCACGCGGTGGACGTCGACGGCACGACGGCGCTCGTCGAGCTCGTCGACGACGCCGCGGCCCAGCGGCTGCTCGCGTCCGCGCTCGAGCGCGGCACCGTGCACGAGCTGTCCCCGGTCCGGCCCTCCCTGGCCCAGATCTACCGTGAGGTGACGTCATGACCGCCCCGACGCAGGACCCGACCCGCACGACGTCCGCACCCCAGCCCCCCGACGACGGGGCCCGGGGCGCCTGGCGCCTGGTGATGCAGCGCGAGATCGTCACCAAGGCGATGAACAAGGCGTTCGTCGTTGGGCTGCTGGTGTCGCTGGGCGTGATCGCGGCGCTGGCGGCGTTCTTCACCTGGCAGGGCAACCGCGTGGACACCTCGACGGTGGCCGTGAGCGGCGGGGACACCGCGGCGGTGGCGGCGGTGACGTCCGCGGCGGACCTCGCGCGGGCCGAGGGCGGCAACGACGAGATCGAGGTCCTCGAGGTCGCCGACGACGCTTCCGCGCAGGCAGCCGTCGAGGACGGCGACGCCGATGCCTGGTTGCAGACGGGTACCGACGGCGGGTGGATGCTCTCCGCACAGGGCGAGCCCGACGGGACGTTGACGCGGTTCGTGGGGACCGCCGTCGAGCAGCAGACCGTGGCCGCGAACGCGGAGGCCGCGGGCACGTCGGTGGCGGAGCTGTCGGCCGGTGCCGAGCTGTCCACCCAGGCGCTCGACGCGGACGCGATGGGGGAGCAGGCGATGTTCTTCGCGACGTTCGCGCTGTCGTTCCTGTTCTTCGCGGGGGCGCTGACGTCCGGCAACATGATCGCGAGCTCCGTGGTGGAGGAGAAGCAGTCCCGGCTGGTGGAGATCATCGCGACGGCCGTGCCGCTGCGTCAGCTCCTGGCGGGCAAGATCCTCGGCAGCTCGGTGATCGCCATCGGCCAGAACCTGCTGTTCGCCGGGGTCGGGCTGATCGCGGTGGCGGCGAGCCCGATCTCGATCGCGCTGCCGGCCCTGTCGACGTCGCTGATCTGGTTCGTGGTGTTCTTCGCGATCGGGTTCCTGGCGCTCGCGGCGCTGTACGCGGTGGCCGGTGCGCTGGCCAGCCGGGCGGAGGACCTGCAGTACACCTCGACTCCGATGACGTTCCTGGTGATGGGCGTGTACTTCCTGACCTTCACGGCCTCCGGGACGTTCCTGACGGTGCTGTCCTACGTGCCGATCGCGAACGTGGTGGCGATGCCGGCCCGGGTGCTGTCCGGGGACGCGACATGGTGGGAGCCGGTGGTCTCGCTGCTGATCCTCGCCGGGTTCGCGGCGGTGGCGCTGCTGGTCTCGGAGCGGGCGTTCCGCGGTTCGCTGCTGCAGACCGGCGGGCGGATCTCCTGGCGGCAGGCGCTGCGGTCGCCGAGCTGACCCGGCACCAGGGATTTTCTTGGCGCACGCATGACCGGTAGATTGCCGAAGATGGTGCGACGACGTTCCTCGGCCCGCGGCCCCGTGCAGATCGACCTCAGCGCGGACAGCGCCGAGACGTCCGACGGCGGCACGGGCGCGGGCGGCGATGTCTCCGGTGCCGCCGGATCGGACGGCGAGCCGGTGACGCCCGGCTGGTTCGCGCGGCGGGTCGCAGGCCCGCTGGCGGCCCGCTGGCGGGGCCTGACCCCGGAGCTGCCCGGTTCGGCGTCGCTGCTCGCCGTCGACGGCGCCCCGTTCCTGGCGGATCGGTTCCGCGAGTCGTACGCCGAGCAGGACGACGACAGAATGGTGCAGACCTCGGACAGCGCGCTCGTCGGCCTGACCGGGTAGGCGCAGGGGAGGCGGTGTGATGGGCCAGGGTCGCGGCGCGGTCGAGTTCGACGTCTCGCACGACGCCGGCCGGGACGACGACGTCGCCCCCGCTGCCGGGAGTCCGAGCGGGTGGCGTGCCCGCTGGCGTGCGGCGAGCCGGGGTCAACGGCGCGTGGTCGCCGGGATCGCGGCCGCGTCCGTGCTCGTCCTGGCGGGTGGTGCCGCGGTCGCCGGGTTGCAGGCCGACCGCGTCGAGGCCGACCGGCTGCGCACCGCCCCCGGAGCGGTCCGCTCCCTGGACGGCCCGCTGACCGACGTGTGGCGCGCGGACGTCGACGCACTCGTCGCGGTGCTGCCCGACGGCGGGCTCGCCACGACGGACGGCAGCCGTCTGGTGGTCCGCGAGGTCGCCGACGGGACCGAACGGTGGAGCGTGGAGCTGACGGACGACCCGGTGTGCGGTCCCGCGCCGCGACCGGGCAGCCCGCTGGAGTGGGCGGTCCCCGTGGCCACGGTCACCTGTGTGCACGGCTCGGCCGACGCCCGCGTCGTCACGGTGCTGGACGCCGGTGGCGCCGTCGTCGGGCAGCGGGAGCTGGACCCGGACCTGTACGGCGGGGCGACCCGGGCCGTGGCCCCGGCGGCCGACGGCGGTCTGCTGGTCGCCGAGCACGTGTCCGACCTGCCGGCACAGCTCACCTTCGCGACGCCGGACCAGATGTTCTCGCGGCTGAGCCGTCTGGAGGTGCAGGCCGGTCCCGCCGACGTGCGGCTGGAGGACGCGCTCACCGGCGAGCGCCGGGCGACCCTCGAGGTCACGACCGTCCCCGAGGCCGACGGCCTGGACTGCTACGACATGACCGAGACCGTCGTGGACGCCTCGGGGCTGGGCACCTCGGGCCGGGCCGTCCTGGACCTCGGCACGCCCCAGGGCACCCCGACGATGGTGCTGTTCGACGGCTGCGCGACCGACGGCGCCGCGACGTACAGCGGGGTCGCGCTCGGGACCCAGCCGACGGGGGTCGGGCCGTGGCCGCCGCCAGAGCGCCGACAGCCGTACCCCGGCGACCGGTTCGTGGTCCCCGAGGGCGGCGGGTCGGCGCTGCTCGCCGCCGACGGCACCCCGGTGCTCGAGGCCCGCGGGTGGCGCCTCCAGGTGCCGGCGACCGACGGGACGGCCGGTGACGGGCACGTGGCCGTCGCGTCCGACCGGGTGCTCGCGCTGACCGAGGACGGCGCCGAGCGGTGGGAGGCGCCGCAGGCTGACGCCCGGGTGCTGGTGCGGACCGCCGACGTCGTGGTGGCCGGCGGGTGGAACCGCTTGACGGGGTACGATCCGGCCGACGGCACCGAGCGGTGGACGCTCGAGCCGGACGCCGGGCCGAACCGGTACGTGCTCTCCGCCGTCACCGACGGTCCCCGGATGGCCGGCGTGCTCCTGGAGACCTCGACCGTGGGGCGGGCCGAGCTGTCCCTGTTCGTCCTCGACCTGGCCACCGGGCAGGAGGTCGCGCCGCGGATCGAGGTCGACGCGCGCCACGTCGTCGCCGTGGACGGGCACCTGCTCGTGCTGGAGCCCGCCGAGGACGAGGTGCTGACCGGGGACGTCGCCCCACGGATCGCGGGGCTGCGGGTGCTCGCCCCGGCGGGGTGATTCGCCGGGTGCGACCGAACCGGGGCAGGATGCGTGCGTGGCACGACGACGCGACACCGACCTCGTCTCCTTCGACGTCTCCTACGGCGCCGGGCTCGAGGACGGGTTCGACGCGTCCGGCGGCGCCGGGGACGTCCCCGGCGGGCCCGAGCGGGGTCCGTCCTGGCGGGACCGGTGGCGTGCGGCCTCCCCGCGGCGGCGACGGAGGATCGTCGGCTCGGCCGGTGCCGCACTCGTCGTGGCGGTCGGCGGGGTGAGTGTCGCCGGGGCGGTGCAGGCGCACGTCGACGCCGAGCGGCTGCGGGAGTCCCCGGGCGGGGTCGTCTCGCTCGACGGTGACCTGACCGAGGTCTGGAGCACCGGCGGAGGCGTGGCCGCGGTGCTGGCCGGGGGCGGGCTCGTCGGGATCGACGGCACCGAGGCGGTCGCGCGCGCCGTGGCCGACGGGGCCGAGCTGTGGCGGGTCGAGCTCGGCGAGGCGCCGGAGTGCGGCCCGTCGCCACGGCTCGGCAGCAGCGTCGAGTGGACCCTGACCGCCGACGTCGTCACGTGCCTGCACGGTCCGGACGGCGAGCGCACGGCGACCGTCCTCCACGCCGACGGGGCCGTCGTCGGTCAGCGGGACCTGGACCCCGAGCGCTACGGCGCGGACGTCGAGGTGGTGCCCGCCGCCGACGGCGCGCTGGCCGTGGCCGCGCTCGAGACGCCCGCGTGGGTGGGCCGGGAGTTCGACTCCCAGCAGGCCGCGGACGAGGCGCTCGCCCGGTCGCGCGACAGCATGGTCGAGGCGGCGGTGCACGTCGAGGACGCCCTCACCGGCGACGTGCGGTCCGAGCTCGACCTGGACGACGGCGGCCTGACCTGGTCCGACTGCGCCGGGGTCGCGATGTCCGGCGAACCCGGTGAGCCCGAGCGCGCCTGGATCCTGTTCGACGGATCGACCCGGCCCACGGCCACGCCGGCCGTCGTGGGTTACCGGCTCTGCGGAACGGCCGGTGCCGTGACGGCCGCCGGGACGGCGCTCGACCTCAAAGACGCCATCTACGTCGGGTTCGACAGCCTCGGGACCGGCGGCGACGTCTCCCCGTTCCCCGGCGGAGGGATCGTGGTGCCCCGTGGCGGTGCCGGGTCGGCCGTGGTGGCCGAGGACGGGTCCGAACGGCTCGCCGACCTGACGCGGCGGGTGCTGGTGCCGAGCGCGCAGGTCGGCGACCCCGAGCCCGAGCCCGAGGCGCTGGCGGTGCCCGACGGCCGCTACGGGCTCGTCGGTGTCGACGGCATCGAGGTCCGGTGGGAGCGGGAGCTGCCGGGCGACGTCCAGGTCCTGGCCCGGACCGACGGCACGAGCGTCCTGTCCGTGACGGACTACGGGAACGACGGGTCGGGGCTCGGGGCGCTCGTCGGTCTCGACGACGCCGACGGCACCGAGCGGTGGCGGGTCGAGCTGGGCGAGCCGGACGGCGATGACGGCGCGCCGTACTGGGTCCAGGTCACCTCGGCCGTCACCGACGGCGGACGGATCACCGCCGCGGTGACCGCCGCGACGGGCACCACCTGGGAGGCCTATCTGCTCACCGTCGACCTGGCCACGGGCGACGAGCGCCGTCAAGACCTCGGCACCGAGGTGTTCCCGCTCCTCTCCGCGGTGGACGGTCACCTGCTGCTGCACGAGCTGGACCCGTACGGCGATCCTGTGGGCGACGGGATCGCCGTCGAGACGGTGAGGGTGCTCGAACCGCGCTAGCGTCGGAGGGTGGGGCGCCGACGCCGCCCCGAGGGGGCGTTCACGTTCGACCTGGTTCCCGACGACGGGACCCAGGCCGGTGACCGACCTGCGGCGTCGCCCGTCGATGCGGGGCCCGCCGCCGACCTTCCCGCGGATGTCCCGCCGTCGGACCGCGACCGCGAGCCGGGACCGGTGCGCCGGACGTGGCAGCGGTTCTCGCGTCGCACCCGCCTGGCCGCCCTGGTGACCGTGGCCGCGGTGGCCGGCGTGGTCCTCGTCGTCGACGGGATGCTCGACCAGGGCCGGCACGAGGAGCTGCGGACCGCGGCGGGCGGCGTCGTCGACCTGTCCGCACCGCCGGCCGAGGCCTGGCGCGTGGGGGACGCCGGGGACGCGCCGCCGCAGGAGGTCTCGCTCGCGGCCGTGACCGACGGGGTGGCCATGGTGCAGCGCGAGGACGAGCTGCGCGGCGTCGACCTGGTCACCGGCCAGGAACGGTGGGTGATCGACCTGCTCGACTCGCGGGCGCGCTGCGGGCCGGGGGTCACCCTGTGGTCGGACGTCGCCGAGATCACGCCGGCCTCGCGGGTGGTGTGCGTCGCGGACGGGCAGGCCGGTGCCGCGACGGCGACGGTGGTCACGGCCGACGGGACGGTGCTGGCCCGCCGTCAGCTCGAGGGTGAGCAGGACCTGGTCGCGCCCGGACCGGACGGCACGCTGCTCACCGCGTCCTGGGTGGGTGAGCCCGACGACGTGGACGTGGAGCTGCACGGCGACCCGATGACGGACCTGACGGTGATCGGTGAGATCGACGACGGCTACGACCTGCTGGTGCGGCTCAGCGACGCCGTGACCGGGGAGGAGCGCTGGGAGCGCCGGGTGGCGTTCGACGAGGTGCGCGACGAGCGCCAGTGCGTCCGGTGGACCACCGGGGGGCGGGACATGGAGCTGGCCCGCGACGGCGACGTCGACCACCTGACGAGCGGCCGGCTGCTCGCTGTCTCCGCGTGCGGGGTGCTCGCCTACTTCACGCCGTCGGGCGAGCAGCTCGACCTGAGCTCCGCGCAGGCCGCCGGCGACGACGTCGCGCGCCGCGTGCAGCCCCTGGCCGACGGCGGGTACGCCGTGTTCGCGGCGGTGTGGGGCCAGCAGGCGTGGACGTACGGCGTGCTGGACGCCGCCGGTCAGGAGCGGCTGCGGGTCGAGGGGCGGCTGCTGGACCCGTGGGCGACCGACGGCCCCGCCGACGGCGAGCTGCTGCTCGCCACCGAGGCGGGGCTGACGGCGGTGGACGCGGAGGGCGCCGAGCGGTGGACGGCCGACGTCGAGGCCGACGAGCAGCTGGCGCGCGCCGGCGGGGTGACGGTCGTGCTCGACCAGCGCGACCGCGTCCTCGGCCTCGACCGAGCCACCGGCGACGTGCTGTGGGTGCGCGAGGACCTGACGGATCTGTCGTCCGTGGAGGGTGCCACCGGACGCGGCGGCGAGGTCGAGTCGGTGTTCACCGACGGGTCCGTCGTGGCGCTGGTGGTGCCGGACTACGGCGACACGGGGGTGGTCTCGCGCTGGCTCGCGGTCGACGCGACCACCGGGGAGGACCTGTGGTCCGCCGCGGTGCCGCACGAGGGCTGGGGCGTCGACCTGGCCGTGGAGGGCCAGATCGTGCGGTGGTGGCCCCGCGGGCTCGCGGGGTTCACCACCACGTCCTGATCCGGCTCAGGCGTCGCGGTCGTCCGTGTAGGGGCCGGCTTGCGGGGCGTCCTGCTGGTCGCCTTGCGCGACGTCCTGCGGGGTCTCCGGCGCCTCGGCGAGCACGAGGTAGATCTCCCGGCGCGTGCGCTCGAGGATCTCGCGGGCCCGGGCGGCCTGCTCGGGGGTGCCGGTGCGGGCGACCTCGCGGGCCGCTCCGCCGACGGCGTGCACGGCTTCGCGCAGCTCCCGGTCGTGACCTCGGGGGCCGGACTGCGCCCAGGGAGTGCCGAGCTCGTCGCGGTGCTCGGCGACGTGGGTGCGCCCGGCGTCGGTGAGCGCGGCGAGGCGGCGGCCGCCGTCGTCGGTCACCTGCACGAGGCCCTCGGCCTCGAGCTGCCCGATCGCGGGGTAGACGGCGCCCGGGCTGGGGTGCCAGGCGCCCTCGGAACGGTCGGTGAGCTCGGTGATGATCTGGTAGCCGTGCCGCGGCTCCTCGGCGAGCAGGAGCAGGATCGCGGCGCGCATCTGACCGCGGCCGCGTCGGCTGCCCCGGGGTCCGCGCGGACCGCCGCGGCCGTCGGGTCGGCCCCGGCCTCCGCGGGGACCGGTCTCCCAGCCGGTGTCGAAGCCGCCGTGGCGGCCCCGGCCGCCGCGCGGGTGGCCGCCGCGTCGGCCGCGGGGTGCGTCGTCGAGGTCGGGGAAGGGGTGTTCGTGGGGGGTACGCATGGTCTGTCTCCTTCAGGGTTCGTGGTGCCGGGGAGCGGTCGCTCGACCCGACATGTCGAAGATACATCAACGATATATCGTTAGCAACACCCCGTCGGGATGCGGTGCCGAGCGCCCACGGCCACCTCGTGGTTGGCTGCCCGGATGACCGGTTACGACCCGCGCTTCCTCGGACCCGACGACGCGCTCGAGGTCCCCCTGCCCGTCCCCGTCGACGACGACGGCCCGCCCCGCGCGCTGCGCCGGCTCGACCACCCCCGCTTCAGCATCCTGCTCGACCCCGACCGCCGCCTCGCCGCCGCCACCGCCTGCACCGTCGACGGCGAGAACCTCCAGCGGCTGCCCCGCACCGGCAGCTGGCGGCTCGACGACCAGGCGCTGCCCGACGAGCAGGCCGGCAACGAGCTCTACCGCCACAACCCGCTCGACCGCGGACACCTCGTGCGCCGCCTCGACCCCATGTGGGGCGGCGTCGACGAGGCCCGCCAGGCCGGCGAGGCCACCTTCGTCTACACCAACGCCGCCCCCCAGATCGACGCCTTCAACCAGTCCAAGGAGCTGTGGAACGGCCTCGAGGACCACGTCCTGACGTTCGCCGACGCCCACCGCCACCGGATCGTCGTGCACACCGGGTGCGTGTTCGACCCCGCCGACCCCGTCTACCGCGGCATCGCCCTGCCGCGGCGGTTCTGGAAGGTCGCCGCCTGGGCCACGGCGGGCACCGGCCAGGGGGCCGACGACGGCGGCACACGGCCGGACGTGCTGCGTGCGGCGGCGTTCGTGCTCGACCAGACGCCGCAGCTCACCGACGCCGAGCTGTCCACCGCCACCGGTCGGGCGCTCGCGGCCGGGAACATCCCCCCGCTGGGGCCCTACCGGACCTTCGGCGTCCCCGTCGCCGACCTCGAGGTGCTGACCGGGCTCGACCTCGGGCCCCTCGTCGCGGCCGACGTGCTGGCACCCGAGCGGCGGACCGCCGTCGGCACCGGACCGGCCGCCGAGCCCGCCGAGCCGATGCGCGCCGGCGGGCCGCCGCCGTCGGGCTGGACCGAGCTCACCACCCCCGCCGAGGTAGGCCAGCTCCTCGCGAGGTAGGCCAGCTCCTCGCGAGGTAGGCCAGCTCCTCGCGAGGTAGGCGACCGCGCGTGCGCCGCCGTCGTCCCGGCATAGGTTGAGGCGCATGGACGTCATGCTCGTCGCTGTCGCCTCCGCCGTCGTCGTCGTCACGGTGACCGCGCTCGCCCCGCGGGCCGGTGTCGCCGCGCCGCTGCTGCTCGTGCTCGTCGGTGTCGCGGTCAGCTTCGTCCCCGCGGTCCCGGCGATCGACGTCGACCCCGAGCTGATCCTGGCCGGCGTGCTGCCGGCGCTGCTCTACGCCGCGGCCGCCTCCTTCCCGACGATGGACTTCCGGCGCGACCTCACCGCGATCAGCGGGATGTCGGTGCTCCTGGTGGTGTTCTCGGCCGTGCTGCTCGGGTTCGTCTTCTCCTGGGTGGTCCCGGGACTCGACGTCGCCGCGGGCATCGCGCTCGGAGCGATCGTCAGCCCCACCGACGCCGTCGCCACGTCCATCATCAAGAAGCTCGGGGCGCCGCGCCGGGTCGTCGTCGTGCTCGACGGCGAGGGCCTGCTCAACGACGCCACGTCGCTGGTGCTGCTGCGCTCCGCGGTCGCCGCCACGGCCGTCAGCGTGTCCCTGTGGTCGGTGATCGGGGACTTCCTCCTCGCGGTCGCGATCGCCGTCGTCCTCGGCGTCGTCGTCGGACGCCTCGGCCTGTGGGTCCGGACCCGGCTGAAGCACGCGGCGCTGTCGACGGCCGTGTCGTTCGTCGTGCCCTTCGCCGCCTACCTGCCGACCGAGGTGCTCGACGCCTCCGGCATCGTGGCGGCGGTCGCGGCGGGACTCGTCACCAGCACGCTCGCGCCGAAGTACCTGCGCCCCACGGACCGGGTCGCCGAGCGGATGAACTGGCAGACCGTCGAGACGCTGCTGGAGGGTGCGCTCTTCCTGGTCATGGGCCTGCAGGTGTACGGCCTGGTCGAGGACGTCCGCGCCGAGCACGGCTCGCTGTGGATCGCGTGGGGCGTCGCCACCCTCGGTGCGGTCGGCATCGTCGCGGTCCGGGCGGCGTTCGTGCTCCCGCTGCTGCAGTACCTGGCACGACGTCGTCGGCGGGGCGAGCAGATGCGCGGGATGCTCGCGACCCTGCAGGAGCGCCTGGACGCCAAGATCGCCGCGCACCGGGACGGTGACGTCGAGACGCTGTCGACGCAGGCGGCCCGCGAGGCGCTGGAACGGTCGTGGCCCGAGCAGCTCCCGGAGCGTCGCCGTGCCCACGAGCGCCGGCGGCTGGAACGCCACGCCCGCCGGTACGCCGAGATGCGCCGACGCACCCGCCCCGGCACGAGCGAGGAGCACGAGGCCGCCCGGGCCGGCGTGGTCGAGCGGATCAATCGGTTCAGCCGCCGGCTGACCCGCAAGGTCGCCGACATCGACTACCTGTCGGCGGCACCGCTCGGACCGAAGGAGGGGGTCGTGCTGGTGTGGGCCGGGATGCGCGGCGCGGTCACGCTCGCCGCCGCCCAGACGCTGCCCGCCGACTTCCCGCAGCGCTCCCTCGTGGTGCTCGTCGCCTTCGGTGTCGCCGCCGGCACGCTCCTGGTCCAGGGCGGCACCCTGCCGTGGGTGGTGCGGCGGCTCGGGCTCGCGGGGGCGACGTCGCCGCGGCGTGCGGCCGACCAGGCCGGTCTGCGCGACGTCGTGGACGGCGCCGCCCGGACCCTGCTCACCGATCCCGGCCTGCGCCGGCCCGACGGCGGCACCTACGCGCCGCGGATCGTCGACCGGGTGCGCGACGTCGTCGTGCGCGAGCAGCACGACCAGGACGAGGAGGAGGCCACCCCGGCCGAGCAGCACGAGCAGTTCTTTGAGCTCCGCCTCGCGACGATCGAGGCCCAGCGCAGCGCCCTGCTCGACGCCCGCCGGCTGGGCACCCACGACGCCGACCTGCTGAACCAGGCCCTGGAGCTGCTCGACGCCGACCAGATCGCCGTCGAGATGCGGTCGCGCGCCGACTGAACGGCGTCGAGCGTCTCTGTCTGCATCTCATCGGTGATCGACGGGGTGCAGACAGAGACGCTCGATCGACGGCCTCGTCAGGAGGTCTTGATCTCCCCGCGCTGGACGCGCCAGATGCCGACCGCGAGCGGCAGCCCGACCCAGATCGCGGCCGACGTCGCGAGCTGCGCCCAGGCGGTCCCGTCCATCGACTCACCCATGATCAGGGGCGTGGAGGACGTGTTCAGGTCCACCCACGGCCACACGTCGGCCCAGGCGGTCACCAGCATCGTGATCGCCCCGACGATCGTCGGGACGGCCAGGTAGACCACGATCGCGGCCGGGGTGCTCTGCAGGGCCAGACCGAACGCGACGCCCTGGACCATCCACAGCACGATCATCAGGGCCATGCCGGCCGTCATCGCGCCGAGCGCCCAGTCTGGCGACGCGTCGCGGAAGGTGATCACGGCGAGGTGGGCGACCGCGGCGATCCCCACCGCGACGGCGAAGAACGCCAGGCCGGAGCCGACGGCGGTCAGCACCTTGGCGCCGACGACGCGCTGCCGGCGGGGTTCCAGGGTGAACGTGGTCAGCGCCGTGCGCTGGGACCACTCGGCGGTCGTGGCCAGGATGGCGACGACCGGCAGCAGCATGGCCAGCGGCGTGGACGTGTTGGAGACGAACATCTCGAACGACACCTCGCCGTCGCCGACGAGCGCGGTGACGGTCACGACGCCGGCGGTCAGCAGGGCGATGACGACGAACAGCCAGCGCACGGCCCGGGTGTCGAGCTGCTTGCGCCACTCGAACAGGGTCAGGCGGGAGAACGGGACGGGGCGGACGTCGGCCGCGGGAGGTGCGCTCGTGCGGCTGCGGGTCCGGGTCTGGTCGACGGCGGTCATGCGGACACCTCCTCGCGGGCGTCGGCGGCGGTGAGCTCGAGGAACAGCTCCTCCAGCCCTCGGGAGTCGGCGGGGCGCAGCTCGGTCACGAGCACACCGGCGCCGACGGCGGTCCGGGCGACGGTCTCGGCGTCCGCCGCGACGGACAGCCCGCCGTGCGCACCCGCCTCGACGTCGACGCCGGCACGGCGCAGCTCGGCAGCCAGCGCGTGGTCGTCCAGCGAGCGGACCACCATGCCGGCCGCGCGCAGCAGCTCGTCCTTGGTGCCCTCCGCCACGACCCGTCCGCGACCGATCACCACGAGGCGGTCGGCGACCTGCTCGATCTCGGACAGCAGGTGGCTGGACAGCAGCACGGTGCCGCCCCGCTGCGCGAAGTCGCGCAGCAGGTCCCGCATCCAGCGGATGCCGGCGGGGTCGAGGCCGTTGGCGGGCTCGTCGAGGATCAGCACGTCCGGGTCGCCGAGCAGGGCGCTCGCGAGCCCGAGCCGCTGCCGCATCCCCAGGGAGTAGGTGCGCACGCGGCGCCCCGCCTCCGACGGTGTGAGCCCGACGAGGTCCAGGACCTCGTCGACGCGGCGCCGTTCGACACCCATGAGCAGGGCGCCGAGGGCGAGCGTCTCGCGGCCGGTGCGCCCCGCGTGCTGGGCGGAGGCGTCGAGCAGGACGCCGACGCGCCGTCCGGGGTTGGCGAGGGCCGCGTACGGCTTGCCGAGGACGCGAACTGTCCCGCTCGTGGGCGGGGTCAGGCCCGTCATCATGCGCATGGCGGTCGACTTCCCGGCGCCGTTCGGGCCGAGGAATCCGGTCACGAGACCCGGTTCGGCCGTGAACGTCACGTCGCTCACGGCCTGGACCGGCCCGTACCTCTTGGTCAGGTGCTCCACGGTGATCATGGCTCCACCCTCGCGGGCGCCGACGGGGCGGCGCATCGCCCGTGCGGAGGGTTCTGCTGGGCCGGTCGGCGGTCGGTCGTCATCCTTTCGGCGGATGCCGGGGGTGCGGGAAGCGTCCGACGGCGGATGCCCGGCGTCGTCCCCGTGCCTACGCTCACCAGGTGGTCACTCCGTCCGCCGGCACCTCCCGGCTCGCCCGCCTCTGGTCCGAGGTGTGGCGTCTCGGCGTGGCGTTCACGGCCAGCATGGTCGTGACCGGGTTCGTGGTGGTGGAGGCGGAGTCCGGGCAGCGCGCCATCGAGGACGGGCAGATCGCCGTGGACATCCTGGTGGGGCTGGGGTGCTTCGGTGTGGTGCTGCTGCGTCGGCGGTGGCCGACGACGGTGGCGCTGCTGCTCAGCGCCGCGGCGACGGTGTCGGTCTTCGCGGCCGGACCGTTGGCGCTGGCCGTGGTGTCCTTCGCGACGCACCGGCGCTGGTGGCGCATCGTCGCGGTGGGGGTCGTGTTCGTCGTGTCGGGGTGGGCGTACGGCGTGCTGTATCCGGTCGACGACGGGATGACGTGGCTGTTCGACGTGGTCGGCGGCCTGGTCCTCTACTCGTTGCTCGTGTGGATCGGCGCCTACATCGGGCTGCGGCGCGAGCACCTGGCCTCCCTGCACGAGCGGTTGGCGACGGCGGAGCGGGAGCAGGCGAGCCGGGTCGCGCAGGCGCGTGCCAACGAGCGGGCGCGGATCGCCCGCGAGATGCACGACGTGCTCGCGCATCGCATGTCGCTCGTGGCGATGCACGCCGGCGCGCTGGCCTACCGCACGGACCTGCCGCCCGAGAAGGTCGCCGAGTCCGCCGCCCTGGTGCGCGACAGCGCCCACGAGGCCCTCGGTGAGCTGCGCGAGGTGCTCGGCGTGCTGAGGGGTCTCGACGGGCCGGAGGCCGCGGGGGACGACGGCGGCACCGTGGCCGACCCGTCGGCAGGGACGGGCGGGTCGGACGGCCGGCCGGAGAAGCCGCAGCCGACCCTCGCCGACCTCGACGAGCTGGTGCGCTCGACGAACTGGTCGGGACAGGCCGCGCGGCTGATGGACCGGACCACCGAGCCGGAGCGGCTGCCGACCGCGACCTCGCGGACCGCGTACCGGATCGTGCAGGAGGCGTTGACGAACGTGCGCAAGCACGCCCCGGACCTGCCGGCGTCGGTGGTGCTGCGGGGTGCGCCGGGACAGGGCCTGTGGATCACGGTGACGAACCCGACGCCGGACGCGGGCGAACGACCCGCGACGGGCGATCCCGGAGCCGCCGTGCCTCCCGTGCCGCCGTCGGGCCTCGGGCTGCTCGGCCTGGTCGAGCGTGCCGAGCTGGCGGGCGGGACCCTCACGGCGCGTGGGACCGACGGACGCTTCGTGCTGCGAGCCTGGCTACCGTGGGCGTCATGACCGAGTCGATCTCCGTCGTCGTCGTGGACGACGACCCGCTGGTCCGGGCCGGGTTGGGACTGATCCTGGGCGGAGCGCCGGAGGTCCGCGTGGTCGGCGACGCCGCGGACGGGGACGACGCCGTCGCCCTCGTGCGCGCCGAGCGTCCCGACGTCGTGCTCATGGACATCCGCATGCCCCGCGTGGACGGCATCGAGGCCACCCGCCAGATCGTCGCCCTCGACCACGGCGGGCCGCGCGTGCTCGTGCTCACCACGTTCGACACCGACGACATGGTGCTGCAGGCGCTGCGTGCCGGGGCGGCCGGGTTCCTGCTCAAGGACACGCCCCCGGACCGGCTGGTCGCTGCCGTGCGGGCCGCTGCCGCCGGGGAGCCGACGTTCTCGCCGTCGGTGATGGCCCAGCTCGTGGCGCAGGTCTCGGGGACCGGAGGTCGGGGTGCGCCGGGTGCGGCGGGAGGCGCGGACCGGAGAGCCGCCGAGCGGCGCGTCGGGTCGCTGACCGAGCGGGAGCGCGAGGTGGCGGTGGTGCTGGCGCGCGGACTGTCCAACGCGGAGATCGCCGGCGAGCTGTACATGAGCGTGCCGACCGT
The DNA here is from genome assembly GCF_013149805.1 of Isoptericola chiayiensis. Taxonomy (GTDB): domain Bacteria; phylum Actinomycetota; class Actinomycetes; order Actinomycetales; family Cellulomonadaceae; genus Isoptericola; species Isoptericola chiayiensis. Next base: position 95,825 of record NZ_JABEZT010000011.1, read on the forward strand.
GAAGACGCACGTGTCGCGCATCCTCGACAAGCTGGACGCCGCCAACCGGGTCCAGGCGGCGATCGCGATCCACGACGCCGGGCTCGCGAGGTAGGCAACTTCTCCGCGAGGTAGGCAACCCGGTCGCGAGGTAGGCAACTTCTCCGCCAGGTAGGCGGACGGACCGCGAGGTAGGCAACTTCTCCGCCAGGTAGGCGGACGGACCGCGAGAGGCTTCTATGGGTTGTCAAGGGGTCTGTGAGAGGTCGGCTCGTTTGAGGGCTCGGTAGAGGTTGCGGGCGATGTAGTTCTTCAGGC
>NZ_JABEZT010000012.1 GCF_013149805.1 Isoptericola chiayiensis
CCCCATCGAAGTCCACGACGCCCACGTCCGCCTCACCGGATAACCCCACCCCGCGCGGAAGTCGCCTACCCCGCGGGAAGGTTGCCTACGTCGCGGGAGGGTTGCCTACCCCGCGGGAAAGTTGCCTACCTCGCGAGCGGGATAGGGCGAAGCGCGCAAAAGCCGCGCGTGATGCGCATCCCGGGCTGCCGCGACGGCAAAATGCTGGACTTCCAGGCCCCGGACCTCTACTTTCATCGTGACAGGAGTCACACGCCTGTCCGGCGATCCTGCCCGATCGCCGCCGCACCGACACCGACCCATCGAGGAGCCGCCGAGCGCGTACCGGCCTGGGGCCCGTGCGCACCGCACAGGAGGGAGCAGGACCGTGGCCGACGTGCTGGTCCTCAACGCCGGCTACGAGCCGCTGCACCGCGTGTCCGTCAAGCACGCCATCACGATGCTGGTGCGCGAGGTGGCCGTGGTGGAGGAGTCGGTAGACGGCGTCTCCTTCGGCCCCTACCCGCTCCCCCGTGTCCTGCGGCTGGTCCGCTACGTCGCCATGCGCTGGCTGTACCGCGGCGGCGGCCGCCCGGCGGTGACCAAGGACGGCGTCAAGCGCCGCGACGGCGAGTGCGCCTACTGCGGCGGGCCGGCGCAGACCGTCGACCACGTGGTGCCGCGGTCCCGCGGGGGCGACAGCTCGTGGCTGAACCTCGTGGCGGCGTGCGAGCCCTGCAACCACCGCAAGGCGGACCGCACGCCCGTCGAGGCAGGCATGCCGCTGCAGCTCACCCCGTACGTACCGCCCGCGGACCACGGTCTGGTACGGCGCCGCCGTCGGGCACGCTCACTGGCTGCCTGAGCATCCCCGACTGCTGGCATCGGTTCGGCAAAGTGCGGCCGGTTCGGCAAGTCATCCTGCCGAACCGGCCGCACTCTGCCGATCCGAGCGGCCAGCACGACACACCCTGACCAGCCAGAGCTCCGGGTGGCCAGCAGAGCTCAGATCCCGCTGGTGGGCTCCCAGCGCGCGGACTCCCCGGGCTCGACGTCGGCCGCCGACCCCTCGGGCATCTCCGCGACGGTCGAGGCCGACTGCAGCGCGTCCTCGTCGAGCCGACCGATGGCACCGGTGACCGGCTGCGGCACGGCGGGACCCTGCTCGTCCAGGACCCGGGAGGCCACGACGGTGCTGCCGAAGTTCGCGTGGCAGGAGGTGCAGTACCACTCCGGGGCGGGCACGGGGACCTCGAACCCGCCGTAGACGACGTCGGGCTCGGCGCTGACGACGTCGTCGGTGAAGGTCATGCCCCACACGATGCGCTTGGTCTTCCCGCGCACGCCGCAGCCGGGGCACTGCGGGCGCAGGCGGGCACGCTGCGCGGATACCGAGTGCGCGTGCATGAGGTCGTGGCACTGCCCGCACATCAGGTGCACGTCGCGGATGACCTGCTCGAGCGTGCGCCCACCGGCGGTCGTCGTGCCGAGGCGCACGGCGCCGTCGTCGTGCGCCTGCAGCTCGTGCACGTCGACGAACCGTTCGCAGGTGGCGCACCGCTCCTCGCGGCGCATCGCCCACCCGGTCACCGCACGGTGACCGATGATGCGCAGCACGTGGACGTCGGACGCCGCAGGACCCGCGCCGCAGTCGCCCGGGTCGATGGTGTGCACCGGACCGTCGTGGAACTGGTTGGCGATGCCGTCCAGCACGGCGCGGGCGTGCTCGGCGGGCAGCCAGCCGGACGAGCCGATGTAGGCGTCGGCGCCGTCGAAGAGGTCGGCCCACACGATCGGGCGGTCGGGGCCGAACAGCTCGTCGGTGATCCAGGAGTCGCCGTCGGAGGCGCCCATGAGTTCCACCGAGGCGACGACGCCGGCCTCGCCGAGCACGGTGACGACGACGTCGCCCCGCTTCGGGCCGTCGGGCCCGCCGGGCAGCGCGTGCTCACGCGAACGGGTCGCGATGGCGATGGACTCGCGCAGCCACTCCGAGGACCAGTTCAGGTACACGGAGGGCACGAGCCATGCCGGCAGCGATGACACGGACGGGAGGGCGTCGACTTCGGTGCTCACGGCATGCAACATAGCGGGTCAGAGGCCCGCGCGACAGCCCCTGCGCCAGGATCCCGGTCGACGCCGGCCCCGCCGGTCAGTCCCGCCCGAACGCGGCGCGCAGCTCGCCCTTGGCCCGCTCCAGCACGTCGCGCCGCTCGTCGGTCAGCTGCGACCCGGCGCGGTTCATGTAGAACGTGAGCATCGACATCGCCGACCGGTAGGCGCTGCCCTTGCGCCGGTCGCTGGCCTCGGCCGACCGTTTGAGCGACGCGGCGATGCGTGCCGGGTCGTCCCAGGTGAAGACGTCGCCCTCGAGGTCGAGCGCGTCGGAGCGGTCGGTCACGTCCTGCGACCAGCGGTCGTCCTGCCGAGCATCCATCCCTCGACGCTAGGCCCGCGTCGCGCGGCGCGCAGCCCGGACTACACCCCGCGCACGACGGCCCGCAGCGCAGCCACCGCGGGCCGCCCGTTCACCGCAGGGCCGCGGCCTCCTCGTCGGTGAACAGTCGCGAACGGATGAGGAACCGCACCCCCTCGGGCGCCTCGACGCTGAACCCGGCACCCCGTCCCGGCACGACGTCGATCGTCAGGTGGGTGTGGCTCCAGTACTCGAACTGCGCCCGGCTCATCCACACCGGAACGGTGAACGCCACCGCGGGGCCGGGCCCGCCGTCGTCGGACAGGGACAGGTCGCCCAGGTGCACGTCGGCGTCGGACGTGATGAAGTCGCCGGCCGGGTAGCACATGGGGCTGGAGCCGTCGCAGCACCCGCCGGACTGGTGGAACATGAGCTCGCCGTGGCGACGCCGCAGCCGAGCGAGGAGCTCGGCCGCGGCGTCGGTGACGGCGACCCGCGAGACGTCCGCGGAGTCCGTCATCACTCCCCCGTTCCTAGAAGAACCCGTCCCGCACGCCGGAGTAGCTGACGAGCAGGTTCTTGGTCTGCTGGTAGTGGTCGAGCATCATCTTGTGGTTCTCGCGCCCGACGCCGGAGCCCTTGTAGCCGCCGAACGCCGCGGCGGCGGGGTAGGCGTGGTAGCAGTTGGTCCAGATGCGCCCGGCCTCGATGGCGCGGCCCGCCTTGTACGCCGTCGTGCCGTTGCGGGTCCACACCCCGGCCCCCAGGCCGTAGAGGGTGTCGTTGGCGATCTTGATCGCGTCGTCGTAGTCGGCGAAGTCCGTCACCGACACGACGGGCCCGAAGATCTCCTCCTGGAAGATCCGCATCGAGTTCTTGCCCTCGAAGATCGTCGGGGTGACATAGTACCCACCGGACAGGTCGCCGCCCAGGTCGGCCCGCTCCCCGCCGGTCAGCACCTTGGCGCCCTCGGCCTTGCCGATGTCGATGTAGGACAAGATCTTCTCGAGCTGGTCGTTGGAGGCCTGCGCGCCGACCATCGTCTCGGTGTCCAGGGGGTTGCCCTGGACGGCCGCCTCGGTGCGCTTCAGGGCGTCGCCGAGGAACTGGTCGTAGATGTCGGACTGGATCAGGGCCCGCGAGGGGCACGTGCACACCTCGCCCTGGTTGAAGGCGAACATGGTGAAGCCCTCGAGCGCCTTGTCGTAGAAGTCGTCGCGCTCGGCGGCGACGTCGGAGAAGAACACGTTCGGGCTCTTGCCGCCGAGCTCCAGGGTCACCGGGATGATGTTGGCCGAGGCGTACTGCATGATCAGCCGCCCCGTCGTCGTCTCGCCGGTGAAGGCGATCTTGCGGATGCGCGGCGAGGACGCGAGCGGCTTGCCCGCCTCGGCCCCGAACCCGTTGACCACGTTGACGACGCCGGGCGGCAGCAGGTCCCCGATGATGTCCATCAGATACAGGATCGACGCGGGGGTCTGCTCGGCCGGCTTGAGCACGACGGCGTTGCCCGCCGCGAGCGCCGGCGCCAGCTTCCAGGTGGCCATGAGGATCGGGAAGTTCCACGGGATGATCTGCCCGACGACGCCGAGGGGCTCGTGGAAGTGGTAGGCGATGGTGTTCTCGTCGATCTCGGAGACCGAGCCCTCCTGGGCCCGGATGGCGCCGGCGAAGTAGCGGAAGTGGTCGACGGCGAGCGGGATGTCCGCGCCGAGGGTCTCGCGGACGGCCTTGCCGTTCTCCCAGCTCTCGGCGACGGCGATCTTCTCGAGGTTGGCCTCGATGCGGTCGGCGATGGCGTTGAGGATGTTGGCCCGTTCGGTGGCGGAGGTCCGGCCCCAGGCGGGGGCGGCGCCGTGGGCGGCGTCGAGCGCCTTCTCGATGTCGTCGGCGGTGCCGCGGGCCACCTCGCAGAAGGTCTGCCCGGTGACGGGGCTGGGGTTCTCGAAGTACTCGCCGTTCGCCGGGGGGACGTACTCGCCGCCGATCCAGTGGTCGTACCGGGACCGGTACTCGACGATCGACCCGGACTGTCCCGGGGGCGTGTAGACGGTCATGGTGTGCTGCCTCCTCGCAGTGCTCACCGCGCCGGGCCGTTCGTGGCGGCCGGCGACGGCGCGTCGTCGCGCCGTGGCTGCGACGGTATGCGGCAGGTGTTGCAACACCGTTGCACCTGCGCGGCCGGGCGCTTCCCGCGGGCCTCAGCGCAGCGCGGCGTCGACGACGGCGAGGTGGGCCCGCGCTCGCGTCCACCGGGGGCTGCCGGGTGCGGCACGGGCGACCAGCTGCCGCCAGGCGGCGACGTCGTCTGCGCCGTCGTCGGTCCGGGTCCAGGCTTCCAGCGCCTCGGGATCGGCGTCGGCGAGGACGGCGGCGCGCACCTCGGCGGTGAGCTCGGCGCGCAGTCGTTCGACGCCGGGCGCGAGGGACCGGGGCAGCAGCGGCCCGGTCCAGGCGGCCAGGGCGCGTGCGGTCTCCCCGGCGGCGAGGAGGCCACGGACGGCGTCGACGTCGGTGCGGACGTGCGGGGCGAGCCGGTACGGGCGGGAGCCGGTGACCAGGGGGCCGACGGCGCGGCGCAGGCGGGAGATCTCGGCCCGGACGGTCACGTCGGACAGGTCTCCGGGGTGCAGCAGCACGGCGAGCTCGTCGGCGGTCAGGCCGCGCGGGTGCTCGGCGAGCAGGGCGAGGATCTCGGCGTGCCGGCCCGGGAGCCGCCGTTCGCCGTCGGACGTCAGCAGGGCGGGCGTGCCGAGCAGCTGGAGTTGCGGCTCGGCGACGGGGCCGGACGGGCTGCTGCGGTCAGGGAGCTGTCGGACGGCCCGGGCGGCGAGCTCGCGTTCGAGGCTGGCGACGGTGGCACGGACCAGCGACAGGGTGACGTGGGACGCCGCCGGACGTCCTCCGGTGACGTCGAGGACCCCGAGGACCGTGCCGTCGTGGTCGCGGATCGGCGCGGCCGCGCAGTTGAGTCGTTGGACCGGCCGGGAGAAGTGCTCGGCACCGAGCACCTGGACGGGACGCCGCGTGGCCAGCGCGGTCCCGGGGGCGTTGGTGCCGACGTCCTGCTCGCGCCACACGGCACCGGGGACGAACCCGACGGACTCCACGGTGGCGCGGGTGGAGCGGGCGCCCTCGACCCACAGCAGTTGTCCGGCGTCGTCGGAGACGGCGACGACGAGCCCGTCCTCCCGCGCGGCGTCGACCACGAGCTCGCGCACGACCGGCATGAGCGGGGCCAGCGGGTGGCCGGCGCGGTAGTCGTCGAGCTCGTCCGCGGGCAGGCCGATCGTGGCGTGCGGGGTGTCGGGGTCGACGCCGCTGGAGCGGCTGCGGCGCCAGGACGCCGCGACCAGCGGGTCCAGGCCGTCCGGGAGCGTCCCGGTGTCGAGGAAGGCGTCGTAGGCGGTGCGCACGGACCGGCGGTCGCGGCGTACGGGCACGGCAGCACCCGTGGTCACGGCACCCTCGCCCTGACCGGCGGACCGATGTCTCATGGCGCCTCCGACGTCGTCGTCCGGTGGTGCTGCCAGTGTAGGACCGGTGGCGCGGGGCGCAGCATCGCAGCGCTCACCATGCGCGTCTCACATCGTGGTCCCACATGATGGACGCCAGGTGTCCGGGCTGCTCACCTCCGGCCTAGGGTGGCTCCGGACCACCGACCAGGAGGAGATCATGCCCGCACCGCTCGACCCCACGCCTCGCCTGCAGGAGTACGCCCACCCCGAGCGCCTGGTGACCACCCAGTGGCTCGCCGAGAACCTCGAGAACCCGGACCTCGTCGTCGTGGAGTCCGACGAGGACGTGCTGCTCTACGAGACCGGGCACATCCCCGGCGCGGTCAAGATCGACTGGCACACCGACCTGCTGCTGCCCGTCGAGCGCGACTACCTCGACGGCCCCGGCTTCGCCGAGCTGCTCGGTTCCAAGGGCATCGGCCGCGACACCACCATCGTGCTGTACGGCGACAAGAACAACTGGTGGGCCGCCTACACCGCGTGGGTCTTCACCCTCTTCGGCCACGCCGACGTCCGCCTGCTCGACGGCGGCCGCAACCTCTGGGTCGCCGAGGGCCGCGACCTCACCACGGACGTGCCGACGCCGACCCCGGCCGAGTACCCGTCCGTCGAGCGGGACGACACCACGTTCCGCGCCTTCAAGGAGGACGTGCTCGCGCACCTCGGCCAGGGCCCGCTGGTCGACATCCGCTCCCCGCAGGAGTTCACCGGCGAGCGCCTCCACATCCCCGACTACCCCGAGGAGGGCGTGCTGCGCGGCGGGCACATCCCCACCGCGCACAACGTCCCGTGGGCCACGGCCGTGTCCGAGGACGGCACGTACAAGCCGCGTGCCGAGCTCGCGGCCATCTACCAGGCGGGCGGCCTCGGCATCACCGACGAGGACAAGGTCATCACCTACTGCCGCATCGGGGAGCGCTCGAGCCACACCTGGTTCGCCCTGCACTTCCTGCTCGGCATCCCGGACGTGCGCAACTACGACGGGTCCTGGACCGAGTGGGGCAACGCCGTGCGCGTCCCGATCGTCGCCGGCGACCAGCCCGGCGAGGCCCCCGCGGCCTGACCGCACTCCCGCCCCTCCCACCCCCGCGAGGTAGGCGGACCTCTCGCGAGGTAGGCACGTTCCACGCGACGTAGGCGACGTTCCCGCGAGGTAGGCGCGTTCTCCCCGGGGTAGGCAATATCCGGCCGAGGTAGGCCACCGTGGCGTGGCCTACCTCGACGGAAAAGTGCCTACCTCGCGGGGGAACGGCCTACGTCGCCGGAGAATTGCCTACCCCGGGAAGAAGTTGCCTACCTCGTCGAGAGTTGGCCTACCTCGCGGGAGGGGTGTGCACGCTACGAGATGATGGAGCCATGACCGACGACGCCGCACCCGCCCTGCCCAAGTCCCTCGCCGAGATCCGCGAGGACTTCCTGGCGCTGTCCGAGTCCGAGCGCCTGCAGCTCCTGCTGGAGTTCTCCCGCGAGCTGCCCGACCTGCCGGAGCGCTACGCCGCGGCCCCGGGCATGCTGGAGAAGGTCGAGGAGTGCCAGTCCCCCGTGCGGGCGTTCGCCGAGGTGTCCGACGGCGTCGTGCACTTCTACGCCACGGCCCCGCAGGAGGCACCCACCACGCGCGGCTTCGCCTCCATCCTCGCCCAGGGGCTGTCCGGGCTCACGCCGCAGCAGGTCCTCGACGTCCCCGAGGAGTTCCCGCTCCAGCTCGGGCTCACCCGAGCGGTGAGCGTGCTGCGCCTCAACGGCATGGCCGGCATGCTCACGCGTGCCAAGCGCCAGGTCGTCGAGCAGCTCGCGGCGGCCTGAGCCGCACCCCGATCACCTCGGGACCCGTAGCCTGGGCCCCGTGAGCCTCACCAGCGTCCTGCTCCTGCTCGCCGGGTTCGTCCTCCTCGTCGGTGGTGGCGAGGCCCTCGTCCGCGGCGCCGCCTCCCTGGCGCGCACGATGGGGATGTCGGCCCTCGTGGTGGGCCTGACGGTCGTGTCGTTCGCGACGTCGAGCCCTGAGTTGGCCGTCAGCGCAGGCTCCGCGCTCGCCGGCTCCCCCGGTCTCGCGGTCGGCAACGTCGTCGGCTCGAACATCGCCAACATCCTCCTCGTCCTCGGGGTGGCGGCACTCGTGGTCCCGCTGGCGGTGACCTCCCGGCTGGTGCGCACCGACATCCCGGTCATGGTGGGGCTGTCCGTGCTCACGCTGGTCCTGGCCCTGGACGACACGATCAGCACCACCGACGGCGTCCTGCTGCTCGGCCTGCTGGCCGTTTACCTCGTGATGACCACGATCGTGGCGCGGCGCGAGCGCGGCACCGCCGACGAGCCCCGCGCGCAGGACGGGACCGACGCCCTGGCACGCTTCCGCACCACCCGCGCACGCTCGATCGGGGTCGACGCCGTGCTCGTCGTGGTCGGAGTGGGCCTGCTGGTGCTCGGCGCGCAGCTGCTCGTGGACGGGGCCACGCAGATCGCCTCGGCGTTCGGCGTCAGCGACCTGGTGATCGGCCTGACCGTGGTGGCCGTCGGCACCTCGCTGCCGGAGCTGGCCACCAGCGTCATCGCGGTGCGGCGCGGGGAGCGGGACATGGCGGTGGGCAACATCGTCGGCAGCAACATCTTCAACATCGGGGCCGTCCTCGGCCTGACCGCCCTGATCGCGCCGGGCGGCATCGAGGTGGACCCCGCGGCGGTCAACGTCGACCTGCCCATCATGGTGGCCGTCGCGGTCGTGCTGCTGCCGATCGCCTTCACCGGCCAGGCGATCGTGCGCTGGGAGGGCGGGCTGTTCGTGGTCCTCTACCTGGTCTACCTCGCCTACGTCCTCCTGGCTGCGACCGACCACGACGCGCAGGGCCCGTTCGGCGGGGCGATGTTCGGGTTCGTCCTGCCGGTCACGGCGGTGTGGCTGGTGGCTCTCGTCGCCTACGAGCTCGGCCTGCGGCGCGGGCGCCGCTCCCCCCACCAGATGTGACACAGTGGGGCCATGACGGTGCTCGTGGCCTACCACGCCTCCCCGCACGGCGAGGCGGCTGTCCGGACCGCTGTGGACGAGGCGCGCCAGCGGGACACCTCGCTCCTGGTCCTGGTCCTCGACCCGTCGCCACCGGGATCCGCCGCACCCGACGAGCTCACCGCCGTCCTGGACGGCGCCCCGGCGGAGCTGGCGTTCCGGTCGGAGGACACCGAGCCCGCCGACGCCATCCTCGACGCCGCCGAGGGCTCCGGCGCCACGCTGGTGGTGCTCGGGTCGCGCAAGCGGTCGAGCCAGGGCACGTTCCTCATGGGCACGACGACGCAACGCGTCCTGCTCGACGCCTCCGTGCCGGTGCTGGTCGTCAAGGACGCCTACGACTCCTGAGGCCGACTCCTGAGGTCCGCGCGCGCCGTCAGGTCCGCAGCGGGGGCCGAGCGTCCTCCGGCGCCGCCCCGACGCAGACCGTGGGCACCGCCTCCAGCCCACCGGCCTCCTCGAGCCACCACCCCAGGTTCCGGGCCCGGTCCGCGTAGCCGTCGCGCAGCACGTGCTGCACCGCGGTGTCCGCGAGCGCCACGCGGTCCCGCCAGCCGCCGTCGTCCCCGGGCAGGGCGAGGACCCGCAGCCCGCGCCGGAACACCCGCCGGCCGTCGACGACGCCGTAGCGCGGCACGGCTCGTCGGACGGCGTTGAGGACGCGGTAGTACCAGGCGGGCCGGGCGTCGAGCACCCAGGGGTCGGAGCACATCTGCCGGGCGAGGCGCGCCTCGTCGAGCACCACGCCGACGGCGGCGAGCTCGTGGGCCATCCAGGTCAGCGTGACGTCGGACAGCCCGGCGTGCTCGGAGCCGCCGCCGACGTCGCCGTGCCCGCCGGGGAACCAGACCTGCTGCACCCGGCCGGGGACGTCGTCGTCGGGCACGGACCACAGGCACGGCTGGAACGTGATGCGGCGTTCGTCGATGGCCAGTCCCTGGCGTGCGGTGTCCACGACGGAGGAGAGGGTGACGTCGTGGAACCGGCTGCGTCGCCGCGTCAGGCCGGGCACGCCGAGGGCGCCGACGGTGTCGTAGACGCCGAGGAACCGCACCCGGACGTCGTGCGAGTGCGTCCGCTTGAAGTCGGCCTTGGCCCGCGCCGCGGCGGCCTGCCCGGCGTCGTCCCCGGTGCGGGCCCGACGGCGGTAGGTGCGTTCGGCGTCGTCGAGCAGCCCGGCGTCGACGGACTCGGGTGTCAGGAGGCCGACCTGGGCGATCATGCCCACGACGCTGCGCGCGGTGTAGGCGCCGCGGGAGTAGCCGAGGACGACGATGTCGTCGCCGGGGGCGTAGTTCATGGCCAGGAACCGGTAGCCGTCGACGACGTTGCGGGTGAGCCCGTAGCCGAAGGCGCCGCCGAGGAGCCGGTCGACAAGGTAGCCGCGCGCCCCGACGCCGCCGACGTACCCGACCACCTGGACGTCGTCGCTGCCGGGCACCTGCCCGGGCACGACGCTGCGCACCAGCTTCTCGACGTTGGACACCTGCGCGTTGACCGCATGGTTCCAGGTCCCGTCGCAGCACAGCACCAGACGCTTCATCGCGGACCTCCCTGTACTGAGGGAGGAGCGGCGGCGCGGCCAGATACGTCACGACCGGCCCGCGCATCCCGGCCCGCAGCACGGCGCCGCCGCGCAAAGGGCTCAGCGCAGCCGGCGCAGGAACTCGCGCGTGCGCTCCCGCTGCGGCGCGTCGAGCACCTCGGCCGGGGTGCCGCGCTCGTGGACGCGGCCGTCGTGGAGGAACACGACCTCGTCGGCGACCTGCCGGGCGAAGTCCATCTCGTGCGTGGCCACGAGCATGGTGGTGCCCTCGGCACGCAGGTCGAGCAGGAGGTCGAGGACCTCGCCGACGAGCTCGGGGTCGAGCGCGGAGGTGACCTCGTCGAGCAGCAGCAGCTCGGGCCCGCCCACCAGCGCGCGGGCGATCGCGGCGCGCTGCTGCTCGCCCCCGGAGAGCTGGTCGGGGTAGGACGCCGCCTTGTCCGCCAGCCCCACCCGGGCGAGCATCTGCCGGCCGGCGTCCTCGGCGTCGGACCGCGGGCGCCGGTGCACGAGGCGGGGGGCGAGCGTGACGTTGTCGAGCACGCTCAGGTGCGGGAACAGGTTGTAGGACTGGAACACCATCGCCAAGCGGGCCCGCACGGCGTCGGCGTCCACCCACGGGTCGGCGACGTCGACGCCGTCGAGCAGCACCTGCCCGTCGTCGACGTCCTCAAGCAGGTCGACGACGCGCAGGAGCGTGGACTTGCCGGACCCGGAGGACCCGACCAGCACGACGCACCGGTGCTCGTCCACGTCGAGGTCGATGCCGTCCAGGACGGTCCTGCGGCCGGCGCGGCGGCCCGGCCCGGTCGGGAACGTCTTGCGCACGTCGCGCAGGCGCAGCAGCGGCGCGGGGCCGTCCGGCGTCGGACGGGCGATCACCGGACCACCCCCGCACCGCTGACGCCGCGCAGCGAGCCGCGCCAGCCCTGCCGCGCCGACCAGGCGTCCACCAGGCGGGTCAGCGGGATCGAGATCAGCAGGAACAGCACGCCGGCCACGACGTAGGGCGTGAAGTTGTAGTCGCCGGTGGTGGCGATCTGCGCGGCGCGGATCGCGTCGACCGCCCCGAGGATGGAGATCAGCCCGGAGTCCTTCTGCAGCGACACGAGCATGCTCGCGACCGGCGCGGTGACGTTGCGCACCGCCTGGGGCAGCACGACCTTGCGCACGGCCTGCCCCCGCGTGAGCCCGAGCGACCGGGCCGCGGCGACCTGCGAGGGGTGCACCGACTCGATGCCCGAGCGGAAGATCTCGGCGAGGTAGGCCGTGTAGGTCAGCAGGATGGCGAGCCCGCCGAGGAACGCCGCCGACGTCGGCAGCCACTCCAGGCGCAGGGCGGGCAGGCCGAACCCGACCAGCAGCAGCACCAGCAGCACGGGCACGCCGCGGAACACGTCGACGTACAGCACGGTGAGCATCCGTGCCGGGAACAGCGCCGGGATCCGCGAGGTGCGCAGCACGGCCAGCGCCAGACCGATGACGAGCCCGACCACGGAGGCCACGACCCACACGCGCAGGTTGAGCCAGAGGCCCTCGGCGACCTCGGGCAGCACCTCCCAGGCGCGCTGCGGGGAGAAGAACGCCTCCCGGGCCCGCTCCCAACCGGGGGCGGTAGTGACCACGGCGACGACGGCGGCGAGGACGACGGCGGTCGCCACCGCGGCGACGGCCAGCGCACGCCGGTGCTGGGCACGCCGGAACGCCGCCCGCTCGCGGGCGCGCTCCGAGGGGACCCAGCCGTCACTCATCGAGTGGTCAGGACAGCTGCTCGATGTCGTCGGACTTCAGCCACTGCGTGCGCAGCTCGTCCAGGGTGCCGTCCTCTTCCAGGGCGTCGACGGCGGCCGACACGCACGCGGTGAGCCCGGAGTCCTTGTCGAGCACCAGGCCGAGCTGCTCCGGCTCACCGACGTCCGGCAGGGTGCCGACGACCTGGGTGTCCGGGAAGTAGACGGTGGAGGCGGCCACGCCCTGGTCGACGTCCATCACCATCGCGTCGATCGTGCCGGAGGTCAGCGCGGTCATGCCGTCGCCCGCCGCGCTGAACGGCGTGATCTCGACCGCGTCGCCCCACGCCGACTCGGCGGCGTCCAGGGAGGTCTGCGCGGCGGTGACGCCGATGCGCGCCCCCTCCAGGTCGGCCAGGGAGGCCGCGTCGGCGTAGTCGCCCTCGTCGGCGACGATGACGCCCTGCCGGCTGGTCAGGTAAGGGCTGGAGAAGTCGACGGCCTCGGCCCGCTCCTCGGTGATCGTCGTCTGGTAGGCGGCGAGGTCGAACGGCTTGATCGCCGGGGAGATGATCTGCTCGAACGTCACCGTCTCCCACATGACGTCCTCGGCGTCGTAGCCCAGCTCCGCGGCGACCGCGTACACCAGCGCCGACTCGAAGCCCTCGCCGGAGGACGGGTCGCCCACGTACCAGGGCTCGTACGGTTCGCCCGCACCGACCGTCAGGGTGCCCTCGGTCAGCGTGGGCAGGTCGTCGGGCGCGCACTGCGCCGTCGGCGAGGCGCTGCCGGACGCGGCGGGCTCCGCGGTGGCGCCGTCGTCGGACCCCGTGGAGCAGGCGGTCAGCCCGAGCAGGACGGCGGGGGCGAGCGCTGCGGCGAGCGCGGGACGGGTTCGCACGGTGGTTCCTCCAGGTCCGGGAGCGGCACGCACGTCGTACCGCCTGCAGCATCTCAACATGCCACGCCGCCGGTGACATCCCTCCCGGACGTGCGGCTGGTCACAGCAGGGTGCCCGCGGCAGGTCCCGCACCGGATCGGCACGGATCGGCGGCCGGTGTCGATCCGGCGGCCGCTCGTCCGTCATGGAGATGTCAGTGACCCGCACAGGAAGGAAGATGCTGCCATGACCACCTACGTCGTGCTGCTACCCGGCGTCGAGGACGCCTGGGAGCAGGCCACCGCCGAGCAGCAGGCCCAGGTGTTCTCCCGGCACGAGGAGTTCGCCCGCCTGCTCACCGAACGAGGTCACCGGATCACCGCCGGGGAGGAGCTCACGCACTCGCGCACCGCGAAGCAGGTGAGCCGCGACCCGGCCGGCAGGACCGTCGTGACCGACGGCCCGTTCGCCGAGACCGCCGAACAGCTGTCCGGCTTCTACGTCGTCGAGTCGGACGACCTGGACGACCTGCTCCAGATCTGCGCCGTCCTGGCCGAGGACCCCGCCGCCGGCAACGTCGGCATCCCGGTCGAGGTACGGGCCGCCGTCGACCACACGGCCGACGGCGGCTGATGGCGGACCGCCCGAGCTCCGGCGAGGCCGCACCGCGCCTCGAGGCGGCGCTGCGCGACGAGTGGGGCCGCCTCCTGGCCCTGCTCGTCGCGCAGTACCACCGGCTCGACCTGGCCGAGGACGCCCTCGGCGACGCCTTCGAGGCCGCGGCACGCACGTGGCCGGTCCAGGGTCCCCCGACGAACCCGGCCGGCTGGCTCCTCACCGCCGCCCGACGGCGCACCCTCGACCGGCTGCGGTCCGAGCAGGCGCTCGCCCGCGCCATGCCAAGGCTCGCGGTGGAGGCCGAGCTGACCGCCCGTGCCCGGCACGACTCCGGCGCCGACCTCGACCCGGTCGACGAACGGCTCCGCCTGGTGCTGCTGTGCGCGCACCCGCGCCTGTCGCGCGAGGCGGCAGCGGCGCTGACGCTGCGCCTCGTGCTCGGTGTGCCCACCGCCGACGTCGCCCGCCTGTTCCTGCAGTCCACGCCGACGATGGCGGCACGCCTGACCCGCGCCCGCAAGAAGCTGGCCGGCGAGAGGTTCGAGCTGCCTCGCGGCGACGCCCTGACGGCGCGCTCCGCCGTCGTCGGCGACGTCGCCTATCTGGCCTTCACCGCGGGGTACGCCCCGGCGTCGGGCGACGACGTGGTCCGCGTCGGGCTCGCGGGTGAGGCGATCCGCCTGGTCCGGGTGCTGCGTGACGTCCTGCGGGCGTCGACCGACCGCAGCGACGTCGACGCCCTGCTGGCCCTCATGCTGCTGCAGCACTCGCGCCGCGACGCGCGCACCGTCGACGGGCGTCCGGTGCTCCTCGCGGACCAGGACCGCTCCCGCTGGCACGGCGACGAGATCGCCGAGGCACTCGACCTGCTCGCGCCCCTGACCGCCGCCCCGGCCTCGCCCTACCTGCTGCAGGCGCTGGTCGCCGCCGAGCACGCCATCAGCCCGGCGGCGCAGCACACGGCCTGGGAACGCATCCTCGCGCGGTACGACGAGCTCGTGGAGATCGCCGACAGCCCCGTCGTCCGCCTGAACCGTGCCGTCGCGGTGGCCGAGGTGCACGGGCCACGCGCCGGCCTGGAGGCGCTGGCGTCCGTGGCCCTGCGCGGGCACCGGCTGCCCGCCGTGCGCGCGGAGCTCCTCGCACGTGCCGGCCGGGCCACCGAGGCCCGGGAGGCCTACGACGCCGCGGCCGCGCTCTGCACCAACACCGCGGAGCGCGGCCACCTGCTCGCGCGCAGGGACCGCCTGGGCACGGACCACGACGGCGCGCCGGTCGGAGACGTCACCCGTGGACGTGCGCCCGCTGCCCCGTGACCGTCCCGATGTCGTCCTCCGCCTGACCGAGCAGCGCGTCCGCGAGCCGACGCAGCGCACGCCCGGCCGCCACCTCGTCGCCGATGACCGGCATCTCCAGGTCCTGCGGGTCCTTGCGGGCGTGCCCGACGCCGCGCAGCGCACCGACGTCGTCGTGCTCGGGCGGCCCGGCCACCAGGACGGCCTCCGCCGTGGTGCTGCCGGCCGACTCCACCAGCGAGACCTGGATGCGCCACGTGACCGACCTGGTGCGGCGCGGCTCGCCGCCGTCCGCGTCGTCGGCGTCCTCCCCGTCCGCAGGTCTGACCAGCGAGTCCGGCCCGGGGAAGACCAGCGACTCCTCCCCGGTGTCTGACCAGCGCACCTGGTAGGGCGGGGACCCGTCCTCGTGCGGGCAGCCGACGACGACGCCGTCGCGCACCGCACCTCCCACCACGCCGGACGCCGTCACGATCCTGTCCCCGACCGAGGCCTTCATGACCGTCCACCTCCGTCTCGTCCTCGAGCGGTGTCGTCCTTCCATGGTGCGCCTCGTCGGGCGGGCACGCCAGGTGCGGCCGGCCCGACGGCGGAGGCCGGCGCCGCCCCGGACGGCCGGTCCGGTCAGTGCGAGCGCAGCGCCTCGACCAGCTCGTCCTTGCGCATGTCGGAACGTCCCTCGACGTCGAGCTCGGCGGCGCGCTCCCGCAGCTCGTCGACGGTCCAGTCCTCGTAGGCGGGCGAGCTGCCGCCCTCCTGGCCCACGTCGCTGCGGCCGCGGTTCGCGGCGGCGTTCGCGATCCGTGCGGCCTTCTCCTTGCTGTTGCCCTCGTCGCGGAGCTTCTCGTAGAGCTCGTCGTCCTTGATGCTGGGGCCGGGGTCTCGTCCAGGCACGGCAATCTCCCTTCGACGTCGGTCACTCCATCGTGTGCCTCGGTCGCCGGGACCGCACCTCGAGCCCGGACATGACGAAGGCCCCCGACCGGAATCCGGTCGGGGGCCTTCCCTTGGTAGCGGGGGCAGGATTTGAACCTGCGACCTCTGGGTTATGAGCCCAGCGAGCTACCGAACTGCTCCACCCCGCGGCGATGTCCCCAACTCTAGGACAGCGAATCGAGCGAAGTCCAATCGATCCGGGCAGATGGGACGCACGTCACAGCACGCCCCATCCGCCCGGATCGGCCGGATCACTGGTTCAGCTCACCCTCCGCGGCCAGGGCCTCCTCGAGAGCGGCCTGCAGCCGCTCCTGGGCCTCGCCGTAGGCGGTCCAGTCGCCGTCCTGCAGCGCCTGGTTGCTGTCGGTCAGGGCCTGGTTGGCGTCCTGCAGCGCCGCGTCGAGCCGGGCCTGCGGCGATCCGTCGGTCGCGTCGCCGGTGTCCTCGGTCTCGGTGGGCTCCGGCGTCGGCTCCGTGGTCTCGGTCTCCGTGGGCTCCGGCGTCGGCTCCAGGGTCTCCCCCGTCTCCGGGTCGACCTGGTCGGTCGGCACCTCGGACTCGGCCTCGTCGGCGTCGCCGGCCTCCGCGCCCGAGTCGCCGCCGAACACCTGGTCGAGCGCCTCGTCCAGGGTCTCGGCGTAGCCGGTCTGGTCGCCGAAGGCGACCAGCACACGGCGCAGCAGCGGGAACTGCGTCCCGGACCCGGACTGGATGTAGACCGGCTGCACGTAGAGCAGGCCGCCACCGACGGGCAGCGTCAGCTGGTTGCCGCGCACGACCTCGGAGTCCCCGCGGCCCAGGATGTTGAGCTGCTCGGAGATCGTCGGGTTGGAGTTGAAGTTGTTCTGCACCTGACCCGGTCCGGGGACCGTGGAGTCACGCGGCAGCTCCAGCAGACGCAGGGTGCCGTAGCTCTCGGCGACCTGACCGTCCTCCGACCCGGCGTCGGCGTCCGCCGCGAGATACCCCGTGAGGATCTCGCGGTTCGTGTTGCCGCCGGGGATGAAGGTGCTGGTCAGCGAGAACGCCGGCGTCTCCTCGCCCGGCATCTGCAGGGTGAGGTAGTACGGCGGCTGCTTGGAGGCGACCGTGTCGCCGCCGGCGACCGGGTCGTCCGGCGTCTCCCACTCGTCCGAACCCGTGAACAGCGCCACGGCGTCGGTCACGTGGTAGCGCTCGAGCAGCGTGCGCTGGACCTTGAACAGGTCCTGCGGGTACCGCACGTGCGACATCAGCTCGCCGGACATCTCGTCGATCGGCTGCAGGGACCCGGGGAAGATCTCTTCCCAGGCCTGCAGCAGCGGGTCCTCCGGCTCCCAGGCGTACAGGTCCACCGAGCCGTCGTAGGCGTCGACCGTGGCCTTGACCGAGTTGCGGATGTAGTTGACCTCCGGCGGGAGCTCGACCGGGACGCCCTGCGCGGCGAGGGTGAGCGAGTCGGTGGTGGCCTCCTGCGTCGCCTCCCGCGTCGAGTAGGGGTAGGCGTCCGACGTCGTGTAGGCGTCCACGACCCACTTGACCCGGCCGTCCACGACCGCGGGATAGACCTCGCTGTCGAGGGTCAGCCACGGGGCGACCTTCTGGATCCGCTCCTGCGGGTCGCGGTCGTAGAGGATCTGCGACGCGGAGTTCACGCGGTCGGAGAAGAAGATCTGCTCGTCGCCGAACTTCAGGGCGTAGAGCAGCTCGTGCAGGAAGTTGCCGATCCCCGGTCCGGCCTCGACCTCGTCGGTCGGGAAGCCGTAGAGGATCTGCTGGCCGCCCTGCTCGTCCGCCTGGTAGTCCAGCTCCCAGGGGTCCTGGTCCTCGGGGGCGCCGACGATCGAGTACTCCGGCGCCTCGGGGCTGAAGTAGATCCGCGGCTCGTACCCGCCGTCGAACTTGTCGGTCAGCGAACCCTGCGTGGGGATGCCGCCCTCGAAGAACGCCGGCTGCCCGTCGGGCCCGGGCTGGTTGCCGTAGGCGGCCACCACGCCGAACCCGTGGGTGTACACGGTGTGGTCGTTAACCCAGTTCCGGTCCGCCAGGCCGTCCAGGTTGAGCTCGCGCACGGCGATGACCGTGTCCCGCGACTCCCCGTCGATGTCGTAGCGGTCCACCGACAGGTTGTCGGAGAAGTTGTAGAACTGCTTGTTCTGCTGCAGCTGGCGGAACGACGGGCTGACCACCTGCGGGTCCAGCAGGCGCACCTGGGTGGTGGTGGCGGCGTCGTCGCGCAGCTGACCCTCCTCGGCCTGCGTGGTGGCGTCGTAGGGCTGCGACTCGACGTCGTCGATGTCGAAGGCCTCGCGGGTCGCCTCGATGTTGCGCTGGATGTACGGCGCCTCGAGCGACTGGGCGTTGGGGTCCACCTGGAACCGCTGGACGACGGCGGGGTAGATCCCGCCGATGGCGATGGCGGAGACGACCATGAGGCCGACGCCGATCGCGGGCAGGCGCCAGGTGTCCCGGAACGCCGCGACGACGAACAGGATCGCCACGAGCACGGCGACGCCCGTCAGGATCTCCTTGGACGGGATGACGGCGTGCACGTCGGTGTAGGACGCCCCGTCGTACCGCTCGTTCTGCGTGGTCAGGATCGAGTACCGGTCCAGCCAGTAGTTCGCCCCGATGAGCAGCATCAGCAGGGTGCCCAGCACGGCCAGGTGCACGCGCGCCTCGGTCGTGGTGCGCGACGACCCCGCCGGCAGCGAGCCGATGCGCAGCCCGCCGTACAGGTAGTGCGTGACCACCGCGGCGATCGCGGAGATGACGACGACGGCCATCAGGAAGCTCACGGCGAACCGCAGCACGGGCAGGGTGAAGACGTAGAACCCGACGTCGATGCCGAACTCGGGGTCGGACGTGCCGAACGAGCTGCCGTTCAGCGCCAGCAGGACCGACTCCCACTGCGCGGAGGCCGCGGCACCGGCGAAGAAGCCGATGAGCACCGGCCCGGCATACGTCACGATCTTGCGCAGCGGCTCGACGGCCTCGCGGTACTGGTCCAGCGTGGCCTGCTCGGGAGTGGACGGCGCGTAGACGGGTCGCGAGCGGTAGCCGATCGCGAACGAGCTCCACACGGCCAGACCCATGATCACGAACGCGGCGACGAACAGCACGGCGCGCGCGATCCACTGGGTCCAGATGACGTTGGCGAAGCCGACCTGGGTGAACCAGAGGACCTCGGTCCAGAAGTTCGTCAGGAACAGCAGCGCGACCACCAGCACGGCGAGCACCACCAGGGTGATCAGCAGCGGACTACGGCGTCGCGCCGGTGGTGGCCCGTCCTGACGGCGGGGCGGGGCGAAGGACACGGAGCGGGCACCTCATTCGCGCTCGGGACTGGACACGTGCGTCACGGGGACGAAGGGCACAACGTCCCGATGTCGGTCCAGGTTCCCACGATTCCGACACGGGCGACCACCAGGACGCTCACGAGTCGGTCACGATCCGTCGGCCTCGCACCGCGGCAGGTCCGCGCCGTCCCCGGCACCGATGGCCTCCATCGCCGCACGGGCCTCGGACAGCGTCGCCACGGACACGACCTCGAGGCCCTCGGGCTCGTGACCGACCACCTGCGGGCAGTTGTCCGACGGCGCGAGGAACCAGCCGGCGCCGTCGCGCAGCGCGCCGTACATCTTCTGCTCGATGCCGCCGATCGGGCCGACCCGGCCGTCGACGTCCATCGTGCCGGTCCCGGCCACGACGGCTCCGTCCAGCTCGTCCTCGGGCGTCATGAGGTCGATGATCCCGAGCGCGAACATCGTGCCCGCGCTCGGACCGCCGATGTCCTCGATCTGGATGGTGACGTCCACGGGGAAGTCGTACTGCGGGTCGATGAGGACCCCGAGCAGCGCACGGTCGTCGCCCTGCCCGGTGGTGACGGTCAGGTCGAGCGGTTCGCCGTCGCGCTCCACCCCCAGCACGACGTCGTCGCCCGGGGAGACGCCGTCCAGCTCGGCGAGCAGCTCGGGGTACGTCTCGAGCGGCTCGCCGTCGAGCGACACGATGACGTCGCCCTCGGCGACGACACCCTCGGCGCCGGTGCCCTCGGCCGCCGCCACGACCGTCATGGTGGTGGGCACGTCGTAGCCGAGCTCCGTCAGCGCCGCCACCGTGGCCGACTCCTGCGAGCTGAGCATCTGCGCCTGCCCCTGCTCCTGCTGCTCCTCGGAGGTGATCGGCTCGGGGAAGATCGCCTCGACCGGCTGGACCGAGCGTTCCTGCGACACCCACCCCCACAGCACGTCGCCGAGCAGCACGTCACCGCCCGGACCGCCGTACACCGACACCGTGGTCAGCCGCAGCTCCCCCGAGGCGGGGTAGGTGTCGGCACCCGAGATCTCGATGAGCGGCAGCTCGGAGGCGCTCTGGCCCGCGCCGCGGTCCTGCGTGCCGAGGGTGTCCTCCGTGGGCCCGGGGGTGCGCACCGCGTAGGCGGTGGGCATGACGATGAGCACGGCGGCGACGACGGCGGTCACCAGCAACGAGACCACGAGCGTGACGGACCGGGGGCTCGCCCCGCGATGGGCCGGCCGACGCGTCCGCAGATCGTCCTCGTCGGGCCGCGGGGAGGCCAGGGCCTGGCCGAACGACTCGAACGGCTGATGACTGCGGTCGGGACTCACCGTCCCATCATCACCGATCGGTGCAGGTGCCCGCGTCACGACGTCGCGCCGGGCCGGTGCGCCCAGAGCGAAAGCCGGAACGCGCACGAGCCCGCCGGCGTCGGGCATGGGTACCGTGAGCGTGCGGCGATCGCCGCACGCGGAAGGAGCCGAGGACCGCCATGAGCAACCTGCCCGACGACCCCGACGACCGCGACCGCATGATCCGCGAGGCGCTGCAGGGCATCTTCGGCGACCGCACCGACGAGGTGCTGGCGCAGATGCGCTCGCAGGGCCTGGACCCGGCCGCGCTGTTCGGCGGCGGCGCCCCCGACCCCGCCACGATGCAGCGCCTGATGGACCAGCTCCAGCGCCTGTTCACCTCCGACGACGGACCCGTGAACGCGCAGGTGGCGCACGACCTGGCGCGCCAGGTCGCCGTCGCCGAGGGCGACCCGTCGCTCACCGGCGGCCAGGCGCGGTCCGCCACCGAGGCGCTGAAGGTCGCCGAGCTGTGGCTCGACGCCGTGACGGACCTGCCGCCTTCGGGCGGACCGGCGCACGCCTGGAGCCGCAGCGAGTGGGTCGAGGCGACCCTTCCGGCGTGGCAGCGCCTGGTGGCCCCGGTCGCCTCGTCGGCCGCCGACGCCCTGGCCACGGTGCTGCGCGACCAGGTCGGCGACGACGACCTCGGCGGGCTCGGCGTGCCGGGCCTGCCCGTCTTCCCCGGCGGCGGGCTCGGCGACCTCGACCCGGCGGCGATGATGCGATCGCTGGGGTCGGCCGTGTACGGCATGCAGGTGGGTCAGGCCGCGGGCACCCTGTCGCGCGAGGTCTTCGGCGCCACCGACGTCGGCGTCCCGCTGCTCGCCGAGCCCGCCACGGTGCTGGTGCCGACCAACGTGGCCGAGTTCGCCGAGGGGCTCGACTCCCCCTTCGACGAGGTCCAGCTCTACATGGCCGTGCGCGAGGCCGCCCACGCCCGCCTGTTCGTGCACGTCCCGTGGCTGCGGGCCCACCTGCACGGCCTCGTCGAGCAGTACGCGCACGGCATCACCATCGACCTCGAGGCGCTCGAGGAGCAGGTGCGCGGCGTCGACATGTCCGACCCCGAGGCGCTGCGCGGGGCCCTGAGCGGCGACGTCTTCGGCCTGCACAACACGCCCGAGCAGCAGGCCACGCTGCTGCGCCTCGAGACCGCGCTGGCCCTGGTGGAGGGCTGGGTGTCCGAGGTCGCCGCGACCGCCGTCCTGCCGCACCTGCCGCACTCCGTGCCGCTGCGCGAGATGATCCGCCGGCGCCGGGCCGCCGGCGGACCGGCCGAGCACACGTTCAAGTCGCTGGTGGGGCTCGAGCTGCGGCCCCGCCGCTCCCGGGACGCCGCCGCCCTGTTCGCCCACCTGGTGGCCACGGGCGGACCCGAGGCGCGCGATGCCGTGTGGGACCACCCGGACCTGCTGCCCGGCACCGAGGACCTCGACGACCCGTCGGGCTACGCCGACCGGCGGCGCGCCCAGGCCGAGGAGCACTCGGACGTCGACGCCGCGCTGGCGCAGATCTTCAGCGAGTCCGGCGGGGACGACGACCGGGAGTGACGGGGGCGAACGGGACCGGGACGCTCAGGACGCCGACGAGCCGGAGTCGACGTCGTCCTCGCCCTGCCCCTCGGAGCTGAACGAGACGCCCTCCAGGAACCCGCGCGCCCGCTCCGTGCGGGGATAGGACTCCAGCAGCCGCCAGAAGTCGGGGCCGTGCCCGGCGTGCAGCAGGTGCGCCAGCTCGTGCAGCAGGACGTAGTCGATCACCCACTCGGGCATGCCCTGCAACCGCGTGGAGAGCCGGATCGAACCGTCGACCAGGGTGCACGACCCCCACCGGCGTTCCTGGTTCGCCGCCCAGCGCACGCTGGTCGGCAGCGCCCGGCCCTCGAGGTACTTGATCGAGAGCTCCTGGGCACGTTCGACCAGCTCCGCGTCGGACGGGCGACGGCGCCGCTCCTTGTCCTCCAGGCGCGCCACCATCTTCGCCACCCACTCGCGCTCCTGGGCCTGCGAGAACCGGGCCGGGATGGCCACGACCGTGCGGTCGCCGTCCCGGTAGGCGCTCACCGTCGCGGTCCGGCGGCGGCTCCGCCGGACCTCCACGGACGCGACTGTGTCCCGGGCCACGCCATGACACTACCGGCCCCACGTCACGAACGTGTGTCCACGCACCCCTCGGCGGGTCACGTCGCCAGGTCGCCGGCCCGCCCGCCGTTGTCCACACCCTGTGGACGGCCCGCCCGTCGGGACGACGCCCCGTGGCACGGTGACCGCATGCCGTCCCCCCGCCACCCCGGACCCGACCTCGCCGACCTGCGGCTGCGCCCCGGCACACCGGTCCTCGACCGCGGCGGCGGCCAGGTCCAGCTCGGCACCGACGACCGCTGGGCCCTCGTCGTGGACGGCCTGTCGGACGCCGAGGCACGGTGGCTCCACCACGCCGCCTCCACCCGGCACGTCGGGCTCGCGGCATCGGCAGGACGTCACGGCGTGAGCGCCGACCGCCAGGACCGCATCGCGCGACTGCTCGCCGACTGCGGGTTCCTCGTGCCGCCGCCGGCCACCCGTCTCGACGTCACCGCCACCGCCGCCGGCGCCGCGGACGCCGCCGCGCTCGGGGCCCTGCGCCCCGACGGCGCCGGCCAGGTCACGCTCGCCCGGCGCGCCGTGCGCACCGTCGGCGTCAGCGGCCTGGGCCGGCTCGGCGCGTCCCTCGTCACCCACCTCGTCGCTGCGGGCGTCGGCACGCTCCTGCTCGACGACACCGCACCCGTCCAGGTGACCGACCTCGGGGCGGGCCCCTACCGCCAGACCGACGTCGGCGGCCGCCGCGCCGACCGGCTCCACGCCGCCCTCACCGAGCACCGCCCCCGCACCCGCGTCCGGACCATGTGGCCCGCGGACGCGACACCCGACGTGGTCGTCGTGGTCCGCGACCACGTCGTGGGGATCGAGACGTCCGCCCGGCTGATGAGCGCCGGCGTCCCGCACCTCGCCGTGACCGTCGTCGAGGCCGGCATCGAGCTCGGGCCCTTCGTCCTGCCCGGCACCACCGCGTGCCTGGGCTGCCGGCACCGTCGCGCGGCCGACGACGACGACGCCTGGCCGCGCCTCGCCGACCAGCTGCGCGCGTGGCCCGGCCCCGCGCCCCAGGAGACCGTCCTGGCGGCGACGGCGGCGGCGCTCGCGGCCGGCATGGTCACGGCCCACCTGGACGGCACCCGCCCGGTCGCGGCGGACCGGCTGATCCACGTCCGGCTCCCGGACGCCGTCCCCCGGCTGCGCGACCTGCCGCCCCACCCGCGTTGCGGCTGCACGGCCGACGGTGGTCCGGCAGCGGGCGCCCGGGCGGATCCGGGCGCCGGTGCCCGAACGGATCCGGCCGCCGGTGCCCGAGCGACGCCCCGGGGTGCCACGACATGACACGGACCCCGCACGGTGCGTCACCGTGCGAGGTCCGTCCCCGGTGCTCAGGCCGCGGCCTGCTCCGACTTGCGCGGGCGTCCGCGCCCCCGCTTGCGGGCCACGACGGCGCCGTCGACGAAGACCTCGCCGCCCCACACGCCCCACGGCTCGCTCCGGTCGAGGGCACCGGCGAGGCAGCCGGCCTGCAGCGGGCACTCCCGGCACAGGGCCTTGGCACGCTCGACCTCGCTGGTGTGCTCGGCGAACCAGAGCTCGGGGTCGTGGGTCCGGCAGGGCAGGAGCTCGGCGAACTGCCGGTCGAGCGCTGCCGCCTCGGCCGGGTCCTGGGTCACGGGTTGGTGGGGTGTCCACTGGCGGCTGCCGCCGGCGGGGGCCGCGTCGACCAGCCGCTCGTCCAACAGCTGTGCGAGACGCACGATCTTCCTCCGTCAGGTCCTGGGTGATTCATGAACGTCGGTGTTCAGGACCTGCGGGCGACCCCCTGGTGTCAGGGGGCCGGATCGTCCGGCCGGTGAGGGCCGACTTCCGGGTACGGAATGACGAAGGCCGCGGGTCCCGAGTGGACTCCGCGGCCTGGACCGGTCAGCGGACCGGATGCCTCCAGGATGCGGAGTCGGGTGCGAGATCGACGAGAGAGCTGCCTGCTCCCAGCCGCTTGCGCAGACGCGTGGTCGGCACGAAGGCGTACCGGGCAGAGTTCTCCCCCGCCGCGATGCCGGTTGCGCCGATGATCTGCTTCATCGTGTCCATCTCTTCACCCCTCCTCACTGGTCTCGGGCCCGCACCTCTCGGTGCACGCCGCACGTCGGCCCGCCATGGCGAGCCCGGTCATCCCGAGCATAGACCGGGTCGCCCGGCTCGCCACATCTTTTTTCCAGATTTCTTCCGCGACTTCTCCGGACCGCCCTACGAGCCCTCCGGAGCACCGTCCACCAGCGCGATCAGCGTCTCGCCGTACCGGTCGATCTTGGCCGGCCCGATCCCGTTGATCCGGGCGAGCTGGGACGTGGTGGTGGGCCGCAGCTCGGCGATCGCCGCGAGCGTCGCGTCCCCCAGGACGGTGTAGGCCGGCTTGTCGGTCTCCCGGGCCACCGTCAGCCGCCACTCGCGCAGCGCGTCGAACAGGGCGACGTCCGCCCCGCCCGACAGCCGCGACCGGGCCTGGCCGCGCGACGACCGGCCGGACGCCGACCGTCCGCGCCCCCGGCCGTCGTCGGGCCACATCCCGTCCAGGAACCGCGTGCGCTTGCGCGAGGCGCGGCCGCCGGGGTTGCGGGCGCGGGCGTAGGAGATCTCCAGGTGCTCGCGCGCCCGCGTGATGCCCACGTACAGCAGCCGGCGCTCCTCGGCGACGCCCTCGTCGGTCTCCGCCAGCGAGATGGGCATGAGGCCCTCGCTCATCCCCGCCAGGAACACGGCGTCCCACTCCAGGCCCTTGGCCGAGTGCAGGGACGCCAGCGTCACGCCCTCCACCGTCGGGGCGTGCTGCGCGGACGCGCGCTCGGCGAGCTCGTCGACCAGGGTGGCCATGGTGGCCGGCGCGTCCTCGGGGGCTGCCGCCGCCAGGTCGTCCGCGAGCGCCACGAGCGCCTGCATCGCCTCCCAGCGTTCCCGGGTGGCGCCGCGGGCGGTGGGCGGCTCGTGGGACCACCCGGCGGAGATGAGCACGTCGCGGACCTGCTCCGGCATGGGCTGGTCCGGGTCCGCGGAACGCGCGGCGCCGCGCAGAAGGACGACGGCGTCGCGCACGTCCTTGCGGGTGAAGAAGCGTTGGCCGCCACGCACCTGGTAGCTGACACCGGCGTCGGACAGCGCGGACTCGAAGGCGGCCGACTGGGCGTTGGTGCGGTAGAGCACGGCGATCTCGCTGGGCCGCACGCCTTCCGCGACGAGCCGGGCGGCGCGGGCGGCGATGCCGGCCGCCTCCGCCTCGTCGTCGTCGTAGGTGGTGAACGCTGCGGCGGGTCCCGAGGGACGCTGCGCCACCAGCTCGAGCGCGCCGACCACGCGCCCGCGCCGCAGCACGTCGTTGGCGAGCGCGACCACCTGGGGCGTGGAGCGGTAGTCGCGCACCAGGCGGATCACCTGGGCGTCGCGGTAGGTGCGCGTGAAGTCCAGCAGGTAGTGCGGCGTGGCACCCGTGAACGAGTAGATGGTCTGCGACGGGTCGCCCACGACGCACAGCTCACGGCGCTTGCCGAGCCACTGGTCGAGCAGGAAGTGCTGCAGCGGGGAGACGTCCTGGAACTCGTCGACCACGAAGTGCCGGTACTGCGACCGCACCTGGTCCGCCACGTGCGGGTGCGAGCCGAGCATGTCGGCCAGCATGAGCAGCACGTCCTCGAAGTCGATGACGCCCCGCTCGGTCTTGACGTCCTCGTAGGCGGTGATCAGCCGTGCCACCGACTGGTGGTCGAAGCCCGACGGCGGCGGCCGGTCGTCCGCGGCCGCCGCGGTGACGTAGTCCTCGGCCGTGACAAGGGAGACCTTGGCCCACTCGACCTCGCTGGACAGGTCGCGCACCGCGACGCGGTCGACGGAGAGCCCCACGCGCCGGGCGGCCTCCGCGACGGCGGGCGCCTTGTGCTCGAGGATCTGGGGCGGGGCCCCGCCGACGATGCGGGGCCAGAAGTAGCCGAGCTGGCGCAGCGCGGCGGCGTGGAACGTGCGGGCCTGCACCCCGACGACGCCGAGGTCCCGCAGCCGGGTGCGCATCTCCCCCGCCGCGCGAGCGGTGAAGGTCACGGCGAGCACCGACGTCGGCGGGTAGGCGCCCGTGCGCACCCCGTAGGCGATCCGGTGGGTGATGGCTCGCGTCTTGCCGGTGCCCGCGCCCGCCAGCACGCAGACGGGACCCGCCAGCGCCAGGGCGACGTCGCGCTGCTCGGGGTCGAGCGCGTCGAGGATCGCGTCGGGATGAGACGGGGCACCCGGGGAGTTGGTCGTGAGGGACATCGTCTGCGATTGTCGCAGCCGAGACCGACACCGACCCCCGGTATCCACAGGAGGACCCCAGATGACGGCCACGCCGAGCCTGCCCGACCGCGGCACGGTCACGATGTACTCGACCGCGTGGTGCGGCTACTGCCGCAGGCTGCGCACCCAGCTCGACTCCGAGGGCATCGGCTACACGGTGATCGACATCGAGGACGACCCGCAGACCGCCGAGTTCGTCGAGCAGGTCAACGGCGGCAACCGCACCGTGCCCACCGTCGTCTACCCGGACGGCTCGGCCGCCACGAACCCGTCCCTGGCGGATGTCAAGGCCGCGCTCGCCGTGTCCGCCTGACGTCCCACTATCCTGGCGCGGTGCGTCGCGACCCCGGAACCGCCCAGGCCGTGGCCGGCCGGCCCGCCCACGACGTCGGCGGGTCGCCCGAGGACGCCGAGGACCGCTGGGAGCGGCGGTTCGCCTGGCCCGTGATCGTCGCGGCGCTCGCCTCGGTGCCCGCCGTCTGGCTCACGCTGCTCGAGGAGCCGTACGCGACCGCCGGCACCGTCGGCAGCCTGCTCACCGGCGCCGTGCTGCTGGCCGAGACGGTCGTGCTGTTCGCCGTCTCGACCGACAAGCGCGAGTGGCTGTGGAAGCACCGGTGGCTGGTCGCGGTGACGGTCGCGATCGTGGTCTCCGCCGTGCTGGCGATCGGCCCCACCCAGCTGCTGCGCCTGGTGCGCGCCGTCGGCGCCCTGCGTCTGCTGCGCGCCCGGCACATCGTGCGCGCCGGACGGCGCGTCGTCGGGCACGCGTCCCTGACCAGGCGGTGGGAGCGGGTCGTCACGGGCGTCGTGGTCGCCGTCGTGGCGGCGTTCGTCGCCGTGGTGCTCGCCGACCCGACGTCGCAGAGCCGCGTGCTGCTCGAGGGACTCGTCGGCGGCCCGGCGTACGTGTGGGTGGTGGTCGCCGCCGGGCTGGTGCTGTCCGCGGCGATCTTCGTGCTGGTCCGTGCCCGCCTGCGCGGCGACCCCGATTGATCACCAGGCGCCGGGCAGCTCGGCCCCGAACCATTCCTCGATCAGCGCCCGCGCGATGGATGCCCGGCCGGGCAGACCCACCTCGCCGCGGGTCACGGCGTCGGACAGCTCGTCGCGGGTGAACCAGCGCGCGTCGGTGATCTCCTCGTCGTCGGTGCGCACCCGGGTGTCCACCGCCCGGGCCCGGAACCCGAGCATCAGCGAAGCGGGGAACGGCCAGGCCTGCGAGCCCCGGTAGACGACGTCGCCCGCTCCCGAGCCGACCAGCACGCCGGACTCCTCGGCGACCTCGCGACGCACGGTGTCCTCCAGCGCCTCGCCGGCCTCCACGAACCCCGCGAGCGTCGAGTAGCGCCCGGCGGGCCAGCGCGCCGCGTGCCCCAGCAGCAGGCGGTCGGCATCGTCCACGACCGCCATGATCACCGCCGGGTCGGTGCGCGGGTAGGTGCGGCGCTCGTCCACCGGACAGCGGCGTTCCCAGCCTGCCTGACCGACCTGCGTCGGCGTGCCGCACACGGCGCAGACCGGGTGCGTCGCGTGCCACCCCGCCAGGGCGACGGCCTCCACCGCCAGCCCGTGCGCGAGCTCCGCCGCCTCGTCGCCCGACTCGAGCGCCGCGAGCTGAGCCCCCGCCACGTCCCGCAGCCCGGCCCAGGCGTCGCTGCCGGGCGGGGGCGCCGGGTCCTCGTCACCGTCGGGCACCACCACCGCCAGCAGCGCCGCGCCGTCGTGCTCGCCGAGGAACAGACCCAGCCCGTCCGGCGCCGCCCCCGGCCCCACGAGCGCCGCCCGCGGCGCCTCGGGGTCGACGACGGCGACCCGCCCCCGGTGCAGCACCAGGACCCGCGTGGTGGGTGCGGCCAGCGACCGTGCCACCAGGTCGGGCTCCGCACGGCGGTGCGCGGCACGGTCGTGCCGGGAGCGGGAGAAGGGCAGCTCGAGTGGATGCACGCCAGCGACGGTACCGGCGGCCGGGACACGCCAGCGACCGCAGCGCCGTCGCGGCCCCCGGCCGCACTACGGTGAGCACGTGCCCCGTAGTCCGCTCGCCCTCGCCGCGCTGTCGACGGCCGCCGTGCCCGGTCTCGACGCCCGCTCCGTGCACGCCGAGGACCTGCCGGGCGACTACGACGTCGCGGTCGTCACGACCGGCGACGGCACCGAGTGGATGGTGCGCGCGCCGTCCACGACCCTCGCGGGTGCGGCGCTCGAGGCCGAGGTCGAGCTGCTGGAGACCCTGCACCTGTACGTCGAGGCCGGCGTGCTGCCCTTCGCCGTACCGCGCGTGGCCGGGTCCGCCCTGCTGCCCGAGGGGGGTCGCGCCGTCGTGCACCGCCGGCTGACCGGCGGGCCGCTCGACGTCTCCGCCCTACGACCCGGCCCCGGGCTGGCCGCCGACCTGGGCCGCACCCTCGCCGCCGTGCACGAGCTGCCCGTCGCCGTCGTCGAGGCCTGCGGGCTGCCGTCCTACACCGCCGCGGAGTACCGCGAGCGCCGCCTGGTCGAGCTCGACGAGGCCGCCGCTACCCGGCGGGTGCCCGCGTCGCTGCTGCGCCGGTGGGAGACCGCGCTGGAGGACGTCAGCCTGTGGCGGTTCCAGCCCGTCGTGGTGCACGGGGACCTCGCGCCCGACCAGGTGCTGGTCACGGGCCAGCGGGTCACCAGCGTCGCCGGGTGGTCCGAAGCGCGCGTCGCCGACCCGGCCGACGACCTGGCCTGGCTGCTGGCCGCGGCACCGCCGGACTGCGTGGACGCGATCATGGAGGCGTACCGGCTGCGGCGCACCGAGCTGACCGACCCGCGCCTCGTGGACCGCGCGCTACTCGTCGGCGAGCTCGCGCTGGCTCGCTGGCTCCTGCACGGGGTGCGGCGGCGGCTGCCCGACGTCGTCGCCGACGCCGAGTCCATGCTGGCCGACCTGGACGAGGCCACCCGGGAGGACACCCCCGCCTGACCGCCGACGCCCACCCCGGGTCAGGCGCCGCGGACCAGCGCCTCGAGACCCGGCTCGTCCAGGAGCTGCGCGGGCCGCACCGTGGTGCCGGAGGCGACGTAGACGAACGCGGCGTCGACCTTCTCCACGGGGAGCCCGGACCACCGCGACCACGCCAGCCGGTAGGCGGCGAGCTGGACCTCGCGCTGCGCCCGCTCGGCGGGGTCGCGGGGCTCCTGCCCGGTCTTCCAGTCCACGACGACGACCGCCGGCTCCTCCCCCGGGCCCGGCGCCGGCGCGTCCGGGTCGACGAACACGGCGTCCATGCGCGACCGCACCATGACCCCGGCGATCGGCGTCTCGACGTCCTGCTCGACGGCGACGGGGGTGCGCGAGGCCCAGGGCGTGCGCTCGAACCGGCGCTGCAGCTCGTCCAGGGCCAGGTCGGTCGCGGCGTCCGGCTCGTCGGCGCCGGGCAGGTCCTCGACGTCCATCAGGGCGGCCGCCGAGTAGTACCGCTCCACCCAGGCGTGGAACAAGGTCCCGCGCCGGGCGTGCACCGTCGGCTCGGCGGGCACGGGACGGCGCAGCTGGCGGGCGAACTCGTCGCGGTCGCGGGCGAGCTGCACCAGGCCCGACGCCGAGACGTGGGCGGGCATCTCGACGCTCGGGTGCTCGTGCTCCGCCCGCTCGGCGAGCAGGATCCGGGACAGCTCGACCAGGTCGTGCCCGGCGGCGTCCCGCAGGGCGCCGTCCTGCGGGTCCTCCCCCGCCCGCGCGGCGGCACGGACCCTGTCGGCGGTGGCCCGCAGCACGTCCCGCGGGTCGACGCCGGCGGCCGGCTCGTCCCCCGTCGGGGCGGGCCAGACCCCGGCCTTCTCGACGCCGTCGCGCGGGTTGGGGCCGCCGGGCTGCGGCGCCTGCTCCCAGCCGCCCGGGTCCACCAGGCCCGCCTCGGCGAGCTCCACCAGGAACGGCGACAGGGTGCGCGGGCGGGTCGCGGTCCCCCACCAGTGCGCGGTGCAGAACAGCTCCCGGCGCGCCCGGGTCAGGGCAACGTAGGCGAGCCGGCGCTCCTCGGCGAGCTGGTGGGCGCCGCAGTCGAGCGTGAACTCCTCGCGGCGCGCCATCAGGTCCTTGGTGTCCGTGGCCTCGTCGATGCGGAACCGGGGCAGGTCCTCGGCGTCGCCGCGCAGCGGGTAGGGCAGCTCGCCCAGCCCGGTCAGCCAGCCCGAGGAGGTGCGGCCCTTCGCGGACTCCGCGCAGGTCGGGAAGGTGCCGTCGACCAGGCCGGCCACGGCGACCACGTCCCACTCCAGGCCCTTCGCGGCGTGCGCGGTGATGATCTGCACCGCGTCCGGGTCGGGCTCGCGGACGGGCATGTCCAGGCCGCGCTCGGCGTCGTCGGCCACCCCCAGCCAGGCGAGGAACGACCCGAGCGTCGCGACGTCCGCGGACTGGGCGAACCCGGCGGCGACGTCGCGGAACGCGTCGAGGTGCTCCCGGCCGCGCCGGCTGATGCCCTCCGCCGCGCCGGCGGCCCCGGCGGCCAGCAACGAGTCCGTGAGCATCTCGGCGGTGGCGACCTCGACGTCCAGGCCCAGCGCTCGCTCGGCCGCCACCACCAGCTCCGGCAGCGACAGGTACGTCAGGCCGCGCAGCTCGCGCAGCAGCCGCGACAGCGCCGACAGCCGGGCATGCGCGTCGACCGTCAGCACGCGTCCGTCCCGGGCCGCCTGACCCGGGTGCGGCAGGTCGTCCAGCGCGTCGACGATCGAGCGGTGGTCGACGACGTCACCCTCGACCACGGCCGCGGCGTCGTCGGCCTCGGCGTCCGGCAACGGCCCGTCCTCGGGACGCCGGGGGGCGTCCCGGCGCGAGAGGTCGGCGGCCCACGAACCCAGCGCGTGCAGGTCGGCGGCCCCCAGGTTCACCCGCGGTCCGGTGAGCAGCCGCAGCAGGGAGTCACCGCGGGACGGGTCGTGCACCGCCTCCAGGAGGGCGACGACGTCGACCACCTCCGGCGTGGACAGCAGACCGCCCAGACCGACCACCTCGACAGGCAGCCCTCGGCGCCGCAGCGCGGTCTCGAGCACGGGGAACTGCGAACGGACCCGGCACAGCACCGCGGCGGTCACCCGGTCGGAGCCGTCCGGCCGGGTCGCGCGACGCCAGCGCGCGGCGACGAGCTCCGCGACGGCCTCGGCCTCGTCCTCCAGCGTGGCCGCCACGTGCGCGGACACCCGGCCCGGCCCGGCACCCGGGCGCAGGTCCAGCGGCGGCACGGGCACCGTCGTCGCACCGGGGCCGCGCAACGGCGCCGAGACGACGTTGGCGGCCGCCAGGATCGCGGCGTCGTTGCGCCACGACGTGCTCAGGTAGCGCACGGCCGCCGCACCGCCGTCGGCGTGCCGGAACCGGTCGGGAAACCGCGACAGGCCCGACGCCGAAGCACCGCGCCACCCGTAGATGGACTGGTGCGGGTCCCCGACGGCCGTCACGGCGTGCCCGCCGCCGAACAGGCCCGCCAGGAGCTCGACCTGCGCGTGCGACGTGTCCTGGTACTCGTCGAGCAGCACCACGCGGTACCGGGACCGTTCCGCCCGACCCACCGCCGGGACCGTGCGGGCCAGCTCGGCCGCGAACGCCACCTGGTCGCCGAAGTCGAGGGAGTCCGACAGCCGTTTGCGACGGCGGTACTCCGCCACGAGGTCCAGCAGCCGGGCGCGCTCCGCCACCGACGACAGGAGCGACTCGACGTCCTTGGTCCGCTGCTTCTGACGAGGTCCGAGCGGCAGCGCGTCGAGCCGGGCGACGATGCCCTCCAGCGCCTCGCGGGCCTCGTCGACGTCGCGCAGGTGCTCGCCCAGCGCGGCGGACAACGACAGCACCGCGCCGACGACCGTGCTGACCGCCTTGTCCGTCCCGAGGTCGCCGTCCCAGGACTCCACGACCTCCGCGGCGAGCTGCCACTGGTTGGCCTCCCCGAGCAGCCGCGAGCCCGGCTCGACCCCGAGCCGCAGCCCGTGGTCGCCCACCAGGGAGGCGGCGTAGGCGTTGTACGTCGCGATGGTCGGCCGGGCCAGCAGGTCCAGGTCCGACGCCGCACCACCGCGGGCGCGCGTGAGCTGGGCGAGACGGGTCCGCACCCGGGTCGAGAGCTCACCGGCGGCCTTGCGGGTGAACGTCAGGCCGAGCACCTCCTCCGGCTCGACCAGCCCGTTCGCGATCAGCCAGACCACCCGCGCCGCCATCGTCTCGGTCTTGCCCGAGCCGGCGCCGGCCACGACCAGCACCGGTTCCAGGGGTGCCTCGATCACGGCGACCTGCTCGTCGGTGGGCGCCGGGCGCCGCAGGAGGTCGGCGATGTCCCGGGCGGACAGGCGCGCAGCCGGCTCAACGGCGTCCGGGCCGGGAGCCTCGGGCCCCGACGTCTCGGGCGGCTCGAGCTCGGGGAAGCCGAGCGCGCCGTCCCGCGCGGGTTCGGCGAGGGCGGTCCAGTCGACGCCCTGCAGCGGCGCGGCGTCCGGGGTCTGCTCCTGCGGCGACCGCTCGTGCGGTGCGAGGCCGTCCGGCGTCGTCACGGGATCACGCTCCGTCCCTCGTTCTGGACCGGGCAGCTGCGGCGCACCGGGCACCTCGGGCACAGGTCGTTCTCGCGGGCCTCGAAGGCCGAGGCGGCCATGGTGTCCGCCGCCTGCATGACCAGGTGGTGCGCCCAGGTCGAGCCGTCCTCGGCGGGCTCCAGCGCGGGCTGCTCCCGCAGCGCGGGCCCCTTGGTGTCCGTGCCGACGAACACGAGTCGTGCTCCCGCGGGTCGGGTGCCGTCGGGCAGGTCGAGCGCGCCCTCGCTCACCGCCAGCTGGTAGGCGCCGAGCTGGGGGTTCTCGAGAGCCTTGTCCTTCGACGGGGCGTTGCGGCCCGTCTTCAGATCGGCCACGACCACACCGTCCTCGCCGTCGGGCTCGACCCGGTCGATCTTGCCGCGCAGCCGGGCCCGGCCCACCGTGACGTCGAACTCGGGCTCGACGAGCAGCGGCTTGCCGCTGGTCGCCGTGTAGGCGGCGAGCCGTTCGACCATCGCCTCGGCCCGGCGGCGCAGCTGTCGCGTCGGCCAGCCCTCGGGCAGCGCCAGCTCGGGCCAGCGCCGGTCCAGCTCGGCCCTCAGCACCGCCGGCGAGGCGGCGGGATGCTCCTCGGCGATGCTGTGCACCAGGGTGCCCAGGCTCTGGTGGGTCGCGTCGGGGGCCGTCCCGCCGGCCGACTCGAACGCCCAGCGCAGCGCGCACGTGCTGACGGTGTCGACCTTCGACGGCGAGACGCGCACCTCGTCCTCCGGACCCCACAGCGGCGCGGTGCTGGAGGCGTGCGCGACGCCGTACCAGGTGCGCGGGTCCGCCTCGGCGACGCCCGCCGCGGCGAGGCGTGCCAGGAGCGCGGCCGCCGTCCCGGCGTCCTCGGCCGAAGCGGCGTCGTGCGGCGTTGCCTCCACCGGCGCGTCCGCGGCGGTCCCGTCATCCGGGGTGCCCCCGCCGGCGGCGAGCCGCGCGGTGACGTCACGCACCAGCTCGGCGCGAGCGGCCGCGACGATGCCTCGCAGGTCGAGCGGCGGTCCGACGGCGACGCGACGGGGGTCGGAACCCTCGCCGTCGCCGTCTGGCCTGGGTGCGACCAGGTCGCAGAACACCGACGGCGAGTCGTCCGCGTCCTCGACGGCCGTGACCAGCAGCCGCCGCCGCGCCCGGGAGGTGGCGACGGCGAAGGCGCGCAGCTCGTCGGCCAGCACCTGCGCACGGGCCTCCTTGCCGACGCCGTGCGCGTCGGCGGACCGGCCGGCGAGCAGCTCCACGAGCGCCTGCGAACCGAGCAGGGAGTCGCGCAGGCGCAGGTCCGGCCACACCCCGTCCTGCACCCCCGCGACCACCACGACGTCCCACTCGCGTCCGGCCGCACCGGCGGGGGTGAGCGCCTCGACCGCTCGGGCGCCCGTGGCCGACGCCGCCAACGAGTCGGCCGGCAGGTCCTGCGAGGCGAGGTAGTCGACGAACGCCGCCACGGGGGCGCCGGGCATCCGCTCCACGTACGTCTCGGCCGCGCGGAACAGCGCGAGGACGGCGTCGAGGTCACGGTCGGCGCGCACCCCGGCCGGCCCGCCGGCCAGCGCCAGGTCGCGCCACCTCTCGGCCAGGCCGGTGGCGGCCCACACCGCCCACAGCACCGTCTGCGCGGTCGCGCCCTCCACGCCCGCGGCCTCGCGGCCGGCGGCGAGCACGCGCGACACCGCGAGCGGGCCGCGCCGCACCGGCGACGGCAGGGTCGCCGCCCGCGCGGGATCCCCCAGCACCTCCACGAGCAGGGCGTCCGACGAGCGGCCACCGCCGCCGGACAGCTCCTCGGCCCGCAGCGCGCGCCGCAACCGACGCAACGACACGGCGTCGAGCCCGCCCAGCGGCGAGGTGAGCAGCAGCGCGGCCGTCTCGGGGTCGAGCGCCGGCGGCGGTTCCGTCGACGTCTCACCGAGCATCCCGTCGACGCCGGCAGGCCGGGCCGCGACACGCAGCGCGGCGAGCAGCGGGACGACGGCGGGCTCGTCGCGCAGCGGCACGTCGGAGCCCAGCAGGGCCACCGGCACGGAGGCGGCCACGAGGTCCCGCCGCAGCGACGCGAGGCGGTCCCCGCTGCGGGCCAGGACCGCCATGCGGTCCCACGGGGTGCCGTGCAGGAGGTGCTCGGCGCGCAGCTCGCGCGCGATGTGGGCGGCCTCCTGCGCCGCCCCGGCGAGCACGGCGACCTCGGCGGACCCGTCGGAACCGTCGGGCGGCGGGCCCGCGAGACGGTGCAGCGCCCCGGAGACCGTCGCCACGCGCGAGGTGATGGTCCGGGTGATCTCCCGCAGCCGCTCCGGGGCGCGCCACGCGGTGCCGAGCACGACGGTGCTCGCGTCGAAGGCCCCGACCTCCCCGGCGCGCGCCGCGGCACGCCCCACCAGCGCAGGCACCGCACCGCGGAACCCCTGCACCGCGGTGTCCGGGTCGGCGAGCAGCACGAGGCGCGCGCCCGCGGCGTGCAGGACGCCCAGCAGCCGCGCCGTCGCCACCGTCGCCTCCTGGTAGTCGTCGACCACCACGAGGTCCCATCCCGGCCTCTCGACGTGCGGGACCTGCTCCTCCCACGTGTCCAGCGCCCAGGCGGCCTCGTCGACGACGACGGCGGGGTCGTACCGCTCCCCCACGTCGGGCGTCCCGCCCCGCAGAGCGGTCACGCCGAGGTACTCGTCGTAGAGGGTGGCGGCCAGCTCCCACTCCGGACGATCGTGCCGACGTCCGAGGCGGGCGAGGTCGTCGGGCGTGAGACCGCGTTCCGCGGCACGCATCAGCAGGTCGCGCAGCTCCTGCCGCAGGCCGCGCAGGCCCAGCGCCTCGGCAGGCAGCCCGTCGGGGAGCGCGAGCGGTGCCCCCTCGCCGGCGGCGTGCCCGGCCAGGAGCTCGGCGAGCACCAGGTCCTGCTCCGGGCCCGAGACGAGCGTGGGTGCCGGTTCGCCGAGGGCGTCGGCCCGCCGTCGCAGCACGGAGAACGCGGCCGACGCCGCCGTGCGGACCATCGGTGCGCCGATGGTGCGGCCCGCCCCGGCGGCGACCTCGTCGCGCAGCCGCGCGGCCGACCGCCGAGAGGCCGCGAGCACCAGCACCCGCGACGGGTCGCCGCCGGCCCGCACCTGCCGGACCGCGACCTCGCGCGCCACCGTCGTCTTGCCCGTCCCGGGCGCCCCCACCACGAGCGTCGCCGGACCGGTCGACGCCGCGTCGACGGCGGCCTGCTGCGTCTCGTCCAGCACGACGTCGCCGCCGGGGCCCGGACCGGGCGCCGGCGGCACGAGTCGGACCGCGGGCCGGGCGGGACCGCGGACGGGGACGGTGGCTGTCACGGGAGCGATTCGACCACGGGCCACCGACACGGCCGCACCCGCCGGGCCCGGCGTTCACCCTGCGCGGACGACGCCGCCCGCGCACCGTCGTCGTGCATAGGATCGGGGCAGCCCGAACCACCCGGCGCCGGTCCCGGCGCCCTCGCGCAAGGAGTCAACGTGGAGATCACGATCGGTGTGCAGAACCTGAACCGCGAGCTGGTGGTGGAGACCGACCAGAAGCCCGAGGAGGTCGCCAAGGCCGTCCGGGCGGCGCTCGACGGGGCGCCGTCGCTGGAGCTGAAGGACTCGAAGGGCAAGCTGGTCATCGTCCCGACCGCCTCGCTCGGCTACGTCGAGATCGGCAGCGGCGAGCAGCGTCCGGTCGGCTTCGGCTCGCTCTGAACCGGGTCGGCCCCGCCCCGGCCGCGTCAAGGGTCGCCCCGACCCGGCCGGGGACGGGCTCAGGCCGCGAGACCGAGCCGGTCCATGCGGCGCGTGTGCTCCGCGGTGAGCCGCGCGACCAACCAGGACCGCACGCTGCCGTCCGCGGCGTCGTGGCCCAGCGCCGCCGCCGACGCGGCCGTGAGGCTCTCCAGCTCCGCGTGCTGCTCCAGCAGCGCGGTGACGAGGTTCAGCGCCTCCCCCACCACGCGGCGGCCCCACAGGGCGAGCCGGGAGGCCAGGACGTCGTCGGCGGAAGCCAGCCGCACCAGCACGGACAACGCCTCGGCGTCCGCCCCGTCGCGTGCGGCAGGACCCGCTCCGGCGACCTCCAGCACCTCGCGCAGCCGCTTGCCGTGCTGGCCGCCGACGCCGGCGGCCAGCGTCCGGCAGAAGTCCTGCGCGACGCCGTGCCCCACCACACCCTTGAGGACCCCCTCGGCCCAGTCGTCGGTCCGGGTACGTGTGTCGAACTCCACGAGCGCCCCCTCGAACGGACCCATGAGCGCCGCCGCCGCCGGCACCCCTGCGCCCGGCGCCACCAGACCCACGAGCGCCTGCTGACGGCTCAGGGCACGCTCGGCGCCGAGAGCGAGCGACTGGCGCGTGGCCAGGTCGGGCGCGTCGACCGAACGCGCCGCGAGCAGCCCGAAGCCGGCCAGCTCGGTGTAGGCGGCGATCCCCACGAGCGCGGAGACCGGGGCCGGGGTGGACGGGTCGACGGGGGGCACGGGATCGCTGCTCACCGCACCAGGATAGGGTCCGCGTGACGCACGCCTCGCCCCCGGGACAGGGCTGTCCTATACCATGACCGTGTACCTCGGTTGCCCGGTCGTCTCGATGCTGACCTGAAGCGCACACGCGCGACGTACTTCCGCGATCGGCTGCCGACCACCTCGGCGCTGCCTGCGACCCGAGGCCGGACCCCGGTCCGTCCACGCGGTCCGCCGCGCCGACGACAGACGAAGGCACCAGTGACCACCACGAACATCACCGCCGACGACGCCGCCCCGGCCGCCGGCAGCACCGATCAGCCGTCCGACCGCACGGACTTCTCGTCCGCCGCCGCCATCCAGGCCCAGGACGTCAGCTTCGCCGACTTCGGCGTCCGTGACGAGATCGTCGAGGCCCTCCGCGACGGGGGCATCACCCACCCGTTCCCGATCCAGGCGATGACGCTGCCCGTGGCCCTGCAGGGCCACGACATCATCGGCCAGGCGAAGACCGGCACCGGCAAGACCCTCGGGTTCGGCGTCCCGCTGCTGCACCGCGTCGCCGCGCCGGGCGAGCCCGAGTACGACCTGCTGCCCGCGCCCGGCAAGCCGCAGGCGATCGTCGTGGCACCGACCCGCGAGCTCGCCGTCCAGGTCGCCAAGGACCTCGAGTCGGCCTCGACGCGCCGCTCGGTCCGGATCGTGCAGATCTACGGCGGCCGCGCCTACGAGCCGCAGATCGAGACGCTGAACTCCGGCGTCGAGGTCGTCGTCGGCACGCCGGGCCGCATCGTCGACCTGATGAACCAGGGCCACCTCAACCTGTCCCGTGCCCCCACGGTGGTGCTCGACGAGGCCGACGAGATGCTCGACCTCGGGTTCCTGCCCGACGTCGAGAAGATCCTGGCGCGCACGCCCGCCGTCCGGCACACGATGCTGTTCTCGGCCACCATGCCCGGCCCCGTGGTCTCCATGGCCCGCCGGTACATGAAGCAGCCGACGCACATCCGTGCCGCCGACCCGGACGACGACGGCGCCACCGTGAAGAACACCCGCCAGGTGGTCTACCGCGCCCACGCGCTGGACAAGGTCGAGGTCCTGGCCCGCATCCTGCAGTCCGAGGGCCGCGGCCGCACCATCGTCTTCACCCGGACCAAGCGCACCGCCGCGAAGGTCTCCGACGAGCTGCGCTCGCGCGGGTTCGCCGCCGGCGCCATCCACGGCGACCTGGGCCAGGGCGCCCGCGAGCAGGCCCTGCGCGCCCTGCGCCACGGCAACATCGACGTGCTGGTCGCCACCGACGTCGCCGCCCGCGGCATCGACGTCACCGACGTCACGCACGTGGTCAACTACCAGTGCCCCGAGGACGAGCGCACCTACCTGCACCGCATCGGCCGCACCGGTCGCGCGGGCAACAAGGGCACGGCGATCACGTTCGTCGACTGGGACGACGTGCCGCGCTGGCAGCTCATCAACAAGGCGCTCGACCTCGGCTTCCCCGAGCCCGTCGAGACGTACTCCTCCTCACCGCACCTGTACACCGACCTCTCGATCCCCGAGGGCACCAAGGGCCGGCTGCCGAAGGAGAAGCGCCAGCTCGGCGGCCTGGAGGCCGAGGAGCTCGAGGACCTCGGCGAGACCGGCAAGCGCTCGGGCGGCCAGGACCGTCAGGGCGGTCGCGGTGGCCAGGGTCGAGGCGGCCAGGGCGGTCGCGGCGGCTCCCGTGGCGGCGGACAGTCCCGCGGCGGCCGTGGCGGCCGTGGCGGCCAGGGTCCGCGGTCCGACGGCGGAGCGCGGCCGGAGCAGTCCGGCCCCGCCGGCCAGGGCACCGACCAGGCCTCGAACGGCGAGGGCGGTCAGCGCCGTCGTCGTCGCCGTCGCCGCCGCAGCGGTGCGGGCGAGGGCCAGGGCGGCAGCGCGCCGTCGGCCACCACCGACTGACGACTCGCGCGCGACCGGCGGACGGTCGCGCGGCAGGTCCCCGGAGGGCGGGACCGCGGCACTCCCGCGGTCCCGCCCTCTGTCGTACCCCGGTCGTACCGTGGGGCCATGCAGCTCACGTTCACCGCGCCGCTCTGGCAGTGGGACGCACGCCAGGACGACGCCTGGTGGTTCGTGACGGTCCCGCCCGACGAGTCCGACCTGCTCGCCGAGGTGCCCCTGCCGCCCCGCGGCTTCGGCTCGATCCGCGTGCAGGTGACCGCGGGCACGACGACCTGGCGGACGTCGGTGTTCCCCTCGAAGGAGCAGGCTGGCTACGTCCTGCCGATGAAGAAGGCCGTCCGACGCGCGGAGGGCCTCTCCCCCGGGGCGCCGGTCGAGGTCACGCTGCGGCCGGTCGACCTCTGACGCGTACCCGTCCGCGCCGGACGGCCTGGCGCTTCACGCCGTCTCGATGAACTCCATGACGGCGTCCGCGATCTGCTGGACGGCGATCGCCGCGAGCAGGATGCCCGCGATGCGCGTGATGAGCGTGACCCCGGAGTCCTTGAGCACCCGGTGCAGCACCTCCGCAAACCGCATGGCCAGGTAGAGCGAGACGTGCACGAGCACGATCGCCAGGGCGATCGCCACGACCGGTGGCACCCAGTCGTCCTGGGTGTCCGCCTGCTGCACGAACACCATGGTGGCCACGATGGCACCCGGTCCGGCGAGCAGCGGCGTGCCCAACGGCACCAGGGCGACGTTCGCGCCGGGTGTCGCCGCCGTCGCCTCGCCGTTCTCGAAGTGCCCGGTCAGCAGCTGCATCGCCACGATCAGCAGCAGCAGACCGCCGGACGCCTGCAGCGCGGCCAGGGAGATCCCCATGTACGACAGCACCTGCTGCCCGAACAGCGCGAACGTCACGATGACGCCGAACGCGACCGCGACGGCCTGCAGCGCCGCCCGGCTGCGCTGCTTGGCCCCCATGGTGGAGGTCAGCGCCAGGAACACCGGGATGGTGCCGGGCGGGTCCATGATCACCCACAGCGTGACGAACGCCTGGGTGAACAGGGTTAGGTCGATCACCTGCTCCACGGGCGCAGCACCTCCAACGTCCCCCGGTCCTCGATCTCGGCCAGGACCGCCGGGTCCGTCGTGTGCTCGCCGAGGCGGTTCTGCTTGCCGGCGCCGTGGTAGTCGCTGGCGCCGGTCACGAGCAGCCCGAGCTCGGCCGCGAGCTCCCGCAGCCGGACCCGGTCGGCCGCGTCGTGGTCCCGATGGTCCGCCTCCAGGCCGGCGAGGCCTACGGTGGCCAGCTCGGCGATGGTCTGCTCCGTGACGACCCGCCCGCGCTGCCCGGCCCGCGGGTGCGCCATGACCGGCACCCCGCCGGCAGCCAGCACCGCCCGCACGGCGTCCGCGGTGTCCGGTGCGTAGTGGGGCACGTAGTAGGGGGCTCCCGGGTGCAGCATCGTCGCGAAGGCCTCGTCGCGGTGCTCGACGACGCCGACCGCGACCAGGGCGTCCGCGAGGTGCGGCCTGCCGACGGTGGCGCCGTGCGAGGTCTGGGCGACGACGTCGTCCCAGGTGAGCGGGAAGTCCTCCGCGAGGCGCTCCGTCATGCGCCGGGCGCGCGCGACCCGGTCGTCGCGGGTGCGCGTCAGCTCGGCGAGGAGGGCGGGGTGCTCGGGGTCGTGCAGGTAGGCCAGCAGGTGCACGCTGATGCCGCCGTCGGGGGTGGCGGCCCGCGTCGAGATCTCGATGCCGCGCACGAGCGCCACGTCCGTCTCGTCCACGGCCTGCGCGGCCTGCGCCCAGCCGGCGGTGGTGTCGTGGTCGGTGAGCGCCACCGTCCGCACCCCCGCCGCGGCGGCGGCCTGGAGCACCTGGCGTGGTGTCTGCGTGCCGTCGGACTCGCAGGAGTGCGTGTGGAGGTCGATCACCCGGCACAGTCTAGAGAGCAGCCGGCCGCCGCTCGCACACGCTCGCCACAGGGTCTCCACGCCACCCGCGTCCGGCGCACGCCACCGCTCCGTCCGACGGCGGCACGATGGGGACGATGGCACTCACGACCGCTCTTCCCCCGGCCGCCCCGACCCGCACCGCCGGCGTGGTGCTGGTGCACGGCATGCGCCAGGACGCCACCGCCTGGGGGGCCCAGGTCGAGCACCTGCGCTCCGCGGGCCACGGCGTGGCCCCGGTCGACCTGCCCGGTCACGGCACCCGGCTGGACGAGCGGTTCGCCCTCGACCGCGCCTGGGACCTCATCGACGAGGCGGCGGCGGGCTTCGGCCCCGGCACCCCGCTGCTGCTGGTCGGGCAGTCCCTCGGCGGGTACGTCTCGCTGGGGTGGGCGGCGCGCCACGCCCGCTCCGGCACCGACGGTCCCCGGCTGGCGGGCGTCGTGGCGTCGGGGTGCAGCACGGAACCGCGCGGCAAGCCGGTGGCGCTGTACCGCGACGTCGCCGATGCCGTCGTGCGGGCCGGCGCCGCCGTCCGACGGCGGGTGGCGCCCGGCGCCGGAGGCTTCGGCAAGGGATCCGCGACCGAGGCGCGGCGACCGGGCTGGGACCTGGTGACCGACGCGCTCGGGGAGCTCGCCGGCCGGTCCGCGCTGGCCGACCTCGCCTCGGTGCGGTCCCCGGTGTGGTTCGTCAACGGCGCACGGTGCCACCTGCGCTGGCAGGAGCAGCGGTTCCTGCGCGGGGCCCGGCGCGGGGCTCTCGTCGTCGTGCCGCGGGTGGGCCACGATGTCCATCTCGAGGCGCCCGACGTGTACAACCGGGTGCTCACCCGCGCGCTGGCAGACTTCACGTCGCGATGAGCCCGTCGACGCC
Organism: Isoptericola chiayiensis; assembly: GCF_013149805.1. Lineage (GTDB taxonomy): Bacteria > Actinomycetota > Actinomycetes > Actinomycetales > Cellulomonadaceae > Isoptericola > Isoptericola chiayiensis. The sequence goes on from NZ_JABEZT010000012.1 coordinate 42,705, forward strand.
GTCGGGCGCGGGACTAGTGGGAGACTGAGGCCATGACCGACTCCACCCCCGTCGAGCAGACCGCCTCCGAGCGCGGGAGCAACCGTTCCCAGCGCCCCCGGTCGGAAGCCTTCAAGCAGTTCATCACCTCGCAGTGGGGCCCCCGTCCCGACCTCGGCGTCACGCCGGGACGCGCGGTGCCCTTCACGGCGCAACGGCGCGCCCGGCTGTCCGAGCGGTTCGCCGGCACCCGGCTCGTGCTGCCCGCCGGGCCCCTCAAGCAGCGGTCCAACGACACCGACTACCGGTTCCGGCCGCACTCCGCGTTCGCGCACCTGACCGGGTTCGGCACCGACCAGGAGCCCGACGCGGTGCTCGTGCTGCACCCCACCGCCGAGGGCGAGGGTGACGACGGGTCGCACCACCACGCCGTGCTCTACGTGCGTCCCCTCGCGCCGCGGGACACCGAGGAGTTCTACGCCGACGCCCGCTACGGCGAGTTCTGGGTGGGCGCCCGGCCCACGCTCGACGACGTCACCACCGCCACCGGCATCGAGGCGCGGCACGTGGACGAGCTGCGCGAGGCCCTGGCCAAGGACGTCGGCACCGACGGCGTCCAGGTCCTCGTGATCGCGGAGGCCGACGACGAGATCACCGCCGTCATCGAGGCGATCCGTACCGAGGCCGGCACCGAGGAGTCCGCGTCCGACGACGCGCTGGCCGAGGCGGCCTCCGAGCTGCGCCTGGTCAAGGACGAGCTCGAGATCGAGCTCATGCGCCAGGCCGTGGACCGCACGGTCGACGGGTTCGCGGAGGTCGTCCGCGCCCTGCCGCGCGCCGTCGCCCACCGCCGGGGCGAGCGCGTCATCGAGACCACGTTCGACGCCCACGCCCGGCTCGAGGGCAACACGGTCGGCTACGAGACCATCGCCGCCGCCGGCGAGCACGCCACCACCCTGCACTGGATCACCAACGACGGCGTGGTCCGCTCCGGAGAGATGGTGCTGCTGGACGCCGGTGTCGAGATCGACGAGCTGTACACCGCCGACGTCACCCGCACCCTGCCGGTCGACGGCGAGTACACCGAGGTGCAGCGCCGCGTCTACACCGCCGTGCTCGACGCCGCCGACGCCGCCTTCGCCGTCGCGAAGCCCGGGGCGAAGTTCCGCGACGTGCACGCCGCCGCCATGGAGGTCATCGCCGCCCGGCTCGAGGAGTGGGGCCTGCTGCCGGTGTCCGCCGAGGAGTCGCTGTCCGACGAGGGCCAGCAGCACCGCCGCTGGATGGTGCACGGCACCTCGCACCACCTGGGCATGGACGTGCACGACTGCGCCCAGGCCCGCCGCGAGATGTACCTCGACGGCGTGCTCGAGCCGGGCATGGTGTTCACCATCGAGCCGGGCCTGTACTTCAAGGCCGACGACCTGGCCGTGCCGGAGGAGTACCGCGGCATCGGCGTGCGCATCGAGGACGACGTGCTCGTCACCGCCGACGGCAACGAGAACCTCTCGGCGGCGCTCCCCCGGCGGCCCGAGGACGTCGAGGCCTGGATGGCCCGCCTGCGCGGCTGAGCCGCCCGCCGGGTTCGGCACTGCTCCGTTCGGCACTGTGGCCCCGGTGCGGCAGGTCAACCTGCCGCACCGGGGCCACAGTGCCGCACCGACGATCAACGGTCGGCCGGCGGCAGGAACCGCAGCACCCGTGCTTCCCGGCGCACCGCAGCCGGGAACCGCGCGAGCACCCGGGACTCGACCGACCGTGGGGCGTCGCCGGCCATGACCCGCACCGGCCGCACCCCGACGTCAGCGAGGTCGTCCGCACGTCGTTTCTCCCGCAGCAGCTCCTGGACCGGATCGTGCCCGGGCCGCACACCGTCAGCGGTGTACTTGACCCTGCCGTCGAACTCGACGTAGACCTCGTGCTCCGGCCAACCGACATCGCACCGGTAGACCCGACCCGCGACGGACACCGGGGCCTGCGTCCGCGGCCTGGGCAGTCCCACCCGCAGAGCGACGTACCGGACCCAGGTCTCCCACGGCGAGTCCGCCCCGCCGTCGGCGTGCTCGAGCACCCACCGTGCCCGCCGTCGTCCGTTGACCGCACCGCGTCGTGCGAGGAGGTCGAGCGCTTCGTCGAGATCCAGCTCCGGCCACAGGCGCCGCGCGGAGTCCGCGATCACGAGAGCGTCGAGCGGAGGCAACCACAGCGCACAGTCCACCAGGGTGCGCAGCCGGCCCGTCACCGGCAACCCCTCGACCTCGGCGGTCTCCTCGGCAGGCACGGCACCGGCGTGCCGGACCAGGTCGGAGGCCGCCCGGCTCGACGGACGGTAGGCCTGGTTCACGTGGGTCCGCTCGGGCGGCCGCCAGAGGGCGCACCCCCACAGCAGCGCCGCCGTCGGACCGCTGAAGGTGTGGTCGGCGCGGAGCTGGAGGTGCACGGCACGGGCGATCAGGGCACGACGGCGGCGTGCTGCCCGGTGCGGCGACCCGGCGTCGTCCCCACCCTCGACGTACGCGCCGGGGCGGATCCTCTCGATCTCGCGGCGCACGACGGCGCGGGCGAGCGCGGACGGATGGTGCTCGCGGGCCAGGATGAGGTCGTCGGGTCCGTGCATGCGCCCGACCCTGTCCCCGACGGACTGCCGGGGGAAGGCCGCGGCCCCGGATCTGTGGAGGACGGGTCCGGCGAGCCGGGCTGTGGAGGAGTCTGACCGTGCGCTCGGTTCGGCACTGTGGCCCCGGTGCGGCAGGTTGACCTGCCGCACCGGGGCCACAGTGCCGAACCGACGATCAGCGCTCCGCCGAACCGGCGATCAGCGCTCCGGCGGCGGCGCGTAGGGGTCGTCCGGGTCGCCGCCCGACGGCGGACGGCTCCCGGCGGGCGGTGCGGGCGGGGTCGTGGGCGTCGAGCTGCTCGACGGCGGACGGCTCCCGGCGGGCGGTGCGGGCGGGGTCGTGGGCGTCGAGCTGCTCGACGGCGGACGGCTCCCGGCGGGCGGGGTCGGCGGGGCCGTGGGCGTCGAGCTGCTCGACGGCGGCTGCTCGGTCCGCGCCGGCGGGTTCGGCGGCTGCGGCTCGCCGGAGCCGGCTCCGGTCGGCGGGGGCGCCCCACCCTCCCCGCCGGCCACCGCGGTGGTCGAGGACCCACCGCCCTGGCCCTCGCCCGGGCGCATCGCGCCGTAGCGGGGCGCGCCGTCCGCCGTCGTCCAGCGCGGGTCGGGTGCTGCCGGCGCGGCGGGCGCGGGACGCTCCGGCTCGCGACGCTTGCCGAGGCCGCTCGGTGAGCTCGCCAGCATCGAGCGCGCCTCGCCGGCGTGCTCGGTGGCGCACAGCAGCGCGTACGACGCCGCGACGATCTGGGACTGCGAGGTGAAGTCCCGGCGTCCCCCCGTGAAGGAGTAGGACAGCACCGAGAACATCAGGCCGAACCCGGCACCGAGGGCGAGCGCCACCAGGAGCACGCTGGCGTCCCCGCCGGCGAAGAACATCAGCAGGAGGCCGACGAAGAACCCGAACCATGCCCCGGACAGGGCGCCGGCCAGCGCGACGCGGCCGTAGGTGAGGCGGCCGGTGACCCGCTCGACCATCCGCAGGTCGGTCCCGACGATCGTCACGTGCTGGACGGGGAACTTCTCGTCGGACAGGTAGTCCACGGCCTTCTGCGCCTCGAGATACGAGTCGTACGCGGCGACCTCGTCGCCCTGCGGAAGGGTCGGGACGCGGGGTACCGGTGCGGGGCGGCTCATGCTCATTCGCCCAGTATTTCGCACCTCGCGGCTCGGGGCCACATCCGCGCACCTAGGATCGAGGCATGAGCAGCACCGATCTCGAGTCCCGGGTCCGCGACGCGCTGGCCGAGGTGATCGACCCCGAGATCCGGCGGCCGCTGACGGAGCTCGACATGATCCGCTCGGTCGAGGTCGCCGGAGCGTCGGACGACGACGGCGCGCACGTCACGGTCGGGGTGGACCTGACCGTCGCGGGCTGCCCCATGAAGTCGACGCTGGTCCGTGACGTCACCGCGGCCACGGAGGCGGTGGACGGTGTGGCCCGTGCGTCGGTGGACCTGGGGGTCATGACGGCCGAGCAGCGCCAGCAGCTGCGCTCGAAGCTGCGCGGCGGCAGCGGGGACCCCGTGATCCCGTTCGCGCAGCCGGGGTCGCTGACCAAGGTGTACGCGATCGCCTCCGGCAAGGGCGGGGTCGGCAAGTCGAGCGTGACGGCCAACCTGGCGGCCGCGATGGCCGCCGACGGGCTCAGCGTGGGCGTGCTCGACGCGGACATCTACGGGTTCTCCGTGCCGCGGATGCTGGGTGTAGACCGTCAGCCCACCCGCGTGGACTCGATGCTGCTGCCGCCGATCGCTCACGGCGTGAAGGTGGTCTCGATCGGCATGTTCGTGCCCGAGGGCCAGCCGGTGGTCTGGCGGGGTCCGATGCTGCACCGCGCCCTGGAGCAGTTCCTCGCGGACGTGTTCTGGGGCGACCTGGACGTGCTGCTGCTGGACCTGCCGCCGGGCACGGGCGACATCGCGATCTCCGTGGCCCAGCTCCTGCCGAGCAGCGAGATCCTCGTGGTCACGACGCCGCAGGTGGCCGCCGCGGAGGTGGCCGAGCGTGCCGGGTCCGTGGCGACGCAGACCTCGCAGGGCGTGGTCGGGGTCGTCGAGAACATGTCGTGGCTGGAGCAGCAGGACGGCTCCCGGCTCGAGCTGTTCGGCTCCGGCGGCGGGCAGGCGGTGGCCGACCGGCTGGCGGGCACGCTCGGCACCGAGGTGCCGCTGCTCGGCCAGGTCCCGCTCGACGTCGCGGTCCGCGAGGGCGGCGACGGCGGCACGCCGGTGGTGCTGACGGCCCCGGAGTCCCCCGGTGCCCGGGTGCTGCAGGGGGTGGCGCGCTCGTTGGCAGGGCGTCGTCGCGGCCTGGCGGGGCGCCGTCTGGACGTCACTCCCGCCTGACGGACGTCGGACCGGGACCGCGCACAGGTCGTCCATACTGGGGGCCATGACGTCTCCCGCATGGCTCGAGTCCTGGTCCGCCGACGACGGCGCAGCACGCGTCCGCACGCTGTTCGCCGAGGCCTTCGGTGCCGACGGCGACCCGGACGGTGTCTGGTCCGCCCCGGGACGGGTCAACCTCATCGGCGAGCACACCGACTACAACGCCGGGCTGGCGCTGCCGACGGCCCTGCCGCACCGCACGTACGTGGCGCTGCGCTCCCGCGGTGACGACGTCGTGCGCCTCGTCTCGGCACAGGCACCCGGCAAGGTCTGGGAGACCCGACTGGCCGACGTCGCGCCGGGCGTCACCACCAGCTGGGGCGCCTACGTCGCCGGAGTCGCATGGGCCCTGCGCGAGGCGGGCCACGAGGTCGCCGGGTTCGACGCCGTCGTCGACTCGTGCGTGCCGTTCGGTGCCGGCCTGTCGTCGTCGGCGGCGCTCGAGTGCGCGGTCGCCGTCGCCCTGGACGCCGTGCACGGCCTCGGGCTGGCGGCCGACGACGCCGGGCGCGCCGCGCTGTCCGCGGCCTGCGTGCGGGCGGAGAACGAGATCGCGGGCGCCCCGACGGGCGGCATGGACCAGGCGGCCTCCCTGCGCTGCACCGCGGGCCATGCCCTGCTGCTCGACTGCCGCCCCGGCCTGTCGGCGCTGGAGTCGGCGCACGCCGTGCCGTTCGAGCTGGCGGGTGCGGGCCTGACGCTGCTGGTGGTCGACACCCGCGCCGAGCACGCCCTGGTGGACGGCCAGTACGCGCAGCGGCGTGCGTCGTGCGAGCGTGCGGCCGCGCTGCTCGGGGTGCCCTCCCTGCGGGAGATCGACCCGGAGGGGCTGGACGAGATGCTCGCACGGCTCCAGGACGCCGACGACGCCGTGGTGCTGCAGCGCCGGGTGCGGCACGTCGTCACCGAGATCGCGCGGACCGAGGAGTTCGCGACGCTCGTGCGCGACGGCCGGGTCGACGAGGTCGGCCCGCTGATGAACGCCTCCCACGCCTCCCTGCGCGACGATTACGAGGTGTCCTGCCGCGAGCTGGACCTCGTGGTGGGCTCCGCGCTCGACGCCGGGGCGCTGGGCGCCCGGATGACCGGCGGCGGGTTCGGCGGGTCGGCCATCGCGCTGGTCCGTGCCGACGACGTCGACGCGGTGGTCGCGGCCGTCGACGAGGCGTTCGCGACCGCGGGGCTCACGGCTCCCGGCTTCCTGCTGGCTCCGCCGTCGGACCCGGCGCGCTGAACGCCTCGGTCCGGCGGCGTCAGTCGGCGGGCTGCCGGGCGCCGTCGCGCAGCTGGACCAGGGCGTCCTCGAAGAAGGCCCGCACCTCGCTCCAGCGCACGGTGGCGTTGGCCAGGTGCTCCTCGAGACGGTCGATCTCCGCGTGCTGGGCGTCCTGGCGGCGGTGCTCGGCGATCTCGCGGCGCACCTGGTCCAGCTCCGCCTGCGCGGCGGTGACGATGCGTTCGAGCTCGCGCTCCAGCGCGAGCACGTCCTCCGGACGCTCGGCGGGCGTCCGTCCGGGCCCGCCGGCGGTCGGGACCTGCTCGGTGCCGCTCACAGCAGCACCGTGATCCCGATCAGCAGCGCCGGGATGCCGACGAACACGCCGAGCACCCAGCCCGCGGCCCAGAGCTTGTTCGTCGCGGCGACGTCGCCGAGCCAGGTGGCACCGCGCAGCGGGAGCTGGCGCAGCAGCGGCAGGCCGAAGACGACCAGGGCGGCGAAGACGTTGAAGAGCAGGTGCACGAACGCCGCCTGCAGCGCCAGGGTGGCCTCGGCGCCGGAGAAGGCGAACGCGGCGATCAGGGCGGTGACGGTGGTGCCGATGTTGGCGCCCACGGTGAACGGGTAGATCTGCTTGAGGGAGAACGTGCCCGAGCCCGCCAGCGGGATCATCAGGCTCGTCGTCGTCGAGGAGGACTGCACCATCATGGTCACGGCCGCGCCGGAGGCGATGCCGCTGATCGGGCCGCGCCCCACCGAGGAGTGCAGCACCTGGGCCGCGCGACCCACGAGCAGCACCTTCAGCAGCCGGCCGAGCCAGTTGATGACCGCCAGGATCAGGCCGATGCCCAGCACGATCATGACGATGCCGTGCCACGGGTCCGGCAGGAACGACGTCGCACCCTCGAGCCCCGCGGCGAGCGGCTCGGTGACCGTGTCGACCACGCTGCCGATGCCGGAGAAGACGGTGGCGACGACGCCGCCGTCCGAGCCCGAGGTGGCCTGCGCCAGCCAGGACGAGGTCCGCTCGAGCAGCCCGAACATCATCTCCAGCGGCAGGAAGATCGCCACCGCGACCAGGTTGTAGAAGTCGTGCACGGTCGCGGCGGAGAACGCGCGGCGGAAGCTCTCCTTGTCCCGGGCCATGCCGAGGCTGACCAGGGTGTTCGTGAGCGTGGTGCCGATGTTCGCGCCCATGAGCATCGGGATCGCGATGTCGATCGGCAGCCCGCCGGCCACCAGGCCGACCGTGACCGACGTCGTCGTCGAGCTGGACTGCACGGCGGCGGTGAACAGCACGCCCACCATGAGGGCCACGAACGGGTTGGACGCGAACGCGAAGAGGGACTCGGCGGAGTCACCCGTGGCGGCCTTGAAGCCGGAGCCGATGAGCTCGACAGCGGTGATCAGGACGTACACCCCGACGGCGACGCCGAGCCAGTTCGCGGTCGCCAGCGGCCGCCCGCGCAGGCCCAGGCGCTCGAACGGGCTGACGAGACGACGCGTCTCGGCGGGGGCCGAGGTCTCGGCGGTCACGGACGCCTGGGGAAGGACGTCGGTCATGGAGTCTCCCGGGGGATGTCTGACCACCTCGCGGCGGCCACGGCACGTCATGGCACCACGAACACAACCAGTCACGGGTGACCAGTCGTCAGCCCCAAGGTGAACAGAAGATGAACAGGCTCCGTTCCGTGCATCACACGTTCACCTCACACCCCGGTCAGGGCGGCCGGAGCTGCCTACAGGTCGTAGGTCGCCACGACCGGGGCGTGGTCGCTCCAGCGTTCCGCGTACGACGGCGCCCGGTCGACCTCCACCTTGACCGCCCGGTCGGCGACCGCGGCGTTGGCGAGCTGGTAGTCGATGCGCCAGCCCTTGTCGTTGTCGAACGCCTGCCCCCGCCACGTCCACCACGTGTACGGGCCGGGTCCGTCTCCGCCGTGGGCCCGCCCCAGGTCGGTCCAGCCGGCGTCGAACCACCGGTCGAGGTAGGCGCGCTCGGCCGGCAGGAACCCCGAGCTCTTCAGGTTTCCCTTCCAGTTCGCGATGTCGACCTCACGGTGGGCGACGTTGACGTCTCCGGCGACGACGACGGGTCCCCCGGTGGCGAGCTCCGCCAGCCGGTCCGTCACCCGGTCCAGGTGGGCGTACTTGGCGCTCAGGGTGTGCTCCTGGCCGGGCTTGGCCGAACCGGAGTGCAGGTAGGCCGAGACCACGGTGAGCGTCCCGCCGTCGGGCAGCTCGAGGTCCGCCTCCAGCCAGCGTCCGCTGTCCACGTCGGCCTCGGGTCCGCCGTCCGACGTCGGCAGCCCGGCCCGCACGGCGGACAGCGGGAGCCGGGAGACGACGGCGACACCCGCGCGGCCCTTGAGCGCGCTCGGCTGGTGCGCCACGTGCCACCCGGCGAAGTGGTCGCGCACCAGGTCGTCGGGCGCGCGGACCTCCTGCAGCAGCAGGACGTCGGGGCTGCGGTGGGCGATCCAGTCGTCGATGCCGCGGCGGACGGCGGCACGGATCCCGTTGGTGTTGGCGGTGGCGAGGGTCAGCACGCGGGTCATCAGACCACGGACCGCCGACATCCGTCAGCGGCGCAGGTCACGCCGATAGCCTGGCGCGATGGTGGTCGACGTCTGGTGGTCCGTGCTGTGGACGGCGATGTGGTGCCTCCTGTGGGCCGGCTGGCTCGCCTGGTCCATGCGCCGCGACCCGCGACGCCTGCGCAACGGGTTCCTGGCGATCGCCGTCGTGTACAGCACCGGGCTGCTGACGAACGGTCTGCTGCGCCTGCTGCCGGACGGCGCGACGATCGCCGACTGGGTACGGCTCGCGCTGCTGCTGGTGCTCGGCGCCGGCCTGCTCGTCCTGCCGCTGCTCCTGGTGGCCAACGGGGTCACGATGGTCCGGCGTGAGCGACGCACCCCCGCGAACCTCCTGTCCCTGGCGGCGGGACTCTTCCTGCTCGTGCTGCCCGTGCTCGGCTGGCTGCTCGCCCGCGACGGGTCGGCGTACGGCACCGCGGTCGCCGTGGCGCTCTTCCTCGTGACCGGCTGGCTGGGGTTCGTGTTCCTCGGGTTCGTCGCCCAGGCGCTGCTGTACCGGCGGGCGGCGCACCGGGTGGAGGCGACCGCCGTCGTCGTGCTGGGAGCCCGGGTGATCGGCGGCCGGGTGCCGCCGCTCCTGGCCGCACGGCTGCGCACCGCGGTGGTGGAGGCGCGGCGGCTCGGGACGGACGAGCGACCCGTCCCGATCGTCCCCTCGGGCGGCCAGGGTCCCGACGAGACGCAGCCCGAGGGCGTCGCCATGGGTGCCTGGCTGCGCGCGGAGGGTGTGCCCGCGGACCTGGTCCTCGTCGAGGACAGGGCCCGGACCACCCGGGAGAACCTGCTCCTGTCGGTGGACCTGCTGCAGGCCCACGGGATCGACGGCCCCTACCTGGTCGCGACCAACGACTACCACGCGCCCCGTGCGGCTCTCGAGGCGATGGACCTGGGGCTGGACGTGCACGCCGTCGGCGGCCAGACGGCCCGCTACTACCGTCCGAGCGCGTTCCTGCGCGAGTTCGCCGCCGTCCTGCAGCGGCGCCGCGGGGTGCACGCGGTCGCCGGGGTGGGCATCGTCGCGTTCTCGGTCCTGGTGCTGCTGGCGGGTCTCGCCGCGGCCTGAGCCGGGCGAGCCACGGCGAGGCCCGACTCACCCGCCGTCGTACGCCGCCTCCAGCGCCGCCACGTCGATCTTGCCCATCTGTAGCATCGCCTGCATCGCGCGCCGGTTCGCCGGGGTCGTGTAGTCCCCGCACAGCTCCTCGAGCCGGCGGGGGATCACCTGCCAGCTCACCCCGAACCGGTCCTTGCACCAGCCGCAGGGCCCCTCGGAACCGCCGTCGGCGGTGAACAGGTCCCAGTAGTGGTCCACCTCGCGCTGGTCGTCGCACAGCAGGTAGAAGCTGAAGGCCTCGTCCAGGCGGAGGCTGGGGCCGGCGTTGAGCATCACGACGGGCATGCCGCAGACCGTCGCCTCGATGATGAACGGCCTGCCGGCCTCGGCGCCCGGCACGCCGTCGGGGGCGACGAGCGTGCTGTCGACGTGGGAGTCGGGGACGTGCTCGGCGTAGAACGCGGCGGCCTCGTGCGCGTCGTTGTCGGCGAACCACAGGTGCGGCCGGACGGTGACCATCGTCGTCTCCTCGGGTCGGCGGTGCGGGGTCACCAGGAACGACGGCGCAGGGCGGGTGAACTCATCGGTTCGGATCGCGCCGGGCGCCCGACCCGCGCGATGCTCGTCCCGGCGGGCGGGCATCGTCCGCCGTGACGAGAGGACTCGAGCATGACGCGCAGCTCCACCGTCCGGGCCTCGGCCGTGGGCGCAGCACTGGTGGTCGCCACCCTGACGGCGTGCGGGGACTCCCCCGAGGAGAACGCCGCCGACGCGTGCTCCGCCTGGGGCGGCTACACCACGGCGCTGGGTGACCTGGCTGCCACTCTGGTCTCCTCCCCCACCGTCGGCGAGGTGCAGGACGCCCGGGACGAGGTCGCCGACGCCTACGGCGACCTGGAGTCGTCGCTGGAGGACGTCGCCGCGGACCGCACGGACGCGATCGACGACGCGTGGGACGAGCTCGACGACGCGATCGACGACATCGATGACGACGACACGCTCAACGAGGCGGTGTCGTCGGTGGCCGCCCAGGCCGAGGCCGTGCAGGCCGCGGGCGACGACGTCACGGCAGAGCTCGGCTGCTCCTGACGTCCCGCCCCTCGACGCATCGAGCGTGCCGGGTTCTTCCTCATCGCTGCTGCGATGAGGAAGAACCCGGCACGCTCGTCGTGGCCGCGGGGCGAGCCGGGACCCGTCAGGCGACCGCGCGCTCCGCGGCCTCGACGGCGCTGCGGAAGAGCATCGCGATCGTGGTGGGACCGACGCCGCCGATCCGCGGCGTGATCGCGCCGGCGACCTCCTCGCAGGACTCGTCGACGTCCGGCAGCAGCTTGCGCCCCTCGTAGCGGACTCCCCCGCCGATCACCGTGACGCCCGGCGTGAGGTGCTCCGGCTGCAGGATGCCCGGGACACCCGCCGCGGCGATGACCACGTCGGCGCGCCGGGTGTACTCCGGCCAGTCCGGCACGCCCGTGTGCACCACGGTCACGGCGGCGTTCGCCGTCGGGCGCTTCTGCGAGAGCAGCAGCGCCAGCGGCCGGCCCAGCGTGGTGCCGCGCCCGAGGATGCACACCTCGCGACCGGCCACGGGGATCTCGTAGTGCGCCAGCAGCGTCTCGATGCCGGCCGGCGTCGCCGGGACGGGGCCCGGCATCCCCAGGGCGAGGCGGCCCATGTTCACCGGGTGCAGCGCGTCGACGTCCTTGTCGGGGTCGAGCGCCAGCAGCGCCGCGTCGAAGTCGATCTGCGGCGGCGTGGGGTGCTGGATGAGGACGGAGTCGACGTCGTCGGCGTCGTTCATCTCCCGCACCGCTGCCAGCACGTCCGCCTGGGAGGCGTCCTGCGGCAGGTGGATGTGCGGGGAGGTGAACCCCAGCTCGGTCGCCTTGTCCATCTTCATGCGGATGTAGCCGGCGCTCGCCGAGTCGTCCCCGACGAGGATGGTGCCGAGACCGGGCCGGTGGCCGGCGGCGACGAGCGCGTCGATGCGGGGCGCGATCTGGGCGAACACCGCCTCGGCGACCGGCTTGCCCGGCAGCATGCGCGCCGTCACTGCGACAGCCCGGGGTAGAGCGGGAAGTCCGCGGTGAGCGTCGCGACGCGGGCCCGGAGCGCCTCGGCGTCGGCAGAGGTGCCGTCGCGCAGCGCGGCCGCGATGATGTCGGCCACCTCGGTGAACTCGGCGTCGCCGAACCCGCGGGTCGCGAGCGCCGGGGTGCCGATCCGCAGGCCCGAGGTCACGCGCGGCGGCCGAGGGTCGAACGGCACGGCGTTGCGGTTGACGGTGATGCCGACCGAGTGCAGGAGGTCCTCGGCCTGCTGGCCGTCCATCGCGGAGTTCCGCAGGTCGACGAGAACGAGGTGGACGTCGGTGCCGCCGGTGAGCACGGACACGCCGGTCCCGGCGACGTCGGCCTGGCCGAGCCGCTCGGCGATGATGCGTGCACCACGGCGCGTGCGCTCCTGACGCTCCACGAACGCCTCGGTGCCGGCGATCTTGAACGCCACGGCCTTGCCCGCGATGACGTGCATGAGCGGACCGCCCTGCTGGCCGGGGAACACTGCGGAGTTGAGCTTCTTCGCGTGCTCGTCGGAGGACAGGATGAAGCCGGAGCGCGGCCCGCCGATGGTCTTGTGGACCGTCGAGGACACGACGTCGGCGTGCGGCACCGGGGACGGGTGCAGACCGGCGGCGACGAGGCCGGCAAAGTGCGCCATGTCCACCCAGAGCTTGGCGCCGACCTCGTCGGCGATCTCGCGGAAGGCCGCGAAGTCCAGCTCGCGGGGATACGCGGACCAGCCGGCGATGATGACGTCGGGGCGGTGCTCCAGGGCGCGCTTGCGCACCTCGTCCATCTCGATGCGGTAGCTCTGCGGGTCGACGCCGTAGCCGGCGACGTCGTAGAGTCGGCCCGAGAAGTTGATCTTCATGCCGTGCGTCAGGTGACCGCCGTGGGCCAGCTCGAGCCCCATGATCTTGTCACCGGGCCGGATGAGGGCGTGCAGGACGGCGGCGTTCGCCTGCGCACCGGAGTGCGGCTGGACGTTGGCGTACTCGGCCCCGAACAGCGCCTTGGCCCGGTCGATCGCCAGGTTCTCGGCGATGTCGACCTGCTCGCAGCCGCCGTAGTAGCGCTTGCCGGGATAGCCCTCGGCGTACTTGTTCGTCAGCACCGAGCCCTGGGCCTGCAGCACGGCACGGGGGACGAAGTTCTCCGACGCGATCATCTCGAGGGTGTCGCGCTGCCGGGCCAGCTCGCCGTCGAGGACGGCGGCGATCTCCGGGTCGACCTCGGCGAGAGGGGCGTCGAACGTGGGGTCGGGAGTGCTCATGGGGGCGTCTCCTGCTGTGTCGGCGGTTCCACGGTTGTCGTTACCGACCGGGCCCAGGCGACCGACCCGTCGTCAGCACAGCATGTCGCTCCCCGGTGGTGATCCACCTGCACGCCAGTCACGACGTCCACGATCCTAGCAGCGTCGCCACGGCCGGGCTGCGGGGCGGCACGACGCCGACGGGGCGGGGAAGCACGCCGGCTCCCCCGCCCCGCCGCCCGGGTCAGCGCCAGGTGTCGTGGAGGCCCAGGGTCCCGTCCGGGCCGACCGTGGCGGTGCGGTTCGCGCCGCTCTCCCACACGACGTTCCCGGACGCGTCGACCTTCACATACTTGTACTCGAAGGACGTGCCGGCGGGCAGCTCCACCGTGCCGGTCCACGTCGGGTAGCTGCCGGCGTCGAGTGCGGGCGCGTCCTGCGGTGCCCACGAACCGAGCTCGGGCAGCGAGCCCACCACGTGCACGGTCTGGCCCCATGTGGTGGTGGCGTCCACCGAGACCTCGACGTCGCCGCCCTCGGGCTCCGGCTCCGGCTCGGGCTCGGGCTCGGAGCACGGGTCGCCGGCCGTGACCTCGCCGCCGGAGACGACGACGTCGGTGCCGGTCAGCGTGTAGTCCTGCCCCCCGTTGTTGTCCCAGGCGCCCGCCCCGTCGGTGAAGGCGGCGGTGATCGTGGCGCCGTCGGCCGCGATCTCCCGGGAGACCCAGCCGTCGCACGCCGGCGCCATCGGTTCGCCCGGGACGTCGGTCCAGGACCCGGTCCCCACGCGGTAGTGGATGCGGTGGGCCGACCAGCCGGCGTCGGTCGCGTAGTGGACCGTGGTGGTCTCGCCCGTGGGCGGCTCGGTCGGCTCGCCCGCCAGCAGTGCGAGGGCACCGTAGGCCGGCACCGTCGCGGAGAAGGTCCCGGAGGCCGAGACGTCGTGCGTGACCGAGCAGTCGTCGGCGGCGACCACGTCGCAGTAGGTGCCCGCGGGCAGCGACGTCGTGTAGGTGCGCGTCACCGAGGACCCGGTGTTGTTGAGGGTCACGTAGCCGACCGAGCCCCGCCCGTAGGCGACGTGGTTGTTCCCGTCGTCCCACCAGCTCGTCACCGGGGTGCCCTCGACGGCGTTGTGGAAGCCCACCATGCCGCGGATCTCGGTCGCGGCGTGCGTGCAGGTCCACGCGGCCGAGCCGCAGTCGGCGTCGGGCACGGAGGTCTGCGTGGCGCCGGGGGCTCCGGCGTCCTTGTCGGAGTAGGCGTAGCCGGAGTAGACCGTCGGCGACCCGTACGGCCAGGACAGCATGAAGGTGTTCGCCAGGAGGTACTTGGCGCCCCACTGCGCGGTCATCGTCTCGCCGTTGCGCTCGGTGTCGTGGTTGTCGACGAACACTCCGGCGCGATCGGTCGGCAGCTTGCCGTCGCCGATGGAGCGCAGTCCCGCGATGCTGCCGTCGAAGCGGCTCTTGAGCTCGCGCGCGTAGTCGAACTCGTGGGAGTCGCCGCTGCCGAGGTACTCCGAGGGCGTGATCGGCTCACCGGCGGCTCCGATGACCTCGTGGATCCAGAACACGTCCTGGTCCGAGAGCCGGACGCGGATCGCCTCCAGGTCGGCCGCGGGCATGTGCTTGGCGGCGTCGATGCGGAAGCCGGCGACGCCGAGGTCGATGAGATCGTTCAGGTAGGCCGCGAGGGTGTCGCGCACGTGGGCCGACCCTGTCCGCAGGTCCTGCAGCGACAGCAGCCGGCAGTGCTGCACCTGGTAGCGGTCCCCGTAGTCGGTGATGTTGCTGCGGCAGTCGTTGAAGTCGGACCCCGAGTAGATGCCGGGGAACGAGTCGACGCCGAACGAGCTGCCGGCGACGCCGGTCCCCGCCCCCTGGTCGGCACCGGTGGTGTGGTTGATCACGGCGTCCGCGACGATCCCGACGCCGGCGTTCGCGCAGGTGTCGACCATCTGCGCGAACTCGGAGCGGGTGCCGAGCTTGGACTCGATGCGGTAGCTGACGGGCTGGTACGAGGTCCACCACTCTGCGCCGCGGACGTGCTCCTGCGGCGGGGAGACCTGGACGTAGCCGTAGCCCGCGGGGCCGAGCGTCGAGGTGCACTCGTCCGCGATCGCGTCCCAGGTCCACTGGAACATCTGCACGATCACGCCGCCGCGCCCGTTCGGCGAGTCGACGACGGGGTCGGGGGTCGGTACGGCAGCGGTGGCCGGCGTCGCGGCCAGCAGTCCGCCGGCGGCGAGGAGGAGGGTGACCAGTGCGGCCAACGGTCGGCGGCGCGCGCGGCGCGGCGGGAGGTGTCGTTCTGCGAGCGGCATTGCTCTGCTCCTTCGTCGGGGTCGGCGAGGACCCGTTCGTCGCCCGGCGGCGTTGCCGGGACGGTGCTGCGGCCGGTGGGCCGCATCCAGGGGGCACCGGGGTCAGTGCGTCAGCAACGTTACTGCAACTTTGCAGCACGCGTACAGAGGAGGGTGCCACGACGACGGAGCCCCCGCACCGTGCGGTGCGGGGGCTCCTTGCTCGCTGCGGTCCTGCCCGGTGGTGTCGATCCGGGGCTGAGGCGGACTCAGGGCACCGCCGTCGTCGCGACCGGCCACCCGTCGTCCCAGCCGAGCCGCTGGATCGCCAGGCGGTGGGCGCCCGAATTGTCGCCGTCGTAGAAGTGGTAGCCGAGGTAGCCGTCCGAGACGGACTGCCCGCCGGGGCCGATCATCGCGTCCCGCGACCCGAGCACGAGCGTGCCGCCGCCGTCGGCCATGTCGACGCCCTCGGCGTCCACGAACGGGCCGGAGACGTCCCGGGAGCGCCCCACGTGGATCGAGTACGTCGAGCTCGCGCCCGAGCAGCACTTCCCCCACGAGGCGAACAGGTAGTACCAGCCGTCGCGCTCGACGACGTAGGGGGCCTCGATCTGGTTCACCCCGTCACCGCGGGAGGCCACCTGGACGGGTTCGGCCCCGTCGGCGGGCATCCCCGAGGGCCACTCGAGGGGCAGCACGTGGATGCCGTCCCAGAAGGACCCGAAGAACAGCCACGGCGACCCGTCGGTGTCCGTGATCACGCCGGGGTCGATCGCGTTGTACGGGTCCCCAGACTGCGAGCGCCAGACCGCCCCCTCATGGGTCCAGCCGTAGTCGGGATCGTCCGGGTCCAGCGTGGACCCCGTGGCCAGCCCGATGGCCGAGGTGTTGGACCCGAAGGTGGACGCCGAGTAGTACAGGTACCAGGTGCCGTCGTGCTCGACGAGCTCGGGCGCCCAGTAGTGCTCGACGCCCTCGATGGAGTCGCGCACCCACTGCGGGTCCTCGTCGGACGACCAAGCCGTCCCCACCGCCTCCCACGTGGTCCCGCCGTCGTCGGACCGGTGCACCAGCGGCGCCCCGCGGGACTTGCCCGGCGCACCGGTGGAGTAGACGAACCAGGGCTCGCCCTCGTCGCCGACGACGAGCGCCGGGTCGTGGGTGGCCAGGTCGCCGTCGAGCGCCAGGGGCTCGGGCTCGGTCGACGCCTCCCAGGGCCGCAGCACGGCGAGCGCGACGCCGGCGACGATCGCCACGACGGCGAGGACCCCGACGACGGCGCGCCGGCGGCTCACGCGGCGGGTCCGAGCCGGACGATGCTCCACGAGACCGGCGGCAGCACGGCATCGAGCCGGCCGTCGGTGATCTGCGCGGTGGCGTTGGCCCGGGGCGCGACCGAGCTGTCGTCGTCGGCGGTGGCCGTCCAGGTGTGGTCGGGGTTGGACAGCGTGAGCGCCTCGACGACCCGTAGCCCGTCGAACCCGCGCAGGTCGACGTCGAGCGTGACCTCGTCGGTCACCGACCGGTTGGTGGCCAGGACCACGACCTCGCCGGTCCCGGCGTCGTGGGTGGCGACGGCGTCGAGCACGTCGACCTCGCCGAACCGGGCGGTATCCGTCGTCGGGGAGTCGATCGCGAGCCGGAGCACCTCGCCCGCGGCGTGGCGGGAGGTGAGCGCGAACGGGTGGAAGATGGTCTGCTTCCAGCTGCGCCCGCCCGGCTCGGTCATGATCGGCGCGATGACGTTGACGAGCTGGGCCTGCGAGGCGGCGTGCACCCGGTCGGTGTGGCGCAGCAGGCTGATGAGCAGGTTGCCCACCACGACGGCGTCGGCCACGTTGTACCGGTCCTCGAGCAGCACCGGCGCGACCGGCCAGTCGTCGCCCGACGGCGGCCGGGACTCGGCGCGCTTCTGGTACCAGACGTTCCACTCGTCGAAGGAGAGGTGGATGCGCTTGGTGTGCTTGCCGGCCGCGCGGACGGCGTCGGCCGTGGCCGCGACCGAGTCGACGAAGTGGTCCATGTCGACCGCGGAGGCGAGGAACGAGGCGAGGTCGCCGTCGGACTCCCAGTAGTAGGCGTGGGCGGAGACGTGGTCGACGTGCTCGTAGGCCTCGGTGAGCACGGTGTGCTCCCAGGCGCCGAAGGTCGGCATCCCGGAGTTGGACGAGCCGCAGACGACCAGCTCGAGGTCGGGGTCGATCATCCGCATCGCACGCGCGGTCTCCGTGGCGAGCCGGCCGTACTCGGCGGCGGTCTTCGCGCCGATCTGCCACGGCCCGTCCATCTCGTTGCCGAGGCACCACATCTTGACGCGGTACGGCTCCTCGGCACCGTTCGCCCGGCGCGCGTCGCTCCAGGCGGTGCCGCCGGGGACGTTGCAGTACTCGAGCAGGTCGAGCGCCTCCTGCACGCCGCGCGTCCCGAGGTTCACGGCCATCATGGGCTCGACGCCCGTCCGCTCGGCCCAGCGCATGAACTCGTCGACGCCGACGAGGTTCGGCTCGGTCGAGTGCCAAGCCAGGTCGAGGCGGCGCGGCCGCTCCGCGACGGGGCCGACGCCGTCCTCCCAGCGGTAGCCGGACAGGAAGTTGCCGCCCGGGTAGCGGACGGTGGACACCCCGAGCTCGCGGACGAGCTCGATCACGTCGCCGCGGAACCCGTCGGCGTCGGCCGTGGGGTGCTCAGGGTCGTGGATACCGGTGTAGACGGAACGGCCGAGGTGCTCGACGAACGAGCCGAACGTGCGACGGCGCACGGGTCCGACGACGAACGCCGGGTCCACGGTGACGGATGCGGACAGCATGATTCCTCCCCCGCGATGGGGTCGACGATGGGACCGGTGGGCACCGTGCGGTGCCCACCGGGGTGTGGGGACGGGTCGGCTACTTGATCGACCCGAGGGAGAGCCCGCCCTGCCAGTACTTCTGCAGGCCGAGGAAGGCCGCGATCAGCGGGATGATCGACACCAGCGCACCGGTGACGATGAGGTTCCAGACCTGTTCACCGCCGGCGCCGGCGTTGGACAGGGCCTGCCACTGGTTCAGGCCGACCGTGACGGGCAGCAGGTCGGTGTCGCGCAGCACGGCCAGCGGCAGGAAGAAGTTGTTCCAGCTGAAGACGGTGGTCAGCAGCAGCACCGTGACCATGGCGGGCCGCAGCAGCGGCAAGGAGACCCGGAAGAAGAGCCGCAGCTCACCGGCGCCGTCGACGCGGCCGGCGTCGAGCATCTCGTCCGGGATCGCGTCCTGCGAGTACACGCGGATGAGGTACACGCCGATCGGGCTGAGCAGCGAGGGCAGGATGACCGCCCACATGGTGTTGATCAGGCCGATGTCGCTCAGGAGCACGAACGTCGGGATGGTCAGCGCGGTCAGCGGCACCATCACCGAACCGAGCAGCACCGTGAAGTAGGCGCCACGCCCCCGGAACCGGTACTTGGCCAGGCCGTAGCCGGCGAAGATCGCCAGCACCGTCGCGCCCACCCCGCCCGCGAAGGCGTAGATGAACGAGTTGCGCAGCCAGATCCAGTAGATGCCGCCCTGGTGCTCGAACAGCCCGCGGACGTTCTCGACCAGGTTGAAGTTGTCGTTGAACCACAGCGCTCCGCCCGACCCGACGAACAGGCCGCTGTTCGACTTCGTCGACCCCACGATGAGGAACCACAGCGGGATGACGAAGTACAGCGCCATGATCAGCAGGAACGCGTGCGACCCGATCCGCCGGCTGTGCTTGCTGCTGGAGCCGGCCCGCCGCGTGCGGCGCTGCGGGGCCTTGCTGGTCTCGAGGTCGGTAGTCATCACTTCAGTCCGCTCTGCTTGCGGGTCAGGTACAGGAAGATGTACGACCCGATGAACACGAAGATGCCGAGGGCGAACGCGATCGTGGACGCGTAGTTGAACTGGCTGTAGGAGAAGGCCAGGGAGTACGCGTACATGTTCGGCGTGTAGTCCGGCGGGATCGCGCCCTGCGCGACCGAGCGCAGCACCGTGGGCTCGGTGAAGAACTGCAGCGTGCCGATCAGCGAGAAGATCACGACCATCACCATCGACGAGGACACCATCGGCACCTTGATGCGCAGGGCGATCTGGGCACCGCCCGCACCGTCGATGCGAGCCGCCTCGTAGACCGAGGGGTCGATCGTCCGCAGGGCCGCGTAGATGATGATCATGTAGTAGCCGACCCACTGCCACGTCACGATGTTCACCAGCGAGGTGAAGATCATCGACGAGCTGAGGAAGTCCGGCGCCGTCAGCCCGAAGAGGCCGAAGATGTCCTGGGCGGGCCCGAAGCGCGGGCTGTACAGGAAGCCCCACATGAGCGCCCCGATGACGGCCGGCACGGCGTACGGCACGAAGATCAGGAGCCGCGAGGCCTTGCTCAGCCGGGTGGCGAGCGTGTCCAGCACGAGCGCGCACAGCAGCGCCAGCCCGATCTGGATGGGGACCATCACGGCCACGAACTTCGCGACGCGGAGCAGACCCTCGAGGAACACGGGGTCGGTGAAGGCCCGGACGTAGTTGTCGACCCCGACGAAGACCGACTCGCCACCGGTGGCGAGCCCCTTGTTGTGCAGACTCATCCAGAACGCGTAGGCGAGCGGGACGATGAGGAACAGCACGAACACGACCGTGAACGGTGCGGTGAAGATCCAGCCCCACCACTGCCGCTTGCTGTCGATGGTGCTGGTCGAGCTGCTCCGCCGAGACCTGGTGGAACGCTGGCCCGAGGCCGCGGATCCGGCAGCCCGGTCGACTGCCGTCGACGACGTTGTCATGGTTTCTCCCTGCGCGATCCTGCGTGGAAGGAGGGTCGCCGGCCCCGCTGCCGGGGCCGGCGACCGTTCCATCAGTTGACGGTGAAGCCCTGCTGCTGGGCGTAGGACACGAGGGCGTCCTGGATGGTCTGCAGCGTGCTCGCGGCGTCACCACCGGACTCGACCATGTCGTACAGCGCCTGCGTCTGCTGGTCGTACGCGTAGACCTGGAACGGGCTGAACGAGAAGCCCTCGTAGCCGTTCGCGGCCTCGAGGAAGACGTCCTGGTTGATCTGCTGACCGCCGAAGAACGGGTACTCCTTCTCGACGAAGAAGTCGGACTCGAGGGCCTCGTTCCACTGCGGGAACAGCGCGGCCTCGTCGATGCCGATCTCCCAGGACTCCATCGACCGGAACAGCTCGCTGGCGACGGTGTACGCCGCCTCCTTGTCCTCGGCCTGCTGGGTGACGGCGAAGGTGGAGCCGCCCCAGTTCACCTGCACCGGGTTCGCCGGGTCCCACTGCGGCAGCGGGGCGGCCTTCCACTCGGCCTCGGAGTCGGCGTCCGAGAGACCCTGGAGGTAGCCGGGGCCCCACGCGGCGGCGAGGTAGACGGCGTAGGTGCCGTCGACGAGGCTCGTGTTGTAGTCCGAGGTGAACGCGTCGTCGGTGGCGACGAGGTCGGCCTCGATGAGCTCGTTCCAGTAGGACAGGACCTCCTCGGCCTCCGGCGTCGCCACGTCGATCCCGATCTCGGTCGGGTTCGCCGGGTCGTACTCGAAGGGCTCCCAGCCGTTCTGGGCGAAGAGCGCGTAGTTCAGCGCGTTGCCGTTGGTCGGGTAGTTGGTGATGTACCCCTCGTACCCGGCATCACGCAGGTCCTGGGCGGCCTGGGCGAACTCGTCCCACGAGGTGGGCGGCTCGACGCCGTACTCCTCGAAGATGTCAGCGCGGTACAGCATGCCCATCGGACCGCCGTCGACCGGGACGGCGTGGACCGCCTCGCCGCTGGAGACGTCCGACCACGAACCGGTGGTGAACTCGCTCTCCAGCTCGCCGGCGCCGAACTCGGACAGGTCGGCCAGCGAGTCGAGGATCGTGTAGGTCGGCAGGATCTCGGACTCGAGCATGATGACGTCCGGTGCGCCGCTGCCGGCCTCGATGGCGGTCGAGAACTTGTTGTACTCGTCGGCGCCCTGGCCGGCGTTGGTCCAGCAGATCTGGACGTCGTCGTGGGTCTCGTTGAACAGGTCGACGACCGGCTCGAACGCGGGGTACCAGGCCCACACCGAGACCTCGGTCGCGTCGGGCTTGGGGATCGTGTTGGTGCAGCTGGCCTCGCCGCCCCCGGCGGTGGCGCCGCCGTCGGTCGTACCGGCGTCGGTCTCGCCCGAACCCCCCGACGAGCAGGCCGCCAGCACTGCTCCGAGCGTCAGCGATGCCGCAACGGCTGCTGCTCCACGGCGCTGTGAGATGCGCATTCCACTTCCTCCTTGATGTGCGCGGGGGCCGTCGTGGCCTCCAGCGGGGCCGCCGACAGTGGCGGCCTCCTTCTCCAACGTTGTAATCAGAGTAGAACCATGTTTACACCGTTGTATACGGACGGCGCAAGCCCTCCCGGTGGCCGTGATCACATCGTCACCTCACGGCGCCCGGGCGACCGTTAGTGCACGGTGCGTCCCAGCAGGCACGACTCCCTGGCGACGATCTCGAAGTCGGCCACCACGCGCCGCGGAGGGACCTGCGACCCCGCGATGCGCTCCAGCAACAGGTCGACGGCTGTGGTCGCGATCTGCTCACGACCCGGGTCGATGGTGCTCAGCAACGGCTCGGAGTAACGGGCGTCGTCGACGTCGTCGAAGCCCATCACAGCCACGTCGTGCGGCACGGCCACACCCCGGGTGTGCAGCACGTGCAGCGCCCCGAGCGCGAGCGCGTCGTTCATCCCGAAGACACCGTCGAGCTCGACCCCGGCGTCGAGCAACCGGGTCATGGCCTCCGCACCGGTCGAGCGGTGCCAAAGCCCGGCGTCGCCCACGAGGTCAGGGTCGAACGGCAGGCCGGCCTCGGCCAGCGCCTTGCGGTAGCCGTCGAACCGCAGCCGGGCGGAGCCCATCGTCTCGCCGGGGTGGGCTCCTATCGTCGCGATCCGACGGCAGCCGCGCTCGACCAGGTGCAGCGTCGCCGCCCGGGCCGCCTCGACGTTCGCCATCGTGACGTGGTCCACGGGGCCGAACATGCGCTCACCCAGCAGGACCATCGGGTAGTCGACCTCGAGACGTTCGGTCTCCTCGGGCTCGAGGGCCAGCGGAGAGAAGAGCAGGCCGTCGGTGAGCCGGCGGTGCGAGGAGTCGAGCGCCTGCAGCTCCCGGTCCCGCTGCGCGCCGGTCTGCTCGATCAGCACCACGACACCGCGGGCCTCGGCGGCCCGCATCACCGAGTCCGCCAGCTCGGCGAAGTACGGCAGCGAGAGCTCCGGGAGCGCGAGGCCGATCATCCCCGTCCGGCCCTGGCGCAGGTTGCGCGCGGTCGTGTTCAGCCGGTACCCGAGCTCGGCGATCGCCTCCTCGACGCGCCGGCGGGTCTCCGGGCGCACGTGGGGGTACTGGTTGACCACGTTCGAGACGGTCTTGATCGAGACGCCCGCCCTGTGCGCCACGTCGTGCATGGTCACAGCCATGTGACTCTCCTCCTGGTCGACGCGCCATAGCGTAGGCCACCACGTCGGGGCTGGTGCGCCGCCGGTGGACTGTGATTCACTCTACATCGTTGTAACCAATGGCGGCACGCATCCGCTCCGTTCGCAGAGGAACACCGAGACCCATGGCAGACGCCCGCATCACCCTCCACCCCGACTTCCGCCGCGGCACCGTCGACCGGCGCCTGTTCGGCTCATTCGTCGAGCACCTCGGCCGCGCGGTGTACACCGGCATCTACGAGCCCGAGCACCCGCAGGCGGACGAGCACGGCTTCCGCCGCGACGTCGCGGACCTCATCGGCGAGCTCGGCGTCCCGATGGTCCGCTACCCCGGCGGCAACTTCGTGTCCAACTACGTCTGGGAGGACGCCGTCGGCCCCGTCGAGGAGCGCAAGCCCTTCCTGGACCTGGCCTGGCGCACCGTCGAGCCCAACCTCGTCGGCACCGACGAGTTCCTGCAGTGGGCCGAGCGCGAGGGCATCGAGCCGATGATGGCCGTCAACCTCGGCACCCGCGGCGTCGCCGAGGCGGCCGCGCTGCTCGAGTACTGCAACGGTGAGGCCGGGACGCGCTGGGCCGACCTGCGCATCGCCAACGGCCGCGCCGAGCCCTACGGCGTCAAGCTCTGGTGCCTCGGCAACGAGATGGACGGCCCCTGGCAGATCGGCCACAAGGACGCCCACGAGTACGGCAAGCTCGCCGCCGAGGCCGGCAAGGCCATGAAGCTCGTCGACCCCTCGATCGAGCTGGTCGTGTGCGGGTCGTCGTCCATGCAGATGCCGACCTTCGGCGAGTGGGAGCGCACCGTCCTGTCGTACACCTACGACCTGGTCGACCACGTCTCCATGCACGCCTACTACGAGGAGCACGACGGCGACCGCGGTTCGTTCCTCGCCTCCGGGACCGCCATGGACCGGTTCATCGACCGCGTGGTCGCCTCCGCCGACGCCGTCGGCGCCGAACGGCGGTCGGACAAGAAGATCACGATCAGCTTCGACGAGTGGAACGTCTGGTACCTCGAGACCCGGTTCCCCGGAGAGTCCAACCTGCCGATCCAGCGAGACGCCCCGCGCATCATCGAGGACGTCTACTCCGGTCTCGACGCCGTCGTCGTCGGCGACCTGCTGGTCACGCTGCTCAACCACGCCGACCGCGTGCCGGTGGCCGCGCTCGCCCAGCTCGTCAACGTCATCGCGCCGATCATGACCGAGCCCGGCGGCGAGGCCTGGCGCCAACCCACCTTCCACCCGTTCGCGACCACGTCCCGCCTCGCCCGGGGCACCGCGCTCGACGTCCGCGTCGACGCGCCGACGTACACGACGTCGCGGCACGGCGACGCCCCGACGGTGACCGCCGCAGCGACGGTGGCCGACGACGGCTCGCTCGGCCTCTTCCTCACCAACCGCACCGACCGGACCGTCGAGGTCGACCTCGCGCACGTCGGCGCGGCGCTGACGCTGACCGAAGGACACCGGATGGTCGCCGACCACGAGCCGGCCGAGCACGGTCCCGAGCACGCCGCGAAGGTGGCCCAGGCCTGCTGGTCGACGCTCGACGTCGACGACGCCGTCATCGGCTCCGTGGCCGGGACGACGACGCTGCGCCTCGCCCCGGAGTCGTGGACGGCGTTCGCCGGGACGTTCGCCCGGTCCTGACGCGACCGGGAGCACGAGATCGACCCTCCCGGTCCGGGATCGACGTACGGTGCGTCGATCTCGGACCGGGAGGGTCGATCTCGTCAGGCTTCACGCCGGAAGGTGACCTCAGGCCGGGGCCAGCGCCAGTTCCTCGTCCCGGTCGCCGCGCGGCTTCTGGTCCTCGTACCGGCGCACGACGCGGCTCACCGTCGAGCGCGAGGCGGAGACCTCCTCAGCGATCTCCCGCTGCGTCATCCCCTCGCGCGCGAGCTCGACGATCCGGCGGTCGCGGTCCGACGTCGGAGCCTCGGCAGGGGTCTCGTCGCCCTCGCGCGCGTCGCCCGCACCCTCCTCGACGGTGGGTGCTTCCGCGGCGAGCGTCCGCGCGACGTCCTCCTCGACGGTCTCTTCGGCGCCGGCGGACTCCTGCTCACCGCTCTCGGTCTCGGCACCGACAGCCGGCGGCTCGGGCGCCTCCGGCACGGAGTGCCAGGCCGGAGCCTCCTGCGCAGCAGCCGCCTCGGCCTGCTGACGGCCGCGGTACAGGTCGAACACCTCGACCCGGCGCGTGTGCCCCGTCTCGGTCCGCGGCTCCAGGAGCGGCCGGCGCGGCGCCTCCGGGGCCGACGTCGCGGCCTCCTCGACGGCACGCTCGGCCAGCAGCGCGGCGCCGAACGCGTCCACGAAGGGCTCGTCCTCGGCGTCCTCCTGGGTCACCTCGACCGCAGCAGCCGGGGCGCGGCTGTCGGAGGGCGTCGCGGCCGCGGCGCCGGTCGAGCCACCGCGCGAGGGCCGGACGGGCAACCGGTCCGCCGCGGGTGTCGCCGGCGCCTGCGGTGACTCCGACCGCTCCGGGGCGCCCCGGCCCGCGCTCGCCGCGTCCGCACCGATGGCCGCGTCGGCCGCGGTGGCCCCCAGGCTCGGAGCGGTACGCGCCGGGGCCGCGGCCGCAGCCACCGCCTCGGGCGAGATCCCCTTGCTCGTCCCCCGCTTGATCGAGCTCGCACCGATCGTGTCCAGCCGGTTCCCATGTCGCTCGGCTGCCTCCAGGCGGTCGACCCACACCTGCATGCGCCGCTCGAAGTCCTCCACCGTCAGCAGCTTCAGGGCGCCGTCGCGGGCCGCCCGCTGCTTGAGGTGCGCCCGGCGCACCTTGCGCATGCCGCGCGCGTTGCCCGTGCTGTCGAGGCGGGCGTCGCGCCAGCTCTCGAGCGCGGTCACGTACTGGTGCACGCGGTGCTCGCGCCGCCGCTCATCGAGCGTGTGGCCGGTGACCAGGTGCCGCTCGCCGACGAGCGCCAGGTGCCACATCAGTGCGGCGACCAGCGGGGGGACGAACCGGAAGACCA
This sequence comes from Isoptericola chiayiensis, assembly GCF_013149805.1. Lineage (GTDB taxonomy): Bacteria > Actinomycetota > Actinomycetes > Actinomycetales > Cellulomonadaceae > Isoptericola > Isoptericola chiayiensis. The sequence goes on from NZ_JABEZT010000012.1 coordinate 68,618, forward strand.
CCATGTACGGGGTGCTCTCGGTCGGCACGGCGATCTCGTGCAGCGCCGCGAACACGCCCGACGTCCCGGACAGGATCCACGTCAGCGTCAGCAGGACGCCGTAGGGACGTCCCTCCAGCGCGGCGTTGCGCGCCATCAGGGCCACCGCCACGAGGCTGACCTCGAGGAACCCTGCCAGCGCGTACGCCTCGAGCGGCGACATGTGCGCCACCTCGAGGCCGAACAGCACCATGCCGCTGTAGGCCAGCGCGGTCGCGATGAACGCCGCCACGACGACGGCCACCATGGGAAGGTGCCGGCCGCGGTAGCGGGGTTTCGGTGGGGCGTCGCCCGCTGTCGTCGCCGGCACGTCCTGCTGAGTCACGTCTTCCTCCGAAATATGGTGATCAGGCCACATATCACCAGGCGTTCACCGCAGAAGTCAACGCCTCGCGGTGATCGGAAGCGGATCGTGACCAGGAGTTCGTCAGCCCTTCACGGCGCCACTCATGCCCGCACCGGACAGGAACGCCTTCTGGAAGACCAGGAAGATGGCGATCGGGATCACGGTGGAGATCGCGAGCGCGGCGAGGAACACGTCCAGCTCGACGTAGTTCTCGAGCGCCGGCAGTCGCACGGAGAGCGGCTGCTTGGACACGTCGCGCAGCACGAGCAACGGCCACAGGAAGTCCTTCCATGCCAGGATGAAGGCGAAGACCGAGACGACGCCGAGAATCGGCTTGGACATCGGCAGCACGATCGACCAGCCCACCCGGAACGGGCCGGCACCGTCGACGCGCGCGGCCTCGAAGACCTCTGCCGGCAGGTTGTCGAAGAACCGCTTGACGAGCAGCACGTTGAACGCGTTCGCACCGGCAGGCAGCCAGACGGCCCAGAACGAGTTGATGAGCGAGACGTTCGCGAACGGCACGTCCAGCACGGTCAGGTACAGCGGGACGAGCAGCACGACGGCCGGGACGAACAGCGTGGACAGCACCAGAGCCGTCAGGACCTTGGCGTAGCGCGGTCGCAGCACCGAGAGCACGTAGCCGCCGGTGGCCGCCACCAGGAGCTGCATGAACCACGACCCGAGGGCGAGCCACAACGTGTTGAAGAAGTAGTGGTCGATCTCGAAGCGCACCCAGGCCTCTGACAGGTTGGCCCAGTCGACGCCGTTCGGGAAGAGCGCCATCGGCGTGCGCAGCGTGTCCTGGGTCGGCGTGACGGCCGACTTGGCGAGCCAGAGGATCGGCCCGAGACCGACGACGACCAGGCCCGCGAGCAGTCCGACGTGCGAGGTGCGCCAGGTCGCCCGGACGCTGCGTCGCCGCCGGTCGGAGGCCGAGACGAGACCACGGTCGGCGGGCGGTGTGGCCCGGCGGCGGTCCACCGGTGCGGTGGTGGGCATCAGTCGCTCCACTTCGCGGTCAGCTTGAAGTACACGGCGGACAGGATCGCGAGCACGACGGCGAGCATGATGCTCAACGCCGTGGCAGCGCCGTAGTCGCCGCGCCCGCCGAAGGCGTAGTTGTAGATCATCAGCAGGATCGTGGTGGTCGAGCTCGCCGGTCCCCCACCGGTGAGCAGGTAGGGCTCGGTGAAGACCTGGGCCGTGCCGATGATCTGCAGGATGAACGTGATGAACAGGATGCCGCGCAGCTGCGGCAGGGTGACGTGCCAGATCTTGCGCCACACTCCTGCACCGTCCACCTCGGCGGCGTCGTACAGCTCGGGTGCGACGCCGGTCAGCGCGGCCAGGTAGATGATGACGGTCCCGCCGGCCGCGGACCACGTCGCGACGAGCACGAGGGACGGCATGGCGGTGGACGGGTCCTGCAACCAGGGGTACGGCCCGAGCCCGACCCAGCCGAGGATCGTGTTGAACAGCCCGGACTCGGAGGCGTCGTAGAAGGTCTTCCACAGCAGCACGGCCACGACGGGCGGTACCACGACCGGCAGGTATGCGAGCGCGGAGTACATGCCCTTGGCGCGGCGGACCTCGCTCATGAGGACGGCCGCGACCAGCGGGATCGGATAACCGAAGATCAGCGCGAGCACCGCGAAGTAGAGCGTGTTGGTGATCGCGGTGGCCAGCATCGGGTCGGCCAGCACGTAGGTGAAGTTGTCCAGGCCGACCCACTCGGCCGGCTGGACGAGGTTGGTGTGCTGGAAGCTCATCACGACCGCGCGCACGATGGGGTACCAGGAGAACAGCCCGAAGACGAGGACCAGCGGCAGCGCGATGACGAGGGTGCTGAGCCCGCCGTTGCGGACCCAGGAGGCCGGGGTGCGGGGGCGGCGGCGGGGCGTCGGCGTCCCCGTGCCGACCGTCGGCATCGGGGTCACGGTGGCGGGCGTCCCGCCGTCGGGCAGCGCGGTGCCCGACGGCGGGACGCTCGTGGCGGGGTGGACCATCCGCTCAGCCCCGGTCGATGAGGTTCTGGACGTTCGCCTCCGCGTCGGCCAGCAGGGCGTCGACGTCGGCGTTCTCGTCCGTCAGGACCGCCTGGACCACGGGGTCGAGCGCGGCGTACAGGTCCTGCGTGGAGGCCGGCGGCTCGGGCTGGAGCGGCTGGTCGTAGATGTTGTCGCTGTAGGGCGCGAACTGCTCCAGCGGGACGTTGATGTAGTCCGCGATCCATTCCTGCGACTCGTCGTAGGTGGCCTGGTCGAAGACCGGCAGGATCGGGGCACCCACCGGCTGCCCCTGGTCGGCGACGGCGCGGGCGTCGGCCACGGCGGCGTCGGGGTCGGTGAGCTTCTCCATGTAGAAGAAGTCGATCCACTCCACGGCGGCGGCCTGTTCTGCGTCGGTCGCCTTGGCGTTGACCGCGGCCAGCGTGCCGCCGCCGAGGACGGCGCCGTCGTCGCCCTCAAGCGGCAGGACGGTGACGCCGTAGTCGTCGGGGTTCATCGCGTTCTGGGTGACCAGGTTGCCGTAGTCGCCGCCGCCGGAGATGAACATGCCGATCTTGCCGGCGCCGAAGTCGGCGTGGCTGGTCCCCCAGTCGTGGAGGAACTCGTCCCCCATGGAGTCGTCGTCCCAGCGCATCTGCTGCAGGTACTCCAGCGCCTGGTGGTACTCGGGGGTGTCGATCGTGGCGGTGACGGTCTCGGCGTCGACCGTCTCGGCTCGGCCGCCCATCGCGTAGACCATCGTGGTGAGGATCCAGCCACCGGTGTTGGACGCCGTCATCTGCGCGTAGCCGGTGGCGCCGGTCTCCTCGGAGATCGTCGCTGCCGCGTCACGGACCTCGTCCCACGTGGTCGGCGGGCTGTCCGGGTCCAGCCCTGCCTCGGTGAACAGGGACCGGTTGTAGTGCAGACCCTGCCCGTACGCTGCGATCGGCACCGCCCACATGCCGCCGTCGGGCGCTTCGCCGGCGACGGCCACGTTCTCGTTGAACTCGCCGGAGTACGGCAGCTCCGCCACGAGACCCGAGATGTCGGCGATCTGCTCGCGCTCGATGAGACCCCGCCCGTCGGTGAACGGGACGGTGAAGACGTCGGGCAGGGTGCCGCCGGCGAGGTCGGCGGCGAAGGTCGTGCCCACCCAGGTGTACTCCTGCGTCTCGACGGTGACGTTCGGGTGCTCGGACTCGAACTCGTCGACGCGGGTGTTGATCGCCTCGACAGCGCCCTCCTCGAGCCCTTCGTCGATCGCGACCTGGATGGTCACGGGCTCGTCCGACATCTCCTCGGCCTCGGCGGCAGTCACTCCTTCGCCGTCGTCCGAGCTGCAGGCGGCCAGCGTCGCGCTCAGGCTCAGCGCACCCGCGAGGGCGAGCGCGGTCGTGCGTCGTGTTGACTTCATCGTCACTCCTTGGTCGGTCCGCACGGGCGTGCGGGGGTCGGTGCTGGATCGGTCGGTGGGTTCACGGCCGGTACCAGACGGCGGTGTCGGCCGGGAGCGCGCCCTCGACGAGGGGCGCGGAGGCGAGCACGACGTCGGCGCCCGGCGGCAGGTCGACGGGCCGGGTCCCGAGGTTGACGGCGCAGACCAGGGTGACGTCGGTGGCGGCACCCTCGTCGTGCTCGGCGGTGCTGCGCGCGAATGCGAGGACGTCGTCGTCGGCCCCCGGGAGCGTCACCCAGGTCATGTCGTCGCCGTGCAGCGCGGGTTCGGCCCGCCGCGTCGCGAGCATCGTGCGGTACAGGCTGAGCATCGAACCCGGGTCGCTCTCCTGGGCCTCGACGGAGAGCCCGCCCCATCCGGGCGGCAGCGGGAGCCACGGGTCGGCCGCGGCGTCGTCGGGCGAGAACCCGGCGCTGCGCCCGTGCCGGGTCCACGGGATCGGCACGCGGCAGCCGTCACGCCCGGGGTCCACACCCTCGGACCGGAAGTGCATCGGGTCCTGGATGGCCTCCCGCGGGACCTCCACCTCGGGAAGCCCCAGCTCGTCCCCCTGGTAGACGTACAGGCTTCCCGGTAGCGCACCGGTCAGCAGCGCCGCGGCCCGGGCGCGACGCCGTCCGACGTCGAGGTCGCTCGGGGTGCCGAACCGCTTGGCCGCGAAGTCGAAGGAGCTGTCCTCGCGGCCGTAGCGGGTGACCGGACGGGTGATGTCGTGGTTGGAGAGCACCCAGGTCGCGGGGGCGCCGACCGGCGCGTGGGCCTCGAGGGTGGTGCGGATGGACTCCCGCAGCTCCTTGGCGTCCCACGGCCGGGTCATGAAGTCGAAGTTGAACGCCGTGTGCATCTCGTCGGGACGCAGGTAGAGGGCGAAGCGCGCCGGGTCGGGCAGCCAGATCTCCCCGACGAGCACGCGCGGGTCGTCGTAGGAGTCCGCGACGGCACGCCACTCGCGGTACACGTCGTGCAGCTCGTCACGATCGAGGTGCGGGTGCTCCCCCGCCCCCCAGGTCTCGGGGACCTCGGGGAAGGTGGGGTCCTTGACCGGCAGTGCTGCGGAGTCGATGCGGATGCCGGCGGCCCCTCGGTCGAACCAGAACCGCAGCACGTCGGTGTGCTCGCGACGCACGTCGGGATGGTTCCAGTTGAGGTCCGGCTGCTCGGGGGTGAAGAGGTGCAGGTACCACTGACCGGGCGTGCCGTCCGGGTCGTCGGTGCGTGTCCAGGTACCGCCCTGGAAGCTGGAGACCCAGCGGGTCGGCATCTCGTCGCCGTCATCGCCCCGCCCGTCGCGGAACCAGAACCGGTCGCGTTCCGGGGCCCCGGGTCCGGCTTCCAGCGCCTCGCGGAACCAGGCGTGCTGGTCGGAGACGTGGTTCGGGACGACGTCGACGATGGTGCGGATGCCGAGCGCTCTGGCCTCGGCGATCAGGGTCTCCGCCTCGGCGAGGTCACCGAACGCGGGGTCGATCGCCCGGTAGTCGGCGACGTCGTAACCACCGTCCGCGAGCGGCGAGGCGTACCAGGGCGTGTACCAGATCGCGTCGACGCCGAGGTCGCGCAGATAGGTCAGGTGCTGCCGCACCCCCAACAGGTCGCCCGTGCCGTCACCGTTGCCGTCGGCGAACGAGCGCGGATAGACCTGATAGATCACCGCGTCCCGCCACCAGGGGCGCCCTTGCTCGTCGCTCACCACTGAGCCCTCTCCGTCGCACGTCGTCCTCGTCGTTGGCAGCGACAGTAATCATGAGACGTGATCTACGCAAGAACTCAACAAGAGCGTAATCGAACTGCGACCGCCAGCCGAAACGATTCGGGCGATCAAGCGACCCTCACGTCAGTGCAGGGCACGGCCCCGGCATCATTGCAGGGCCCTCCGCCCGGAGCGGGGCAGGCGCACGGACGGGCGCGGGCGGACCGGCGCGGAGGTGTCGACGTCAGGCCGCGGGGCGCGGCGCCGCAGCCGTGGACCGACGGACGACGAGCTCCGGCTCGAAGAGCAGCTCGTCACGGGAGACCTCCGCACCGGCGATCATGCTCGCCAGGAGGTCGACGGCCGCGCGACCCATCGCGTCGATCGGCTGGCGCACCGTCGTCAGCGCGGGGTCGGTGGAGTTCATCAGCGCCGAGTCGTCGTAGCCGACGACCGAGACGTCGCCCGGGACGTCGAGACCGGCCCGGCGCACCGCCCGGATCGCACCCAGCGCCAGGGGGTCCGAGGCGCACAGGACGGCGGTGGCACCGGCATCGAGCAGACGGTTCGTCGCCGCCTGGCCGCTCTCGAGCGAGTACTGGCTGTGCACGACCAGGGACCCCGGCAGCTGGACACCGTGGCGTCGCGCGAACGCTCGCGCCGCCTCGAGCTTGCGCTCCGACGGCACGTGATCCTCCGGCCCGAGCAGCAGTCCGATGCGCTCGTGCCCCATCGATACCAGGTGTTCGAGGGCCTGGTTCGTGGCGATCAGGTCGTCGCAGGAGACGTGGGGGAAGTCGAGACTCTCGATGGAGGCGTTGATGAGCACGACCGGCAGGTTGAGAGCCTCGAGCCGTTCGTAGTGGCCGTGGTCCGCCTCGCGCTCGGCATAGAATCCGCCGGCGAAGATGACGCCGGACACCTGCTGACCCAGCAGCAGGTCGATGTACTCCGCCTCGCTGATGCCGCCGGCCGTCCGGGTGCACAGCACCGGCGTGAAGCCCTGCTGCGCCAGCGCACCGCCCACCACCTCGGCGAATGCCGGGAAGATCGGGTTGGCCAGCTCCGGCAGCACCAGCCCCACGAGCCGGTTGCGGTCGCCCCGCAGCTTCGTGGGACGTTCGTAGCCCAGTACGTCCAGCGCGGTGAGCACGGAGTCCCGCGTGGCCTGGGACACGCCTGGCTTGCCGTTCAGCACGCGACTCACCGTCGCCTCGCTGACACCCACCTTCGCGGCCACGTCGGCCAGTCGCCTCGACATGCCGTCGAGGCTACACCGCAACGCAAGCGGTTTGCGCGAGTTGCAGTCCCTTGCTTCGATCTGCGTCGAGCCGGTTTCACCCGCACCGGAGAACAAACCGCCCGGTCGGTTCGCTACGCTGTCCGCACGCCGTCGAGGAGGACGCCGATGACCGAACGGTCCACCACCCAGACCGACGCCGGCCCGGCCGGCGACCCCACCCGCATCGAGACCCCGCTCGGCAGTTTCCACGCCCTGCGCGACGGCGACGTCGTCCGGGTGCGCAACATCCGTTACGCCCGTGCCGACCGCTTCGCGGCACCGTCACCGGTCGCGCCGGACCCCGCGGAGTCGGCACCGCTCCAGCACGTCCGCTACGCCTGCCCCCAACCACCCAGCCCGGCCGACCAGGTGTACGGGCCGCAGCTGCGCGACGTCGAACCCACCGAGGACTGCCTCCGGCTCAGCATCACCCGTCCGGCCGAGACCGACGGCGCGCTGCCGGTCCTCGTCTGGGTCCACGGGGGCGCCTACGTGTCGGGCGCGGGCGACCTGGCCGGCTACGACCCGACCGTGCTCGTGCGCGAGCACGGGGTCCTCGTGGTCAACGTGACGTATCGGCTCGGCGCGCTCGGGTTCTTCTCCGACGGCGGCTCGGACGACGTCGCCGCGGCGGTCGAGGCCGGCCGCCCGGCGAACCTCGGGCTGCTCGACCTGCTGGCGGCGCTGCGCTGGGTGCGCGACCACGTGCACGCCTTCGGCGGCGACCCCGACCAGGTGACGCTCGTCGGACAGTCGGCCGGCGCCGACGCCATCGCACACCTGCTCGGCGCCGACGACGCGGACGGCCTGTTCAGCCGCGCGATCCTGCAGAGTCCGCCGCTGGGAGTCCGCGGGGGCCGCGCCGAGGTCCACGCCGGTCTCGTCGAGGCCGCGGGACCGCTCGACCCGACGGGCACGGTCGACGACGTGCTCGCGGCCCAGCAGCGCGCCATGGCCGCCGTGGCCGGGATGAACGACCGGGCCGGCATGCCGTTCGCCCCCGAGTACGGCCGGGCTCCCCTGCCGTCCGAGGAGGAGTTCCTCGCGACGTGGCGTCGCCGGGCACCGGGGCTGGAGCTGATGGTGACCTGGACCTCCCAGGAGGGCGAGACGTTCGTCCAGCTCGACCCCCGGGGCAGGGCGCTGCGCGACAAGCCCGTCGTCGGCAGGCTGCTGGCGTGGTTCGTGTGCCGGAAGGTCACCGACACGCTGTTCCGCACGGGGTGCAAGGCCTTCGCGAAGGACATGGCCGACGCCGGTGCCGCCGTCGTCGCCGCCGAGCTCACGACCCGCCCCGTCGACGCCCCGATGGGTGCCACGCACGCTGTCGAGCTCGGCCTGCTGTTCCCGAACCCCGACCGGTGGGCCGAAGCACCGGTCATCGGACCGGCGGGGGCCCGGACGCTCGTCGAGGCAGGCCGCGACCTGCGGGCCGCCTGGGCGGAGTTCGCGCGGACCGGCCGGCTCGCGGCCGACCGGGTCGGGACCGGTCCCGGCTGGACCGGTGAGCTGCGGGTGACGCGCCGCTCCTGACCCGCCAACGCATCGAGCGTGCCGGCTTTTTCCTCATCCGACCCGGATGAGGAAAAAGCCGGCACGCTCGATGAAGGAAAGGGTCAGGCGGTCAGCCGGTCACCTCCCACGGACCCCACGCGGACGACGCCGGCACCTGGTTCCGCGTCCACCACTTCGCCGTGTGGGTCTCGCCGTCGTGGACGACGACGTCACCCGCGGTGAAGATCCGCGACG
>NZ_JABEZT010000013.1 GCF_013149805.1 Isoptericola chiayiensis
TGCCTGAAGAACTACATCGCCCGCAACCTCTACCGAGCCCTCAAACGAGCCGACCTCTCACAGACCCCTTGACAACCCATAGAAGCCTCTCGCGGGACGTTGGCCTACTCCGCGGCGGGTTTGCCTACCTCGCGGGAAAGTTGCCTACCTCGCGGTGAGGCGGAGGAACGCGCCGAGCTGTTCCAGGTCCTCCACGGAGCTCGGCAGGTAGTCCGTCAGCCGGGGTGAGCGGACCACGATCGCGCACCACTTGCCGCGCGACACCGCGACGTTCATCCGGTTGCGGCTGAGCAGGAACCGCATCCCGCGGGGCACCTCCTCCGGCGAGGACGCCGCCATCGACACGATGGCGACGGGCGCCTCCTGCCCCTGGAACTTGTCGACCGTTCCCACGGGTACGTCCTCCAGCCCGGCCGCGTCGAGGGCGTGCCGCACCGTCCACACCTGCGCGTTGTAGGCAGCCACGACGATGACGTCCTCGGGACCGAGGGGGCGCGGTGCCTCCCCCGGGGCGGACATCCACGCGCGTCCCTGCACGGCCCGCACCTGCCGCACCACCTCGTCGGCCTCCTCGACGGAGGACACCGCGCGCCCGACGTGGTCGACGAGCACCTGCCGCACCCCCGGCTCCACCCCGTCCAGGGCACGTCCGGAGGCGGTCGAGTGCGCGTGCAGCCGCCCGGAGTAGGCCAGGTCGGAGACCCGTGCGCACAGCGCGGGATGCATCCGGCGCGAGGCGGGCAGGAAGTACCCGAACTCGCCGGGCAGCGTCTCGTGGCCGTCGGCGAGCCACCCGAGCGCCGAGCCCGCCACCCCGGGATCGGGGTGGGTGCCCTGGGAGACCTGCGGGAGCTGCTGGGGGTCGCCGAGCAGCAGGAGCCGGGACGCGGCCCGCGCGACGGCGACGGTGTTGGCGATCGCGAACTGTCCCGCCTCGTCGATGACGAGCAGGTCGAGCCCGTCGGGCTCCCAGCGCTCGTGCGCGAAGTCCCACGCCGTCCCGCCGACGACGCAACCGCGGCCCGCGTCCAGCGCCTCGGCGGCGAACGTGGCCAACCCGTCCGCGTTCACGTCCTGCCACGGTGTCCCGGACTCGGCGGGCTTCACGCCCGAGGGCAGCTTCTTGGCGACCTGCTCGGCGGGGACTCCGGCCCCGAGCACCCCACCGAGCAGGTTCGACACGACGGCATGCGACTGCGCGACGACCCCGACGCGCCACCCGTCGGCGACCAGCGCGGCGATCACGTGCGAGGCCAGGTAGGTCTTGCCGGTCCCGGGCGGGCCCTGGACGGCCAGGTAGGAACGGTCCAGGCGACGCACGGCCCGCTCGACGGCGGTCACGACGTCGGGCTCCCCGTCCGGCCCGGGCGGCGCCACCGGCAGACCGCCCGTGACCCGCGAGGGGCGGCGCTGCAGCAGGTCCGTCATGGGGCCCGCGGGCAGCCGGTCGGCCATCGCGACACCGGCGGACTCCCCCACCTGCCAGGCCTCGAGCGCTGCCCGGCCGGCCTCGGCCGTCGCCGTCTCCAGCGGGCCGGCGGGCACGTGGCTGTTGATGCTCAGGGCGCAGGGGACGTCGTCGTGCGTCTCCTGCCCGGGCCCCACGTGCTCACGCACGACGAACACGTCGAGATCGCGGTCGCCGTCGACCACCCGCTGCACGTCCTGGATGGCCATCTTGTTGTGGAACCACCGCTGCGCGAGGGCCTCCACGGCCCCGATCACCGGCGGGCACGGCACGTCGTAGAGCAGGAACGCGCTCGCCCCGGCGCGCAGCTCGCTGCCCTCGACCGCCTGGCAGGTCAGTGCGAGCACCCGCGAGGGGGCGCGCTTGCCGGGTTCGGTCTCCCAGTCGCTGAGCACGCGGCAGCTCTCGACGACGGAGGCGGAGCGGCGCCCGGGCCACTCGTCGGGCGGGAGCTGCATCCGCGAGAAGTGCGCCTGCCAGAACTGTTTGGACTCGCGGCGGTGGTAACCGACGGCGGCGCCGAGCAGGCTCAGGGCGCGCACGGCGGCGCGGTCGTCCGGTTCGTGCGGGTGGGCGTGCTCGACGGCGGCCCGCACGTCGGCCTCCAGCGCCTCGCGCTCCTGGCGTTCCGGCGTCGTCTCGCGCGGCGCCTCCACGTCCAGGGGCGCCGCGACGGGGCCGTCCACCGGGCCGACCACCTCGTCGTGCGCCCACCGCAGCCAGTCCAGCAGCCGCAGCGTCGACAGGCAGTCGTAGCGGTTGTAGTCCAGGATCTCGGAGCGCAGGCGCGCGGCCCCGGCGGTGTCACCGGCGGCGAGCAGGTCGCAGTACTCGGCGTACTCGACCACGGACGTCGCGGCGTCGGTGACCCCGGACCGCGCCGCCTCGTCCCCCATGTACAGCGGCTCGAGCTTCTTGATGGAGCGCGACCGGTGGGAGATCCGCAGCCCGGAGCACACCGTGGCGTACAGGTCGACCAGGACGCCGGAGCGCAGCAGGTCGTCGACCTCCTCCTCGTAGACCCCGTGCCGCGCGGCGATGGACAGCAGGTGGGTGCGCTCGTAGGCGGCGTAGTGGTAGACGTGCATGTCCGGCCAGCGACGACGTCGCTCGGCCATCTCGTCGACGAAGCGCCGCAGCGCGTCGGCCTCGTCGGCGAACGAGTCCGCCCACAGCGCGTGGAAGGCGGGGCGGCCCTCGGCGTCGAGGTCACGCGTCACCCAGCCGAACAGGTAGTCGATGCCCGACGCCGCCGGTGCCGTGACGTCGTCGGGCGGCGTCCACAACGGGTCGCCCTCGAAGTCGAAGAACACGTCGCCGTCGCTGGGTTCGGGCAGCCGCTCGACGGCGGCCGGGTCGGTGAGCGCCCAGCGCAGCTCGCCGGGGCCGTCGTCGGTCTCGACCTTGACGGACCCGTGGCCGGGGTCCGTGCCGAGCTGCAGCGCGGCCTGCCGCCGCAGCCCCGCGAACCGGTCCGGGTTCATGCCCGCGGGCGACGCCGTCGCGGCGGCGAGCCCGGCCATCGTGGTGATCCCCGCCTCGGCGAGGCGTGCCCGCTGCGGGGCGTGGACCCCGGCGACCAGCAGCACGTCCTGGTGGGCCTCGGCCGCGGCCGCGCAGTCCGGGCAGGCGCCGAGCCGGCGACAGGCGCCGTGCCCGGGATCGTCCCAGGCCACCGGCTCGCCCGCCTCGACGTGCCGCGCGACGACGTCGAGCATCCGGTCGCGGCGCGCGCGGTAGACGGGCAGCACCTCGTCCAGCAGATGGTCGGTGCGTTCGCCGGTGCCGAGCACCAGGTGGGCGGTCTCGGTCGGGTCGATGCCCGCCGCGAGGAGCTGGTCCGCGTACGCGGCGAGTTGCAGCACGGCGCGGACCTTCTCGCGGCGCGCCAGCTTGGTGTCCCACACGGAGTACCGCGGCCCGGGCCCGGAGCCGTCCCGGACCAGGAAGTCGGCGCGGCCGTGGAACCGGCCGTCGAAGAACGCGGCCTGGTAGACCACGTCGGCACCGCCCTCCAGGGCCGCCAGCGTCGCCGAGTGGGCGTCCGTCAGGTCCTCGACCGTCATGCGCCGCGGTGCGGCGATCTCGACCACGCCGCCCGCACCGTCGGACGGCGCCTCCCCGTAGCGGTCGAGCAGCTCGTCCAGGACCGCCCGCTCGTGGGACTCCCCGAGGGCGACCGTGCGCTCCAGCATCTCGTCGCGCTCGCGCGGCCGCGCCGGCACCCGACCGAGCACCTCGTCCAGCCGGCGCAGCAGTGCGTGCTCGCACTCCGCGGCCACGACCAGGTCGCTCGCCGAGTGGACGAGCGTCGCCCCGCCGCGAGCCCCGTCGCCACCGAGAAGGAACATGTCACAGAACTATCAGGGCCCACCGACATGGACCTGGAGGGGTCGGGTTCGGCATAGTGGGGCCGCACCACGCCGAAGGAGAGTCATGACCGTGCGATTCAACCCCCCTCCCGGCTGGCAGGTCCCCCCGGGCTTCCGGCCCGAGGCCGGCTGGTCGCCCGACCCGTCCTGGCCGCCCGCCCCCGCCGGGTGGGAGTACTGGGTGGACGACGACGCACCCGCCACCGCGTCGCCCGCCACCGCCCAGGACCCCGGCGCGACGGCGGTCATGACGCCGGTCAGCGCCTTCGACCCGGCCCCGGCGTCCCCGGCCTCGGCCCCGACGACGGCGGCACCCGGCCCCGCAGCACACGGCCCCGCAGCACCCGCCCCGGGAGCCCACCCGCCGGGCCCTCCGGCGTCGGCGGCACGACCGCCGTCGGACCCCCACCCGACCCAGCGGGCCACGGCACCGGTGCCGCCGCTCGGTCAGCCCTCCGCCGCGGAGCGCGTCGACCCCCGCGTGGCCGCCCAGCAGGCCGCGGCCGCGGAGGCCCAGCGCGAGGCGCAGCGCCCGCGCCGTCGCGGCCCCTCCCCCCTCGTGCTCGCCGGCGGCGGGGTCGCGTGCCTCGCGCTCGGCATCATCGTGGGCGTCATGTTCTCCATGGTGCAGACCTCCGACGCCCGCCAGGCCGTGGCCGACGCCGAGCGCCAGGTCGCGGCCGCCGAGGAGCTCGAGGCCGAGGTCGCCGACGAGCGGGCCCAGATGGAGGAGCGCTCCACCACGCTGCAGGAGCGGGAGGACGCCCTCACGGAGCGCGAGAACGAGATCGCCGAGAAGGAGTCCGAGCTCACGAGCCGCCAGAACGAGCTCGACGAGCAGGCCGCCCAGCGCGAGGAGGAGCAGCAACAGCAGGAGCAGGAGCAGCAGGACCAGGGCGGTGGCGGCGACCAGTGGTGGTACTGGAGCTGTGACGACGCCCGCGAGTCCGGCGCTGCGCCGATCCAGCAGGGGCAGCCCGGCTACCGCGGCGGCCTCGACGCCAACGGCAACGGCATCGCCTGCGAGGGCGGGGAGTAGAACTTCCCGGCGGGCGCCGTGCCGTGACGGCGCCCGCCGCGCTTCCTCCGTCGGTCAGACGGCGGCGAGCGCGTCCACGCCGAGGACGGCGAGGATCCCGAACGCGACGCCCCACAGGATGATCGAGACGATCTGCCAGCCGATGACGGCGCGCAGCGAGGCCCCGAACGAGACCATGATCGCCGAGGTGATCTGGCTGGGCAGCACCGTCTGGCCGAGGAGGCTCACGCCGGCGACGCCGTACTTGTCGAAGCGTCGGCGCAGCTTGACGCGGCGAGGGGTCTCCGGCTTGCTGCGCCCGGCGGTGGCGGCGCGCCGCAGCCGCCCGGCGACCAGCACGAACACGATCATGGAGATCACGTTGCCGACGACGGCGGCGACGACCGCGACCACCGGGTTGACGCCGGCGAGGATGCCGAGCACGGAGCCGGCGTAGGACTCCACGAACGGGATCGCCCCGGCGAGCATCACGCCCAGCCACTGCAGCATCGGGGACAGGGACTCGGTGAACTCCTGCAGGGCCTGGATCACGTCATGCTCCTCGGGGTCGTGGTGAGGGGGACGTGTCCATCCTGGTCGCGGCGCCGCGGCGGCGGCAGTGCCGTGGCGCACCGGTTCGGGTGCACCGCGCACGGCCGGGCCATGACATCCGTCATGGTGCACGCCTTACGGTCCGGTGACGGTGCGCCCGTGACGGGACGACGGCGGCCGTCCGGCGTGCCGGCCGCCCTACGCTGGCCCTATGGTCCGGGTCCTCGTGGTCGACGACGACACCACCGTCGCCGACGTGGTGGTCGCCTACCTGGAGCGCGCCGGCATCACGGCCGAGCACGCCGCCGACGGCCCGGACGCCCTGGCCGCCGCCCGCGAGCGCCCGCCGGACGCCGTGGTGCTGGACCTGATGCTGCCCGGCATCGACGGGATCGAGGTGTGCCGCCGGTTGCGTGCGGACCGGCCGGACCTGCCGGTGCTGATGCTGACGGCGCGCGGCGAGGAGGACGACCGCATCACGGGCCTCGAGGTGGGTGCCGACGACTACGTGACCAAGCCGTTCAGCCCGCGCGAGCTCACGCTGCGGGTGCGGTCGGTGCTGCGCAGGGCGGGCACGCGGCTGCCCGACGGCGGAGGGCGGCCCGCGCACGCGGCCGCGGTGCCGCCGTCGGACACCGTGCCGCCGTCGGACGCCCCGCCGTCGGGCACCCTGCGCGACGGCGACCTCACCGTGGATCTGCCGGGTCACCGGGTGCTGCGCGGCGGGTCGGAGCTGGCGCTGACGGCGCGGGAGTTCGACCTGCTGGCCTGGTTCCTCACGCACCCCGGGCAGGTGCACGACCGCGAGGCGCTGCTGCGCGAGGTGTGGGGCTGGGAGTACGGCGACCGCTCCACGGTGACGGTGCACGTGCGGCGGCTGCGGGAGAAGGTCGAGGCGGACCCGTCCGCGCCGACGCGCCTGGTGACGGTGTTCGGCGTCGGCTACCGGTGGGACGCGTCCGTCCCCGAGGGGGCCGTCCCGTGACGCCGCTGGCGGGCGTGGCGCTGTCCGCCGGGGTGGCCGCCGTCGTCGGGCTGGGTGGTGCGGCGGGCGTGCTGGCGCTGGGTCGACGGCGGCCCACGGCCGCCGCGGTGCTGGCCCCGCTGGTGGTGGTCGCGTCGGTCGCGGCCGGTGTCTACGCGAGCGCGCGGGCGATGTTCCTGTCGGAGCAGGACTCGACGACGGTGCTGTGGCTGCTCCTCGCGACGGTGCCGGTGGCGCTGGTGATCGGGCTGGCGCTGGCGCTGCGCACGCACCGGCTGGCCACCGAGCGGGCGGCGGCCGTGGCGGCCCGCGACCGGGACCGGGAGGTCGAGGAGCGGCGCCGCGAGCTGGTGGCCTGGGTGTCCCACGACCTGCGCACCCCGCTGGCGGCGGTGCGGGCGCTGACCGAGGCGATGGAGGATGGCGTGACCCGCCCGGCGGACGCGGCGGCCGGGATCCTGGCGGAGAACCGTCGCATGAGCGAGATGGTCGACGACCTGCTGGCGCTGTCCCGGCTGCAGTCGACGGGGTTCGAGCTGTCCCGCGAGCCGACCGACGTGGGCGACCTCGCCTCCGACGCGCTGGCGGCGATGTCGCCCGCGGCCGAGGCCCGCGGCGTGCGGCTCACCGGGGAGGTCGCGGCACCGGTGGTCGTCACCGTCGACCCCCGGGAGGTGTCCCGCGCCCTGGGGAACCTGCTGTCGAACGCCGTGCGGCACACCCCGGCCGGCGGGACCGTGTGCGTGCGGGTGGCCCCGGGCGGGCCGGGGTCGCCGGGGCCACCGGGATCGCCGGAGCACCGCGCGGCCGGGGCGGGTCCGGCCGGCGCGGGGACCGCCGTCGTGCAGGTGACGGACGGCTGCGGCGGCATCCCGGACGGCGATCTGTCCCGCGTGTTCGAGGCGGGGTGGCGCGGCACCGCGGCCCGCACGCCGGGTTCCGGGGGCGCGGGGATCGGGCTGTCGATCGTGCGGTCGGTCGCCGAGGCGCACGGCGGGACCGTCGAGGTCGCCAACGTCGCGCTGCCCGACGGCGGGCACGGCTGCCGCTTCACGCTCACGCTGCCCGGCTGAACGCGGGCCTCCCCGGCTGAACGTGGGCCTCCCCGCTGTGGGCGCACTTCTGGGGACTCAAAGGCGCCCATAGGCGGCATATCGGGCCAACGAGTGCGCCCACAGCGTCCGGGGTCAGCCGAGGGGGGCGTCGGCGACCGTGCCGTCGGTGTAGGTGACCTGCGCCGACGTCGCGAACGCCGACTCCCCCGGCGCCCACAGCGCGAACCAGCCGTCCTCGACGGTCGCCTCGACGAGCTCGCCGTCCGTGCGAGCCACCGTCACCGCCGCGACCTCGTCCCCGACACGGCCGAACACCGACGTCACCGCGCCCTCCGCGGCGTCCCCGGCGGACCAGGAGGCCGTGCCGCTGCCCGCCACCGTCAGGCCCCGCGCGTCCGGGACGGCGACCTCCACCCCGACCGCGTCCGAGGAGTACACGTCCGGCGCCTCCCCGCCGGAGGTGACGAAACAGTCGCCGACCGCACCGTCCCCCGCGAGCACCACGTAGGTGTAGTCGCCGCGCGCCTCGGCGAGCACAGGTTCCAGGGGGACCTCGGTGATCTCCGCCTCCGCACCGTCCCCGGCGATGTCGTGCGCCGCCGTCGGGCACGCGCCCGCCCGCTCGACGGCGTCGGCGGCGTCGACCGCGACCGGCACCGCCGTCCACGTGGCGTACGCGGTGGGCGCGCCGAGCGTCGTCGTCAGCGTGACCCCCACCGCGACCGCCGCGACACCGCCCGCCACCGTCCCGGCGATCGCGGCCGGGTGGGCGGGACGACGCACGGGCCGGTACGCGGCCGGCGCGCGGCGGTCCGCGGCGAGGACGGCCGCGAGCTCCGGGTCGTGCGGGCTGCCGGGAGCCCGCAACCCGCGGGCCGGGTCGAGGCGCGAGAGCTCGTCCATCAACGGGGATCTCACGGCGCCTCCTGCTGCAGCCGGCGGAGCTTGTCGGCCGTCCCGCTCGGGACCTCGGAGAACGCCAGCAGCCGCTTGCGGGCCCGGTTGAGCCGCACGGCGAACGTCGACGCGCGGCAGCCCAGCACCTGCGCGGCCTCGATGTTGGTCAGCCCGTCCCAGGCCACCAGGGCGATGACCTCGCGGTCGGCGTCACCGAGCAGCTCCCAGGCGCGGCGCAGGTCGGTGCGTTCGGTGACCACCTCGTCGACGCCCTCCGACGCCGTCGCCGGCTCCTGCCCGAGCCGCACCCCGAGCGCACGCCACCGCCCGTGCGTGCGCCCCTGCGTCGCGAGCACGTTGCGGGCGACGCCGTACAGCCACGGGCGGGCCTCCGTCGGCACCTCGTCCACCCTTCGCCAGGCCACCAGGAACGTCTCCGAGACGACGTCGTCGACGTGCTCCGGCTCGGCCCGCCGGGCCACGAACCGCACGACCTCCTCGCGATGGTCGACCCACAGCCGGGTCAGCACCGTCCGCGCCTCGGCGTCGTCCACGCTCGTCCTCTCGGTCCTACACCCTGCTCATTGCCGGCACCCCCGCCGGTGTTACACCGTAATGGGCCACAGTTGCCCCGAACGACCCGATCGCTACGCTCGGGGGCGACCGTGGACGCCCGCACGCGTCCTCGACGACGACGTGAGGAGCCACTGCATGCGTACGAACCTCGTCAGGAACCTCGTCGCCGGGCTGGGCGCGAGCGCGCTCGCCCTCGGCGTCGGACTCGTGGCGGTGCCCGCGGCCCAGGCCGACGTCGGCACCCCGGTCGGCCCGGTCGGCGGGTCCGACGGCGGCACCGTCACCGACGGCGAACCCGCCGGGAACCTGCCCGGTGTGCCGGAGCCGGGCAGCGCGGAGCGGGTCTGGGTCGAGTGGGCCGCCGCCGAGCGCGCCGAGGCCGAGGCCACGGACTGGGAGGCGGACGCCGCCGCCCGCGGGTGCGAGCTGCAGGAGGTGACGATCACCGACGAGATGGACGTCGCCTACAACCGGGCCATGGGCGCACCGGACGACCTGGCGACCCACCGGGTCGAGATGGTCGAGAGCTGTGACGGGCCGGACGCCTCCGGCGGCATGTCGCTCGAGACGGACCGCGGAGCGACCACGACTGCGATCGGCTCGGGCTCGGACTGCGACAGCACCAGCGGGCCCGGCACGATCTGCGTCTACAAGTCCAGCGGACGGATCTACGGCTCGTGGAAGTACCGCGGGTCGGGCAGCGCGTCCGGGTTCCTGCGGATCTACCAGATCCCGACGTCGTCCTCGGGCTGCTACCGGGGCACCACGTGGCTCACGGGCCCGTCACGCACCTGGTCCAGCGGCATGACGCGCAGCATCTCCAAGACGCGCACGTCCTACTCCGGGTACTCGGCCCACATCTGGAAGAGCGTCTGGCACGGCCACACCGACTGGGGCAGCACCTGCTCGAAGCTCTGAGCACCCACGCCCGCCCCCTGCCCCTCCGACCGTGAAGCACCTCACAGCACGTGGGAGAGGAACTCCTGCAGCCGCGGCTCGGAGGGGTTCTCCAGCACGGCGCCGGGCGGCCCCTGCTCGACGACGACGCCGTCGTCCATGAACACGACGTGGTCGGCGACCTCACGGGCGAACCCGATCTCGTGGGTGACCACCACCATCGTCATCCCGGACCGCGCCAGGTCCTGCATGACGGTAAGCACCTCGCCGACGAGCTCGGGATCCAGGGCGGACGTCGGTTCGTCGAACAGCATCAGCTCCGGGTCCATCGCCAGGGCCCGCGCGATGGCGACGCGCTGCTGCTGCCCGCCGGAGAGCTGCGCCGGGTAGTGGTCGGCGCGGTCGGCGAGCCCGACCCGTTCCAGCAGCTCGGCCGCCCGCCGCCGCGCCGCCGCCTTCGACAGCCCGCGCACCTGCACGGGCGCCTCGGCGACGTTCTCGAGCGCCGTCATGTGCCCGAACAGGTGGAACCGTTGGAACACCATGCCGATGCGCGACCGCTGCGCGGCGATCCGTCTCGGGTGCAGACGGTGCAGCACGCCCTTCGCGTCGTGGCGGTAGCCGAGCAGCTCGCCGTCGACGTGCACCGAGCCGGCGGTGATCTCCTCCAGCTCGTTGAGGCAGCGCAGCAGGGTCGACTTGCCGGACCCCGACGGCCCGAGGACCACCGTCACCGAGCCCTGCGGCACCACCAGGTCGACGCCGCGCAGCACGTGCAGGGCGCCGGCGCCGTGCCCGAACACCTTGTGGACGCCGCGCGCCTCGACCATCGGCACCTCGGTCGCCGGGGTCGCGTCCGACGTCGGAGCGGTCGTCGCGCTCATGGGGTCACCTCCGCGAACGGGTCGTCCTTCGTGGTGCCGGCGCCGCGGATCGCGGCCTGCCGGCTCAGTCGTCCGGCGCGCCGGCCGGCCCCGCCCGTGCTGCCGGTACCGCCGGAGCCCTTCCGTCCCGCACCGCGCCGCGGTCCGGTGGCACCGCCGTCGAACCCGCGCCCGTAGTACCGCTCGATGTAGTACTGGCCGACCATGAGCACCGAGGTGATGAGCAGGTACCACAGCGCCGCGACGATGAGCAGCGGGATCGGCTGGAACGTGCGGGTGCCGATCGCGGACGTCGCGTAAGTGATCTCCAGGGTGAACGGCACCGCGACGACCAGCGACGTCGTCTTGAGCATGGAGATCGTCTCGTTGCCGGTGGGCGGCGCGATGACCCGCATCGCCTGCGGCAGCACGATACGGCGCAGGATCCGCGACTCCTTCATGCCCAGGGCCCGCGCGGCCTCGGCCTGCCCCGGGTCGACCGACCCCAGCCCGGCCCGCACGATCTCCGCGAGGTAGGCGGCCTCGTTGAGCGCGAGCCCCAGCAGCGCCGCCCAGAACGCCGTGATGACGTCGCGGGTGTCGAACACGAAGAACTCCGGCCCGAACGGGACGCCGAGGCTCAGACGCGGGTACAGCACCGAGATCAGGCCCCAGAACACGAGCTGGGTGTAGATCGGGGTGCCGCGGAAGAACCAGATGTACGCCCAGCTCACCGAGCGCATCACGGGGTTGTCGCTGCGCCGCATGATCGCGAGCAGCACCGCGAGCACGACGGCGATCGCCATCGACCCGAAGGTCAGCACGAGCGTCCAGCCGACGCCGCGCACCACGTTCACGTCGCGCAGGTACAGCCAGACGGTGTCCCAGCGGAAGTTCGGGTTCGTGACCAGCGCGTGGAGCACCATCGCGGCGAGCACGAGCACGACGACGGCGGAGACCCACCGGCCCGGCCGGGGCACGGGCCGGGCGTGCAGCGGTTCGGGCAGGTCCGACGACCGTGCCCCGGCCCGCGGGGTGTCCGTGGCGTGGCTGGTCATCAGACGCCGGGGTCGAGCTCGGCGGTGGCGAGCGCGCCCTCGGCGTTGCCCCAGCCGTCGAGGATCTCGGTCAGCGTGCCGTCGTCCATGAGCTGCTGCAGCGCGGCCCGGACGGCCTCGGCGAGCGCGTCGTCGCCCTGGGCGACGACGACGCCGTACGGGGCGGCGTCGGTGATCTCCCCGAGCGTCTCGATGGAGCCGCCGGCCTGCTCGACGGCGTAGGCCGTCACCGGGGAGTCGGCGTACATGGCCTGCACCTTGCCGCCGGCGAGGTTGGTGGTGACGTCGGCCTGGGAGTCGTAGGGCAGCACCTCGACGGGCTCGGCGCCGTCGGCCTCGCACGCGGCCGAGGCGTCCTCGAGGGCGCCCTGCTGGACGGTGCCGGTCTGCACGCCGACGGTGACGCCGCACAGGTTCGCGGCGTCGATCCCGTCCGGGTTCCCGGTGGCGACGGCGAGCTGGGAGCCGGCGTCGAAGTAGCTGACCATGTGGGCCACCTCGAGGCGCTCGGCGTCGATGGTGAACCCGGAGATCCCGACCTCGTACTTGGTGCCGACGGCGGGGATGATCGCGTCGAACGTGGACGGCTCCACCTGCGACTCGAGCCCCAGGGTCGCGGCGATCGCGGCGGCGATGTCGACGTCGAACCCGACCGGGGTGACGCCGTCGGCGGCCACGAACTCGGCGGGCGCGTAGGACAGCTCGGCGCCGACGGTGAGCACGCCGTCCTCGGCGACCTCTGCGGGCACCAGCGCGGCCAGCTCCGGGTCGGTCTCGATCGCGGCGGCGCTCGGCGCGGCGCTACCGGTGGTGTCCTCGCCGGAGCCGGCGCCGGACCCGAGGTCCTGCGAGGCGGTGGTGCAGCCGGTCAGCAGGGCGACGACGGCGAGGGCGGACACGGGCAGTGCGGTGCGGGTGCGCATGACGACTCCGAGGGGTTCACGGGGAGGGGCACGCCGGTACCCGGTCGGGGCTTCTCGGCGTCTATGCAGCAGTATGCATATCTATTCGCTGCCGCCCCAAATCCGCGCGGCATGACGTCGGTCACCCCCGGCAGCACACTGCCGGCGTCGGCACTTCGTCACCAGGTCGGCAGTGCGGGCTGCCGATCTCGGGACGAATTGCCGACGTCGGCAGCTCGGTCACGTGGTCCGGTCGGGGTCTACGTGTCGTGCTCGATGACGGCCTGGTCCTCGCGGTGGTCGTCCTCACCGCCCGGCGGGAACTCGGTGCGCTCCGGCCGGGAACGCAGGGCGACGATCGCCAGGATCAGACCGCCCCAGACCACGACCAGGGCGACGACCATCATGATGATCGCGGTGGTGCTCATCGCGAGGCCTCCTTCCGCACGGCAGGGTCCTCGACCGGCGGGTACGGCGGCCACGCCCGGTACTCCCGGGGCCCGCGCCAGCGGAACGCCCAGAAGACGAGAGCACCGACCACCAGCAGCGCCACGGTGCCCCAGCCCGCATACAGCAGATACGTCTCATCGTAGTCGCCGTACGGTTCGTCGATACGGATCATGACGGTCTGCACCAGCATCACCACCAGCATCACCGGCACGATCGCCCCGACGCACGCGTACCACCACGCCCCGATCTGCGCCGTCGAGACGGCGTTGAGGTGGTACCGCAGCTCGGGTGCCTTGCGGTAGACCCACACGACCAGCACGCACATGAGGATCGCGGAGAGCACGATGCCCATGTTGTTGACCCAGTAGTCGACGGTGTCGAGCAGGATCAGCCCCGTGGTGGTGCTGAAGCCCAGCACCGAGACCGCGCCGAGCACACCGCCCAGCCACAGCACCGCCGTCGTCCGGCTCAGGGCGAACTTCTCCTGCAGCGCCGCCGAGACCACCTGCAGGATCGAGACCAGCGACGTGAAGCCGGCCATCACCAGCGACCCGAAGAACAACGCCCCGAACAGGGCGCCCGCCGGCATCTCGGACACGATCGCCGGGAACGTCACGAACGCCAGCCCGACGCCGGCGATCCCCAGCTCGTCCACCGTGGTGCCGGACTCGAGGGCCAGGAACCCCAGGGCCGAGAACACGCCGAGGCCCGCCAGCATCTCGAACCCGGAGTTCGAGAACGCCACCACGAGCCCGGGGCCGGTCATGTTCGACCGACGCTTGCGGTAGGACGAGTACGTGATCATGATGCCGAACGCCACGGACAGCGAGAAGAAGACCTGACCGTAGGCCGCGATCCACACGTCCGGGTCGGCCAGCGCGTCCCACTGCGGCGTGAACAGCGCGTTCAGGCCGTCCGCCGCCCCGTCGAGGAACAGCGCCCGCACCACCAGCGCGCCGAACGCGATGAGCAGCAGCGGGATGAAGATGACGTTGGCACGCTGCACGCCCTTGACCACGCCGGCGGCGAGCACCGCGATCACCACGAGCCACACCAGCACCAGCGGGATCAGCACGGCGCCGACGAAGTCGAACGTCAACCACGGGTCGGCGCCCCCGACGTCGGCGAGCTGCAGGTGCTCGCCGAAGAAGAAGGCCTCCGGGTCGTCACCCCAGTCCAGCCCGAACGAGTACACGAAGAAGCTGGCCGCCCACGCGACGACCGCCGCGTAGTAGATCGCGATGACGATGCAGATCATCACCTGGAACCAGCCCAGGGTCTCCAGCCAGCCCTTGACGCGGCGGAACGCCTGCGGGGCGCCACCGCGGAACCGGTGGCCCAGCGCGTAGTCGAGGAACAGGATCGGGATGCCGGCCGTCAGCAGGGCGATGAGGTAGGGCACCAGGAAGGCGCCGCCACCGTTCTCGTACGCGACACCGGGGAAACGCCAGATGTTGCCGAGCCCCACGGCCGAACCGATCGCCGACAGGATGAACCCGACCTGTCCGGTGAACTGCTCCCGCGGGGGGGCTTGATGTTGAGCACTCACGGGTCACACACCTTTCGTGCTGTCTCGCGCCACGTCAAACCACATCATCGTCCATCCGCACGTGACGCACACCACTGTGGCACACCTTCGCCCACGTCACGCGGGCTACGGGCACCCGCCACGCCAGCCGGGGCCCCGGCTCCCGGGCGCCCACGTCCGAGCACCGCACGCCCGGGCGCCGCGTCACCCGAGCAGACGCCCGAGGTACCCGCCGTGCAGCCGACCGTCCGGGTCGAACCGCTCGGCGAGCGCCCGGAAGTCGCCGAACCGGGCGTACAGCGCCCCCGCCTCGGCGGGGTCGAGGGCGAACAGCTTGCCCCAGTGCGGACGCGCCCCGAGGGCGAGCAGCGGCTCCTCGAGGTCGGGCAGGACGCCGGCGACGCCGGGCCCGTCCGGCCGCCAGGTGAAGTGCAGGCCCACGGCGGGGTCCCCGAAGGGGCTCATCCACAGCTCGTCGGCGGCCACGGTGCGGATCTCGGAGGTCTGCAGCAGGGGAGCCACCCGTGGTGCGAGCGCCCGGACCGCCTCGATCGCCTCGACGGCGCGGTGGCGGGGCACGAGGTACTCGCTCTGCAGCTCGGCGCCGGCCGACGGCGTGAACTCGAGGCGGAAGTGGCTCAGGCGCTCGTTCCACGGCCCGGGCGCGCCGAGCTGCGGGGTGCAGGCTGCGGCGTCCACCCCTGGCAGGGGGTGGACCTCCGATGTGGCCCAGCGCAGGTCGGGCACGGGGTCGGGTCGCGTCCCGCCGTCGTCGGCGTCCTCGACGACGGACTTGAACCAGACCTGCCGGACGGCGGGCTCGTCCCAGCCGGTGAACAGGCTCACGGAGTAGGCCGCCCCGGTCACGTCGTCGAACCGGTCGAGGACCGTCTCCCACGGCACGTCGAGCGCGACGTCCTGACGCACCGAGAAGGAGGGCTCGGTGGCCAGCTCGACCCTCGTGACGATCCCGAGCGCCCCGAGGGACACGACGGTCCCCCCGAACAGCTCGGGGTCGCCGTCGCGGGTGATGCGGCGCAGCTCGCCGCCGGTCGTCATGATCTCGAGGCCGACGACGGCGCTCGCCAGCGAGGGGTTCGCGTCGCCGGAGCCGTGGGTGGCGGTGGCGACCGCCCCGGCGACGGTGATGTGCGGCAGCGAGGCCAGGTTGCCCAGTGCGCGACCCTGGAGCTGCAGCGCCCGGGACAGGTCGCCGTAGCGGATGGCCGCGTTGACGGAGACCACGCCGGTCGCCGCGTCGAGGTCGACGGCGGGACGGCCGTCGTCGAGCCGGTCCACCTGCACGTGCACGCCGGGGGTGTCGGCGAGGTCGTTGAACGAGTGCCGTGACCCCAGCGCC
Organism: Isoptericola chiayiensis; assembly: GCF_013149805.1. Taxonomy (GTDB): domain Bacteria; phylum Actinomycetota; class Actinomycetes; order Actinomycetales; family Cellulomonadaceae; genus Isoptericola; species Isoptericola chiayiensis. The sequence continues at coordinate 15,982 of NZ_JABEZT010000013.1, forward strand.
CGCACCGGGCCGGGCGTGTCCAGCACGTCCGCGAGCTCGTCGAGGGACGTGGGGCGCACGAGCCCGCGCGCCGAGTAGAGGAGGTTGCCGGCCCAGTTCCGCATCCGCCTAGCCTGCCACGGCGTCCGGCGCCGTGTGCGGCGGACCGGTCAGGTGTCGGCGCAGGTCATCGGTGGCGTGCGCGACGGCGGCGAGGTCGGCCGGGGTCGGGGTGCGCTGCCACTGCAGCTCGAGCTCCTCGGGGCCGGGCGGGCGGCGCGGCCAGCGCCAGCGGGCGGCGCGACGTCCGTCGATCAGCATCGTGTGGATGGCGGCCCGCTGCCGGCCGGGTTCCGGCGCGTCGGGGTCGGCCAGCACGTGGCGCGTCTCGCCGTACGAGGTCACCAGCTCGTCGTAGGCGCACAGCAGGTCCGCGGTGCGGGCGCCCTGCGCGTCCGGGGACGACGGCGCTGCCGGCGTGACGCCGTCGTCCCGCGGTGACGCCAGGTCCGGCGGCCCGTCCGCCACGGCGGGAGTCGTGACCAGGGTGAGGCCGTCGAGGTCGTCGGCGCCGGGCACCTCGACCACCTCGCCGAGGTCGACCAGCACGGCGAGCCCGGCCCGCAGGTCGGTCAGCGTCAGCCCGCACCACTGCGCGAGGTCCTTGACCGTGGCGTGGCCGCGCGCCGGCAGCCAGCGCCGCCACAGCTCGACGACCGCGGCCTCGTGGTCGAACCGGCCTCCCAGCGGCCCGTACCCGGCCGGGACGCGCGCGTCGAAGGCGACGTACGTGTGCCGGCCGTCCGGCGTCGGACCGCTGATCAGCAACCGCTGCAGCTCGGCGTGCATGAGGACGTGGCTGACGGCGATGCCGGGCGCGTCCGCCGCGACCGCACCGGCGGCGACGAGGGCCGCGGTGAGCTCGTCGCGGGTCCGCGGCCCGGCGGCGGCCTCGGCGGCCACCACCTCGATCCCGGCGGACGGGTCGCCCAGCCCCCACGCCTTCTCCGTCGAGGCCATCACCCGGGCGACGCGCGGTGCGGTCAGCTCGAGCAGCCAGCGCGCGTCCTCCGGCCGGACCAGGTGCCACGTGGGCCGCAGGACGTGGGTGCGCAGGACGGCGCCGCCGTCGAGCGAGCGCCACGCGCCGGCCTCGTCGGGCCGTGACGGGGGCGCGACCCGGCGGGCGAGCCCGTGCAGCGTGGGCCGCACCTCCTGGCCCTGCACCGCCAGGAGGTGCCCGACGACGGCGGGCGCGTCCGGCAGGTCCGGCTCACGCAGCCGCTGCGCGCGCAGGCGTGCGGTGCGGACCGTGGCGCCGTCGACCGTCATGGCGCCACTGTGCCAGCCGCCGCCGACGCCACCGTTGTGGGCGCAGTTCTTGGCCCGACATACCACTTGGAACGGGGCAGAACGGGCCACGAGGTGCGCCCACAACGGCGAGAGATCAGGCGAGCGTCAGGCTGACCGTCGCGTAGGAGTGGGCCGGGAGGGTGACCTCGAGGCCGCGCTCGTGCGGGCGGATCGCCGTGAGCTCGACCGGGGCGACGGCGTCGGGCGCCTCGGGCGTGTTGTGGGTGGCCAGCTCCGGCGCGGTCAGCACCCGGCCGCTGTGCCCCGTCACCTCGCGGCCGCGCAGGTCCAGCACCACGGCGCGCTCGGCCGCCGCGTCCAGGTTGCTCAGCGAGACCAGCGCGGCACCGTCCTTGACCGAGGCCGACGCCGAGACCAGCGGCAGCTCGGCGCCGTCCGTCGTCCGCGTGGGCACGCCGTCGAGGTGCACGGCGAGCGAGTCGGCGTCGTGGTGGCCGGTGTTCATCTCGAACACGTGATAGCTGGGCGTGCGGACCAGCGCGCCCGACTCGGGATCGGTGAGCAGCATCGCCTGCAGCACGTTGACCGTCTGGGCGATGTTGGCCATGACCACCCGGTCGGCGTGCCGGTGGAAGGCGTCGAGGTGGACGCTCGCCACGAGCGCGTCGCGCAGGGTGTTCTGCTGGTACAGGAAGCCCGGGTTGGTGCCGGGCTCCACGTTCCACCAGGTGCCCCACTCGTCGACGACCAGCCCCACGCGCCGGTGCGGGTCGTAGCGGTCCATGACCTGACCGTGGCGCGTGAGCAGGTGCTCCATGAACCCGGCCTTCTGCAGGGCCAGGTACCACTCGTCCTCGCTGAACTCGGTGGCGGCGCCCTTGTCCTGCCAGGTGCCGGTCATCGTGTAGTAGTGCAGCGAGATGCCCTGGAACGGCGCGGACGGGGCGGCGGCGTCGGCCGGGGCGTCGAGCGGGCCGAACGACTGCATGAGCACCTCGGTCCAGTGCAGGTCGTCGTCGGAGGCGCCGGCGGCGATCCGGTACACCTCGTTGCCGGCGTGGTCGCGCACGTAGGTGGAGTACTGGCGGGCCAGCGAGGCGAACTGCTCCACCCGCAGGTTGCCGCCGCAGCCCCACGCCTCGTTGCCGATGCCGAAGAACGGCACCTTCCACGGCTCGTCGCGGCCGTTCTCGCGGCGCAGCGCCGCCATCGGGGAGTCGTCGGCACGAGTCAGGTACTCGATCCACTCGCTCATCTCGGCGACGGTGCCGGAACCCACGTTGCCGCTGATGTAGGCGTCGGTGCCGAGCATCTCGCACAGGTCCATGAACTCGTGGGTGCCGAACGCGTTGTCCTCGACCACGTCGCCCCAGTGCGAGTTGACCATGCGGGGGCGCTGGTCGCGCGAACCGATGCCGTCGCGCCAGTGGTAGTCGTCCGCGAAGCAGCCCCCGGGCCAGCGCAGGTTGGGGATCTGCAGCGCCCGCAGCGCCTCGACGACGTCGGTGCGGATGCCCCGCTCGTTCGGGACGTCCGAGTCCTCCCCGACGTAGAACCCGCCGTAGATGCAGCGCCCGAGGTGCTCGGCGAAGTGGCCGTAGACGTGCCGCGAGATGCGCGGGCCGGGAAGGTCGAGGTCGATGACAGCGGTGGTGTTGGTATGTGGCATGGGTGCTCCTGGGTTGCGGTCGTGGTGTGCGGGCTCAGCCCTTGACGCTGCCCGCGAGCAGGCCGCTCACGATGTGGCGCTGGGTGAAGATGAAGAAGACGACCATCGGGATCAGAGCGATCACCGTGATGGTCATGAAAGAGGGCCAGTCGGTGGTGAACTCGGCGACCGCGGAGTACACCTGGAGAACGATCGTCTCCTTCTGCGGTGACGAGAGGAAGACGGTCGGCAGCAGGAAGTCGTTCCAGACCCACATGGTCTGGAAGACGCCGACCGTGACGAGGATCGGCTTGATCAATGGCAGCACGATCCGCCAGAAGATCTGGTTGGTCCCTGCCCCGTCGATACGGGCCGCTTCGATGATCTCGTAGGGAAGCGTGCGCATGTACCCCTGGATGAGGAAGAAGCAGAAGATCGACCCGCCGAGGTACATGATGACCAGGCCGTTGAGACTGTCGACGAGCTGGAACCCGACGAGCGTCCGGTAGAGCGGGATCAGGGTCGACTGCGGCGGGATGATGAAGCCGAGCAGGAGGACCGACCCGATGATCCGCGTGGTGCGGTTCCGGGCGATGATCATCGCGTAGGCAGCCATCGCACCGACCAGGAGCTGGGCCAGGACCGCCAGCACCGTGACGTACAGCGTGTTGCCGAACGACTGGTAGATCCCCGGGTCACCGAGCGTCGCGGACCAGTTGGCGAACGACCAGGTCTCCGGAAGGCCCAGAGGGGAGGAGACCATGTCGGCCTGAGTCTTGAACGTGTTGATGACGATGTAGTACAGCGGCACGCCGATGATGAGGGCGAGCGCCACCATGCCGACGCTGAGCAGCGTGCGGCGCCAGACGGGGACCGTCATGCGAATCTCCTCCCGATGCGGCTCGTCACCCGCAGTTGGGTGAAACCGATGACGCCGACCGCAACGGTGAACATCACCGCGAGCGCCGACGACAGGCCGTACTCCCCTTGCCCCACCCCGGTGACGACGAGCGACTGCGTGATGGTGTAGGTCGCGAAGCCGGGACCACCGTTCGTCAGGGTGTAGGGCAGGTCGAACACCTTCAGCCCGTTGGTCAGCAGCAGGAACGAACTGACCACCATGGCCGGCATCAGCAGCGGAAGCGTGATCGCGAAGAACTGCTGCCGGGGCGAGGCGCCGTCGATCCGGGCGACCTCGTAGTACTCGGCCGGGATGGACTGCAGGTAGGCGAGGTAGAGAACCGCGTGCCAGCCGGTCTGCGCCCACACCCCGACCAGGATCACGGAGATCCGTGCGAGCGTGTTGTCCGACAGCCAGGAGACCGCGTCGATCCCGAACCAGTCGGCGAGGAGCGTGTTGAGCACTCCTGACGGCAACGGCGACAGGATGTAGCTCCAGACGAGTCCGAGAATCGCCATGCTCGGCACCGCGGGGAAGAACCACAGCGAACGCACGAAGTTCCGGCCGACGAACGCCTTGTTGAGCTGCACGGCCAGCGGGATCGCCAAGGCGGTCACGAGGACCGTGGTCCCCACCGCGAACAGCAGCGTGAACGTGAGTCCCGACAGCATGGACGGGTCGTTGAGGATCCGCACGTAGTTGTCGAACCCGATGAAGTTCGCCTCCGGGCTGTAACCGGTGAAGTCGGTGAAGCTCCAGTAGAGCCCCTGCGCGAGGGGCACGACGAACAGGAACAGGAAGACGACGACCGCAGGCACCAGGAAGGCGCGGTTGATCGTGGTCTGCTTCCACCCGCCGCCGGCGGTGCCGCGACGGCGGCGCGTCGCGGGGGCTTCGGGCGTCTGCGCGCGTGTCATGGATGGCATGGTGACCTCCCGGTGCGTGCCCGGCGCGTGAGCGCCGGGCACGCACGGTTCGGCTCGCTCAGCTCGAGAGCTTTGCGTCGAGTGCTGCTGCTACGTCCTCGGGCCCGATCTGGCCCTGGATCATCCGCTGGACCTGGGCCACAGCCTCCACGTTGAGAACGTCCTCGTCCCGCTGCCAGGCGATCATCGGCAGGTACAGCTGACCGTCACGGATCGGCGTGACGAGCGGCTCGAACACCGGGTCGACCTCGGGTGTGAAGTTCTCGGTGACCGTCACGTCGTTGGTGGCCTCGTGGAACATCTCCACACCCTGCTCCGACGCCAGGAAGGTCAGGAACGTCTTTGCCGCCTCCTGCTTCTCCTCGTCCGAGCTCGCGCTGATGGCATACCCGGGCGCCGCGGCACCAGCCTGGTAGGGCATGCCGTCGGGCAGGCCCGGCACCTGGCCGAATTCCCACTGGAGCTCGGGGTTGGCTTCCTGCACCGCATTGATGATCCAAGGACCGGCGTTGATGATGGCGACGCGCTCGTTCGCGAACTCGTCGCGGACCTGGTCGCCGTCGAGCGCCACGACGTCCGGCGAGACGAGGCCCTCGGTGTAGAGGCGGTTGTACTCCTCGAGGATCGGCGTCCACTGCTCGGCGAAGGTCGACTCGCCGGCGAAGATCTCGTCGTCGAGACTCGGGTCCATCTCCGACGTCTTGGCCCCCAGCATCGCCGAGACGGTCGTCGGCATCTGGTCGACGCTCTCGAGGAAAGGGGTGTGGCCGGCGTCCTGAAGGTCCTGAAGGAGCACGAGGAACTCGTCCCACGTCTCCGGGATGCTGTCGTAGCCGACGTCGGCGAGCATCTCCTTGTTGTACGCGTAACCCGCTGCCCAGGAGGACAGCGACAAGCCGTACTCGGCGCCGTCGCGTCCGTAGGTGTCCAGGTTGAACTGCTGGATGCCCTCCATGAACGGCTCGCCGCTGAGGTCGACGACGGCTCCGGCGTCGATGAGGTTCGTCTTGTTCTCCGCGGCGACGACAAACACGTCGGGCGCCGTACCGGACAGCACACGGGTCTGCAGAGTCTGGATGTACTCCGCAACCGGGGGCGAGTACGACGCCTCGATCCGGACCTCGGGGTTCTCCTCCTCGAAGGCCTCGATGATCGGTTCCATCTGCTCCTCGCCGGTCCAGGACAGGAACGAGATGGTGGTCACGCCGTCGGCTTCCCCACCATCGCTGCTACAGGCCGCGATCGAACCGGCCAGGGCCAGGACGGCCGCCCCGGCGGTGACTCGCGTCATCGGTGACTTCATGTCGCTCTCCTTCGGTCGGGCGGCAGTGCCCTCCTCCAAGGTATATCGTTATACCTCGGTCGCAGACTAGAGTAGCGAGCGTTCTGGCAATGCGCCAGCGTCAGCGGAGAAGACGGTCGACCACCGGGGACAGGCGGACGAGAGAGGTGTCGATGGCGACCACGATGAGCGATGTCGCCCGCGCTGCGGGCGTCTCGGTCATGACCGTCTCGAACGTCCTCAACGGCAAGCCCCGGGTCAGCGCGGCGACCCGGCAGCGGATCCTCGACCTCGTGGACGAGCTGGGGTACGAGATCAACCTCAGCGCGCGCCGACTGCGATCAGACCGGACGGGCTCGATCGGGTTGATCGTCCCTCGCTTCGACCACCCGTACTTCGGCGAGCTCGCGGCCCAGCTCTCCCGTCTCCTCGCGGCGACGGGCCGCCACCTCGCCGTCGAGCAGAGCGACGCGAGCAAGGAGGCCGAGCTCGCCGCCCTGTCAATGGCTCGCCTGCAGACGTACGACGGCGTCATACTCAGCGTCGTGGGGCTCGATCACGACGACATCGACCGCATCCGCCCCTCGCTGCCCGTCGTGCTGCTCGGCGAACAGAACATGCCGCGGCGATTCGATCAGATCCACATGGACAACGTCGAGGGAGCGCGGCTCGCCACCGCACACCTGCTGGAACGAGGTGCACGCCACGTGGTCCTCGCCGGCGGGGGCGACGAAGGGCACGCGTCGATGATGACCCTCCGCACCCGAGGCTGGCGGGCGGCGCACGAGGACAGGGGCGCGGCCCTTCCACCGGCCGGGATCCTCACCCTCGAGGAGTTCGAGATGGATTGCGCGCGGGTGCGCGTCCGCGATCGGCTCCGTGACGACCCTTCGGTCGACGCCGTGTTCGCCATCACCGACCAGGTGGCTGTCGGAGCTATGGCCGGCATCCGTGACGCGGGGCTGCGAGTGCCTCAGGACGTTCAGGTCGTAGGTTTCGACAACCTGGCACTCGCCCGGCACGTCACCCCGGCCCTGACGACGATCGACCCGGAGAACGCCTGGATCGTCGAACAGGCCGTCGCGCTGCTCGATCGCAGGATCGACGACCGGGAGAAGGACCCCGAACACCTGGTGAGCCCGGTTCGGCTCGTCGAGCGCGGGACCACGCGGCCTCGGTAGTCGCCGTCCGATCCCTTACGTCCCGGCGGGCTGCTCCTCGCGGACGATCTCGATCCGGCCGCCCATCCCGACCATCTCGAGGATCTCGGTGACGGCCTGGGACGGTTCCAGGAGGCGCACGGCAGCGCCCGTCTCCTGGCCCAGCATGTAGATCTGCAGGATGAACGCGATTCCCGAGGAGTCGATGAAGGTCACGTCCCGCACGTCGAGCACGATGGGTGTCGACTGCGTCCGTGCGACCACCGACGCCATGGCGTCGCTCGCCGACTCACGCAGCGCGGCGTCGACCTCGCCCCAGAGCGTGAGGTAGGTGCCGTCGTCCTGATGCTGGCAGGAGATCCCCGATCCCGTGTCCGGGTCGGGCTCCGTGCTCAGGTCGGTGTGCATGGGGTCTGGCGCTCCTGTGTGCCATCGGCAACGTGGGTCGGCCTCCGTCCCCCCGAAACCGGCGGCCACTGATCGAGTGTTCACCCGTCCGGCGGATTCGTCCACCCCAACCGGTCGGCCGTCGCCGGACGTTCACGGGGCCCGTCGACTCGTCCGACGGCCCCTCCCGACGACTCACCCAGTGTACGGTCCGCCGCCGCGATCGCCTCGGCGGCACCAGGTTCCGGATCGTGCTCGGTGCGTTCGGTGCGCCAGTACTCGGCGCCGTCCCTGGTGCGGGCGACCAGGCCGAGATCCACCATGGCGCGGCGCAGACCCACGGGGTCCACGGCGATCTCCGCCAACCGGCTCGTCAGCTCCCGCTCCGTCAGCGGCTCGAGCAGCTGCGGCATGGCGACCGTGGCCAGGAACCGGGTCACCGCCACCTTGTCGCGCCACCGGCGCGGGTTGCGCTCCAGGCGACCGTCCACCAGGAACCGGCGGGGATCGCCGCCGGCAGCTCGAGGCGCCGTCACTCGTCCGTCTCGGCGGTGGCGTCGACCGCGTCCCCGGACTCGTCGTCCTCCGAGGCCTCGTCGTCGGAAGGGTCCGCCTCGTCCCGGCTCACCGCCGTCTCCTGCGAGTCACCGCCCGTGCTCTCGCCCTCACCCTCCGACGGTGGTACGGACGGCGACTGCTCCGGTGCGGGCTCCGTCGGCTCGGGCTCCGTCGGCTCCGGGGCGCTCGTCTCGCTCGGCGTCGGCTCCGGGGTGGCCGGAGCGCTCGGCTCCGGGGAGGGCGTCGGCTTCGGCTTCGGCTTCGGCTTCGGCGAGACGCTCGGGGACGGGGAGGGTGACGGGGACGGATTGGCCGTGGGCTTGCCTGTGGGCTCGCCCGACGGCTCGGGCGAGGGCTTCGGCTTCGGCGAGGCGCTCGGCGAGGGCGACGGCTGGGGCTTCTTGCCGCCGTCCTTCGAGGTGTCCTTGGAGGCGTCCTTCGAGCCGGACCCGCCCTTGCCGGAGGTTCCGGAGGAGCCCTTCCTGTCCTCGGCGCTGTCGGACGAGCCGCCGGTCCCGGACCCGCTCCCGACGCCCGCACCCACGCCGTCGCCGCCGGACGAGCTGCCGCCGACGGCGGTCGTGACGTCCGCGGCGCTCGACGCGCGGTCCGGCACGGGGCCGGCGGCGAAGAACTCGAAGTGCCACGGCTCGGGCTTGACCCCGCCGGGACGCGCCCACGACGGGTTGTCCCAGCCGTAGTCGGGGCCGTGGACGCGCAGCCAGGTGTACTCGGCGGACGCGCCGCCGGAGATCGGCGTGGACAGGTCGAGGGCGAGCCCCCACCCGTGGTTCGACGTCCCGGGGACGGCGGCGAGGTGCGGCTTGGCGATCCGGACCGCGACCTGCGCGTCGTAGGAGCGGTAGGAGTCGGTGATCGGGATGTCGGCGCCGAACCGGTCGCGGTAGGCGGCGTTCAGCGCGGCGAACTGCTCCGCGGCGTCGCACCGCAGCAGGTGCCCGGGTGCCGACTCGACGGCGCACAGCACGGAGGCGGGGATGCGCCCGTTCAGGTATCCCGCCGTGGAGGCGCCGTGCTCGGCGACGACAGCGGCCAGCGCGGCAGACAGGGTGGACGCCCCGTCGAGCGGGATCCCGTCGGCCGTGACCTGCACGCCGTCGTCGGAGAGGTAGGTGCCGTCCGGCATCAGCGTCACGGCGGGCTGGACGTCGACGACGTAGGCCGCGGACGCGGGGTCGAGCAACGTGACCAGGTGCGTCGCGGCGACGACGACGTCGTCGAAGGTGACGGCGTCGTGCGCGTGCTCGTGACCCTCCGCCGTGTCGCTCTCGTGCCCGGCTTCGGCCGCGGCCCCGTCGGCGGCCGCGTCGGCGGCCGCGTCGGCGTTCCCGTGGGCGGCTCCGTCGAAGGCCCCGTCGATCGTCTCGGAGACCGGCGACCCGCTCGCGGTCGCGGCGTCGCCGTCGTGCTCGACGGAGTTCGCGACGGTGAAGGCCGTCTCCCCGGCCAGCAGCTCGTCGAACGTCGGGACGTCCAGCCCGGGGCCGTCCAGCGCGGGCAGGTCCTCCGGGGCGGTCTCCGCGGAGCCCTCGGCGTCCTCGTCCTGCTCGGCCTCGAGGCCGGCTCCCGTCGGAGCCTCGGCGCCGGCGCCTCCCGACGGCGCGGCCTGCGTGCCCGACGCCCCGTCCGCCGGCTCGGCCTGCGCCGGCTCGACGGGCACCAGCGGCTCCAGGGTCTGGGCGTCGAGGTCGTTCCGGTCGAGGTCCTCGACGGCGATCGGCACGTCGGGAACGGGCGCTTCCTCGCCCTCCGGCGCGGGCTCCGCGGGGACCGCGGGTCCGACCGCACCGACCTGCGGGTCGACGAGCGCCTCGCGCTGGGCGACGTAGGTCAGCAGCACCGACCCGAGCTCGGCGGCCGCCTGGTGGATCTCGGGGCCGAGCTCTCGGCCCGACTCGAGGGCGACCTGCTCGGCGCTCTGCACGGCCACCAGCACCTCGTCGACGGTCTGCGGGCCGGCGGTGGTGGCGGCGCCCACGATCTCGACCGGCTCCGGGACGTCGGGCGCGGGCGGCTGGAACTCGGCGTGGTGGGCGAACGAGTTCCAGGGCAGGTCCGCGGCCGACCCCGCCAGGAAGCCGGCGGCGAGCACGAACGACGCCGTCCCGGCGCCGAGGACGTGCCAGGCCTGACGGGCCCGCGTGCGGGAGGGCGGCACGGCGGCCTCGCCGTCGTGCCCGTCACTCCGCTGGACCCTCACATCGAACCTTCCCCGAGCAACTGTGCTGGTCGGTCGCATCCTCGCACACACGCGCCGTCGAGTGAAACGGATCACTTCCGCACCAGTTCCACTCTGCGGCAGAGGCGGTGCCCGTGCCAGCCGAGGAGGGCTGCTCCGGGGAGATCACCCGGCACATCACCCGGCCCTGGACGGCCGGGCAGACTGGTGCCATGACGGCACCCGCGACGCAGCCCGTGATCGACCTCAACAGCGACCTGGGCGAGGGCTACGGGCGGTGGCGGCTCGGCGACGACGAGGCGATGCTCGCCGTGGTGACGAGCGCCAACGTGGCCTGCGGCTTCCACGCCGGGGACCCGGCGACGATGCGGCGCACGGTGCGTGCCGCCGTCGAGCGGGGTGTCGCGGTGGGTGCCCAGGTCTCCTACCCGGACCTCGCGGGGTTCGGGCGGCGCGCGATGGACGTGCCGAGCGAGGAGCTGCGGGCGGACGTCGTCTACCAGCTGGGGGCGCTGCGCGGGATCGCGGTCGCCGAGGGTGGCGAGGTGCGGTACGTGAAGCCGCACGGCGCGCTCTACCACGCCGCCGCCGGCGACGAGCGGGTGGCGGTCGACGTCGCCGCGGCGGTCCGCGCCGTCGACCCGTCCCTGGTGCTGCTCGGTCAGCCCGGGTCGGCGGCGCTGGCCGCCGCCGAGTCGCTCGGGCTGGCCACGGCCGCCGAGGCGTTCGCCGACCGCGCGTACACCCCCGAGGGCCGGCTTGTCCCGCGCGGGGAGCCGGGCGCGGTGCTCGACGACCCTGGCGAGGTCGCGGCCCGGATGCTGCGCCTGGTGCGCGAGGGGCTCGTCACGGCGACGGACGGGACGGACGTGGCCGTGCGGGCGCACTCGATCTGCGTGCACGGCGACACCCCGGACGCGGTCCGCATGGCGGCCGAGGTCCGTGCCGTCCTGACCCGGGCGGGCGTGCGGGTCCGCGCGTTCGTGCCGGGGTCATGACGGTCCGGGTCCTGCCCGTGGGGGACGCGGCGCTGCTCGTGGAGCTCGACGACGGCGCGCGGGCCGTCGCGCTGCACGCGGACCTGGGTGCCGATCCCGTGCCCGGCGTCGGCGAGCCGGTGCCCGGTGCCCGCACGCTGCTGGTGCCGTTCCGTCCCGGTCGGATCGGGGCGGGCGACCTGGAGCGTGAGCTGCGCCGTCGTGCCGCCGCCCGCCGCGCGGCGCCGGACGGGTCCGCGGCGCGCACGGTCGAGGTGCCGGTGGTCTACGACGGGGCGGACCTGCCCGAGGTCGCGGCGCACCTGGGCTGGTCGGTCGGGGAGCTGGTGCGCCGCCACGCGGCGGCGACGTGGACGGTGGCCTTCCTGGGGTTCGCGCCCGGTTTCGGCTACCTGACCAGCGACGACCCCGACCTGGTGGTCCCGCGCCGGGCCACCCCGCGCACGCGGGTGCCGGCCGGGTCGGTGGCGCTGGCGGGCCCGTTCGGTGGCGTCTACCCGCGCGACAACCCGGGCGGGTGGCAGCTCGTGGGCCGCACGGACGCGGTGCTGTGGGACGTCGACCGCCCCGAGCCGGCGCTGTGGGCGCCGGGCGACACGGTGCGGTTCGTGCCCGCCGACGCCGATCAGGTCGGTACTCCGCGGCCGGGTCGGCACGCCGGCCTGCCGACCCGGCCGCGGAGTACCGACCCGGAGCCGGCCGACCTGGGACCGGCCGACCCGGCGCCGGCCGGCCACCGCCTCGAGGTGGTCGCCGCGGGCCCCCAGGCGCTCGTGCAGGACCTCGGCCGCACGGGTGCCGCGCGGTGGGGCGTCTCCGGCTCCGGGGCCGCGGACCCGCGCAGCCACCGTGCAGCCCAGCGGGCCGTCGGCAACCCGTCCGGCACCGCCGGGATCGAGGCCCTCGGGGCCGGGCTGCGGCTGCGCGCCCGGGGGCGGGTCGTCGTGGCGACGGCGGGGGCGAGCACCGCCACCGTGCACCCGGCCGACGGCGGTGCACCCCGCGAGGTGCCGCCGTCGTCCCCCGTGCTCCTCACGGACGGCGACGAGCTCGCCCTCGGGGTGCCCCGGCGCGGGCTGCGCACCAGCGTGGCCGTGCGCGGCGGCGTCGCCCTGCCGCCGGTGCTCGGTTCGCTCAGCACGGACCTGCTCGCCGGGCTCGGCCCGGCACCGCTGGCCCCCGGCACGGTGCTGCCCGTCGGTCCGGCGCCCGGGGACGCCGTCGGGCTGCACGACGGCGGAGCCCCGGACCCGCACCACCTCCCCGCACCCGGGACGACGACGGAGCTCCCCGTGGTGCCGGGACCCCGGGACGACTGGTTCACGCCCGAGGCGCTCGCGGTCCTCACCGCCCAGGAGTGGGAGGTGACCGACGCCGCGGACCGTGTCGGGCTGCGGCTGCGCGGCGCCGCACCGCTGACCCGCACGAGGGACGCCCGCGACGCCGAGCTGCCCAGCGAGGCCTGCGTGACCGGTGCGCTGCAGGTGCCGCCCGACGGGCAGCCGGTGCTGTTCGGCCCCGACCACCCGCTGACGGGCGGCTACCCCGTGGTGGCCACCGTGCCCACCACGCACACCTGGCTGCTCGGCCAGCTGCCACCCGGAGCACGCCTGCGGTTCACCGTCCGTCCACCCAGGTAGCCGTCGGGTGACCGTCGGCACCACGTGTGCACAAAGTCTCCACCCGTCCTGTGACGCACACCGCAGGAATCCGCGCAGGTCGCAGGCAGAATCGACCCATGACGTCGACGACGACCTCGCCCCAGACCCCGCGGCACAGCACCTCCCGGTTCGCCGCCGCCGGCCTGCTCGCCCTGGCGATGATGCTCGGGGCCTGCTCCGCACCCGCCGACGTCCAGCAGTTCATCGACGACGCCCAGAGCCGCGCCGAGGCCATCGAGGGCGACCTGCGCGAGATCGAGGAGCAGGTCACCGGCGTGCCCGACCAGCTGCAGGGCTCCGTCGCCGACGCCGTCGCCTCCGCCCAGGCCGCCACCGACGAGGCGCGGGCCGCTCTCGAGCAGGCCGCCGAGTCCGAGGACGGGGCCGTCGTCGCCCTCGAGGACGCCCAGGTCGCCCTCGAGGCCGCGTCCGCCGAGGTCCGGCACGTCACCGAGCAGGCGCGCGAGCAGGGCGCCGACGACGTGGCCGCCCTGCTGTCCCAGCTCCAGGAGCAGATCGACGGGCTCCGCGGCGAGACCGAGGACGCCGCCGCCTGAGCCTCATCCGGTAGCGGACGCGGGGCCTGAAGCCCGGGGTCTCAGGCGAGCCACTCCCGGGCCGCACCGACCAGCAGGGCCACCCCCAGGTCGAGGGTGGGCTGCGGCACCGGCGCGAAGAACGGCGAGTGGTTCGGCGCGACGCCGTCCGGCAGGCTCCCCATCCCGGTGACGGCCGAGACGTCGACCCCCGCGAACGCCGCGGGGTCGGCGCCGCCCACGTTCCAGTACACGAGCGGCGCGCCGGCGGTCGTGGCGAGGTCACCCACGTCCTCCGACCCGGACAGCGGCGGCATCGCGACGACGGTCGGTCGGCTGCCTGCCTCCCGGATCGCGTCCTCGTGCTCGTCCAGGACGGCCGCGAGCGCCGTCCGGGTCCGGTCGGCGGCGTCGGGGTCGTTGACGGTGGGGTTGAACAGGGCGATCTGCTCGTACTCGGGCGGCCGCGGTGCCCCGGAGGCCGCGGCCTCGGCGTCGACGACGCGGTGGATGGCGGCGAGCACCCGGTCGCGGACTCCATGGTCGAAGCTGCGCACGTTGACCAGGAGCTCGGCACGGTCGGGGATGATGTTGGCCTGCGTGCCGGCGCGGACGGATCCGACGGTGAGCACGGCCTGCTCGCCCATCCCGACCTCGCGGGCGACGATCCCCTGCAGGCGCTGGACGGTCGCGGCGGCCATGAGGACGGGGTCGACGGTCGCCTCCGGGCTGGAGCCGTGACCGCCCGTGCCGTGCAGGGTGATGCGCAGGGAGTCGGCGGCGGCCATGGAGGTGCCGGGCGTGAGGTTGACGGTGCCGACGGGGAAGGGCATGACGTGCTGGCCGAGCACGACGTCGGGCACGCCGATCCGGTCGTAGAGGCCGTCGGCGACCATGGCCCGCGCGCCGGCCCCGACCTCCTCGGCGGGCTGGAACAGCACCTGCAGGGTCCCGGACCACTCGGTGCGGCGGGCGGCCAGCTCGGCGGCGGCGCCGAGCAGGCAGGTGACGTGCAGGTCGTGGCCGCAGGCGTGCATGGTGCCGGTCTCGTGGCCGTCCGGCGTCGTGGCGGTGTCCGTCGAGGCGTGGTCCAGGCCGGTGCGCTCGGTGAGCGGCAGGCCGTCCATGTCGGCGCGCAGCAGGACGGTCGGCCCGTCGCCGTTCGCCAGGACGCCGACGACGCCGGTGCCGCCGAGGCCGGTGTGCACCTCGTACTCCCCGCTGCGCAGCCGGTCGGCGACGATCCCGGCGGTGCGGTGCTCGGCGAACGCGAGCTCCGGGTGGGCGTGCAGGTCCGTGTAGACGGTCGTCAGCTCGGCGGAGGTCAGCGTGCTCATGACAGCATGATGCCGTGCCTCAGGACGACGACCTCACACTGCGCATCGGCCACGAGGAGCTGGTGGTGCGGCAGCGCTACGAGACGCTGAGCATCGCCAACGACATCCTCATCGGCCTGTGGTTCGTGGTCGGCTCGGTGCTGTTCTTCTCCGAGTCCACCGCGACCGCCGGCACCTGGCTCTTCCTGGTGGGCAGCGTCCAGATGCTGCTGCGCCCCGGGATCCGGTTGCGTCGGCGCGTGCACCTGAAGCGGCTCGGGTCGGCGCACGCCGAGACCGCCCGGGACTTCTGAGGGCCGTCAGTCCGGGTCGGTGGGGTCCAGCGGCTGGTCGGGGTCGAGGTTGACGGTGCCGCGCCGCCAGTACCCCGCGACCGTCACGCGCTCCGGGCCGAGGCCGAGCTCGTGGCGCAGGTGGCGGCGCACCGGCGTCAGGTCGCCGGCCTCGCCGAGCGCGACCACGTGCTCGCCGTCGTCCAGCGCTCCGAGGGACCGGACGGCCTCGGCGAGCTGACCGGGCCCGTCGGTGCGGTACAGGATCTCGACGTCGGCGTGGGCGAGCTCGGACTCGACGTGGTCCTCGTCGGTGTCGTCGCCGATCTCCACGATCGCGGTGACGCGCACGTCGGGTCCGACGGCGGCCACCCACCGGGCGGCGGCGGGCAGCCCGGTCTCGTCCACCGTGAGCGTGAGGCGCTCGATCCCGTCGGGAACACCCTGGGAGAAGCGCGGCCCGGCGAGCACCAGCTCGTCACCTGCGGCGGCCCGGGCGGCCCAGTCGGCGGCGGGCCCGCCGCCGTCGTGCAGCACCCAGTCGATGTCGACCTCCGCGACGCCGTCGACGCTGCGGGTGGCGCGCACCGTCATCTCGCGCGACACGGACACCACGCCGGTGGGCCGCTGCAGCCCGCCGTCGGGCGCGACCGTGGGCGCGTGCAGCTCGCCGGTGGCGGGGTCCGGCAGGAACACCTTGACGTGGTCCTCCGGGCCGGGTGCCGGCAGTGCCGCGAGGGACGACGGCGCGGCCGGGTCGGCGCCGTCGACGTCGCGCAGGGTGGTGCGCACCATCGACCCGGTGAGCCGTTCGACGGCGTGGACACGGGCGGGTCGCGGGACGAGGTCGTGCTGCGTGCGAGGTCGGGCGGACATGCCTCGATCGAATCACGGCCGACGGCCCGGGCGCAGCCGCCCTGGTGCTCGGGCCGCCGCTTCGCCACACTGGGGCCGTGAGCGACCCGCAGCAGCCGTACGAGGGCTACCGTCCCGCCGACCGACCTGACCCGTCCGGGCCCGCCGATCCCGGCGCCGGGGACCGCCCCGACCAGGGCGCGCCCCCACCGGGATACGGGCCGCCGCCCGGCTACGGACCCCCGCCGCCCGGCTACGGGGCGTACCCCGGGTACGGCTACGGGCAGCCCGGCTACCCGCCCCCGGGCTATGCCCCGGACCCGCCCGGCAAGGTGATGGGCATCGTCGGCTTCGTGCTGGCGTTCGTCGTCCCGCCCGCGGGCATCGTGGTCTCCGCGATCGCGCTCTCGGACTCCAAGAAGGTCGGCTACGACAACGCCCTCGGCAAGTGGGGCCTGTGGCTGTCGATCGCGTTCACGGCGGGCGCGTTCCTCGCGGTGATCGCCTACTTCGGCTTCATCGTGGCCATGATGGGGATGGTCGCCACCACGTCGGAGCTCGCCACGACCGTGTGAGCGGTATGAGCCGCGCGACGGATTCCGCTTGCCAGCCTTGCGAGAATGGGTCGCCGTGAGTACCGAGCAGCCGTCCGCCACGCCGCCCGCCCGCGACAGCGGGGGTCGCGGCGACGGCGGACGTCGACGCCGGGGGCGCGGTCGCGGTCGGCGAGGCCCCCGCCCCGACGGGCCGCGCCCGGCACGGGTGAGCCGTGCGGAGCTGGACCGCGCCGCGGCCGCGCGTGCCGCCGTCGTCGTCCCGGACATCACCTACCCGGAGCAGCTGCCCGTCTCGGCGCGGCGCGAGGACATCGCCGCGGCGATCCGGGAGAACCAGGTCGTGATCGTGGCCGGCGAGACCGGCTCCGGCAAGACGACGCAGCTGCCGAAGATCCTGCTCGAGCTCGGCCGGGGCCGTGCCGGGCAGATCGGCCACACGCAGCCCCGCCGGATCGCGGCACGCTCCGTGGCCGATCGCGTCGCCGACGAACTCGGCACGGAGCTGGGTGGCGTCGTCGGGTACCAGGTGCGGTTCACCGACACGTCCAGCGAGGACACGCTCGTCAAGGTCATGACGGACGGCATCCTGCTCGCCCAGATCCAGCGGGACCCCGACCTGCTCGCCTACGACACGATCGTCATCGACGAGGCGCACGAACGCTCGCTCAACATCGACTTCCTGCTCGGGTACCTGTCCCGGCTGCTGCCGCGCCGGCCGGACCTCAAGCTGGTCATCACGTCGGCGACGATCGACTCGGAGCGCTTCGCGGCGCACTTCTCCCCCGCCGCCCTGGCCCGGGAGGGCGGGGCTCCCGAGGCGGTCGTCGACGTGCTGCCCGACGCCGCCCCCGTCGTCGAGGTCTCCGGACGCACCTTCCCCGTCGAGATCCGCTACCGACCCCTGAGCCCGGACGGCGACGCCTCGGGGGGCGGGAAGAAGAAGGGTGAGGAGAAGGACCTCGTCACCGGGATCGTCGAGGCCTGCGACGAGCTGATGCGCGAAGGGCCCGGCGACATCCTCGTGTTCCTGTCCGGCGAGCGCGAGATCCACGACGCCGCCGACGCCCTCGAGGGACATCTCAAGGAGCGCGTCCGCGACCCGAAGCGGCCCGACCACGTCGAGATCCTGCCGCTGTACTCGCGGTTGTCCGCCGCCGAGCAGCACCGTGTGTTCCAGTCGCACCCGGGCCGGCGCATCGTGCTGTCCACGAACGTGGCGGAGACGTCCCTGACCGTGCCGGGCATCCACTACGTCGTCGACCCCGGCACCGCCCGCATCTCCCGGTACTCGAAGGCCACCAAGGTCCAGCGGCTGCCGATCGAGCCGATCAGCCAGGCGTCGGCGAACCAGCGGTCCGGTCGGTCCGGACGCGTCGCCGACGGCATCGCGATCCGGCTGTACTCCGCCGAGGACTTCGAGGGGCGACCCGAGTTCACCGAGCCCGAGATCCTGCGCACGTCGCTCGCCTCGGTGCTGCTGCAGATGATCTCCGTGGGCGTGGTCGGCTCCCCTGACGACGTCGCGAGGTTCCCGTTCGTCGAACCCCCGGACACGCGGGCCGTGCGCGACGGCGTCAACCTCCTGGCCGAGCTCGGCGCGCTCGCCCGCCGCCGCGGGCGCGACGGCACGGCGTCGAACGACGTCCACCTGACCGACGTCGGCCGCACCCTGGCGCGCCTGCCCATGGACCCCCGCCTGGCCCGCATGGTCATCGAGGGCTCCCGCCTCGGCGTCGCCCGCGAGGTCGCGATCATCGCCGCCGCCCTGTCCATCCAGGACCCCCGCGAACGTCCCGCCGAGTCCCGCGAGCAGGCCGACCAGGCGCACGCCCGCTTCACCGACCCGACGTCGGACTTCCTCAGCTACCTCAACCTGTGGGAGTACCTGCGCGAGCAGCAGCACCAGATGGGCTCCTCGGCGTTCCGCCGGCTGTGCAGGAGCGAGTACGTCAACTTCCTGCGCGTCCGCGAGTGGCAGGACGTCGTCGCCCAGCTGCGGCAGATGGCCAAGCAGCTCGACATCGACATGTCGTTCCGCCCCTCCACCACGGGCCCCTCGGTCGAGGCGGACGGCGACGGCGACGGCGGGACGAGCTGGAAGCGGTCCTGGGACGGCGACACCGTCCACCGCGCCCTGCTGTCCGGGATGCTCTCCCAGATCGGCATGCAGGACACCGGCGAGGTCAAGGCGTCCTCCGTGGCGCACCTGCGCGGCGAGGCCCGGGCACGCGCCCTGCGCCAGGCCGCCAAGCGGGCCCGCAACGAGTACCTCGGCGCGCGCGGGGCCCGGTTCGCGATCTTCCCCGGCTCCCCGCTGTCCAAGAAGCCGCCGGCGTGGATCATGGCCGGCGAGCTCGTCGAGACCTCCCGGCTGTGGGCGCGCGACGTCGCGAAGATCCAGCCCGAGTGGGCCGAGGAGCTCGCCGGCGACCTCGCCAGGCGCACCTACTCCGAACCGCACTGGTCCACCAAGCAGGGCGCCGCGATGGCCACCGAGAAGGTGCTGCTCTACGGGGTGCCGATCGTCGCCGACCGCCCCGTGCTCTTCGGCAGGATCGACCCCGAGGGCGCCCGCGACCTGTTCATCCGGCACGCGCTCGTCGAGGGGCAGTGGACCACCCACCACGCGTTCTTCGCCGAGAACCGCCGCCTGCTCGCCGAGGCCGAGGAGCTCGAGGCACGGTCGCGGCAGCGGGGACTCGTCGCCTCCGAGGACGACCTGTTCGCCTTCTACGACGAGCGGGTCCCCGCGCACGTCGTCAGCGCACGGCACTTCGACTCCTGGTGGAAGAAGGCCCGCCGCGACGACCCGGACCTGCTCACCTTCACTCTCGACCAGCTCATTGACGGTGCCGACACCGCTGCACTGCCCGAGACGTTCCCGGAGACCTGGACCCAGGGCGAGGTCACCCTGCCGCTGACCTACCAGTTCCAGCCCGGGTCCGACGCCGACGGCGTCACCGTCCACATCCCGGTGTCGATCCTCAACCGGGTCTCCCCCGACGGGTTCGACTGGATGGTGCCCGGCCTCCTCGACGAGCTGTGCGTCGCCACCATCCGGTCCCTGCCCAAGGCGGTGCGCCGCGAGCTGGTCCCCGCACCCGACGTCGGTGCCGCCGTCGCCGGCTGGATGCGGCAGAACGTCCCGGCCTGGGAGGACCTCACGCGGGCCGGAGACATGGCCACGCCGTTCCACGTCGAGTTCACCCGCGCCGTACGTGCGCTGCGCGACGTGATCATCCCCGACGAGGTGTGGGACGCCGAACGCGTCGAACGGCTGCCCGCGCACCTGCGGATGACGTTCCGGGTCGAGAGCACCGGGGACGCCACGGGCGCCGGGTCGCGCGACGGCGGCCCCGCCGGAGGTGGACGACGGCGCGGGTCCGGCGGCAAGAAGGGTCGCGGCCGCGGGGCGGCGCAGCCGTCGGGGCCCGTGGTGCTCGACGAGTCCAAGGACCTGCTGTCCCTGCAGAAGAAGCTCGCGCCCCAGGCGGAGGCCGCCGTGCGGTCGGCCGTCAAGGGAGCCGTGGGGGTGGCGTTGGAGGAAGCCACGCGGGCTGCGTCTGGCCGTTCCGGAACGCCCGGGGACGGTGCCTCGGAGGCGCCGCCTCGCTCACGGGCCCCGGAGGGCCCTCCGCTACGGCCCGACGGCGGCGCCTCCGACACCCCGACCCCGGGCTCCGCGGGTTCGTCCGGGTCCGGGCGGTCCGACGGCGATCCGGCGGCCTCCGCTGCAGGGTCACCGCACGCCGGTGGCCCTTCCGGCGGCGGTGCTGTCGTGCAGGAGGCCGAGGGACTCTCGACGTGGCCCGGGGGGCTCGCGGACGGGCTGCTGCCCGACGTCGTGTCGACCGATCTCGGTGGGGGCGTCGTCGTGCAGGGGTACCCGGCGCTCGTCGAGGAACGCAGCGCGAAGGGCTCCGGCTCGTCGGGGACCGGGCCGTCGGTGGCCCTGCGGATCCTGGCCGACTCCTCCGGGCGGGACGCCGCGCACGCGGCCGGGGTGCGGCGGCTGCTGCTGTCGGAGACCGCGCTGCAGACCGGCCGGATCACCTCGCGGTGGTCGGCGAAGCAGTCGCTGACGCTGGCGGCCGCGCCGTACCGGAACACCGACGCGCTGGTCGCCGACCTGCAGCTCGCCGCCGTCATCGCGCTGACCAGCCTGGACGCCGACAAGGCCCCGGGGACGCCGACCGGCGGACCGGTCGCTGTACAGATCCGCAACGCCGAGATGTACCAGGAGGCGGTCGCGTTCGTGCGCCGGCACCTGGAGGACGAGGTGCACCGGGTCGTCGGGCACGTCGTCGCCGCGCTGACCGCGTGGCGGACCGTCGAGACGGAGGTCAAGGCGTCGTCGTCGCTGGCCCTGCTCAACACGCTGCAGGACATCCGCGAGCACGTCGCCGGCCTCGTCTTCGACGGGTTCGTCTCCGCGACCCCGCCCCGGCGGGTGCCGCACCTCGTGCGCTACCTGCGGGCGGCGTCGTACCGGCTGGAGAAGGCCGAGTCGAACCCGCACCGTGACGCCGAGCTCGCCTGGAAGATCCAGGACGTCACCGGCGTCCACGACCAGGAACGGGAGGCCTACGCCGCCGGACCGCCCGACCCGGCGCGGGCGGCCGAGCTCGCCGACGTCCGGTGGCTGCTCGAGGAGCTGCGGGTGTCGCTGTTCGCCCAGCAGCTCGGCACGGACGGGTCGGTCAGCGAGAAGCGGATCCGCAAGATCCTCAACCCGGGCGGCTGGTAGCGCGACGTTGGGCTCACGGGCTGATCCGACAGGTTCTCCGATGCGCTCCTGTCACGGGCCCAGCAGCGCCAGGGGGACGACGGCGATTCCGTCCTGGCCGCGCCGGTAGGCATGCTGTCCGGTCGTGACGACGGCCGCATCGACGAGATCGTGGCCGAGCTGTTCCTTCAGCCACCGCAGATGCCGGAAGTCTTTCTCGGCGGGCGTCGCCTTGAGCTTGACCTCCAACGCCAGGACACGCCCGTCGCGCCGTTCGACGATGAGGTCGACCTCGTGGTCACCTCCCTTGGTCCTCAGGTGCCGGACGTGGGCCTCCGCTGCCTCCGCATACACCAGGACGCTGAGGGTCACCAGGTGTTCGAACAGTTGCCCCAGAACGGCTCCGTCGCGCAGACCTGCGGCGGAGGCCGTGCCACGCATCAGCTGTTCGGCGTCCAGTCCAAGGAGCACAACCGCCAACGCCGGGTCCGCGAGGTGATGCTTCGGCGCCTGGGTGAGGCGATCAAGATGGTTTCGGCTCGGCAGCCACGCCTCGACCGGATCGAGCTGCCACAGCTGAGCGAGCACATCGCGGTACACCGTCGTCGTCGTCCGACTCGGTTTGTCGTTCTCCCCCACGGTCGCGGCGTCGAGGATGTCGTTGTAGCTCGTGGTGGTCGATGTCGCCGCGGCGTAGGCACGGAGCCAGGCCCGTAGCGTCGCCGGACGACGCACGGGGTAGCCGTGCTCGGCGAACTCCCTCTGCACGATGTTGTCCACGTACGCCTCGAGGCGCCGACGGCGCACTCGCGGCGACAGGCGTCTGATGTCCGGGAACCCCGAAGCCGTCATCTCCTCGACGTACTCCGCCAGTCCCACGTCCGTCTCGCCGCCGATCTCGGAGGATCCGCGCAGCAGCGCCGACATGCTGACCGTAGGGAACGCGATGTCGCGTTCGAAGAAGCTCAGCGGGCGCATGCGCACGTCGATGAACCGCCCGGCGCCCGAGTGGACGGTCACGCCCCGGGGAGTCGTCGCACTGCCCGTCAGCAGGTAGGCACCCGCGGGTGCACCGGCATCGACAGCGCGGCGCACGTAGTCCCACGATTCCGGCTTGCGTTGCCACTCATCGACGAGCACGGGGTAGTCAAGAGCGGTCAGGAGCGTCGGGTCCGCGTCCAGACGGGCACGGTCCGCCGGGAGGTCGAACGACATCACGGACGCCGCCCGGCGCAGTGCCGTCGCCGTCTTGCCCACTCCCTTGGGGCCGGCGATGGTGATCGCGGGGGATTCCGGCTGGAACTCGTCCAGGAAGTCGTCGACCACCCGCCGCCGGTACGGCGTAGTAGGAACTGTTTGGTCAGCCATCGACGCCTTCCTGTTCGCAGACCTCTACTGAACCGCTCGCCAGAGTTCTACTGTACCGCTGGACGTCCATCTACGGTACCGGAGGGCGGATCCAGGACCGTGCGCCCATTGTCCTACGGCGCCGCCGCGTCCGGCATCGTGAGTTCGGGCGGCGGCTCCACGGCCGCGTCGAGGACCACCCGCTCCCCCAGCGGCTCGTCCAGCTCGACGACGTAGGGGGTCGCAGGGTTGGACGGGCAGCTGTGGTCCCCGCCGCGCGGGTCGACGACGACCGTCAGCCGGACCGCCGTCGTCGTCTCTCGCTGCTCGACCACCCGCACGCGGCCCGCGGCGCCCTCGCCGGAGCTGCACGACATCTCCGTGACCAGCAGGTTCAGCTCACGCGACGTCGGGTCCGGCGGGCGGTCCGGGTCGAGGGTCACCGTCGCGACCTCGCCGCCGACGTCGCGGCGCAGCGCGCACGTCCCGAACGAGCCCATCATCCAGCCCTCGACCGGGTCGAAGGCATGCTCGTCGAGGTTGTCGACGGTCAGCATCTCGTGGGTGCGCACGTCGCCGGCACCACGGTCGTCGACGGCGTCGAGCTCGCGGATCAGCGCGAGCCGCTCCGGCGGCTCGGCGACCACCCACCAGTCCGCAGGGTCGACGGCCGGCACCTCGGCGCCGTCGAGCGCGGCACGCCCCTCCTCGCCGAGCGACTCGACGGAGCGTCGTTCGTCCAGCGCGGCCGCCGGCACGGGTTCGCCCCGGCAGGAGTAGACGACCTCGCCGCTGCCGTCCCCGGTGCCCGGCGCGCCCGGGCCGGCGCAACCCGCCGCGAGCGCCGTCGTGCAGGCCAGGAACGCCACCGTGCGCCTCATGCCCCGATCATGTCGCGGCACGGCGCGCCCTTGCAGCGACCGGTTGACCTTGATCGGCGCGATGTGTCACTGTATTAAGCAACTAATACAGAGAGGCGGGAGCGGATGCAGTTCGACACCGGCTCGCCGATCTGGGGGCAGCTCGTCGCCGAGTTCTCCCGCCGGATCGTCACCGGCGCCTGGCCCACCGGGAGCCGCATCCCCGGCGTCCGGGACCTGGCGGGCGAGCTGGGCGTCAACCCCAACACCGTCCAGCGGGCCCTCGCCGAGCTGGAACGCCAGGGCGTGTGCCGGTCCGAACGCACCGCGGGTCGGTTCGTCACGGCGGACACCGACCGGGTGGACGCGCTGCGCGCCGAACTGGCCCGAGACGCCGTCGACGGCTTCGTCCGCCGGGCCCGCGGCCTCGGCATGACCTCCACCCAGGCGCAGCGACTCATCGAGGAGCGATGGCATGACCACCACACCGACCCTGCGGCAGGAGCGTGACCCCGCCATGACCGACGACGCCGCACTCGTCAGCGTCCGCGGCCTCACGGTCCGCTACGGCCGCCGCACCGCCCTGGACGGCCTCGACCTCGACCTGCCCGCCGGGCAGATCGTCGGCCTGCTCGGTGAGAACGGGTGCGGCAAGTCCACCCTGCTCAAGACCCTCGCCGGCCTGTACGCCGACCACGACGGCGAGGTCCGGATCGCCGGTCACCGGCTCGGGCCGCAGAGCAAGGCTGTCGTGTCGTACCTGCCGGACCGCAGCGCCCTGCCGGAACGGGCCCGCGTGCGCTACTGCCTCGATCTGTTCGACGACTTCTTCCCCGACTTCGACCGCGCCCGGGCCGAAGCCCTCCTCTCCCACTTCCGTCTCGACCCCGCGATGCGGCTCAAGGAGATGTCGAAGGGCATGCAGGAGAAGGCGCACATCTCGTTGGCGATGTCCCGCCGCGCCCAGGTCTACCTGCTCGACGAACCCATCTCCGGCGTCGACCCAGCCGCCAGGGCGAGCATCCTCGACGGCATCCTGCACATGCTCGACGCCGACTCCCTGCTCGTCGTCGCCACGCACCTGGTGCACGACCTCGAGACGTCCCTGGACTCCGTGGTGATGATGCGGCACGGCCGCGTACTGCTCACCGGCGACGTCGACGACCTGCGCGCCGAGCACGGCGCCAGCCTGGAGCAGATCTTCCGAGAGGTGTACGGCTCATGATCACCCTGCTCAAGCACGAGTTCCTCCAGACCCGGGCGATGCTCGGGGTCGTCGTCGGCATCTCCGCCGTGATCACCCTCGCGGGCGCCCTCCTCGCCGCCACACGCTGGCCCGTCATCGCCGTCCTCGGCGAGAGCGTCGCACTGATGTCGACGTTCCTCCTCGTCCCTCTGGCCCAGGTCCTCCTCGCCGCGCAGTTCTGGCGCTCCGGCTTCGGCCGCGGCGGCTACCTGACCCAGACGCTGCCGCAGAAGGGCACCACGATCTACTGGGCCAAGATGCTGTGGGCCTGGCTGGTCTCCCTGGTCGGCGTCGTGGTCGCTCTCGCGATCGCTCTGCCCGCCGGAGCCCTGATCATGCGCGGCACCGGCCAGGAGCAGCCGATCCTCGCGTCGCTGCGCGAGGGCTGGTCGACCCTGGCCGAGCTCGCACCGGGGTGGGGTGTCCCCGCCGTGCTCGCGACCGTCGCCGCGCTGGTCCTGGTGTGGCCCACGCAGTACTTCTTCGCGGCCTCCGTCGGGAGCCAGGCCCCGCTGAACCGCCTCGGCGTGGGTGGACCGATCCTCGTCTGGGTCGCGACCTACGTCGTCGTCCAGGTGATCACGTTCGTCTCGTTCGCCACCGTCCCCGTCGCCGTCGGATTCAGCGGTGACCGGCTCACCCTCGAGACCTTCGACCTGTTCGCCGAGATGAGCGCCGGCAGCACCGGCCCGGCCGACGTCATGCCCATCGGCTTCCTCCCCGCCCTCCTGCTGACCGCGGTGGGCTGCGTCGTCTGGTCGCTGCACTCCTGGAAGCGACGGGTCTCGCTCGTCTGAGACGTCCGCCGACACCGGCCGAGCACGTGGCATCCTCGAACCCGGACCCACGCCGCATCGAGGAAGACTCCCGCCATGTTCGACCAGTCCCTGAGCGACCTGCTCTGGCTCACCCCCACCGAGGCGCTCGCCGTCGTCCTCGCGACCACCGGCATGTACCTGGCGATGATGCTGCTGGTGCGGGTGATCGGGCAGCGGATGCTCGGGGCGATGTCGAACTACGACCTGGTCGCGATCATCGCGTTCGGGGCGATCCTGGGGCGCGCGGCGCTGGGCGACGTCGCGGTGCTCGGCGGCGGGCTGGTCGCGATGGGGACGCTCATCGCGCTGCAGTCGATCGCGGGTGCCCTGATCGTGCGCCCGTTCGGGTCCCGGGCCATCACCATGAACCCGATCGTGCTGATGGCCGACGGCAAGGTCCTTCCCGACCAGCTCCGGCGGGCCCACGTGGCCGACCGTGAGCTGCGTTCCACGCTGCGGCTCGCCGGCATCCACCGGTACGACGACGTCGCCGTCGCCCTGCTCGAGTCCACGGGTGCGATCAGCGTGCTGCGGCGCGGGACGCCGATCGACGCCGAGCTCCTCGACGGGGTCCACGGCGAGGAGCTCGTGCCCGAGCACCTCGTCGCGCGCCCCGCCTGACGCGTCGACCGATCGCTCGGGGTCGCTCGCGGCCGCTCGGGGTCGAACCGGGGGATCCCCGGATACCGGACGACCGCCGTCGTGCCTACTGTCGAGGCATGAGCAATCCTCAGACCGCACCCCGCAAGCTGTACCGCCCGAGCCACGGCCGCATGATCGGCGGCGTGTGCGCCGGCGTCGCCGACTACTTCGGCTGGAGCCGCGGACTCGTCCGGCTCCTGACCGCGCTGTCGGTCATCATCCCCGGCCCGCAGTTCCTCGCGTACATCGTGTTCTGGATCCTGATGCCGGACGAGCGCAAGGCTCTCGCCGGCTGACGCCTACCTCGCGGGAAGGTCGCCTACCTCGCGGAGGGTTTGCCTACGTCGAGGGGGTGGGGAGCGGCGTGCGGGTCCGGGTCCCGTCGGGCCAGCGCACGACGGCGGTGGTCCCGTCGAGGTCGACGCCCGCCTCCCCCTGGGCCGCGCCGGCCCGGGCGCCCCGCAGCGTGACGAGCACGGCGACCCACTCCCCGACCACGACCGGTCCGGCCAGCACCGGGACGCGGGCGTCGCGACCGAGCGGGCTCACGTCGTCACCGCGGAGCTCCTCGGCGTCCCACCGGCCGAGCAGCGGCGTCAGGCGCGAGACCAGCCCGTCCCCGGCGACCACCGGCCACCCGCTCACGCGCAGCGCGGCCGCGGCACCGCCGTCGGGCACCGACTCGACGCGCACCCACCGCACCTCCCAGGGACCGCGGACCAGGGAGACGACGGTGAGCACGCCGGCGACGCTCGACGCGCCACGCCGCCCCGAGCCGTGGTCGGCCTGGCCGGGTTCGAGGTCCATCCAGCGCGCCGGCCCCGTGGATCCCGCGACGCCGAACCCGTCGCGGACCCGCGGGTCGCCGAGCGTCTCGAACCCGGCACGGTGGGTCGCCCGGCCGGCGGCGTCCACCAGCACCACGGACTGGTCGGACGGGGCGTCCCAGCTCGCGTCGTCGAGCCACGGGCTCGTCGCGGTCGAGTAGCCGAGCCGCGCGTACAGCGGCGAGTCCCCGACGTCGGCGCCGGGCAGCGCGTGGTCGGTGCCGTGGTTGACCACGCGCACGACGCCGTCGTCCCGCGTCGCGCTGACGACCCACCCGGGGGCGCGGACCGCCCGCAGGACGTCCCCCGTCTCGACGGGCAGCGGCTCCGCGGGCTCCGTCCAGGCGGGGTGGTCGGCCGGCAGCGCGAGGCCGAGCATCCCCTTGGACGCCCAGTACGGCGACCCGGACCCGGAGTAGGCCTGCGCGATCCGCGGCCAGGTGTGGTGCCAGCCCAGGGTGAGCAGGCCGTCGTCGTCCGGCGCGCCCCGGTCGGCGAAGTGGCCGACGACGGCGGACGCGGCGTGGCGGAGCCGGCCCGGGGAGTGGCCGGGCACCTCGGCGAGCGCGCCGACCCAGAACGGCGCGGCGGCCGCGAAGCGGTAGGTGAGCGACCTGCCCTGCAGCATCGGAGAGTCGTCCCCGCCGACGAGTGCGAGGGCGTCGTCGAGGAACCGGTCGAGCGTCGCGACATCCCGGTCGCGACGCTCGGCGGCGAGGTCGACGGCGCCGGCCATCCGCGCCCAGAGCGCCGGGTAGGTGTGCAGCGCCCAGCCGTTGTAGTGGTCGAAGGACCGTTCGGGGCCGTCCGCCATCCAGCCGTCGGCGCGGGCGAACGTGTCGTGGGTGGCGAGGTCCGCGCGCATCTCGTCGAGCGAGTGCGGTCCGCCGACGGAGCGCAGGAACGTCTGGACGACGAGGCGGAACCACACCCAGTTGATGCGTGGGTAGGTGTCGTCCCCGACGGCGTCGGCGAGGTAGTCCACGACCTGCTCCTGGACGAGCGGGTCGAGGCGGTCCCACAGCCAGGGCCGGGTCATGTCAAGGATCAGGACGGTCGAGGCGGCCTCCACCTTGGCCTGGCCGTGCTCGGCGAGGCGGACCCACCGTTCCGGCGAGCCCGGGTCGGTCCCGGCCGCGAGCCCGGCGGCGTACCGCTCGGCGTACCCGTGGGGGTCGTCGCCGCGCTCCCCCGCGAGGCGGAACCCGGCGAGCAGGAAGGTCCGCGCGAAGCCCTCGAGGCCGGCGATCTCGCGGCTGTTCGCGCCCGTCGGACCGGGCAGCGTGATCAGCGCGCCCCCTGCGGAACGGTAGGGGTCGACGGCGGCGAGCATGCGGTCGGCGAGCGCTGCCCACCAGGAGCGGCTGTGGTCCATCCTCGGATTGAATCGATACATCCAGCTGGCGTCAACTGCGGTAGCGTCGGCAGCCGGCCCGCCCGACGAGGAGCAGCATGAGCACAGGCACCTTCACCGGCCCCCTGCACGCCGCGTTCGCGCCGGTGCGTGCGCAGGCCGCGTTGCGCGAGCTGCTCCGCCCCGCCGACTCGGCGCTCCCGGTCCCGCCGGCGACGGAGCGGTCGGTGTGGGCCGAGGAAGGCAGTGCCGACCGGCCGACCCGGCAGGCGCTCCGCGAGCAGGCCGCCGCGGAACGGTCGAACCCGTGGCCCACCCCGCTGGCCAGCACCGCGGCGCGCGTGCACCTCGACGGCGACCGGGACCAGCACGAACAGCTCGTGTTCGCCCGCTCCCGCCGTCTCACCCGCGCCGTCGTCGCCGCGGCGACGACACCCGAGCCCGGGTGGATCGACGCCGTCGCCGACGGCCTGTGGCAGCTCTGTGAGCAGTCGACCTGGTGCTGGCCCGCCCACGACGACTCCGCGCGCCGTCGCGGCCGGGTGCTGACCGACGTCACCGACCCGGTCCTCGACCTCGGAGCGGCGGAGGTCGCCGCCCAGCTCGCCTGGACCGACCACCTGCTCGGCGCCGCGCTCGACGACCGCTACCCCGGTCTGCGCGAGCGGCTCCGCCTTGAGACGCGACGCCGCGTGCTCGACCCGTTCGTCGCCCGGCGCGACTGGCACTGGCTCGGCCTCGACGGCGACGTCCACAACTGGAACCCCTGGATCCACTCCCAGGTGCTGGTCAGCGCCCTGCGGATGCTCGACGGGCCGGACCAGGCCGCACTGCGCGCCGACGTCGTCGACCTCGTGATCGAGGGCCTCGACAGGTTCGTCGCCGCGCTGCCCGCCGACGGCGCGATCGACGAGGGCTACTCGTACTGGTGGAACGGCGCCGGGCGGGCGCTCGAGGCCGTCGAGCTCCTCGCCCACGCGACCGGCGGCCGGCTCGACGCGCTCGGCCGGCACGACGACGGCGCACCCCTCGTCCCCGCGCTGCACGCCACCGTCGCGTTCCCGCACCGCATGCACCTCGGCGGAGAGTGGTACGTCAACGTGGCCGACGGCGTCGCCCGGCCCTGGCGCGAGCAGGCCTGGGCTGTCCTGCACCGCGCCGCGCGACGGGCCGGCGACGAGGACGCGCTCGCCCACGCGGCGTCCCACCGCACCGACGGGGCCGCCGTCGCCGACGACGGCGACGGCCTCGGACGGCTCCTCCAGGCGCTCGTCGACCCGACCTGGTCCGCCGCCCGCGGCCGCTCCCCGCTGCCCGGCACGGTCCGCCTCGACTCGGTGCAGATCGTGCTGGCCCGCGAGAGCCCCGGCTCGGCCCGGGGGCTGACGCTGGCCGTGAAGGGCGGCCACGACGCCGAGGCCCACAACCACTGCGACGTCGGGTCGTTCGTCGTCGCGTCCGACGGCGTGCCCGTCGTCGTCGACCCGGGCCGCCCGACGTACACGGCGCAGACGTTCGGCCCCGACCGGTACACGATCTGGACCATGCGGTCGGCCTGGCACAACCTGCCGACCGTCGCGGGGGTCGAGCAGGGGGTGGGTGCGGAGTTCCGGGCACGGGACGTCGAGGTGTCCGACGGCGGCACCACGGTGGCGATGGACCTCGCGGCGGCGTACCCGGTCGACGACCTGACGGCGTGGCGGCGCACCGCACGGATCGACCGCGACGCCGGAACCGTCGTCGTGCACGACGCGTGGGAGCTGGAGACAGCGACGACGGCCGAGGCCGCGACCACCGTGCACCTGGTGCTCGCCGGCGAGGTGCGGCTCGAGCCGGGTGCCGCCGTCGTCGTCCCGCTCGAGGGCGCCACGGCGCTGCGGCTCACCTGGGACCCGGCCGTCCCCGCCACGACGGTGCGCCGGGACCTGGGCGACCCGATGCTCAGCCGGGTCTGGGGGGACCACCTGACCCGGCTCGACCTGGACGTCGGCGGCCGACGACGGCTGACGGTGACCGCGGCACCGACGCCGGCCCCCGCCTGACCGATCCGATGCCCGGGTGTAGCGTCGAGGGAGCCGAGAGCCCCGACCGACTCCGGGAGGCACCGTGCGCATCACCGCCGAGCAGGGCGACATCACCGAGATCCAGGTCGACGCGATCGTCAACGCCGCGAACTCCTCGCTGCTGGGCGGCGGCGGGGTGGACGGCGCGATCCACGCCGCGGCGGGCCCGCGGCTGCTCGAGGCGTGCCAGGAGCTGCGGCGCACCACCCTCCCCGACGGGCTGGGCGTGGGTGACGCCGTCGCGACGCCGGGCTTCGACCTGCCGGCCGCCTGGGTCGTGCACACGGTGGGCCCGAACCGGCACCGCGGCGAGACCGACCCGGCCCTGCTGGAGTCGTGCTTCACGACGTCCCTCGGGGTCGCCGCGGACGCGAAGTCGCGGACGGTCGCGTTCCCCGCGGTGAGCGCGGGGGTCTACGGGTGGGAGGCCGACGACGTCGCGCGGGTCGCGGTGGACGCCGTCCGCGCGTGGGACGAGGAGAACCCGGCCGCCGTGGACGAGGTGCGGTTCGTGCTCTTCAGCGCACGCGTGCTGGACGCCTTCGCCGCCACCCTGGAGACCTGACCGCGACCGATCGCCCCTGACCTGCACCTTTGCTCTAGCAAACGAAGTGCGGGTAGGGCATCCTGAGCGCCACGGCGTGCCGGACGGCGCGTCGTGGAGCGACGGAGGACAGGTCGATGCGGCGGACGGTGATCACGGGGATCGGGGCGATCACGCCACTCGGGCTCACGGCGGAGGAGACCTGGTCGTCACTCGTGGCGGGCCGCACCAGCGCGGCACCGCTCGACGACGACTGGCCCGCCGACCTTCCCGTGCGCATGGGCGCCCGCGTGGACGACTCCTTCGCGGACGCCCTGGCCGTGCGCGAGCTGCGCCGCCTCGACCGCGGCGAACAGCTCGCGCTCGCCGCCGGGCGGCAGGCCTGGGCCGACGCCGGCACCCCGGAGGTGGAGCCCGAGCGTCTCGGCGTCGCCGTGGGGACCGCCAACGGCGGGTTCGGCACGACGCTCGGTCAGCACCGCCGGCTCATCGACCGGGGACACCGTGCGGTCAGCCCGCACGCGGTGACGATGGTGATGGCCAACGGGCCCGCGGCCTGGCTGTCGATCGACCTGGGCGCCCGGGCCGGCGCCCGCGCACCCGTCAGCGCCTGCGCCGCGGGAGTCGAGGCGATCCTGGCGGGCCGGTCGATGATCCGCGCCGGGGAGGCCGACGTCGTCGTCTGCGGCGGCAGCGAGGCCACGATCGTCGACCTCTGCGTCTCGGCGTTCGCGCGCTCGCGCGCCATGTCCACCCGCAACGACGCGCCGGAGCGTGCCTCGCGGCCGTTCGACGTGGACCGCGACGGGTTCGTCATGGGCGAGGGCGCCGTGCTCGTCGTCCTGGAGGCCGAGGAGCACGCCCGGGCGCGCCGCGCCCGCCTGCTCGGCGCCGTCGACGGCGGGGCGCTGACCTCGGACGCCCACGACATCGTCGGCGGCGAACCCGGCAACCAGGCCCGCACCGTCTCGCTCGCGCTGCGCTCGGCGGGCCTCGCGCCGTCGGACGTCGGGCTCGTGCACGCCCACGCGACGTCCACCCCCGCCGGCGACCTCAACGAGGCCCGTGCCCTGCGCACGGTGTTCGGCGACCCGCCGCCCGTGACCGCGACGAAGGCCTCGACCGGTCACCTGCTCGGCGCGTCCGGGCCGCTCGGGGCGCTCGCCGCGCTGGGAGCGCTGGGAGCGTGGGGTGACGCCGTCGTGCCGCCGACGATCAACCTGGACCGTCAGGACCCGGAGGTCGGTCTCGACGTGGTCACCGCGGCCCGACCGACGACGGCGCGGCACGCGCTGGTCGACGCGTTCGGGTTCGGCGGGCACAGCTCGGCGCTGGTGCTGTCGCGGTCCTGAGGGTCGCGGCCGGCGTGGTGCCCGACGTCGGTCGCCACGCCGGCCGCCCGGCTCAGCAGAGCGGGGCGCGGGTGCGCTGCCCGTCGCTCTGCGGTGTCAGGCGCAGGTCGCACGGGTCGTACCCGACGCCGACGAGGGCGTCGCGAGCCGCGTCGAGCTGCGCGTCGTTCAGCGACGGGGTCCGCGACAGCACGAAGCCGCTGGACCGGTCGGGGTCGCCGATGACCGCCCAGTCGTAGTCCGCGCCGAGCCCGACCACCACGTAGTTGGCGCCACCGAAGTGCAGGTAGCGGTCCTTGATCTTCAGGAACGAGACGTTCAGCTCCGAGCTGTCCGGCGCATTGAGGACCTTCGCCTCACCGGTGACGCTGCTGGTCCGACCCAGCCACGTGCGGCACTCGTTGCGGACCCCGACGACCCCGTCGCGCACCAGCGTGTACTCGGCCGTGACGTCCTTGCGGCACTGCAGCTCGAAGATCGCCGGGATCGCGGCGATCTGGTACCAGGTGCCCAGGTAGCGCTCCACGTCCAGGCCGGGGACACCCACCACCTCCCCGGAGGCCGCTGCGGGGGCCGGACCGGTCGGCTGCGCCGTTGCCGGCTGCGCGACGGCGGCACCTCCGACGGCGAGCGCCGTGGCGGTCGCGAGAGCGGCCAGGGCTTGGACGGCACGGTGTCGGACGCGCATGGAGGACCTCCTCGTCGTGCGCCGGGCCCGGTGCCCGGCGGCGATGGGACGACGACCCACCCCCAGGAGGACCGCCGTCCACCGGGTGTTCGCCCGGAGGCCTGTCCGCGGATGCACCCTCCCACGGTTGTGGGCGCACTTCCTGGCCCGCTATGCCGCTTTCGCGTTTTTTGCGACCACAGGAAGTGCGCCCACAACCTCACCGAGAGGCGGTCAGCCGGCGGTCACCTCCCACGGACCCCACGGGGACGACGCCGGCACCTGGTTCCGCGTCCACCACTTCGCCGTGTGGGTCTCGCCGTCGTGGACGACGACGTCACCCGCGGTGAAGATCCGCGACG
>NZ_JABEZT010000014.1 GCF_013149805.1 Isoptericola chiayiensis
CCCCATCGAAGTCCACGACGCCCACGTCCGCCTCACCGGATAACCCCACCCCGCGCGGAAGTCGCCTACCCCGCGGGAAGGTTGCCTACGTCGCGAGAGGGTTGCCTACGTCGCGGGAGTGTTGCCTACCTCGGGGAGGGGTCGCCGACCTCCGCACGGATCCAGGCGAGATAGTCCGGGTTCCCGTCGCTCACCGGGGAGACCAGCACCTCCGGCACCTCGTACGGGTGGGCCTCGGCGAGCCAGGTCTGCAGCTCGTCCGTCCGTGCAGCCACGGTCTTGAACGTCACGCGCCGCTCGGTCGCCGTCTCGACGGCCCCGTCCCACCAGTAGGCGCTGGTGACGGGGCCGTCGACCTGCCCGCACGCCGCCAACCGGCGACCGACGGCGGTGCGGACGAGGTCGACCGCCGAGTCCTCGGAGTCGATGGTGGTCACGACCTGCACGACGTCATCCATCCTTCGACGCTAACCGAGGATCCACGGCACGTCAGGCGGCACCGGTCATGATCGCGCCCGCCATGCCGAGGCTTCCCGGACGGCGAACTCGCGGAAGTCCCGGGCCGGCCGGCCGAGCACCTGCTCGACCGTGTCCGTGACGTAGGCGCCGCGGCCGTCGAGCACCTCGGTGAACAGGTACTGCATGAGTGCGACGACGTCGTCCGGCACGCCGTCGGCAGCGAGCCCGGCGGCGAAGTCGCTCATCGCCACGGGCGCGAAGCGCACGTCGCGGCCGCTGGCGGCAGAGATCTCGGCGGCGACGTCGGCGAAGGACAGCAGCCGCGGCCCGGTGAGCTCGTAGACCTGGCCGGCGTGCTGGTCGTCGGTGAGCGCGGCGACGGCCACGTCGGCGACGTCCTCGAGGTCGACGAACGGGTCGACGGCGTCACCGACCGGGAGCGCCAGCGTCCCGTCCAGCACGGGGTCGAGGAGGAAGCTCTCGGAGAAGTCCTGGGCGAAGAACGAGCACCGCAGCACGGTGCGGGCGGGGAACGCCTCGGCGACGAGGGCCTCCGCTCGCTGCGCCTCGGTCTCGCCGCGCCCGGTCACCATGGTGAGTCGTCGTGCCCCGGCGGTCCGGGCCGCCGCGGCGAAGCGGGCCACGGCTTCGGGTGCGCCGGGGACCGCGAGGTCGGGCGCGTAGGCGACGTGCACGGCGGAGGCGCCCTCGAGCGCGGGTGCCCAGGTGGACTCGTCGGCCCAGTCGAATCGCGGCGTGGCGCCTCGCGAGGCGCGGCGGACGGGCAGCCCGGCGGCTTCGAGGCGGTCGGCGACGCGTCGTCCCGTCTTGCCGGTGGCTCCGGCGACGACGGTCGGTCCGGGTGCGGCGTCGCTCGCGGTCGGGGCGGTGGTCGCGGCGGGGAAGGTCGGTGTGGTCATGGTGTCCTCCTGCGGTCGGATACGAACGATCCCGAGTCAACCCGCCGCAGGCGAGACGATCCATAGCCTGCAGGCTCTCGCACATACGCGGACGTCTCGCAATGCCCGGACCGCGGGGCTAGGCTCAGCGTCATGGACGTCGTCGCCGGCCTGCTCGACGGCCCCCGTGCCCGGGGCGCGTTCCTGCTGCGCAGCCACCTCACGGCGCCGTGGGGCATGCGCATCGAGGACGAGTCGCCGCTGACCATCGTGCCGGTCCTGCGCGGCCGGGTCTGGCTCGCCCCGAGCGAGCGAAACCCGTCCGGGGACGACGGCGGTGCCCGCGTGCCGCCGTCGGACACCGGAGCCGACGGCGGCACCTGGGTGGAGGCGGGTGACGTCGTCCTGCTGCGCGGCCCGGAGCACTACGTGGTGGCCGACTCCCCGGCGACCGAGCCGACCGTCGTGGTCGGCCCGAACCCGCAGGACTGCCGTGCGATCGACGGCGGCCCGTCGGAGATGATCACGTTCGGCGTGCGCTCGTGGGGCAACGACCCCGACGGCGAGACGGTGATCATCACCGGCACCTACCCGCTGGACGGTGCGGTCGGACGGCGGATCCTGCGCCTGCTGCCCCACCGGGTGGTGCTGCGGCGCGGCGACATCGACGCCACCGTCATCGACCTGCTGGCCCGCGAGGTGGTCCAGGACCTGCCCGGGCAGGAGGCCGTGCTGGACCGGCTCCTCGACCTGCTGCTCATCACCTGCCTGCGCACGTGGCTCGACCGCCCCGACGCCCCCGGCTGGTACCGGGCGGACGCCGACCCCGCCGTCGGCGCGGCGCTGCGGCTCATCCACCACGACCCGGCCCGGCCGTGGAGCGTCGAGTCGCTGGCCCGGGAGGTCGGGCTGTCGCGGGCGGCCTTCGCGCGGCGGTTCACCGAGCTGGTCGGCGAACCGCCCGTGGCGTACCTGACCGGGTGGCGGCTCGACCTCGCCGCCGACCTGCTGCTCGCCGACGACGGCGCCACGCTGGCCGCGGTGGCCCGCACCGTCGGGTACACGACGCCGTTCGCCCTGAGCGCCGCGTTCAAGCGGGTGCGCGGGATCAGTCCGGCCGAGCACCGCCGTCGCGCGGCCTGACGCGCACGTCCTCGAGCCAGGCGACCAGCTCGTCGTGGTGGTCGAACGGGCCGGGGATCTCCACGCAGGTCCCGTCGTCGCCGCACCGCAGCGGGCGGCCGGCGCCCAGGCGCGCGGCGGCGGCGTCCGTCAGGTCGAGCAGGACGAAGCGGTTGCCGCTCGTGGTGCGGTCCCGAACCCCGGCGACGTCGCTCCAGGCCAGGTCGAGGCGCCGGTAGCGAACCCCCGAGGGGGTGACCTCGAGGCGGGCGGGCCGCGCGATCCGCCACCCCGAGACCGCGACGCCGAGCAGCGAGACACCGAGAAGCAGGCCGGCGACGGTGCGGTTCGCGTCCTCGGCGAGCCAGACGTTCACGCCGAGCGGGAACAGGACGAGCGAGGCCGCCAGGGACAGGAACAGCCATCGGCGCGGCGGGGTGATGCGTGCGCACCCGTCCTGGGCGAGGTCGCGGTCCCAGCGGTCGACAGGCGGCATTCGAGCCAGCCTATCGGTCGGTCAGCCGCCAGTTCCCCACGGCGGCCCCGAGGATCACCGTGCCGGCGACGGCGGGCATCGCCAGGGCGGCTCCGGTGCCGGCGGCATCGGCCAGGAAGCCGGTACCCGCCGAGGCGACCGACTGCCCGAGGATCACCGACGAACCGAGCATCGTCATCACCGTGGTGCCGCGCCCGCGGGGGCTGCGCGCCGAGCCCAGGGAGTAGATCGTCACCAGGCTCGGCCCGATGCCGAGTCCCGCGACCAGCAGGCCCACGATCAGCACGGCGGTGGAGCCCGCGGTCCAGATGACGACGGCGCCGGCGAGCTGTACGACGGCAGCCGTCAGCCAGCGCGCGCGGAGGCTGAACCGCGTCGGCAGCACGGAGACCGCGAGCGCCGAGACCACGGACCCGATGCCCATGAACCCGTACAGCAGGCCGGCCCGCTCGGAGTGCCCGGCATCCCCGGTGACCGCGGACATGGCGGTCAGGGTGGCGCCGAAGAACAGCCCGATGCCGACGAACCCGGCCACGAGCACCAGGACTCGTCGGTGCCACAGCTCGCGGGCGGGTGCCTGCGTGCGGGGCGCCCGCCCGGGGGCCGACGGCGTGGCGTGCGTCGCGCGGGCCGCGTCGCCCGCGGCGGGTGCCGCCGTCGTGCCGGAAGTGCCGTGCGCTGCGGCGACCGGTGTGCGGGCGGT
Organism: Isoptericola chiayiensis; assembly: GCF_013149805.1. GTDB lineage: Bacteria > Actinomycetota > Actinomycetes > Actinomycetales > Cellulomonadaceae > Isoptericola > Isoptericola chiayiensis. Next base: position 3,680 of record NZ_JABEZT010000014.1, read on the forward strand.
GGCGTGGAGCGCGAACGCCACGACCGCGAGCGCGGTGAGCGCGGCGGCGGCGAGCATCGGCGCGGCGGGGCCGAAGGCGGCGGCCAGCAGGCCGACGACGAACGGGCCGACGACGAAGACGATCTCGTCGGCCGCGGACTCGTACGACATGGTGCGGCTCAACGTGGCCGGCCGCCGGGCCGCGGGCAGGCGCGTGTGGATGAGTCCGACGAGCCGGCTGCGGGACATGGGGGCGACCTGCGGGGCGCTGGCGCCGATGGCGAACGCGATCGCGAGGACGACGGCGTCCGGCACCGCGGAGTAGACGGCCGCCGTCAGGGCGAGGAGCAGCAGGCTGTTGACCGCGGCGGTGACGAGCAGGACGCGGCGCTGCCCGGCGCGGTCGGCCCAGGCGCCGATCAGCGGGCCGATCGCCGCTCCTCCGAGGCCGACCATGCCCGACGTCGCCCCGCCGAGGGTGAGCGAGTCGCGGCCGGCGACCACCAGGGTCAGGACGCCGACGACCATCATCGCGAAGGGCAGGCGGGCGACGAACGCCAGCGGGAAGTAGGTGCGGCCGGCGGCGTCGAGCAGCGTGGCCCGCGGGTCCGTCGTCGCCCGGTCGCGGGACTCGGTCAGGGTCGTCAAGGGTCTCCTCCAGCGCGGCCATGCCGCACGATCGTCGTGCCGCCGTGGGCGCGAGGAGCACCTGGTAGATACACAAGCCTGTTTCGTTCTCGGTCGACGCGCGGGGCGGTCGACCACGAGCCACGTTACATGCTCGCAACACGACGTGCCGTGAGGTGGGTCGCTCTTCGGAGACGTGATGTCGCGGTACGGCGACATGGCTGCCGTGTCGCCGTACGTTGACACATCGGTGCCCCACGACACGGAACGATCGACACCGATGACACGACGCCGCGACGCCCTCGCGCCCTCCCACCAGGTGGGATACGCTTTCCAGCATGGCTCATGAATCGATTCATGGCCACGGCGAAGACGCCGGACCAGGCGTCGTCGCACGTCGGGCCAAGGACGGCCCGACAGTTCGCCAGGACACCGATGGAGGACGACGTTGTCACCCACCCACCGCAGAAGACCACGCCACCGCGGCCTCGCGATCACGGCCGCAGCCGCGGTCGCCCTCGCGCCGCTGCCGCTGGCCACCAGCGCCGCGGCCGACACCACCTACCCGGGCACCGCCGTCGACCAGCGCTTCGACTTCGGCTCCACCAGCTCACCCGTGGCCGACGGCTACACCCGCGTCGCACACACCACGCTGTACGACGACGGCGCGGGCTACGGCCTGTCGCGTCAGGTCGCCGTCCGCGACCGCGGCGCCCCCGACGACCTGCGCCGCGACTTCACCGTCGGCACCACGACGTTCTCGACCGACGTCCCCGACGGCACCTACTGGGTGACGGTCACCAGCGGCGACCAGATCGCCGGCAACTACACCGAGCTCACGGTCGAGGGCACCGACCAGGGCACGCTCGAGGCCGGCGCCGCCGAGTTCGCCACCTGGGCCCAGGCCGTCGAGGTCACCGACGGCCGCCTCGACCTGGACGTCGCCCGCGACGGCCGGATCAACGGCGTCACCGTCTCCTCCCAGCTCCCGCCGACCGCTCTCGCCACCGACGTCGAGGTCGACGGCACGGCGGTCGAGGTGGGCCTCACCTGGAACGCCCCGGCGGACGCGGCGTCCTACACCGTCTACCGCAGCATCAACGGTGCGGACGAGGAGCAGATCGGCACCACCACCGAGCCCGCTTTCACGGACAGCGACGACGCGATCCGTCTGGGCGACACCCTCACCTACACCGTCACCCAGACCAACGCGGCGGGCACGGAGTCCGGCCCGTCGCAGCCGCTGACCATCGAGGCCGCCGACGAGGAGCAGGACCCGCCGTCGGCCCCGACGAACCTGCGCGTCGAGGGTGACGACGACGCGACGACCTCGACCCTGCGCTGGGACGCCGCCGACGGCGCCGTGGCCTACGACGTCTACCGCACCGACCACGTCGCCCACGACTGGCAGCTCCTGGAGCGCACCGAGGACACCGCGAGCGCCCTGGAGGTCGGCTACGGCACCGAATGCTGCTTCACCTGGACCTACCAGGTTCGGGCGGTCGGCGCGGGCGGCATCTCCGAGCCCTCGGAGAACACCACGCTGGAGCAGATGATCGGCACCAACACCGTCGCCGAGATCGACACGAGGGTCGCCGGTGACGGCGCCCGCCCCTGGTTCGGCGACCTGACCGGCGACGGCCGGCCCGAGATCGTCATGGTCCAGCCGCACCACATCAACGCCGGCGCCCTGTACACCGGCCCGATGGTCGCCTCCATGACGGCGTTCACCGCCACGGGCGAGCAGCTCTGGCAGATCGGCGAGGTGGACCCGGACGGGCGCAACAACAGCCAGGACATCCCCGCCCAGGTGGTCGACACCGACGGCGACGGCGACCTGGAGGTCGTCGCCGTCATGTACCCCGACGGCGACACCGACGCCGAGGGCCGCTTCTACGTGTTCGACGGCGCCACCGGCGAGCACGTGCGCGACTTCGCCCTGCCGGACCCGGAGGCGCACGACGCCATCGTGTTCGTCGACGCCGACGGCGAGGGCCATCCGGACGAGATCCTCGTGAAGAACCGCTATTCGAAGGCCTGGCTGCTGGAGTCGGACGGCACCGTCATCTGGGAGCACGAGGGCAACACGGGGCACTACCCGTGGCCCTATGACTTCGACGGCGACGGCCGTGACGAGATCATGATCGGCTACGACATGGTCGACGCCGACGGCAACCTGCTGTGGAGCGCCGACCTGCCCGACCACGCGGACACCATCTGGGTGGCGGACATCGACTCCGACGGCACCGCGGACGTGCTGCTCGGCGGTGCCTCGACGTCGGCCCACCGCTGGGACACCGGTGAGACCATCTGGGTCAACGACGACACCGTCGAGTCGCAGAACATCATGGTCGGCGAGTACCGCACCGACCTGCCGGGCCTCGAGACGTTCGGCCTGGACCGGATCAACCGGTCCTCCAACGGCCTGGACGGGCTGTTCATGATCGACGCCCAGGGTGAGACCGTCTGGGCGGAGGAGCGCCAGACGCGCGGCTGCTACGGCACCATCCCGGAGCCGATCCACAACTGGGCCGGTGACGGTCGGGACATGATCATGGTCTGGAACCGCGGCTGCGGGGAGCCCACCGGCATCCACTCCGGCGACGGCGAGTTCGTCACCGAGCTCGACGACGCGCGTCTGTGGCACGTGGACATCTGCGGCGACGACAAGGAGGAGGTCGTCGAATACGTCCAGGGTGAGTGGCTCGAGATCGAGGCCAACGGTCCCTGCGACCTGGACGCCAAGGTCACCGGCGAGCAGCGTCCGCAGTCTCCGCGCGAATACAACTTCACGCGGTACACCGCGGGCGAGACGCCGGTCATCGAGCGCTGGGACGCCGACGCCACCTACGACACCGGCGACGAGGTGCGTCACGACGGGGCGGTCTTCCGTGCCCAGTGGTGGACCACCGAGACGCCCGGCGTCTCGGTGTGGGGTTCGTGGCAGGAGATCGCCACGGCCGACGACGGCACCGCGTTGTGGACGCCGTCGCGGGTGTTCGACGCCGGTGACGTCGTCGTGCACGACGGCGAGACGTACGTGGCGCAGTGGTGGACCCGCAACCAGGAGCCCGGCGACCCGCACGGGCCGTGGGAGCTCGTGGACCCCTCATGAACCCGCGGCTTCCGTGAGGTCGTACCGCGCGCCCTGCGGTCGTACCCGGCGGGTACGACCGCAGGACGCGCGGTACGACCTCACGGAACGTTGTCGGGCGATGAGGTGGCCGGCCGACCGGCCGGTCCTCTCCCGGGACCCCGGGCGGCTCGTCAGCGGCTGCTGACCTTGCCGAACAGCGAGGCGATCGGGGCGACGAATAGCGGGCGGGCCAGGAGCACGGCTGCGACGGCCAGCGCCAGTCCCCCGGCGAACCACGCGAACCCGACCCAGCTCGTCGCGTCCTGGGCCGCGTACATGTGGTTGAGGTTGCGCAGCGCCCCGGTGCTGAGCACGAGGGTCACGTGCCCGATGACGAACAGGACGAAGAACAGCATCACCGGGAAGTGGACCGCCCGGGCCAACGACGCCGGGTAGACCGTGTTCAAGCGGGTCGCCTTCTTCGGCCACCACTCGCTCATCCGGGCCCCGGTGAGCGCCGCGAGGGGTGCGGCCACGAACACCACCAGGAAGTAGGTGAGCAGCTGGAGCCCGTTGTAGTGCACCCAGCCGTCCTCGAGCGGCCAGTCCAGGGTCAGGTACTGCAGAGCGGACGACGCGGCGTGCGGGAAGACGTCCCAGGACGTGGGCACGATCCGCATCCACTGACCGGTGACGAAGAGCAGCGTCACGAACACCAGCCCGTTGAGCAGCCACAGCAGGTCGAGGCTGGTGTGGAGCCACACCGACAGGCTGACCTTGTTGCCGCGTCTCGACGTGAAGTAGGCGGCCGGCTTCTGCTGGTAGCGCACCTCGAGGCCCGATCGCACGATCAGCACCATGAAGAAGAAGTTGAGGTAGTGCACGACGTTGAGCCAGACCGGGAAGCCGACGGGTGCCGACTCCGGCAGGTCGGGGGCTCCGGGGTAGCGTTCGAGGAACTCCGGCACGCCGGGCAGCGTGGTCACGCCGCGTGCCGCCAGCACGATGATGCCCGCCGCCACGACGACGCCGGCCGCCCCCAGGACGCCGCGCCGCACCCGCTTCGCGAGGACGCCGGATCCGGACCGGCCGTCGGCCACCGGGGCCGCCGACAGCCTGGTCGAGGTCGGCTGCGGGGCCGACGTCGACACCTGCGTGGTCGCCGGAGGCTCAGCCGGCGCGGTCGCGGGCGCAACCGAGGTCTCGCCCACCGGTCGAGCCGCCGGGGCGACGGCAGCCGCGGCAGCACCCGCACCGGCGGCGACCGGTTCGGACGAGTCCGCCTGCGGGTCGGGCCCGGCCGCGCGCTGGACCGTCGCGGTCGTCCCGGGCGGCCAAGGTTCGCCGCCCGGGACGCGCGGCAGCCCTCGGCGCAGCGTCACCTCCTCGGTCACGGTGGTGGCCGCACCGGCCGTCGCGGGCTCGTCGGCGCCGGCCCCGCGCTCCGGCGCGACAGGATCGGCAGCCCGCTGGGACGGGGCGTCCACGGCCGCCACATCGGCCTCGAAGGCATCGACGGCCTCGGAGGTCACGACGGCATCCTCCGGGTCGGCGACAGCGGTCCCGCCCCCTGAGGGTGCGGCCTCTGCCGCCGCGACGTCCGGCCAGGCGGGTCCGCCGGGGCGACGCGGCAGTCCGCGGCGGATGGTCGACGGATGCGTGGCCACCTATGCCCTCGCCTTCTCGATCGCCTCGATCAGCTGCGGGACGACGTCGAACAGGTCGCCGACCACGCCGAAGTCGGCGATCTCGAAGATGGGGGCGTCCGCGTCCTTGTTGATCGCCACGATGGTCTTCGCGGTCTGCATCCCGGCCAGGTGCTGGATCGCGCCCGAGATGCCGAGCGCGACGTAGAGGTCGGGCGAGACCAGGACGCCGGTCTGCCCGACCTGTGCGGACGCGGGCACGAAGCCGTCGTCGACCGCCGCACGCGAGGCGCCGACGGCCGCGCCGAGCGCGTCGGCCAGCTGTTCGACCAGGGCGAACTGCTCCTTGGAGCCGACGCCGCGGCCGCCGGAGACGACGGTCCGGGCGCTGCGCAGGTCCGGTCGTTCGGATCCCTGGGCGGCAGGTTTGACGGCACCGATCGTCGCGCCCCGCTTCTCGCCGGCGACGACGTCGAGCGCGACGAGGTTCGCGGGCCGGGCCTCGGCCCGCGCCTCGACCGCGCCCTGCCGGACGGTGATCACGGGCGGGCCGTGCGTCACCGAGGACGTCACGGTGTAGGCGCCGCCGTAGGCGGAGCCGCGCGCGACGACGCCGAGGTCGTCGCGTTCGACGGCGGTCGCGTCGACGACGAGACCGGACCGGGTGCGCGCGGCGTACCGGGCGGCGGCCTCGCGGCCCTCCACCGAGTGCGGTGCCAGGATCGCGTCCGGCCGCACCTGGGTCGCCGCACCGGCCAGGGCGTCCGTCGCGGACACCGTGACCTCGGTCGCGGCGGGAGCGTGCAGCACCGTCGACGCACCCAGCTCGGCGGCCGCGGTGGCCGCCGCCTCGTCGCCGAGGACGACCGCCACGGGGGTGCCGACCGTCGCGGCCGCCCCGAGGAGCGCGGCCGACGACGTCGCCAGGTCGCCCTCGGGGGTCGTGTCGAGCAGCACCAGGATCGAGTCAGGAGCAAAAGTCATCGTCAGGTCCTTCCTCAGATCAGCTGGTTCTCGGCGAGGAACCCGGCGAGCTGCGTGCCGGCGTCACCCGAGTCCGTGATCTTCACGCCGGCCGTCCGCGGCGGACGTTGGTCGATGGCGAGCATGATGGTGCGCGACGCCGTCATGTCCTCGGCGTCGATGCCGAGGTCGTCGAGCGAGAGCACGTCGAGCGGCTTCTTCTTCGCCGCCATGATGCCCTTGAAGTTCGGGAACCGGGCCTCCGGCAGCGCGTCGGTCACCGACACCACCGCCGGCAGCGTGGCGCTCACCTGGACGTCCGCGTCGTCCGAGACCCGGGTCCCGGCCACCTCGGGTTCCGCGATCGTCACCTCGGACAGGTTCGTCAGGTGCGGCACACCGAGCAGCTCGGCCACCATGGCGGGCAGCACCCCGCCCATGCCGTCCGTGGACTGGTTGCCGGCGACGACCAGGTCGAAGCCGATCCTTCCCAGCGCTGCGGCGATCACCTCGGCGGTCAGGCCGAGGTCCGCCCCGACGAGTCCGTCGTCGACCACGTGGGTGGCAGCCTCGGCCCCCATCGCGAGGCACTTGCGCACCGACGTCGTCGCCCCCTCCGGCGCGACCGTCAGGGCGTGCACCTGCGTGCCCTCGTGCGCGTCGGCGTACGCCAGCGCCACCTCCATCGCCCGCTCGGTGACCTCGTCGAGCACGTTGTCGGACGTGGCCCGCTCCGCCAGGCCCGTCTCCAGGCTGAGCGTCCGCTCGCCGTAGGTGTTGGGCACCTCTTTCATCAGCACGACGATCTTCATGGACGAGCCGTTCTCCTCGCTGCGGGCCGACCGGCCCTCGTGGTGGACCGCACGCTCACTTGCGACCGGTCAGGCTGCGGGCGACGATCTCGCGCATGACCTCGTTGGTCCCGCCGTAGATGCGGTGGACGCGAGCGTCGACGAACGCCCGGGTGATCGGGTACTCCATCATGTAGCCGTAGCCGCCGTGGAGCTGGACGGCCTGGTCCAGGACCTCCCACTCCCGGTCGGTGCACCAGTACTTGACCTTGGCGGCCTCGTCGGCGGTGAGCTCTCCCTTGCCGTACAGGGTCATGGCACGGTCGATGTAGGCCCACAGCACGTCCACCGTGGTGGCCATGTCGGCGAGGCGGAACCGCGTGTTCTGGAACGCGGAGACCGGCTGACCGAACGCCTGGCGGCTCGTGGTGTACTCCAGCGTCCACTCGAGCGCCGCCTCGCTCACGGCGGCGGCGACCGCACCGATGGAGAGCCGCTCCAGGGGCAGGTTCTTCATGAGCTGCACGAACCCCTGACCGGGGGTGCCGCCGATGAGGTTCTCGTCCGGCACGAACACGTCGGTGAAGTTGAGCTCGGCGGTGTCGTGACCGTGCGACCCCATCTTGACGAGCTTCTTGTCGTGGACGAACCCCTCCATGCCGTCCTCGATGAGCAGCAGGCTGAAGTCGTCGGGGCGGTTGCCCTCGCCGGTCTTGACGAAGGTGACGACGAGGTCGGCGGTCTTGCCGCTGGAGATGAAGATCTTCGAGCCGTTGACGACGTAGCCGCCGTCGACCTTCTTCGCGGTGGTCCGCGCGCTGCGGAGGTCGCTGCCGGCGCCCGGCTCGGTCATCGCGAGCGCACCGAGCACCTCGCAGGTCGCCATCTTCGGCAACCACTTCTGCTTCTGCTCGTCCGTGCCGAAGTGGACGAGGTACGGCACGGCCAGGTCGTCCTGGATACCGACGCCGCCCGCGAGCGCCGCGGCGTGCCCGGGCCGCAGGATCTCCTCGATCGCGACGCACCGGAAGCGGAAGTCGTGCAGCATCCCGGCGCCGCCGTACTCCTCGGGCACCGACAGGCCGACGATGCCGTGCTCGGCCGCAGCCTGCATGGTGTCCCGGTCGACCTCGCCGTCGGCGTCCCACTGCTTCGCCTTCTCCGGCGTCGCGTAGCGCTTGATGAACTCCTTGACGACCTCGCGGAAGGCCTCGTGGTCCTCGTCGTACACGTCGCGCTGCATGGTTCACCTCTCTGTGTGGCCGGGCGGTGACCTCTTGGGTCGGCGGCCGTCGTGGACGCCGGCCCGCTCCGAGGTCCCTGCGAGTATGCGCGCGCCGCACCACCCGCGCCTAGGGAGATCGTGTCTCAGCTTCGGGTGGTCGCCGCGCCGAGGGTTACCCCCGACGGACACCGGCACCATGCGTGTCCGCCGTGTGACCTGAGCCACCTACACTCACGCCGTGCCCGACACCGACCGTCCCACCGCGCGCCGCCGCCCCTGGTACGCGGCCGCCACCGCCGTCGTCCTGCTGGTGCTGGGCTTCGTCGTCTCGACGCAGCTCTCCGGCCTGCTCGCCATCTCCGCCGAGCCGGTGACCGCCGCACCCGAGGACCCGCAGGCGGCACCCGCCGGCACGCCGGTCGCGGCGCCCGACCTGACCGAGGTGCGCACCGCGGACCGCACCCAGCTCACCCTGGCCGCGGACGCCGTCGTCGCCGCCCTGGCATCGCGAGGCAGCACGGCCACGGCGGTGTCCGACGGCGGCACCCCGGACGACGGCGGCACCCCGGCCGACGGCCGCGTCCCGGGCGCCGCCGGGCCCGGCACGCTGACGGTCGTCACCGGCGTCGACCTCGGCACCGCCCCCGCAGGCACCGGCCGTGACGAGTCGTACCGCCTGACCGGCGGCGCGGACGGCTGGCTGCTGGAAGCCCCCACGGACGACGGCGCGGCGCACGGCCTGTACACCGTGGCCGACCGCATCCGTACGGCGACGGACCCGCTGCCGGCCGCGGAGGACGGCGTCGTCCAGGCCCCGCAGATGAGCCTGCGCCTGGTGGACAAGGGCGCCACAGGCATCGCACCGGACCCCGAGGCCTGGCGCCACGACGACCCGTACTCGCACAACGGCGGCTCCTTCGCGAGCACGATCCTGTCCGATGCCCCTTACGTGGACCCGGAGAGCTTCGCCGCCGACGCCGACGATTTCCGCAGCTACGTCGCGAGCCAGCTCGCCCAGGGGTTCACCGGCGTCGTCATCCCCGGGTTCCTCGAGTACGTGACCTTCGCAGGGCTGGACGAGCCGGTGTACACCGGCGACGACGAGCACGTCGCCCGCGCCGAGACGATGCAGGCCGAGTTCGGCGGGCTGTGGGCCGACGCCGACGACGCCGGGATGGACGTCTACCTCCAGACGGACATGCTCATGCTCACCACTCCCCTGCAGGCCTACCTCGACGAGCGCGGCCTCGACACCACCGACCCCGACCTGTGGGAGGTCTACGCCGCCGGCCTGGCGGAGGTCTTCGAGACGATGCCGGCCGTGGACGGGCTGATGATCCGCATCGGCGAGGCGGGCCGTATCTACGACCTGCCCGGCTGGGACTACTGGTCCGAGCTGGCCGTCACGGACACCGAGTCCGTGCGCGCCATGCTCACGGCGTTCACCGACGTCGCCGAGCAGCACGGCAAGGACGTCATCTTTCGCTCCTGGTCGGTCGGTGTCGGCGCGGTGGGCGACATGCACACCAACCCCGACTCGTACGAGGCCGTGCTGGCCGGCGTCGACTCGCCGTCGCTGGTGGTCTCGACCAAGCACGTCGCCGGCGACTTCTACTCCTGGTTGCCGCTCAACCCGACCCTGGAGATCGGCGACCAGCGGCGCATCGTCGAGCTGCAGTCGCGCCGCGAGTTCGAGGCGTTCGGCGCGCTGCCCAACGACCTCGGGTCGGCGTACGCCGAGGCGCTGCAGCACTACCTGCAGGTGAACCCGCACGTCGAGGGCGTGTGGGCCTGGGCCCAGGACGGCGGCCCCTGGAAGGCCGGCCCGATGTCGCTCTACCGCAAGACCGGTTTCTGGCAGCTCTACGACCTCAACACCTACGCCGCGGCGCGCCTGGCCACCGACCCGCAGGCCGACCCCGGCGAGATCACCGCGGCCTGGGCGCGCGCCACGTTCTCCGACGACCCGGACACCGTCGCCGCCATCGGCGAGGCGATGGCGCTGTCCCGCGACGCGATCCGCCACGGGTTGTACATCGGCGAGTTCGCCGAGAACCAGGTCCGGGCGCTCGGGCTCGAACCGCCGCCGATGATGTGGATCTTCGAGTGGGACATCCTCTCCGGGGACGCCGCAGCCCTGGACTCCATCTCCTCGATCGTGGGCGACGACCTCGACGCCGCCCAGGCCGAGGGGCACCAGGCCGTCGCCGTCGCCGAGGAGATGCGTGCCGTCGTCGCCGGCACCGACGCCGCCAGCTGGCGCGACGCCGGGCTGCGCGAGCAGTTCCTCGCCGCGCTCGACTACCAGGTCGACCTGTTCACCGTGCTCGCCGACTACCGCGACGTCGTCCTGCAGCACGGGCGGTGGCTCGACACCGCCGACCCGGCCGCCCGGGAGGCCTGGGCCGCCGCCCGCGACGCCTACGAGGTCTCCCGCGCCGCGCACGTCGCCACCTACGGCGACGACCTCGACCTGCCCGCCTACACGTTCACCGCCGCCGACCTCGGCATCGAGCGCGCCGAGCGGGACCAGTCCGTGGCGTGGGTCGCCCGCGTGCTCGGTGTGCTGCTCGTGGTCGGGCTGCTGCTCGGCACCGGCCCCGGGCAGCGGCTGCTGGCCCGCACCCGTCGCGCGGACGACGGCGGCACGCGAGCCGGTGCAGCGGCGGCGGCGGCACCGTCGTCGTCGGTCACCCCGCAGGCGCCTGTCCCGGGTGCGACGGCGCTGCGCGCGCTGTGGCTCGGTGCGACACGTCCGTGGCGGGTCGCCGAGCTCGCCCCCGCCGCGACGCGCACCGACCGGGTGCTGGTGTGGGTGCTGCCGGCTGCGGCCCTGGTGCTCAGCCGCGTGGCCTACACCTGGGCACTGTCGTGGGTGCACCTGCTCCTGGTGCTCGGGGCGTGGCTGGTCTTCGTCGCGGTGCTGCGTCTGCTCGTCGGCCGGGGCGACGGGTTCACGCTGGCGGGCGCCGTCGGCGGGGCGGCGGTGCTCCGGACGGTGATCCTGCTGGTGGCGCTGTCGGTCACCGGACCGGGCGGGTACTGGTACGGCCTGTGGGCCGAACCGACCTCGCGAGCGCTCTACGTGACGGTCGCGTTCGCGGCGTTCTGCTGGGTGCTCGCGGCGGCCTGGTTCGCGCTGCGTTCGCTCGGCCGCGGACCGGCCGGGACCGCCGGTCGGGTGCTGCTGGCGACGGCGGCACCGCTGCTCGCCTGCGGCCTGATCGTCGGCGCGGTCGGGCTGGAGACCGTGCTCACCGCCTGGAACGACCAGATGATGGTGCTGCCGTGGGGCTTGTCGCGGATCCTCGGGCTGACCGTGCATCTCGGCATCCCGGTGGACCTGCCGTGGCTGGTGGCGGGGCTCGGCGCCGGGATCGCCGTCGTCGGCGGACTGCTGGCGGTGGCGGCTGCGCTGACGGGCCGCAGAACCGCTCGCCGCTGACCCCCCCCCCTCCGATCGCGAGGTCGTACCTTCCGTCCCGCGGTCGTACCCCCAGGGTGCGGCCGCGGGACGGGAGGTACGACCTCGCGGTACCGTCACCGGATGTCCGGCACACTGCTCGTCCGCCCGCCGTCGCCCCGCCTCGCCGACGGCGAGCTGACCCACCTCGACCGCGTCCCCGTGGACGCCGGGCTGGCCCGCCGCCAGTGGGACGACTACCTCGCCGTCTTCGCCGACCGTGGCTGGCAGGTCCGCGAGCTCCCGACCGCCGACGAGCATCCCGACGGCGTGTTCGTGGAGGACGCCGTGGTGGTCTTCGACGACCTGGCCGTCCTCACCCGCCCCGGAGCCGCCACCCGCCGCGGCGAGGTCGCGAGCATGCGCCCCGTCGTCGCGTCGCTCGGCCTGGAGGTCGCCGAGATCGAGGCCCCGGCCACCCTCGAGGGCGGCGACGTGCTGAAGGTGGGCCGCACCGTCTACGTCGGCCGCTCGAGCCGCACCGACGACGACGGCGTGGCGCGCCTGCGCACGCTCCTCGAGCCGCGCGGGTGGCGGGTCGTGGCGGTGCCGGTCACCCGGGTGCTGCACCTCAAGAGCGCCGTCACGGCGCTGCCCGACGGGACGGTGATCGGCCACGAGCCCCTGGTCGAAGCGCCCGAGGTCTTCGAGAGCTTCCTGCCGGTCCCCGAGCCGGAGGGCAACGCCGTCGTCGTCCTCGACGAGCGCACCGTGCTGCTGTCCGCGAGCGCCCCACGCACCGCCGACCTGCTGCGCGGCCGCGGTCTGGAGGTCGTCACGAGCCCGGTGACCGAGTTCGAGAAGCTCGAGGGGTGCGTCACCTGCCTGTCGGTCCGGGTGCGCTGACCTGCTCGGCCACGTCCTCGCGTCCGGGCCCGGCCGGGGCGCCGGCTCTCAGGCGGGCAGCGGGGGTTCGGCGATGAGGTCGCGCAGCGGGATGCATCGCCGGGTCACGAACCGGGCTCCGGCCAGCCGTTCGCGCACCGAGGCGACGAGCAGGTCGTGGGTGACGATCGCGGTGGTCCGGTCGGGGACGCACTCCTCGTGGGTGGTCTCGTCGGTCAGGAGCAGGCTGGCAGGGGTGTCGTCGTCGGCGTCGGCGGGCAGCAGGTAGCCGAGCGGGTGGACGCTGACGCGGTAGATGTGCGGCGGGGTGTGCAGGTACTCCTCGCGGTCGGTGCCGATCCAGCGTGCCTCGACGACGTAGTCGGCTCCGACGAGGGTGCGGGCCACGACCCGTTCCTGCGTGTGCCACATGACGGCCCACCGCGCCTCGGAGACGGGCATGCCGTCCAGGTCGTAGTAGCGCGGTCCGAACAGGTTCTCCATGCCCACGTCGCTCCAGGTCGTCGTGCCGGTCCCGGCACCGTAGCCGCCGGGGCCGACAGAGGGAAGACCTGGCCGGCGTCGACGTGGCCGACGCCGGATCGCCGGTCGGCGTGCATCCGCCGGCCACCCGGTGTCCACCGCGGGATCGTACGGTCGGGCTGACAGACCCCGACGAAAGGGCACACCGACGATGACCCTCACCCTGACGCTGGTCCGCCACGGGCAGACCACCCTCAACGCGCGACGCCACCTGCAGGGCTCCTGCGACGCCCCGCTGACCCGCACCGGGCGCGCCGGCGTGCGGGTCACCGCCCAACACCTGTCCGGACACGACTTCGACGCCGTCTACTCCTCCCCGCAGGGGCGGGCCGTGCAGACGGCGGTGGAGATCCTCAAGCACCACCCGGAGCTGCGGCTGCGCATCGACGACGACCTGCGCGAGCTGTCGTTCGGCAGCCTCGAGCGGCGGCCGGAGCGGATCCTGGACGCCGAGATGCCGTGGTCGCTGTTCGTCCCCGACCTGCTGGCGGGGACGCACCCGGGTGTGGGCGGCGGCGAGCCCGCCGACCGGTTCATGACGCGCGTCCGCGACGTGTTCGCGCGTGTCGTGACCGCGCACGGACCGGTGGCGAGCGGCAACGACGACGACGGCACGGCGGTCGACGGCGGCGGCCCGGACGCGCACGTGCTCGTCGTCGGGCACGGACTGACGCTCGCCGCGTACCTGTGGACGGTGGATCCCGAGGCGGTGGTCGCGCTGCCGAACGCGTCGGTGTCCACGGTCGAGGTGTCCGACGGCGCCGCTCGCGTCGTGCGCGCCGGGGTCGACGTGGCGGGCCACGGCGCCGGCGTCATGCACACGGCCCGCAGGCCGGTCGCGGCGCGCTGACCCGAAGTGCGATGACCCGGGGTGCACTGACCCCGGCCTCCGTCACGTGGCCGGCGCCACGTCCACCGCCCGGGCGCTGCGACCAGCACCGGAGTAGACTGTGCGCGCCCGGCCACCGACGTCGGGCGGCCCCGACCCCGGCCACCAGGACACCGGCAGACACGCCGTCAGACCACGAAGGAGGTACCGCGCATGACCCGCAGCGAGCCTCCCAGTAGTCCGAACCGCGACTGACCCGGTTCGACACCGCCCGCCGCACGGGCGACGCCACCCGACCCGACCTCGCCACCGCCGGCGACCCCAGTCGCGGGATCCAGCACGCAGACCACCGCCCCTGCACGCCTCGGAGTCCCTCATGGCCTTCAGCAGCTCCCACCGTTCGGTCCGAACCCGCCAGATGCTCGGCGCGCTGCGCGCCCGCCGCACCGGCGCCCCCGGCACCGGTCCCGCCGGCGACGTCGCGCCCGGCGAGGCGCCCGTCACCCCGATCCGCGCCCGGTCGGCGATCATCGCGGCCGCCGTGTACGACGACGAGGGCAACCGCACCGCGAACTACACGCGGCTGGCGGACACCTTCCGCGCGCTGCGGTCCACGCCCGGCGGGATGGCCTGGATCGGCCTGGAGCGCCCCGACGAGCACGAGCTCGCCGCGCTGGCCCGGGAGTTCGACCTGCACCCGCTGGCCGTCGAGGACGCCATCCAGGCCCACCAGCGCCCCAAGATCGAACGCTACGGCGACACCCTGTTCGTCGTCCTGCACGCCGCTCGCTACCTCGACTCGATCGAGGAGGTGGAGTTCTCCGAGCTGCACGTGTTCATCGGCCCCGACTTCGTGGTCACCGTGCGTCACGGCGACTCCCCCGACCTGCCCGCCGTCCGGGCCCGGCTGGAGTCGACCCCGCAGATGCTGGGCCGGGGTCCCGAGGCCGTGCTCTACGCGATCATGGACCGCGTCGTGGACGACTACGCGCCCGTCGTCTCGGGACTCGACTACGACATCGACCAGATCGAGGGCGAGGTCTTCTCCGGCGACGCGCACGTCTCGCGGCGCATCTACGAGCTGTCCCGCGAGGTGGTGGACTTCCAGCGCGCCGTGCGGCCCCTGCAGAACGTGTGCCTGTCGTTGGCCAAGGGCGCCGAGAAGTACCGGGTCGACGAGGAGATGCAGGCCTACCTGCGCGACGTCGCCGACCACCTCACCGAGGTCTCCGACTCGGTCGAGACGTTCCGCGCCGCGCTGCGCGACATCCTCACGGTGAACGCCACCCTGGTCGCGCAGCGCCAGAACGAGGAGATGACGCACCTGACCGAGGTGTCCATCAAGCAGGGCGAGGAGGTCAAGAAGATCTCCGGCTGGGCCGCCATCCTGTTCGCCCCGACCCTCGTCGGCGCCGTCTACGGCATGAACTTCGACGTCATGCCCGAGCTGCACGCCGTGTGGGGCTACCCCATGGCGCTGCTGCTGATGCTGGCCGTCAGCGTCGGGCTGTACGGCATCTTCCGCTGGAAGAAGTGGATGTAGTCCTCAGGTCGGGAGCTCGCGGCGCAGGTCCGCGGGCAGCAGGCGGCCGCGGCGCACCAGCGCCCCGACGGTGACCACGGTCAGCGTCTGGGCGGCCAGCAGCCCGCACAGCACCAGGATCTGTGCCGCGCCGGCCTGCACGGGCGTCCCTCCGCCGAGCATCACCCCGATGAAGGCACCCGGCAGCGTGACCAGGCCGACGGTGCGCGTCTGGTCCATCCCTGGCAGCAACGCCTCGGGCAGGTGGCGGTCAACCACCAGCCGGATCGCCTCGCGGCGCGGGATCCCGACGCTCAGCGCCGCCTCGTAGGCGCCGCGCTCGTCCCGGAGCGCCGCGAAGGCCCGGCGCCCGGCCAGCGAGAGCGCCGTCATCGCGCCGCCCGTGACGATCCCCGCGATCGGCACGAGCGCCGCACCCTGCCAGGGCACGGCACCGCTGGCGAAGACGACCGTCAGGACGGGAACCAGCCCGGTCAGCAGCGCAAGGGCGACCCACGGCCAGGCGTGGCCGGCGTCCGTGCGGCGGGTGGCGGTCAGCACGGCGACGGAGACCATCACCAGCGCGACCACCGCCGACCACCACAGGGAGGCGAGCGCCGCGGCGATGACCAGCGACACGGCGGCGAGCTGGACCACCGCGCGGCCCGCCGCGAGAACGATCCGGCGCTGCTCGCGCAGGTGCCCGACGGCGGAGGCCGCCACGGCGATCAGCACCAGCACGACGAGGGCGACCCCGAGCCCCCAGGTGGGTTCGACCTGCATCGATCAGCTGTCCCGCGCGGTCAGGAGTCCAGCCACCCGTGGGAGCGGGCGATCTGCTCGACGGCGGCCCGGACCGCCAGCACCTGACGCCCGGTGAGGTCGCCGACCGAGGCCAGCAGCTTCTCGGTGACCTCACCCCGCAGCTCGGCGGCCGAGAGCACGTCGGCGAACCCGTCGTGCGGGTGGTCGCCCGACGCGGGGGCCGGAGCCGGCACCGGGGCGCTCACCGCCGTCGTCCCGCCGTCGGACAGTGCCGCCTGCACGGCGTCCGCGACCGGGGAGTGCACCAGCGAGGCGCTGAGCGCCCGCGGTCCGCGGTCGCCGACCTCGTGGGTGAAGTCGACCTCGGCACCCACCGCCATCAGGGCCTTGTCGAAGTCCAGGTCGTTGACGTGCAGGAAGACGTCCTCGTCCAGCTCGTCCGACGCGACGAACGCGTACCCCTTGATCGCGTCGTACCGCACCACGCTGCCGCGCACCGCACCCACCACCTCGTGTCGAGAGGACCGAACCCCTTGGAGCATATCGCCACCGGGTCCGGCGCGTTCGAGGTTCGGGGCGGGCCCATCGCCGCTAGGGTCGCCCCGTGACCTCGACGCCAACGCCCGCCCCGGACCGCCTGCCCACGCCGCCCGGGGCCCTGGGTCCCGGCGCCCGGACGCTGCTCGTGCTCGCCACCGCCGTCGTCGTCCTGGCCGGCATGCACGCGGCGTCCGAGATCCTCGCCCCGCTGCTGCTCGGCGCCGTCATCATCATCATCTGCCACCCGGTCCGCTTCCCGCTGCAGGCCCGCGGCTGGCCGAGCTGGGCCGCCACGACCGCGGTGATCGTCGTGGGTTACCTGATCCTGGCCGCACTGGTGGGCATGCTGGTCTGGGCCGGGTTCCAGTTCGCGGCGCTCGTGCGCGAGTTCCTGCCCGACCTGTCCGCGTCGGTCGCCGACATCCAGGTCCAGCTCGCCGCGCTCGGCCTGGAGACGCAGCTCACCGACGCCGTCACCGAGTGGCTGCAGCCGGGCAACCTGCTGTCCCTGGCGGGCAGCGTGTCCGGCACGGCGCTCGGGATCGGCACCACGTTCTTCTTCGTGCTCGCCTACGCGGTGTTCATGGCGGCCGACGCCGGTCGGTACTCCACCGCCTCCCAGCACTTCGGCGTCTCGCACGCCGACGCCATCGAGCGCAGCACGCGGTTCAGCTCGGGCGTGCGGCGCTACTACGTGGTCAACGCGACGTTCGGCGCCATCGTGGCCGTGATCGACGGCATCGGTCTGGCCCTGCTGAACGTCCCCGGCGCGGCCATCTGGGCGATCCTGGCCTTCGTCACCAACTTCGTGCCCAACATCGGGTTCGTGCTCGGCCTGGTCCCGCCGGCCATCATGGGCTTCGTCGCGGGCGGCTGGCAGCTCGCCCTCGTCGTGGTCGCCCTGTACTGCGTCGTCAACGTGGTGCTGCAGGTTTTCGTCCAGCCGAAGTTCGTCTCCGACGCCGTGTCCCTGTCGCTCACGCTGAGCTTCATGTCGGTGGTGTTCTGGACGTTCGTCATCGGACCGCTCGGCGCGATCCTCTCGATCCCCCTGACGCTGCTGGTCCGGGCGCTGCTGCTCGAGGGCGACCCCCGCAACGCCTGGCTGCGGTGGCTCTCGGGCGACGTCGTCACCGATCCGCAGGCACCGCCGTCGGACGACGACCCGGCCACCGGACCTGCAGACCAGCCCGCAGACCAGCACGCCGACGGCGCCGCCGACACCGAGGCGGACGCCGACGCCGACACCGCGAAGTAGGCATCCTCCTCGCGAGGTAGGCAACCTCACCGCGACGTAGGCATCCTCCCCGCGAGGTAGGCAACCCCCTGGCGAGGTAGGCGACCTCAGACGCTCTCGTGCACGAACCGCGCCAACCGCTCGGCCATCGCCTCCGGGACCCAGGAGTGCTCGGCACCGTCGAGCGACTCCACCTCGCCACGTGTCGTCGCACCGGCGATGCGCTGCGCCGCCACGGGCATCTCGGGGAAGGTCTCCGTGCCGTACAGAGCCAGGACCGGCACGGCGAGCTCACGCAGCACCTCGGTCTCCAGCAGGTCCGTGACCTGCACCAGGGCCTGCCCGTCGGCCCGCTGGCTGATCGACGCACGCGCCATCTGCTCGAACTCGGGCGAGCGCCGCATCGCCTCGAGCCACTGCGGCGGCATGTCCTTCATGTACTGCTCCGTGGCCCCCGTGTAGTCCTCGGCGTCCAACCGCCGCTCGAACTCGGCGATCCACTCGCGCACGTCCTCGGCGGTCCCGGCGAGCGGCGCCTCCCACAGGACCAGCCCTTCCACCGGCATCTCGGCGTCGGCGGCGGCCAGCGCGATCGCGCAGCCCGAGGAGTGCCCCACCAGGACGACCGGCGGCCCGGCGGCGTCGATGACGGCGGACAGCGCCGACAGCTCCCGCTCGAGGTCGAGCACGCCGTCGGCCTGGCTGTCCCCGCGTCCGAGCCGGTCGTACACCACAGCGCTCAGCCCGTGGTCGGCGCACAGCTCGGCGGTCCTCGTGGTGACCGGGTCGACGGCACGGAACGGTCCCGCGCCGGCCACGAAGACGACGGCGGTGCCCTCGCCGTAGGCGTCGAACCCGACGTGGTCGCCGGCCCCGCTGGTCACGTAGTGCGTCATGTGGCGTCCTCTCCGTCCGGCCGGGTGGTCGACCCGGTCACCAGGGATATCCTGCAGCACCATGAGTTCTCCGACGACCTCACACCCCGCCGTCGACCAGGTCCGCGCCGCGCTCCTCGCCGCCGACGCCCACGCGTCCGCCGCCGGGATCCGCTGGTTCGACGACGCCGTCACCACCGCCGCGGCCGCCGCCGACGCCCTGGGCGTCGAGGTGGGCGCTATCGCCAACTCCCTGGTGTTCCTGCTGGGCGACGAACCGCTCCTCGTCCTGACGTCCGGTGCCCACCGCGTCGACACGGCGTTCCTGGGTGAGCGTCTCGGCGGTCGAGTCGGCCGGGCGTCGAAGGAGGTCGTCAAGGACGCGACCGGACAGGTGATCGGTGGCGTCGCGCCCGTGGGCCACCCGACGCCGGTCCGCACGGTGGTCGACACCGCGCTGGCCGACTTCGACGTCGTGTGGGCGGCTGCGGGTCATGCCCGGACCGTGTTCCCGACGTCGTTCGACGAGCTGGTGCGTCTCACGGGCGGACGTCCTCTCGCGGTCGGAGGCTGAGCGGCTCAGGCACCGAACATCGTCCGGCCGTCGGGGTCTCCGGGCCGCCACGGCCGGAGCGTCGGCGGGGCCGGCCAGGGCAGGTCGATGCGGCGCACCGGGGCGTCGATGGCGCCGAAGTCGTCCGTCTGCACGACGACGCCGCCCGGGGAGACGTCGACCAGGCGCACCCGCAACATCTCGCCGTCCTCGTCCTCGAGGATCCACACCTCGCCGAGCCAGGCCAGACTCGTGGCGTCGAGGGCCTCCTCGGCCTCGAGCCAGTCCACCGGCCCGGTCAGCGGGGCGCCGAGCAGGGACACAGCGACCCAGGCGTCGCCGTCGGGCCGGATCCACCCGATGCGCTCGCGGTCGTCCGGGCGGCGGTGCTCGATCCAGTCCGTGCGGTCCATGGTCCGGACCGTAGTCGCCGTGCCCGCCGCGAGCGAGCGGATTCCCGTCGCCTACCTGGCGGGAGGAACGCCTACCTCGCGGGAAGGTCGACTACCTCGCGGGACGTTTGCCTACCTCGAGGGTGCGGCGCGGCCGTCGGCGAACCCGCGGGCGTAGGCCTCCGCGGCCCCCTCGCGGAACAGGTCGTCGGGTCCCGTCCGCACCAGGCTGCGCGCCCCCGGTCCGACGGCGGCACCACCGTCGTCGGACGCGGCGCCCGGCACGTAGCGGGCCAGGCCGCGGACGACGGCGACGGCGCGCCCGGTGGCCTTGCCGCGGACCAGCTCGGAGGCCGCGGCGATCTCGTCGGCCACGGCGGTCACGGTCGCGGACAGGGCACGCCCGTGGGAGTCGACTCCCCCGCGCAGGTCGTCGACCACGCGCAGCCCGGCAGCCCCGATCGCGATGTCGGTCACGCCGTCGCGCCACGGACGACCCGCGGTGTCCGTGACGACCACACCGAGCCGGTCCAGGCCGAACCGTGCGCGCAGCACCTCCCGCAGCCCTCGGGCCGAGGCGTCCGGGTCCTCGGGCAGCAGCAGCACGGTGCCGTCCGGGGTGTTGGAGGCGTCGACCCCGGCCGCGGCCATCACCAGACCGAGCCTGTTCTCGACGATCCGCAGCGGCGGCTGGCCGTCGGGACGCTCCCGGGTGGCGACGACGCGCACGGTCTCGTCGGTGATCGCCTGCTCCCGGTCCGCGGCGCGCACCACCCGGCCCTCGGCCTTGGAGACGACCTTGGAGGTGACCACGACGACGTCGCCCTCGGCGAGCGGGTCACCGGTGCGCCGTGCGTCGGCGGCGAGCAGGTCGCCGACCAGCACGCCCAGGTCGTCGCCGGGCCGGACCTCCGGCAGGCCCGGCGGGGCCCACAGCGTCAGCCGGGCGCCGTCGAGGACGTCCGTGCCGCCGTCGGGCAGCGCCGCCGCACCGGTCACCGCGCGAGCTTCGGCAGCACCTCGCGGCCGAAGACCTCTATCCACTCCTTCTGGTTGCGACCCACGTTGTGCAGGTAGATGCGGTCGAACCCGAGGTCGACGTACTGCTGGATGGCCTTGCGGTGCTCGTCCGGGTCGGAGGAGACCACCATGCGGCCCTCGAAGTCCTCGGGGCGCACCAGCTTGGCCATCTGCGCGAAGTCGTGCGGCGAGCGGATGTCCGCCTTGGGGAACTTCATGCCGCCGTTGGGCCACTCGGTCATGGCGTTGGCCATGGCCTCCTCGTCGGTGGCCGCCCAGGACATGTGCACCTGCAGCACCTTGGGCATCGCCTCGGGGTCGCGGCCGGACTCCTTGACGCCGGCGTCGAACCGCCCGAAGAGCATCTCGATCTTCTCCAGCGGCGCCCCGACGGTGATGAGGCCGTCGGCGTGCTTGCCGGCCCGCTTGGCGGTGATGGGCCCGGCGGTGGCCACCAGGATCTCCGGAGGCACCTCCGGCATGGTCCACAGGCGGGTGGACTCCAGCTTGAAGTACTGCCCGGCGTGCTTGACGTCCTTGCCGTCGATGCCGGAGGCGAAGAGCTTCTTGATGATGTCGATGGCCTCGAACATCCGGTTGATGCGCTCGGGGGCCTCCGGCCAGTACCCGGCGGTGACGTGCTCGTTGAGCGCCTCGCCGGACCCGAGCCCGAGCCAGTGCCGTCCGGGGTACATGGCGGCGAGGGTGGCCGACGCCTGCGCGACGACGGCCGGGTGGAACCGGAAGGACGGGCAGGTCACGCCGGGGCCCAGGTCGCCGCGCGTGCGCTCGCCGAGCGCGGTGAGCACGTTCCACACGAAGGCCGCCTCACCCTGCTGCGGCACCCAGGGCTGGAAGTGGTCGGCCGCCATGACGCCGGAGAAGCCGTGCTCCTCGGCGTGGGCGGACCAGTCGACGACGTCCGTCGGGTGGAACTGCTCGAGCATCGCGGCATAGCCGATGGTCAGGTCTTCGGAGGCAGCCATGCGCCGAGCCTACGCCCGGTCAGCCGGCCGTCAGGTCCTTGGCGAAGAAGTGCGTGGCGTGCGGGTTGTCGTTGTACCGCTCCACGCGCCGGTAGCCCGAGCGCTCGTACATGGCGATCGCCTCGGTCAGCGCCGCGTTGGTGTCGAGGTGCACGACGGCGTGGCCCAGGTCGCGCGCGACGTCCTCCAGGTGCCGGAGCAGCCGGGCGCCGAGCCCGGCGCCGCGCCAGGAGCCGTCGACCCACATGCGCTTGATCTCGCCGGACCCGTCCTCGAGGGTCTGGACGCCGCCGCAGGCGACGGGTTCGCCCGCGGACGTGGCGACGACGAAGGCGCCGTGCGGTGCCACGAGCCGGTGGGCGTCCGCGGCGAGCGCGGCGTCGACGTCGAAGGTTCCGGTGCCGTCGATCCGTGCGCCGACCTCGGCGAAGTACTCCGCGACCGCACGGCGGGCGAGCTCCGAGCCCGGTGGGACCGTGGCGATCTCGATGGTGGCGGCGCGCACGAGCAGGTCCGCCTCGGCGAGCGCGGCGACCAGCCGGGCCTGCTGACGGTCGCTGAGGGGCGCGACGAGGCGCCGGGCCCGCTCGGCGGACCGGCGTTCGAGCTCGTCCCACCGCTCGCGGCCGGCGGGGGTGAGGTCGATCCGCCGACGACGGCGGTCGTCCGGGTCGGGTGCGACGCTGACGAGTCCGTCGTCCTGCAGCCGGCGCAGGAGCCTGCTGAGATAGCCCGAATCGAGCTCCAGGCGGGTCCGCAGGGCGTGCGCCGTGCCGGGTGCCACGCCGATCTCGTAGAGAAGACGGGCGGTGCCGAGCGGCATGTCGGGGCCGAGGAACGACTCCTCGAGCACGCCGACGCGCTGGGTGTAGCTGCGGTTGAAGCGGCGCACGACGTCGACGGATGGCGAGGTGGTCATTCTCTGACTCTAGTCAGAGATCAATCCGCCGCGCCACTCCCCCGCCGCCCGCGCTCACGTGCTGAGAGCCCGCGGGACCGGCCCCGGGAATCTGGGACAATGAGGCACCATGAGCGACTTCCCGAACTCCGGGGCGCCGACCGCGCCCGAGCAGACCCCCGCAGCGAACCCGACCCTCGCCACCACCGCCGGTGCCGACGTCGTGCGCGCGGTGGTCCGGGAGGTACCCGACAGGGTCAGCACCGACGGCCTGGAGGCCAAGTTCGACGAGCGCTGGGCCGCCGAGGGCACCTTCGCCTTCGACCGCTCCGCCACCCGCGAGCAGGTGTACTCCATCGACACCCCGCCGCCCACGGTGTCCGGCTCCCTGCACGTCGGCCACGTGTTCAGCTACACCCACACCGACGTCGTCGCCCGGTTCCAGCGCATGCGCGGCAAGGAGGTCTTCTACCCGATGGGGTGGGACGACAACGGCCTGCCCACCGAGCGCCGGGTCCAGAACTACTTCGGCGTGCGCTGCGACCCGTCGCTGCCGTACGACCCGGACTTCACTCCCCCGCACCAGGGCACCGAGGGCAAGAAGGTCAAGCCCGCCGACCAGGTGCCGATCAGCCGCCGCAACTTCATCGAGCTGTGCGAGGAGCTGACCGCCGACGACGAGCGCCAGTTCGAGGAGCTGTGGCGCCGGCTCGGGCTGTCCGTCGACTGGGCGCAGACCTACCAGACCATCGACTCCACCTCGCGCGCCGCCTCCCAGCGGGCGTTCCTGCGCAACCTGTCCCGCGGCGAGGCCTACCAGGCCGAGGCCCCCGGCCTGTGGGACGTGACGTTCCAGACCGCCGTCGCCCAGGCCGAGCTCGAGGCCCGCGAGTACCCGGGCCACTACCACCGCGTGGCGTTCCACGGTGCCGACGGCAGCCCGGTGCACATCGAGACGACGCGACCCGAGCTGATCCCGTCCGTCGTGGCCCTCATCGCCCACCCCGACGACGAGCGCTACCAGCACCTGTTCGGCACCACCGTGACCTCGCCGCTGTTCGGCGTCGAGGTGCCGGTGCTCGCCCACCACGCCGCCGCGATGGACAAGGGTGCCGGCATCGCCATGTGCTGCACCTTCGGCGACCTCACCGACGTGCAGTGGTGGCGCGAGCTGCAGCTGCCCACCCGGTCCGTCATCGGCCGCGACGGCCGCCTGACCCGGGACACCCCGGCCTGGCTCGCCGACGGCCCCGGCGCCGCGCTGTACGCCGAGGCCCTCGCCGGCAGGACCGCTTTCAGCGCCCGCACCGCCGTCGTCGACGCGCTGCGGGAGTCCGGTGACCTGGACGGGGAGCCGAAGCCCACCCAGCGCATGACGAACTTCTACGAGAAGGGCGACAAGCCCCTCGAGATCGTCACCTCGCGCCAGTGGTACATCCGCAACGGCGGGCGGGCCTGGGAGCAGCGCGACCTGAAGGCCGAGCTGCTCGGGCGCGGCAAGGAGCTGGACTTCCACCCCGACTTCATGCGGGTGCGCTACGACAACTGGGTCAACGGCCTCAACGGCGACTGGCTCATCTCCCGCCAGCGGTTCTTCGGCGTGGCCGTGCCCGTCTGGTACGGCCTCGACGAGAACGGCGAGGTCGACTACGAGCGCCTCATCACGCCGTCCGAGGCCGAGCTGCCCGTCGACCCGACGTCGCAGGCGCCCGCCGGGTACACCGAGGACCAGCGCGGGACGCCGAACGGGTTCGTGGGCGACAACGACGTGATGGACACCTGGGCGACCTCGTCGCTGAGCCCGCTGATCGTGTCCGGCTGGGAGCGCGACGCCGACCTGTTCGACCGCGTCTACCCCATGGACCTGCGCCCCCAGGGCCAGGACATCATCCGCACCTGGCTGTTCTCCTCCGTGGTGCGCTCCCACCTCGAGTGCGACGTGCTGCCCTGGAAGAACGCCGCGATCTCCGGCTGGATCCTCGACCCGGACCGCAAGAAGATGTCCAAGTCCAAGGGCAACGTGGTCACGCCGATGGACCTGCTCGTCGAGCACGGGTCCGACGCCGTGCGGTACTGGGCCGCGGCAGCCCGCCTGGGCACGGACGCGGCGTTCGAGGTCGGCCAGATGAAGATCGGTCGCCGCCTGGCGATCAAGGTCCTCAACGCCTCGAAGTTCGCCCTGACGTTCGGCGTGGACCCCGAGACCGGTGCCGGCGAGATCGTGCTCGACCCGGCCGCCGTCACTGTCGACCTGGACCGCGCCATGCTGGCCGGGCTCGCCGACGTCGTCGACCAGGCCACCGCAGCGCTGGAGGCCTACGACCACACGCGGGCCCTGGAGATCACCGAGTCCTACTTCTGGGCGTTCTGCGACGACTACCTCGAGCTCGTCAAGGACCGCGCCTACGGGGCCGGGGCCGACGCCGACCAGGTCTCGGCCGAGACCGTCTCCGCACGCACCGCGCTCGCGATCGCCCTCGACACGATGCTGCGCCTGCTCGCCCCGTTCATCCCGTTCGCCACCGAGGAGGTGTGGTCCTGGTGGCGCACCGGGTCCGTGCACCGTGCCCCGTGGCCGACGGCGGAGCCGCTGCGGTCGGCCGCCCAGGGCGTCGACCCGCTCGGCCTCACCGCCGCGGGGCACGCGCTGGCGGCGCTGCGCAAGCTGAAGTCGGCGGCGAAGGTCTCCATGAAGACCCCGATCCTGTCCGGGACCGTCGCCGTGCCGGCCGCCCTGCTGCCGGGCGTGCGCTCGGCCCTCGAGGACGTCCGTGGTGCCGGGCGGGCCACCGGCACCCTCGACCTCGTCGAGGCGACCGACGGCCAGGGCGATCCCGACGTCCAGGGCGGGATCGTCGTCGTCTCCCACGAGCTCGGCGAACCGCCGGCCAAGAAGCCGCGCAGCTGACCGTGCCGACACGACGCGGCCCCCACGACGATCCACGTCGTGGGGGCCGCGTCGTTCCGTGCCTCAGTGCGCGGCGGACACCCGTCCATCGTCGCCGCTCATGCTCGCGGCGGACTCGTGCGGCGTACCGCCGTCGTCCCACCGCAGCGTGGCACCCACGCCGTCACGGAGGTCCACGGACCCCTCGGGGGCGAAGACCAGGCCGGCGTCCTGCCCGATGGCGGCACGCAGCAGCGCCGTGGCCGCCGGCAGCTCCTCCAGCTCCCCGACACCCTCGATCTCGGTGCGCGAGACCGCGACGTGCAGGGGGTCCGGGCCGGTCCACAGCTGGCGGCCGTTGACGAGCCCGCCCAGGCCCAGGGCCTCGACCGACCCGTCGACCCAGGCGTGCAGCGCACGCGACGCGTCGTCGGCCAGCTCCTCGGAGAGCACGAGCTGGTCGACCTGGCCGCGCGCCAGGACCTGCACGACGTCGTCGATGCTCGTGACCGCGCCGGACTCCCGGCCCAGGCCCTCACGCAGGTCGGCGAGCACCTGCTCCCGGCGCCGCTCCCGGTAGGAGTCCAGGGCGTCCGCGACCGACTCGGCGAAGGCGTGCTGGTGGACGCCCTCGTCGCGCCCGCCACCCGGCACCTCGACGGTCACCTCCGCGGCCTGCTGGCCCAGCTCGGCCTTGACGAGGTTCACCGCGCGGACGTCACCGGTGATCATGACGATCTCCGGGCGGTGATCGGCCACCCGGCGGTCGATCTCGCCCGCCACGGCCTCCGCGTTGCGCTCCCACGAGTCCTCGGCGCGGGACTCGATCGTGGCGCGCTTGGTCGACGTGCTGGAGGACTTGGACACCTCGTCGTGCGGCGCCTCGAAGGTCTCCCGCTCGCCGGCGGCGTACCCGTCGGTCCCGACGGGTGTGAAGTCGGCGCCGAGCCGGTCGACGGCGACACACACGGCGTCGACCTGCTCGTCGGCCGACCGTGCGGCCTGCAGCAGGACGGGGACACGGTGCCAGACGCCGGCCGTGACCGGCGGCGGCTCGCGCAGCACCCGGTCGACGAGCACGCCGTCCTCGTCGTCGGCGATCAGGACCCGTCCGTGCGGTCCGCGCACCCGTGTGGGGCGGTCCACCGCCTCGTCCAGGTCGGTCAGGACGTCGTCCGTGGCGCCCTGCTTGGCCAGCGATCGGCGGACGGAACGCCAGCGGTTCGCGACGTTCTTGTCACCGGCCTCGATCGAACGCGTGGCGTCCAGGTAGACGGTGGCGAACGGGCCGGGGTGTCCGACCAGAGGCTTGAGCCATGCGATCCTCATGCACATCCCCCTCGGGGTCGACTGTGCCTTCCAGCGTGCGTCGGATCGGCGCCGCGTGCCACCGCGCGGACGGCGATTCAGCGGTGAGATGAACAACCGCCGCGTCGCCGCCGGAGCGTGGCCTACCTGTGAGTCTTCGGGTGGCTGACCCGGGGTCGGCTGGCCAGGGTGGTGTTGTTCTGGTCGCGGTGGCGTGGCTCGTTGCCTACCTGCCC
>NZ_JABEZT010000015.1:0-2581 GCF_013149805.1 Isoptericola chiayiensis
GGCTGACCCGTCCTCTTAACCTTCCAGCACCGGGCAGGCGTCAGTCCGTATACATCGTCTTGCGACTTCGCACGGACCTGTGTTTTTAGTAAACAGTCGCTTCTCCCTGGTCTCTGCGGCCCTCACCGCCTCACCGGAGCAAGTCCGGGTCACGGGTCGGGCCCCCCTTCTCCCGAAGTTACGGGGGCATTTTGCCGAGTTCCTTAACCACGATTCTCTCGATCGCCTTAGTATTCTCTACCTGACCACCTGAGTCGGTTTGGGGTACGGGCGGCTAGAACCTCACGTCGAGGCTTTTCTCGGCAGCATAGGATCACCCGATTCCCGCATACGCGGTCACCGTCAGCTCTCACCCGAAAGTCTCGCGGATTTGCCTACGAGACGGGCTACGGCCTTGGACGTGGTCAACCATCGCCACGCCGGGCTACCTTCCTGCGTCACCCCTGTTAACACGTTTACCTACTACCGGTTCGGGTCCCACGCCGCGGGCGGCGGTGTGGCCCGAAGGCCACGGTGCCGCCGTTGGGGCGGTTAGCATCACCGGATTCGGTATGGACGGTTCTTCGCCGGTAGGAGAATATCAACTCCTTGTCCATCGACTACGCCTGTCGGCCTCGCCTTAGGTCCCGACTTACCCAGGGCGGATTAACCTGGCCCTGGAACCCTTGGTCATTCGGCGGACGGGTTTCTCACCCGTCTTTCGCTACTCATGCCTGCATTCTCACTCGTGTGGCCTCCACCACTGGATCACTCCGTGGCTTCACCGCCCACACGACGCTCCCCTACCCACCCACACGCCTGAACACCCGACCGTGGTCGGATGCTGGGCTTGTGTGAGTGCCACGGCTTCGGCGGTGTACTTGAGCCCCGCTACATTGTCGGCGCGGAATCACTTGACCAGTGAGCTATTACGCACTCTTTCAAGGGTGGCTGCTTCTAAGCCAACCTCCTGGTTGTCTGGGCAACTCCACATCCTTTCCCACTGAGCACACGCTTAGGGGCCTTAGCCGGTGGTCTGGGCTGTTTCCCTCTCGACTACGAAGCTTATCCCCCGCAGTCTCACTGCCACGCTCTGGCTTACCGGCATTCGGAGTTTGGTTGACGTCAGTAACCTGGTAGGGCCCATCGGCCATCCAGTAGCTCTACCTCCGGCAAGGAACGCGTGACGCTGCACCTAAATGCATTTCGGGGAGAACCAGCTATCACGAAGTTTGATTGGCCTTTCACCCCTAACCACAGGTCATCCCCTCAGTTTTCAACCTAAGTGGGTTCGGTCCTCCACGCCGTCTTACCGGCGCTTCAACCTGCCCATGGCTAGATCACTTCGCTTCGGGTCTAGACCCGGCGACTATGACGCCCTGTTCGGACTCGCTTTCGCTACGGCTTCCCCACACGGGTTAACCTCGCCACCGAGCACTAACTCGCAGGCTCATTCTTCAAAAGGCACGCCGTCACCCCTGCTACGGAGGCTCCGACGGATTGTAGGCACACGGTTTCAGGTACTATTTCACTCCCCTCCCGGGGTACTTTTCACCTTTCCCTCACGGTACTGGTCCGCTATCGGTCACTAGGTAGTATTTAGGCTTAGCAAGTGGTCTTGCCAGATTCACACGAGATTTCACGGGCCCCGTGCTACTTGGGATCCCCTCCACCAGGCCGCACCATTTCGTCTACGGGACTCACACCCTCTACGGTCCGCCTTTCAATACGGTTCGACTATGACACGGCTTTATGACTGGTCCCAGGACTGTCAGATCCTGGAAGAAGGTCCCACAACCCCGCACACGCAACGCCTGACAGCTTGACACGCATACGGTTTGGCCTCATCCGCTTTCGCTCGCCACTACTCACGGAATATCTCTTCCTGCCGGTACTGAGATGTTTCACTTCCCGACGTTCCCTCCAACCGCCCTATACATTCAGGCGGAGGTGACCGCACATGACTGCGGCCGGGTTCCCCCATTCGGACACCCTCGGATCACAGCTCGTTTGCCAACTCCCCGAGGCTTATCGCAGGCTACCACGTCCTTCTTCGGCTCCTAGTGCCAAGGCATCCACCATGTGCCCTTAAAAACTTCGACACACACTACAAATATCGCTACAGAAACCCGAACACTCCTCGCACCGGCCCACCCCGCGAAGGGCAGACCAGCCATCAAGAGCGCTCGAACATTCTGGGATGCTCGCGTCCACTGTGCAGTTCTCAAGCAACGGACGAACCCGCCGGCAACCGGGCAACGCACCCACCCCCACCACGAAGGCCCAGCAGCTCACGCTGCAGGCATCCTGGGAGGCGGTCTACGACCCACCGACGACCCGTGTCCATCAAGACCCCGACCACATGGCCGGCTGCCTCAGGACCCAACAGTGTGCTCTACCAACCCACCGACACCAGACCGAGCGTTCCCACCCCCGCACCCCGAGCACCCGAAGGACACCCGGACAGGGACGTACTAGCTCGACCCGCCACCAGCAGGCCGTACGGTCAATGTTCCACCCAGAGCAGCCACCGGTCGCACACTCGGCGACCCAGGCGACCCGCGAGACCATCGGCCCCGCTGACCCACCCCCACAGGCCCGA
>NZ_JABEZT010000015.1:2677-4267 GCF_013149805.1 Isoptericola chiayiensis
CGAAGACCCAAGGGCAGGTATGCGCTCCTTAGAAAGGAGGTGATCCAGCCGCACCTTCCGGTACGGCTACCTTGTTACGACTTAGTCCCAATCGCCGGTCCCACCTTCGACCACTCCCCCCGGAAAACCGGTTGGGCCATGAGCTTCGGGTGTTACCAACTTTCGTGACTTGACGGGCGGTGTGTACAAGGCCCGGGAACGTATTCACCGCAGCGTTGCTGATCTGCGATTACTAGCGACTCCGACTTCATGGGGTCGAGTTGCAGACCCCAATCCGAACTGAGACCGGCTTTTTGGGATTCGCTCCACCTTACGGTATCGCAGCCCTCTGTACCGGCCATTGTAGCATGCGTGAAGCCCAAGACATAAGGGGCATGATGATTTGACGTCATCCCCGCCTTCCTCCGAGTTGACCCCGGCAGTCTCCCATGAGTCCCCGGCATAACCCGCTGGCAACATAGGACAAGGGTTGCGCTCGTTGCGGGACTTAACCCAACATCTCACGACACGAGCTGACGACAACCATGCACCACCTGTGCACCGACCTTGCGGAACCACCATCTCTGGCAGCGTCCGGTGCATGTCAAGCCTTGGTAAGGTTCTTCGCGTTGCATCGAATTAATCCGCATGCTCCGCCGCTTGTGCGGGCCCCCGTCAATTCCTTTGAGTTTTAGCCTTGCGGCCGTACTCCCCAGGCGGGGCACTTAATGCGTTAGCTGCGGCACGGAACTCGTGGAATGAGCCCCACACCTAGTGCCCAACGTTTACGGCATGGACTACCAGGGTATCTAATCCTGTTCGCTCCCCATGCTTTCGCTCCTCAGCGTCAGTTGCGGCCCAGAGACCTGCCTTCGCCATCGGTGTTCCTCCTGATATCTGCGCATTCCACCGCTACACCAGGAATTCCAGTCTCCCCTACCGCACTCTAGTCTGCCCGTACCCGATGCACGCCCCAGGTTGAGCCTGAGGTTTTCACACCAGACGCGACAAACCGCCTACGAGCTCTTTACGCCCAATAATTCCGGACAACGCTTGCGCCCTACGTATTACCGCGGCTGCTGGCACGTAGTTAGCCGGCGCTTCTTCTGCAGGTACCGTCCACCCGAAGGCCTTCTTCCCTGCTGAAAGAGGTTTACAACCCGAAGGCCGTCATCCCTCACGCGGCGTCGCTGCATCAGGCTTTCGCCCATTGTGCAATATTCCCCACTGCTGCCTCCCGTAGGAGTCTGGGCCGTGTCTCAGTCCCAGTGTGGCCGGTCGCCCTCTCAGGCCGGCTACCCGTCGACGCCTTGGTAGGCCATCACCCCACCAACAAGCTGATAGGCCGCGAGCCCATCCCCCACCGAAAAACTTTCCAACACACGACATGCGCCATGTGCTCATATCCGGTATTAGACCCCGTTTCCAAGGCTTATCCCGAAGTGGAGGGCAGGTTGCTCACGTGTTACTCACCCGTTCGCCACTGATCCACCCAGCAAGCTGGGCTTCACCGTTCGACTTGCATGTGTTAAGCACGCCGCCAGCGTTCGTCCTGAGCCAGGATCAAACTCTCCGTAAAAGAGAGAAAACACCACCAACCCTCAACAGGCC
>NZ_JABEZT010000016.1 GCF_013149805.1 Isoptericola chiayiensis
GGCGAAGCCCAGAATTTAAGCCCCAGTAAACGGCGGTGGTAACTATAACCATCCTAAGGTAGCGAAATTCCTTGTCGGGTAAGTTCCGACCTGCACGAATGGCGTAACGACTTCTCCGCTGTCTCAACCACGAACTCGGCGAAATTGCACTACGAGTAAAGATGCTCGTTACGCGCAGCAGGACGGAAAGACCCCGGGACCTTTACTACAGCTTGGTATTGGTGTTCGGTGCGGTTTGTGTAGGATAGGTGGGAGACATTGAAACCCGCGCGCCAGCGCGGGTGGAGTCGCCGTTGAAATACCACTCTGACCGCATCGACCATCTAACCTCGGTCCGTGATCCGGATCAGGGACAGTGCCTGGTGGGTAGTTTAACTGGGGCGGTTGCCTCCCAAAAAGTAACGGAGGCGCTCAAAGGTTCCCTCAGCCTGGTTGGCAATCAGGTGTCGAGTGCAAGTGCACAAGGGAGCTTGACTGTGAGACCGACAGGTCGAGCAGGGACGAAAGTCGGAACTAGTGATCCGGCGGTGGCTCGTGGAAGCGCCGTCGCTCAACGGATAAAAGGTACCCCGGGGATAACAGGCTGATCTTCCCCAAGAGTCCATATCGACGGGATGGTTTGGCACCTCGATGTCGGCTCGTCGCATCCTGGGGCTGGAGTAGGTCCCAAGGGTTGGGCTGTTCGCCCATTAAAGCGGCACGCGAGCTGGGTTTAGAACGTCGTGAGACAGTTCGGTCCCTATCCGCTGCGCGCGCAGGAAACTTGAGAAGGTCTGTCCCTAGTACGAGAGGACCGGGACGGACGAACCTCTGGTATGCCAGTTGTTCCGCCAGGAGCACCGCTGGTTCGCTACGTTCGGAAAGGATAACCGCTGAAAGCATCTAAGCGGGAAGCCTGCTTCAAGATAAGGTTTCCAACAGGCTAGACCTGTGAAGGCACCCAGCTAGACCACTGGGTAGATAGGCCGGAAGTGGAAGACAGGACCAACGACTGTCGCAGCTGACCGGTACTAATCAGCCGACAACTTCACACACCAACACACT